>NZ_KK070023.1:1380079-1566961 GCF_000576475.1 Pseudoalteromonas sp. SCSIO_11900
GGCAACGGGCAACGGGCAACGGGCAACGGGCAACGGGCAAAGGGCCTAACACCTTGAGCCAAATACTGACGCGGGGTGAACCCGCTGCTACAGGTATAAAAAAACCTTGCGATGTTAACCGCAAGGTTTTTAAATACCCCGAACCCCGAACCCCGAACCCCGAACCCCGAACCCCGAACCCCGAACCCCGAACCCAAACTTTTCTTGAGGAAAAAACAACCGGCCGGTAGCAATGTAGTTTAAGTGCTGGTATACTCCCGCGTCTGCCACGTTGCGTTCTATGTCCTCATATAGTTTAGCCACTTGTGAGCGGCGCAAAAGTCTAAAACTCGAAGGGGTTGTAGCAAACTTAGAGCGGTAGTTAAACATAACTACCTGTGGTTTTAATTGAAAAACATTGGATTTTTATAAATGAAAACGTTTGTTGCTAAACCAGAAACAGTAAAACGTGACTGGTACGTAGTTGACGCTGAAGGTAAAACTTTAGGTCGCATCGCTACTGAAATCGCTCATCGCCTACGCGGTAAGCATAAAGCTGAGTACACACCGCACGTAGATACTGGTGATTACATCATCGTTATTAACGCTGAGAAAGTTACTGTTACTGGTAACAAATTCAAAGACAAAGTGTACTATGCTCACTCTGGTTTCCCAGGTGGTCTTAAGTCTACTACTTTTGATAAACTTCAAGCTGCAAAGCCTGAAATGATCATCGAAAAAGCTGTTAAAGGCATGTTGCCACGTGGTCCTTTAGGCCGCGCTATGTACCGTAAACTTAAAGTTTACGCGGGTACTGAGCACAATCATGCTGCACAACAGCCTCAGGTTCTAGACATTTAAGGAGCACTATCATGGCAAATCAATACTACGGTACAGGTCGTCGTAAAAGTTCAAGTGCTCGCGTATTCTTACGCCCAGGCACTGGTAACATCGTAATCAACAAGCGCTCTTTAGAAGAGTACTTTGGTCGCGAAACAGCACGCATGGTTGTTCGTCAAGCTCTTGAGCTTGTAGACATGACTGAAAAGTTTGACTTACACATCACCGTTGCCGGTGGTGGTACTACTGGTCAAGCTGGTGCTATCCGTCACGGTATCACTCGTGCACTTATGGAGTTTGACGAGTCACTACGTCCACAACTTCGTAAAGCAGGTTTCGTTACTCGTGATGCACGTAAAGTTGAACGTAAGAAAGTGGGTCTTAAGAAAGCGCGTAAGCGTCCACAGTTCTCAAAACGTTAATTTTTACGTTATCAAGAATTCAAAAACCCAGCTTATGCTGGGTTTTTTGTTTTTAGATAATGAGTTTCGAGTAACGGGCTACGAGAACCGAGCTGCGAAAGAGATTAAGTTCCGTGCGTTAAATTATATGTTTACTATAATTTATGATGAATGCGGGATTAAGGCTAAGGAGTGGTTGTGAGGTATGAAAGTTTAGATGTATGGAAAAAGTCTTTCTCATTAAGTTTGTTTGTATACCAAACCTTTGCTGCTTTGAGGGATTTCGGCTTAAAAGATCAAATGTGTCGAAGCGCAGTTTCAGTGCCTAGCAATATTGCAGAGGGTTATGAGCGTTACTCTGATAAAGAAAGAGCTTATTTTCTTTCTGTGGCTAAAGGGTCTGTCGGTGAATTAAAAACTCAGCTAATGATTGCTTTTGAGTTAGGTCATATTAATTATGAACAAACAGAATACGCTTTAAATGAGTGTGAGAGTATTGGGAAAACGCTTGGTAAATTGACTTCTATGATTAAAAATGCATGATAACCCCGAACCCCGAACCCCGAACCCCGAACCCCGAACCCCGAACCCCGAACCCCGAACCCCGAACCCCGAACCCCGAACCCCGAACCCCGAACCCCGAACCCCGAACCCCGAACCCCGAACCCCGAACCCCGAACCCCGAACCCCGAACCCCGAACCCCGAACCCCGAACCCCGAACCCCGAACCCCGAACCCCGAACCCCGAACCCCGAACCCCGAACCCCGAACCCCGAACCCCGAACCCCGAACCCCGAACCCCGAACCCCGAACCCCGAACCCCGAACCCCGAACCCCGAACCCCGAACCCCGAACCCCGAACCCCGAACCCCGAACCCCGAACCCCGAACCCCGAACCCCGAACCCCGAACCCCGAACCCCGAACCCCGAACCCCGAACCCCGAACCCCGAACCCCGAACCCCGAACCCCGAACCCCGAACCCCGAACCCCGAACCCCGAACCCCGAACCCCGAACCCCGAACCTTTTCCCCTTACGACTAATGTCGATATTAGCTTGATCAGAATCGGCAAAGTATGCGTATTTATTGAACGAAAGCTTGAAAATGACTGACTAACGCAAAAAAAGTTAAATAATTATCGCAATTAGTTTAAATCCATCAGTTAATTGGTGAATTTTTTTGCTACAATTGGCGGGCAAATAAAGTGAATGAGTTTAATGTCGCCAAATTCAGTGGTTACTGTACTTAGTTGGTGAGATTGTACTTGTTTACAAATTGTTTTTACGGAAGCGATACTATAGTCATTTGGTTTCATACTCGAGCTAACTTAATCAACTATTTGAGCAAGTCAGGTTTATTCGAGCAGGAGGCTGTGAATAACCTTGTTTTAAACAAGGGTTTTAATTATGATCGTTTCTCTTTTAAAATTCGAAAAATTAACCTGCTGTAACTGATGTTCTCAATATAGCAAGTGTTGAGAATCATAGTGGAGATAAGTGGATGAGCAATGCGCCTGTAGACAATGGCCGACGTCGCTTTTTAACCATAGCTACCTCTGTTGTTGGTGGTGTTGGTGCGGCTGGGGCTGCTGTTCCTTTTATTGCGTCTTGGAATCCAAGTGAGCGAGCTAAATCTGCGGGTGCGCCTGTAGAAGTAGATATCAGCAAACTTGAGCCAGGACAATTAATACGTGTCGAGTGGCGTGGTAAACCTGTATGGGTTGTATCACGGACCCCAAAAATGCTTGAGCAGATGAAAGAACATGAAGGTCAACTTCGTGATCCGCAATCGCAAGAGCCACAACAATTAGAATCATCAACCAATGATTTCCGTTCATTACGCCCAGAGATTTTTGTCGCTGTAGGTATTTGTACGCATTTAGGTTGTTCACCTAGCTTTTTACAAGGTGGCTTTGGTGAGAAAGTGGAAGGGACTGATGACGGTTTTTACTGTCCATGTCACGGTTCTAAGTTTGATATGGCTGGCCGTGTATTCCAATCGGTACCTGCACCATTAAATTTAGAAATTCCACCATATACTTTTCTTGATGAGACCACTATTTTAGTGGGCGAAGAACAAGGGGTGGCCTAATGTTTGGTAAAATTGTTGAGTGGATAGACGACCGTATCCCAATGACACGTGTTTGGAACATGCACATTGCACAGTATCCAGCACCAAAAAACTTTAACTTCTGGTACTTCTTCGGCTCTCTAGCTATGTTAGTACTAGTAAATCAAATACTTACAGGTATTTGGTTAACGATGAACTATGTACCATCTGCTGAAGGTGCATTTGCATCAGTAGAATACATCATGCGTGATGTAGAGTACGGTTGGTTACTACGTTATTTGCATTCAACGGGTGCATCTGCGTTTTTCATCGTTGTTTACATGCATATGTTCCGTGGCATGATCTACGGTTCTTACCAAAAACCACGTGAGTTATTGTGGTTGTTTGGTATGTTCATTTTCTTAGCCCTAATGGCTGAAGCATTCATGGGTTACTTATTACCATGGGGCCAAATGTCGTTCTGGGGTGCACAGGTAATCATTTCATTATTCGGGGCTATCCCGGTTATTGGTGATGACTTAACACTGTGGATCCGTGGTGACTATGTAATTTCAGGTGCAACGCTTAACCGCTTCTTTGCATTACATGTAATTGCATTGCCATTGGTTATTGTTATCTTAGTATTTTTACACATTGTTGCACTACACGAAGTGGGTTCTAATAACCCAGACGGTATTGATAACAAACGTAAAAAAGGAACTGTGGCTGAAGAAGATAAGCCTAAATTTAAGTTCCATGAATACTACACTAATAAAAAAGACATTATTGATGCGATTCCGTTCCACCCTTATTACACAGTAAAAGATATTGTGGGCGTGGTTGGTTTCTTAATCTTGTTCTGTTGGGTTGTGTTCTTTATGCCTGCTATGGGTGGTTTCTTCTTAGAAGCGCCAAACTTTGAAGCAGCTAACCCACTTAAAACACCAGAGCATATTTTCCCTGTTTGGTACTTTACACCATTCTATGCAATCTTACGTGCAATCCCTGACAAACTAATGGGTGTTGCTGCAATGGGTGCATCAATTGTTGTGTTAGCATTATTACCTTGGATTGACCGTGGTTCGGTTCGTTCAGTTCGTTACCGTTGTGGTTTCCACAAATGGAACATTGCAGGTTTTGTTGTTACTTTCGTTCTTTTAGGTTGGGTTGGTGCTACACCACAAACTGATTTTAAAACGCTTGTATCGCAAATCTGTACTGTGACTTACTTTATGTTCTTCGTACTGTTATTCGTTTACAGTAAGAATGAAAAAACTAAGCCATTGCCTGAGAGGTTAACGAAATGATGAAAAAGCTGCTAATAGGTTTATTTGCTTTATCAGTAAACGTGTTACCTGCAATGGCTGCAGGCCCGTCAGTTCCTCTAATGGAAGCGGGTAACGATATATCTGATCAACCTTCTTTGCAACGTGGCGCAAAGTTGTTCATGAACTACTGTCTTGGTTGTCACCAAATGCAGTATCAACGTTATGAACGTACTTTTCGCGATATTGGTATTCCAACAGAGATTGGTCAAGAGCAACTTATTTTTGATGGTTCAAAAGTAGGTAGTCATATCAATAATGCTATGGCTAAAGAAGATGCTGCAAAATGGTTTGGTGCGGCTCCGCCGGATCTAACAAATGTTGCGCGTGTGCGTGGCAGTGATTGGATTTACACCTATTTAAAATCGTTTTACAAAGATGAATCTCGTCCGTTTGGCGTAAATAATACGTTATTCCCATCGGTGGGTATGCCACATGTTCTTCAAGAGTTGCAAGGTGTTCCTACTGCAATTACTGAAGAAGTAACAGTAGATGGTGTAACAACCACTCATATTACTGGTACAAAAACAGATGGTACGGGCGAATTAAGTGTAGATGAATATGACCAAGCAGTTCGTGATTTAACGAATTTCCTAGAGTATGTAGGTGAACCTACACGTCTCGAGTCGGAAGCGCTAGGTATTAAGGTACTTGGATTCTTAGTGATTCTATTTATCTTGGCATTTATGCTTAAGAAAGAATACTGGAGAGATGTTCATTAAGTTTGAACATATTTAAAGGTAATTTTGCAATAGGGGCTTAAGCCCCTATTGCTGTTTTAGTTATTTAATGGAGGTAGGCATGGCCGTAGCTGCCAATAAGCGCCCTGTAATGACCCTTTTTTCTGGTGCTAACTGTATGTATAGCCACCAAGTACGCATTGTACTTGCTGAAAAAGGTGTAAGTGTAGATATTCATATGGCTGAAAAGGATAACCTGCCAGAAGCACTTCACGAAATTAACCCTTATGGCACAGTGCCAACACTGATTGACCGTGAGCTTGGTTTATATCAGGCAAACATCATCATGGAATACCTTGATGAACGTTTTCCTCATCCTCCACTAATGCCTGTATATCCGGTCATGCGTGGTCGTAGTCGATTAATGATGCACCGTATTGATACTGATTGGTACAGCCTAGCTGAAAAAATCATTAACAACACTTCTGATGCCGCGCAAGCGCGTAAAGAGCTTACCGAAGCATTGCTTGCAATAGCACCCATCTTTAGTGAAGCGCCTTACTTTATGAGTGAGGAGTTTAGCTTAGTTGATTGTTACTTAGCACCACTGTTATGGCGTTTACCAGAGTTTGGTATTGAGCTTAATGGTGCAGGCTCTAAAGAACTTAAAGAGTATATGATCCGTTTATTTGAACGTGAATCATTCCAAGCTTCTTTAACTGAAGCAGAGCGTGAGATCCGTTTATAATGACTTCTAATCGTCCTTATTTACTACGCGCTTTTCTTGATTGGATTGTTGATAACGAATGCACGCCACACTTAGTGGTTAATGCTGACTTTCCTGCAGTGCAAGTGCCAACACAGTTTGTTCAAGATGGCCAAATTGTATTGAACATAAGCCCTTCGGCGGTTACGCAGTTTTCGTTAGATAATACTCAGCTTAGCTTTAACGCGCGCTTTGGCGGCCAGCCAATGCAAGTGTACGTGCCTTTAGGGGCTGTACTTGCAATATATGCACGTGAAAATGGCGAAGGCACAGTCTTTACTGCAGATGAGTTTTTAGAGGACGAAGACGATTTTGCTCCAGAGCTTGAAAGTGTCGATTCATCACCTGAACAAGTTGATGAAACGCCAGCTCCCAAGCCTGAAAAGAAAAAAGGCTCGCATTTACGCGTTATAAAATAGCCCGTAAATGTTAGAAAAAAAACCGCTTAAGAAGCGGTTTTTTTATGTCTGTATGAAAATATAAGGCGAAAAGTGAAAGGCTAAAGGCTAAAGGTGAAAGGTGAAAGGTGAAAGGTGAAAGGTGAAAGGTGAAAGGTGAAAGGTGAAAGGTGAAAGGTGAAAGGTGAAAGGTGAAAGGTGAAAGTTCACGGGCGACGGGCTGCGAGAAGCGGGGTAAGGTTGATTGATGTAGCAGCGGGTTTATCCCGCGTCTGGTTAAAGACAAAGGTGCTAGGTGCTAGGTATTAGGTATTAGGTAGAGATTAAGCCAAGCACGGAGTTTGGGTTCACGGCAGCGGGCGACGGGGGACGGGTGACGGGCGTAATACTAAAACCTAATAACGACGCGGGGTGACCCCGCTGCTACAGGTATAAAAAAACCTTGCGATATTACCCGCAAGGTTTTTAAATTTCTCGAACCTCGAACCTCGAACCTCGAACCTCGAACCTGAGACTTTTACAAATACTCAAACACTTTAACTACCCGCTCTACGCCAGAGATGTTGCGAGCTATATTAACAGCTTGGTTTGCTTCAGCGTCAGATACTAGCCCCATTAAGTATACTTCGGCATTTTCAGTCACTACTTTTATATTATTACTGCTGATGTTTTCAGCCGCTAAAAGCTGCGCTTTTACTTTTGAGGTTAACCATGAGTCGTGTGTTTGCGTGGTAATACCAATATTAGAGCCAATGCGTAGTTGGTTGTGAATTTTGCGAATACCAGATAGGTTCTCAATGGTTTTAAACGCTTGGTTTTTCATTTCTTGGTTAGGAACTTGCCCTACCATTAAAACCACGCCATTTACGCTTATAACGCTGATATGAGCAAACTTATTAAGGCGTTCATCTTCGCTAATAGCAATACTGGCTTTTATTTCAATGTTGTTGTCGTCTATTTGCGAGCCAATGGTTCGTCTATCGTTTGCTGCAGTAACAGCACTGGCTGTACCGGCCACTACAGCAGCAGCACAACCTTGTAATAACACAACGGTGCCTAAAATAATCAGGGAGCGTTTAAACATAATTTTCGTCCTGCGGGAAAAGGGTTAAATCTACCAATTCACTTAAACAGTGAAGGTTCACTAAATGCGATTCAATAATGCGACTCGGGCGCTTAGACGGCGTACGAATTTCTACATCGTTATGGCCAAGCAGGCCAACGAGTTCACCGCCATCATCACCTACCATTACTATGACCTTCATATCTTTGGTTAGTGCCGCTTCTACAGCAGAAATTATGTGTTTTTCATTACCATTAATGGCAAGTACCAATAATAAGTCACCTTGCTGAGCAAAGGCACGTACTTGGCGCGCAAAGGTATCGTGGTCATCTATTTGATGGCCTTGACCTAGGTTAATATTTTCTTGCGAGAGAGCGATTGCAGGTAAGCAAGGGCGTTCTGTTTCGTAAAAATTTACTAGTACGCCTGCCATGTGTTGCGCCAACATGTGGCAATTTGCAGTACCGCAACATATCAATTTATTACCATTGATCAGGCTTTGTGCAATGGTGAATGCCGCTGACTCCAATGCGCTAGGAAGTACTTCACCTGCTGCAATTTGAACTTGAATACTTTCTTTAAAAATTTCTTTTATTGTATCTTGCATGGATTACCAACAATTAATATCTAATTCTGTGTGAGCTCACACCCGCTTTATTAAGGATGATTATTTTTAGAAGCAGCTTGTTAATTTTTAACTACGCATTTTGCAATTTAGCTGTTGTAATAATTGCTCACTCATTTGTATGTGCTCGGTATTAAAATACGTTTTTTAGCCAGTTTATGTGTAGTGATGGCTCGCCTGTTATAGCAACATAATCAATACGTAATGGCTGATTTTTTAAATTTTTAGCCGCGAGGTAATGATAAATAGTTCGTCTTAATTTTGCTTGCTTTTGCGGGCTTAAAGCATAATTAGCGCCGCCTTTTATATTATTTTTACGAAACTTAACCTCAACAAACACTAAGGTGTGACCGTCTTTCATAATGACATCAAGTTCGCCATAGGGGCAGTAATAATTACGCTCAATGGCTTTTAAGCCTTGTGCTTCTAAATACTTTTGCGCTTGGCGCTCATAATACTGGCCTTTTTCACGACTATTTTGCCACAGCTGTTTAAACCACGACATGTCGACCCCTTAGTTAATTATGGTTATGCCATCGTTAGCTGATTGCATAAATAGCGGTACAGGGCGTTGTGTTTTTAACTCCACCGGTTTTATTCGGCGGTTGCTGTACTGAGCCCATTGCAGTGAACGTTCAATATCACCGGCACTATTAATCGACAATTTACCGCTCAACCCTGAAAAGTATTTATCGGGTGTAACACTCAATTGTCTAATATCGTTAAGCATGGTGACGGAATCATAAGCCATCGCAAATAAACGTTGGCTTATATCGGCTTGTTCAGGCCATAAATCATTGTATTGCTGACGCAGATTATGTTGCTTAATTTGTGAGTCTAACATCCAAGGCAGTTCAGTAAAGTAGAGTCCGTCTAAATCACCTTTGTCAGTGGTATCTATTTGCTTACTGTGGCTTTTAGAGCTGGCGTAAATAGGAATTCTATCGGCAAAGGTACTCACATTAACATCAAGGTAAGGCTTAATTAATCGGGTTTCAATGGCATCGCCGAGTATGTAAATGGCATCAATATCGCCACGTGAGCGTGTTTCGCTTTCAACTTCTTTATTAAAAAGTGCTTTAACCGATTTAATACGTTCTTTTGACTTATCAACTTCTAACAAGCTAGTAATGGTATTGGGCATATCTTTGTTATCGTTATAAAAACCAACTTGCGTGGTTGTTTCACTATAGCGTTGCCACTGCAGATTAAAGTAGTCAACTAAGCGCTGGCCATTGGTATTATTTGGCGCTAACAACATCGGCTTTTGATAACCCTGTGCTAAAAAGTGCTCTAGCGTTTGCTGTACTTCATGTTCAGGATTAAGCGCAAAAAAGTAATGTTGCAGCGAGGTTCTTTCGCCATCAAAGGTATTTAAATGTAAGGTGGGTATATCGAGTAATGTATTGGTATTAGCGAGCTTATCTATATTGGCTTTTAATAGTGGGCCAATAACAAAGTCAGGCTGTAACTGAGAAATTTGTGCGCTCAACGCTTCTGTTTCAGTGTTTTCATCTATAAACAGTGTTTCGTTGATCTCTTTTTTATCAAGCGCTGCCAATATACCGGCTTTTAAGGCATCCCCAAGGCGCTTATTAGCACCTGACTGAGGCAGTAAAACAACCAAACGCTCAATATTAATTGGCGCTAATTCATTAGCATACGTTTCTTGTTTTGGCAGTACATTGTTACCAGGATGCCCAAGGTAACGGCGGCGCCAATTATTAATGGCTTGGTCTAAATCAACCGAGCTGTTGGCGTAAACTTGATGATACAAAGCTAAGTTAACCCAACCTTGTTGAATAACAGAACCACGGTTAAATCGTTCTAATGCGTAAGATGAGAGTTGCTTTAAATTTTTCCAAAGTGCATCACTAAGCTGAGGAATTGAAATAGTGTTTTTAGTTGCAGATTCTGACGCCGCAAAAAAATAGGGTGCAGCACGTTTTGGCAAGTTTTGAGAAGCAAAAATGCTGGCAGTTAAAAATTGGTGCCAGGCAAAATGTTCGGGTTGCTTGAGTTGTCCCTCAAGTGAGTTTAATACTTCAAGTGCTTGCTGATTTTTATTCTGCTCTTTTTGTGCAAAGGCAATATATAAACGGTTTTGAATTTGATCAACACTGGCAGTAAGTGCAAGTTCGCTACATATTGTTTCGAGTAGCGGCCAGTTTTCTTCAGTAATGGCGCTATCACGGGCACTATAAAGCAGTTGAATTTTATCTGCACCAAAACGGTTTTGCGCTAATTGATAAATCGATTGCGCGTTCAGTGATTCATTTTTCAGCGTATTGGCACTGCTATTTAAGTTATCGCTGGTTTTAGTTGGTTTTTCGGTTGTGCTACACGCCGATAACCCTGACAATATAATTAATAGACTAACTAGTTTAAGTCGCACAATGATTTCCCATACGTTAACGCGATTTGCTTATATTACTGACTGACGCAGGAGACCTCAATGTTAAATGAGGAGAATTCACAGAAAATTGGCACTCTTTACGTTGTTGCCACCCCAATCGGCAATTATGACGACTTAAGTCAGCGTGCAATCGCGACATTATCGCAGGTTGACTTAATCGCTGCTGAAGACACTCGCCATACTGGCAAGCTACTCAGCCACTTTGGTATTAAGGCTAAAACCTTTGCGTTACATGACCATAATGAAAAGCAAAAAGCGCAGCAAATTATCGACCAACTTAATCAAGGGTTAAATATTGCATTAGTATCCGATGCCGGCACGCCGCTTATAAGCGACCCTGGTTATGCGGTTGTTAATTTATGCCGTGAGCAGGGCGCACTTGTAACACCTGTACCAGGTGCATGCGCTGCAATTACTGCGGTATGTTGTTCAGGGCTGCCAACCGACCGTTTTCAGTTTATTGGCTTTACGCCCGCTAAAAGTAAAGCACGCCAAGACTTTTTTATAGATGCAGTTAACTCAAGCATCACCAGCATTATGTATGAAAGTACCCACCGTATTATGGCAAGCCTTGACGATTTAGAAGCAGCGCTAGGTAGTGAGCAGCAAGTGGTATTTGCCAAAGAGCTCACTAAAACATTTGAAACCTTCTTTAATGGCACCGTAGCTGAGTTAAAGCAGTTTTTAACTGACGATCCTACTAAACAGCGCGGTGAAATAGTGCTCATGCTGCCGGGTAAACCTAAGGTAGTTGACGATATTCCGCCTGAAGCCCGTAAAATGTTAGCGCTACTTGAAAACGAAATGCCAATGAAAAAAGCCTGTGGCGTGGTGGCCGATTACTTTGGTATGAAGAAAAACGCGCTTTACAAAACAATTATTGAAGAAAAACAGTAAATGTTTACTGCGTAGTGTGGTGCTCTCATGTATACTTCGCGCCGAGTTAGCCAAGATAATCGCTGCCTGCAACGAAAATGCGCAGGGGGAGGAAAGTCCGGGCTCCACAGGGCAGAGTGCCAGTTAACGGCTGGGGGGCGTGAGCCCACGACAAGTGCAGCAGAGAGAAGACCGCCAATCTTCGGATTGGTAAGGGTGAAAGGGTGCGGTAAGAGCGCACCGGGCCGCTAGTAATAGTCGGTTGCAAGGTAAACTCCACTCGGAGCAAGACCAAATAGGGTTCCTTATGGCGTGGCCCACGTTGGAACCGGGTAGGTTGCTTGAGCCATAGAGCGATTTATGGCCTAGACGAATGATTATCACTTTCTTCGGAAAGGACAGAACCCGGCTTACCGGCTGACTCACTCATTCAATAAAAAAGCTCGCAGTTAACGCTGCGGGCTTTTTTGTGTTTGGAATATGCCGTCAGCCGTCAGCGAGCGGCGGGTGACGGGTTGCGGGTTGCGAGAAGCGGGTTAAGATTGACTGGTGTAGCAGCGGGGTTATCCCGCGTCTGGTTAAAGACAAAGGTTCAAGGTTCAAGGTTCAAGGTTCAAGGTTTTAGGTTATAGGTTCTAGGTTTTAGGTAGAGATTAAGCCAAGCACGGTGTTTGGGTTCACGGCAGCGGGTGACGGGCTGCGAGAGGCGGGTTAAGGTTGACTGGTGTAGCAGCGGGTTTATCCCGCGTCTGGTTAAAGACAAAGGTTCAAGGTTCAAGGTTCAAGGTTTTAGGTTTTAGGTAGAGATTAAGCCAAGCACGGTGTTTGGGTTCACGGCAGCGGGCGACGAGTTGCGAGAAGCGGGGTAAGATTGATTGATGTAGCAGCGGGTTTACCCCGCGTCTGGTAAAGACAAAGGTGCTAGGTTCTAGGTGCTAGGTTTTAGGTAGAGATTAAGCCAAGCACGGTGTTTGGGTTCACGGCAGCGGGCGACGGGCTGCGAGAGGCGGGTTAAGGTTGATTGGTGTAGCAGCGGGTTTATCCCGCGTCTGGTTAAAGACAAAGGTATTAGGTAGAGATTAAGCCAAGCACGGTGTTTTGGGTTCACGGCAGCGGGCGACGGGCTGCGAGAGGCGGGTTAAGGTTGATTGGTGTAGCAGCGGGTTTACCCCGCGTCTGATCAAAAGTGAAGAGCAGGCCTGAGCACGGTGTTTTTATTGAACGTAGATACCATCTCTCTTTATAGGCTTCAAGATCGTATTTAACTTTCTTGGAGCTTAAACGCTTCTTGATTTTTTATTACACCAAAACATATATGAATGAGTTTACGCATATTGGCGCCAATGATTTGCATCGACGTTTTGCCATTATTCAGCAAGGCTATTTTTTGCTGTTGTATCTTATAATTCCACTGCCCAGCGACTACTGCTGCCATATAAAGTTTACTTCTTATTTTTGAGGGCCCTAGCTTGCTCATAGTTGTATGGCCCTTCATTTTCCCAGACTCATGCAGCCGCGGTATTAAGCCACAGTAGGCAGCAGCTTGCTTAGCTCTGCTGAAATTTTTAGCGGCGAATATATACGTCAGCTCCCGAGACATAACAGGCCCAATACCGGGGATTGTTTCTAGTAACGTTCTATTCTTCTTTAAGTCAGGAAAGCTATTTATGTGACTATCAATATCTGACTTAAGTTTTTTTATCTCATCATCTAGAAAGTTAATCGTTTCTTTTAATGATTGAGTGACTCGCTCAGATGTCGCATTAAACTCACTTGCTTCTAATCGATTCTGCTCTCGTTGTTTATTGGACTCCAATGCATCAAGTCGACGCAGTAAGGATTTAAGCTCTCTAATTTCCTTTGCTTCAGGTTGCCAGAAGTTAACGGTTGATTGCTTAGCATAACCGTAGCTTGCAAGCATTATCGCATCTGACCTATCTGTTTTATGAACAACATTTAGAGCCTCAGCATATTTTTTTGCTTTGCTAGGGTTAGCGAGAATAATATTGAATCCTTGCTGGTATAAAAAGTACATTAACGGCTCATGGTAAACACCGGTTGGCTCTACCGTGATAACGATTTCCTCAGCTATAGTTTTGGTTGTACTTAAAAGCCACTGCTTAATTTCCTTGAAAGCTAGGTGGTTATTTTTAAATACTTTTGTTTTCTTTTTATTAGTGATTGGATCTCTCAGCCAACATAAATCAACTTTATCTTTACTGATATCAAAACCAATAAACATCATCTCTACTTACTCCCCTTGTACATACAGCATCAACTTAATCTAAGAGTGCTTGGATACCATTCAGTTTGTTGAGAATTGGAAGCTAGGGCTTAATCTACGGCTCAGTATCAAGTACTGGGCGGGGCTACAAGCTCACTAACTTCCGATGTAATAAATGATAGCTAATCATCTATTACAGAGAGATACAAGGCGGGGCTTTATGCCGCGCAGGTTTGGTTTAAGTTCATGGGTGACGGGTGACGGGTGACGGCGACGGGCGACGGGTGACGGGCGACGGGTGACGGGCTTAATACCTAAAACCTAATAACGACGCGGGGTGAACCCGCTGCTACAGGCATAAAAAAACCTTGTAATGTTAACCGCAAGGCTTTTAAATTTCTCGAACCTCGAACCTCGAACCTCTCTATATAATATTTTTACCTTGCTCTGGGTCGCGTGATTCATCGGCTTGCTCGCGAATATCATCCGTATCACTACTTACATCATCAATACTGTGTTCATGCTCTGTGGTTTTATGTTTTTGAATATGTGATTGCTCGTTAATTTCTTCTGTTGTCTCTGTTTTAGCTTCGCTTGCTATGGGATAAATATCTTCACCTTGGCTATTGAGCAATATACGCTCTCTGGCATTGTCAGGCATGCTTATATTATGTTGCGTAAAACTATTGATTAACTCTCGCATAAGCTGTGAGGCTACTTTTACCGTGCTGTATTGTTCGCCGTTGACCCAAAAGTAAACGGTAAAGTTAATAGTGGCGGAGCCTAAGTTATCAATCAATACTTGGGGAGGTGGATCGCTAAGCACAGAGGTTTGCTGCGATATTGTACTAATTGCCAGACTTTGTGCGTCGCGAATATCATTATCGTAGCCAATACCGATTGAAAAATGACCGCGCATTTTTGGATTAGCGGTTAAGTTTTTAATGGTATTTTTATACACAGTCGCATTGGGTATTTGAATATGATTACCATCGTAGTCAACTAAAGTGGTTGCCCGTGCAGTTACTTTTTTAACAATACCAATTCTGCCATCAACTTCTATTACATCATCTATTTTAAATGGACGCTGTACACTCAAAAGTAAACTGGCAATAAAGTTCTCAGCAATATCCCGAAAGGCAAAGCCTAAAATAAGCCCAATTAATCCGGTGCCACTCATAATTGCGACCGCGAATTCGGTGAGTCCTGCCAAGCGTAAAAATAGATAAAACCCGAGTAAAATAATTAAGGTGCTAATACCTCGCCTAGCAACTAGATGTACTAATTTACTCTTGGTCATGTAAGTAACAGGCTTTATTAACAAGCGTGATAATGGTGTGGCAATTAAATAACTAATCACCAAAATAACAATCCCTAATAATAAAGTGGGCAGTAATTGCATGAATGTGTGTAGTAATTGCACGCTTTGATCTTTTAAAAAGCTCCAAGAAATAGAGTTTGGTTTAACGGTGTCGATTGCTGGAATTGATGTGTTATTAGCGAGTGTTGCAATTAAAGCATTGAGCATAGAGGTCATCCGTGTTAGGTCGAAGTAATTAGGGTCTGTGTTAAACAATAGCAGCAAGTCTAATACCAAGCAGTATTTTTTTGGCAAACATTTTGCTACTTAATTAGGAAAAGGGAGTTAACTATGAGTGACTTTAAGCGTGGCCAAAGAGCCAAGCAGCCTAACCATATCCCTCTGAGTGGCTGGTGGGATATTATAAGGCGAATAGTAAAACAAATGAGCCGTGATAATTTATCTTTAGTGGCGGCTGGCGTGGCATTTTATGCGTTACTGGCTATTTTTCCCGCCATTGCGGCATTGGTGTCTGTGTATGCTTATTTTGCATCACCGAATGATATTAGTGTGTATTTAAGTCAGTTTATGGCGTTATTACCACAAAGCACTCAAGAAATTATTTTATCTCAAGTTTCAAGTCTTGCGCAAAAGTCACAAACTAGTTTAAGCCTTAGTGCGCTGGCTACTTTACTGCTCACTATTTGGAGTAGCTCTAAGGGCAGCCAAGCGTTGATCACAGCATGTAATATTAGTTATCACGAATACGAAAAGCGTTCATTTTTTAAGGCGCAACTTGTACGTTTATTATTTTCAGTAGGTGCAATTGTGGTGGCTGTAATAGCACTGGTAATTATAGGTATATTACCGCTAGCGCTTAACCTGTTAGGAATAAAAGAGAGTATTGATTTTTTAATCATGCTTATCTCATGGCCATTACTGGCACTAACCTTTAACTTTGCATTATTAATTTTATATCGTTATGCGCCTCACAGAAAAGCAGCTAAATGGCGCTGGGTTACCGTGGGCTCATTCACCGCCACTGTATTATGGATTGTGGCATCTTTTGGCTTTTCATTTTATGTATCTCATTTTGCTAGTTACAACGAAACATATGGCTCTTTAGGTGGGGTGGTTATTATGCTTATGTGGCTATTTATTAGCGCTTATATCATTATTTTAGGAGCCACAATCAATGCAGCGTTAGAGCAGCAAACTGCTCAAGACAGCACCATTGGACCAGATAAAAAAAGAGGGCAGCGAGGTGCGTATGTAGCAGACCACCTCGACACAAAATAACCAGTATTAGGGCTAAATGACTTTTATTTTAAACTAATTGCTTGATTTGTTGTTATCAGCTGCATAAACGAGGCTTTGTGCAGCGGCTTTGAAAACAAATAGCCTTGACCATAATCACAACCGGCCTCAAGTAATAAATCCATTTGTAATTTTGTTTCTATGCCTTCGGCAATCACTTTTAAACCAAGCTGATGAGCCATCATGATAATTGCTTCACACAAAGCCAGCTCTTGACTGCCTTTTTGAATATTATCAACAAAGCGTTTATCTATTTTTAGGTAGTCGGTATCCATTTCTTGCAAGTAAGCAAGCGATGAGTAACCGGTGCCAAAGTCATCAAGGGCCAATTGCATACCTGATTTAACCAAGGCTTTTAGGCGGCTTTGGGTCAGCTCTTCAGGATTAACCATTAAGCCTTCAGTAATTTCGGCCACAATCGCTGAGGCTGGTATATTTGCCGTAGCTAGCATATCGTACCATTCGTCTATGCCGCTATCGACGGTTGCCAATTGCACTGGTGAAACGTTAATGCTTATTTGAAATTCATCTTGAATGTGTTTTTTAATATTATTAAGTGTTTGTAGTGCCTCAGCAAATACAAATTGACCTAGCGCATTTATTTGTCTGGTTTCTTCAGCAAGAGGAATAAAGTCAGCAGGGCTGATCAGGCCTTTTTCTGGGTGTTGCCAACGAATAAGCCCCTCAGCTTTGTGAATGTGTAAATCATCAAGCGATACGATAGGCTGGTAATACAATTCAAACTGTTCTAGCTCTATAGCTGAGCGAAGCTCTTTGAGTAGTTGCATTCTTGCGTTTGCATCTTTACGCATATCATGTGAGAAAAATTCAAAGCCATTGCGACCGCTATTTTTTGCTTTATACATAGCTTGGTCAGCGGCTTTAAGTAATTGCTCTGGATTTTGGCCATCATCTGGCGCGCAGGCAATACCAATACTGGCACTGATATACACTTTTTCATCTTCAATAAAAATAGTGGAGGCAAGGCTAAGCAAAAGTGATTTTGCCATTTGCTCGATGTTTTCGCTGCCATGTAAATCACTAAACACAACAACAAACTCGTCTCCGCCAATTCGTGCTACAAAGTCAGCCTCTTTGGCCGTTTTTACAATTCGCTCAGATACTAACTTAAGTAATCTATCGCCGAAATGGTGGCCCAATGTGTCGTTAATATCTTTAAAATGATCAATATCTAATAGCATAATGACCAGTTTTTGATCTTCACTGAACAGGTTTTCGAATCGTTGGTTTAATCGCTCTTTTAGCTCTAATCGATTAGGCAAGTCGGTTAAATGATCAAAATGCGCTTGTCGCCAAATTAATTCATCTGCTTGTTTTTTCTCGGTTAGGTCGGTAAAAATAGCAATACGACTAATCGGGGCTTTATTTTTATCGTAAATAGTATCGATGGTTAACCATTCAACATACAGCTCGCCATTTTTACGACGATTGGTTATTTCACCTTGCCAACGCCCTGTTTTATTGAGCGATTGCCACATGTAATTATAAAACTGCTTATCGTGTTTACCCGATGATAAAATACTAATAGTTTGATTGAGAGCTTCTCTTCGAGAATACAAAGTTGTTTCACAAAACGCAGGGTTCACATCATAAATAACCCCATTTTCATCCGTGATTGCCATGCCTTCACTGCTGTTGTTGTAAACTAATGACGCTAAATGCAACGATTCTTGATTTTGCTTTCGTTGCGTGATGTTACTAATAACGATAATAAACTCATCGGCTTTTTTCATTGGGCTAATTTTAGCTTCATAAAACTGATTGTCTTGTTTTTGTTCAAGCTCAACAGTGACAGGGGCGTTCAGGGGTATTAAGTACCCTTGCACTTGTTTTAAATTAGCATCGGAGAATAAACACGATAATTTTTTAGGGGGTGTTGAATGGCTATAATTTAACGATTTAATATGTCCACCGGTATCAAGAATATTGCCATTGACATCTACGCGTAAAAAAGCATCGGGTAATGCATTAAGTAAGCTATTGAGCTCGTCATGCTTATGTTTAAGGCATGCTTCAGCCATTAAGCGAGTTTCGGCCATGTATTTAAAACGATGGTAAAGTCTATTTAGCTCAGGACTATTGGGCTGCTCATCGTCATGAGGCATATTACCGGCCGCTAAGCGGTTAACCGCCTGCGTTAAACTTTTAACCGGATTTAAAATACTTTTATTGATTAGTCGTCTGGCCATTACAGCTAAAAGAAGAATAGTAATTAAAAACCCTAAAACCATTTTTACAAAGTTAATATCTATCTGCTCAATCGCTTTATCAACTGGCTGAGTAATGTAAATTGATAGTTGATTACCGCTAGTATCTTTATAAAGCGTTGTGTGATTGTAAATTCGGCTCGCTCCATCATTCCCTCTGTAAATTATTCCGGCCTGTTGGCTATGATCAAGGTCTTCATTCGTTATTTTTTTACCTAATCGATCGGCTGAAAAAGGAAAATTAGCCAAAATTAGGCCGTTAGAATCAGTAATCACTGCGCGTGAATTATTGGGCAGATTTAAATTATTAAGCGCTGAATTCCACCATTGCAAAGCAATTGCGGCAACTAACATACCTGTAATTTCGCCATTTTCATCTGATATTGGCGAAGCAAAACTCAGACTGGGCGCATTAATACTTCTACCAATTTGATAAGAGCCAATTGAAAGCGCTTTAGTTGTGAGGGCATGTTGAAAGTATTGACGATCGCTAATATTTATATTTTGGTTATTGCCATTGGTTGCACACATAATATTGCCTTGTCGATCATAAACACTCACATTTGCAATGTTGCTATACAATGTTTGTAAGTCTAAAAAGTAAGGCGGGCAATTGACCGACATTTTGGTAATATTTATGTGCTTGTTTGCTAAGAATAGGGTCAGGCGTTGTACGTCATCGATAATATTTTTTTGCTGTAAAACTAAATGATCAGCAATATGCATTACTTTTTTTTCACTTTCTTTAAGTGCTGCATCGCGACTAAACCATAAGGTAATTAAGATCACAGCGATCCCAGGCATGCAAATTAGCATAAGTAGGCGATAAAGCTGATGTTTTAATGATGCAGTAAAAATAATCGTATCCAAATAAGTATGGGGTGAAGCTATGGCCAATAATTATACTATAAATAACCTTTAATGTACTAAAATTATATCGCAAATATTAAATTTACTTTTATTGTATATAACTGAAATTTATTAATTAATTTTCGGGTCTAGTTGTAATTATAAATTAATATTTTATACTTTTACTTAACCTATTTTAGGCAAAAAATGAAAATAACCAAAGTACTAACTGCTTATGCTACCCAAGATGGGGATGGTGTTAATATTCGTCGTATTCCCGGATTTGATGGTAAATATTTAGATCCATTTTTAATGATAGATGAGCTTAAATCTGACGATGCAAGTGATTATATTGGTGGTTTTCCTCCTCATCCTCATAGGGGTATTGAAACCTTTACCTATATTTTAAAAGGCGGGTTTGAACATCAAGACCAAATGGGTAACAAAAAGGCGATTCGTGCAGGTGACGTACAATGGATGAGTACCGGTAGCGGTGTTATGCACAGTGAAATGCCCCTTGCCGATGCTGAACAAGGCTTACATGGCTTTCAAATTTGGCTCAATATGCCAAGTGCTCAAAAAATGCGTGAGCCTCAATACCAAGATACCACAGAGCATCCAGCACCGAGTTTTACTAATCAACAAGGTGTTTCACTTAAAGCCTTAGCAGGGACATGGCAATTTGAATCACACCAATTGGCTGCAAGCTTACAAAATTTAGCTGCTAATGGCGCTATAGCCGATGTAGCTTTGCCTGCGGGTGAAGGGCTTAATTTACCGGCTTTAAAACAGCAAAAAGTGATGATTTATATTCATACAGGCTCATTAATATCTCAGACCGGTGACGTGTTTAATGCGGGTAAGTTGCTTATATTAGAACCATTGAGTGACATTGCATTACAGGCAAAGAAAGCGGCGGGGGTTCTTATTTTAGCAGGCGATCCACTTAACCAGCCAATTGCGCACATGGGACCTTTTGTAATGACCACCGAGGCTGAAATTCGCCAGGCTGTTAGCGATTATCAAAATGGTTTTTTTGGCTCATTGTCGTGATGAATCGATGCGGGAATGACTTTTAAGCAAGTAGCTTTAATAACCAAGTGTATTTTTTTATCGTGTTAGCATCACCTTTAGCAGACTCAACTACAGCGCCAGCTGCAAACGCACTGGCGAGCCCCACTTTTGTTGCTGCAAAGCGTTTTGCTCTGTATTTTATAGCTGCAAGATGCTGACGTTTTAGCTCTGATCGCATAACAACTTCTTTATCTAGCTGTTGCACGCGAGCGTTCGGTGAGTTGATCAAATAATTGATTAGCATAATAGTGTGTGCCTTATAATTTAAGCAGCTGCCTTAGACTATTTAGCGTTTTAGTAAAGCCAATTTTTTTGCTCAGATAAACGGCATTTCGCCACAGCCAAACTAAGCATAAAATTTGTAGGCTGATCACTACTGCAATGCTCAGCCAGATAGAGCTAAACAGATCAAAGGTGGCAAAGCCTACAATACCTAAAAACCCCACCCACAGTAACACCAAGCCACTGGCAAAACATCCTAGTAGAATGGTGATCAGTGCTAAGGATCTTAACGACAGCTTCCACTCAGCTGTAGCCAGCTGATGCGTTAACTTTCCTTGTTGGTAATAATCATCCTTGAGCTGCGCTGCATAATCAGCAAGCTTAACAACATGATCTTGCCAGTCATCGGCGTGTTTTGCCGATGATGGCGAATCTGTCCCTTGTGATTCACTTGGTGTTGAGTGTTGGTTTTGCATTAGTATTACTTACGACGAAACAGTGCTGTAACTAACATACCAGCAGCAAACGCCAGACCTGCCGTTGCTAATGGGTTTTCTGATGCGAGTTGACGTGTTTTAGACGAACACTCTGCTAGTTTCTTACGAGCGGCTAACTGCTTTTCATTAAGCGTTTCAGCTGAGCTGCTTGCGCCTTTACGAACGCCATTTTCTGCCGCCGCCGCTTTACTTGATAATGCATCAACTGCGTCATGCGCTGCTGATGTCGCTTTATCTGTTAGCGGTGCTTCAATCTCTTGTTTTGCATCAATAGGAGTTTTGCTCTTCGTTGCCGTAGCCATAATCAATCCTTAATAGTTTTTTAAAAGTAATTATTTAGATGCAATGATTAAACCAGCCTTTAACCTGTTGTTTTATATAAATTGTATTTTATTTACGAATTTTGAGTGGGTTTATAGCTGTAACTATTGCGACAACAGTTTGTAATTTTTACAAACTAGGACGTGTTGATCATTCGAGATTGATTTTTTCTTTGTCCACTCGGTTACAAACCTCGCGACACGATTAAACCGCATCTAGTTTGACCAAACTCTAATTCACAAAGGTCAGCAGGGCTCAAATAAATTGTAATTATTCACTGTTTATTCATTACGCAAATAATGCCAACAAGCTAATAAAAAAAACGATAAAAAATTTTTTACTGGCTGATCAGATTTTTTATTAAACAATTCAATCGCTTTAATCGGAGCCTTATTTTTTCAGGCTTCGCGGGGTGCTAAAGCTGGGTGACTTACTTGACAAAAAGGCTTGTCAAGCCCTAAACTGGAGCACTGTGGTAAAAAGTGGTGTTTAGTGGATCAAACTGGATCGGGTTAATCAAAAAGTTGATTAAAATAAATTTACGATAGGCTTTTTATGTTTCGTGGCGCAAGTTCACTGAGTTTGGATGATAAAGGACGTTTTGCGGTACCGACTAAGTACCGTGATACGCTATTGTCTGAAGATCAGGGAACGGTAATTTGCACCGTTGCACTCAATGAGCCTTGCCTTTGGTTATATCCTCTTGCTGAATGGTTAGAAATAGAAAGCCGTTTAGCAAAAATATCTAATATGAATCCCAGAGCACGACGGATGCAACGTATGTTGTTAGGTAATGCGACAGAGTATCAGCTTGATAAAAACGGTCGAATTTTGTTGGCGCCTTCATTGCGCTCACATGCAGAACTTGGCAAAAAAATTATGCTGGTGGGTTTAATGAATAAATTTGAAATTTGGGATGAAGCACGTTGGCACGAACAGATGCGCCAAGACACTGAGCTTGAAAGGCTCGGTGATTTTGAACCGAATGACGATTTAGATAACTTCACCCTCTAGCAGCAAAATAAAAGGCAAATAACAGCTAATGACAGCGCAATTTGAACACGTATCCGTATTAATGGACGAAACCATAGATGCACTTGCAATTAAGCCAGACGGCATATACATGGATGGTACCTTTGGACGTGGCGGGCATTCAGGGCAAATATTAGCGCGCTTAGGTGAAAGCGGTCGTTTGCAGGCCATTGACCAAGATCCACAAGCGATAAAGTCTGCTGAAAAGTTTGCTGATGACCCGCGTTTTTCAATTGCTCATTCTCGTTTTTCAAAGTTATACGAGGTAGCTGAGCAAAACGATCTTATTGGTCAGGTTGATGGCATTTTACTTGATATTGGTGTGTCGTCGCCGCAGCTAGATGACGCAGCGCGTGGCTTTAGCTTTATGAAAGATGGCCCGCTTGATATGCGAATGGATCCAAGTACAGGTCGCAGCGCAGCGCAGTGGTTAGCTGAGGCTGAATTAGATGACATTACTCATGTGATCAAAAAGCTAGGTGAAGAAAAATTTGGTAAGCGCATTGCGCACAAAATTTTAGAAGTGCGTGAACACACGCCAATCACTACCACTAAACAGCTCGCTGATTTAGTCGATGAAGCCGTACCGGTGAAAGATAAGTTTAAACATCCTGCAACGCGGACTTTTCAGGCTATTCGTATTTATATCAATAGCGAGTTAGAGGAAATTCAAACGGCATTACAAGCGGCGATTAAAGTTCTTAAGCCGGGTGGTCGCTTAGTGGTTATTTCGTTTCATTCTTTAGAAGATCGCATTGTTAAACAATTTATTAAAAAACAGAGTAAGGGAGAAGCGATACCCAGAGGTCTGCCTTTAACCGACGCACAAATAAATAAAAATCTGACGTTAAAAGCAGTGGGTAAAGCTATTAAACCAAGTGCTGATGAAGTGGCGCGTAATCCACGCTCTCGCAGCTCAGTGCTAAGGATCGCACAGAGGTTGGGATGAGTAAAAAAGCGAGCTATCGCCAACCCAATTTATTTCTTGAAATAATTAAAGGCCTAGGTGCGAACAAGATCACCTTGGCCTTGTTGGTTGTGATATTCGCATCAAGCTTGAGTGTGGTGCAAGTAACTCATCTCTCTCGAGCGCAATTAATTGAGCAAGATTCGTTGCTCCAAGAGCGTGACGAATTGGATTTAGAATGGCGTTATTTTTTAGTGGAAGAAGAGTTTTATTCACAACATGCGCGCATTGAAGAAGTGGCAACGTCACAACTCGAAATGAAGCG
This sequence comes from Pseudoalteromonas sp. SCSIO_11900, assembly GCF_000576475.1. NCBI lineage: Bacteria > Pseudomonadati > Pseudomonadota > Gammaproteobacteria > Alteromonadales > Pseudoalteromonadaceae > Pseudoalteromonas > Pseudoalteromonas sp. SCSIO_11900. The sequence continues at coordinate 1,403,794 of NZ_KK070023.1, forward strand.
GCCAACCAGCCAAGATGAGCAGGTAATTATATTACAATGAGAATGCGAGGCAAAAAACCAGTCAATAACCTAATCGCATGGCGCTTTATTTTAGTGTGCGCGGTGATTTTTTTAGTGTTTGTGACCTTGGTATCGCGTGCTGCGTACTTGCAAGTAATTGAACCTGATAAAGCGCGCTCTGAAAGCGATAAACGTACGGTACGGATTGAAAAACTGCATGTGCAACGCGGGATGATTTTCGATCGTAACGGTAAAGAGCTTGCCGTTAGTGTGCCTGTGGTAAGCGTGTATGCGGATCCTAAAGCCCTGCATAAATCACTGGTGAGTAAAGTACTTAGGCAAGCACGCAAAAACGGTGAAGATCAGCAAACGCTTCGTGAAAATGTTGCTGAGTTAAATAAGCGTACCGCCCTGTATTATAAAAATGATTTACGCTGGCGTGAATTGGCTGATGTGTTGCGCATTGAGCCTAGTAAAATTAACACGCGATTACTTGATGATCCTACTCGTCGCTTTGTGTATTTAAAACGCCAAGTGACTCCCGCCGTGGCTAATTACATCGGTGATTTACGCCTACCTGGTATTCATTTATTAGATGAATCAAAACGTTATTACCCTGCTGGTGAAGTAAGTGCGCATGTTATTGGGTTTACCAATATTGACGGTAAAGGCATTGAGGGCATAGAAAAGCTTTATGAAAACGCGTTAACCGGTGAAGAAGGTCGCCGTACCATTCGCAAAGATGCGCAAGGGCGTGAAGTTGAAGTACTTGATGAGCGCGAGCGAGTAGAGCCTGAAAGCATTCAACTAAGTATTGATCAGCGAATTCAAGCCATTGCCTATAAAGCAGTTAAATCAGCGGTATTAACTTATAAAGCGACCTCAGGTTCTGCCATGGTAGTAGATGTTAAAACCGGTGAAGTCTTGGCCATGGTCAATAGCCCATCATTTAATCCTAACAACTTAAGCGGGGCGGCTCCTCATAAACGTCGTAACCGCGCTATTACCGATTTGTTTGAACCCGGCTCAACTGTTAAGCCTCTAGCCATTTTAGCTGGATTAGACTACGGCACAATCCAACCGGATGACAAAGTTGATACCTACCCAGGCTGGATGCGTTTAGGGGGCAGCTTAGTACAAGATACCCGTAATCATGGCGAAATGACGCTGCGCGAAATTTTAAAATACTCCAGTAATATGGGAGTAACCAAAATAAGCCAAACAGTACCCAAAGAGTACTTTGTGGACTTGTATCAAAAAGTGGGGTTTGGCAGTGATAGTGGTACTGGCATGGTAGGCGAAAGTAGTGGCCTATTTTACCCTAACCGCCGTTGGTCAGATCATGAAATTGCAGCGCTCTCGTTTGGTTACAATATTGCCGTGAGTACCGCGCAAATGGCACGTTTTTACGCCATGTTAGGGGCAGGCGGAGTTAATCGTCCGCTTACTGTACTAAAGCAAGATTCTATACCTGAAGGTGAGCGTATCTTTCAACAAGAAGATGTTGAAGCCGTTGTACATATGATGGAAAGCGTATTTGAAGAAGGCGGTACCGCACGCCGCGTTAAAGTGGATGGTTACCGTGCTGCTGGTAAAACAGGCACCTCTAAAAAAGCCGCCGCAGGGGGCTATGGTGACGAATATGTGGGTTATTTTGCGGGTGTTGCCCCTGCGAGTAACCCGCGATTAGCTGTTGTGGTATTAATCAACGAGCCCGGTGGAGATGTTTATTATGGCGGCGCAACGGCAGGTCCAGCGTTTGCAGAAATAATCTCTAATTCATTAAGAATTTTAAACGTTGCCCCAGACAAAGACTCGGTGGCATACGTGAAGGGCAAAGATGATGGTGCGTGATTTACACACAATTTTAAAACATTTAGAAATAGATGCAGCACGTTTAATGGTAAACGAGCTGCGTTTAGATAGCCGCGATGTAAAACCAGGTGATGTGTTTGTGGCGATAAAAGGGCACCAGTTAGATGGTGGGCACTTTATTAGTAAAGCAATTGAAAATGGTGCTAGTGCAATTATTGCCGACAGACTGTGTGAATTTGAAAGTGATTTTGAGCCGCTTTATTTAGTCTCAGAATTGAATAAGAAACTGCCTGTATTGGCGAGTCAATTTTACCAACAACCGAGCAAGCACTTAGATTTAGTTGGCGTAACGGGCACCAATGGTAAATCGACTACCACAGCAATGATTGCTCATTTAGCGCAATTTTGTCATACCCAAGCCGCTATTATTGGCACTTTAGGCTACGGCCATCCAGATAACTTAACACCACTGCAAAATACTACGCCTTCAGCAGTCGATTTACAGCGTATTTTAAGCGACTTAAAAAATGAGCAACACCAATTGGTTGCTATGGAAGTGTCATCGCATGGTTTGGTACAGCACCGTGTTGATCAATGCCATTTTAAAGCGGCGGTTTTTACTAACTTGTCGCGCGATCACTTAGATTACCATGGCGATATGCAAAGCTATGGTGATGCTAAATTGATGCTGTTTCGTGATTTTGATGCTGATCATGTCATTCTTAATCAGGATGACGGACAAGCAGAACAATGGATTGAAAAATACAGCTTTAATAGTCTTATTTGTTATGGCCGTAAAAACTTAGCCCCTAAAAATGCACAGTTTGTATATTTTTCAGATGTTCAGTATTCAGCAACCGGTATTTCGGCGCAATTAACTACTAGCTGGGGTGATGTTGCCATAAAATCACCGCTGTTTGGTGAATTTAACCTTTATAATCTAACGGCTGCGTTAGCAACGCTATTAGCGCTAGGCTATCCATTAACACAGTTAGTAGCAGGATGTGAGTATTTACAGCCGGTAGCCGGTAGGATGCAAGCATTTACAGCGCCAAGTATGCCTACTTGCGTTGTTGATTACGCGCATACGCCAGATGCGTTGGCTTTAGCCTTACAAGCGCTGCAGCAACATGTACCAGGTGGCGTGAGTTGTGTGTTTGGTTGTGGCGGCGACAGAGATAAAGGAAAGCGTGTACTAATGGCACAAGCTGCTGAGCAGTTTGCAGACAAAGTGATCATTACCAGTGATAACCCACGCTCTGAAGACCCTAATGACATTATTAATGATGTAGCTGCGGGATTAGAGCATCCAGAAAACGCTCATTTAGAGGCCGAACGCGGTGCCGCGATACAATTTGCTATAGATAACGCAAAAGCCGGTGAGGTTATTTTAATTGCCGGTAAAGGGCATGAAGACTATCAAATTATAGGCGATACACGCATCGATTTTTGCGACCGCCAATTTGTACAACAACAATTAAAAAAAGCAGTAAGAGGGTCTCAAGCATGATCCCAATGGATTTTGATTGGCTAGCTAATGTGCTAGCAACCGATTATCAAGGTGATAATCGCAAGGTGATAAATATAAACACCGATACCCGTACTTTGTGTGATGGTGAAGTGTTTTTGGCGCTTAAGGGCCCAAATTTTGATGGCCATAAATTTATTGAACAGGCAAAACAAAAAGGCGCTATAGGCGTGATTGTCGATCACGCTGTTGATACCGATATTGCTCAATTTGTAGTTGCCGATACCCGTATTGCATTAGGCACAATTGGTACAGCAGTGATGGCGCAAGTTGCACCTAAAACTATCGCTATTACTGGCAGCGTAGGTAAAACCACAGTTAAAGAAATGTGTGCCGCTATTTTATCAAGTAAAGGGGATGTATTAGCCACTAAAGGTAATTTTAATAACGACATTGGCGTACCGTTAACTTTACTCAGATTAGAGCCACAACATCGCTTTGCGGTTATTGAATTAGGCGCTAACCACATAGGTGAAATTGCGTACACCACCGCGATGACCAAACCGGATGTAGCTGTGGTGTGTAATGTTGCTGCTGCCCACTTGGAAGGCTTTGGTAGCCTGCAGGGTGTGGCACAAGCAAAAGGCGAAATTTACGACGGATTAAAAGAGGATGGCATCGCCATCGTCAATTGCGATAGTGACTTTAGTCAATATTGGCTTGATAAGTTAGCAACGCGCAATATTAAATGTTTTTCGAGTAGTGAAAAGCTCGATATTTGGGCTGAAGACATCAGCCTAGATGCACAAGCTCGCGCAAGCTTTACTTTGTGCACCAAGCAACACAGTGTGCCGGTTAAGTTAGCACTGCCAGGTAAACATAATATTAGTAACGCGCTTATTGCTGCGGCGTTAACCAGTGAGTTTGACGTGTCACTTGAGGAAATTGCCAGCGCGTTAGCGACCATGGGTGAAGTTAAAGGACGGGTTAACCTAATTGAAGCCAGTGATTCACTCACTATTATTGATGATACATACAATGCCAACGTAAAGTCGGTGAAAGCTGCGATTGATTTACTTAGTGATATTCAAGGTCATCGTATTTTGGCACTCGGTGATATGGGTGAACTTGGTGAAGATGCACGTAAATATCATCAAGAAGTCGGTGAATACGCATTAGCGCAAGGCATTGATGAGTTATTTACACTCGGAGTATTAAGTAAATGTGCCAGTGATGTATTTGGGCTGCCAAATCGCCATTTCTCTAATCGTGAGCAAATGCTGCAGCAAATTCAAAACAGCATTAGCAAAGTAGATAAAAAAATTACCCTTGTCGTGAAAGGATCACGCAGTTCTCGCATGGAGCTTTTAGTAACCGATTTAGTTAATGGCCAGCAACAAGCCATCAATGGAGTATCATCATGTTAGTTTGGCTGGCTGAGTATTTAACTCAATATTATAGTGGCTTTAATGTTTTTTCGTATTTAACCCTGCGTGCCATTTTAGGTATTTTAACTGCATTGATGATGTCGTTGTATTTTGGTCCTAAGTTAATTCGTGCGCTGCAACGCATGCAAATAGGGCAAACAGTACGTGATGATGGTCCGCAATCGCACCTATCTAAATCGGGTACACCGACCATGGGTGGCTTACTTATTTTAGGGGCTATTTTTACCAGCACATTATTATGGGCAGACTTGTCTAATAAATACGTATGGGCCACTTTATTTGTAATTGGCTCATTAGGTATTGTGGGCTTTATTGATGATTACCGTAAGGTGATCCGCAAAGATCCAAAAGGACTTATTGCAAAGTGGAAATACTTTTGGCAATCGGTAATTGCACTGGTTGTAGCCACTGCGCTTTACATGAGCAGCACACAAGCAACTGAAACGTCACTGGTAGTGCCATTTTTTAAAGATGTACTGCCACAGCTGGGGCTGTTTTATATCGTGATCACCTACTTTGCGTTGGTGGGCACGTCAAACGCGGTTAATTTAACCGACGGTCTAGACGGTTTAGCCATTGTACCTACTATTTTAGTGGCTGCAGCGCTGGCTATTATTGCTTACTTAACGGGTAATATTAATTTTTCGGCTTATTTACATATTCCGCATTTACCACTGGCGAGTGAGTTGGTTGTGGTGTGTACCGCTATTGTAGGGGCTGGGTTAGGTTTTTTATGGTTTAACACGTATCCGGCGCAAGTATTTATGGGCGATGTAGGCTCATTAGCACTGGGTGGTGCATTGGGGATTATTGCCGTACTTGTTCGCCAAGAGCTGTTACTGATTATTATGGGGGGCGTGTTTGTAATGGAAGCGCTATCGGTAATTTTACAAGTTGGCTCTTACAAATTACGTGGGCAACGCATTTTTAGAATGGCGCCTATTCATCACCATTACGAACTTAAAGGTTGGCCGGAGCCACGCGTTATTGTGCGCTTTTGGATAATTTCTATTGTGCTGGTACTCGCTGGCCTTGCGACATTAAAGATCAGATAAATGCAGTATTTAAACGAGATAAAAAATAAACACATAACAGTGCTCGGACTCGGTGTAACCGGTCTGGGCATTGTGCGTTTTTTATTATCTCAATCAATACAGCCTTATGTGGTCGATAGCAGAGAGAATCCGCCAGGTGTTGATTGGCTCAATCAGCACGCACCTCAATTAAAAACTCACTTTGGTGACTTAGAAAATGCGGCGCTCAGTGCTTGCGATATGATTATTATTAGTCCCGGGCTAAGCTTAAAAACACCAGCAATTGTTAAGGCAATTAACGCAGGCGTTGAAGTGATTGGTGATGTTGAGTTATTTGCGCGCATTAATAGCAAACCAGTCGTTGCTGTAACCGGCTCTAATGGTAAATCAACGGTAGTGACACTTGCCTACGAAGTATTAAAAACCGCAGGTTATAAAGTGGCACTCGGTGGCAACATTGGCACAGCGGTACTGGATTTACTTTACGGTGACTTTGATGTATTTGTATTGGAGCTATCAAGTTTTCAGCTTGATACCACACGCAGCCTAAAAACCACCAGTGCAACCGTGCTTAATATTTCAGAAGATCATCTCGATCGTTATGATAGTTACCAAGCCTATATAGACTCAAAACTAAGTATTTATAACGGTGCTGAACACGTAGTGATTAATGCTGACGATAAGCAAACACACCCTGTGAGTCGCACGTTAACACCACAACTGAGCTTTGGTGAAACACAAGGCGATTACCACTTAGCACAGCACAATAGCGAAGCGCACTTTATGGTAAAGGACGAAGCTTATTTACCAGTAAGTGCTTTAGCCGTTGTGGGTAAGCATAACTATTTAAATACCTTGGCAGTGATGGCATTACTCAGCCCATTTACAATTACTAAGGCGCACTACAAAACCGCATTAGCTCAATTTAATGGCTTAGCGCACCGTTGTCAGTTTGTGGGTGAGTTTAATGGCGTTAAATACTTTAACGACTCTAAAGCTACCAACGTAGGCGCAACAGTGGCGGCAATAGATAGTTTAGCGGGTGAACAACAAAACTTAGTGGTTATTGCTGGTGGTGATGCTAAAGGTGCTGATTTAGAGGTGCTAAAGCCTTATATTGAAAAGCATGTAAAAGCGCTGATTTGTTTTGGTAAAGATGCCAAAGATTTAGTGGCACTCAGTGCTAAAGGTCATTTAACCAATAATATGTCTGAGGCTGTGACGCTTGCAAAGCAATTAAGTAAATCGGGCGATACCGTTTTACTCGCACCTGCCTGTGCCAGCATTGATATGTATAACAATTATATGCAACGCGGCGATGATTTTGTGCAATGTGTATTGCAGGGGCAGTCATGATTGCTTTTGCGGATATTAAAGAGGCTCTCACCCCTAAACCTTCAGCGCAGCTTTATGATGTGCCACTGCTTTATTGCATGCTAATGCTGATTGGTGTGGGCTTTGTAATGGTAACCAGTGCCTCAATGCCGACAGCCGATAGACTGTTTGGTAATATTTATCATTTTACTATCCGCCATGGCATTTTTTTAGGGCTCTCGTTTTGTTTATTTTGCATTAGTACTCAAGTACCTATGTCGTGGTGGAAAAAAGCTAACCCCTATTTATTACTAATCGGTTTAGTACTGTTATTAGTGGTACTCATTGTAGGACGTGAAGTCAATGGTTCAACCCGCTGGATACCCGTAGGACCGTTTAATATTCAAGCCTCAGAGCTCGCTAAGTTGTTCTTTTTTAGTTATATCGCAGGCTACTTAGTACGTAAGCGTAATGAAGTTCAAGAAAACATAAAAGGCTTTGCTAAACCCATAGCGGTATTTGCAGTTTATGCAGCACTTATTTTAATGCAGCCCGATTTAGGGACTGTGGTGGTGATGTTTGTTACTACGGTTGGTTTGTTGTTTTTAGCCGGTGCCAAGCTTTGGCAGTTTTTTGCACTTATTTTAACCGGTATTGCGCTAGTGGTTGGGCTTATTGTGTTAGAGCCATATCGTATGGCGCGTGTTGTTGGCTTTTTAGAACCTTGGGATGACCCTTTTGGCAAAGGCTATCAATTAGTGCAATCACTAATGGCTTATAGTCAAGGTGATTGGTTTGGCCAAGGCCTAGGAAACAGCGTACAAAAATTACAATATTTACCAGAAGCGCACACCGACTTTATTTTTGCTGTTATTGCTGAAGAGTTAGGTTTTATGGGAGTGCTTAGCATTTTAATGGTACTCGGTACTTTAGTATTTAGAGCTTTACTCATTGGCCAAAACGCGCTTAAAAACGGCAAAGAATATGAAGGCTACTTAGCCTTAGCAATTGGTATTTGGTTTGCGTTTCAAACTATGGTGAATGTGGGCGCCAGTGCCGGTATTTTACCAACCAAAGGATTAACCTTGCCGTTTATTTCTTATGGTGGCTCAAGTTTATTAATGATGACCATAGCAACCGGTATTTTATTACGTGTAGATTTTGAGACTAAGATGGCAACGAAACAAGCCACGTCAGGTGGAGCTAAGCGATGAGTAAAAAAATAGTCGTTGTAGCAGGGGGCACAGGTGGACATATTTTTCCAGGGATTGCCGTTGCTGATTATCTCAAACAGCAAGGTTGGCAAGTTAGCTGGATAGGCACCCCAGATAGAATGGAAGCCAGTGTCGTGCCCAAGCACAACATAGAAATTGATTTTATTGATGTAAAAGGCGTGCGAGGGAATGGTTTAAAACGCCTTATTAAAGCGCCATTCATGGTTATTAATGCAATATTGCAAGCGCGTAAGGTATTAAAACAACAACGCCCTGACGTCGTTTTAGCAATGGGGGGGTATGTAACTGGCCCAACAGGTATTGCGGCAAAAAGCCTGGGTATCCCTTTGATAATTCATGAGCAAAACGCCGTAGCTGGTATGAGTAATAGGTGGTTGGCTAAATGTGCTAATCGCGTGTTAGCGGCTTTTCCCAGTGCTTTTGCCAATGGCAAAGCAGAGCTGGTAGGTAACCCTGTACGCCAGAGCGTGATTGATATTACTGAGCGCGAAGTAACCAGCCCTATAAATATATTAGTGGTGGGTGGTTCGTTAGGTGCGCAAGTGCTCAACCAAACACTACCTGAAGCATTTAAGCGCTTAAATGACACCAGTGCTATTAATATTTGGCATCAAACCGGTAAAGGGCACCTTGCTAGTGTAAGTGAAAGTTACCAGCAGCAACAAATGGGCAATGAGCAAGTGACCGTTGCTGAATTTATTGATGATATGGATACCGCTTATAGCTGGGCAGATATTGTGATTTGTCGTGCGGGTGCGCTTACGGTAAGTGAAATTGCCGCAGCGGGTAAAATGGCGGTATTTGTGCCGTTTCCACACGCAGTTGATGATCATCAAACAGCCAATGCACAGTATTTAGTAATGGCAGAGGGGGCGTTATTAATGCCACAGGGGCAATTTAATCAGCGCAGTATTGTTGAACTTTTAAGCCCCTATTTAGCCGAACCTTTATTAATAACTAAAATGGCTGGCAAAGCAAAACAGCAAGCTATTTTAGATGCCACAGCAAGCGTAGCGATGCACTGTGAGCAAGTAACAAATAAGAGAACATAAGTGAAACAGACATTAGCAAAAGAAAAATATACACGCCCAGCGATGCGCCGCATTGAAACTATTCACTTTGTAGGAATAGGCGGTGCAGGCATGGGCGGCATTGCAGAAGTACTTGCTTTTGAAGGTTACCGTATTACTGGTTCAGATATAGCTCACAGCGCAATGACTGAGCGTTTAATTAAAGCCGGTGCTGAAGTATTTATTGGTCATCATGAAAATAACGTAAAAGACGCCAATGTGGTGGTGGTTTCAAGTGCAATAGATAAAACAAATCCTGAAATTCAAGCCGCGCAAGCTGCGCGTATCCCGGTGGTTCGCCGTGCAGAAATGTTAGCTGAACTGATGCGCTTTCGCCACGGTATCGCCATTGCGGGCACCCATGGTAAAACGACCACAACCAGCTTAATTGCCAGCATTTATGCACAAGCCGAACTCGATCCAACCTTTATAATTGGTGGTTTGCTTAACAGCGCTGGCAGCAATGCTAAGGTAGGTAAAAGTGACTTTTTAATCGCCGAAGCAGATGAAAGCGATGCCTCATTTTTGCATTTACAGCCTATGGTGTCGGTGATCACTAATATTGAAGAAGATCACATGGAAACCTACGGCGGTAGTTTAGAAAAAATGAAAGATACTTATGTTGAATTCATTCATAATCTGCCGTTTTACGGGTTAGCGGTGGTGTGTATTGATTCAGACGTTGCTGCTGAATTGATCCCCCGTTTTGGTCGTCCGGTGATCACTTACGGTGAGTCACACGAGGCTGATTATCGAATGAGTGACTTTAGCCAAACAGCGAACACATGCCAATTTACGGTGACTAATAAACAAGGTGAGAGTTTAACCGCCAAGCTGAATATGCCGGGTAAACATAATGCCCTTAATGCAACCGCAGCGATTGCCGTGGCTAAAGATCAAAATATTGCGAATCATGCAATTTTAGCGGCTTTAGATACTTTTGAAGGTATTGGCCGTCGTTTTCAGCACTACGGTGAATTTGAAAATGAACGCGGTAGCGTGATGCTTGTTGATGACTATGGTCATCATCCGTCAGAAGTGGCCGCTACTATCACCGCAGCACGAGAAGGCTGGCCTGATAAGCGTTTAGTGATGGTGTATCAGCCGCACCGTTATACGCGTACTCGCGATTTATACGAAGATTTTGTTAAGGTATTGGCTGAGGTTGATCAGCTTTTATTACTCGATGTTTACAGTGCAGGCGAAGAGCCGATTGTTGGCGCTGATAGTAAAAGTTTATGCCGTAGTTTGCGCCAGCGTGGCAAAGAGCCATTACATGTAGCCTCAAGCTCAGAGCTTGCGGGCGTACTTGCCAACTGCCTACAAAATAACGACTTAGTGCTCACACAAGGTGCGGGTAACATAGGTCAGCTCGTTAAAAATTTAGCAGCCACGAATATGTCGATAGAACAATTAAAGCAAGGTGAAGTATGACACAGGTAAATTCCCAGTTTGGTAAAGTAGCGGTGCTGCTAGGTGGAAATTCAGCAGAGCGTGACGTGTCATTAAAATCTGGTCAAGCGGTATTAAATGCGCTGTTAGACGCTGGCATTGATGCGATAGCGTTTGATCCACAAAATCGTTCGTTATGGGAATTAAAGTCGTTAAACGTTGATCGCGTTTTTATTGCTTTGCATGGTCGTGGTGGTGAAGACGGCACGGTACAAGGTGCTCTAGAATTTATGAACCTGCCGTATACCGGCAGTAATGTTCTGGGTTCGGCACTGGCAATGGATAAAATTCGTTGTAAGCATTTGTTTAAATCGGCAGGCTTAAGCACCGCACCTTATGCCGTGGTTGATGCTAAAAAAGGCTTTGATGCCAATGCCATTATGGCGCAATTTAAAAAGGTAATGGTTAAGCCATCGCACGAGGGCTCCAGTATCGGTATGGCACAAGCAAGCTCTGCAGAAGAACTTGAAGATGCGCTCACTAATGCATTTAAGTTCGACAGCCAAGTATTGGTAGAGCAGTGGATCACGGGTCGCGAATTTACCATTACGGTATTAGGTGATGAAGTACAACCTGTGATTGAAATGAGCACCCCAAATGGGTTTTATGACTACCAAGCTAAATATCAGTCAAGTAGTACGCAATATCATTGCCCTGCTGATTTATCACCATTGGATACTCAAAAATTACAAGCGATGGCGCTTGATGCGTTTGATTTAGTGGGGGCAAGTGGCTGGGGGCGAGTCGATGCGATGCAAGATGAACAAGGACACTTTTACTTACTAGAAGTGAATACCGTACCAGGCATGACTGAAAAATCATTGGTGCCAATGGCAGCAAAAGCCAACGGGGCAAGTTTTGAGCAATTAGTTGTTCGCATTTTGGAGCAAACCCTTTAATATGCATCCCTTTTTAGAGAAAGCGCAGCAACTAAAACAGCAACTTAACTGGTCGCTGATTTTTGGAGTGAGTTTTTTTCTAGCCGTGGTGATAGGGTTAATTGAAATAACCAGTGGGGTTTCGCACTGGTTAGTTGAAAATAAAGATGCACAAATTAAGCATTTAACGGTGCTGGGGAACCCTAAGTACACCGATGAAAAAGCAATAACAGCGGCAATAAAAAAAGCAGATTTAAGCAGTTTTTTTGAGCTAAACGTAAAGCAAGTTCAGCATTTAGTACAAGAGCTGCCTTGGGTTGCAACGGTATCGGTAAGAAAGCAATGGCCTGATACCATTCAAGTTTACGTGGTAGAACATCAAGCGGTTGCTCACTGGAATAGTGACTTACTGATTAATCAAAGCGGTGACGCGTTTGAAGCAAAAAGTGATAAATTAAGTGGCACTTTACCCCAACTATATGGGCCAGAGGGTAGTGAAAAAGAAGCATGGGTAGCGTTTAAACAGTTTGATGAAATGCTCAAAGTCAATGCATTAACGCTCACTAGCCTTGCGCTATCTGAGCGGTTTTCGTGGCAACTTTGGTTAGATAACGGTGTGCGTTTAAATTTAGGACGCAAAGATAAAGCCAAACGTGTACAACGTTTTATAGACGTTTATTCACGTATAGAAAAACGTGCTGATGCACAGATAGATGCAATTGATTTACGCTACGATACCGGCCTTGCAGTGAGCTATAAGCCACTGCAAGAACAGCAATTATAATAAAGAGTAAGGCATGACTAAGTCAGCAGAAAGAAACCTAGTGATTGGATTAGACGTTGGCACTTCTAAAGTAGTGGCCACGGTAGGTGAAATCACCACAGATAACAAGCTCAGCATTGTTGGCGTGGGGAGCCAAGTATCTCATGGAATGGATAAAGGCGGTGTTAACGATTTAAATTTAGTGTCTGAGTCTATTCGCCGCGCTATAGATGAAGCCGAATTGATGGCTGATTGTCGTATTAGCTCGGTTTATTTGGGTATTTCTGGCAAGCATATTCAGTGTCAGAACGAAAGCGGTGTTGTGGCTATTAATAACACCGAAGTAACCGATGAAGACATTGAAAATGTAATACACATTGCTCGTTCAGTGCCAATTTCAGCTGAACGCAAAATGTTGCATGCTTTGCCGCAAGAGTACAGCATTGATATGCAAGAGGGGATTAAAAACCCACTCGGCATGAGCGGTGTGCGCATGGAAGCACGCGCGCACATTATTACCTGCTCCAACGACATGGCTAAAAATATAGAAAAATGTGTTGAACGTTGCGGGCTTGAAGTTGACCAACTTATATTCACAGCGCTTGCTTCGTGTTATTCCGTACTGACGGATGACGAAAAAGAGTTAGGTGTTGCGGTGCTTGATATTGGTGGTGGTACTATGGATATCACTATTTATATTAATGGTGCGCTGCGTCATTCGGCGGTTATTCCGGTGGCAGGTAACCAAGTAACCGGTGATATTGCAAAAATATTTCGTACACCTATATCACATGCTGAGTCACTCAAAGTACAATATGCCTGTGCAAGTAGCCAAATGGCGAGCAGCGAAGATACGATTGAAGTGCCAAGCGTAGGTGGGCGGCCAGCAAGACTGATGTCTAGGCACACGTTATCAGAAGTGGTTGAGCCACGTTTTAGAGAATTATTTGAACTGGCGATGGAAGAAATTCGTCGTTCAGGATTAGAAGACCAAATTGCAGCAGGTCTCGTCATTACTGGCGGAACTGCTAAAATGACTGGCGCAATGGAAGTGGCTGAAGATATTTTTCAGATGCCAGTAAGAATAGGTAAACCAATTGGTGTAGTAGGTTTAACTGATTATGTTGATGATCCATCGTACGCAACCGCTGTAGGTTTGTTACAATACGGGCGTACTATGCAGTCGATGAATGCACAAAAGTCGAAAGCGGATGATAATAATAATTGGTGGAACCGCATCACAAAATGGTTTCAAGGCGAGTTTTAGTACTCAAGTCGGAGAGTAAATATGTTTGATATAATGGAACAACACAGCGAAGAAGCTGTAATAAAAGTAATCGGTGTTGGTGGCGGCGGCGGTAACGCAGTTGAGCACATGGTAAAACAACAAATAGAAGGCGTTCGTTTTATTGCAGCGAATACGGATGCACAAGCATTACGTAATTCAGCCGCAGATGTAACGGTACAATTAGGTACGCAAATAACCTCTGGGTTAGGTGCGGGTGCAAACCCTGAAGTAGGCCGTCAGTCGGCTGAAGAAGACGCCGAAACCATCCGTGCCAGCCTTGAAGGCGCCGATATGGTATTTATAGCGGCAGGTATGGGCGGCGGTACAGGAACCGGTGCTGCGCCAGTCGTGGCTAAAATTGCTAAAGAGCTGGGTATTCTAACCGTGGCAGTAGTAACGCGTCCATTTGATTTTGAAGGTAAAAAACGTGCCGCTGCTGCAGAGCAGGGGATTAGCGAATTGTCTGAAATCGTGGACTCGTTAATTACTATTCCAAATAACAAATTACTAAAAGTATTAGGTAAAGGAACAACTTTACTGGATGCGTTTGCTAAAGCAAATGACGTATTATTTGGTGCGGTACAGGGTATTGCTGAGCTAATCACACGCTCGGGTCTAATTAACGTGGATTTCGCCGACGTACGTACTGTTATGTCTGCAATGGGTACAGCCATGATGGGGACTGCATCTGCCTCGGGTCCTGATCGTGCACAAGAAGCAGCAGAAGCGGCTATTTCAAGCCCATTACTAGAAGACGTTGATTTAACCGGTGCTAAAGGTATCTTGGTCAATATTACTGCCGGCATGGATATCGCGATTGAAGAATTTGAAATCGTAGGTAATCACGTTAAGGCGCTAGCGTCTGAAAATGCAACGGTAGTTGTGGGTGCGGTAATCGACCCTGAAATGACAGATGAGCTACGTGTAACGGTTGTTGCAACTGGCTTAGGCGGCGATCGTCGTCCACAGTTTGGTATTGTAGATAACGGCTTTAAAAAAGCATCAGGTTCTGATGTAGCCAGTTCAAGCACGCAAACAAACAGCAGCATGTATGTTCCTAGCTTTGCAAGCCAAGGCGCAAGTACAGAAGAGCCTGCAACGACAACGCAAACAGAATCAAAAGAGCAAAGCACATCGACGAGCTCTTCAAGTTCTTCAGCGAATACGTCGTCAAGCAGCGCTAAGAAAACAGATAAGTCTGAAGGTGGCGATTATTTCGACATCCCTGCTTTTTTACGTAAACAAGCAGATTAATAAAAAACAGTATTTTTGTGCGAAATGTGAACGAATATTGTAGTTATACCGTATTCATGTTACACTCCGCCGTCTAACTGTAATATATACTAAAGTGAGCGAACCTATGATTAAACAGCGTACGATTGCACAAGTAGTCAAAGCCATAGGAATTGGACTTCATAAAGGTGAGAAGGTCACAATAACTCTCCGACCTGCGAGCGCAAATACTGGGATTGTATTTCGTCGTGTCGACCTTGATCCGGTTGTTGATTTTGAAACAACACCTGAAGCCGTTGGTGATACGCAATTGTGTACCTGTTTAATTAACAAAGATGGCGTTCGCTTATCGACTACTGAGCACTTAATTGCGGCGGTTGCGGCAATGGGTATCGACAATTTAATTGTTGAACTTGATAGCTCAGAAGTACCAATAATGGATGGAAGTGCATTGCCATTCATTTATTTATTACAAAAAGGCGGCATTGAAGAGCAAAATGTTGCAAAACGCTTTATTCGTATAAAAGAAAAAGTACGTATTGAAGAAGGTGATAAATGGGCCGAAGTAGAACCTTACGACGGATTCCACATCGATTTCGAAATTGCCTTCGATCACCCTGCAATCAATGAAAGCCGCCAACGTGTTGGTTTAGATATTACGGCACAAAGTTTTACTGAAGAGATAAGCCGTGCGCGTACTTTTGGCTTTATGAAAGACATTGAATACATGCATGCGAACAACCTAGCACTAGGTGGCAGCATGGATAGCGCAGTGGTACTTGATGAATTTAAAGTTTTAAACCCGAACGGTTTGCGTTACGCAGACGAGTTCGTCAAGCATAAGATACTAGACTGTGTAGGTGACATGTTTATGACAGGTCACAATCTTTTAGGCAAAGTAACCGCATTTAAATCAGGTCATGATTTAAATAATAAGTTACTACGCAAAATTATGGCAACTGAGTCAGCATGGGAGTGGGCAACCTTTGAAACGCCTGTGACCATGCCTGCACCCGGCCTTGAGCTAGCTAACGCCTAATTAGTTAATTACTTATATACAGTTATAAAAAATGACGCTTATTAGCGTCATTTTTTTGTTTGTTAATTAGCTAAACAGCTAAATTACACTCAGCCTTTTATTATCAAAGTCCTAATATAGTTTTCAACTGTTTAAGCTGGGTTACCTGATATGTTGGTTTAATTCCCTCAGGCAAGTTCACGCCAGGATGTTGCAGCCAACAAGTGTCAATGCCCACATTTTGACCGCCAAGAATATCACTGCTGGCGGTATCACCGACCATTAAAATTTGCTCTTTCGGTGGATTACCCATTAAGTTAAAGGTGTGCTCAAATATCTCTTTTGCAGGTTTAGCAATGCCAACTTGCTCAGAAATAACTAACCAGTCAAACATATCTTGCAGCCCCGTATGCGCTAGGCGACGTGCTTGTAACTGAGAAAAACCATTGGTAATAATGCCCAGCTTGGCATGGGGTTTAAGGGCATTTAATAATTCAACGGCGCCGGGTAAAGGCATACAAATTTCGGCCATTGCTGATAAAAAATCATCATTGAGCTGTTGAGCTGGCACATCTAGTTTATTTGCCAGTTCGCTAAAACGAGTTACTTGTAAGTGACTTGAGGTGATCTCGTTGTTTTGATAAGCAATCCATAGTGACTTATTGGTGTTTTGATAATGGGCATAATCTGCCTCGGTAAAATCCATGTCATAGGTTGCTAGCATGTTTTTAAGGCCAGCAAAGGCATTAAAGCTAAATAAGGTTTCGTCGGCATCAAATAATACGTAGTTATACTTCATTAAAACATCCGTTATTGATTATATAGAGTGGGATTAAGGAAAGGCGCCATGGCGAGTGTCAGCGCTTGAGTATAGGTACTTTCTCGTGTTGCATGATGATCAGTTAATAAGCCAATAGCACCCCCTTGCTGTTTAATATTGGTGGTATTAAAAGCTTTATCCATCACGTCACCAAGCTCTTCACCTTGAAGCAATGCTTTATAAAACACAGCGGGCAGGGGTAAGTTACTGCTTCGGCCTGTAACTTGCTGTGCGCCATTATCAATAACTACATAGGCAAAGGTTGCTGCACCATAACTAAATTGCGCTGCACCACCTTCCATCGCCATATAGTAGTCTGCCTGATAGTGGCTTTTACAGTAATTAACGCGATTTTGAGCCCCTAAGCAGGTTTGCTCTTCACCTAAGGGTTGATCGGGTACTTCTGAGGGCGCGTGAACGCCACTACATTCGATTACATGCTCAGGAAAATACATCGCAAAAATATGTTTAGCGGCATTGATTTTTACTGGGTTTTTAGACCCAACAATAATTTTAATTGATTGCGACATATTAAACTCGTCATACTTAAAATCAGCAGTGTACGTGAGTTAGAGTTCACAAAAAAGAGTCTAAATAGGAATTTCAGGCGGTGCTAACTTTGCTAAGGCGCGTTTTTTCAAAATAATATCTTTTATCAGAGGCGTGAGCACCAGTTCCATCGCGAGACCCATTTTACCACCAGGCACCACTAAGGTGTTTATACGCGACATAAAACTGCCTTCAATCATCCGCAAATAATACGGAAAATCAACATCATCAATCCCTCTAAAGCGAATCACAACAAAGCTTTCATCAAGGGAGGGGATATCTTTTGCGCTAAATGGGTTGGAAGTATCAACGGTGGGGACTCGCTGAAAGTTAATATGGGTACGAGAAAATTGCGGCGTTATATGATTAATGTAGTCATCCATACTGCGCACAATAGAATCCATGACTTTTTCACGAGAATGGCCGCGTTCTGAGGTGTCGCGAATGAGTTTTTGGATCCATTCAAGGTTAATAATAGGCACCATGCCTATGAGTAAATCAACATGTTTAGCAACATCATGATCTTCATCAACTACACCGCCATGTAGACCCTCGTAAAACATCAGGTCTGTATTTTGCTCAAGTTCTTGCCATGGGGTAAATGTCCCAGGTAGCTGGTTATAAGGCACGGCTTCATCAAAGGTGTGTAAATAACGACGAAGTTTTCCTTCGCCGGTTTCACCGTATTTAGTAAATAAGTCTTCTAAGGCGCCAAAGTCGTTAGCTTCTCGGCCAAAATAGCTAATGTGTTTACTTTCTTGTTGTGCTTCACGAATTTTTTTGTCCATTTCAGGACGTGTATAACGATGAAAGCTATCACCTTCGATAAATGCCGCATTGATATCAAGGCTACGGAAAATATGCTTCACGGCGTTAGTGGTGGTCGTTGTGCCCGCTCCAGATGAGCCGGTGATTGCAATAATAGGGTGTTTAGCTGACATGTTTGTTCTCTTTTTTATGACCCGTTAGTTATAAAGAGTTGACTGACTTAGGTCAAGTGACGTCATCAGTAAATAACGTTATCATGAGGTGCTTAAAATTAAAACGAGAGAAAGCATGAAACTGATTAAACCATTGTTAGGGCTTATAGCTATAAATGCTTTAACGCTAGATATTGCTCAGGCAAGTATGCCTAAAAGCCAAATTTTGCTCGCCGATTTAAATTCTCCGCATGGTATACGTGTAAGCATTGTTAGTGATAAAACGAGCTATAACAATCAACCCCATTTAACCGACACCGGCCTATACTATACCCGAGAAATAATCAGTAATGACCAGAGTCAAACAGATATTGCGCTTTACAACTTATCATCAAAACAAACGTCTATGGTCACTAATACGCCACAAAGTGAATACTCGCCCACTTTAACACCGGATGGGCAGCACTTATCGGCGATTGTCGTTGAAGACGATGGTAAACAAAAACTATGGCAATATCCGTTGGCACCCGAGTTGGCTGCAAGTCGTATTTTTGATTGGATTGAACCTGTAGGCTATCACGCTTGGGGAAGTAACAACGATTTAGTGATGTTTATTTTAGGCGAACCACACACGCTGCAATATACCTCGGTTGCTGCGGCAAAAAGTGAGGTGGTAGCAAGCGATATTGGTCGTACGCTTATTTATAATAAAGCGCAGGCTGAGTTTTTATTTAGCCATAGTAAACACGGGCAGCATCACTTAGCGCGTTTTGATCCACAGACTAAGCAAGTTACCGATATACTTAGACTGCCAAACCAAGTACAAGATTTCATCTTAAAAGATGAAAATACCATTGCTTACGCAATTAAAAACCGTGTTTACCAGCGCAAATTAACACGTGGCTCAGCTATATCGCAGTGGCTTGATTTAAGCCAATATTGCGATACTGAAATAAGCCGGTTGAGTTATAAAAATCAGCAATTAGCTTTTGTGTGTAGTGAATAAATAAATTTCGGACTTTCACTCATGCATGAGTTAGTCTAGGGTCTGTTGACCTTTGCGGATTACAATTTGTTCAAACTAGGGGCGGTTTAATCGCGGCGCGAGGTTTGTAACCTAGTGGGCTAAGTCAAAACTGAGCAAAGCTTACGCGTCCTGCTCACGCCCCTTACCTACATCCATGTAGGCAACAAAGAGTAAATCGCCCCTAGGCAGAACCCGAAGGGCAGTGCCTGTTTGGCATTGATGCTGCATTATCGCCTATTTATGGGGAATAACCACACCACATAGGCTTTACCTTGCCTAAATACCAAACAGACTGCTGCAAATTCAACCTTGAAAGGTCATCAGACCCTAACTATTAAATAAAAAGGAAAGTCACGTGGCATTTAGTGCAGACGAGTTAACCGAGCAGCTGATCAAACTAGAGTGTAGAAGTAACTTTAAAATAAAAAACATAGCTGAGTATATGCTAGTAAACTCTAAAGAGGCGTTTTACACCCATGCGGAAACAGGTAAAGGTAAAATTGTGATCCGCCCTGCATTTGAAGTGTTTAGCGATGACTTTACTGATATTGATGGGGTTGTGCGTACTCAAGGCTATTTTCATAGCAGTGAAATGACCCGTTTTCCTACCCGTATTTATAAAAGTACGCAGCCTATTCATTATGGGGTAGCCTTTAAAATTAACTCTGAGCAAGCAGCGAAAGAGTTTATAGCAAAGCTAACGATGATTATTGGCGGTTAATAGAGTGGTGCAGGGCTAAAGGCAAAAGGTGCAAGATAAAATCTTTAACCTTTAACCCTTAACCCTTAACCCTTAACCCTTAACCCTTAACCTTTAGTTTATTTACTATTTAAAAAGCTATTGACTGATTTCAGTTCGCGGTTTTTAAGTGCAATACAGTCATTAGTGCTCTCTGCAAGTTTACTTAACGTACGCGCATAACCGGGTACAGCTTCCAGTTTAGCGTCAAAGAAACTTTGCGTTGTAGCTAAACTGTCAGCGTCACAGCTGGCGGTAGTAAAGTAAGGTAAGTTAGGCACAAAAAATGGTGGCAAGCTTGCTGTTACTTTATCGTAGTTGTTATAAACCCAATCAATAAACAGTGCTTGGCGTTCATCGGTGTAACTCTGTCCCGATAAAATAGTACGCATATCAGAAGCCGTTACTTCGTCTGTTAAGCTATACGCCAGTACCGCTTTTTGTAGTTCTGGTTTACCAAAGTAACCCATTGCTGCCAGCATATTGGTTCGCACTTGTGGATCTTTGGTGGTTTTAAAGGTTGTCATAAACTGATCTAGCAACGCCTTATCCCCATGAAAAGCCGCAAGACGTAAATAAGTAGCTGCTAAATAAGGGTCTACCTTTTGTGGATCGTTTAGGTAAGCTTGTGTTTGCTGTTTGGCTTTATTGATCACATTTTTATCTTCACCATCAAACCCTAAGCGTGATACCACCGCGGCACGAAGTTGAGCTACTGCACCATCTTCGCCCATTTTTGCTTCTAGGCCATATTTTTTAGCGGCAGGCATCACCGCATTTTGAATAAACGTAGGCCATAAATCTTTATTGCTATCGTCTTTAAAAGTACGCTGCTGTGACGCTAAATAACCTAAAGCAGTATTAGCCACGCGAGGATGACTATCGCTGGCAAAAACTTCAAGCGTTTGCATCAGCTTAGCCGCTGAAATGACACCGGCATTAAGTAGGGCATCTGTTGCCGATAATAGGGCTAAGCGTTCACGGTCGTTTAATACCGTAGCTGCATTATCTATTAGCGCATTAAATTGCGCATCATCCATTACCCAACGGTAATAACCTAGCGCGCCTTGATCTGGATAAATCCACTCTGGTTCAAAGTCTAATGCTAGCGTTTGGCTTTGTTTATTTAATAATACATTGGCTGTTTGTACTTTATCGCCAGCACCATATTTAATTGCAACCGGTACATTCCACAGTTGAGCAGGGGCTTCAACACCGGCATTGGCAAAACGACTTTGCGAAATCGTGATGCTCTTACCTTGCTGCTTAACGTTAATTAGCGGGAATGACGACTGTTCAATAAACGATTTTAAAACGCTCGCTACATCTTTATTTGAAGCCTTACCAAGTGCTTCCCATAAATCGGCAGCTTCTGCATTTTTATAGGAGAATTCTTTTAAGTAGTTCTGAATACCAGCTTGAAATGCCTCTTCGCCAATCCAGTTTTCAACCATCGCCAGTACTGAGCTGCCTTTGCTGTAGGCAAGGCCTAAACCATCCATAATATCGGCTTCGGTTTTAATTGGTTTACGAATTGGCTTAGTGCTTAAACGTGCATCTAACGCCATTACGTTGTTTTGTGGTAAATCTAGGTGTGATTCAAACTCAGGATTAAGCTGCTTAGTAATTTTTGCCGCCATCCAGCTTGCAAACGCCTCGTTTAACCATAAGTCGTTCCACCACTTCATAGTCACTAAGTTACCGTACCATTGGTGAGCTAATTCATGGGCAATAATAGAGACATTACGTTGTTTTTTACTACGCGTTGCAGCTTCTAAATCAACCAGAAGAATATCTTCGCGGTAAGTCACTAAGCCAGAGTTTTCCATAGCGCCAAACGGAAACTCTGGAACAGCCACTGAATCTAGCTTTTTATATACATAAGGAATACCAAAGTAGTCTTCAAGTGCGCCCAGTACTTTAGGCATGTTCTCTTTTGCATATTGCGCTAAATGAATTTTACCTTGTGGGGTGATCACACGCCCAGGAATAGGCATGCCTTTAATTTCTAGCTCTTCAAATGGACCTACAGCCATAGCCACTAAGTAAGATGGAATTGGTGGCGTTTTATCAAAGTAATGGGTGGTCATATCGCCATTCACCGTCGTTTTTAGCTCAGGTGTATTTGAATACACTTTTTGTGAGGTGGGGGCGGTAATGGTTAACTGAAACGGAATTTTATAGCTTGGTTCGTCAAACACCGGAAATGCACGGCGCGCATCACTCATTTCAAATTGCGTGAACAAGTACGGAACGCCTTGATCTAGGGTTTTATATAACCCCACACTCTGGCGGTTATAAGGCGCTGAAAAATCTATTTTTAAGGTGTATTTACCTGGCTGAATTTGCTCTTCACAGCTAAATTTAACTTTACCTGTTTTAAGCATTTCGCTGTTTAAATCACAGTTTTGCTCACCTAGTAGTTGCACCATTTTAGTTGCATAATCAACACCATTAAGTTCAATGTAGTGTGTTGGTTTGAGCACTTCTAAGCTGATCTCGGTCATTCCTGTAAAGGTATCCTGACTTGGGTCGAGCGTTAAAGTGACTTTTTGTGAACTTGGCTTTGCGAGTTTTTCAATGACGAATTCGTTAGCGTGAGCAGCATTCATTGCAAGCGCAACACTCACGGTTAAGAGGCTTTTTAAAAACATAGTTATCCCTAGATTTTTTGTTGTTAGAAACAGTCATATAGACGGCTCTTCATCTTAACAGCTTTTTTATTAGAGTAAGCGCAGATCGCTAAGGAAAAGAGTAACAAAGTTTGTCAGTGGCTATCTCGGGCTAAAAACCGCTGCCAATGAATATGGGAATTGATAACCCGGATCTGTTGTAGCACCTTATTTAACAAGGCTATATCGTTAAAGTTATCATGAGGGTAATCATTAAAGCCCATTAAGTAATTAAAGCAGTCTTTGTTGCCTGCTTGCAGGGCATAAATACGAATTTGCTGTTCAAAGTTAAGCCGTAAACTACTAATGGCGGTTTTCATACCGAATTGATCCACCGAAGGAATTGCACATTTTTGCAAATATCCTGCGCGTTCACCCTCTCCTGAAAACCATATGCGCACTTTTTCGCTATAGCGCCCTGTTTTAGCGGGAAGATCAAACATTAAACGGGAGTAGTTTTGCGCTTCTACATAAGCTAAATAGTCATTAAATCCGGCACTAATAAGGGCATGATGAACAGGCACTAAACGTGGCTTAATTTTACCGTGGGTATGAAAACTAAAACAGAGTATATTATTTTTAAGTATTAGGTCATCAAGGGTTAAGCAGCCAATTTCATCACTGTAAGCGCCACTGTAATAAGCAATTAAGGGCAGCCAAAAATGCCAGTGTTTAGCTTGTTCGCGGGCAAGCCGTGTATCACTATAAATATATCCGTTATAGAGCGTATGCAGCTCCATAGCTGAAAATGGACGACGACCAAGATGGGTTTTCAACGTATTACCTTGACAGTTTTTATTATTTTTATACCCCAACTAACCATTGCTGTTAGTTGGGATAATGTCAGCAAACTAACGCCTAAAACTTATTCGCTTAGCGCGCGAGCTAAACCAACTGGTTCAATTTCTACACACACCTGATCGTCATTCCAATTTAAACCAACCAGAGCATCATCTGATTTAAGGTCTTCAACCCAATCATCTAAAAACTCATCAAGGTTTATTTCTACAGGGCTGTAGTCTTGCCACTCTTCTTTACATTGTGCTTGTGCTGCGTCTTGTGATTCCCACAGTAAAAGTACATCGGTGTCGTCAAACTGATTTGACTCACATACAACAAAGCCACCATCATCGGCACCCAGTGCCCAGATCTGCTCACTAACACGTACTTTTTCTACAAAGCTAACTAGTTGTGATTCAATTTCGATATCGCTCATGTATCCACCTTTTAAAATTTAAGTCGAGGGTTGGTATTTTTAGCCGCTTGACGCTGACTAAACGCTTCATAAAACTTAACTAATTGCGGCTGCGCGCTAAAATCAGTGAGTTCACGAAAGCATATCCAATCAAGTAAGCAGTATAAACTGATGTTGAGACATTCACAGCTTTTAAATTCATCATCGCATAAATGATCATTTAAATAGTGTAATGTTTGCGCAACTCGCTCATTTTGCAGATTAAAAAACAGCTTATCGGCTTGCGTATCAAATCCAGAACGTTGGCATAACAGTAATTCAACCAATGAATCATTGCAGGCATTGATGCTAGGGCCTGTTGACCTTTACGGATTAAAATTTCTTCAAACTAGGGGCGATTTAATCGCGGCGCGAGGTTTGTAACCTAGTGGGCTAAGTAAAAACCGAGCAAAGCTTCCGCGTCCTGCTCACGCCCCTTACCTACATCCATGTAGGCAACAAAGAGTTAATCGCCCCTAGGCAGAACCCTTCGGGCAGCGCCTGTTTGGCATTAATGCTACGTTATCGCCTATTTATGGGGAATAACCACACCACATAGGCTCTGCCTTGCCTAAATACCAAACAGATTGCTGTAAATTTAACCTTGAAAGATCAACAGGCCCTAATTAAAAAGTGCTCTTGAGGCCATGTAAGTGGGGGTTGCTTGGTTTTTTCAAGTAAATAACGCAGTATGGTATTTGAATCACTTAGGGTAAGCGTGTCATCGACCAATATAGGGATTTTGGCTGCTGGATTTTTTGTGACTACCAACGGCCGATCGCCTTTAGAAAAAATATCTAGATTAATAAATTCAAGCGCACAATTGTTTTGTTGTGCCCAGATTCTAATACGGCGAACATAAGGGGAAGTAATAGAGCCAAATAGTTGCATAATGGGGCTTTTGCCAACTCCACATAAATAAAAAGCCGCTGATGCGGCTTTATTAATAAATCGATTTACTTACTCTGAGCGGCTGGTTACTTCTAATAAATGGTAACCAAACTGTGTTTGTACAGGGCCTTGTACTTGATTTAGCGGCGCTGAAAATACCACCTTATCAAATTCAGGCACCATCATACCTGGGCCAAACTCACCTAATGCACCACCATCTTGACCTGATGGACAATTAGAGTGCAGTTTAGCGAGTTCTGCAAAGTCTTCACCTTGCTCAATTTTATCTTTAAGGTCTAAACATTGTGCTTCACTGTCTACGAGTATGTGCCTTGCACTTGCAACTGCCATAAGTTCTCCTACCTGTAAGTTTAGTTTTTTAAATTTGATAGCAACATCTTAGTAAGGTTAAACTGAAAACACAAAGTTAAAATGCACTTTTGATTGCGCTTTCTAGTTTTGCTGAATCCGGTGCTACGCGGCTGTTAAAGCGCGTAATCGTTTTGCGATCGGCCGATACCACGTATTTATAAAAGTTCCAGTTTGGTGAACTGGTTTGAGCGTTTAAATGCTTAAAAATAGGGTTTGCGTCACTACCACGTACTGCGCTGGTGGCCAGCATAGGGAAGGTAACACCATAATTTACATAACACACTTTTGCGGTATCTTTTTCATCGTTCTCTTCTTGAAAAAAATCATCTGATGGAAAGCCTAATACCACCAAGCCTTCGTCTTTGTATTTATTATAAAGTGCTTCTAAACCTTCAAATTGCGGCGTAAAACCGCAGTTACTCGCAGTGTTAACAATTAAAAGAGGCTGGTTCTTAAAATCACATAAGTTAATGGTTTCAGTTGAGCGCAACTTTCTAAGTGAAACATTCGTGAAGTCATTGCAGGTGTTTGCATCTAATGAAGGGGTGGGCAAGTCTGCGGCATATGTATTTAGCGAAACATAACTTAACGCGAGGGTTAAACCAGGTATTATTTTTTTTATCATGCTATTACCTTAAGTGCGTTATTAGAGTACTTATGTAACTTATCATACGCTACTATAGGCTAATTTGATCAATTTTACTTTATTTTCTATGACTATACGTTTAGCAAAACCTGATGATTTAACTGCCATTGTTGCTATTTACAATGAAACTATCCCTAGTCGAATGGTCACCGCCGATACCGAAGAGGTGACCGTCGCTGATAAACAACCTTGGTTTGATAGCCATACTGCTCAACGGCCTATTTTTGTTTACTGTGAGAACAACCAAGTATTAGCGTGGCTTAGTTATAAATCGTTTTATGGCCGCCCAGCTTACGATGGCACCGTTGAGTTAAGCATTTACATTACGGCAGCAGCCCAAGGAAAAGGGTTGGGTAAAAAGCTGATGCAATTTGCACAACAACAAGCCAAGCAGCTTAATATCGAAGTATTACTTGGGTTTATTTTTAGTCACAACGAACCGAGCATTAAATTATTTAAGCATTTTGATTTTGCAGTATGGGGAGAGCTGCCTAACGTAGCAAGAATGGACAATCAGCTGTACAGCCTAACTATTTTTGGTAAGCATTTAACCTAGTACTATAACAAAAGGAAGCAAAATTCACTTTTACGTAGGTGATTATGCTAAACCAAAAATTCTAGACTATGCTGAAAAGGTGTTTAATTAACTCTTTAAAGTGTGTCTAAATGGCGAGAAAAATACTTATTATTGATAGCAGTAGCATGATTGCTATGCGCTTAAAAGTGTTATTAGAACTAATTGGCTGCCAACCGATGTCGTATCGATAGTTGTTGAGAAAGCGACTTCTCAATCATTTTTTTATCGAAATTTTCCGAGAAAACCCATTGTTCGACGCGAAGCGGCGTCGATGGGATGAATCGGAATAGTTAGCCCTGCTCTTGAATGTATTTTCGAATTGTATCAGCAGCCGCATTTCCAACAGAGCAAACAAAATATCCGTCAGACCAAACTGTCTTTTTAACCCAGAATTGCTTTTTAAACCATTTAAATCTCGACCATAGACTTTGCGTTGTAGATTGTTTAATTCTCCTAACGTAATTCGCAACGCTGATATTTGGAGAAATCGTTAGCAATATGTGTATATGATCTTTGTCCACCTCCATCTCGGATCTGTACTTTAATTGTGGCTTCTCATTTTCTTCTCTGTGTT
The DNA here is from genome assembly GCF_000576475.1 of Pseudoalteromonas sp. SCSIO_11900. Lineage (NCBI taxonomy): Bacteria > Pseudomonadati > Pseudomonadota > Gammaproteobacteria > Alteromonadales > Pseudoalteromonadaceae > Pseudoalteromonas > Pseudoalteromonas sp. SCSIO_11900. The sequence continues at coordinate 1,430,831 of NZ_KK070023.1, forward strand.
AAATCAGATATTAGTAAATTATGCACAAAGAGAGCAAAGAGCTCGTAAAGAGAGTGATTACAGACAAAGCTTAAAGGTGCGGGTTACGGGCTGCGAGGCGCGGGGTAAATTCCTTGCTACGATTAGGCAGATAGCTTGTATCAGCGACTTTATGTCGCGTTCTTTTAGGCAATAGGCTTACGCGTCTCTGGGTAGGCCTTTTTCAACAATCCGTATTAGCCGTGCTGTTTTACGCAGCTTTTGTCTTTGTTTATCATGTTGCTGGGTAAGTGCCCATTCTATGTGCTCATTCACCATGTCACTGACCGTTTTGCGTTTATCTTCAAGTGCATGAATAATCGCTGGGCTAAAATCTGCGTTGCCTAAGCCAACCGCTATATTTCGTAACCAACGCTCATGGCCAATGCGCCGAATAGGGCTGCCCTCGGTATTTGTTAAAAAGGTAGTTTCATCCCAGGCAAATAACGCGAGTAAGTCTTTATTTTTTAATTGCGTACGGGGGTGGAAGTCTTGCTCGTCGGTAATTTGTCCATAGCGATTCCATGGGCACACTAACTGGCAATCATCGCAACCATAAATGCGGTTACCCATTAAGGTTCGGTATTGCTCTGGAATAGCCCCTTGATGCTCTATGGTTAAATACGATATGCATTTACGTGCATCTACCACATAAGGTTCTACAATAGCGCCGGTAGGGCAAAGGGTTATGCAGGCAACACATTTACCACAACCTTCGAACGTGTTTTCATCATCAATAGGCAGTGGTAAATCTACAAATAACTCGCCTAAAAAAAACCAAGAGCCCGCCTCTTTATTTATCAGTAAAGAATGCTTTCCGCGCCAGCCTAATCCCGCTTTTTCAGCGAGTTGACGTTCAAGTACAGGGGCTGAATCAACAAAAGGCCTAAAGCCATAGTCACCTACCTGCTGTTCAATTTTTTTACCTAATTGCTTGAGCCGATTACGCATTAACTTATGATAGTCACGGCCAAGCGCATAGCGGCTGATATAGGCTTTCTCGGTATTTTTAAGGTTTTTGGCAAAGCCTGAATCTGGCGGCAGGTAATTCATTTTTACTGAAATAACTCGTTGCGTGCCAGGGACTAGCTCGCTAGGGCGGGCGCGTTTCATTCCATGTGCAGCCATGTAATCCATTGAACCATGATACCCTGCATCAAGCCAGCGCTGAAGCTGTGCTTCATGCTTAGTTAAATCAATGTCAGTAATGCCCACTTCACTAAAGCCAAGTTGTTGGCCCCATAATTTTATTTGCTGGGCTAGCTGTTCATAGTTTGGTTTTACGTCGCTCACATACTTCACACAGTTAAATGACAAGCCGCTTAATTTAGCATAATCGCGGCTTGGGTGAAATTGTTATTGCCTAATCTACAAAGCGTTTTAACTGTTGTTGGGTTTGTTGGCTTAGCTTTTGTGATTGTTCAGAATCATGCAGTGCTGTATCTATTTGTTGCTTGGCTTGTTCGCCTAGCGCCACAATTTGCTCAACCGATTCATGCGTTTGGTTTTGGGTATCTTCGAGCAAGTGTACGGCATTGGCTATTTGCTGCAATTGTTGTTGATTATGTTCAAACTCATTGAGCATTTTACCAAACCCATCAGAGGTGGTGTTAATTGATGTTTGCGCATTATTTGAGTGGTTTATTAATTGCTCTGACTCTTTATTCGTTTCATTAACGAGCTCATTCATTTGGGTAATAAAATCACTAATTTGGCGTGTTGCGTCGCTTACTTTAACCGATAGGGTACGAACTTCATCGGCAACCACGGCAAAACCTCGCCCCGCTTCACCAGCGCGTGCTGCTTCTATGGCTGCATTAAGTGCTAATAAGTTAGTTTGATCCGAAAACTCTTCAACCATTTTTAAAATACTGCGAATGTTTTCGCTGTTCTCTTTCAAGCCCGCAATCGTTTTAGAAAAACTACCCAGCATTTCATTAATAAGCCTTACCTGCTCAACTAGTTTTGATAGCTCACCAGCAGAGAGCTTTACAAAATTAAGGTGTTCATTATTGACCTGATGTACGTTATCAGTGTTGCTTACTATAGCCTGCAGGCTTTGGGTAATTTGGTTACTGGCATTAATAATGGTGTGGCTTAAATTAATTTGCTGCTCACTCAATTGTTCAGTGTGTTGCATTGATTGCGTTACTTGGCTGTTACTCTGCACACTCTCTTGGGCGCTGGTATAGGTCGTGCTTAATAAACTATTTAAATGGGTAGTAAATTGATTGTATTGCTCACTTAAGTCTCTAAATTCATCAAACGTGAAATGGGGTAATTTGGCTGCTAAATTCGCATCTTGTTGATTAATATTAATGAGCGTATCGCGCATTGCTTTTACCGGGCGCACAATTAAAAAGCGCATATAAAAAATAGTAAAAATAAAGCCTGCAATAATAAGTAGCGCAAGTACCCAAAATAAGCCAGTGCTTTGCTGGTTTTCGGTTAAGTTACTGTGCAACCAAAACAAAGTAATGGCTTGAAATAAAAAAACAAAACTTAAATTCCCAACTATTTTTCGGGTTAAAGTATAAAACAGTGTTTGTTCTAAAAAATTATAAATACGCATGTAGCTACTCATTAAATAGTGGCCTACTAAATTATTGTTTTTATAGCATAAATGGCAATTAAATAATTAGTTATAGTTCATTTAATTGCGCTAAATAATGCTTAGTTCGTTCAGGGTCGTTAGTAAAAATACCATCAACACCACAGGCAAGCATCAGTTTAATATCTTCGACTTCATCTACGGTGTAAGCAAATACTTGTAAACCGCGCATTTTGGCATCGTCAACAAACGGTTTGTTCATAAAGTTTTTGTCAATATGAATGCTATAGGCCTGTAAGTCTTGTGCAAACTTTGCATACTGCAATGGAATTGATGCAGTAAGTGCGCCAATTTTAAGCCACGGTAAACGGCTCTTTAGCCAGTGTAGTTGATGATGATTAAATGATGAAACTAAAATATTGTCTGCGGTTATTTTTTTGTTCGTAATGTTACTTTCAAGCACGGTTACAAACTTTTCAAGTTCAAAGGTATGTTTTAACTCTAAATTGAGTAAGGTTTGGTTATTATTCCAGTTTATTAATTGCTGCAAAGTAGGGATTTGTTCGCCATTTCCGGCATCAAACTGTTTAATTTGCTGGGCACTAAAGTCGCACACTTTGCCTTTGCCATTAGTGGTTCTATCGAGGTAGGTATCATGAATAATAACGTAATCATCAAGCGCGCTTTGTACATCAACCTCAATGCCATCTACATTCGCTTTTAACGCCGCTAAAATGGCGCTTTGCGTATTTTCGGGGAAGTGTGTGCTTGCGCCTCTATGTGCAAATATTTTCATGGCTGCTTTTTCCGTGAAATTGACCAAGTTTCAAAGCACGCAGCACTAACAATCAGTGCGCCACCAATCAGGGTCATCACTGAGGGGCGTTCGTGCAGAATAATTATAGCCAGTATTGTGCCATAAAGAGGTTGTAAGCAAGAAATCAATCCAGCGGTTGCTGCTGATAAATGTTTTAAACTCGCTGCAAATAACGAATGCGGCATCGCAGTAAACACCACACCGGCAATAAGCAGCAATATTAAATCAGTATCATTAATTTCTGTTATGGGCACTTCAATAAAAGCACATAGCATCAGGCTTGCGACTAAGGTTTGGTAAAACATGGTTTGCGGTCCACCATACTCGCTAAAGTAGCGTTTGTGAGTAATATTACGAAGAGCAAAAAATAATGCTGATACCACGCCCGTCAAAACACCTAAAGTGATGTCATCGCCTAAATTAACGTTAGGGATCAATAAATAAATGCCAAAAATCACCACCACAGCACTTATTATATCTTTTGTTTTGGGCTTACTTTTATTAAATAGGGGCTCTAAAAATACCGTGATCACGGGATAGGTAAAAAAGGCTAACATGCCCACGGTAATTCCCGCCAATTGCATGCCTGCAAAATAGGTTACCCAGTGAATACCTACGGCAATGCCTAATAAAATGGCAATCACATAATCTTTAGCGCGATGCAGCTTAATTGGTTTTTTTTGCAAAGACAGTAGCACACAAATTGCCAGCCCAGCGATAGCCGCACGATAAGCGGTAATATCTAATGCACTCAAACCAATTAGCTTTGCGAATAAGGCGGTGCCGCCAAATAAAAGTACGGCAATGTGTAAGTAAATTAAGCTTTGTTGTTGGGACTGCATTAAATTTCCTGGTCACTTTTTTTGGCTATATTAGCATTGCTTTTACACTCAGAAGATGAATTTTTCTATTTCATGACAAATGTCAGCCAAGTTAATGACACTTCACACTATTATCTATTTACCCACTGGCATAGTTACCTTACTTATATTGGAGGGTGTTATGAATTCTTTAATTTTAACAAGCTTAAGCATTAGCGATTTTTTAGCAGTTTCGCCGTAAACCCTCGCCCGATCCGAGGGCGGGGATATAAAAAACACTAAGTTTTACTATCACTTATGTCGATTGTTTTATGTTCGTATGCATTTTTATGTTATTTGTATTTATCGAAATTTTCCGAGAAAACCCATTGTTCGACGCGAAGCGGCGTCGATGGGTAGTTCACAATTATAAAAGTAATGAAAAGTGCTAAAAGCGCAGCTAAAAGTACTAAATGAGGGTCTAATGACAGCATTAATAGAAATTACCACGCAAGGAAGCACGGCTATCCTTACTATGAATACAGCAGAAAACCGCCATAATCCAACCTTTATAATCGAGTTTAATCAACACCTAGATACGATTGAGGCTAACGAGCATATTAAAGCAGTGGTGCTAACCTCAAGTAGCGATAAAAGTTGGTCGTTAGGCATTGATCTACAGTGGATGGCCAACCCTGACAACACACCACAAATAATTGCCGATTTCATGAACTCGATAGGTGCCTTGTTTAAACGTATCGTTACTTTTCCTATGCCTATTATTGCCGCGCTAAACGGCCACACTTATGGTAATGGTTCGGTGTTGGCATGTGCCTGTGATTTTAGATTTATGAAATCAGACAAAGGCTTCTTTTGTTTCCCCGAAGTCGATGTATTAGTGCCGTTTGTACCGTCTATGTTTCCTATTATTAATAAAGCCATAAATCAGCAGTTTTTTAATCGTTTAGCCATGACCGGTGAGCGTGTTGATGCGCAAAAATTATTACAACATAACGTAGTAGAGGCCACCTTTGCTGATGAGCAAGCCTTGCAAACGGGTGTGTTAGAGTTTGCGCAAAGCTTTAATAAAAATCGCTGGATATACTCTCAAAATAAAAGCCAAATGAACAAACCAATACTCGATGTTATGGCTGCACAAGATGCGGCTTTTATTGAAAACATCAGCGCGCTATTGTGGAAGAAACTACAGCAAAAGTAAGCTGTTTTTATAAAAGTGAGTAAATTAACTACAGTTAATTTACTCACTTTCATGTACATTAATTAAGTAGGTGTTAAGTGTTATTTAGCTACATTGCTACAAAATGCAAAAGGTAATAACGCTTTATTAAAAGTTTAATGGCTTTTACCTGTCTCATTGCGAGTATATGAGTTAAAATACTTACATAACCAACTAACAAGATAGTGAATGTCAAACCAAGATCCAAATCTCAGTCGAGAACAAGAAAAGTACGAAAACCCAGTCCCTAGTCGTGAGTTTATACTTACTCACCTGCAAGAGCGTTCCAAACCTGCTAGCTACGCACAACTATGTGAAGAACTCGCGGTCAACGATGAAGAACGACAAATAGCATTTAAGCGCCGACTTCGCGCCATGGAGCGTGATGGGCAGCTGTATTTTAATAAATTTAAATGTTATGCCCTGATTGACGAAGCCGGTTTAACCAAAGGCAAAGTAGTCGGTCACAGAGACGGTTTTGGCTTTTTAGAAGTTGAAGGCGAGAGCAAAGATTGGTTTATTGCCAAGCATCAAATGAATATGGTGCTACACGGTGACATCGTTCTTGCCAAAGGCACTAAACGCGGCTCAGGCTCAAAATGCGACGCACGCATCATCAAAGTACTCACTAACGAGCGCGCACCTATTGTAGGGCGTTATTTTGTTGAGCATGGTATTGCCGTTGTTGTGGCTGAAGATCCGCGCATTACCCAAGACATTATTATTCTACCGGGTAACGAAAAAGGCGCGCGCCATAACCAAATGGTGCAAGTGCAAATAACCCAAAATCCAAGTCGCAATATGAATGCGGTAGGTAAAGTTATCGACGTACTGGGCGAGCATTTAGCGCCGGGTATGGAAATTGAAGTTGCGCTACGTAATCACGATATTCCACACGTATGGCCTGAAGAGGTTGAACAACAAGTTGCCCACTTAGGTGAATTTGTTGAAGAAGCCGATAAACAAGGTCGAGTTGATTTACGCGGCTTACCGCTTGTGACCATAGATGGCGAAGACGCTCGTGATTTTGATGATGCCGTATACTGTGAGCCTAAAAAGTCGGGTGGCTGGCGCTTATGGGTAGCCATTGCCGATGTATCACATTATGTAGGTATGAACACGCCGCTTAACAAAGAAGCGATAGAGCGCGGTAACTCAGTGTATTTCCCTGAGCAAGTTATTCCAATGCTACCAAAAGTATTATCTAACGGTTTGTGTTCGCTAAACCCTGAGGTTGATCGCTTGTGTATGGTGGCAGAAATGACCGTATCGCAAGAGGGTAAGCTCTCAGGTTATAAGTTTTACGAAGCGGTGATGAACTCACATGCACGTTTAACTTACACCAAAGTAAATGCCATTTTACAAAACGATGAAAAGCTACGTAAAGAATACGCAGCTGTAGTGCCGCATTTAACTGATTTGCAGCAAATGTATATGGCATTAAAAGCGGCGCGCCAAGAGCGTGGTGCCATTGAGTTTGAAACACTCGAAACCCGTTTTGTATTTAATACACAGCGTAAAATAGAATCAATTGTGCCAGTTATTCGTAACGATGCGCATAAGCTGATTGAAGAATGTATGATTTTAGCCAATGTTTCTGCGGCTAAATTACTTGAAAAACACGAAGCAAGTGCCCTATTTAGGGTGCATGATGAACCCGATAGCGAAAAGCTGGGTAACTTTACTCAGTTTTTAACTGAGCTGGGGATTGAAAGCACGCTAAGTGATGAACCAACGCCGAAAGAGATCACTCATGTGTTGGCTCGTTTAGGGGATCGTCCTGAAGCTGAGCTTATTCAAACTATGCTACTGCGCTCAATGAAGCAAGCGGTATATCAGCCAGATAACATAGGCCACTTTGGTTTAGCATTATCGGCTTATGCGCACTTTACCTCGCCAATTCGCCGTTACCCCGATTTAGTGGTGCATCGTGCAATTAAAGCAGTATTAAAAGCACAAGGACAGCAAACCTCTGGTGAATACGCTTATAGCGATGATGAAGTCGATCAACTTGGTGAGCAGTGTTCTACTACTGAGCGCCGCGCAGACGATGCCACCCGTGAAGTAGCCGATTGGTTAAAATGTGAATACATGCAAGATCATGTAGGCATGGAGTTTAACGGGGTTATTTCATCGGTTACTAACTTTGGTTTATTTATTCGTTTAGATGACTTACAAATTGATGGATTAATTCATGTTACCAATTTAGGTGATGAATATTTCCAGCATGATGCAGCTAAACATTGCTTGGTGGGTGAGCACACACATACGGTTTATCGTTTAGGCGACAAAGTGACTGTACAAGTTGCCTCGGTAAGCTTAGATGATCGTCGTATAAACTTAACGCTAAAAGGCGATGTTGCCCAAGATCGTTATGCGCGTCGTCGTGCACCTAAAAAAAATGCTCCAGCCAGTGTTCGCTCGCAACTTAAAGCCGGTAAAATCCCGGGTAAAAAGTCAGCAAGTGATAACAAAAAGCCAAAGACGAGTAAAAAGCCTGCTGCAAAAGGTAAATCAGCGAGCAAATCAAAAGTAAAAGCGGATGACACCACCGCTAAGAAAAAAACCAAAAAGAAAGCGGTCAAAAAGCCTAAAAGACCAGGTAAAAATGCCCGTAAACGTAGTAGCCCAGGAGCAAACAATTCGTGAGTAATGAATTAATTTTTGGCTTTCACTCTGTTGAAGCAATTTTGGCAAAAGAGCCAGAGCGTTTTATAGAAATATACGCCCTTAAAGGACGTGATGATAAGCGCTTATCGCCAGTGATTGAGCAAGCGCGTCAGTTTGGTATTTCAGTACAGTTTATGCAACGAAAAGCGCTTGATAACAAAGCGAAAGATGAACAACATCAAGGCATTATTGCTAACGTGAAAGCGGCACGTGTGTTTAACGAAAAAGATCTTGATGAGATCATTGAACGCGAAGACACCCCGTTTTTACTGGTACTTGATGGCATTACCGATCCGCATAATTTAGGTGCCTGCTTACGTAGCGCCGATGCTGCCGGTGTTCATGCCGTGATAGTTCCTAAAGACAAGTCAGCAAAGCTTAATGGCACGGCACGTAAAGTGGCCTGTGGCGCAGCAGAAACGGTACCGCTTATTCAGGTAACTAACCTTGCACGTACATTACGTGAAATAAAAGACGCAGGTGTATGGGTTGTAGGCACAGCCGGTGAAACCGACACACACGTATTTGATGCCAGCTTAACAGGCCCAATAGCGATTGTGATGGGAGCTGAAGGCGAGGGTATGCGCCGTTTAACCCGTGAGCACTGTGATGTACTCGTTAAAATTCCAATGGCGGGCACGGTTTCAAGTTTAAATGTATCGGTTGCAACCGGTATTTGTTTATTTGAAGTATTACGCCAGCGCGCAGAAACAAATTAAGCCTATTAATTAACCTGAGCTGCACATAAGAAATGGAACTAAATGCCCTTGCGGTGATCAGATCTTTCGACCAAGAAACATAAGATTACCGAGGCAAGGGCATGAATAACTTAGATGCAATTTACGTAGATGTCGATGATTTTTGTTTATTGTTTGAACCTCAATGGCTTAAACACCTAATAGAATCAGGTGAAAAGCAACGCATTAAGCCATCTCGACTATCCTCTAGCGAAGTGATGACTATATTAATTGCTTTTCATCAATCAGGTTATCGCGATTTTAAAACTTACTACACCAAATTTGTTTGTCAGTATTGGCGACATTATTTCCCTGATTTAGTCAGTTATACACGTATGTTGAAGTTACTTCAGGCCACGTTACCTGCTCTGTGTAGCTATCTGAAGCAGCGCTTTGATAAACCAACAGGCATTGCATTTATCGATTCCACTTCTCTCAAGGTGTGTCACAACATGCGTATTCCTCGCCACCAAGTTTTTGCAGGAGAAGCCAAACGAGGCAAAGGAACAATGGGCTGGTTTTATGGTTTTAAACTTCACCTCATCATGAATGATGAAGGGGGTTTATTAGCTGTAAAAGTGACAGCTGGGAATGTTGATGATAGACAGCCGGTATTAGATATGGTCGATAATGTTGCAGGTAGTTTATACGCTGATAAAGGTTATGTATCTGCAAACTTAAAAGCGGAACTTGCTGAGCAAGGTATTGATTTTATTACAGGTCAAAGAAGTAATATGAAACGTCAGCCAATATCATCTTGGGATAGAGCGATGTTATCAAAGCGTTTCATCATCGAAACAGTTTTCGACCAGCTGAAAAATATGGCTCAAATAGACCACACAAGGCACCGCAGCTGCATCTCATTTATGGTTAATTTAATGGCTGGATTAATTGCCTATACCTTTCAGGCTAAAAAGCCGAGTATAAAAGTGACTCGGCTTTAATTCTTATGCAGATCTGAGGTTAATTACATAGGCATTTAGGCATTAAAAAGCCGAGATTGATTTAATCAACCTCGGCTTTTTTGTACTTTTAAGTTAGCACTTTATTAAAAACTGTAAGAGTAGCCCATTTGTACTGAACGTGGCTTACCAGGTTGAATACCGCCATTTGCACGGTTAGCAATGTAGGTTTTATCAAACAAGTTATCTACGCTTAGGTATACTTTTTGGTTTTCGTTGATTAAGTACTTAGCTGCTAAATCCCATACAACACGGCTATCAATCGCATTTAAGCCTGAGTTAGTTAAATCAGCATGTGCATCAGACACGTAACGTATTTGGCTATTTACCACAAAGTTATTCACTTCTGCGCCAAACGATAAAGCAACCTGGTTCTCTGGTACGTAAGGCATCGCATCACCTTTTTCTACAGAGCCCCAAATTTCTGAATTAAACGTGTTTTTAAATTCTGAATCTGTGTAGGTGTAAGTTAATTTTACTGGGAACGCAACCGATGCGGTATTAAACGTACGACCTGCGCTAAATTCAAAGCCCGATACTTCTACTTCACCGTAGTTGTATTGGTCGCCAATGTTATCGTCATTACAACCTACTGATGCAGTACAGTTACCATGCATGTTGTCGTAATCAGAGTAAAACGCAATTACTTCACCGTTAAAACCGCCAGCATTAAAACGAGAGCCAAACTCGATGTTGACGCTTTCTTCTTCGTCTTGGTCGGCATTACCCGGCGCTGCAGGGGCGTAACCTTTTTGAATACCAGCAAGTAACGTAACATTGTCGTTAAGTGTGTAAGTAGCACCTAAAGACGGTACTAAAATTTTAGTATCGTTTGAAATGTCTTTTGTTAAGCCTAGGCTACGGGTTGGATCTGACTTAGCCCACTCTTCACGGGTAATAGTTATGTCTTCATAACGAAGGCCAGCACTCACTACTAATGCATCCATTGTCCATTCGTCTTGAATAAATAGCGTGCTTGCTTTTGCACTGTCTAAACGGTTGCTGTTAGAGCCTGGAGCGCCTTGTGAGGTAAGAGTCATGCTTAAATCTTGATTAAGCGTGTATTTGTCTTCCCACTGGAAACGATCCATTTCGTCTTCGTGGTAACGTACGCCAACCGTAATGTAGTGATCGCCCGCAGGAATGTGTAATTCAGACTGCACACCTTTGGCTTGGTAGTCACGGTTATTAGCTTTAACACCTATGTTTTCGATGCCTTCAGCGGTTGGGTTTGCTTCAAATTCACTGTATTGCTCAAGGTAGCTTTCGCTTACTTTACTGGCTTTGTACCAGTTACGGTGGAAGTCATTTAAGTAAGCGGTTGCTAAAAATTCGTAACCTTCACCAAAGCGGTATGCATAGTTTACTTGGTATGCATTATGACGGGTGTTCATCTCATCATTTTGCGATGCCGCATAACGACGGTTAGGATTTTGTTGGTAATCGGCGTTAGTTAAGCCCATGTACGTTTCGTCTGATGTTTCTTCAGAGTACTTAGCTTTAAACTCAATGTTATGGGCATCGTTTTCACCAAAGGTATGGCCAAACTTTACCAGTACGTCGTTTTTTTCAAAACCAGTGTTGTCATCGCCTACTGGTAATTCTTTAAAACCATCAGCGCCGTAAGAAAACACTTCAATTAAGCCAGCTGTGTTATTTTTTTCTTTAGCGAAGTAAGCGTGACCTTTATAGTAACCATCGCTACCAAGTGCCGCGTCAACCATACCCATAGAGCTATTTGCTTCAGTTGGTAAGCTGCGAGAAAGTAAATTTAATACACCACCGGTAGTGCGCGGGCCATATTTTACTGAGGCAGCACCTTTTAATACTTCAATAGATTCCATACGACCCATAGTCGGGAAGTAATAAGCCGATGGTGCAGAGTAAGGAGCCGGTGCAACAAGTACACCGTCTTCCATTACTGAAATTTTATCGTTACGGCCAGTACCTGTGCCACGCATACCAATGTTAGGACGCAGACCATAGCCATCTTCTTCTTGAACGTATACACCTGGTACAGATGCTAATACGCGAGAAATATCGGTAAATTCGAATTTTTGCAATTCTTCATCAGAGATAAATGTAGCCGATCCTGGAATATCGTTAATTGCTGCTTGTGAACCAATAACGGTAATTTGTTCAAAATTGCGTTCAACGCCGCCGGCATCTTTGGCCATTGCTGTTGCACTCAAAGACAGCGCTACGGCTGCAGTTAACGAAGAAACTAAAAATTTATGTGACATTGATTACCCTAAAAATAGTTCAACTACTAAAATTGGCGTAATTTAAACATGTTAACGAATGAGAATCAATATTATTAAGTTTTAGTTATATTTACATTTGCCGTAAAAACACGCTATTTTTATAACATTTTTAACTAGGGTCTGTTGATCTTTCAAGGTTGAATTTGCAGCAGTCTGTTTGGTATTTAGGCAAGGCAGAGCCTATGTGGTGTGGTTATTCCCCATAAATAGGCGATAACGCAGCATCAATGCCAAACAGGCGCTGCCCGAAGGGTTCTGCCTAGGGGCGATTTACTCTTTGTTGCTCGGTTTTTACTTAGCCCACTAGGTTACAAACCTCGCGCCGCGATTAAACCGCCCCTAGTTTGAACAAATCTTAATCCGCAAAGGTCAACAGACCCTGAATGTTTATTCTAATCTTATAAAACCAAAATAACCTATTGGCTGGTGGCGATTAATTTAACCTGAACTCTGATTGAGCTAGATTTATTATCCAGAGGTCAAGTTATTTAAGCCGTGGGATAGCCTAAGCGCAGCTTAATAAATTCGGCGAGTTTAAATACCGCGTTTTCAGGTTCGCTGGCGGTTTTCACTAAACTAATACCTATACTGCCAAGCGCAGGTAAATGTTTAGTGTGTAAGTGATAGGCTAAATCGTTAGGTACGGTACTTTTTGCAAGTACTGTTATACCTAAGCCTTCTTTTAACGCGGCAATTAAACCGGTTAAATCGGCGTTACTGTAAACAATACGGTATTTAATGCCCGCTTTTTCAAGAGCCTGAGTTGCTCTGCGGCGATAAATACAGCCCTCAGGCGCTGTTACTAAGGTAACGGTTTCATTTTGCGCCAGTGAGAGGTCGCCCACCCACACTAATTGGTCTTGAATAAAAATAGGGAATTTTTCTGAGTCAAGTTGCTCGTTAAGCGCTAACACTAAATCAAATTGATCTTGGCGCTCATCCGAAAGTAAGTGTTTACTCAAACGTGATTTCACTTCTAACGATACATCAGGGTAGAGCGCCACAAAATCGCCAATAATGGAGGGCAAAATACGCGCGGCAAATTCGCTAGGGATCCCTAAGCGCACTTTACCGGTTACACTTTCTGAGGTGAACAACTGCAAAATGGCATCGTTATGCTGCACCATTTGCTTTGCCATAGGCAGTAATAACTCACCATATTGGTTGAGCACTTGTCGTTGGCCCTGCTTTTTAAATAATTTATAGCCGAGTAAATCTTCTAAACGTTTTACTTGTAAGCTCACCGCAGGTTGCGAAAGGCCAAGTAAATCGCCTGCTTTGGCAAATCCACCAACCTCAACCACCATAACAAAAGTTCGTAAACTGTCGGTTGAAATGTTTTTCATATTTAAAATTACTATTTATATGGCTATATATATAAGTATTATTTATCAATTGATAAGTAATTACAATTTGTTGTTGTAAGGCTTGCGCAATATACTTTTGCTATTAAAGATAGATAGGTATTTGTTATGACTTTTAACCCGATTATGTTTGCCCGCCATAGCAACGCTAACAGCGCGGTTATTAATGCCTTACAAGCCGATAGCAATCACGTTGTTATTGATTTTAGCGGCAGTGAAGCATCGGTATTTTTAAGTGCAATTTTAGGTCATGACCTCACAAAACTAACCGCCAGTGGCTTTGGCTTTAAAGGCACACTGGATGGCGATTTAAATTCTGATTTTAGCTACGCCGTTTACTACTTTAGCGAAACCGCCTTTCGATTTGTACTTCCAGTTAATGCTAGCCTGCAATTACAAGCGCTCATTAACGAGCAACAGCTTAGATACGATATCGACTTTGTGGTACGCACCGACTTAGCAACCTTTACCTTAACCGGTAGTAGCGCCTTTGATACCTTAGTTGATGCGTTTAAATTAACACCTGGCTTACGCCTTGCTGACGCGCAGCTTTGTTATGGCGCGCAAAGTGGAGACGTGTTTGTTACTGCAGTAGATCAAAACAACGAACAGCAGTTTATTGTTATTGCTAAAACTGCCACGCTTGATAAGTGGCAACAGTATATGCAGCAACAGGGCTTTAGTGTTACCAACACTCAAGCAGCCTAACGGGTAAAAAGTTAAAGATTACAATTTGGTAGGCTTAATAATGGCTACCATGTTATTCCCCCTCATTTAATTGAGGCCACGCCCACACACATGGGTTAATTTAAAAGTGAAGGAATATTATGACTTCTAAAACAGTATTACATGCAAAGCACCTTGAAGCCGGCGCAAAAATGGTTGATTTTCATGGCTGGGAAATGCCAATTAACTATGGTTCACAAATAGAAGAACACAACGCCGTACGTAACGATGCGGGCATGTTCGACGTATCACACATGACCATTGTTGATATACAAGGTGAGCAAGCACAAGCGTTTTTACGCAAGCTAGTAGCTAACGATGTTGCTAAGTTAACCGTACCAGGTAAAGCGCTTTACACTGGCATGCTTAACGCGCAGGGCGGCGTAATCGACGACTTAATTATTTACTACTTTAGCGAAACATTTTATCGCTTAGTGGTTAACTCAGCGACCCGTGAAAAAGATTTAGCACATTTAGCTAAGGTATCGAGCGATTTTGCTGTAACGGTTACTGAGCGCCCAGAATACGCCATGATTGCGGTTCAAGGCCCTAATGCACGTGCTAAAACAGCCCAGGTATTAAACGCAGACCAGCAAGCTGCAGTAGAGGGCATGAAGCCATTTTTTGGTGTTCAAGCCGGTGATTTATTTATTGCTACAACAGGTTATACTGGCGAAGACGGTTACGAGATTGTAGTACCAAACGAGCAAGCAGCCGATTTATGGCAGCAACTGCTTGATGCCGGTGTAGCGCCTGCGGGCTTAGGCGCGCGCGACACACTACGTTTAGAAGCAGGTATGAACCTTTACGGCCTAGATATAGACGAAAGCGTATCACCACTAGCAGCTAACATGGCATGGACTATTGCATGGGAGCCAGAAGATCGTGACTTTATTGGTCGTGATGTATTGGTAAAACAACGTGCAGAAAAAAGTACTCACAAGCAAGTAGGTCTTATTCTTGAAGAAAAAGGCGTACTACGCAGTGGCTCTAAAGTAATTGTTGATGGTGGCGAAGGTGTTATTACATCTGGCACATTCTCACCAACATTGGGCTATAGTGTTGCATTAGCACGTGTGCCACGTTCAACCGGCGACATAGCTCAAGTAGAAATGCGTAAAAAATTAGTTAACGTAAAAGTAGTTAAACCGGGCTTTGTACGTAACGGTAAATCAATAATCTAAATAATTTGGTTATACCAATAAATAAGTTAGCCTTATTTGTTGGTATTCTCCCAATCTAAACCAAAGGATGAAAAAAATGAGCAATATCCCTAGCGAGTTAAAATACGCACCTTCACACGAGTGGGTTCGTAACGAAGGCGACGGCACTTACACTGTTGGTATTTCTGAGCATGCGCAAGAACTACTTGGCGACATGGTATTTGTTGAATTACCAGAAGTAGGCGACGAAGTAGATGCAGGCGAAGACTGTGCAGTAGCAGAGTCAGTAAAAGCGGCGTCAGACATTTACGCACCAATTAGCGGTGAAATTGTTGCCATTAACGAAGAGCTAGAAGATGCGCCTGAAACAGTAAACAACGACGCATACGGCGACGGTTGGTTATTCCGCATTAAAGCATCTGACGAATCTGAAGTTGATAACTTGCTCGACGCAGAAGGCTACGCACACACTATTGACGAAGAGTAATCGTTAATTAGTTAAAAGCCCCTCTATTTAAAACATTGGGGCTTTTATGATTTTACAGCTTATTACCATACTCAGTAAGTTGCCAAATCACCACATATTTTAATCAATACTAGTTACCCATTAGTATTTAGGATCATAGGAATCTGGACACATGTCAAACGCCAAATCTCTTGAACAATTAGAGCAAAAGCAAGATTTTATTCGCCGCCATATTGGGCCAAGCCCAGCGCAAGTAAACGACATGCTTAGCGCTCTTGAAGTATCGAGCGTTGAAGAGCTGATCGGTCAAACTGTACCTGCTGGTATTCGTCTTGAGCAAGGTCTTAATATCGGCGAAAGCCGTACCGAAGTTGAAACACTAAGCTACTTAAAATCAATAGCAAGCAAAAATAAAGTTTTCAAATCGTATATTGGCCAAGGCTACCACCCAACTCACGTACCGCACGTAATTTTACGTAACGTACTTGAAAACCCGGGTTGGTACACAGCGTACACACCGTATCAGCCAGAGATTGCACAAGGGCGTTTAGAGTCACTATTAAATTTCCAGACTATGACCTTAGACATTACCGGCCTAGATTTAGCAAGTGCTTCACTGCTTGACGAATCAACTGCTGCAGCCGAGGCAATGGGCCTTGCAAAACGTGTATCAAAAGCTAAAAAAGCCAATGCGTTCTTTATTGCCGACGACGTACACACGCAAACCATTGACGTAGTGAGCACCCGTGCAGAGCAATTTGGTTTTGAAATTATTGTAGGTAAAGCCGCTGATGCCGTGAACCACGACATTTTTGGTGCGTTATTTCAATACCCGTCAACATCAGGCGAAATTGTTGATATAACAGACCTAATTGCTGGCGTACAAAGCAAAAAAGCGATTGCCTGTGTGGCAGCCGATATCATGAGCTTACTACTATTAAAAGCACCAGGTAAATTAGGCGCCGACGTAGTACTGGGTTCAGCACAGCGTTTTGGTGTGCCAATGGGTTACGGTGGTCCACATGCTGCATTTTTTGCAACACGTGATGCATACAAACGTTCATTACCAGGGCGTATTATTGGTGTATCAAAAGACCGTTTAGGTAACGATGCACTGCGTATGGCAATGCAAACCCGTGAGCAACACATTCGTCGCGACAAAGCAAACTCAAATATTTGTACTGCGCAAGTATTACTAGCGAACATGGCGGCGTTTTACGCGGTATACCATGGCCCTCAAGGCTTAAAAACCATTGCACAACGCATTCACCGTTTTGCTGATATTTTAGCAACTGGCTTAAAAGCAAAAGGCGTCGCACTTAAGCACACTACCTGGTTTGATACATTAACTGTTGTTGATGAAAACAAAGCCGACGTGATTGCGCGTGCTGTAGCTAAAGGTGTTAACTTTGCTGCTAACCATGCGGGTGAGTACTCAATTTCAGTCTCAGAAACCACAACACGTGCAGACGTTGCCGAGTTATTTGATATTATTTTAGGCGAAGGCCACGGCCTAAGCGTAGATGCAATTGCTGCGGATGTTGAAGCAAATGGCAGTGACTCTATTCCTGCAAGCCTAGTGCGTGATGATGAAATCCTAACGCATCCAAACTTTAACAGCTACCACAGCGAAACAGACATGCTTCGTTATATTAAGCGTCTTGAAAACAAAGATTTAGCGCTTAATCACTCTATGATCTCGTTAGGTTCATGTACTATGAAACTCAACGCGACCGCTGAAATGATCCCAATTACCTGGCCTGAATTTGCAAACCTTCACCCATTCTGCCCGCTAGACCAAGCAGAAGGTTACCAAATAATGATTAACGAGCTACACGATTGGCTAGTTAACATTACCGGTTACGATGCGGTTTCATTGCAACCAAACTCAGGTGCACAAGGTGAATACGCAGGCCTAATCGCCATTCGTAAATACCACGAGTCACGAGGGGATGCGCACCGTAACGTATGTTTAATCCCAAGTTCTGCGCACGGTACTAATCCAGCGTCGGCACAAATGGCCAGCATGAAAATTGTAGTTGTTAACTGTGATAAACACGGCAACATCGACATGGAAGACTTAAAAACCAAAGCTGCTGAGGTGTCCGAAAACCTATCATGTGCCATGGTAACGTACCCATCTACACACGGTGTATACGAAGAAACGATTCGTGAGCTATGTGAAATTGTTCACCAGCACGGTGGCCAAGTTTACATGGATGGCGCAAACATGAACGCGCAAGTAGGTGTTACTAGCCCAGGCTTTATTGGCTCAGATGTATCGCACTTAAACTTACATAAAACCTTCTGTATTCCACACGGTGGCGGTGGCCCAGGTGTTGGTCCAATTGGTGTTAAATCGCACCTTGCGCCATTTATGCCAAACCACAGCGTAATTAACGTACCAGGTACTAATGCTGGTAACGGCGCAGTATCGGCAGCGCCTTATGGCTCTGCCTCTATTTTACCTATTTCATGGGCTTACATTGCCATGATGGGCTCTGAGGGCTTAAAACAAGCGACAGAAATGGCGATTGTAAATGCTAACTACCTAAGTAATGAGCTTAGCAAGCACTTCCCAATTTTATACCGTGGCCGTAACAACCGTGTTGCCCACGAATGTATTATTGACCTACGTCCATTAAAAGAAGCCTCAGGCATTACTGAAATGGACGTTGCTAAGCGCTTACAAGATTACGGTTTCCACTCACCAACGATGTCGTTCCCAGTAGCGGGCACATTAATGATTGAGCCAACTGAGTCTGAGTCTAAGGGCGAGATTGACCGCTTTATCGAAGCTATGGTATCGATTAAAGGTGAAATTGATAAAATCATTTCAGGTGAATGGTCTATCGAAAACAACCCATTGGTATTTGCACCGCACACTCAAGCTGATGTGTTAGGTAATGAATGGGACCGCGCGTATGACCGTTTTTACGCTGCCTTCCCAGTACCAGCAGTTGCTAAAGATAAGTTCTGGCCAACGGTTACGCGTATAGATGACGTATACGGCGACCGTAATTTAGTATGTGCATGTCCTCCGATTGAGACATACCGCGATTAACTTTTGAACTTTAATGGGTAGTAAGTTCCACTGTAGAGTGGGATTTATCAAAATTATAAAAGCCGTTGCAGCAATGCAACGGCTTTTTTGTGTGAGGTGATTAACGTTAATTGTATAAAGATGGGTTAAGTAAAGCGAAGCCTAACAAATCACAAATATGCTTATTTGCTCAAAAGCCAAGGGTATGTGTTATTTATTGTAGGCGCACAGCTTACTAGCGCGCGGGCGTAAACACGATTAGTGTTTTAGATTTTTGCCACGCGATAGCGTTAGTGCGTTTCGTTCTTATAGAATTTAGAACCTTATTCAAGGTTTTGTCGCGCAGGCGACAGCAGCCAAAGAGGGGGCGATTTTCAAATTGATTCTGCTGTAAGTAATTAATCCCTGAAGCTGGGTTACTGTCGGCATCCATGCCTCCACTTCTTCATACTGCGAAGCTGCGCTTCGGTTATTCGTCACCTCCCAGCGCACCCGAGCATCACGAATAATTAATTGATGTGAACGTAAACGGCGAAGATAGGCCATCAATGGCCTAGTTTCGCCTTATCGCGCATCCATGCGCGATATTACTCATCAGTTGCTTATTTTCAAGGCGTGATGACGGGGGAGGGGGTTAAACGTGAGGTTGGTGTTTGGTTTTGGCTAAATCCAAAGTTTATCAGTTAAAACGTTGCTAAAATTAGTACCTAATACGTCATCAATGCTGTAATTTACCTCTTGGTTTGTCGCTCTAACTACTTTACCGCCCTATGTATTAACATTACAGCTTGTAAGTTTTTACAAGGGTTGTCAGTGATCTGCACTGTCGGTACACAATTTAAAACTCAAGATACACCGAGCAACCGTCATTTTGGCTATGCTAAATCGACAACAAACTTCCCCTCAGTACTTGCTGTGACCTTGATGTCGACAAGAACGCATTTAATATCCGATGCAGCGTTTGGCCCCATTACCCAAAGTGAAATTCAAATTCCGACACCTAAAGGGGAAATAGAGCGAGGCTATGGTGAGCTCAAGCAGTATCAGCTATCAAATAAACCAGCATTACGGAGCTTGAAATAGGAAGGTATTTATCAAGAGCTCTTGGGTATTCTGA
The DNA here is from genome assembly GCF_000576475.1 of Pseudoalteromonas sp. SCSIO_11900. Taxonomy (NCBI): domain Bacteria; kingdom Pseudomonadati; phylum Pseudomonadota; class Gammaproteobacteria; order Alteromonadales; family Pseudoalteromonadaceae; genus Pseudoalteromonas; species Pseudoalteromonas sp. SCSIO_11900. The sequence goes on from NZ_KK070023.1 coordinate 1,450,766, forward strand.
CATCATATAATATCGTGAGACTTGAAATGGCAGAGATGGCTAAAGCCCATAAAGTTGAGCCATTACGCATCAGTTTTATTAACGTATTATATCTCATACAAGACGAGTTTTTATGGTGTTCAGGTCGAAAGCCCAGGGACAATCCCTAAAAAGCTAAAAGAACTACGTGAAAACGGTAAACGGCTAATATTACGGGAGAAAAGAAAGCGAAAAGCTTATCCGCGAGCGGTGCTGGCAAAGACACAAAAATATCCGGTTAGATATAAACGAAAAAACACCACTCGTTCTTAAACGAGAGTTGTTATTTTCTAATAACGGCTTTTTTGTTGATGTTTATTTATAACTAAACTATGTATTTACTGCGCTGTATGATATTTGCATCTGGCTATTGTTTGTATTTTTAAGGTTTAGTATGTAGCAAGAAAAGGTAATAAGGCTACGCTTATTATTAAGTGTTGATTTATTAAAATGCTTGAACACTTTATTGTTTTTATGAAGAGTCATTCACAATAAATGACTCATCTAGTGTCGTTGAGGAAAAATAATAACCCTAATTATTACCTGCATTTATCTCTTCGGAGTTTTGCGATTGAAACATCGTAACCTCGTCGACATGCTGGCTGACGCTGTTTTTTTGTAAGGCAATGTATAAGTCTGAATGAATATAAATACCGTCTTTACCTGAGGCGATACCAGCGGTTTTAAACCAAGAAAGTAGCTGGCGTTTTCTTCCCGCTAGCTCTAATCGAATACCTCGTTTTTTAAATATCACATCTAGGTCTGCGAGCATGGCCATAACGCTTAAATCAAGATGAGTGAAGCAGGGCACAGCATCAATAATGACACATTGCGTGTCGTCTTTTTGCCTTGCGTATTGCTCAAGTAATCTGCGTTTAAAGTAGCTGGCATTAAAGTAAGTTAAAGGTGAATTAAAGCGATAAATAAACACGCCTTGCACTGCTTTTGCTTTATCTGTGGCGTCTAAACTTCTTACTACACCGTTAACATCTACGCCGAGTATATTGTCGGTTGGGCGCATAACAGTTCGAATAAATTGAAATACCCCTAGTAATACAGCAAGGGTAATTCCTGGTATAACACCAATAAACAGCACAGCAAAAAGTGTGGCTGAGGCTAAGTAAAATGCCTGCTTATCTTTAAATTTTAATTGCCAGACTGCCTTTAAATCAAGCAGGTGAACAGAGGCAATTATTAATACAATCCCGAGTGAAGCACTGGGAATAAACTCAAGCGGCGCCGTTAAAAAAAGAGCGATAACACCAATAATAGCGGCAGCTATAATCGAAACTAATTGGGTTTTTCCGCCAGACTCGTCGTTTACGGCTGTGCGTGAGTCGGCACCACTAACGGCAAAGCCTTGTGATAATGCTGACGCTAAATTAGCGATGCCCAAGGCTCTAAATTCTTTATCGGCATCGATGTCGTAGCCATTCTTTGCTGCAAAGCTTCGCGCTGTTAGCATCATGCTGACAAAGCTAACTATGGCTAAGTTGAGTGCCGGTACAACAAGTTCTCGAATAATACCCACGTCAAATACTGGGGTGTTAAACACGGGCAAACCACCAGTTACTGTGCCTATGGTTTTTATTTCAAATTGCTCTAAATTAAAAAACCAAACGAATACCGCACCTAGTGCAATGGCAAACATAGAGGCTGGCCATGTAGGTTTTAAGCGCTTTAACACAAAGTAAACGCCGAGGGTAAATAAAGCCATTAATAAGGTGGGAATATGAGTTTGCGATAAATACGTAGGAACGCCACCTAATCGCTCAAGCAAATAGCGCTCATCAAAGGTAAAGCCAAATACTTTAGAAAACTGACCAACAATAATGGTAATAGCCACACCGTTTAGTAACCCCATTAAAATTGGTTTAGATAAAAAGTCGGCTAATACACCTAGCTTAAAGCGGCTGGCAATAAAGCACCAAAAACCGGTCATTGCGGTCATGGTGATCACTAATTGCCAATGTTTAAAGCTATCGCCTGCAGCAAGTGGAGTAACAACTGCAGCAATAACCGCACATGTTGCGGCATCAGGGCCAATAATAAGCTGTTTAGAGGTACCAAAAAGTGCATAAAGCATCATAGGTAATACGCAAGAATACAGGCCAACTGCAGCATTAACGCCTGTAAGTTGCGCATAAGCTATAGCAACAGGTAAAGCAACGGCTGCAACCGATAATGCCGCCCTCACATCATCAGCAAACCATTGACGTTGATAATTAAATAAGCTGTGTAAACCTGGCATAAAGCTATATAGACGCGACAACACTTCAAATTCCCTGCTAATAATTAGGAGTAGATAGTAAGTTCTCTTTAATAATAAGTATAGTAACTAAACGTGTTAGATGCGCTAAAGAGGGGGGTTCTAGTGTATTAATAAGAGGAATGTAGTTTAAAAACAAAAAAGCCCAGCAAGTTACTGGGCTTTGTAAGTAAAAAATGACTGCTTTAAAAATTAGCTATTCAATTGACCAGTTGATGATTCTATGTGGGCGCGAACAAACCACTGATATTGCTCAAGCTCTGCAAGTTGCGCAATGATCATATCTTCAGATACCGGATCAAGCTCAGCAAGTGATTCTATGGCTTTACGGTGATCACTGTTAACGCCGTTATATACTTTGTCTAATGCGGCTAAGTGTTCAGTTACTAAGCCTTTACCTATGGCGTAATCTTCCCATGTACGACGCTCAACAATCGATTTTGGTGTGCCAACTGGGACGCCGCCTAAAGTGGCAATACGTTCTGCTATGGTGTCAGTCATTTCACGGACGGTTTCTACTTGTGGGTCTAGCATTTCATGTACGCCAATAAAGTTTGGACCTACTACATTCCAATGAATATGTTTTAAAGTTAGCTGTAAATCAATTAGCGCTACCATGCGATTTTCTAGTACAGATATTGCTTTATTTGCTGATTCGTTTTTTACACCGGGAGCGGTAAATTCAGCGACTTTATTTGCATTATTACTGTTACTCATGATTCCTCCTACTATTTCAAAAATAGTGCTCGCTTTACTCTAGTGAGTATTTAAATTGCGATAACGAACACCTCTTGTATTTATCGAAGCAATGGGCATGCCGATTGAACTTTTAACTTAACTAATTGAAATATGTTGATTTAATTTTTATTTAATAAAGTTTTAAGGAGTGTTTAGCTTAACGGGTATGAAAAATATGCACTTTTTTGTAAATTCTGCAAAACAGCAATACTTTAAAGTGTTAGCGAATAGCGTGCCCTTTATAGTGGTTATAATGAAGGTATTATCATTGTTGATTAATGTCCTGTTACATATAATCAACCCAAAGATTCATTAAAGGAGAAGTGTATGTTGAGGTTTTTTTCCATCGAGCAAGGAGTAATCAAAGAGTTAGCGCCTTTACCTGATACCCCTGTTGAAGTATCCATAAAGAATGCACATTGGATTGATACTATTAATCCAACACCGCAGGAGCAAAATGCGCTTGCAAAAACGCTCAATATAACTTTTCCAGATTCGGTAGATGTAGAAGAGATTGAAACGTCGTCTAGGTGCTTTATCGATAATGAAGGTTTACATGTGCATGCATTGTTTATGTCACCTAATGAAGGGCGATTTAATACTGTAACGGTAGCTTGTTTGTTGCAAAACAATTGCTTACTTACTATTCGTGATGAGGAATTGGCTGATTTTAGACTACTGCGCTTAAGAGCGCGCAAAGGTCAGGTGGCATGCGATACAGCAAAACAATTATTAATCACTTTATTTGATCAAAAAGTTGAAAACCACGCGGATATGCTCGAAGACATGCATCATCAATTAGAGAAGCTCAGTGCTTATGTACTTGAAGAAGATAACTCAGACTTAGAAGAGGCGGTTGGTCGCATAGCTCGCTTAGAAGATGCTAATGGTAAGGTGCGTTTATGTTTAATGGATACGCGACGCAATATTTCGTTTTTAATACGCCGTATAGGCGCGCAAAATGACGAGCGCGAATCTCTTCGAGAAATTGTACTCGATATAGAAACTTTAATGTCGCACTGTACCTTTTTATTCGACAAGGTGAACTTTTTGATGGATTCAACACAAGGCTTTATTAATATTGAACAAAATCAAATTATTAAAACCTTTTCTATTGCCTCAGTGGTTTTCTTACCGCCTACAGTAGTGGCTAGTGTGTATGGTATGAATTTTAATATAATGCCTGAGCTACAATGGGAATGGGGTTATCCATTTGCAATTGGCATTATGTTGCTGTCGGGCTTTGCCCCTTATTTATTTTTTAAACATAAAGGGTGGTTATAATACTTTAATATTGCAAGCTGAGCGCTCAAATCATTACCCGGTATATTGATGTGCTTTTAATACTTCAAGGGGAATAATATCTAGCGCTTTTTGGTTTGTTGCTTCAAGTACAACAGGAGGAGCAACATTTGCAGCAATGGCATGATACCAACGAATCGCACATAAGCACCACTTATCGCCAGCTTTTAAGCCCGCAAAATTATACAAAGGATTAGGGCTAATTAAATCGTTACCTTGCGCCTTAGAAAACTGCAAAAATTCGTCGGTCATAATGGCGCATACACTGTGATTGCCAAAGTCTGAATCTGGTACATAGCAAAATCCCTCACGGGTATAGCCACCGTTGCCACAGCAAAGTTGTAAGCGAGTTCCTAGTACATTTAATTGATTAGCCATATGAAAACTTACCTTGTAATAACCATTAAAAGCAGGGTGTTTACCATAACAGGCTGTTAGTGACTTAGCTATCTATGCTGTTAATTTTATATATCTGTTAAGTGAGTAAAAACTGTATTTGGCAAAGCTAAATACAGTTTCATTAAAGAAGAGTATTTACGAGAGAAGTGCTGCAGCTAAACGTACAAAATCAGAAGACGTTAAAATACCTACTAGCTGGCCTTGCTCGCTAACAACGGGCATGCAACCGTGGCGATTATCTACAAAAAACTTAACCACATCTGATAGCGGCTGCTCTGGGGTTACACTAATAAAATCACTCACCATAATATCTTCTACTTTTGTGAGCTTTTCTTTGCGTTGTAATGCATTAGCACCAAATGTTGCCATGATACCCATGACTTTGGCGACCATTATTTTTTGTGTGAGCATACCGACAAATGCGCCGTCTTCGTCAATAACAGGAATATGGCGAACGTTTTTTTCTTTCATTAAATTATGTGCGTCATGCAAAGTGCTTTTTACGTTCACTGAAAATGGGTTCGGTGTCATTAAGTCTTTAACGTTTTGACTCATGTTTATTCCTTTATATTATCTGTAGTGTATCAGCTTATATTAGCGCTATTTTTAAGCTTTGCACCTTATTGAGATCAAGGTTTTTACGGATTTTATAAACTGAGGGAGAAGAGGCAACACTTAATTAAATGCCAAAAAGCATTTAATTAAGTGATAAAACTACAGGTAAATGTTATTCATAACCACGTGGTGTTTTTGTTTTAATAACAGCAATGTATCCATGCCAACTAGCGTAACTAAGTAGTGGCATAATAATAATAAATCCAGCGGCACCTGCAGCAAAGCCAAGCGCTACCAGTACAAATATACAAATTGACCACACTACCATGGCTGCAAAGTTTTCTTTAACTGCGTGGATTGAAGAAACGACTGCGGTCATAATATCAACGCGTCTTTCCATCATAATTTGCGGCGTAAATGCAGAAATTGAAAACACACTGACCAGCAAAATCCCACCGATAATGCTGCCTATAGTTAAAAACGCAGAAAGTTCTTCAAAGGTGGGGTTTACATGGTTTGGGTATAACGCATGCACAATTGCAGCTAGGCGCATCCAAATAATCATAATTACCATGAGTAATACCGCAAAACCCCATTCACCTACAGGGTTACGAAACATTGATTTTAATGAATGGCTTAATGTAGGTTTATGGCCTTTCTCTAGTTCCCAGGCTACATCGTATAAGCCAACGGCGAATACCGGACCGATCAAAGCAAAAGCAACGGTTGCAGGTAAAATAGCTAAGTGGCTGTCGGTAAGTACAATAGAGTAAACAATCGCTACCGGAATAAGCGTGAAGATTAAACCGTAAATTAAACTCAACATGGGCGCGCGCGCCATATCTTTAAACGCTAACGAAAGCCAATGAAAAGCGGCAAATGTATTTACTTTGTTGCACTCTAAACAACGTGCGAATTTAGTGTCTTTGTCTATTGTGTTTGTAGTTGGCATAAAGATGCTCCTTTTTTAGTCACCTTTTAGGTTTAGAACATAGATGTTTTATTTACAACTCATAAACAACTTATACGATTGATTTAGTCGCATTGTTCATTAGTTAGTCATTTTTGTTGGGTTAGCTATTTTGTTTATTTAAATATATGTTTGAGCACTTACTTAAAAAGTGGGTTCGTATTTCTTTTCCACAGTGCTAATCTAAGTTCTGAAGCTAATTTTAAGAGACCGTAATGAAGGAAAATAAACAACAATTTCAAGGAGCTTTACTGGGTAGTAAACGGTTTTTACCTCTGTTTGTGACGCAGTTTTTCTCAGCTTTAAATGACAATGTTTATAAGCAATCAATCCTACTTATTTTAATTTTTCAAGCTGCTACGGTAGCTGATGGTGCCTTTTATTCTAATCTGGCGGCAGGATTATTTATTTTACCGTTTTTTCTATTTTCAGGCATGGCTGGGCAAATTGCAGAAAAGTTGGAAAAATCAAAACTAATCAGCATCGTAAAGTTTTGCGAAATTCCAATAATGCTGGTGGGCGTGGTATCTATTTTAACCGAGCAGGTTTGGTTAATGTTAGGTACTGTGTTTTTAATGGGTTTACAAAGCACTTTTTTTGGGCCATTAAAATACTCAATTTTACCGCAGCATGTCGCTCCTCATGAATTAACCAAAGCTAATGGGTTAGTTGAATCTGGCACCTTTGTGGCTATTTTATTGGGCACGGTATTTGGCACTTATTATATAACCCAAGCTGCAGGCCCTGTTTATATCAGTATCGCGATAGTGAGCCTGGCGGTTATTGGTTATTTGAGTAGTCGTTTTATACCAAAAAGTGCTGCGAATGATGCTAATTTAAAGGTATCGCTTAACCCTATTTCCTCGACCAAAAGTGTATTTAATGCGCTTAACGCACAAACCGAGTCAGTGGGTAAGTCAGTATTAGGGATCAGCTGGTTTTGGCTTATTGGTGCGGTGATATTAACGGCGCTCCCTAATTACGTAAAACATGTAATGGGAGGCGATGAGTTGGTTGTGACGGCTGCTTTAGTGGTGTTTTCGTTGAGTATTGCATTAGGATCTTTATTGTGTGAGAAGCTATCGCGCTCACGTATTGAGTTGGGTATAGTGCCCTTTGGTGCACTGTTAATTACCTTATTTTTATATTTATTAAGTCAAGAACCTGGCATTGAATCTTATCGTTTAGTTAATGAGTTGCAGCTTGCTCTTGAGCAAGTAATTAATACCGGCGATATGCTCTGGCATTTTGTTTGGATGGCAGGTATTGGTATTGCCTCGGGGTTTTATACGGTGCCTTTGTATGCACTTATTCAGCAGCGTACTCACCCCGATAGCCGTTCTCGAGTAATTGCAGCTAATAATGTGCTAAATGCGTTGTTTATGGTTGGCAGCGCCGTTTTAAGTATTTTTACTTTAACGCTATTACACTGGGATATTTCACAATTATTGTTGTTATTAGCAGGACTTAATTTACTCATATCGCTGTACATATACACCAAAGTACCGGAGTTTTTCTTACGTTTTATTATCTATATTTTAGCGATTTGTATGTATCGTGTGCGCACTAAAGGCGAGCTCAATATTCCCGATGAAGGAGCTGCGGTGGTGGTAAGCAATCATGTTAGCTTTGTTGATTGGATGTTTATTTTAGCGGCGTCACCTAGGCCAATTCGATTTGTTGTATTTGCACCTATTTATTATTCACCGGCACTTAATTGGTTGTTTAAAATGGCCAAAGCTATCCCAATTGATAGCGAAAAAGCAAATCCTAAGGCGTTTAATAAAGCCTTTGACGATATTGCTCAGGCACTAGAGCGTGGAGAGCTGGTGGGAATTTTTCCTGAAGGCAAGCTCAGCGATGATGGCGAAGTTGATGTATTTCGCCGTGGCATTGAAAAAATAATTCAGCGCACACCGGTGCCTGTTATTCCTGTTCATTTAGATGGACTATGGGGTAGTATGTTTAGTCGAAAAACAAAGTGGCGATTGCCTAGACCAAAGTGGTCGCTGGTCAGTGTGACCATTGGTGAAATGGTGGCTGCACAGAAGGTTAATGCCGATGATTTGCGCGAGCGAGTGATTGCTTTAAATAACTTAATAATAAAAAAGCGCTGCAATTAATTGCAGCGCTGTGGTTGTGTTACTTAATGGTTGTTAACGGTCTAAATTCATCACTTTAGTCCATGCTTTAACAAAGTCTTCTACAAATTTTTGCTTTGATGTATCAAAGGCATATACTTCGGCAACTGCACGCAATTCTGAATTTGAACCAAAAATCAGATCAACCGAAGTAGCAGTGTACTTTTGCTCACCTGATTGACGGTCAAAGCCTTGGTAAATCCCCACATCGGATGACTTTTTCCAAACCGTCGACATGTCTAATAAATTAACAAAGAAATCGTTATTTAAAGTGCTAGGCTTGTCAGTAAATACGCCGTAATCAGTGCCTTTGTAGTTTGCATCAAGCGAACGTAAGCCACCGATTAATACAGTCATTTCTGGCACGGTTAGGTCAAGCTGATCGGCTTTATCTATTAGCATTTCAGTTGGCGATTTATAGCTTTTCTCTGCATCAAAGTAGTTTCTAAAACCATCGGCTGGCAGCTCTAATAAGTTAAATGCATTAACGTCAGTTTGCGCTTGCGTAGCATCGCCACGGCCAGCATTAAACGGTACGTTTACTGAGTAGCCTGCATCTTTCGCTGCTTTTTCAATCGCTGCATTACCACCAAGCACAATTAAATCAGCAAGCGATACATGGCTTTTGCTAAATAAGCTGTCGTTAAAGTCAGCTTGAATTGCTTTTAATACTTTGAGTACTTTTGCGGTTTCTGCTGGATTATTTACTGCCCAATCTTTTTGTGGAGCAAGCGCAATGCGTGCGCCATTAGCTCCGCCGCGCATATCTGAATCACGGTAACTGGCAGCCGCTGCCCATGCAACACGTACTAACTCAGGTACACTTAGGTTCGAGTCTAAAATAGCGGTTTTAAGCTCTTTTACTGCACCAGCATCAATGTTTGATTGAGTCTCTGCTGAAATAAGATCTTGCCAAATTAAGTCTTCTTTTGGTACTTCTTTACCTAAAAAGTTACGTGGTGGCCCCATATCTCGGTGAGTCAATTTGTACCATGCTTTAGCAAAGGCCAGTTGATACTCTTTAGGGTCGTTTAAAAAGCGTTCAGCAATTTTGCGGTATTCAGGATCAAATTTTAACGCTAAGTCGGCAGTGGTCATTACCGGTGGGTTAAATTTACCTTTGATGTGCGCATCAGGTACTGACTTATGTAATGATTCATCTGTTGGGATCCACTGAATAGCGCCTGCAGGGCTGCGAGTTTGTTTCCACTCAAAGTTAAGCAGGTTGCTCAAGTACAGTGATGACCAGCGAGTAGGTGCTTGTGTCCATGCGCCTTCTAAACCACTTGATACGGTATCTTCAGAGTGGCCTTTACCACATTTGTTTTTCCAGCCTAACCCTTGTTCTTCAATGCCTGCTGCAGCAGGCTCTGCACCTACACAGTCTTTAGGTTTGTGCGCACCATGCATTTTACCAAAGGTATGACCGCCGGCGATAAGTGCTAGGGTTTCTTCATCGTTCATGGCCATGCGAGAAAACGCAACACGAATATTTTTAGCTGAACCAATAGGATCAGGTACTCCTTTAGGCCCTTCTGGGTTTACATAAATTAAACCCATGTGCGTTGCACCTAATGGGCGTTCTAATTTGCCGCTGGCATCTTCACGGTCGCTGGCAAGCATTTCTACTTCTGGACCCCAGTAAACCATGTCTGGTTCCCAGTCGTCAGTTCGCCCGCCGGCAAAACCATAGGTTTCAAATCCCATGTTTTCTAGAGCAACGTTACCTGCTAATACGATTAAGTCTGACCATGAAAGTGCTTCTCCGTATTTTTGTTTAATTGGCCAAAGTAAGCGGCGTGCTTTATCTAGGCTTACGTTGTCTGGCCAGCTGTTAAGCGGTTCAAAACGTTGTTGACCACCGCCTGCGCCACCACGGCCATCAAGCGTACGGTAGGTGCCTGCGCTGTGCCATGTCATACGAATAAAAAATGGGCCATAGTTACCAAAATCCGCTGGCCACCAGTCTTGAGATTGCGTAAGTAGGGCGTCAATATCACTTTTTACTATGTCTAAATCTAGGCTGTTAAATGCCTCTGCATAATTAAAGTCTGCACCATAAGGGTTTGAGCGTAGATCATGATCACGAAGAGGAGATAGGTTTAGTTGATCTGGCCACCAAAATTGGTTTGTTCTGGTTGCGCCCATTTTAGCCTCACCCATGCCAACAGCACCTTGTGGCTTAGACATTTGTGGTTTTTCTTGGCTAAAAGCAGAGCCAGACATAAGTGCCATACTTATAAATCCAACAAGTGCTTTTTTAGTAAATGATCGGTTTTTCATTGTCAGCTTCCTTAAAGTTAACGAATTTCGTTATATACAAAGCGTATTACTATTATTAAAAATAGAATCTAATAATTTAAAAATTAGTGAGCTTTTACTCCATTCAAGTTGTTGTTTACCAAGCTTGAATGACTAAGCAGTGCGAATAGTATAGTAGAGGGGCTAAAAACCGTGTGCGAAATAAACTGATTGATACAATCTATAAAAATGATTTATTAAAGTTAAATGATTAAATAAACAAATCACTAAAGAGCTTTGAAAGTGGCAGACATAAAAAAGCCCAGCGCAGGCTGGGCTATTAGATTAAAATCTGTGTTATTGATTTTTCATTAATTTACTGGTGATCACGCCTGAGGTCATAGAGCCTGATACGTTGAGCGCAGTGCGTGCCATATCTATTAAGGGTTCAATAGAAATAAGTAAAGCCACAACCTCTATAGGTAACCCCATGGTAGGCAATACAACCAACGCTGCGAAGGTAGCACCACCACCAACACCTGCAATACCAAACGAGCTAATAACTACAATACCAATTAACGGTAAAATAAACTCAAATGTAAGTGGGTCTATCCCCACACTTGGCGCAACCATCATTGCGAGCATCGCAGGATAAATACCAGCACAGCCGTTTTGACCAATAGTGGCACCAAAAGAAGCCGATAAGTTTGCAATTGCTGGTGGTACTTTTAACTGGTTAATTTGCACGTCAACATTCATAGGAATCGATGCCGCTGAGCTACGTGAGCTAAATGCAAAGGTCAGTACTGGCCAGATTTTTTCAAAATAATGCTTTGGATTTACACCCACAAAGCTAAGCAATAAGCCATGCACAACAAACATCAATAAAATAGCCACGTAAGAAGCCACAATAAAGGCGAGTAAATTTAAAATATCGTTACTACTAGAGTTTGCCACAACACTTGCCATTAAGCCCGCAACACCATAAGGAGTGAGTGCAATTACCATGCGAACTAAGCTCATTACTGTCGCTTGTAGGGCGTTTACACCGTTACGAATTGGGCTAGCAAGTTCTGTTTTTTCCAGCATTACTTTACGTGCAGCTATACCAACAAGGACACCAAATATAACCGTGGCAATGATAGAGGTTGAACGTTGATTACTTAAATCCGCAAAGGGATTTTCAGGAATAAAGCTCAATAACATTTGCGGCACACTTAAGTCGGCTACATTCGCAGCTTTGCTTTGTAGTGTGTCCATTCTAGCGGCTTCACGAGTACCCGAAACAAGCCCTTCAATACTGAGGTCAAATCCATACGTTACCGCAATACCAATTAACGCTGCAATTGCTGTGGTAAAGAGTAAAACAGAGATACTAATAAAGGAGATTTTCCCCAGTGAGCCTTGGTTTTCGAGCTTTACCACAGCAGCAATCATAAAAATTAATACCAATGGCATAATGATCATTTTTAATAAACCGACATAGCCTTTACCCACCACGCTTACCCAGCTGAGTATTTCTTTAATGGTTTCTGGAGAGTGGGCAAATAAAAACTGTAGGGCTAAGCCAAAGGTGCTACCAAGCACTAAGCCAAATAAAACGGTACGAGATAAAGAGCTGCTTTTTTGCGAAAAAAGATAAATCGCGAACAGCAAACCGACAAATAATGCCAACATTAATAATACAGCAAGCGACATAGTACCCTCTTTTATAGCTGTGAATTAGCGCGGCACTTTAACGCTTTGTAAGACGTTAACAAAATACGCTTTCGCTATGGTATAGAATTAAAATGAATATAGTAATAATATTAAAGTATAACGAATGAGCACATTGTTGAAAAAATTAACCCATATGATTGTATTTTCTTTAATTTATGGCGTTTACTAGATGAAAGTAAGATCTTAACTACAATAATAAAAATAATCCATACACGGCTAAAAGACTCAAAGAAGTTGATTTAACTCCTGCTAACTTTAACAACCCATGCTCCAAAGACCGATGCCTAAAAAAATAAAAGCTTATTGTATTGATATATAAAAATATCACTACTTTAATGCTTGTTAATTATTTAAAACAATACTTTAAAACTAATTTTAATGGTTTTTATCGACATTTTTTTACCAAATGTATGACATTTTAGTAAATGTAAAAATAGTGAGCAGATTAAATTTAACAAGCTGGGAGACGATGTAAAAAGCGTTTAAACATTGAATAAGGCCATCCATGGCCTATTAATTAATCGTTTTTGTAGTAAGGGTAGTCACTGTAACCTTGCTCAGTCCCGCCATACATAGTGGCTGTATCGGCTTCATTTAATGGCCATTGATTTTTTATGCGCGCTGGTAAATCAGGGTTTGCGATAAAAGGACGACCAAAAGCAAATAAATCACCGTAGCCTTTAGCTAACATCGCCACCGCTTTTTCAACAGTGTATTTACCAGCGTAAATAATACGCCCAGAAAATTCAGCTCTGGCTGCTTGATAAAATTGCTCTGGTAAATCAGGGGCATTGTCCCAATCAGCTTCTGCAATTGAAAGGTAGGCAATACCAGCTTGCTCAAGTATTTTAATTGCTTCAATGTAGGTATGATGCGGGTTTGATTCTACTAATCCTAAATAAACACGGGTTTCATCAGTACTGCTAAATAAGGGCGCAAATCTAACCCCTAAGCGCTCAGGGCCTACTACGTCACTTACTGCCGCGACAATTTCTTTTAAAAAGCGCAGGCGATTAGTAAGAGAGCCGCCGTATTCATCATCTCGTTTATTGGTGTGCTCAGAAATAAACTGATTTACTAAATACCCATTAGCACAATGCAGTTCTACGCCATCAAACCCCGCTTCTAGCGCATTACGGGCAGCTTGTGCATACATGCCAACAAGCTCTTTTACTTCATCGGTTGTTAAAGCTTGTGGTTCACTTGGGTTGGCTAAAGCGCCTTGAGCTGGTCCTGTTTCAATAAAGACTTTAACGCTATCAGCTGTTAGAGCTGAGGGGGCAATAGGTTTGGCTTCATTAGGCTGTAAGCTAGTATGTGAAACGCGGCCAACGTGCCAAAGCTGGGCAAAAATAATTCCACCTTCTGCATGTACTGCATCAGTTACTTTTTTCCAACCAGCTATTTGTTGATTAGAATGAATGCCCGGTGTCCAGGCATACCCTTGTCCTCTTGGTTCAATTTGAGTGCCTTCGGTAACCATAAAACCAGCACTAGCACGCTGTGCATAATATGTGGCCATCACCTCGTTGGGGATATTGCCAGGAACTGTGCTGCGTGAGCGTGTAAGTGGCGGCATTACAATACGGTTTTTAAGCGTGTATGGGCCTAAATTGATTGATGAAAATAGACTGTCGATATTTTTACTTGGTTGACTCATTTTAATACCTTTTAAATTAATAATGCTGTTTAGCGCCAATTACAATGCTGGTGATCATAGGGATTAAAAGGTACAATTTGAAACAATGCTTTTTTGTTTAAGATACAATTATGAATGGTATATCTCGGCTTGATATAAAACAATTACGAATATTGAGTGCATTACTTAAACTAAAAAATGTGTCGGATGTGGCGCGAAAAATGGGCTTAACCCAGCAGGCTATTAGCGAGCAGCTGCGAAAATTGCGTGACTTATTTGACGATCGGCTTTTTATTCGCCAAGGCAATACAATGGTTGCAACACCTAAGGCTATCGCACTAGAGAAGCCCATTAATCAAATACTAACTCAGGTAGAAGCGTTATTAATACCTAAACAATTTACCCCAAGTAGTTACAAGGGCGTATTTACAATAAGTGCGACTGATTACGCTATAGCAGCTCTTTTGCCACAATTATTAGAAATAACAAGACGCGAAGCGCCAGGATTAAAGCTGATTATTCGTGACTTTGCCTCTGATAATGTTAATCAATTAATAAGTGCAGGAGAGCTGGATTTATTAATTAGTTTTCCTGAATTTATCCCAACAAACTTAATCTATGACACATTATTTGAAGAACAACATATTTGTATTGCGGGCAAAGACACGGTGCTTTCTTCGTCGACGTTGAGCCTTGCTGAAGTGGCGGCACACCCTCAATTAGTGGTTTCAGCGTCACGTGCTAACTTAAGAGGCTCTCACGACCAGTGGTTTGCTGATAAGGGCTATGCGCGCAATATAGTTATGTCAGTGCCTGGCTTTTCATTTGTCCCCGATTTGCTTTGCAGTACTGACTTAATTGCTTTTTACCCATCGCGTTTACTGCCAAACGCCAAAGTGAAACAGCTTGAAGTTGAATTATTACCACCGCCATTTAAGGTGATTGCAGCGTGGCATCCACGTTCAAATAACAGCGATATTCACCAGTGGTTAATAGCGCAATTAAAACGGATTTAGTAACTATTTAATTAGTTGACGAATATCGTTCCCTGTTGGTGCCTCATGGGCACGCAACGAAAAGGCGGGTAATATCGCTAATATATGGTCAAATATATCTGACTGAATATTTTCATACTCACCCCAATTAGTTGTATTGGTAAATGCATAAATTTCAATGGGTAAGCCATTTTTAGTTGGCTCTAGCTGCCTTACCATCAGTGTCATTCCCTGATGAATATGTGGGTGATGTTTTAATAACGCGACTAAATAATGACGAAATGTGCCAACATTAGTGAGCCGACGACCATTTAACGTACAGCTCATATCTATTTTTTTCGTGGTATTTTGCTCGTTAATAGCCGGTAGGGTAATTTCGAGGTAGTGACTTAATAAATCTGCTTTTTTCAGCGCGGTGATCTCTTGCTCATCTAAAAAGCGCACACTGCTCATTTCTATATGGATACTCCGTTTTATGCGCCGTCCACCGGATTCTGACATACCGCGCCAGTTTTTAAATGAGTCAGAAATTAGCGCATAGGTTGGGATAGTGGTAATGGTTTTATCCCAATTTCTTACTTTAACTGTGGTCAAGGCTATATCAATCACATCGCCATCTGCGCCGTATTTGGGCATTTCTAACCAATCACCAACCGCAAGCATACTGTTTGCTGAAAGCTGAATACCGGCCACCAGCCCTAAAATAGCGTCTTTAAACACCAGTAGCAGTACAGCCGATAGCGCACCTAAACCACTGAGTAATATTAACGGGGATTTATTCATTAATAATGAAATCGCTAAAATACCGGTTAATACGCTGGCGATCAGTTTAATTGTTTGTAAAAAACCACGTAATGGAAAGTGAGCTGCAATGGGTTGCCTGTCAGATATTGCTTGAAAAATATTGAGCAAAGAGAACAGCGAGAGCAGTGCAAATAAAATGATCCACTGATCAGTAAACATCTCAATGATATGTAAAAAAGCCGTTCCTTCTGGAACCCAGAGCCTAGCTTGTATAACAACCACAGCACCTTGTAAAACAAAGGAAATATTACGTGTTAATTTAAGCGCTAAGTCGGCAGGCGTGTGGGTATCGGTTTGAACAACTTTATCACTAAAGCGGCCTTTAAGTAGTCGTTTTGAAACTGACCTTAAGATGAGGTGCAATATGAGCGCAAATAAGCCAACCCAGCACAGTACTAATATGTTGTACCATAAATGCGCACTCCCAGGAAAATAAAGACTAAACCATTGCAGTAAAAATTCTCGCAGCTGCGATCGTATTTCAGTCATTTATTTTCCCAAGAGATTTATTTGCGTGAGTTTCATCTATTTAATGAGATCTAGTTAAGCAGATGGGGCGAGAAAAGTCTATTTAAGCCGCGCTTAAATAGACGTTTTAAAAATAATATTTATATTTTATTTTCAGTAAGTTGCAGAGTTAACTCCTCAAAAATACTCGGATCGTCAATGGTTGATGGAATTTGCAGTTCTTCACCATCAATAAGTTGACGTAAGTTTTTGCGTAAAATTTTACCTGAGCGTGTTTTTGGTAAGCGCTCTACACACATAATATTTTTAAGGCACGCAATAGCGCCGATTTGATTACGCACGGTTTGCACCAATTGCTGCTCTACTTCTTTATGCGATCCATGAAAATCATTTTTTAATACCACCATGGCCATGGGGTTTTGACCCTTGAGCGCATCATTAACACCAAATACGGCACATTCAGCAACCGCGGGATGAGCGGCTACAATTTCTTCCATTTCACCGGTTGATAAACGATGCCCCGCAACATTAATCACATCATCGATGCGGCCCATAATAAATAGGTAGCCATCATCATCAATATAACCGCCGTCGCCAGAGAGATAATAGCCTTCATATTCACTTAAATAACCGGCTTTAAAGCGTTCGGTATTTTGCCAAATAGTGGGTAAACATCCTGGCGGTAAAGGCAGTTTAATAACGACTGCACCTTGTTCATTGGGGGCGCATTCGTCACCATTCATATCTAAAATACGTACGTCAAACCCAGGAGTCGCAACCGTTGAACTGCCTGCTTTTGTAGGTAGGTGCTCAATGCCGACAGGATTACAGGCTATCGCCCAACCAGTTTCTGTTTGCCACCAATGATCAAGCACAGGTAGGCCGGTTTTTTCTTTTAGCCAATCGTAGGTGGGAGGATCTAAGCGCTCGCCTGCTAAAAACAAGCGTTTCAGACTTGAAGTATCGTATTGTTTAAACTCATCGGCATTGGGGTCTTCTTTTTTTATCGCTCTAAAGGCTGTTGGTGCGCTAAATAAAGCCGTTACTTTATACTGTTCAACCACTCGCCAAAATGCACTGGCATCCGGGGTTCTAACCGGTTTACCTTCAAATAAAATAGTGGCGCAGCGGTATATAAGTGGGGCATACACTATGTACGAATGGCCTACAACCCAACCAATATCTGAAGCGGCCCAAAACACGTCACCAGGTTTCATTCCGTATACGGTTTCCATGCTGTAATGCATGGCCACGGCATGGCCGCCATTTTCACGAACAACCCCCTTGGGAGTACCCGTTGTGCCTGACGTGTATAAAATATAAAGCGGGTGATCGCCACTTACCGGAACAGGATCAACGCCAGTAGCTGTTTGCATTGCAACAGCCCAGTCAATATCACGCTCAGGCATAAGTGGTGCAGTTACTTGCTCACGCTGATAAATAATACAATGTTCTACTTTATACGAGGCTGATTCGAGGGCGTTATCAAGTAACTCTTTGTATTCAATTACGGTATTCACTTCTACACCGCAAGAAGCACTGAGTACTAACTTAGGCTTGGCGTCATCAATTCTTACGGCAAGCTCATGTGCTGCAAACCCGCCAAAAACGACCGAATGAATAGCGCCGATGCGGGCGCAGGCTAACATGCCAATTACAGCCTCGGGGATCATGGGCATATAAATAACCACGCGGTCGCCTTTTGTTACGCCTAAAGACTGCATTACTCCTGCGAATTTAGCGACTTCTTGTTGTAGTTCAAAGTAACTGTAGCTGCGCGCGGTATTGGTTACGGGTGAGTCATAAATTAACGCTGTTTCATCACCATGGCCGGCAATAACATGCTGATCTACGGCTAAAAAGCAGCTATTAAGTTGGCCATCGGCATACCAGTGATATAAACCGTTTTCATCTTGTGTGTAAGCTGTTTCGGGAGCCTGGTACCAAGGGAGGCGTTTACTTTGCGATAACCAAAACGCTGCCGGGTTTTGTTTAAACTCGTTGTAATGTTGTTTGTATTCACCTGACATAAAGGCTCCTGAGCAAAATTTAATATAACTTTATTTAAAACTAAGCGCTTTTTATCAGGAGTGATATTCGACTATGGTCGGTTGAATAATGAACGGGTTGTGTGGTTTTTAGCTAACGCTATGGTTTATAACGAACTAACAACTAGTTTGATGATTTAAATGAGGTAACATATAAAAATGATGAACTATTTAATGTGGTAATAATGAGTCAAGTTGTCAGAGTAGGCGTTGCAGTGATAGTAATGCATGATAATAAAATTTTACTCGGTGAGCGAATAGGCGCACATGGTGCAAATACCTGGGCAACCCCTGGGGGGCATTTAGAATTTGGTGAAACGGTTGATCAATGTGCAGTGCGCGAAGTAGCAGAAGAGACAGGGCTTACTGTTACTAATATTCGTAAACTCGATTTTACCAACGATATTTTTAGCGCCGAGAACAAGCATTATATTACTTTATATGTGCAGGCAAAGTATGAAGGTGGCGAGCCTGTAAATAAAGAGCCTAACAAATGTTTACAGTGGCGTTGGTGCGATATTAATAACTTACCTTCACCTTTATTTACTTCATTAAAAAATTACTTAACACAAGGCGTTTTACCCACTCAAGACTAAAGGCGCGTTGGAATAGGGAGTTGCCATTTATTTAAAATTTGTTGGTATTCACCGCTTTCTTTTATCGCGTTTAATCTATCAGTAATAATTTTCGCTGTTTGCGGGTTAAGCTGCTTACTTGCTGCAAAGTGAAGAGAGGAAGGTAGCTCATCTAAATGTATACGCTTAGTAATTAAGCTTGGGTCGAGCCCTGTACGCTTTAGCTCGTTTTCAAGTGTGAGGGTGTTAGTCACCACAAAATCGATACGATTTTTATACAGCATTCTCCATAGCTGCTGGTAGTAACTCACTAAGACTAGATTCTCACTTTCAGTAAAGCCTTGAGCTTCTAAATAAGCTTGTGCAGAATAACCGCGAATAGTGGCTACTTTGTATTCTTTGGCAAAGTTTAAGTGAATCACTTCATCGTTATGACTGCGTAAACTTACTAGGTATGCATCTGCAAAATACACTTTTCCCAGCCACTTAAACTGGCTGTTTCTGTTTGGTGTTTTTAACAGTTACAGCATGATGGCATTAGGATTGGCTTGTTGTTGTTGTTGAAACATACGCGCCATCGGCATTATTTCAAACGTTGCTGTTAAAGCCGTGCCTTTTAATACTGCTTTAGCGATATCAACTAAGGCACCCTGCGCTTCACCTTGAGGGTTTTTAAAATGATAAGGGGGCAAATCTTCAGCGATGAAGGTGACCGGGTTTGCGTGACAGACCGCACTATAAAAAACCACTACAAAAAGAGTTAACATCATACGCAAACGCATAAATAATTGTCTTTAAAGCAATACATGAGGCTATTTTAAATAAAATTAATAAAAAGGTACACGGTGATATGTGTTTTAGGTAATCAAATTGTTTAATTATTGTTTTTTATAAATTGACGAGGTGAGCATTGATACCAGCGCTTAAAGGCGCGATTAAAAGAGCTTTGATCATTAAACCCCAACATAGTTGCAATACTGCTTAGCGGATAATGAGGAATATAAGTTAACAAACGGCGTTTTTGCTCTTGCTCAAGAAGAGCAGCAAAATTGGTGTTTTCTTGCTTTAGATGACGTTGCACTGTGCGCGGGGTCATATTTAAAGCACTAGCCGTTCTGATCAGTGAACAGTCCTGCAAATCGTATTTAGCCATTAAAATATGATTAATTTTTTCTGTTAATAATTGCTGACTTTTAAACTGAGATAGCTGTTGCTCTGACATTTGCTTTAGCATAGCGTTAATCTGGGAGTTATCGGTTTTAAAAGGAAGGGTTAAGTAACTACTTGGAAACTCTACTTGATTAAAGTTAGCGCCAGCTTTTACTGGGCAATTAAACCATTGCGCTAATTGTTGTAACTCACTGTCTGAAAAACGTGCTGTAAAATAAACGCAACTAGGCGAAAGCTGAGGATTAAGCAGTTGGCGTATAACACTTACCCACGCGGTCATATTTCGTAATACGGCCTGTGGACTGCACTGTGGGTCTGCTAACCAGGTTACCTTGCAAAGTGTTTGTTGCTGTTCAAACTCAGCACGCCCTATGTTAGCCACTAAACTGTCGTAGCTCAGTAATGCAGTAATGGCACTGGCTAGATTAGTACTTGATTCAATTAAATACCCAAGTACACCAAAATCAGCGGTGCGTATTTGTTTTCCTAACTCAAACCCGAATAAGGAGTCATTTAGCGTTTGCTGTGCATAACTAAGCAGCGCATTATAGCTTTTTAAGCTAATACGAGGCGCTAATTGTTGTGTTTGCTTATTTGTATATTCATCAAATTTAATGGCAGTTAGTATCTCTTGGCTATCTAATCCTGTGCTTTGAAGATAATCCAAACAGCTAGAAAAGTAATGATCGGCTAAGGTTTTCATTTGTCGCCTAAAGCTAAAAAATAGTCATCTAATCGCAAGTTTGCCATGCAATATTTTTATATGCTAGAGCTCTATAAAAATAATAGGGGGCACACAATGATTGAGATAAACGTTAAACATAGTGTGGCAGCAACGCCTGAACAATTACGCACCTTATTATTAGCGCATGCTGATTTGGGGCGCTTTTTTAATGCGCAGTTTGAAGTGTTAACACCGCAAGACTCGGGTGAAATAAGTGGTGGAAAAGGCACCATTAGACAAATAAAAATGCAAGGTACAACATTTAAGGAGCAAATAATAACGGCCAATAATAGCCACATTTGTTACCGCATTTTAGGGGATAAACCCGTTGCACAGCACCGTGGTGATATTTACTTAAAAGCCAATAATACTCAGCCATCACTCACCGAGATCAGCTACCATATTCGTTGTATTGCGCCTTTGTGGTTACCCGACTTTATACTGGCTTTTTTTATAAAAAAAGATGTTAGCCAAGCACTTAAAAAAATAGCCAGCTATTTTCAGGAGAAACGTCATGAGCATTGAAATTATTTTATTGGCACTGAGCCCTATTTTTTTGCTGTTTGTAGGGGTTGAGTTTATAAAATTTAGACGTTGCTACGATATAAAAGACAGCTTAGCCAACGCGTTACTTGCTTTATTACATCAAGGCGCTGATGCCATTGCGTTATTATTATTAATGCCGTTTTTTTATTGGTTGTATCAGTTTCGACTATTTGATATTGAATTGACAGTATTTACTGTTTTAGGCGCTTTTTTACTGCAAGACTTTTTATACTATTGGTTTCATCGTGCATCACACCATATTCATTGGTTATGGGCCGCTCATGTAGTGCATCATAGTTCTACTAAAATGAATTTTACCACTGCGTTTAGGCAAAGCATAATGTACCCAGTAGCCGGCATGTGGGTATTTTGGCTGCCCATGATTCTCATAGGTTTTGACCCGCTTACAGTATTTAGTGTGGTGGCACTTAATTTAGCGTACCAATTTTTTGTGCATACGCAAATCGTAGGCAAGTTAGGCTGGTTGGAAAGGGTATTTAATACGCCATCGCACCACAGGGTTCATCATGCAATTAATAAAAGCTACCTCGATAAAAACTTTGCCGGCGTCCTTATTATTTGGGATAAGCTGTTTGGTACCTTTATAGAGGAGGACAAAAATCAGCCCTGTAAATATGGCATCGTAGGCCAGCTAAATAGCA
Organism: Pseudoalteromonas sp. SCSIO_11900; assembly: GCF_000576475.1. NCBI lineage: Bacteria > Pseudomonadati > Pseudomonadota > Gammaproteobacteria > Alteromonadales > Pseudoalteromonadaceae > Pseudoalteromonas > Pseudoalteromonas sp. SCSIO_11900. The sequence continues at coordinate 1,472,749 of NZ_KK070023.1, forward strand.
ATAACCCACTAATAATAACGTTTCATCAGTGGGCTCATTTATTAAAAAGTACCTATACGGCGAAAGGGTTAAAAGCGAAATGCGAAGTGCTATTTGGCTACCCAACCAGTAGCATTAAAATTAAATAATAGACTTAAAAGTAAAACTGTAGGGCTAAACTAGCCGCAGTATTATGGTTGTGCCATTTTTCGAGCTTTATTTGGCTGCGAAGCGCTATGTTACGTGACAGCGCATAGCTCCAGGTTAGCGCAGCTTCGCTGTGGTTATTAGCGGTATTATCGTTTAGCCAAAACATATTACCCGTTAGCGCAAGTTTGTGATTGTTATTTACTTGCCAAATAATGCCAGCCTCACTACCTAGCCCTATACTTAGCTGGTTAGAAGTATCACCAGTATTTAGCTCAAACTGTCCCAAAATATAGCCATGCACACTGTTCGGGTTGCCATAAGACTTACCATATCCACCTTTAGTAAAAAATCGGCCAGAGCGTTTGTTTGGGCTTGGTTGCCTATCAAAGCCCATTTTTATATTCCACGACCAGCTATCAAATACACGATTATCGGGGGCAAGCGACATAGCATCAAGTAAGTAAAAATGCTCAATCTGGCTATTACCGCTATCTGATAGGTTAGCTGCTAAGTCAAAAAAGCTAATTTGAGCACCGGGTATAAAGCCAGCGGGTCTGTCGAGTAAATCATGATAAGCAAGTCGATAAGCTAAATTGGTAGTATTTTGCTGGTTATTATTTTGCACTCTTTTAGCTGTTAGCCTTGAAGAACCATGGCCTTGCTCTGGCGAAGCTTTAGGTTTATAGGGCTTAGCTAAAGGAGAAGGGACAGCATACTTACTGCGCATTAATAATAACTTAGTAAGACGAGGGGCTATTTCTTCACGGTTAAGGGCTTTATCGTAAAATTCAAAATTTAGCCATTCGTACGCCATCTCTAGTATGGCTACTAGCTCTTTTTGTGAGTAATTACGGGTATTTAATGGCTTGCCTTGCATAAGCTCCCTCGCATCACTAAGTTGTTGATCACTTAACTGTGTTGAATAGTGATGTAGCTTAGTACCAAAAGCAGGGCGGTAATTAGGAGTTTGCAGTAAGTTGTTGTCTCTAAGTGCGGCAACTGTGTCTGAAGGAATAGCCTGCATGTTAAATTGCGAGGTTAAATTAAGGTCGTCTTTAGCTAATTGTAATAGCCCCAGTAACTGATATGAGCAGTTTTCGTCTATAAAAAAGTAATCAAAAGTGGCGCGTTGTAACTCCCATAAATGCAGTAATACCCGCTCAACTTGTTGCTCAGTTAAATTGAGTTTGTATTCCCAAATATCGCGTGATTCTAAATCATTATATTCGCGTACTTTTTTATAATACGGCATAAGTGAAAACTTACCCGGATAGCTACCAACAAGGCCTTTCAGTGCATACATGGCAGCGTTATCTGAGTCATCAGGTTCTGCCGCAAAGTTTACAGCAAAGGCAATCAGTTCTTTACTACGGGTTTGATCTTTAGCGTCGATGCGCAGTAAAGTGTGCCCAAACATTGATGAAGGGCTGTTCATAAATGCGGTAGGGAATACAAGCGTAACCCCTTTAGGATTAATGACTTGTTGCCAGGTTTTAAGCTCAGCGCAATCAAGAGCAGGCCAATTGTTTTTAATTTTTGATTTTAGCCATGTGTAGCGAGCTGGAAATTGACAGCTGTATTTTTGTTGACTGCTTTTACTGGCATTAAATGCGCTAATGGTGGCATTTAACTCATCTACTGGGCTGGTTTTACCTGTAGGGGATAAAAAAAACTCGGCGCTATCCACCTCGCTTTTCCAGCTTCTGAAGGTTGTATTGCGGTAGTGGCCCAGTTTAAGCCAATAAGGGTGTGTGGCTAAGGTACTTTTTTCAATACTTTTAGCATTTGATTGCATACTAAAAAGTATGGCTAGCAAGGTAAATAATATTTTTTTCATAATCGCTAAATCATAAAAAAGCCGCTAGAGGATACTCTAGCGGCTTTATTTATACATATAAAACCGGCTAATTTAGCTGATTAAGAAAGAGTATAAGAAGCTAGTTGTGCATCGCTTGCTACAACAGCGTTTAGGTTTTCTAACACTGTTTGTGAAGTTACGTTCTCAGAAGTAAATACTGAAGAAAATTGTGCTTGAGCAAGTTTGTTGAATGCTGCTTTATCTTGGTCTGCAACGCCCCAAACCTCAGCAAGTGTTGCTAAAGTTTCGCCTTCACCTTGAGACATATCACGAGCAAGTTGCTCCATGTTGCCATCGATGAATAATGCGATTTTTTCAGAAGAAGTAACAGTACCAGTACCGTCACAACCTAAAGTACCAAAAGTAATACCGAAAGTTTGGTTACCAGAAGTACCATTAGTTGTAGCGCCTAAAATTTTAACGCCTTTACCTTGCTGACCAGCAAATAACATAGAGCCTAGGCCACAACCAATATCTTGGTCAGCCATAGCATTAGAGAAAGGAAGTAAAGAAAGTGCTGCTACTGCGATTATTTTTTTCATATCCATAAATCCATATTTGATTAGTCTTTATTTAGGGTAAACAAAGAGCGCGGAGGATTTTAACAGAGTTGTAGAAAAAAGGAACATAACAAGCTATGAATTTTTTCATGTTGCGCTTACTTTAATTAATAAAATAAACACGTTACTTACTGGTTTTAGCTAGCTTTAAGAACTTTGCTTTTTACTTCTTGGCGCACCCAGTAAAATAAAAAGGTGGCAAATACACACTGATAAAAATGCACTAATTCCCAAAGCGCCACCAAAGCCATCAAGAATGGGAACCAAATAGGCAAAAAACAATGAAAATATAATTGCTGAACTGGCAAGCGTATAAACACCAAAGCGGTGAGGGGCGCTCATGCCAATAAAGGTGCCGCCAAAAAAAACGATACTATAGAGTTCTGCGTTGAGGCTCAGCTGTGCAAAAATCAAATAGGCAATAATTGAAAGTGCAGCTGAGGCTCTTATAGCATCAAAGCGGTTATGCTTTGCTAAATAAAAGGTAAAAAAAGCACCAGCCAAGGCTAATACTGGGTATGTAATAGTCATATCAGCAATCCTTTAGCTAAAACAAACAGGGCTACACTGGCAAATGCAATACTGCCTAATCGTCCGCCAAATCCTGCAAATACATTAAGTGTTAGTGTATATAAAACAGCGCCAATGGCAGAAATAATAGCGATTTCCCAATAGTTGCTAATTAAGTTGGTGGAACACATACCGGCAAAACTACCTGCATAAATGGAGGCATAAGGGTGGTTTTGATAACGTGCAGGAAACGGAATAAATGAGCCGATGAGGCCTGTTAAAGCAGCAGACACAACAATAGGTAATGCCAATGTGGTATGCAATATAAAGCACGACAAGCAGCCGATAAAAAAGGTGATGAATTTTAAAAGTATGAATTTAGTCATAAGGCGCACATCATAAAGGTTCAGTTTTAGCTTTAATAGTTAAAATCGACAATTTAAGACTAAAAGCGATATATGGCTCCCAAAAGAGCAAATAACCGTGGCTTTAAATTAAATGTACGCAATGAATGACTAAAAATAATGCCGTTAATGTTCTATAAATTACAAATTATGTATAATGCAGCATATTTCATATATTAAAAGTTATAACCTAAGGTAATTTATGTCTAACTGTTTGCATTTGGCTATTCCAGCTGGTGATCTTGAAAAAGCGAAAGCGTTTTATTGTGACGTGCTTGGTTGTAAAACGGGTAATAGTGAAGCTGGGCGATGGGTAGACATTGATTTTTGGGGTAACGAGTTAACGCTTCATCAAAGCACAGAGCGCTTACCAACAGTGCGTCATGATGTTGATATGGGCGCAGTAGCTGTACCGCATTTTGGTATTCACTTATCTGAAGATGAATTTCAGGCATTAAAAAAACGTATTGCACACGCGGGCCTTGAATATTTAGATAAGCCTTACCGCCGTTTTGTAGGTGATGAATTTGAGCAAGAAACGTTTTTTATTGAAGATCCAAATGGTAACGTTTTAGAAATGAAAACTATGGTAAACCCAGAAGTCTTATTCAAAAAAGACGAGTAATGATTATGCGCCTAAACGATGACTTTAGGCGTTTTCTCTTGTGAAGGTTTGCTTAGCCTGCGCTTTTCGTAATGACTTTTTTTGATACATTGCTTTATCACCGGCTTTTAAAACCTCATCTAAATTTTTAGGCGCTTCGCTATAGTTTATTTGCCCTACGCTTGCGTAAATAGCGATGGTGTTACCTTGGTGCTCTAAGCTAAGCGCATTTAATTTTTGTTCAAGGGTCGCAACTCGCCGGTTAATTTTATCTTTGCTGGTAAATAATGCCATAGCCACAAACTCATCTCCGCCTAAGCGGCCAACTGCGTCTTCACTGCGCATATGCTGACTAATTGACTCAGCCACTATGCAGAGTACTTTATCGCCAACATCATGGCCGTAGGTATCATTTATTGCTTTAAATCGGTCTAAATCGATATATAAAAAACACAACACGCCACCACGTTGAGCGTGTTTTTTTAATAACTCATTGGCTTTTAAACTCCAGCCTCGGCGGTTACAAATATGACAAAGATGATCGTAATTAGCGTGCCGTTCAGCCTGTTTTTTAGCATAACTGAGTCGTTGAATTCGCCTACCAACTGCAATAGCAAGAAGTAGAGATTCAATCGTAAAAGCAATCACAAACCCATAACGCTGCATAAAAGGACTGTATTCGGTTAGTAACACTCTAAATATCATGCTGATAAATACGCAGCTTAAGGCAATAAATACCAAGCTGGCTTCGTTAATGCCTTGTTTAGCTTGCACGGCTGAGAGTATAAAAATGGTCATAACAATCAGTAATGACAAATAGCCAGTAACGATTGTGGTGATATTAGTAATAGCGGGTAAATCTAAAGCTATTTTTTGTAAGCACAGAGTCAGTACACATAACGCGATAATTTTTAATGCATAGCTTAATTTGCGCCAATACTCAGGTAGCTCTAATAGTGCGCTCATAAACCAAGTGGCACTGGCTATAGTTAAACCAATGCTTAATGTATAAAGGTGGCTGATATATGCAGAAAAGTAGCCATTGGTAAATAAATAGGGTTGACCTTCTTGTAAAAAAATAAAGCTAGCGATACAAAAAAGGTAGGCAGCATATTGGTTAAAGATAGCGTCTCTAATGCCATAACCTATTATTAAAGCATAAAAAATAAGCGTTGCGCATAATCCATAAAACACCCCAAATATTAAATTGTATACCTGAACCTTTTCAATAAATTGCTGTGAGTCTAGCCAAGTAAACCGGGGGTTATAGCTGGCAGTAGTGGTTAAAGTTAGCTTTGCATTAAAGCTACCTTGTTCCATTAAAATAGCCATTTGATTTGTTTTTAAAGGGGCTTTTAATTGGTTATTTTGTTGCCACGAAAAACTCTCAAGTGCCGGGCGGGTAAACGTAAAAACACCGCTTTGGTTTAGCGTTCATACCAACTCAAATTGGTTAATGCCTTTTTCTAGTTTTGTGTCTGCAGCAATACTTTGCGATAAGGGAATTGATACATTGTTGCGATAGATTTTAAATTGCAGCTATCTTTTGCAATAGCTGTATTGCTGATGAGAAAAGTAAAAATGACAAGTAAAGCACCGCAAAATTTAATACATAAGGAGGTGGTTGTATGTAAGTGCTTCCTTATTGTTACGGTGTTATTGAGCATAATAGGGTTATAAAAAAAGGCAGTTACCTTATATTAACAAAGCTTATTATCTTTGCTAGTAAAAATTAATAGTAAAGTTTGATGTAGCGCATGAATGGGTAAATCTTATTTTTATAACTGTATTTCACTAGGGGTTTTATTAAAGTGGCGTTTAAACTCACGGCTAAACTGTGATGCACTGGTGTAACCTACTTTAAAAGCAGCTTCATTTGCTTTGCTGCCCGCTGTGGTAATTAACTCTTTTGCTTTAGCTAAACGTACTTTTTTTAAGTATTGTAAGGGAGATTCAAACGTTACCTGCCTAAATGCACGATGAAAAGAGGAGACGCTCATATTGACCTCTTCAGCTAAACCTTCAACAGTAATAGGGTTTGCATAGTCCTGATGCATCGTTGCTAGTGTGCGAGCTATACGCGCATAATGGCCATCATGCATAGCTAGGCCTATTAAAGTATTCCCTTGGGGGCCGCAAAGGACACGATACACAAGCTCTTTTACTATATCTTCGCCGAATATCTCAGCTTCAAGTGGATTATTTAAAACTGTTAATAACCTATACGTCACTTGCTCCATTGCGCAGTCTAGCTTGGCGGATTGTACTGCACCAATGTGCGCGCTGGAGACTGATAAAGGCTGGTGCTGCATCATCTGATTAACCAGCTTGTGCAACATGGCAGGATTTATATCTATAGCAATGCCCATAACCGGTAAGTCATTATCAGTAAACGCTTCACACTCTAATGGGACAGGTACACCTAGTACCAAGTAATCACCTTCGCCGTATTTTATTTGATGTTCTGGGAAATGAATTATTTTATGGCCTTGGCCAACCACGATTATGCCTGAATTATAAATAAGCGGTTGGCGTGGTGAGCTTTTGGTAGCGCGATGAAAATACACCCCAGGAATAATTGTTTCCATGGTGCCCTCAAAGCTTAGTAAATTATTGTGCTCGGCGTATTGTTGCAACATTTTGGCTATGATGGGCATAAAAGTATCTGTAATTAAAATATTTTGCGTAAAATAACAGTGCTGGTAGTTTTAGGCAAGCTTCTGGCAGTTATTGGGCTTTTTATATATTAACTTTGCCACTAATATGCATCCATCAAAGCTTTACTTGATATGTAACTAAGTAAAGCATTATAAAATTAACCGTCACCTAGGAGCAAAATAATGAAATTTAGCTACGTAAATCCCACTCTCATCCAATTTGGCCAACAGCAAATTGCCGCACTTAGCGACTTGATCGCAAAAGATCAAAAAGTATTGGTTGTTTATGGCGGCGGCTCAATTAAAAAGAACGGCGTGTATGACCAAGTTGCTGCTGCACTTGAAGGTTTTGATTGGGTCGAATTCTCGGGTGTGGGTGCTAACCCAACAATTGAAGTACTTGACCAAGCGGTTAAAATTTGTAAAGAACAAGATATCGACTTTGTATTAGGTGTCGGCGGCGGCTCTGTAATAGACGGCGTTAAATACATTGCCGCTTCTGCAGTATACGACGGCGAAGGTTGGGACATTCCTACTGGTAAGCATACAATTACTAGCGCATTACCAATTGGTGCCGTATTAACGCTACCAGCTACAGGTTCTGAATCTAACCAAAACTCAGTAGTAAGCAAAGAAGCGACTAAGCAAAAATTGCCGTTTGCTTCACCAGAAGTACTGCCTAAATTTGCGATTATGGATCCTGATGTAATGAAAACATTACCACAGCGCCAGCTTGTAAATGGCTTAGTTGATGCGTGGGTGCATACGTGTGAGCAGTACCTTACGTTCCCTGAAGGCGCATTGGTACAAGAAGGATACGCAGAGGCACTATTAAAAACGCTCAAAACACTGGGCGATAACTTTGAAAACCAAGACGATGCATGGCGTGCAAACCTTATGTGGGCAGCTAACCAAGCACTTAATGGCTTAATTGGTTCAGGCGTATCGCAAGATTGGGCAACCCACATGATTGGTCATGAGCTTACTGCTGCCTATGGTGTTGACCATGCGCGTTCGCTTGCTATTGTTCAGCCTTCTTTATTGCGCAATCAATTTGCAGTTAAAAAAGCGAAACTAGAGCAAATGGGTAAAAACGTATTTGGCCTTGAGCAAACAGATGATTTAGCAGAGCAAACAATTCAAGCGATTGAAGCGTTTTACCACAGCCTTGAGGTTGCAACACAGCTAACTGAACATGGTGATGATAAAGCGGCTGCCATTGATAATATTATTGGCAAACTAGAAGCACATGGCATGGTTGCCCTTGGTGAAAACCAAGCGATTACGCTAAAAGAAAGCCGTGAAATTTTAGAACATGCGGTTGCTTAAGCGTTAATTTTAAAAAACCACTGGCTATTAAAGCCGGTGGTTTTTTGTTTTATAGTTAACCTCAGTAAACGCAATTGGCGCCATTAATTGATAAAAAGCCCTTTATTGTCGTTTGCCGCTAATATACTATGTGGCTTTAATTGGTTAGGTTTATTTAAGTCAATTTTAGGCTGAGAAGATAGCTAAATTATGCGCTCAAATCGTTTGTTAATGGTCATGTTACTCGTGCTTGTGCACAGCTTTATAAGTTGTGATGGCGCTGCATACCATTTACAAGAAGACGTTGAGCATGTAAGTAACGCATTATCACAAAACACTATAATCGCTGATAATGACCATGGACAAAGCGATAATCAGCCACCGGTTGAGATTCATGCACACCAACATTGTCACTGTGGCTATTACAGCACACTTAGTCACGCTATTATTCCTCAACAAAGTAAACCCACAGTACTTGTGTATTACCATAGTTTAAATTATCCACCTGATGTACCTCCACCGAATTCATTTAGCTAGTTTTTAATTTAATTTCAATTAATTATTGTGCTTTTAGCTGCCTGCGCGTAAGCGTTTTATGGGCTGTTATGGCATGTTTAAATTGCTAGCTATTTTACACTGTCGCTATTTTTTTGCGAAGGTTGAGAATGGTTTGCAAGTGAACTCTGTTTATTAAAAAACGGACAAGCTATATGAATAAAAAATCAATTATGTTGGTGGTGATGCTGTGCGCGCTGCCTGCTTTCAGTGCGTTTGCAAATGTTAAAACACTAACTCTAAAACAAGCGTTGATAAATACCGAGCAACAAAATCCGCTATTAAAACGCTACCCTTATCATCAAAAAATACTCAGCGCACTTAAATCTCAAGCGGCACTTTCGCCTAACCCTATTTTAAATATAGAAGCTGAAAACTTATTAGGGACAAACGATGCGCGTGGTGTGCAAGACGCTGAAATAACCTTGGCATTTAGCCAGCTTATAGAGCTTGGAGATAAACGCCAAAGCCGCATAAATTACGCAACGGCGAACATTAAAGCCCAAGCAATACAATATCAAAATACTCGGTTAGCTTTATTAGCAACCACTGGTGAGCGATATTACGAGGCGCTTAAATTTCAAACCTTACTTACGCTTAACAGCGAACGATATCACGTGGTGAGCCAAGCTCTCAAAGCAATAAAGCAACGGGCTAACGCCGGCGCTGTATCGCAAGCCGATGTAACCCGTATGCGTTATGCACTAAGCCAAGTTGAGCTTGAGACAGCTAAGCTAAATAGCGAATTTGAGCGAGCGCGTTTATCGCTCAATGAGCTGTGGAATGAGCAACATAACTACACGAATTTCGCAGGGAATATGGCTACCTTAATACCGCTTAAATCTGAGCAAGCGTTACTTAATGCAGTTAACCAAGCGCCTGAGTTTGCCATGTTGCAGCAACAATACTTACAGCAAGCGGCCAACTTAACGCTGCAAAAAGCCAACGGGCAAAGCGACATTAATGTAGGTGCGGGCCTGCGCTACAATCAGCAAAGCGATACCAGTTCGTTGCTGTTTTCGTTTTCTATGCCATTGCAATTGAGTAACCCAAATAGCGGTAATATTGAAGCGGCTAACAGTCAGTTGGCATTGTTACGTGAGCAGCAAGGGCAATTACGGGTTCAGTTACGCCAACAAGTTCGTACCTTGTACGCCTATTACCAAGGCAAAACGTTACAGGTGCAGTTGTTATCAGAGCAGGTTATTCCACAAGCCCAAACACTTATTGAGCAAAGTTTAAAAAGCTATCAACGCGGACAAATTTCGGTGTTGCAATTGCTCGATGCCCAACAAGCTCTATTTGACTCTAAACGCGCACTTATCAATACCTATGCAGCGCTATATCAAACGCACCTTACTCTTGAGCGTTTAACTGGCCAATCTTTAACTGAGACTTTTCAATCATGAACAACACGTTTATCGCATTATTAATATTTCTTTCGTCTACAACGAGCGTTATAAGCACACATGTATTTGCCTCAGCAGAGCATGGGCAAACAGAGCAAACCCAAAAACAAGGTGCCCATGGCGGCTTTTTATTAACCAACGCAAAGCTCACTCTTGAGTTAAAGCTGCGAGAATTGGCAGGTAAAGTTGAGCTGCGCGTATATGGTTATGAGCAAAATCAGCCGATAGATATCAACGATTTAAGCATCGAAATGAACTTAAAACGATTAGTAGAAGCGCCGCAAAAAATACAATTTACGCGTGAGAATGAGTACCTTGTTAGCACGCAACCCATAAATGAGCCACATTCGTTTGCGCTTTTCATTACTGCCAATTATAAAGGTGAACACGTTAGTTTTGAGTACACCCAATACGAAGGTCGCACTATGCTTAGTGAGCGAGCGATTAAAGGTGCGGGTATTAAAACGCAGATAGCACAAAGTGGCGAAGTTGATATTTCTGACACGCTGTTTGGTGTTATTGCACCGACACAGCATGGCACAGTAGAAGTGATGGCGCCATATACCGGATTGATCAGCGATATTTTTGTCAGCATTGGTCAAACGGTTCAAAAAGGTGAGGTACTGGCCAGTGTCACCAACCGTGAAACATTGCAAAACTACAGTATTAAAAGCCCCATTAGTGGTGTGGTAACCGAGCAATATTTAAAGCGTGGCGAACTGGCAAGTACTCGTGCGTTAATGCAGGTCGTGAACCTTGATAAAGTATGGGTTGAGCTCTCAGCCTTTCCTGAAAACATCGAAAATCTAGCCATTGGTCAAAGCGCCATCGTGTACGATTTACATCATCATTTAAATGCCCAAGGTAAGGTGTTTTTTATAGCACCTATGATGACTGGCGGGCATATTGCACGTGCCCGTATTGAGCTTAATAACCCTGATGGTCATTGGCGTCCGGGTATGCATGTTAATACTGATGTCAGTATCGATAAGGTTAATGCTCGCGTGCGTGTAAAGCCTGAGGCTATTCAAGAGTTTAACGGCATGGCGAGTGTGTTTGTGCGTAAAAATAATGTGTTTGAAGTACGCCCGGTTACTTTAGGCGCAAAAAGTAGCGAGTGGGTTGAAGTCATCGCAGGTTTAAGCCCCGGTAGTGAGTACGTCACTGCCAATAGTTATGTGATCAAAGCCGATATTTTAAAAAGCGGCGCAAGTCACGCTCACTAGGAGGTACCATGATTAACTGGATTGTTTCTTTTGCGGTTAAACGCCGCATGATGGTGCTTGCGCTAACATTTTTATTTGCTGGGTTTGGTGTGTATAACATCCAAAACTTAGCGGTAGATGCTGTCCCCGATATTACCAACGTGCAAGTGCAAATTAATACTAAAGCGCCTGGTTTTACACCGCTTGAAGTTGAGCAGCGTATCACTTACTTAGTCGAAACGGCGATGGCGGGTATTCCTAAGCTTGATTACACCCGTTCGCTCTCTCGCTATGGGCTTTCTCAAGTAACCGTTATTTTTGATGAAGGCACCGATATTTATTGGGCGCGCCAACAAATATCAGAGCGCATTCAAAGTATTCGCGCCGATTTACCTAATAATATTGAGCCAAACCTTGGACCTATTGCCAGTGGTTTAGGTGAAATATTTACCTATAGCGTGCATGTAAAGCCCAATGCGTTAAAAAGTGATGGTACGGCGTATAACGCCGAAGACTTGCGTACTTTGCAAGACTGGGTTATTCGTCCGCAGCTTTTAAAAGTAAAAGGCGTAACCGAAATAAACAGCCAAGGTGGCTTTGAGCGCCAATACCAGGTTGCGCCCATGCCAGAAAAGCTCATTGCTTATAAGCTGACAATCAAGGATGTTATTAGTGCACTTGAGCTTAATAACAGCAACCGTGGCGCAGGGTTCATAGAGCGCTTTGACGGCCAATATTTAGTGCGCTCGCCTGGGCAATTAAAAACCTTAGCCGATATAGCAAACACCGTTATCGCCAAGCGTGATGATGCTCCTGTGCGAATTAAAGATGTGGCCAATGTGTATTTAGGAAAAGAACTTAGAACCGGCGCGGCTACCTATAATGGCGAAGAAACCGTACTAGGCACGGCAATGATGCTAATAGGTGAAAACAGCCGTGTGGTTGCCAAAGCCATGGCTGACAAGTTGATAGAGGTACAAAAAAGCTTACCTGCAGGGGTTATCGTTGAGCCTGTCTATGACCGTACCAATCTGGTTGATAAAACCATTGCCACAGTACAAAAAAACCTGTTTGAAGGGGCGGTATTGGTCATCGTCATTCTGTTGTTATTGCTTGGGAATATCACTGGTGCGCTTATTACCGCCATGGTTATTCCGCTGAGTATGCTATTTGCTATTACAGGCATGGTGGGCAATCGAGTCTCGGGTAACTTAATGAGCTTAGGTGCAATCGATTTTGGATTAATTGTTGATGGCGCGGTGATTGTGGTTGAAAACTGCCTTCGTCAATTAGGGATAGCTCAACATAAACATGGCCGCTTACTTACGCTCAGTGAGCGTTTAGAGGTTGTAACTTCAGCCACCAAAGAAGTGTTTAGCCCCGCAGTATTTGGTATTTTAATTATTATGTTGGTGTATTTACCGCTATTTGCGCTCAGTGGTGTTGAGGGCAAAATGTTTCAGCCTATGGCGTTTACCGTGGTTGCCGCATTAATAGGTGCACTTATTTTTGCTGTCACCTTTGTGCCGGCGGCTATTGCCGTATTTGTGCGTGGTAAAGTAGATGAAAGCGAAAACGCAGTAATGCGTGGCGTTAAAAAAATCTACAAGCCACTGCTTAACTTATCGCTTAAATTACCGTGGCTGATGGTGAGTATTGCCACTGCTTTGGTATTAGTGCTTGGCTTTAAAGTTAAAAATATGGGCGCCGAATTCTTACCGCAGCTAGATGAAGGTGACATTGCAATGCATGCGCTGCGTATTACTGGCACCGGTATTGAACAATCGGTGCAAATGCAAAAGCAGTTGGAGCAGGCTTTATTAGCGCAACCCGAAATTGCGAACGTATTTTCGAAGATTGGTACTGCGGATGTAGCCAGCGATCCTATGCCGCCAAATGTTGCCGACACCTTTTTAATGTTAAAGCCGTCCGAGCAATGGCCAAACCCATCACTGAGTAAAGACGCGTTAGTGCAGCAAATTCGTCATCGCGTGAATGAGGTACCGGGTAATAACTATGAATTTACCCAGCCTATAGAAATGCGCTTTAACGAGTTAATTGCTGGTGTGCGTGCCGATGTAGCGCTGCGTATTTACGGTGACGATTTAGCCATACTTAAGCAGTTTGGCGAAAAAGCCACCGGTTTAATGCGAAATATTACCGGTGCTACCGATGTTCGTTTAGAGCAAATGGAGGGCTTGCCTACACTCTCTGTTACCCCAATGCGAGACCATATGGCGCTATTAGGATTAACCGTAAACGACATTCAACAAACGCTTGTCGCTGCCGTTGGTGGGGTGCAAACAGGGCTCATTTATGAGGGCGATAAGCGCTTTTCGTTACTAGTACGCTTAGATAAGCGTTGGTCTGCTGATGTCTCTGCGCTTGCGCGTTTACCTATTGCATTACCTCAAAGTAGTAACCCTGAGCTTGCATTTGTACCGCTTGGAGAAGTGGCTACAATCAGCATTGAAAAAGGGCCGAATCAAATAAACCGCGAAAGTGGTAAGCGTAATGTGGTAGTAACGGCCAATGTAGCGGGGCGCGACTTAGCAAGCTTTGTCAGTGATGCCCAAGCGAAAATGAACGCACAACTTAACCTACCTAGCGGTTACTGGCTTGAATACGGCGGTACGTTTGAGCAATTACAATCGGCGAGTAAACGTTTGTCGTTGGTTGTGCCTGTGACTTTATTGCTTATTTTTGGCTTACTTTATAGTGCTTTTGGCTCGCTGCGTGATTCACTCATTATATTCAGCGGTGTACCTCTGGCACTGACCGGTGGGGTATTGGCGTTATTGCTACGAGATATGCCGCTTTCTATTTCAGCGGGTGTGGGGTTTATTGCCCTAAGTGGTGTTGCGGTATTAAACGGTGTAGTGATGTTGTCGTTTATTAAGCAGTTACGAAACGAAGGGTTAAGTTTATACCATGCAATACACAGCGGCGCATTACAGCGATTACGCCCCGTGCTGATGACCGCGCTTGTGGCAAGTTTAGGCTTTATACCGATGGCGCTCAATACCGGTACCGGCTCTGAGGTGCAAAGGCCATTAGCAACCGTGGTTGTAGGCGGTATTATGTCATCTACCTTACTAACGCTATTAATTTTGCCAGCACTTTATAAGTTAGTGCATACAAAATTTAAAAAGCCGCAAACAGCTTAGGATCTGTTGATCTTTGCGGATTAAAATTTGTTCAAACTAGGGGCGGTTTAATCGCGGCGCGAGGTTTGTAACCTAGTGGGCTAAGTAAAAACCGAGCAAAGCTTCCGCGTCCTGCTCACGCCCCTTACCTACATCCATGTAGGCAACAAAGAGTAAATCGCCCCTAGGCAGAACCCTTAGGGCAGCGCCTGTTTGGCATTGATGCTACGTTATTGCCTATTTATGGGGAATAACCACACCACATAGGCTCCGCCTTGCCTAAATACCAAACAAACTGCTGCAAATTCAACCTTGAAAGATCAACAGACCCTAGCTAATTACCAATTAGGTAATAACGTAAAAAGCAGCTGAAGTGTCAGCTGCTTTTTCGTTTTTATTAAGTAAAGCGTGCAGTTTAATTATATTGAAACAGGTTATCCCAGCGTTCATCTAATATGGCCTTTGCGTGCTCTAGATTTATCGCGTTATATAGGGTGTTTGTGCAGGTTACTAAATGCATACGTTCAAGTTTTTCAAGCGCATCACTAATTTCAAAATCTAGCTCGCATTGATACTTAGTTTTAAACCACGTCTCTATTTGCTCATCAAGCGCGTGTGCGCTTAAGCCATTTTTAGATTTTAGTAAAAACGTATACGCAAGCAGGGCTTCTTTAATGTCTTCTTCTTCGGCAGCGTCTATCAGAGTGTGGAATACACCGGCGTTGTTATCTAGGTTTTTAAAGTAGAGATTATCGCTCAACGCTTTCATAAATTTAATTTTGCGGTTTTTAAATTTACTCCACTCTTTAAAAACAAAACTACCAAATACCCCAATACCAATCGCTAACGTAATAAAGTGCTGCTGAGTCATGGTAACGGCTTCATCTCTAAACCCTCCCCAAAATGCAAACAAAGCAAACAATAAAAGTAATGAGGCGCCCAGTTTGGTAACTAACACCACCGCACCGCCAATAAGTGCAGATGAGCCAATAATAATTTTATCAATCGGGCGCATGCGTACTTCGCTATTAGGAAATAGCATTTCTAAGTCAGCTTTTGGCACATTTTGAAATAGTTTTACTATGGTTGAGCTGGGCTCAAACCCCATAGGTAGTTTATTTTTTGATTCAAAATAGGCTTTATCTTTAAAACGGATAAATACTGCTACGCGATCGTAGTTGGTAAAATGCAGTGGCTTTTTACGTAACCCCCAAAAACTGGTTATGGTTTCGGTGAGTTGCGATTCGCCTCTGCGATAAAAAACCACTTCTTCAAAATCCTCAAACTCTACCTCAAGGCGAACTTTAAAAAGCGATTCTTCGTTGAGTGCATCTTGTAGGTCTTGATGGGTGATCACTTCAAAATTAGCCGCATTTAATACGTTGGCGAAATCTTTAGCAAAATTGCGTTGGCACTGGGCTTTTTGTTCATCAGTCACGCTGTTTATCAAACGAGTATCGCTATTTGGATCAAAAGGCGCGTAATTATTTTTTAATGACTCAAGTGTGCCATGGTACTGAAAGTGAATTAAGCTAGCTAAAAGTTCACAAAGCTGCTTAAAAGAAGTTTGTTGGTCTTTAGCAAGCTTTTTGGCGCACATTGTAATGATGTCGTGTTTTCTAAAGGGAATGTAGCGAGCAGTTTGCATATGGTGAAAATTTTAAAAGTATAATGATATGTAAAGATAATAAAGCAGTCTTTTACTGATTACTATGTTGACTGTATTTCTTCAGGTAGCATTAACCTTATTATGAGATGATTTAATCACTTACCTCATTGTTAACAGGACGTTTATGACTATACAAAAAAAGCTCAAGAAAAAAACACGTCAGTTTATTGAGTCTAAAAATATGCTCAGCGGGATCACGTTTGCTTCCTTTTTAGAATCCACCATAGTGCCCATTCCACTTGAAGCAGTACTGGTGCCCTTAATGCAGGCAAGGCGGGAAAAGCTTTGGCAAATTGCCCTTATGGCCACAATCGGCTGTGTTATTGGGGCGTTGTTTGGTTATGCGTTGGGTTATTATTTATTTGATGTAGTGGGCGATTGGATCATTAATACCTTTTCTAGTCCTGAACAGTTTGAAAACGTTAAGCAAAAAATGCAGGCACAAGGTTTTTGGTTTGTATTAAGCCTAGGTATTGTGCCTATTCCGTTTCAAATTGCGATGCTAGCCGCTGGCGCAACTAAGTACTCGCTGGCACTGTTTTTAGTGGCATCTGCGATTGCCCGCTCTATACGTTATTTTGGATTAGCGTTAGTGGTATATTATGCAGGCAATCAAGCTGAGCGACTTATCAGTAAACATAAAACTAAAACTATGATTGGGTTAACTATTTTAGTTGCCGTTGGCTGGATCATTAGCACATTAATATAAATTAATCCGTTTTATAATTTATGTTATAGTTTTTAGTAACAATAATAAATTTAAATACAGCCCATGATGAATCCGGAAAAAGTGAGCCTCAAGCTCAGCCGCTTTGTTAAAATTACCAGATTAAATAAGCTGTTAATTTTGATGACGCTGGCGTTTATTATTGCTTTCTCAATTTTTTCGTTGATGTACTTTCCCCCATTAGACATAACCCAAAACCTCTATGGCTTTACCACTGATTTTATTAATTTAGTGGTGATTTTTGCTATTTTTTTTGTAGTGCAATGTTCACGGTTAGCTAAAAAAGCGTATTTATATGTCAGTATCGGTTTAATGCTATGGATTGTAGGCTCTACTGCCGATGTGCTCGATGAAGTGATACGTCAGCCTTTTTGGATAAGTAATTACGTAGAAGACTTATGTCGCACATTAGGTATGCTAATTACCGCTTATGGTTTATTTAAAACCATGCACTTTATGCAGCGAATGCACACCCGCTTGGCGCAAGAATTTATTATAGATGATTTAACGAAAGTGTATAACCGTCGCTGCTTTTATCAGCATGTGAAGGGGGTTGTTAATAATCCTTACACTGTTTTAATTATAGATCTCGACCACTTTAAACGTATTAATGATGATTATGGCCACGATGTGGGCGATAAGGTGCTTAAACAGTTTGCTGATAAAGTGAATCGTCTTTTTAAAGATGAAAATATTTTTGCTCGCATAGGGGGGGAGGAATTCGCCGCTTACCTGCCTAGTTATGAGCTTGATGAAGTACTTAACTTCTCGCAGACTATCCTAGAGACTGCTCGCACTATTACAGTACAAAATCAGCGTTCTTTAACGGTCAGTATCGGTATTGCACATCGTACAAGCGACCAGACCTTTGATAATGTAATGAAACGTGCTGATCAAGCATTATACCGCGCTAAAAAAGCAGGCCGTGATCGCCTTGAGTTTGCTTAAACATCGTAATTTTATGAAATAGACTTCGCTTGTGCTATTTTTGGGAACTCTTGTTGCGAGATAAAAAGGAATTGTATGGATGAGTTAATCGGATTAGCAATTATTATATCTATTGTTATTGTTGCAGGGGCCATATGTGGGTTAGTAGCCTTAGTGCAATTGAACTCCCTTAAACAAGAGGTTGCCGCATTAAAACTAAAACTATTTCAGTTTGAGTTAAACGCAAATGCAGCAATAAATGAAAAATCTCCCGCTGATCCTCAAATAGATAATGTAAAACCTCTACACAGCTCAGATATTCCAGCCGCTGTTTATAAGCCAACCAGCATTAAAGCTACATCAGCTCGTAAAACTATAACTAAAAAACCATCGAGTATTGAACTGCTCTTTAAGCAGTTAGGTGCAGGCTTTGAGCAAAATTGGATGACCTGGATTGGTGCTATTGCTTTGGCTTTAGGTGGCGTATTTTTAGCAAAATACAGTTTAGAGGCTGGGCTACTTTCACCTGCAATGAGGCTCAGTGCCGGTGGATTATTTGGCATTGGCTTAATCGCCGCAGCGTATTATTTACATTATAAACGTATCGTTTTTGAAGGCTTTAATAATTACATTCCTGCAGCCCTGGCTAGTGGCGGCTTTATGACTTGCTTTGCCTTAATGTTTTTGGCCTATAACAGCTTTAGCATGCTAAGTGCTGAGTGGGCATTTATTGGCTTAGCAGTGATTGCTTTGTGCGCCAGTGCAATGGCGATTAAGTTAGGTCCTTTACTTGCTGTAATTGGCATTATAGGCGCATATAGTGTCCCTGTTTGGGTGAATACGGGCAGCGGGCAGTTATTTTCTTTGCTTATTTATGTTGCCCTTGTGAGTGTTGCTGCGACAGTAGTGGCACATAAAGTAAAGCGCGTTTGGCTGTGGTATTTATTATGGGCAGGGCATATTGGTTGGTACTTGGTTGGACTCACTTTATTTAACTACGACACAGTGTGGTTAATAGGCGCTTTTGCGTTATTAAGTATTTTAGGGTTAATCGCTATTGCACGCTTAGGCTTGGGCTTTAACACCCTTGAAGCACGCCCGCACAGCTTTACACGATTAGTGAATTTATTTCCAGATCACGGGTTATTACTGGCCTTTATGGCGCCTTTAATGATTGCCATGTTGTTGAGTGTGTTTAATTTACAGTGGCAAGTAGTGGCATTGTTAAGCATCGCTTTACTTCTATTTTTAGTGCTAAAAAATAGTCGTTGGGATGCATGGCAAGGAGTCTCTTTAATGATTGCGCTGTTATTAGTGATCAGTGCTAAACAAACTTATACCTTTGATGATGCGTTATTTATTTTTAAAAACGAATACGGGCTAGGCTTATTACTTGCTCTGGGGTTAAGTGGCTATGGACTCTATTTTGGTAATAAATACCCAAAACGATTAGCTTTTCATTTGCTTGCTTCATTAAGCGTGTTTGCATTAGTTGGCACTTTGTATGCGATGATCCCAAATACGGCTTTAGCAACCGCTTATCCACTTTGGGCGGTATTGTTATTTTTAATGAGTGCGGTGTTAATTAAATTTACGCAAAATAATACAACCTTATGGCAGCGTTTTAGTTATTGGGTGGGAGCAAACGCCAATATCACTTTAGCAATTACTATGTTACTCAGCGATAGCGGCCTTACTATTGCACTGGCTATTCAAGTATTACTGCTGAGCTTATTAATAAAAAAATACAGTGTGGCTATGCCACACTGGCCAATAAAAGCCCTTGTAGCGGCATTACTTTTACGCCTTACCTTATCGCCGTGGACGCCTAGTTATGATGATCTAACTATCTTTGATTTGCATTGGAGCTTAGTTGTTTACCCGCTGTGTATTGGGTTATTTTT
The DNA here is from genome assembly GCF_000576475.1 of Pseudoalteromonas sp. SCSIO_11900. NCBI lineage: Bacteria > Pseudomonadati > Pseudomonadota > Gammaproteobacteria > Alteromonadales > Pseudoalteromonadaceae > Pseudoalteromonas > Pseudoalteromonas sp. SCSIO_11900. The sequence goes on from NZ_KK070023.1 coordinate 1,492,321, forward strand.
TGCAGCGGCTAAATGTTTTAATACTTCAAAACTAAAAATATGGTTAGAGGGGGCAGCACTGCATTGTTTAGCGTTATTTGTGACAACCGAAACCAGTTATCAACTGGTAGGGCACTACCCACAGCTTTTTTCTTTAAGTTTTTATGAGCAAGTTTTGCTCAGCTGTAACTTGCTTGCTTTAGGCTGCGTTTATTTATATCGCGCGCAAAGTGCAGGGCAGCTGGGTAAGTTATACCGCACTGCAGGTTTGATTTTATCAGCGTTAGCTGGCTTATTATTAATCAATACAACGTTGGATGATAATCCGTTATTAATGCGTCTTTATGTTGGTGAAACGCCAATATTTAACTGGGTGCTTTTAATCTGGTTCGTCCCGAGCCTGCTGGCGTTATGGTTAGCGAGTTTAGTTAAATCGTTAAATGCTAAATTGAGTCAAATTACACTCGGTGTGTCTGGTTTATTAGCCCTGTTAGCTATCAACACCTTGATCCGCCAATATTGGCAAGGCGGCTTTATTTACCTTGATAAGGCAACCAGTGACGCCGAGCTATATAGCTATTCGGTTATTTGGTTATTACTTGGCGCATTGGTGGTGATCGCTGGACATTTAAAACAGCTGCGATTATTACAAAATGTTGGTTTGGGGGTTCTTGGTGCAGTAATTGTTAAAGTATTTTTAATTGATATGGCTAATTTAACTGGGCTTTTAAAGGCATTATCGTTTATTGGCTTAGGGCTTTCGTTAGTCGGGCTTAGTTGGTTGTTCCAAAAACTAAGAAAGCGTAATTATAGCAATTAAGCATAGCTTTAAGCCCAGTATTTTACTGGGCTTAAGCGTTTATTGGTGGTTAAGTACTATGATTAAGCAGGGCCTTAAGTTTACCTGGTTTTACTGGTTTGCTTAGGTAATGAATATTTTCAGCTTTGGTTGTTTGTTTTAGCTCGGTGTCACGCACCGCGGTAATTAAAATTGCCGGAATGTCGCTTTGCCAAGTCTCTCGCAGTGTTTTAATTAAAGTAATGCCATCCCAATCATTACCTAATTGATAATCCATTAAAATAACATCGGGCGCTGCATGCGCTTTAGCATACGCTAACACAGCATCAACTTTGTCGAATAAGGTGTAATTTGCCCGCCATTTTTTCAATAAGCTGGCCATCGCGGCTAAGTTTTCAGGATCGTCGTCAACGGCAATAATATTAATCGCAGCGCGGTTGTCTACGATATTTTGATTTGTTTGTTTTTGTTGTACTAATTGCGCATCACCATAAGGCACTTCTATACTAAATCGACTGCCTTTATTAGGTAAAGAAACCACATCAATCGGCAGGCTCAGTAAATCAGCCATACGTTTAACTACCCCTAGACCAAGGCCTACGCCTTTATTGTCGCCCGCTTCAATTCGGTAAAAGTCGTTAAATATTTTTGCCTGTTCAATATCGCTAATGCCTGGGCCTGTATCCCATACTTCTATGCGTAAACTGTGTTTACGATTTCTGCAGGCAATTAGCACTTGGCCATTTTCGGTGTATTTAATCGCATTAGACAGCAAGTTTTGTAGTATTCGGCGCAAGTAGGTAATGTCACTATGCACTATTTGCTTATTTGAGCGCACTGTAAATGACAGTCCTTTATCGCTTGATAAAATGGCATATTCACTTTTGAGAGGGTCTAAAATATCGTCAATACAAAAGTGACGTGGGCTTGGGGTCATTGCGCCTTGTTCTAATTTTGCAATTTCGAGTAAGGCCGACATTAAATGCACAGTTGAATCTAAACTGTCGCCAAGCTTATTAAAATTATTTTTATTCGTGGTGTCTAGTTGTGTTTCATCAATCGCGGCAAGGTATAAACGTGCAGCATTTAATGGCTGTAAAATATCGTGACTGGCCAATGCTAAAAAGCGAGTTTTACTATCATTAGCTTGTTCTGCCTCGCGCTTGGCTAAAGTAAGTGCTTGCTCTGTTTGTACGCGGCTATCTATTTGAGCTTGTAGATTACTATTAATCATTTGTACTTCTTGGGTGCGCGCTTCAATACGGTTTTCTAAGTCCATATTAATTTCTTCTAGCGCATTTTGAGTATTAATGTGAGTAGTAATATCAGAAAAGCTGGTTACAAATCCGCCATCAGGAAGTGGGTTACCGATCATTTCATACACTTGGCCGTTTCGACGGTGGCGAATAAAGTGATGTGAACTACCATTTTTTAAATGCTGAACTCGCTTATCAACATGACGGTCAATTTCACCTGGGCCACATTCACCGCGCTCTGCGTTATACCGGATTATTTCCTCAATAGGTTGGCCAACTTGTAAAAAGCCCTCGGGGTAGTTAAACATTTCACTGTAGCGCTTATTCCAAGCCACGAGGTTAAGGTCTTTATCTACAACGGATAGGCCATGGCTTAAGTTCTCTAACGAGGTAAACAGCAAGTTTTGATTAAACTGCAGTGCTTGTGTGGTTTCATCAAAAAAGTTTACCACCTCTTCAAACGCCATGCGTTTGCCCGACGATACGGTATGAATAAGCGCTTGCGCCGACGAGGCACCTAATACCCCAGTAAGTGCACGTTCGCAGTAAGCAATAAAGTCAGCGCGAGGGTGAGCATTGTTGTCGTTTAAGTCGTGATGAAGCGCATAGTGTGATAATACTTGCTGGCTACGTTGAATGCCTAAAAAGGTCTGTAGCAGTATTTTGAAGTCGTATACCGTGGCTTTTACATTTTTATTTAATCGGCGCGATAAAATAGCCTGATCTTTTGGATTAACAAAAGCAGCCGCTTGAATTTTATCGATTAAGCGCTCTTCAGCCCCTAGCGAAAAACTAATGTAACAGCCAATATTGGCGAACAACGCGATAAGTGTACCGCGTGTAATTAGGGTTTGTTGTAACTCACTGTCTAGTGGGTTGGGGGCATCTAAAATAGGCAACATTAAAAACAATACCCAACAAATAACCCCAGCGAGTAGCCCGGCATAGACACCATAGGCATGGCCTTTTCGCCAATATAAGCCACCTACAATGGCAGGCAATAGTTGCGATACCAATGAAAAAGCAACCAATCCCATACTAGCCAGTGCACTGCCATTACCAAACCATTGCTGATAGAAGTAAGCTAAAATAAGCACCCCAGCAATGGTAAATCGACGCACCAGTAAAATACGAGACTTATAGCTGCTGGTAATTAAGTTACGTTTAAATTTACGACGTAACATTAACGGCAGTACCACATCATTTGAGATCATGGTACTTAACGTTAATGTGGCTACAACAATCATGGCTGTAGCTGCTGAAAGCCCTCCAATAAACACAAACGTAGTTAAAAAAGCATTATCGTGCAACATAGGCAGTGCCAGTACAAAGCTGTCTGGTGATAAGCTGCGGCCTATTTCGGGGTGAATCGCAGCGGTGGCAATAGGTAAAATCATTGCTGCTGTTAATAGCAAATACAGCGGAAAGGCCCAACGCGCAGTGAATAAATGGCGCTTATCTTGGTTATCGACCACGGTTACATGAAATTGGCGTGGCAAACAAATAATAGCCGCTGCTGCCATAAGTGACTGGCCGATAAAATTAAAACTAAAAAAGTCAAAGTGTGTCCAATACATCCAAATAGACTCGGCGACTTGGCTAGAGCTCTCTGTAGGTAAATTAAATAAGCTGTATATCGCAAGCCCAGCAACGGCGGCTAAGGCAAACAGTTTAACTAAAGATTCAAACGCTACAGCGAGCATTAAACCTGAACGGTATTCGGTTACATCAACTTTGCGCGTACCAAAAAATATAGCAAATAACGCCATCATTAACGTGGCCGATAGCGCCAAAATATCCCCTGATATCTGATTGCTGTTTTGTAGGAGTAAAAAGCTAGAGCTGAGTGCTTTTAATTGCAATGCAATGTACGGAATGGTGGCCAATAAGGCGATTATTGTCACCATAATGGCGGTGGTTTGACGCTTACCATAGCGGGCTGAAATAAAGTCGGCAATAGTGGTGATATTTTGTTTTTTACTCACCAGTACCAGTTTACGTAAAAAGCCTTGACCGAAAAAAAACAATAAAGCGGGGCCTAACAATATAGGTAAAAAACTCCAGCTACTGGTCGCTGCTGTGCCTACTGAGCCGTAGTAAGTCCATGAAGTGCAATAAATACCTAGTGCAAATGAATACACAAACGGGTGATGACTAATACGCTTGGCAAGTGGCGTGGTTTTATCCCCCCAATTAGCCAGCCAAAACAGCACGCCTATGTAACCAAAGGCAACAATGAGTAGTACAGCCGTCATGTTTATTTAACCTTGTAGAATATTTTTATAATTTGCCATAACTATACCCAAACTATTTCAAGATGCGAGCGTCAGTTGGCATTTGAGGCCGTTTGGTTATTTACAATACCTGGCTGTGGATTAAGTTAGGGGTATATATTTTATTTATATTATCTATAAATAAAATAACCATTTGATTTTTAAAGTTTTATTTTAAATTGGTTGTTTGGTTAGACTAATGTCTTATTCCCACGCTTTACTCAAAAATTGGCGTAAACATCTCGCAAAAAAATTAATTAACTTACTGAAATTAAAGTAGTTCACTTATTGTTTACTAATTAAACGCCTACAGTTTACAAAAACGTTAACACATTGTTACGACCATTGTCGCAATTCAATATTTGAGTAGCGTTGCTAAATTGATTAACGAATATAAAAAACCACCCATCGTAATCTTGCGATGTTTAAAGGGGAAAATAAAAATGGCTTTTAAAAATGAAGAACAAGCAAAAGCTTATTGGGCAGAAAACATTTCATTACTGTTTAAGTTATTAGCGGTATGGTTTGTGGTCTCTTTTGGCTTTGGCATATTACTTGTAGATGTACTAAATGAAGTACGTTTTTTTGGGTTTAAACTTGGCTTCTGGTTCGCCCAGCAAGGCGCGATTTATACCTTTGTAGCTTTGATTTTTGTGTACGTTTTCAAAATGAATACGTTAGATAAAAAATATGGCGTAGACGAATAGGTGCTCAGCAATGGATGTTCAAATACTCACTTTTATAATCGTCGGTTTAAGCTTTGCGCTTTATATCGGCATTGCAATCTGGGCTCGTGCAGGGTCAACAAATGAATTCTATGTTGCCGGTGGTGGTGTACCTCCACTAGCCAATGGTATGGCAACTGCTGCGGATTGGATGAGTGCTGCGTCATTTATTTCAATGGCAGGTATTATTTCGTTTGCTGGCTATGACGGTAGTGTTTACTTAATGGGGTGGACGGGTGGTTATGTACTACTGGCCATGTGTTTAGCGCCTTACTTACGTAAATTCGGCAAGTTTACTGTACCAGACTTTATCGGGGATCGTTACTACTCACGTACTGCGCGTTTAGTGGCTATTTTATGTGCCATCTTTATTTGTTTTACTTACATTGCGGGTCAAATGCGTGGTGTGGGTGTGGTGTTCTCTCGTTTCTTAGAAGTTGAAATTGAAACCGGCGTTTACATCGGCATGATTATTGTTTTCTTTTATGCTGTACTTGGTGGCATGAAAGGCATTACTTACACGCAAGTTGCGCAGTACTGTGTACTGGTATTTGCTTATTTGGTACCGGCTATTTTCATCTCGATGATGGCAACCGGTCACTTTTTCCCACAAACAGGGTTTGGTGCCACGCTAAGTGATGGTTCAGGCATGTATGTATTGGATAAATTAGATGGTTTAAGTGCTGAGTTGGGCTTTGGTCAATACACTGAAGGCTCGAAGAGCATGATTGATGTATTTGCAATCACAGGTGCTCTTATGGTCGGTACTGCTGGTTTACCACATGTAATTGTTCGCTTTTTCACTGTACCTCGCGTAAAGGACACACGTATTTCAGCGGCGTGGACACTGGTATTTATTGCTATTGTTTACACAACAGCACCCGCAGTAGCTTCGTTTGCCCGTGTAAACATGATTGACACCATTAATGGTAAAGACGGTAGCGGCACAGCGTATGCAGATGCACCAGCTTGGATTAAAAACTGGGAACGTACAGGCCTAATTACCTTTAATGATAAAAATGGTGACGGCAAAATGTTTTACACATCAGGTAAAATCACTGACCCTAATAGCGCGAACGAAGTAAACGTTGACCGCGATATTATGGTACTAGCGAACCCTGAAATTGCCGACTTACCAGCATGGGTTATTGCACTCGTTGCTGCTGGTGGTATTGCCGCGGCACTATCGACTACAGCGGGCTTACTATTGGTTATTTCAACCTCAGTATCGCACGATTTGCTAAAACGGACACTCAAACCGGATATAACCGACAAGCAAGAATTACTTGCAGCGAGGTTAGCAGCGATGATTGCTATTGTAATATCCGCCTACTTTGGGATTAATCCGCCAGGATTTGTGGCCTCGGTTGTTGCCTTTGCCTTCGGCTTAGCGGCAGCGAGCTTCTTCCCTGCAATTATTATGGGTATTTTCTCTAAATCAATGAATAAACATGGTGCAATTGCAGGCATGGTAACGGGTATCACCTTTACTGCTGCATACATCATCTACTTCAAGTTTGTGAGCCCTGAGCTTAATAGCCCAGAAAATTGGTTCTTAGGTATTTCACCTGAAGGGATTGGTTTAGTAGGTATGATCATTAACTTTGCAGTAGCGGCAGTTGTAATGAAAATGACTCAACCAACACCAATTGAAATCCAAGAAATGGTTGAAGGCATTCGTAATCCTAAAGGGTCTAGTGAAGCGCATGCTCACTAATCCATATAGCTAATGATATAACGCATCAAAGCCCGACTTAAGTCGGGCTTTTTATTTGTTTAAATAATGACTACATTAAATAATCGCTATATTAAATAACCATATTTCAGGTTAAGTCGCTTTTTTATTGAGGATGATTTATGAGTAATGAGCAACAGGAAGTCGCGCAGTTTATTAACAAGCAAGCGCCATTTTCAATGTTACAAGACAGCGCCTGCAGTTATTTTGTAAACCATCTGGATAGTATTTATTTGACCCGAGAAAACCAAACGCAATGGCTTAACAGTGAACAGCCTAAGTTATTTTTAATCCGCTCTGGGTTATACGATTTAGTCGATGCCAAAGGCGATACGGTAACGCGTTTAACTCAAGGTGATTACTTTGGTTACCCCTCTTTATTAACGGGAGATGCAATACAAAATAGCTTAGAAGTACAAAAAGAGGGCATAGTGTATATGCTCGACCAAACGCATTTTGATTATTTACGCCGAGAATATAAAGCCTTTGAGCAATATTTTGTCCGTGCACATGCAAATCGATTACTGTCATCGCATTATAAGAGCAACAACGACAGCTGGTCTGAGCGTAAAATATCAGAGATTATGACTCGCAAAGCGATAACGCTGCCCCCCGATGCCAGCATCCGTCATAGTGCTAAAAAAATGCAAGAGCATGGGGTTTCTTCAATAATGATCACCGAAAACTCGCACCTTGTTGGGGTGGTTACTGACCGTGATTTACGTAATCGAGTGCTTGCTGATGAGGTGGACCCCGCGCAAGCTATCAATAGTATTATGACCAATAAGCCTAAGTTTATATTTGAAAATAATCGTGTATTTTCAGCGCTACACTTAATGCTTAAGCATAATATTCATCATTTACCTGTGCTTGATGAAAATCATAAACCGCTAGGTATGATCACTAGTACAGACTTACTACGCCAACAAAAAAGCGACCCTGTCCAGCTCATTGGCCGTATTTATAAAGCGCATAATGTCGCTGATTTAAAGCGTTACGCTAAAGAAATTCCTGAGTTATTAAAGGGGTTTTCTAATAATATTGATGATATTTCACTGATTGGAAAACTACTCAGCGGTTTAACTGATGCGCTAACCTCGCGGCTAATATTTTTATTTCAACAACAATATGGTGTTGCACCTACGAGCTTTAGCTTTATTTGTTTTGGCTCTCAAGCGCGCGAAGAGCAAACACTGCATTCTGATCAAGATAATGGCTTGTTATTACCCGATGGTCTAAACGATGAGCAGCACGCGTACTTTAAACAAATGGGTGAATTTGTATGTGAAAACTTAGTTGAATGCGGTATTCGTCGTTGCCCTGGTAACATTATGGCCAGCAGTGATGCGTGTCGAATGAGTGTCAGTGATTGGCGGGCGAAGTTTTTAAAGTGGATCACCAGCCCCACACCCCAGGCAATGCTCAACTGTAAAATATTTTTTGATCTGCGTTTTATTGAAGGATCAACCACGCTTTATAGCCAGTTTTGTGAAGAGTTAACTCATATTTCTCGCAACGATCTTTTTTATGCGGCAATGGCCAGCGATGTGAATACCAACAGCGCGCCGATTGGTTTATTCAATAACTTTAAAACCGAAAAAACAGAGCAACACCACAAGTACATCGATCTTAAAAAGCGCGGGGTGGTGATCATTAACGATCTGGCAAGGTTGTATGCATTAAAAGTAGGCATCCGTCGTGCTAACACCCAAGAGCGATTAGACGCCTTATTAAAGTATTCATTGTTAAGCAAAGAAGATATTTATAATTTAAAAGATTGTTGGCGATTTTTAACTCAGCTTCGGCTGCGCACACAAATAAACGAAGAGGGGTTACCCAGCAATTGTATAAACCCAGATAAGCTCAATTCGTTAGAGCGTCATCAGCTTAAAGAAGCGTTTTACCTAGTAAAACAAGCGCAGCAAGGCGCGGCGTTTAAATTTTCGCGTGGGAGTTTGTAACAACAATGGTTAAGCAGCTTATTACTCGTTATTTAAAGCGCCGTCATTTGCTCGTGCAAAGTGCTTTAAAGCAACGTTATTTAGTAATTGATTTGGAATTAACAGGGCTTGCTCCTAAACAACATGAAATTGTCTCGGTTGCTTGGGTACTGATTGATAACGAATGTATCAAAAACAGTCAGTCGCAGCATTTGGTTAATAAAGAGGTGAAAAGTTTAGAGCAGAGCCCCGTTTTTCATGGCATTAGTACTGACTCGGTGGCACAAGGGCAAAGTCTACAAAGCATTTTAACGTCTTTAAGCGCTCACTTTAGTGACTGTATTTTAGTATTTCATAATGCCATGCTCGATTGGGGTTTTTTAAAGTTAGCACTAAAAAATGCAGGGATCACCCAGCGCCCCAAGTTGATTATCGACACCTTACAAATAGAAAAAAAGCGTCTGCTAAAACATAGCTCAGATATAAAATTAGACGATTTAACTCTTAATGAATGTCGTAAACGCTACGGCTTACCAAGCTATCATTGTCATCACGCCCTTACCGATGCACAAGCTACTGCTGAGTTGTTATTAGCCCAATGCCATCAGATAAGCGCGGGTAAGGAGCTCAAAGTAGGCGAGTTGACGTAGGTTGGGCAGAGCGAAGCGAAACCCAACCTATAAAGAATACATAAATACTAGATTACTGAGGCAGTTTACTTTTGTTTTTATTTGTATAACTATGGGAACGTGTGATTTATTATGAATTCAAGGAACGAATATGAAACTTATCATCGCTATTTTTATTACCTTATTCCCTCTTATTACTTTTGCTCATTCAAGCGTGCCAGCTAATCGTCACATTGCAGTGCAGGGGTCAGCTGAGGTATTTGTTGAGCCTGATATGGCTCAAATTATATTTGAAGTAAAAAGCACTGAAGATACATTCCTTGAGGCTAAACGTGAGCTTGATGACCGGATTAGCTTGCTACTTGAACAATCAGACAAATACGGTTTTGACCAAAACGATGTTTATATATCGGGTTTAAAAAGCAAGGTATACACTATGATTGGTACAGAATCTGGGACTGTTTCAGGCGATAAGTATTTAGCTCTGAAAACAGTTAAAGTCACATTAAAAGATATTAAAAAAGTCGATGAATTTATTAATTTTGCTCAAAGCTTAAAAATAGACAATATCGAAAAAATTAATGGTTTATCCACTAAAGTTAATCAGTTAAAGGCAGAAGCAACACAATTAGCAATCGATAACGCAAAAGCGAAGGGAAATAAGCTCGCTCAAGCTTTTGGCGCTGAACTTGGCAACGTTTACAGTATCAGTGCAAATTCCGGCAGCTCAGATTACGATTATGACGAGGGCGGTGTTAAGCACATTATTTTATCTAGCAATAGAAATAGCGTGGTTGCTAGTAATAACGAGAATCCATTTATGCAGCAGCAATATTTAGGCGCAACAATAAGCGTTAAAGCATCAATAAAGGTGGTGTTTGATTTAAAACTAAAATAGCAAACAGTGCAAATACCCACTAGCAGGACTAAAAGTAAAAGTGCAGTGTGTGTTGATTATGACGTTAATTTAAAGTTTCTAATGCTTGGCTCTTATAATCACAAGCAAGGTCGATTACAATACCGCCATCTAAAAGGCGACGCTGCCTTTCTCTGTACGTAACTAGAGTGGATTTTATATTTCATGGCAATCAAACTTGCAATTAATGGTTTTGGTCGTATTGGTCGAAATATTGTCCGTGCACTATACGAATCAGGCTTAAGCGACGAGATCAAAATTGTTGCAATTAACGAATTAGCCGACCCTGAAGCTATTGCCCATTTATTAAAATACGACACCTCTCATGGTCGTTTTGCTTTTCCAGTTAAACTAGGTGAAGACACCATTAGCGTAGCTGATGACACTATTGCGTTATTTTGTGAACAAAATCCAGTTGAATTACCGTGGCAAACGTTAGATGTTGACGTGGTGCTTGAATGTACGGGGGTTTACCACTCACGTGAGCACGCACAGTTACATATTGCCGCAGGCGCTAAAAAAGTGTTGTTTTCACATCCTGCGGATAATGATGTTGATGCCACTATTGTTTACGGTATTAATGACGATGAGCTTAAAAGCGAGCATACTATTGTCTCTAATGGCTCGTGTACCACCAACTGCGTTGTTCCTGTTATTAAAGTACTCGATGATGCCTTTGGCATTGAATCAGGTGCTATTACGACTATTCATGCGTCAATGAACGATCAGCAAGTAATTGATGCGTATCATCATGATTTACGCCGTACGCGTGCCGCCAGCCAGTCTATTATTCCTGTAGATACAAAATTAGCTCGTGGTATAGATCGTATTTTACCCAAATTTAAAGGTCGCTTTGAGGCCATTGCGGTCCGTGTACCGACCATTAATGTGACGGCGATGGATTTAAGTGTCACGGTTAATGCAGATGTAGATTTAAGTGCGGTTAATAATGCCCTTAAAGCACAAGCTAAAGACCGCCTTGAAGGTATTTTAAGTTACACCGAAGAGCCATTGGTATCGGTTGATTTTAATCATGACCCACATTCTTGTATCATAGATGGCACACAGACACGTGTTAGTCATAAACGACTGATAAAGTTATTAGTTTGGTGTGATAACGAGTGGGGATTTGCGAATCGCATGCTCGATACCGCGCGTGCTATGATGGCATTTAAGTAATATTTTAAACGTATTTGTAAGGGTCTGTTGACCTTTGCGGATTAATATTTGTTCAAACTAAGGGCAATTTAATCGCGGCGCGAGGTTTGTAACCTAGTGGGCTAAGTAAAAGCCGAGCAACAAAGAGTTAATTGCCCCTAGGTAGAACCCTTTGGGCAGCGCCTGTTTGGCATTGATGCTGCGTTATCGCCTATTTATGGGGAATAACCACACCACATAGGCTCTGCCTTGCCTAAATACCAAACAGGCAGCTGCAAATTCAACCTTGAAAGGTCAACAGACCCTAGGTTTAGTATCGTTAACTAAGGAGATGTTCATGTCGGTCATTAAAATGGCAGATTTAGATTTAAACGGCAAACGCGTATTAATTCGTGAAGATTTAAATGTACCCGTTAAAGCAGGAAAAGTGACGTCAGATGCACGTATTCGTGCTGCGTTACCTACTATCAAACTAGCGTTAGAGAAAGGCGCGAAAGTGATGGTTATGTCACACCTTGGCCGTCCTACGGAAGGGCAATACGAAGAAGAGTTTTCATTGGCTCCGGTTGTCGATTACTTAAATGATGCACTTGAGCAAACAGTTCGCCTAGAAAAAGATTATTTAAACGGCGTTGATGTTGCAGATAACGAAGTCGTTGTTTTTGAAAACGTGCGTTTTAATAAAGGCGAGAAAAAAGACGACGAAACTTTATCAAAGCAACTCGCTGCATTATGTGACGTGTACGTAATGGATGCCTTTGGTACTGCGCATCGGGCACAAGCATCAACGCATGGTGTAGGTTTATTTGCTGATGTAGCGTGTGCCGGTCCATTATTATCGGCTGAACTTGAAGCGCTAGGCAAAGCGCTTGATAACCCAGCACGCCCATTAGTGGCGATTGTGGGTGGCTCTAAAGTGTCAACTAAGTTAACCGTACTTGATTCATTGTCTAAAATTGTTGACCAGCTTGTTACGGGTGGCGGTATTGCTAATACCTTTATTGCAGCTGCAGGTTACCCTGTAGGTAAGTCCCTTTTTGAGGCTGACTTAATGGACGAAGCTAATCGCTTATGTGCAGCAGCAAAAGCTAACAAGGGTGAAATTCCGGTACCGACAGATGTTGTTGTAGGTAATGAATTCTCAGAATCAGCTGTAGCAACACTTAAAGATGTAAGCGAAGTTACCAGCGACGATATGATTTTTGATATTGGTCCTGATACAGCAAACAAACTTGCAAAAATTATTGCTAATGCGGGCACCGTTGTATGGAATGGCCCAGTGGGTGTTTTTGAATTTGATCAGTTCGGTAATGGTACACGTGCCATTGCCCAAGCGATTGCTGATTCAAAAGCGTTTTCAATTGCAGGTGGTGGTGACACTTTAGCAGCAATTGACAAGTACGGCATTAGTGACAAAGTTTCGTATATTTCTACCGGTGGTGGTGCTTTCTTAGAGTTTTTAGAAGGTAAAAAACTGCCTGCAGTAGCGATGCTAGAATCACGTGCTAAGTAATACGTAAAGTATTAGCTAGCCGTTAGGCAGATGTGGAGTGTCCGCATCTGCTACACTTAACTGATAAATACCTCTCACTTTTATTTATTAGTTATTTAATTCGAATTTTAGGCATTGAGCTTTAAGGTTCGAGGTGCAGTTATTGCACCAAACTAACAAATCCGTTCAAACTAGATAGTTAAATGACTATCGATAAATTGGAGAATACCCAATGGCTTTAATCAGTATGCGACAACTTCTGGATCATGCCGCTGAGCATGGTTACGGTGTACCCGCGTTTAATGTAAATAACCAAGAGCAAATGCGCGCAATTATGGAAGCGGCTGATAAAACAAACAGCCCTGTTATTGTGCAAGGTTCTGCGGGCGCACGTGCGTATGCCGGTGCACCTTTTATTCGTCATATGATTTTAGCGGCAGTTGAAGAATGGCCACATATCCCCGTGGTTATGCATCAGGATCACGGTACATCACCGGGTGTATGTCAGCGTTCAATTCAGTTAGGTTTTTCATCAGTAATGATGGATGGCTCGTTAATGAGCGATGGCAAAACTCCGTCAAGCTACGATTACAACGTTGATGTAACACGTAAAACAGTTGAAATGGCACACGCATGTGGTGTTTCAGTTGAGGGTGAGCTAGGTGTATTAGGTTCACTTGAAACCGGTGAAGCGGGTGAAGAAGACGGCGTTGGCGCTGAGGGTAAACTTACCACAGAGCAAATGCTAACGAATCCAGAAGAAGCGGCAGATTTTGTAAATAAAACCCATGTTGATGCGCTGGCTATTGCCTGTGGTACATCACACGGTGCCTACAAATTTACGCGTCCACCAACCGACGATATTTTAGCGATTGATCGTATTAAAGAAATTCATGCGCGTATTCCAAACACGCACTTAGTAATGCATGGCTCGTCTTCTGTACCACAAGAGTGGTTAGAAGTGATTAACCAATACGGTGGCGAAATTCCTGAAACATACGGTGTGCCAGTTGAGCAAATTGTTGAAGGTATTAAATACGGTGTGCGTAAGGTAAACATTGATACTGACTTACGTTTAGCATCTACCGGTGCGATTCGTCGTCATTTGGCAATGAACCCATCGAACTTCGACCCACGTAAGTTCTTAGCCGCTGCAACACAAGCAATGACTGACATTTGTATTGCCCGTTACGAAGCGTTTGGTACTGCGGGTCAAGCAAGTAAAATTAAGCCAATTTCATTGGATGAAATGCACCTTAAATACTTAAGCGGTGAGTTAAATCCAAAAATAAAATAATGAGCCAATAACGGCGATACTCTCGCACTCATTATAAAAAGCCAGTTGCTTACGCACTGGCTTTTTTGATCTGTGGGGGATCAGTATTTTACCTAGTTATTAATTTGGGATCACTCGATTACTAACTTGTCATATCTGGGATCATTACTTTACTAAGTGAAGGGCTTAAAGTGACGCATTTTGTACTTTTAAGTGTCGAATATCATAATAAATGGATAAAAATCACACAGTAAATCATTGGTTTAGCTTTGTTAGTGGGTAAAATAGTGATCCGAAAAGGGATCTGCTTAATAGAACTCTGATCCTTGTATTTAAGATCATAATAAACCTGATCTAAATAGGTGCCGACTTTTATTATTAAGCCTAAAAATAGCTGCTAGTTAGTAATTTGATGATCCCAAGTTAATATCATAAATAGGCCTTTAATAACGACTCACTTTACTGCAAACCACTTTTTTATTTACTGCTCAAGATGATAAAAATATGACATATTCAATTTTTTGTTACTATTTTGTGTTTTTTTTAGTTTCATTTTAATTTAGACGTTACACTTTAATAAAAATGTCATACTTAGTCATAATAATGAAACCTACTCAATAGCCTAAGAGATAAATTGGAATGTCACGTAAAGTATTAGTCGTTGATGACGAAGCACCTATCAGGGAAATGTTGGTTTTTGTTTTAGAACAAAATGGCTTTCAAGCCATTGAGGCAGAAGATTATGATTCTGCAATAGCCGCAATGGTTGAACCTTATCCAGATATGGTGTTACTCGATTGGATGCTACCTGGTGGTAGTGGAATTCAAATTGCTAAAAAATTCAAACAAAATGAACACACACGCCAAATCCCTATCATTATGCTGACTGCTCGCGGCGAAGAAGAAGACAAAATACGCGGTTTAGAAGTGGGCGCTGATGATTACGTTACTAAGCCGTTTTCACCTAAAGAGTTAATGGCGCGTATTAAAGCAGTTATTCGCCGAGTAGCACCTACCTCTTTAGAAGAAGCAATTGAAGTGCATGGCCTGCGCTTGGACCCTATTTCGCATCGTGTTACCTCAGGGGGCAGTGAGCTTGATATGGGGCCAACCGAATTTAGACTGTTACACTTTTTTATGACCCATCCAGAGCGTGTTTACAGCCGTGAGCAACTGCTTGATCATGTATGGGGCACGAATGTGTATGTTGAAGACAGAACCGTAGATGTTCATATTCGTCGCTTGCGTAAAGCGATTGCTACGCTTGGACATGACCGCTTAGTACAAACGGTACGCGGAGCTGGTTATCGCTTTTCGAGTAAACTATAGTGTGCTTACAATTAAGCTTACTTAGTTAAGTAGCAATCTATTAACCTAGTTCAGTCAACTTGTCTGCTAGCGTTTATAAGGTAAAGAGCGTGTATGTATCGAGTTATTAACAAGCAGGCGCTAACAAAGCGGCTGTTTGTCTATTTTATACCTTTACTTTTAATTGGGGTGCTTATTGATGCCCCATTTTTGATGTTGTTTTTGGGCGCTTTTTCGCTACTTATGTGGCATTACCATCAACTTTATCGGTTAAGTGATTGGCTGCATAAACAGCGCAGTTTTAACCCACCAGAAGGTGAAGGGTCGTGGGAACAAGTATTTGAAGGCATCTATCAGCTGCAACATCGTAATCGTAAAAAGCGTAACGAACTGGCAGAGCTGATACGCCGTTTTCGTGACGGTGCTGAGGCGGTGCCTGATGCCGTTGTTGTATTGCAAAACGATTTATCAATTGTGTGGTGTAATCAACTTGCACTCAAAGTGTTAGGGTTACAATGGCCGGTTGATCATGGTCAGCGTTTAGATAACCTCATTCGCGATCCTAAATTTGCTAAATATATGCGCCGTAAAGAGTTTAGTGATGCACTGGAGCTTGAAAGTGGCCACAGTGTAGAACAAGTACTTGAGTTTAGGGTGATGCCTTATGCTAACACTCAGTTATTGGTGGTAGTACGTGATGTCACCCGTTTAAAGCAGCTTGAGCAGATGCGTAAAGACTTTGTTGCTAATGTCTCTCATGAGCTCAGAACCCCTTTAACGGTTGTTACCGGCTACCTTGAAATGCTCGACAGTGATTCGCTCCCTCCGCCTGCAATGTGGAATAAGGCACAAACTACCATGCTAGAACAATGTAAACGCATGGATAGTTTAGTGAATCAGTTACTTTCGTTATCACGTATTGAAGGCGCAAAACGCCACAGTAATGATAAGGCAGTAAATGTACCGCAATTGCTAAAACTGATTGAAATTGAAGCACAGTCTATAAATCAAAATAAAGGCCATCAACTTATTTTTAATATTGATGCGTCACTTGATATTACCGGTGCTGAGGATGAGCTCAGAAGTGCGTTTTCAAACTTAGTATTTAATGCCATTCATTATACTAAGCCAGGTGGTAAAATTGAGGTGTGTTGGCAGCGCAACAATGCACAGGCATGTTTTAGTGTTATCGATAATGGTGATGGTATTGCACCAGAGCATATAAATCGCTTAACTGAGCGTTTTTATCGGGTCGATAAAGCCAGAAGCCGCACCACAGGTGGCTCAGGATTAGGCTTAGCAATTACTAAACATGTACTTACTCGCCATGGTAGCCAATTAAAAATTAGCAGTGAACTGGGTAAAGGCTCCTGTTTTTCTTTTGCGTTTTCAAGCGATAGGCTGATCTCTATTCCGCCATTAGTGACGAGTAATACTGCTAGTCATAAAAGTGTCATTTAAGAGTCACACCATTGTCATGTACTCACTTTAGAGTGAACCGCAGTTAGGAAATGGGACGAACAAACTGGAGAACCCCAAAATGAAATTTAAAAACTTAGTTGCCGCAATGGGTGTGGCTGTTACAACATTTGTATCTGCGCAAGCAGTAGCATTAGAAGACGGTATGCCTGAGTATCAAAAAATTAGCGGTGTATCAGGTAACTTTTCATCGGTAGGGTCTGATACGTTAGCCAACATGATGACCTTTTGGGCTGAAGAATATAAGCGTATTTACCCAAATGTAAATATTCAAATTCAAGCGGCAGGTTCGTCTACTGCGCCACCAGCACTAACAGAAGGTACGGCAAATTTAGGTCCAATGAGCCGTGCTATGAAGTCGAAAGAAATTGAAGCATTTGAAAAGCGCTATGGTTATAAGCCAACACAAGTACGTGTAGCAATTGATGCATTAGCGGTATTTGTTCATAAAGATAACCCAATTGAAGGGCTACGTATTGACCAAATCGATGCTATTTTCTCATCAACACGTAAATGTGGCGCACCAGAGCAAGTAAACCGCTGGAGTGATGTTGGTCTAGAAGGTGATTGGGCTGCAAAAGACGTGCAATTATATGGACGTAACTCAGTATCAGGGACTTACGGTTACTTTAAAAAGAAAGCCTTATGTAAAGGCGATTTTCGTAATAACGTGAACGAGCAACCGGGTTCAGCTTCTGTTGTACAGTCAATTTCAGCATCACTAAATGCCATTGGTTATTCTGGCATTGGTTATAAAACATCGGGTGTGCGCACTGTTCCGTTATCTAAAAAAGGTACTAACTTTGTAGATGCCACGCTTGAAAACGTAGCTCAAGGTAAATACCCACTTTCACGTTTCTTATATGTTTATGTAAATAAACACCCAAATAAGCCACTTGGCCCAGTTGAAGCTGAGTTTTTAAAGATGGTACTTTCGCAAGAAGGTCAAAAAATTGTAGAAAAAGATGGTTATGTGCCACTTTCTGCAAAGCTAGTTGAAGTTGAGTTGAAAAAGTTAGGCTTAAAATAAACCGCTAATAATTAAAAACCGCTCAAATGAGTAATGCGGATCGTTTAAGTTAATTGAACGATCTTTCAGAGGCTTCATAATAGGCTACAACAAAAGTTGTGGCCTATTTTTATGTCTGAATTTATTAAAGAATTACACCTTACTACTGAGTTTAGCCAAGATCGTGATATTGATTCGTTTACTAAGCATATTCCCCTTGAGTGGATTGAAGCAGCCGTTACTCAAACAGGGAGAGCCTCTGTGCGTAAACGACGTTTCCCCGCCGAGCAAGCTGCTTGGCTTGTATTAGGGATTGGTTTATTAAGAAACCGCTCAATATCTGAAGTCTGTGACAAACTAGAGCTCGCTTTTCCTGACGCTAAAGGAGAGCTTCCACCATTGGCGACGAGCAGTATTATAAAAGGGAAAGAAAAGCTAGGCGCAGCGCCTATGAAACACCTTTTTAAACATACAGCAACGCAGTGGGAGCAGTCGCAAACTTTTGATGACGTGTGTGGTTTAAAGCTGCTCAGCATTGACGGTACACAATTTAAAACTCAAGATACACCGAGTAACCGTCACTTTGGCTATGCTAAATCGACAACAAACTTCCCCTCAGTACTTGCTGTGACCTTGATGTCGACAAGAACGCATTTAATATCCGATGCAGCGTTTGGCCCCATTACTCAAAGTGAAATTCATTATGCTCAACAGCTTGTTGGCTCAGCACCTGAATATTCATTGACGCTATTTGATAGAGGTTTCTTTTCGGCTGAACTATTTACGAGCTGGCAAGGCGTTAGCGAAAATCATCATTGGCTTACGCCCATCAAAAGCAAAATGCGCTATGAAATAACGGAGTCATTTAGCGATTACGACCACTTAATAACAATGCCTATTTCACCACAAGCTAAGAAATCAGCCCCTTACCTAGGTGATACATGGCAAGCAAGGCTTATTCAAATTCCGACACCTAAAGGGGAAATAAAAGGGTTCATCACCTCATGCGTCTGTCCAGAAAAGTACCCGCTGAAAGCGCTACTCGATGTGTATTGGCAACGATGGGAAATAGAGCGAGGCTATGGTGAGCTCAAGCAATATCAACTATCAAATAAACCAGCATTACGGAGCCTGAAACAGGAAGGTATTTATCAAGAGCTCTGGGGTATTCTGACATCATATAATATCGTGAGACTTGAAATGGCAGAGATGGCTAAAGCCCATAAAGTTGAGCCATTACGCATCAGTTTTATTAACGCATTATACCTCATACAAGACGAGTTTTTATGGTGTTCAGGTCGAAGCCCAGGGACAATCCCTAAAAAGCTAAAAGAACTACGTGAAAACGGTAAACGGCTAATATTACCGGAGAAAAGAAAGCGAAAAGCTTATCCGCGAGCGGTGCTGGCAAAGACACAAAAATATCCGGTTAGATATAAACGAAAAAACACCACTCGCTCTTAAACGAGTGGTGTTACTCAAATGAGCGGTTTTTTTTGGTTTACAATTTATGCCGATTGATATTAGTCAGCTTTACTTAAGTTTTCAGCTTGTACTTTGCATTGATTATACGCTTCGATGCACTTAGATGAGCAAACCTGTGACTTAAGGCTGTCGGTGGTTGTTTGTTGTTCACAGCTGGTTTCGCATTGATAACTTTGCTGAGCACATTGATTAAGTGCTGGATTACCCGCCTGGCTCTGGCAGCCAGCAAGAACTGCAAACGAAAAAGCCACGAGGCTAGTTTTAATAAAAGTTTTCATACTTATCCTTAAAGTGAGGCTACACCAGTATTAAACTTCAACCTGTATATTGTCGATTAATCTAACACTTCCTAAAAAGGCGGCAGCTAAAATAACAAATCGTGTATCTTCGAGTGTAGCAGCTTTTAATGTATCTCGTTGAGCTATCGAAAAATAATCTGGTTTTAGCCCTGCGCTTTCTAAAGTCGCTTTAGCATCAGCTTCAAGAGTAGCAAACGCTTTATTTCCGCTTTTTAGTTGCTGCGCACAGTGATTTAAAGTATTGAATAAAATCGTAGCGGTTTGCTTTTCATCACTTGATAAATACCCATTGCGTGAGCTCATGGCAAGGCCGCTAACTTCACGCATCGTTGGCACACCAATAATTTCTACTGGTATCGACAAATCACGGGCCATTGTTTTAACAACTTGCAGCTGTTGAAAGTCTTTTTCACCAAAGCAGGCGTAATCAGGTTGGACTAAGTTAAATAGTTTAGTGACAACTGTTGCTACACCTTTAAAATGACCAGGACGTGAGCCGCCGCAATAGCCCATCGAAATACCTGGTACATCAACAAAACTTTGCACCCCTAAGCCATTTGGGTAAATAGCCTCTACACTGGGGATAAACAAAATATCCGTTTCAAGATCGGCTAAACCTTGTTTATCGGCATCTAAGGTACGCGGATAATTGTCTAAATCTTCGTTAGCACCAAATTGCATCGGGTTAACAAAAATACTAACAACGACTTTGTCGGCCAGTGTTTTTGCTTTTTCTACCAACGAAAAGTGGCCGCGGTGCAGGTTACCCATAGTAGGTACTAGTGCAACACTTAAACCCGCTTGGCGCCAAGCTCTTATTTGACTGCGTAATGATTTAATTTCAGTGATTGACTGCATTATTTAAACTCGTGTTCAGCGCTTGGAAAAACGCCGCTTTTAACATCGTTACAATACTTTTTAACAGCGGCAGGCATGTTGCCTGTTTCGAGTAAAAAGTTTTTTGAAAATTTAGGAATGTAGCCTGCAGAAATGCCGACTAAATCGTGCATAACCAAAATTTGACCATCGGTTACATTGCCCGCACCAATCCCTATAGTTGGAATGCTTAATGAGTCAGTAATACGTTTTGCTAAGGCACTTGGAATACACTCAAGCACGAGTAGTTGAGCACCCGCTGCCTCTAATGCTTTTGCATCGGCAATAATTTTTTGTGCTTGTACTTCTTCACGGCCTTGAATTTTAAAACCACCAAATACGTGCACAGATTGTGGCGTAAGCCCTAAATGCCCACACACCGGAATACCTTGTTGAGTGAGTGATTTAATGCTGTCATGTAGCCATTCACCGCCTTCAAGCTTGATCATGTTAGCACCTGCGCGCATCAACTCTGCGGCATTTTTACAGGCATCATTTGGATTTGCATAGGTCATAAACGGTAAGTCGGCAATAACAAATAGGTCACGGCTTCCAGCACGAACACAGCGAGTATGATACGCAATTTCTTGGTTTGTTACAGCGAGTGTGTCATCGCCACCTTGTAATACCATTCCCAAAGAATCACCGACTAAAACAACTTCAACGCCATTCTCATGAAATAACTTAGCAAAACTGGCATCATAAGCTGTTAACGCAGTGATTTTATTACTTTCAGCCTTCATTTTATTCAAAGTTGAAACGGTTATTTTAGACATAATATTCTCGCAGACAGTGGCCTTAATTAATTACCGTGGTAATTGTTGTAAGTCGTTAAGCGGTAGGTTATTTGCTATCTGTTTGATAGATACGCCGCATGGTAAAATAAGTTCGGGTGCAATTTCTTGCAGCGGGTAAACAACAAATTCTCTCTCGTTTAACCCGTAATGAGGCACCGTTAAACGTTTAGTATTTATAACCTGTTTACCAAATAATAAAATATCAATATCCAGTGTGCGTGCGCCCCAGCGCTCAGCTTTTCTGACTCGACCATGTTCTAGCTCTATGGCTTGGGTTAAATCGAGTAGTTGCTCTGGCTCAAGTGAAGTGTTGATACAGGCGACTGCATTCACATAATCAGGTTGATCTTGTGGTCCCATAGGCTTGCTCGCATAATAATGCGAGCAGGCTATAAGTTCGCTGTTTGGCAAGCTTTTAAGTGCAATAACAGCGTTATCAAGTTGTTTTTTAGGGCTGTTAAGGTTTGCTCCTAAACCCAAATAGACACGTTGCATTATTTACTCAGCTGGCTTTTTAGTAGTACGACGACGAGGTCGCTTGCGTGGCTTTGGGCCACCTTGATGACCAAGCTCTCGCACCATTTCTTTTTGGCCATTAATATCTTGACCTAAGTACTGTGTCCACCACTGTGCCAGCTCTGTATGCTCAGTTTCACCAGCATCAACACGCAATAGTAAAAAATCATAAGCGGCTTTAAAGCGCGGTTGCTGTGTTAAACGATAGGCACGTTGGCCTGCACGTTTATCTAAGCGTTGTTGAATATGCCAAATATCACGAGCACCTAACGTAAAGCGTTTTGGTACGGCAATATGTTGGGCATTCTCACTCAGTACTTTATTAATTGCTTGAGCAAATGCATCGTATTCTGAGAGTTGCTCTTGGCGTCTAATTTTTTCAGTACGTTCAATCAGCGGGAACCACAGTAATGCTGCAAATACGAATGCAGGAGTGACTTTTTTATCTGAATTAATACGGATGTCAGTGTTTGCAAACATTTGCTTGATGAAGGTTTCTTCAAGCCCGTCTGGGTTTTTATCTAAAATCCGGTCAAGTTCTGGGAACAACGATTTAAATAAACCGTACTGACGCAGCATTATAAAGTTTTGCTGTGCTTTGCCGTTTAAAAATAGCTTGAGTATTTCTTCAAATAAACGCGCTGGCGGAATATTATCAAGCAAGCTCGCTAATTCGGTAATCGGCTTTTCGCTTGCTGGCGCTATTTGCATATCTAACTTGGTGGCAAAGCGCACTGCGCGAAGCATACGCACGGGGTCTTCACGATAGCGTGTTTCAGGATCGCCAATTAACTCTATTTGTTTTGCCTTTATGGCCGCTAAACCATTGGCGTAATCATAAATACAAAAATCATTGATTGAGTAATATAAGGCATTGATTGAAAAATCACGGCGCTCGGCATCTTCTTCAATGCTGCCAAATACGTTGTCGCGAAGTAGTTGCCCATGTTCGCTTGATTGGCTAATTTGATTTTTATCTTCTTGTGCTTCGTGATGGCCGCGCATGGTGGCCACTTCAATAATCTCACGACCAAAAACAATGTGCGCTAAACGAAAGCGGCGGCCAATTAAACGGCAGTTACGAAACAGTTTTTTAACTTGCTCAGGGGTTGCATTGGTTACAACATCAAAATCTTTAGGTTGTTGGCCTAACAATACATCGCGAATGCAACCACCAACTAAGTAGGCATCATAGCCACCATCTTTTAGGCGATAGAGTACTTTGATTGCATTTGGGCTAAATTGTTTGCGAGAAATACCATGCTCACCTCTAGGGATCACTAACGGCTCACTGCTGATTGCGACATTTTCGTTATTGGCACTTGGGCCAATAATTTGTCGACAAAATTGAAAAAGCTTGGAAATAATAGTCTGTCTCCTAGAGAAGCGGTTGATTTACTCGCCATTGCAATCAAAATCACAGCAAGTATTCGCTTAAAGCGTTATTTTTACTGTTTAATGTAATTAGCATATATTTAGGCGGCTATCATATACCAGCAAGGTAAAAAAATTAAGTTGCAGCACTGAAATTAAGCCATTTTTAACGATTTTATTTGAATTAATTCCACGTAATACGTAAAGGGAGGTTAAATCTGTATTTCACGCTTAGCAGGAACAAGGCTTAAGTTAAAATGCGCCACGGCCCAAGCGAGTAATTGTTCGCAGGTTAAATCCATTAGTTGCTCATGTATTGGCAAGCCTAAAAATTTAAATACAGCTATTAAAGTGGGTTTTGGATTTTGTTTGCAAATTGCAGGGGCATAATTTTGCTTAGACAGTTTAAACCCTGGTTTTGCTACCGCTAAAGGTAAATGAGCAAATTCTGGAATAGGGTTATTAAGTTGCTTAAACAGACTGATTTGACGGGCGGTAGGTTCAAGTAGATCAGCGCCTCGTACAATTCGATTGATCCCTTGCTCAATGTCATCAATAACCACCACCAGTTGATAGGCAAATAAACCGTCGCTACGTTTTATAATGTAATCTTCATGGGCCAGAGCAGGGTCAACGTCAATACGCCCCTGAATAAGGTCGTTATAAGTCACGGTTGCATGGCATTGAGTTAAGCGAAGGGCATGACCCTGTTCACTGAGTTGGCTGTGTTTACATTGCCCTTGATAAATACCGCCGAGGGCTTTTATTTGCTTACGAGAGCATTGGCAGGCATAAATAAGGTGTTGTTTTGACAGTGAGTTTACTGCATCTTGATAAATAGTAAGACGCTGTGTTTGATACACAACGTTTTCATCCCAATTGAGGTTGTAGGCTTCTAAGGTATTTAGGATATCGGTGGCGGCGCCTTTTACAACGCGAGTGGTGTCTATATCTTCAATGCGTACTAACCATTTCCCTTGGTTAACTTTTGCATCTAGGTAGCTACCTACAGCCGCCACAAGTGAGCCAAAATGTAACGGCCCCGAAGGAGACGGTGCAAATCGGCCGCGATAGTCAGATACTTGCGCGGTAACGGCTGTAGAAGACATGGCTATAACTTAATTAGCCGCGTCCAGCTTGTTTTTCTTTAATTTCGGCAAGTGTTTTACAGTCTACGCATAAATCAGCAGTAGGACGTGCTTCTAAACGACGAATACCAATTTCAATACCACAAGACTCACAAAAACCAAACTCGTCTTCTTTAATTAAGTTGATTGTTTTTTCAATTTTCTTAATTAATTTGCGTTCGCGGTCACGAGTACGAAGCTCTAATGAGAACTCTTCTTCTTGTGCTGCGCGGTCAACGGGATCAGGAAAGTTAGCTGCTTCGTCTTGCATGTGTGACTTAGTACGATCAACTTCGTTTCGTAAATCATTACGCCAAGTTTCTAAAATTGTTTTAAAATGAGCACGTTGTGCTTCATTCATGTACTCTTCACCCGGTTTTTCTTGGTATGGTTCTAAACCGGCTTGAGCCAATAAACCATGTCTTTTTTGGTCTGGCATAACTCTCTCCTAAATCCTTAATTTAATGCCTCAGCATTAGCCGGCGGTATAAATAGCAGAAACTCATACCCTAGGCAAATTTATTTTTAAATAATCGAATTAGCTTCAACCCTGTTTACTCATATTAAAGTAGCAAAAGCAGTGTTTATATTTTTTATTACAGTATCGGTTTATAAACTGGCGTTGTTATGTGGGCAAAAATAATAAAAACAACTTATCTTTTACTTTTCGGATAAGTATTTTTTGGGCGTGGCGAAATACCAACGCTTAAATGCGCTCTTTTTACTCAACAAATGCTACTTTCTCAATTAAAGTAACTTCACTGGCAGAAATATGGGCTTTATAAGCTAATACTTCTACGCCTTGCTCAATGGCCTCGCTAAGCAATTGTGCATAGGTTGGATCAATATGCACCGCAGCACTGACTTGTGTGATGCCTTGGTGCAGCACTGCAAATAGTAATACCGCTCGATGCCCTTGTTTGACCATGTCGATTAATTCACGAATATGCTTTTGCCCACGAACAGTTTGGGCGTCAGGGAAGTAGCCTTGACCGCTTTGTGGACGATCTTCGCTCAGCAGCGTGACTGATTTAACTTCAACATAACAATTGGCTTTGCTGCTGTGGGTAAGTAAAAAGTCGATGCGGCTGTTTTCACTGCCATACTTCACTTCACTTTGTATGTGTTGATAGCCTGTAAGCTCATCAATAACCCCATTATTAAGTGCTTCTTCGACCACTTTATTGGCAACGGCTGTATTTACACAAATAAGTTGTGATAAGTTATTTTGCGTCAGCTCTAATGACTGCGGGTACTTTCGCTTAGTATTACTGCTGGTGGAATAAAAGGCAGTAAAACCGGCATCGGCACAGCCCGTCATCTTACCCGTATTAGCACAGTGAGCGGTAAAAGTAGTGCCATCACTGAGCTCTAAATCAGCTAAAAAGCGTTTGTAACGTTTTAATAACGTAGCAGATTGTAATGGCGGGGTGTACTTCATTAATGACTTCCTTTTATAACCAGAATTCAGGTTAAGTAAAATAAGACTTTACGGACTATTTGAGGTTATTTACCGCAAGCAGTTGGGAACTTAAGCGCGCTATAGTAAACTCAACCACACATTTAAGTGCAAGGATATTCTAACATGAGTGAAAAATTTGTTGTTCAATTAAGCGAGCAATCGGCACCAGGGCATTGGGGCGAAAGTGCGTCACTATCTTTTAACGAACACGGCGCAACGGTTCATTTATCTGAGCAAGAAACATTAAAAAATGTGCAAAAAGCGGGTCGTACTATTGCCAGCCAAGGCATTAAAAGTGTTGTGCTTGAAGGCGATGTTTGGTGTACAGAGAGCCAATGGGCTTTTTACCAAGGCTTTGTATCACCAAAAGTACTAAACGGTGTTGAGTTTGTTGATAACGCACAATCTGATCTTAAAGAACTCGCTGATTTAAAAGCATCGGCAACGTGGGCGCGCGAAATGATCAATGGCACCGCCGATGACATTTACCCAGAAAGCTTGGCTGAAAAAGCCGCTGAATTTATTCAATCACTGGCACCAGAGCATGTTAGCTATCAAATAATAAAAGGCGATGCACTATTAGAACAGCAGTGGATTGGTATTCATGCCGTTGGTCGTGGTAGTGAGCGTCCGCCAGTATTACTTGAGCTTGATTACAACCCAACTGGCGATGAGAACGCACCGGTAAGCGCAGCACTTGTTGGTAAAGGTATTACGTTTGACTCAGGTGGTTACTCAATTAAACCAAGCGAAGGTATGTTGGGTATGAAGTGCGACATGGGTGGTGCAGCAACGGTAACCGCAGGTTTGGCACTGGCAATTAGACGTGGCGTAGAAAAGCGTATTAAACTGTTTTTATGTTGTGCTGAGAACTTAATTTCCGGTCATGCATACAAACTAGGTGACATTCTTACTTACAAAAATGGCACAACCGTTGAAATTGTAAATACCGATGCTGAAGGGCGTTTAGTATTAGCTGATGGCCTAATGGCGGCAGGTGAGACAGGCGCTCCACTTATTATTGATGCGGCAACCCTTACAGGTGCCGCCCTTGTTGCTGTTGGTCAAGAGTACAACGCATTGTTTGCCCTTGATAAAGAGCTAGTGCGTGAAGTGGAAGACTTTGCGTCACAAGAAATGGAAGCCGCATGGCCATTACCACTTGAAAAGTGGCATCAACAAAACTGCCCATCGCCGTATGCGGATACAGCAAATAGCCGCGCCCAAAAAGGCGGTGGTTTCGGTGGTGCATCTAACGCCGCTGGTTTCTTATCTCGCTTTGTGCCAAACGATGGCAAAGGCTGGGTACACATCGATTTAGCTGCTGCATTTAATATGGGTGGTAGCACAAGTCAATGGGCTTCAGGTGCAACTACACAAGGTATGCGCACCGTAGCACGCACCCTACTTGAAAAGGCATAATCTACTGAGATTACGCATTAGTTAAAAAATAGGTACCTTAGGGTGCCTATTTTTTTATCCGTCAAACAAGCAATTTTGTTTTATTTACGGTAAAATCTTTCGCCATTACGTGTTTGGGCATCTATTTTTATTTAAACCTCGCTCAAATATTATACATACCACTGGGATCCTTATTATGTCAGAAAAGTGCTATATCACGGCTCAACAATTACTTGAAGATTCATTCCGCGTAGCGGCACAAGTGTATAAAGATGGCTTTCGTCCAGATTTTATTATTGGTATATGGCGCGGTGGTGCTCCAATTGGGATAGCTGTTCAGGAATATTATGATTACAAAGGCATAGAAACGGATCACATTGCGGTTCGTACCTCGTCTTATTACGGTATTGGTAAGCAATCAAAAGAAATCAAAGTACATGGTTTACACTACATAGTTGAGAACGCAAATGCTGGTGACTCTTTACTGATTGTTGACGATGTTTTTGACTCAGGTCGTAGTATTGTAGCGTTAAAAGAGAAGCTTTCTGAGCTAATGCGTTTAAACTTACCACGTGATATTCGTATTGCTTGTCCATACTACAAGCCAAAAAATTCAAAAGTTGATACAGTGCCTGATTACTACATTCATGAATCTGAAGAATGGTTAGTATTCCCGCATGAATTATCAGGTTTAACGCCGGATGAAATTATTGAAGGTAAATCTGATTTAGCTAAAATCCACGATATTTTACTTGAAAAGTAAACGTGATTTTGCTCAATAAAAAAGGCCTTAATGGCCTTTTTTATTGTCTTTAAAGCTGTGCAAAGCTATCTACATAGTCACTTAATTTAGGAATATCGACAGCTTGTAGTCCTTGTGTGCTTCTTTGCACTAAGTTTTTCTCTACTAACTCACTCACTACACGCCTGTATGCACGCTCAGTGGTTGCAAAACGCTCAGCTTCTGCATTTACCGTAGGGTAAGCACGTAATAAAGTGGGATTGTTATTCTCTGCACGTAATAAGCAGTCTTTGGCAATATTGTAGCTCAACGGCAGTAACAGCTTATCTAAATTAATTTTTTGATTTTCTTGAAACTTAGCCGCAATCGTTTGCGCCGTATATAAGCTTAGCTCGGGTTTGTCGAGCAATAATGCGCGCCAATGTTTTAATTCAATCAAGTTGTACGTGACATCACTAAAGCAGGTTACCGTGTAAATGCAGGGGTTATTATTAAGTGCTTCAATTTCGCCAATTAGGGTATTGTTACAGTCGAGTTGGCCAAGAAGCAGGCGCCTGCCATTACCTACATCGTAACTAAACGATACAGTTCCACTTCGCACTAACACCAACTTAGTTAACGGTTGGTCTTGCTGTATTAATATTTCTTTTTTTGATTGCTGAAAACTACTGCCGGCAAACGTCAGCAGTTGATCAACAAGGTAACTGGAAAAATGGTATTGAAACATCAATCATGCTCTTCGGACAATTGTCCTATTTATTACACCTTAATGACGATAGCATTAAGATTAAGAATTTATGCTAACTTGCCCACGCCGTTAATATAATTAACAGCGTTAAATGACCTTCATTCTTCCGTGTAATGATTAAAAATTGTGGTATTAACCAGTATATTTTAAGGTTTTATTGGTAAGTTAGCTTTTTTATTTTAACTACTGCGTAGCGTAGCTTAATAATGTACTAAAATTTAACGCGTAATACTAACCTAAAGCCTAGGAGAGAACAATTGAGTTGGGAATATTTAGGTTATTTAGCATCCGTCTTATTAGTCATATCATTAACCATGACTGATGTAACCAAACTACGTTGGTTTAATTTATTGGGCTGTATTGCGTTTACTTTTTACGGTGCGGCTATAGGCTCAATGCCGGTGGCTTTTACCAACGGCTTGTTGGCTTTGGTTAATATTTATCACATTATTAAGCTATATCGTCAGTCAAAAGTTGATACAAAAAAGGGTTAACGCAAGTTAACCCTTTTTTGTTTTTAATTACTCAGCTTTTGTAGCGTCTTTTTCGTAGCGTAACGTACCCGCAATCCACGTTTGCAGCACCTGAGTTTTGTATAGCTGCTCAATGGGGACTTTAAAGTAATCTTGATCAACCAGTATAAAGTCAGCCCATTTACCTTGCTCTAAACTCCCTAGCTTAAACTCTTGATGCGCTGCATACGCGCCGCCAAGGGTAAACGCATGTAATGCATCTTCTCTGCTTAACACTTCACTGGCGCGCCAACCATTTTCAGGCAATTGATTATGATCCATACGTGTAATGGCAGAATATAAGCCATCAAACGGATTCGCCAACTCGACAGGGTAATCAGAACCCGCTGCAATAGTCGACCCCTGCTCTAAGAATGTTTGCCAAGCGTATGCGCCTTTGAGTTGTTTATCGGTTAAACGCTGCTCTGCCATATGCATGTCAGATGTAGCATGCACAGGTTGCATTGATGGAATTATTTTCAGGGTTTTAAAGCGCGGTATATCCTCCGGCGAGACTATTTGTGCATGCTCCATGCGATTACGCAGTAGTATACCACCGGTTTGCTTAAATACATTTTGATAGGCATCGAGCACAATTTTATTTGCTCTATCACCAATTGCGTGGGTATTTGCACTAAACCCGCTTTTAAAAGTGAGTGTAAATAATTGTTCTAGCTTTTGTTGGGTTTCAAGCATTAGGCCAAAGTGGTTTGCTCTGTCTGCGTATTCTTCAATAAGCGCGGCACCGCGTGACCCTAAGGCACCGTCAGCGTAAATTTTTACACTGCGAATAGATAAAAAATCTTGAGCATCTTGATACCGACCCGCTTTAAGCATCATGTTTAAATCTGGGCTTGCTGCACTTAACATCGCTACAATTCTAAGCGGTAATGTACCTAACTCAGCGCGCTGTTTATAAACTTGCCACGTGGTTTTATCAATACCTGCATCGTGTGTTGAGGTAATGCCTAAGCTTAACAAATGTTTACCTGCGGCATCTAATGCATTGCTAACCGATTGCGCAGACGTTGCAGGCATATGCTGGGTAACCAAGGTCTCTGCTTTATCTATAAAAATACCGGTTGGTTTGCCAAACTCGTCTTTTATAATTTCTCCACCTGCTGGGGCTGGTGTGTCAGCGTTAATATTGGCAAGTTCTAATGCTTTTGAGTTAACCCAAATGGCGTGACCATCTACTCGCGATAAAATAACAGGGCGATCGTTAACGACTTTGTCTAAGTCAGCGGCCGTAGGAAAGCGAGTATTTGACCATAGCTCTTGGTTCCAGCCTCGACCAATGATCCAACCTTTTTTACCTTTGACAAATTCCTTGAGCTTAGCAGTTATTTCATCGACTGATTTTGCACCGCGCACATCAAGCTGTGACAAATTATTACCAAGTCCGATGACATGTCCATGGGCATCAATGAGCCCTGGGAGTAGTGTTTTGCCTTTCGCGTCAATTAGGGTTGCGCCCGGAAAGCTATTTTTCAAGCTGTCTGGACCTGTTTTAACTACTTTGCCATCTTTTATGACTAAGGTTGTAAATGTATTTACTTCGCCATGGCGCATTTTTCCTTTGTATAAAGGGGTGTAGCCATTGGCATTATATATTACTTTCGTTTGTGCAATTGCCACACTAGATAAGGCGCAGAGGCTTGCTAGTAATACCGGTTTAATTAATTTATTGAGTTGCATAAGAGGTATGTTGTTATTATTTGTACTATCACAGTAGCAAACTCAAATTTAGAATACCAATAGCATAATTTATTAAGCGTCGTATAAGTCAGCTTTTAGCTAAAGCAAGCAACAAGTTAAGGGTGAAATAGGATGTGTTAACAATAGGAGTTAAACTTTTTCAAGCTTGATATTGTTAACCAAGCTTTAATTGAGTGGGGCTATTTATTTACTGGCGTACAAGCTGTATTCGCTTAATGATAATTGTGCGTCTTTATCACGGTCATAACTGCCAAAACGTGACCATAAAGCAGGATCACTGGCAGCTTCAGGGTAAGTTAAAAAGCCATCTTGGTTGCGGTCAAGTTTTTCAAACTTTTCGGCAATATAACTGCTTGTTGCAAAACTCATACAGCTAAAAACAGTCAGTGTTAGTAAAATAATATTATGAAAAGGCTTCATATAAATGCTCAGTACAGGTTAGTGGTTAAGTAGTTTTTAAACTCAGTTAAAGAAATTCTGTTATCTTGATTTTCATCCCAATTTGAAAATGAGTTTAATAGCTGAGGCTGAGCAGCAAGCTCGCTATGGGTTAAATATCCATCATTATTTTTGTCCAAGTGGTCAAAGCGTTGCTTTACATCAAGTGCGAATGCACTTTGGCTGATAAAAAGTAAAGCACCAATAAAGGGAAGCAGTATTCTCATAGTTGGCGTTCCAAGGTGTATTTTAATTGCTGACAGTATTGAAAGAAAGCACTTGCCATAATTTAACTCCCAACATTAAATCCGTTTACACACTCCCTCAGGGATTATGGCAAGTGCTTTTAACTCTATACTAATAGATTAAACTTGAATCTAAACTTAAGGTTTAAAGTTTTGGAATTCTTTTTTAGAAATCATCTCGTTGTTATCTTTGTCTAAATCGGCAAACTGCTTAAGTAATTGTTTATCTTGCTTTGCCTCAACAAGCGATATTTGGTCATCCATATTTTTATCTAAATGCATAAAACGTACATTTAATGGCGATGCCAGTGCGGTGGCACTAATAGCTAAAAATAGGAGCGAAAAAGCACCAATTAGTTGTTTCATGAATGTACTCCTTTATTTTATAAACAGCTTAAATTCATTTAGAGATATGAGTCCGTTTTCATCGGTGTCTATCTGTGCAAAGTTCTCATGTAATAAAGCATCTTCACCTGCTTCAGCTTCACTTAATGTGCCATTACTGTCTTTGTCTAAACGATTAAATTCAGCATCTACATCAAGAGCGAATAAATGAGTACTGGTTAGGCACAGACCAATAAGTGCAGCGTTCTGTAAATTATTTCTGAACATTCCTTGGCTCTTTTAAAATTAATATTAATGTATCCATTACAAAAATGATGCCAATATTAATTTTTATTAATAATCAGCGGGTTATGTTTTTTTGTGGTGGTTGGTGCGTAATTTTTACAAGTAACTGTGTGTTTTATGCAACAATTTTGCAGTTATAAGCGTTTAAAATTTTTTAAATCAATTGCTTAACTTGTCGCTATTTTGAGACAGTAGGGGTTTTTATCCTTGATGGTTCAGCGAGTGTATAAGTTGAGCACTTAATAATAGAACGTTAAAAAATAGCAAAGGACTTTTGTATGCCCGCAGTCATGGCTGAAAAATATAAAGCATTGATAAATTGGCGCCCCAATTTAATTGGCCAATTTGTAATGAGCATGCTGTTGTCGCTGCTGCCCTTATCTATAGTAGTTATTGTGTTTTTAAATGTATTAAATAAGCAATTAGCGGTCACTCAGCAAATTGTGAGTAATAATTACCAAGTAACTAAGTCGTTTAATGTGCTTAAGCAAGAGCTTAATAGTTTAGAAAGGGCAACAAGACAAAACTGGGTATTAAAGAGCGACTCACTCGATAAGCTAATCGTAGATAAATGGCAATCATCATTGCAAAACATCAATGAGCTAAAACAGCTTTCAAATAACCAAGCAAATACACACCAATGGCAACGGCTAACGGATACTTTGCAAACGGCGCATACTCAACTTGTGGTTGAAGCGCGTCAACAAGCTGAATTATTTGTGCCAATCAGCGAAATACTAGCGGAGCTAACATTGTGGTTGCGTGAGGAAAATGAAGCCAAAATCACTCAAAACCAAATTAAGCTCACAAATTTACAAGCTTCCTTTATAAACTGGTTGGTTGCACTTACGCCTTTAACGCTACTTGTTGGTGGCGGGTTTTTGTGGCGCATAAGCGGGCGCTTAAAAAGCTTAACCTCAGTGATTGATAAATTAGGCCAAGGAGATTGGCAGCAAAAAATATCGGTGCAGGGATCAGCTGAACTCATAGAGTTAGGTAACAAGTTGCAGTGGGTGCAAGCGCAGCTGCATATGTTAGAACAACAAAAAGATACATTTTTACGCCACGTTACTCACGAATTAAAAACTCCTTTGGCTTCTATGGTTGAGGGCACTGAATTACTAGCCGATGAAATCGTTGGCCCCATCAATAACGAGCAAAAAGCGGTACTTGGGCTGATCAGTCAATCGATGGTGAGGCTACGTACTATGATAGACAGTTTATTGAGTTATAACGCCATTCGCACCAGTAAAGACAACGTCAGTGAAGTGGAATTTAATCAGCTAATAAAAAAGGTAAATAACCACTTTGAGCACCGCTTAAATGCGCGAGAACAATCGCTTATTTGGCACAATAGTTTACCTAATATTTCTCTTAGTTTGCCACGGGAGTTAATTGAAATGATTTTAATTCAGCTAATTTCCAATGGCTTAAAGTTTTCTCAGCCAAACCAAGTCGTTACTATTAGCTTGAGTCTAGAAAATAACGGCCTAAATATGCAGGTGGCAGATGAGGGCTGTGGCATTAAAGAGCATGAAAGAGAACATGTTTTTGGGGCGTTTTATCAAGGTAAACATACCAAAGAGATTAGCTTACAAGGCAGTGGTTTAGGCCTTACTATAGTCAAAGAGTCAGTTGAACAGTTACATGGACAACTAAAAATTGAGCATAATGAGCCGCAAGGCTGTCGATTTAACATTGTCATCCCCTATAAAAATAAAGGAGTTAAATAATATGTCTGCGCGTTTAATGGCTATTGTATGGCTAACCAGCAGTCTTGTTTTTTTATCTGGGTGTGAAATAACAAACACTCAAACACAGGATGAATCAGCATTAAATGTACCCTCTAAGCCAGATAAAAAAACGAATCAGCCAAACCCCAAACCTCGGCCAAAATCAGAGCCAATATATCCCTCTGCAGCGCAAGTTATTGCTTGGCATGCCAATCAGTGTGGTGGCTTTAAATTAACGCCTGACAATGAAACTTACTTAGGGGAACAAGCACTTAAGGCATTTTTTAATACCGCATGCGTCAACCTTAGTCGCGACCCTGATACTGTTATGAGTCAATTACTTAAGCTGGATCAGGCGTACTATTGGCCCGATGATATAAAGCACTATTTATGGCTGCAAAAACAGCACGTATTAATGCAAATAGATGCAAAAAAACAACAGCAAGCATTGAACGCCAAAATGCAAAAAACCTTGTCGTCATTAGCCGCAATTGAACAGCAACTTTTACTACGTGAAGAAACCAAGGAGCAGTAACTATGTCAGTCACACTTCCATCAAGTGCTAAAGTTTTACTCGTTGATGATGATGCCAGCTTGCTGCAATTACTGGCTATTCGAATTCAATCAAAGGGTTATGAAGTAACGACCTGTGATAGTGGTATGAACGCATTACAACTACTTAAAAACCAAGTGTTTGATGCGGTGATTACCGATTTAAGAATGGATGAAATGGACGGCATGGCGCTGCACCGACAATTGCAAAACCGCTACCCTGCGTTGCCTGTTATTATGATGACGGCTCATGGATCTATCCCTGATGCGGTAGAGGCCACCAAGCAAGGTATTTTTGCCTTTATCACAAAACCCGTTGATAAAGATGAGCTGTTTGACAGCCTAGCCAAAGCCATTGAGATACATGGGGTTAATAATGATGATATTACTCCGCAAAGTAATATTGTCACCCGCAGTGGCGCTATGCTGCATTTGCTGGAGCAAGTTAAACTATTAGGGCCTACACAAGTTAACGTGCTTATTTCTGGTGCCAGCGGTACCGGTAAAGAGTTGCTTGCGCAGGCGATTCATCAGCATAGCCATGTTAGTAATGGTCCATTTGTGGCAATAAACTGTGGGGCCGTGCCTGGTGAGCTATTAGAATCAGAGCTATTTGGTCATAAAAAAGGGGCATTTACAGGAGCTGTAAAAGATCACCAAGGCCTATTTCAGCAAGCGCAAGGCGGTACCTTATTTTTAGACGAAATTGGTGATATGCCTCTAAATTTGCAAGTTAAGTTATTGCGTGTGCTACAAGAAAAAACCATTCGCCCTGTGGGCTTTCAAGAAGAAATTCCTATTAATGTGCGAATTGTTTCTGCAACCCACAAAAACCTGCCTGAAGCGATTAGCAATCAACAGTTTAGAGAAGATTTATACTACAGGTTAAACGTCGTAAACTTAAAGTTGCCCCCGCTGTGTGAACGCCGTGAAGATATTAGCTTATTAGCCAACTTTTTTAGTGCCAACATCGCAAAGCGTATGGAGCAAAAAGAAAAGCGCTTTGCAAGCGATGCCATGCATGCCCTAGTAAGGTATGATTGGCCAGGAAATATACGTCAATTACAAAATGTAGTGGAGCAGGTGGTTGCGTTGACTCCTAGTGAGGTTATATCTGAACATTTAGTGCTTAGTGCCCTAAACAGTAATGAAAGCAACGTTGAGCCATTATCACTTAATGAAGCTAAAAAAGAATTTGAACGAGACTATGTAATTAATACCCTGAAAATGGCAGGGGGCAATGTGGCAGAAGGCGCCAAACTTGCCAAGCGTAATCGTTCTGATTTTTATAAGTTGATTAAAAAGCATGAGATTGACGTAGATAGTTTAATTTAATTTGGTTTTTAAAAGGAAGTGAGCATGCAGTTATTCATGGTGTATTTAGGTGGGCGTATTCAAGGTTGCCACATAGAAATGCACGACGTACGTTTTGTGGTAGGCCAAAATATTGAGCAAACCTATACCAAATTAAAAAGCCAATGGGTGGGTGATAAAAACAGTGTACACATGGATAGCTACATGGCGGTTAATCACATTGATGGTTATAAAATCGAGGTAGTTGATAGTTATGTAGAGCAAAATAAGCAACTTTATTTTGTTAACTTAGGTGCTTACAGAAGCGACTCATTAGCAGAGCAACACGACTTTGCTTTGTATGTTGCCAGTAGTAGTGAAGAAGCAAAACAACGCGCTAAAAATGACTTATTAGCAGGGCTGAGTCATCTTCATAAAGATGATTTATATGATGTTGATGACTGCTTTGCGATTGATTTACTCGATAGTCAGCTTAATATTAAGCTAACCCCAAGCGGCCAAGCACAACCAATTAAACCGGACTGGTTCGGTTATCATGTATTATAGTTGCTAAGCATTTGTTTGGATATTGTGTGAAAAAGTATGCGTTTATACTTTTGCTAGTTGGCTTAAGTGGTTGTAAATCACTGTCGGGTTTATCGCCCGTTGTTGATTTAAATAAACTGGTAAAGCAAGTAAAAAACGACCCGACCAATGTGGTTGCAATTCACAAGCAAGCACAAAAAACACACCGTTCTATTAAGGCACAGGTTGGTAGCGTAAAACAGCTTTTAGCCGCATTAGAAAGCGTTGTTGGGCGCAAGTGGGGTAAACAAAACACTCAGCAACCTAGTGCCAAAAAATACGTAAAATACAGTAATGATTACCAAGCGCGTGCCATTATTGATTTTGAGCAAGGCACTGTAAAAGTAGAAACCATCGCGTTAAAAAATACAATAAGCTTGTTACAGCAGGCCATTGTTATGACCTTACTGACCTCCAGCGACCCCGATAAAACCGATATTTTTACCAGCGAAGCACCAATTTTAGAAGGCGAGCCGTTTTTATACCAACAAGTGCTCGATCAAGATAAGTTACCCATAAAATATAGCTGGCGTGCTAATCGATTTGCGCGTTATTTAGTAAATAATAACTTAAAAAAGCAACGTCAATATGGGCACGTTATTTCGTCGGTTAGTTTTGATTTAGTCGAGCAAAATGCCCATTTAAGAAAGCAAAAGTACAGTGATTATGTGCTGGCGGCTGCAAAAAAATATCAAATATCGGCAGCACTTATTTATGCCATTATTGAAACCGAAAGTAGCTTTAATCCACATGCGGTGAGTTCATCCAATGCCTATGGATTAATGCAAGTGATCCCCGCTACCGCAGGGCGCGATGTATACCAAAAAATAAAAAAAGTACCTGGGCAACCAACCAAAGCAGTATTGTTTAATCCAAAACATAACATTGATATTGGCAGCGCCTATTTAAGTATTTTAAAAAATAACTACTTAAACAAAATTAGTACCGACAAAAGTAAGCACTTTGCCATGATCTCGTCTTATAACGGCGGGGCGGGTAATGTTCTGCGTATATTTAATAAAAATAGAAGTGTGGCGTTTTCACAAATAAATCAGCTTACTGCAAGCCAGTTTTATAATATTCTCACCACTAAGCACTCACGTGCAGAATCAAGACGCTATTTATACAAAGTCACTAAAGCAGAAAAAAACTATCAGTAACTTATTTACTCATCATTTTCTTGTTGTTCACTTTTGGCTGCCATTTTAAAGGCTACTATTACTAAGCCAAACATAGCAAATGGGATTGCAGCTAACAAATACTCAACCAAATGGCTGTCTTGAAAATTAGCCTGCAGCAAGAAATGCCCTGCAACACACATAATAATAACCACCAAAAGGATGGGCAGTAACATAAGTTCTTTTTTTGCTGAGTGGTTTTTCATTCGCTGTTTAGGTATTAAAAAATAATGCGCTATTGTAATGAGCTTAATAAAGCTTGGCAAACAACACAGATTTTTTAATGACTATTAGGTATGATTAACATCAAAGAAAAGCTTAAAAGTAGTGGTTGGGAATAAAGTGCAACAGAGTTTAAAGCAAGTTTACCTAGTGGGTGGAGCAGTGCGAGATAAACTGCTAAACATACAATCAAAAGATAATGACTATGTTGTTATTGGTGAAACGCCAGAGGTTATGGAAGCGCTTGGCTTTTTACCCATTGGCAGCGATTTTCCGGTTTACTTACACCCAAACACTAAAGAAGAATATGCACTAGGGCGCACTGAGCGTAAAAATGGTAAAGGCTATACCGGCTTTGTGGTGGATGCCAGCCCAAACGTAACCCTTGAAGAAGATTTAGCACGCCGAGATTTAACCATTAACTCTATGGCGCTAGACGAAAACGGCACTATTATTGATCCTTTTAATGGTCAAGATGATTTAAAAAATAAAATACTGCGCCACACCACCCAAGCATTTGTAGAAGATCCTGTTCGGGTATTACGTATTGCCCGCTTTTTAGCCCGTTATGGTAGTGACTGGTCTATTCATCCAAGTACTACTGCATTAATGCATGAGCTTAAAAATAAAGGCGAGTTGGAACATCTAGTACCAGAGCGAGTCTGGCTTGAAACAGAAAAAGCGCTTGGCGAAAAACACCCTGAACTTTATTTTCAAGCATTAGATGGGTTAGGTATTTTTCCTGAAATAGAGCAGATGAAAAACACCCCGCAGCCTGCAAATCATCACCCCGAGGGCGATGTGTTTGTCCATACCATGCTAGTGCTTAGACGAGCAGCCGATTTAGGCTTTAACCTAGAAACGCGTTTTGCTGCTTTAACCCATGACTTTGGTAAAGCGCTAAGCTATAAAAAACGCGGTAATTTACGCGGCCATGAACGTGAAGGGGTTGCTGTAGTTGAGGCCTTTTGTGAACGTTTAAAAGTACCTAATCGCTTTCGTGATATCGGCGTGCTCACCAGTGATAACCATACCCTTTGCCACACACTTGAACAATTAAGGCCGCAAACCATTCATAAATTAATCGTCACTAATTTAAATGCACTAGTGCACCCAGAGCGTTTTATTGCCTTTACTCAAGCGTGCCAGTGTGATGCACAAGGGCGAGGCGAAACACTGGTGGATAAGCCCTATCCACAAGCCGCTAAATTACGTGCTATTCACAATGAACTACAAAAAATGGATAAAAAGCAGATAGTGCAAGACGCGCTTAAAAGCGGCAAAAAGGGCCCCGAAATAGGCGAAACGGTCAAACAGGCAGAAATAGACTGCATTAAAGCGTTTTTAAACACTAACACTCCCAAGGTCACTTAAACTGATTGTAATATTGCATTAAGTCATTTTTAAACGTCCTTGCTATAACTAGGACGTTTCAGCCTTTTTTGCTCGTCACTTTTACCAAATAGCGATACAATTGAGTTTGCTTATCATTCTTAATAGTGAAAGCTGCATATCCATAATTGTATTTATCTTAAAAGGAGTTAATTTAATGACACCAGAACAAATTAACGCAAAATTAGCGATAAGCGAAGCTGAAAAAAAACGAGTTCTTGAAGATGAGTTTGAAAAACACTCATCTAAACCCTTTGATATTTTTAAGGGATTATTTGGCAGTTTTGCTTATATCGCATTTGTTTCATTGATGTTCCCAGACGTATTAGCTCAGCCTAGTTTTTATCTGTTGTTACTACTTATCTTAACTATAAAAGTTGAGGCGCAAGCAAAGGTGCAGCAAGCGCATAAGCGTATGGATACTTTGTATCGCTTGTTAAAAAAGAGGCATAGCTTCTAGGGAACCTTTAGTTATTAAGTGGCAAGCTCACAGTAAATACCACCCCATTACCTTGCTCATTATTGTGCGCCGTTACTGTACCTTTGTGGTAATCACACACCAGCCTGACAATATAAAGTCCTAAACCTAAATGCGGTTGTTGCTGCATTTGTTGGCTGCGCACCGATACCATAGAATCAAAAATATGTTCAGTAAGCCCCTCAGGCAATAAAGTACCTGTATTACTTACCGTTAATGTTGCTTTGTTTTCGCTTTGCTTAAGACTAACTTCAATCGCGGTGTTGGCTTCACTAAATTCCAAGGCATTATTTATTAGCTTATCGAGCAGTTGGGCTATAAATTCAGGGGCACCTTGCATTGGCAGTGTGCTTTGGCAAATGTTGAGTGTAAATAACTGGTTAGGGTAAGTTAGCTGGTAGCCTTGCATGCAGCCATTGATCACCTTTTGCAAATCAAACGGCTCTGGCTCATTACTTTGAATGCTTTGCTCAAGGCGGGTGGCTTCACTCATAGTGGTAATTATCTTCCCTAAGCGCTCAACCCCTTCACTGGCACGCTCAAGGTATTTTTGACTCAGTTCACTTTGCTGCAAGCTTTGTAAGTTTTCAAGAGATGAACGTACAACCGCAACCGGCGTGCGCAGCTCATGAGATAATCGCGACGACATATTTTCTAAATAATCGGTATAGCCACCAAGGCGGCTCACTATATTTGAAAAGCTACGCGACAGATCGCCAATTTCGTCATTGGCATCGCTGTAATTTATATGACCTGTTACTCGTCCTTGCGCATCAATGGCTTGCTCTGCGGTATCGCGTAGTTGCCTAATGCGGCTCGATATACGCGAAGCAAAAAAGAACAAAGTCACAGTACCAATCAGCATAACCGCTAAAATCACATTAAACAGTTTTTCCAGTGATTTATTACGCAGTGTACGCACGCCATTGGTGGTTTCTTCAGCTATAACTGCGCCAATCACCTTATCCTCAATCCAAATAGGATACGCAGCCGATAATATCACTGCTTTATTGTCGGGGGTGAGTCGCCACGACGATGCGGGTTGGCCTTTGAGTGCTTTGGCTAAATGAGTGCCTTGCATTGAGGCGACATCGTGTAGGGTGTCTATAAACTCATCTTCGGGACGGGTTAAAATTTTATAGTACAAAGGATGCAAATAGGTTTGTTCAAAGCGTTGCCATGCGGTTTTTGGCGCTTGATTTTTTAGTCCATCAGCCCATACGCCATCGGCATTTTGAATATTGCCCGATTGCGCTAAAACACGGTGATGATTATCGACCACCCAAATGCGACTGCCGCTGTGACCCATGCCTTTTAATATACGGTTTATTTCAGGGGAGGGCACCAGTACTGAGCCCAAATCATTTGGGTTATTTAAGTTGGATGTAGACATAATATTAAGTGTTTGGCTTGGCTGTTTACTATCAATATCGGCAATGGCAAACCCCAGTTTATTGCCAAGCATACTCAAAGGAAAGCGCAGCTCAAGGTTGTAGCCAGTTTCAGTTTGTTTAAAAAAGCCCTGAATTTTAGTAAAAGGCATTTTACTGTTGGCATCAAATGCGTTGACCCAGCCATCTTGGCGCGGAGCAATAATATAAGTATTAAATAGTCCATCAGGATTTTTTAGACCAATTTTTACATAGTCATTATTGGTAATGCTGAGGCTGTTTTTAGCACGGTAAATTACAGTGTCATCTGTGACTTTAAATACAGCATATAAGTAATTATCAAACTTACCTACCATATGGCTAAAAGATAAGTTGCTCAGTTGATGGTTATCATTGGCTGTTTGTAAGTAGCGTTTATCATAAAGCCAAAACAGCGATTGATAAGCGTCCCAGTCGTTGAGTTTGCCATCGAGCTGAATCGGGCTTTTTAAATTATAAGCATAGAGATCGCGACCTTTTACCACCTGATCTAAAAAGTTGGTTTGTTCGTCAAATAAAGCGGGGCGTTCGTGCAGGGCCGTGGCCAGTGCGCGAGTGGTGCCTACCAGCGTTTTTTCTTGGCCTTGGCGTAAAAACTTTTCCATTTCCCATACATATTCGTAGCCAAGCCATGGCAACAAAAACAAAAAGCACGAAAGTAGGATAAATTTACTGCGTAGGCCAAACCTCAGCATGTGGGTTGCTCCCACCTGTAGCCCATGCCATACACGGTATCTATACAGTCAAACTGGCTATCGAGTGCTATAAACTTTTTACGAATACGTTTTACATGCGAGGTAATGGTGCTGTCGTCTACATAAATTTTAGCATCACTCATTAAATCGTTACGGCTTTTAACGTGTCCTGGTCGCTGAGCGAGTGAATGCAGCATCCAAAATTCAGTTACGGTTAAATCAACTAACTGGTGTTGCCAAAGCACCTGCATACGTTGCATATCGAGCGTTAGTTGGCCGCGAGTTATTAATGCGTTAGCATCGGCGGGTTGCTCTAATGCTTCCATACGGCGAAATAGTGCGCCAATACGCGCAGCTAAATGGGCTAAGCTAATGTCTTTGGTTAAGTAGTCGTCGGCGCCCATGCGCAGGCCGCATACGGTGTCTATTTCGCTGTCGCGAGCGGTTAAAAAAATAATCGGTAAGGTTTTAGACAGTGAACGCAGTGTTTGGCACAGTAAAAAGCCACCATCTATTTCATGGCCTAAACCAATATCAACAATGGCTAAATCGGGAAGCGCTTCTTTAAAGGCCGCTTCTGCTTGAGGGCGGTTTTCATAACCACTCACCTGATAGCCTTGAGCGCTCAGCATTTCTATGTAGTTTTCGCGGATTGCGGTTTCATCTTCAATGATGGCTATTTTCTTCATTTTTATTAATTACTCATATTGACTTAGGCGCACTATAGCGAAGTTTTTGCGCTAAGTACGGTTAAAAACACAATTGCCATTTTTTTGCCACAATTGCTCAGCAGTTTGCCATTTTTGATCCCTTTTGTTGCCACTTCATGGTGTTTTAATACAACTATTGAAATTACAGATACAACGCAAGTGCCAACCAATAGCTTGCCAACCATTATTAATAGTAAGGAATAGACCATGAAGAAAACATTAATCGCACTCACACTCGTTAGTACTTTTTGCACTCCTGCTTTTGCCGCGGATACTCCATCGAAAGAAGCAAAAAAGGAAACCATAGTCGGCCTAAGCACAGGTGCCATTATTGGTGGCGTTGTTGGTGGGCCTATTGGCGCGTTTGTAGGTGCATTTGCTGGTGGCTTAATTGGCGATGCCAAGGTGGCTGAGCAAACTATTGCCGAGCAGCAACAAGCTTTAACAGTTATGGCAGAAAAAACCAACGACTACCAACATGTTCTTAATCATAACAGTCACTTAGAAGCGCAACTTGAGCTATTGGCTCAGCAGAATGAGCAATTAACGCAATCACAGCTTAATAATTTATTGGCGATGACAGTGCAATTTAAAACAGGCTCTAGCGATATTGCTCCTCATTTTGCTAAGCAGCTTGATCAATTAGTTGCGTTATTAAAAAGCCAGCCACAACTCGCACTTGATTTAAGTGGCTTTGCCGATCAGCGTGGTGAAGAGCAAGCAAACTTATTACTTTCAAAAGCCAGAGTAAACGCCGTAAAAAGTTACTTAATTAAACAAGGTGTAAGCCATACACGTTTAAGCGCACAAGCATTTGGCGAGCAGCAAAGCATAGCAAGCAGTAACACCCTTGAAGATAACTTTTTTGACAGACGCGTTACTCTCACTACCCGTGCGCTAAATCAGTCAAGTAATCAAACAGCAAGCAATTAACAGCGTGCGTTCGAGGGAGTGATTTATGTTGAGTAAACCCACCAAAGTGCTTACCAAGGTAAGCCTTTTTATTATTATCGTGCTTTTGGCCAGCTTTAAAAGCCATGCACAGTCGCCAAAACTATCCTTGTTTGATAGCCAAGGAGTGGCGGTTAATCCTGGGGT
Organism: Pseudoalteromonas sp. SCSIO_11900; assembly: GCF_000576475.1. Classification (NCBI taxonomy): domain Bacteria; kingdom Pseudomonadati; phylum Pseudomonadota; class Gammaproteobacteria; order Alteromonadales; family Pseudoalteromonadaceae; genus Pseudoalteromonas; species Pseudoalteromonas sp. SCSIO_11900. The sequence goes on from NZ_KK070023.1 coordinate 1,536,032, forward strand.
TATTTTAAAAAGTGATGCAAAAATGACCCTAACAGGACTAATTAATCATGTTGTAGTAACGCAGCACTACATAAATGAAAATCCTTTTGCAGTAAATGCACGTTATATATTTCCTTTACCCGATGAAAGCGCCGTGCAAGCAATGACCATGCGTATTGGTGAGCGAGTGATTAACGGTAAAATAGCAAAAAAACGCCAAGCTGAAAAACAGTACCAAGCTGCCAAAAAAGCAGGCAAACAAGCTTCATTGTTGCGACAGCAACGTGCAAATATGTTTATAACAAATGTGGCAAATGTAGGGCCAGGAGAAGAAATAGTTATAACGCTTGAGTATCAAGAGATTATTGATTACCAACACGGAACCTTTGCGATTCATTTTCCAACCACAATTACGCCACGCTATCATGCAATAACAGGGGAAGTTAACGATGATCAAGATAAACATGCGATAAAAAGCGCTAATGCACCTTTGTTCACTCCACAGGGGTGGTTAAGCCCTGTTTATACAAAACAAACCAATGAGGCGGAAAATGCCAGCGATTTAAGCTTAACAATTAACATGGATATAGGCTTAGAATTGGTTGATATAAATGCTAAGTACCATCAAATTAATGTTGAAAACCCTGCATTTGGGCAATACAGCATTGCGCTAAAACCACAGCAAGCCATAAATAGAGACTTTGTACTTGAGTTTAAGCCACTTCAAATAGCGCAAGCGCAAGCTGCACTTTTTACTCAGCAAGCACAAAATGGTGAGCAGTATGCGTTAGCAATGTTAATGCCGCCAAGCGATAGTTTTACTCAATCTCAGCGTTTACCGCGTGAAATGGTGTTTGTTGTTGATACTTCGGGATCTATGCATGGGCAGTCTATTGAACAAGCAAAAAAAGCGCTGTTTTACGCATTATCATTATTAGATAGTGATGATAGCTTCAATATTGTCAGTTTTAATAATGAGGTTGCAGCCATGAGTGAGACCCCATTAATTGCCAGTGACTTTAATTTACGTCGCGCAGAGCGTTTTATTTATAATTTACAAGCCGATGGCGGAACTGAAATAAAAGGCGCACTTGATGCAGTACTCGATGGTACACAGTTTGAAGGGTTTGTACGCCAAGTGGTATTTTTAACCGATGGTAGCGTAAGTAACGAAGATCAGTTATTTAAACATATTGCGCATGCTTTAGGTGATAGCCGTTTATTTACCGTGGGCATTGGTAGCGCGCCTAACCGTTATTTTATGCGTCGTGCCGCTGATATAGGCAAGGGAACTTACACCTTTATAAGCAGTGCTCATGATGTGCAGCCGAAAATGCAGCAGTTGTTTGATAAACTTGCTCACCCGGCGATGACTAATTTAGCGTTAACAAATAAAAATGAAGAGAGTTTAGATTTTTGGCCCTCACCTTTGCCTGACCTATATTTTGCTGAGCCTATTATGGTGGCTATTAAATTAGACACTACCGATGCAATTACTTTTACGGGGCAAACGGCGCATGGGGAGTTTAAGGTTAAGCTTAATCCGCAAGCAAGCTCAAAAGCCACAGGAATTGATAAGCTTTGGGCACGTCAAAAAATAAAGTCATTATTGCTATACAACCAACAAAGTGAAGTAAAACAGCAAGTGCAGCAACTTGCGCTTGAGCATCAGTTACTTAGCCCATTTACTGCGTTTATTGCCATAGAAGAGACGACCATAAAAGAAGTTGCTAAACAAACTACACAAGTGGCTAATTCAATGCCGCAAGGAATGAGTATGCGCTTGCCGCAAACTGATGGGCAAAGCAAAATGCATATTGTGTTTGGGGCTTTAATGCTACTAGGTGGCCTGTTGTTAGTAAGGCGCTGCAAATGAAAAAGTGGCTAAGCATAGGTTTACTTGCCTTAGGTTTGAGCTTGTTTGGCCATGGTGTATACATGCAGGCAAAGGCGTGGCTTGCACAAGTGTTAATAGAGCAAGCATGGCAAACGACCCTTAAATCGCCCAATAAAAAAATTAAGCCGTGGTTTTATGCTGATAGTTACCCAGTGGCACAAATTATATGGCCAAAGCATAATAAACGACTAACCGTGCTCGATGGCGCAAGTGGTAGAAACTTAGCGTTTGCGCCGAGCCACTTTTTACCTGCTGGGGAGTTAGGTGGGGCTGATTTTGGTAACTCGCAAGGAGCACTTATTGCTGGCCACAACGATACCCACTTTGCGTTTTTAAAAAACGCTAAAGTGGGGGAGCAATTTTCTCTACAACTTAAAAATGGCCAAGTGCAGCATTATTCAGTAACACACGTTGAGGTAATTAATCAGTACAACACCGATTTTTTGCAGCAATCAGGGTTGTATTTATTAACCTGTTACCCTTTTGATTCACTGGCCTCGGGGACCGATTTAAGATGGTTAGTGTCGGCTGAAATATCCTCACCCGAAGTTGAGTTAGGAATATCGACCACCAGCTCTTGATGGCGTTGACTAATCATTACGCCTATAAACACCACAAATATGCTGATCCACTGGCCAAGAGTTAGTACCTCGTTGAGGATAATGGCTGACAAAATTAAAGTGAAAATAGGGATTAAATTAGAGTAAGCCGCGGCGGTTAATACCGACACTTTACTAATTGCATAGTTGTACATGCCGTACCCACCCAAAGTAACACAAGAGCCTAAGTACAATATGCTCATTAGTGCGGTTAAATCGTGTTGGTTTTCACTGGGTAGGTCAATAAATAATAAAAACGGAGCAAAAAACAAACTACCACTCACGCCTTGCAGAGCAATTAATGTGAGCGGGGAGTAGCGGTTAGCTAAATGTTTTATACACACGGTATAAAATGCCGCGCACACCATGGCCATTAATTCTAAAAAATTTCCCAGTAATGGGTTTGGGGCTTGGCTTGAACTCGGTGAGAGCAAGGTCAGTAAAATACTGCCGCCAATACACAGCGTAAAGCCCACCACAATAGCTTTACTAATATGCTCTTTGAGCATGAAAAATGCTAAAAGTGCCACAATAATGGGTAAACAAGAAACAATCACCCCCGCTTGAGAGGCTGAGGTATATTCCATTGCGTGGCCTTCAAATAAAAAGTATAAGCAAGGCTCTGCCAGCGACATGCCTAATAAGTACTTCCAATCGCCTTTTAAATATTCAAAGCGAATTACGTAGCGCCATAAACATAACGAAATCAGTAAAGTGGTGAGCATACGTAAAAATATCACCAAGGCTGGGTCATAAATCGCAATCGCGTATTTAAGTGCAATAAAGGAGCTACCCCACAAAAAGGTGGCAATAATTAAACATAAACTGGCAGGCATAAGGCGTAATTTAAAAGGTTGAATATAGTGCGATCCTAGCACGCAGAGGGGGTGATTGAATATTTTTTACTTGTTCAAAAATACCGAACTGGTATAAATAAATGCATCATTTATTGCGCAAAGTAAAAAACATGCAAAGGGATCAGGTCGTAGTTGTAAAGCTAGGTACAAGTGTACTCACTGGCGGTACCGATAAGTTAGACAAAGCACACATGGTGGAACTTGTTCGCCAATGCTGTGAGCTAAAAAAGCAAGGTCATCACGTTATTTTAGTATCAAGCGGTGCGGTTGCTGCAGGTCGCGAACAGCTATTAAAACCCTGTGGGCGCACATTGATAGATAAACAAATGTTGGCCGCCATTGGACAGGGGCAACTCATTCATATTTGGCAAAGTTTATTTGCGTTGTATGGCGTTAACGTGGGGCAAATGCTACTAACGCGCGCAGATGTTGACGACAGAGAGCGCTATTTAAATGCCCGCGATACCCTCAATGCCTTATTAAATTACGATGTAGTGCCGATCATCAATGAAAACGACGCGGTTGCGACCAGTGAAATAAAAGTAGGTGATAACGATAACTTATCGGCATTGGTGGCTATTTTAGCCAATGCCGACAAATTACTGCTACTGACCGACCAACAAGGGTTATTTACCAGCGATCCGCGCACCGACATTAACGCCACCTTGATTGACGAAGTTATCCATATTAATGATGAGTTACGCCAACTTGCGGGTGGCAGTGGTACAAACCTAGGCACAGGAGGTATGGCAACCAAGCTACAGGCCGCAGATATTGCCAGAAGAGCTGGGGTTGAGGTGATTATTGCCAAAGGCGCTGATGAAAATGTGATTTTAAAATGCATGAGCGAGCAACTGCCAGGCACCCGTTTTTTAAAACTTACCGCGCCTAAAGATGGCCGAAAAAAATGGTTATTGGCAGGGCCTAAAAGTAGTGGCCAAATTTTAATTGATGCCGGTGCGGTGCATGCCTTGCAATCTAAGGGCGCCAGTTTACTTGCTAAAGGCATTACGCGCGCCATTGGTGAATTTGAACGTGGAGATTTAATTAACTTAATTGATGTAAACCAGCAAATTATTGCACGCGGGTTAACGCGCTTTAGCCATCTTGAAATCGATAAAATAAAAGGCGCACATTCTAATCAAATCAGCCAATTACTTGATTACGATAGCGGTGTGGAAGTACTACACAGAGATGATATGGTGGTGTTGTAATTAAGCACTTTTTTAACGATATAGCGCAACGTATAATCCGCCTTATAGTGTTGCGCTTTTTTGTGTTAAAATCTTGCACCTTAAATTTGTTGTAAAGAGTATTGAAGATGAAATTAGTTCGCTGGGTTTTAGGTTGTATCATCTTATTTTTTAATTTTGTTTTTACGCCGCGTAGCAAAAAACGTGATCCGCAAGAGCAAGCTAAGCTTGATCAGCAAACCGCACAATTTAAGCTCTATCAATTCAAAGCATGCCCTTTTTGTGTAAAAGTGCGCCGTTCAATTAAGCGTGAAGGCTTAAAAATTGAAACACGCGATGCAAAAAATGATGAGCAATACCGCCAAGAGCTATTAGAGCAAGGCGGAAAAGTTAAAGTACCTTGTTTACGTATTGAGCAAGATGGCCAAGTTAAATGGCTTTATGAATCAAACGATATTATTGCTTACTTAAACAAAGTAGCCGCTTAAAATATTTATTGGTATTTCATACCATCTCACTTATTAAAAGAGACATTACCATGACAATTCGTACCCGTGTTGCTCCGTCGCCAACAGGTGACCCGCATCTTGGCACCGCTTACATTGCCTTATTTAACTACTGTTTTGCTAAACAGCAAGGCGGTGAATTTGTACTTCGTATTGAAGATACTGACCAAGTTCGCAGCACACCAGAATCTGAACAAGCCATCATGGATAGCTTACGCTGGTTAGGCCTTGAGTGGGATCATGGTCCTGATGTTGGTGGTGAGTTTGGTCCATACCGTCAATCTGAGCGCAGTGATTTATATAAAAAATACGCTCATCAGTTAGTTGAAGACGGTAAAGCATTTTATTGTTTTGCAACCAGCGAAGAACTGGACCAAATGCGTGAAGAGCAAATGGCTGAAGGTCTGCGTCCTAAATATGATGGCCGTGGCTTAAACCATACCGAAGACGAAATTAAAGCAAACCTAGCTGCTGGTAAACCGTACGTTATTCGTATGAAAATCCCAAGCGAAGGTACCTTTAAGTTTAACGATTACCTACGCGACGAAATTGAGATCCCGTGGGAAAACGTAGACATGCAAGTGCTATTAAAAGCGGATGGCTTTCCAACTTACTTTTTAGCTAATGTGGTGGATGATCACCACATGCAAATTAGCCATATTTTCCGTGGTGAAGAGTGGATAAACTCAGCGCCTAAGCTATTAAAACTGTATGAAGATTTTGGTTGGGAAGCACCCGTATTAGGTCACTTACCATTACTGCGTAACCCAGATAAATCAAAACTGTCTAAGCGTAAAAACCCAACGTCTATTAATTACTACAAAGAAATGGGTTACCTACCAGAAGCGGTACTAAACTACTTAGGCCGTATGGGTTGGTCAATGCCTGATGAGCGTGAAAAGTTCACCCTTAATGAAATGATTGAACATTTTGACATGAAGCGTGTATCGCTGGGGGGCCCAGTATTCGACGTAGACAAGTTAAGCTGGTTAAACGGTATGTGGATCCGCGAAAACTTAACTGATGCAGAGCTAATGCAGCGTTTTGTTGACTGGAAATTTAATGGCGACATGCTTGCTAAAGTATTACCGGAAGCTAAAACGCGTATAAATACGCTCTCTGACATGGTTGATTTAGCAGGGCACTTTGTAGGCGGTATCCCGACTTACGATCCAGCGCTACTAACAGCCGGTAAAGCTGACGAAGATGTTATTCGCCAAGCATTACAATTTTTTGTATGGCAGCTAGAAGGCTTACGTAGCTTTGAAAAACCAGCTATTTTTGCAATTGCAAAAGAAGTAGCCACCTTCCACGAGCTTAAAATTAAAGACTTCTTAGAGCCTATATTTGTGGCTATTACCGGCAAAACATCATCTACCTCGGTATTAGATGCAATGGAGATTTTAGGGTCTGACCTATCGCGTGCACGTTTACGTGTCGCGCTTGCTCATTTAGGTATTTCTAAAAAGCAGGCTAAAAAGATAGAGCGCGCATACCGCGATTATCCAAGTGCTTAATTAATCCTAATGCAGGTTAGCTATTTAAAAGCCGCTTAATTTAAGCGGCTTTTTACGTTTAAAAAGCCTCGAAATTATATGCTTGGCCATTACAAACAACCATTTGTAACCTTTATTAAACAGATTCGACCTCTCAAGATTTTTTTTCTGGTAGTATGGCTAGGTTATAAGCAGTTTAAGCAGTGAACACACTATGTTAAGTCCTTACTATCAGCAGCATGCTGATTATGTTTCAATTTCTCGTGAGCAAGGTTGTCGCTTTGCTAAATGTGTAGCCGACGACTACAACCCGCTTCATGATAAAGACGCTAAAAAGTTTTGCGCACCAGGAGACTTACTTTTTTCTCTAGTGTTAGACCGCTATGGCATTAGTGAGCGAATGGAGTTTACCTTTGCCGGTATGGTTGATGAAAATACCAAGCTAAATTTTCCAGAACAACCTGGAGAAGAGTTTGATGTAAACCATGACGAAAAAGTAATTTTAAAGGTTAAACGCGACGGTAAAACCAGTAAATGCCCAACACTTACAAACAGTTTAATAAAAAGTTATGTTGAGTTCTCAGGTGCTGCGTTCCCGCATGTAATTATTCCTTTAATGGGCAAGCAAGAGGTAATGATAAATCCTGCGCGGCCTATGATTATTTATGAATCAATGATCATTAACCTTAATAACATTGATATTAAATCACCGACTCTTGAGTTTGCAGAGCCAAGCTTTGAATACGCTGGTAAACGCGGCAAAATAACCTTGCGCTTTAATTTATTAGAAAACGGCGAAAAGGTGGGTTTTGGTGAAAAACACATGGTGGTATCGGGTATTCGTGAATACTGTCAAAGCACCGTAGATGATTTAATTGCATTTTATAATGAGCGTAAAGCCACATTAAAACCGGCTTAAATACTTCATTTTACTTAGGCGCTATTTAGCGCCTTTTTTATTACTTAAGCTCAGGTATAATAGCGTTCTTTGTTATTTTAAAGCCAAGCTTATGTCTGCCACATCGTTCTCATCACTAGCCCTAGACCCGTTACTATTAACGGCAATAGAGCAAAATAATTACACTACGCCTACCGCCATTCAGCACAAAACGATACCGCCAATTTTAGCGGGCAAAGACGTTATGGGCAGCGCTCAAACTGGTACTGGTAAAACAGCCGCTTTTGTTTTGCCGCTATTACATAAGCTTTTAAATACCGCTAAAAAAGACGAACCAGGCATTGCCCGTGTGGTTATTTTAACGCCCACTAGGGAGCTTGCTCAGCAAGTATTTGCAAGCTTTGAAAAATACGCACAAGGTACAGATATAAAAGGTGCACTTGCCTATGGTGGCGCAAGCATTGGCCCACAAATCAAAGCACTTAAAACAGCGCAGGTAATAGTGGCAACGCCAGGGCGCTTACTTGATCATATAGTGAAGGGCAGTGTGGTGCTTTCAAGCGTGGACTCTTTAGTATTTGATGAAGCAGACCGTATGCTTGATATGGGTTTTATTGACGAAATTAGACGAATACTGCGTCACATCCCAGGCGATCGTCAAACCTTACTGTTTTCCGCCACCTTTGATGACAGTGTATTTGAGCTGAGTAAAAAATTGCTCAAAGACCCTGAGCTTATTGAAGTTGATAAGCGTAACTCTGCTGCTGTAGAGGTTGTACAAGTTATTTACGCAGTAGATGAAGACAGAAAGCGCGAACTGGTCTCGCACATGATTGGCATGAAAAACTGGCGCCAAGTGCTTATATTCACCCGCACTAAACAAATGGCCGATAAGCTTGCCAAAGAAATGTGTAAAGATGGTTTAAAAACCGAATCTATTCATGGTGATAAATCACAGGGTGCTCGCGATCGCGCATTACAAAACTTTAAAGAGGGCAGTACGCGTGTATTAGTAGCCACCGATGTAGCGGCGCGCGGTTTAGACATACCGGCACTTAAATACGTAATTAACTTTGAATTGCCATACATAGCTGAAGATTATGTGCATCGTATTGGCCGTACAGGACGAGCTGGTGAGCAAGGCCTTGCTATGTCTTTAGTGAGCTTAGATGAGCAATGGCTGCTTGAAGAAATTGAAGTACTGCTTGATACCCGCTTAACACCACAATGGCTTGAAGGCTATGAACCTGATTTAAATAAGCCACCAAAAGATAACCGCAAAAACACCAACAAAGCGCGTAAAGATCGCGATAAAAAACGTATTACAGGGCAAAGAGCGCCTAACAGAAGACGCAAGTAAAAGCTTAGGGCTTCACCTAACAGGCAGCTAAGAGCGATAACCTGTCATTGAGATTGGCTAAATATCGTCGTTAATTGATTGGTTAAACTGCTCTTTGCGCATATATTCATGAAAATGAGCGCTGAGCGCTGAGCGCATATTGGTTTATTTAAATTTATCTGAAATTTTAGAAAACTTAGTGATAGTAATACTTTAGGTAATTTGTTAAAGCTATATAATGTAGAAAAATGAGCGTAGCGTCGGCAGAAATATGCGCGATGAGCGCACTATTAAATGTTAGCTCTCTATGGGGATTTATCGATGTCGGAGTATTGGGTAGGAAAAATTGGAAGAGCATTATTTGTTTATGACGAATCTATCCAGCCCTCTGAGTCGGATACCGTTACGCTATTCTCCTACTCTTTTGACGAGCCCGTTAAACTCGATAAGGCAATAGTAAAAGAGAAAATTACACAAGCAAGAGGCCCAGAAACTGAGGATGCCTTAAAGCGCTTCAAAAACTGGAAGCAGTTTTATTCCTCAACGCTAAAACGAATTCATGAACAGCCAGGTCCTGATACATTAAAGTTAATACAAGCGGTTCAAGGTGGCGTAATAAAGGCGTACTGGGGAAGGAAAGCACATTGCTATAGCTGTGGAAAATCATTGACTGGAACTAGAGGTAATATATGCCACAAGTGCTTCTGGATATCTTGCTCTTGCGGGGCGTGTGGCTGCGGATATAGTCGTGGAGAATAAGCAAGAGCTAACAAGTCAATCAACTTCGCGCCTACGGCGCCGGATGCGCTAACGCGCACCGGTTATTGAGGCGTTAGCTGTCTTATCAATATCGCATGTTCAATTTACTGTACAACTGGAGTGGTGAAGACTATACTTGTTCCATTAAACGTACATGTGGAGGTTCTTATGAGAATTGTATCTTTTACTGAAGCTAGAAATGGTCTCAAAGCTGTTTTGGACGGTGTAGTTAATGACGCTGATACAACAGTTATTACACGCCGCGATTCTGAAGATGCTGTGGTTATGTCTTTAGACTACTACAATAGCCTTATGGAGACAGTTCACTTACTACGCTCTCCTCAAAACGCTGAACACCTAAACCGTTCAATAGCACAGTACCGTGCTGGTAAAACAACAGCACGAGAATTAATTGATGAGTAGTAGTCAACGTTTACTGTCGTGGACTGATGACGCTTGGGATGACTACCTGTATTGGCAAACTCAAGACAAGAAAACACTCAAGCGCATTAACAAACTTATCAATGATGTTAAGCGCTCTCCATTTGAGGGCATAGGTAAACCAGAGCCGTTAAAAGAGAACTTATCTGGTTTTTGGTCTCGTCGTATTGATGACACTAATAGGCTTGTTTACGCAGTCGATGATCAAGCGATAACGATAATTTCGTGTCGTTACCACTACTAAACCAGGTTCAGCGATCTGGCATCTAACAAACAATTTAAGAGTGATTCCCAACGCTTGGCATTTTTCATTCCATCGTTGGGTTTTGTGTTTAAGGTATAATGGTTTCGTTTCGTGGTAGCGTTGCTCACACCTTAATTGGGCGTTACGAACGTCCGGACATGGCACAAATCAGTCACTGGTAACGTTAACGCGGTAAGTTGGACTGTTTCTGGTAAATTCATTATTTTTGGTGGATGGCGTGGCTCCGCCACTTATCCGACCTACGTCAAAATGTAGGTTGGTTAAGCCGAAAGCGCCACCCAAAAGGCTTTCAAATTCACTTTTTATACGCTGTTGGCACAAATGCGAAATTCAGCTTTGATAAAGTCCTACAGTTCAAACTTGGCAGATCAAGTTAGTACTTATTAAAATAAATGAAGCTAACTACTTGAACTGGCTTATTCGATGTCGCTTATTATTGTTGCCCGAACCCCGAACCCCGAACCCCGAACCCCGAAGCTAAGCAATTTGCTTTTCAGCTAGGTTTAATTCCATGATTGCCTTTAATAATCGGTATAAATTAATGGACGCGTCAATTTCTTCTTTACGGTTGGTTAAGCTTTCAATATTTAAACCCAGCGGCACACCTAAGTGGGCACAGCTTTTTAAAATTGAGTCGAGGTTTTCGCGACAAATACGCACCGATTCGCTTAATGTATTTTCCGAATCAAGCATGCGCCATTTAGTAGCCTCTGGCACTGAGATGCCTAGCCACTGCATAAACTCCAAGGTTTTTTCACCACCACAAGGCGTAAAGGTCAATATAATCCGATTAGGTGTCAGGCCTTGTGCTTTGCATGTGCGCGCATAACTGGTTATTAAATCTATAGTTGCTTGTGCGTTGTAAACGGCTTGAGAGATAAAAAACTGGCATCCTTGAGCTGTTTTTTCTATTAAGCGTTGGTGCTCGTTGCGCTTATTGGCATGGCGCTCAGCAATGGTTACACCACCTAAAAAGAAGTCTTCAGACTGCTCTGCCAGTGTTTTGTAGGCATTCGGTAAGCTCAGCTTTATATCACCCGCTGATGAAGGGCTGCCCACCAACACTACGTTTTTTAAATCGTAGTCATTTTTAGTTTCATCTAACCACGCTTTAAACTCACTCACACCGCGCTGAGCTACACTTTTATAAGTAATTACATCAAGCTCAGACAAGCCTCGTAAGAGTTGACTGTACTCGCGCGGATCAACTGTTTGCTTAAATGCAAATGGACGCGCTTGCTCTGTACGGCTGCTTTCATCTTGAATGTCATAAATAATCACACCGTCATATTCAATTTCGTGTAAACGGCCTAATAACTTTTCGGCAATGACTTTTAATTGCGCTTTATCGGTCCCAATTTTTGGCGGTGTTGTGCCAATTAGGTAAACACCTTGGTTGGTGTCCTGTATTTTTTCTTGAAGTGATAAAGCCATAATCCTCATTCCAGCTTAATTTGTGATGATGGATTTAATATATCAGCCATTTAGACGTCTAGATAGATTTACTTGTTGAAAGTTTCTCAACTAACGTGAATTATTTTCATAGTTAAACCCTAATAACTGACACAGTTGTTTACATAATTAATAGGCTTAGGGCTCTTATATTTAATTACTTTACGGCATACTTAGTTTGGTAAATGTTTTAAAAATTGCTCAATTTAAAAAGGGATAACAATGAAATTTAAATTATTGGCAACTAGCCTAGCGGTATCGCTGGCCTTAACAGGTTGTGCTATGCAGCAAAACCAAAACACGCAAACAGCAGCTCAACAAGAACAAGTTAATAAAGCAGATGAGCGTGTTTTTTCACAAGATTACCTAATAGAAGAGCTAGATAACGGCCTACGTGTGATGGTAGTTAAAACCGATTACCCAGATGTAGTATCGCTACAAATACCTGTATCTGTTGGCTCGCGTAATGAAGTGGAAGCAGGTAAAACTGGTTTTGCTCACTTTTTTGAACACATGATGTTTAAAGGCTCTGAAAAGTTTCCGCAAGATGTGTATTCAGATATTTTAAAAAATTCTGGAGTTGATAACCGCGCCTACACAACTAACGATTACACTAACTACCACTTAAATTTTTCAAAGCAGCATCTTGATAAAGTACTTGAGATTGAAGCGGATATTTTTCAAAACTTAAGCTACACCGAAGAGCAATTTAGAACCGAAGCGCTAACGGTTAAAGGCGAGTACTTAAAAAATAATGCCAGTCCAATTCGTAAATTATTAAGTGCGGTACGCCAAGAAGCGTTCGAAAAACATACCTATAAACACACTACAATGGGCTTTTTTGAAGACATTGAAGCCATGCCAGATCAAATGGCCTACGGTAAAGAGTTTTTTGATAAGTTTTATAAGCCTGAATATGTATCGCTTGTGATTGTTGGTGATGTTGATCCAAAAGAGACCATGGCGATGGTTAAAAAACATTGGGGTAACTGGCAAAAAGGCGACTATGTTGCTGATATTCCTAAAGAGCCAACTCAGCAAGCGCCAAAATATGTGCATGAGCAAAACGAGGGATTACCTGGCCATTGGTTACTTGTGTCGTATAAAGGGGCCGCATGGGAGCCTCAGAAAAAAGACCGAGCCGCATTAGATTTACTGTCGCAGCTTTACTTTTCGAGCAATTCAGATATTTACCAAGAGCTGGTAGTAGAAAAACAAATCGCGAGTCAAATGTTTACCTACAACCCTGAAACTAAAGATCCAGGGTTACTGCATGTATTTGTAAAAGTTGAAAATGCTGATGACTTAGCTACAGTGCGTGATGCCATTAACCGTACTTATGCCAAAGCGCGTACCGAGTTGGTTGATAGCCAAAAGCTCAGCGATTTAAAGTCTAATCTTAAATACAGCTTTATAAATGGTTTAGATTCGTCGCAAGCAATTGCCTCTACCCTTGCCAGCTATATGCATTTTGAGCGCGATCCTGAGGTAATTAACCAACTGTATAAATCGGCAGACAATATCACTAGCGAAGATATTAGAGCCATTGCCAATAAGTACTTTGTTGATAATGCGCGCACCACAATTACTATGTCGGCACTTGATAAAGCCCCTGGTTTTGAACAAGAAAGCGATTTAGATGCCTTGGTAGCAAAATATCAGCAAGCACCGAGTAAGCCTATCTTTAACGTGCTTGATAAAACTAATAGCTCGCCGTTAATCGATATTAACTTATTATTTAATACCGGTGCCGCTGCCGATCCGCAGGGTAAAAAAGGCGTGGCGGCACTCACTGCCGCAATGCTGGCGCAAGGTGGCTCAACCTCAATGAGTTACAAAGAGATTAAAAAGGCAATGTACCCGCTGGCGGGTAGTTTTGGTTATCAAATAGATAAAGAAATGCTGTCGTTCCAAGGGCGTATTCATAAAGATAATGCTGCTCAGTGGTATGCTTTAGTGAGTGAGCAGCTTCTAAACCCAGGCTTTAGAGAAGATGACTTTAAACGTCTGAAAAAAGAAATGATCGATGGCATTAAATCAGGTTTAAAAGCCTCTAATGATGAAGAGTTGGGTAAAGAAGTGCTCTACAGCGTGCTTTATAGGGGGCACCCTTATGAAAGCTATAACTACGGTGACTTATCAGATTTAGAAGCGCTTACTCTTGATGATGTTAAAGCGTTTTATAATGCTGAACTTACACAAGCTAAACTTACTGTGGGTTTAATTGGTGCCGTGCCTGAAAAACTTAAAGCACAAATGTTAGCTGACCTAGCGACGCTCCCTAAAGGCGAACAAAGCCGCTTAACAATCCCTGATGCGCCAGAGCTTAAAGGTCATCATGCAACGATTGTTGAAAAGTCAGCGCAATCAACGGCTGTGTCGTTCGGGTTTCCTATTGATACCATTCGTAGCAGCGAAGACTGGACTGCATTGTGGCTAGTGCGTTCGTACTTTGGTGAGCATCGCAGTTCTAACAGTTACTTGTACGAACGTATTCGTCAAACGCGTGGTATGAATTACGGTGATTACGCCTACATTGAATACTTCCCTAGAGGTATGTTTCAAACTAAACCGGATGCAAACTTAGGGCGCTCGGAGCAAATATTCCAAGTGTGGCTGCGTCCACTGCGCTCAAACAACGATGCGCATTTTGCAACCCGTACCGCATTATTTGAGCTAGATAAGCTAATTAAAAATGGTATGACCGAGGCTGATTTTGAAGCCACACGTAACTTTTTAATTAACTTTGTGCCACAAATGGTTGCTAGTCAAAATCGTCAGTTAGGTTATGCGCTAGATAGCGAGTTTTATAACACCGATAGCTTTGTAAACTATGTCACAAGCAAACTGAAAACATTGACTGTTGACGATGTAAATCGCGTGATTAAAGACAACCTACAAACTGAGAATATTCACTATGTGTTTGTTACCGGTGATGGTGAAGATATGCAAAAACGTTTAGCAACTATGCAAACCTCGCCTATGGTGTATAACACCGATAAGCCTGCCGAGTTAGTGGCTGAAGATAAGGTAATTGCTGATTATAAACTGGCAATTCCTGCAAAAAATATTGAAGTAGTAAAGGTAGATAAAGTATTTCAATAATTTAAGTTCTTAAATATAAAAAAATGCCCCTGTGTCGTAAGCATTGGGGCATTTTATAAATGGTTAAATCTGCATAGCTGTCATATGACATGACTTGAAAAAAGTAATATAAGCCTGAAATTTAACTGGTTATATATAATAACCAGAACAAATAACGAAGGCATTAACACCTAGGCGGCTAAATCCGTTAGAATTGGCCTTAGGCTCTTTGTAATAACTTAAGGCATTATTATGCGTCATGAAATTTGGCAACAGCTTCGTAGCGAAGCAAATGAAGTAGTAACTCGTGAACCCCTTTTAGCGAGCCATGTGTATTCGTGTATTTTAAATCACGAATGCTTAGGGTCGGCATTGAGTTTTATTGTTGCTAATAAACTAGCTGATGCTGTGGTTTCTGCTTTTACAATCCGTGAGTTGTTTGACCAAGCCTTTGTAAAGTGTGACCGCATGCTGACACATGTTGCTCATGATATTAAAGCGGTAAAAGATCGTGACCCTGCGGCCGAAACCTACCTTACCGTGATTTTAAATTTAAAAGGGTTTCACGCCATACAAGCGCATCGTTTAGCAAATTGCTTATGGCAACAAAATCGCAAAGAGCTTGCGCGCTTTATTCAAAGCCGTACTTCAGAGGTGTTTGGGGTTGATATTCACCCTGCCTGTAAAGTCGGCCAAGGCATTATGTTTGACCATGCTACCGGTATTGTAATTGGCGAAACTGCCGTGATTGAAGATAATGTATCTATATTACAATCGGTTACATTAGGTGGTACGGGTAACGAGCAAGGCGATCGCCACCCTAAAATTAGAGCGGGCGTACTTATTGGTGCGGGCGCTAAAGTGTTGGGTAATATTGAAGTGGGCGAGGGCGCACGTATTGGTGCAGGCTCTGTGGTACTAAGCCCTGTGCCGCCTCACACAACTGCTGTTGGCGTACCTGCAAAAATTATTGGTCGTCCTGATTGCGAGTGCCCGGCAGAAAGTATGAACCAAAACTTTTTAGAATATCCCGAGCCAGAAAACGAATCGCACACCAGTGCAATGCTTTAATTTTTGAGTACCTAGAAATGATATATAAAAGTAACCTTATGGCTATGCTGCTCTGTTTTTCTTCAGGCGTGGCATTAGCAAGTGGTTACTTTTTGTTTTTTAAAGATTCCACACGTGTTTCCTCAGCGCCCAAACAACCAGTAATCTCTTCGGCTAGCACTCAAGTCAATAATCAAGCAACTACTTTGCAAGGTTTAGTGCAGGTTAATAAAGCCCATGCGGCTGATCAGCAAACTCAGCTAGCACAACATGTGGTTGAGCTTAATCAGCAGCTTGAAAAAAAATCAATCCAGCTTAAGCAATCTCAACAACAGCTAAAGCTAAATCAATTAGAAAGTGTAGAGCTTGATGATGAGCTCGCAATACAGTTTGAGCAAGAGGCTGATAATCTCGAATGGAGTTACGAGCTTGAAGTCGCGTTAACTGACTTTTTAATTATTAATGAGTTTGCAGATAGCGCTGAGCTTACAGCGCTAAAGTGTAAGCAAACAATTTGTAAGTTTGAGCTTACCATAAACCAACATGCCGTTAATTATGGAGCTAAATTATGGCGCGAGCTAAACGATAAGCTTCACCTTGAACCTTGGTGGCAGCAATTTAAACTCAGTGCATCTCAATCTAACGATGCCCGTATTGAGTTTACTGTTAGTACACAAGGCTAGCGCTTAGCAATATGGCTAAGCTTCTACCTTTGAAATAACCTGACCATCTACTAACTCAGTGGTCAACACATCACCCACTTTTACATCTTCCACTGATTTAACCACTTTATTTTGCGCCGTTTTCGTTATGCTGTAACCGCGCGCCAATACATTAAGTGGGCTAACCGAATCAAGCCGACTCGCCTGTAAGGCAAGGGTGTTATTTGCTTGTTGCAGTTGCTGCTGCATCGCTTGGTGTAACCTTGTATGGAGCTGTGCTAACTGATGGTTTGCATTTGCTAGCTTTTTATCTGGTGATTGGCGCATTAGTCTGGGTGTTAAATTAGCTAACACGCGTTCTTGTTGATATAAACGCTGACGAATTGCCTGTTGCAGTGCAATACTCAACTCATCTAAGCGTTGTGATTTTTGGTTTAGCTGATTGCGCGGGTGACATAAATTTAAGCGATGCTGCAACTGTATGGCTTGTGCGCGTTTATCGGCAATGTCGTGTTTAAATGCATTCGCTAAACGATTAATTAACTGATTAACCCTATTATGTAGCTCTTGTGTATTGGGGCTTACGAGCTCTGCGGCTGCAGAAGGGGTTGCGGCGCGTACATCAGCGACATAATCGCTAATTGTGGTATCTATTTCATGGCCAACAGCGCTCACAATGGGCAGCGAGCTTTGATAAATAGCACGAGCAAGTTGTTCATGGTTAAAGCACCATAAATCCTCTAATGAACCACCACCGCGTCCGAGAATGATAACGTCGACCTCATTACGTAAATTTGCCAGCTCTATTTGATTTATCAAATGGCCATGCGCTTCTTTGCCTTGCACCATCGCAGGGTAAATAACGATTTCTAATTGCGGAGCACGACGTTTTAGTACGGTTAAAATATCTTTGATTGCGGCGCCTGTAGGTGAGGTGATAACCCCTATGCGATTTATGTTTTGGGGTAGGGGTTTTTTATAGGCGGAGCTAAATAAGCCCTCTGCAGCCAAACGCATTTTTAGCGCGTCAAACTCTTGCTTAAGTTGCCCTTCGCCGGCAGGCTCCATATGTTCAACAATAAGCTGGTAGTCACCACGGGGTTCGTACAAAGATACACGTGCTTTAACGGTTACTTGTGCGCCGTTAATTGGTCGGTAACTTTGGTTGCGATTATTGCCTCGCCACATGGCGGCTTTAATTTGCGCTTTATCGTCTTTTAACGAAAAATACCAATGCCCAGAAGCAGGCGCAATAAAGTTAGAAATTTCACCAGTGAGTACTAAAGACGCAAAACCTTGTTCAAGTAAGGCACGTATTTCATGATTAAGGCGAGATACGGTATAAACCGTTTGCGAGGGCTTAGAAAACATAAAAACTACCAAAAAACATTTATAAATCTAGCTTATCATAAATAAATACAAAATATTATTTACTAGTGCCCACAACGCTGTTAAAATTTGGCCGCAATTCCTTATCTTAGATCCACATGTGAGAAGTTGCCAAAATGCTTAGAATCGCTAAAGAAGCTCTTACCTTTGATGACGTACTTTTAGTACCTGGTCATTCTACTGTTTTGCCACATACGGCAAATATTTCAACTCGCTTAACGCGTGGTATCAAACTTAACTTGCCGCTCATTTCAGCATCTATGGATACTGTTACAGAAGCTCGTTTAGCTATTGCCCTCGCGCAGGAAGGTGGTCTTGGTTTTATTCATAAAAATATGACCATTGCAGAACAAGCGAAAAATGTTCGTAAAGTTAAAACCTATGAAGCGGGTATTGTTTCATACCCTGTTACAGTAACTGCCGATCTGACAATTGCAGATGCCGTTGAGCTGTCTCAGGAAAAGGGATTCTCAGGTTTTCCGGTCACCGATAGCGAAAATAACCTTGTAGGTATTGTAACTAGTCGTGATATGCGCTTTGAAACTAAGCTTGAACAGCCGGTTTCAACAGTGATGACGAAAAAAGAAAACCTAGTAACGGTTAAAGAGGGAGCGGCTCGCGAAGATATCTTAAGCTTAATGCACGAACACCGCATTGAGAAGATTCTTGTGGTTGATGATGCGTTTAAACTTAAAGGCATGATCACCGTAAAAGATTACCAAAAAGCACAAGACAAACCAGATGCATGTAAAGACGAGCAAGGTCGTTTACGTGTAGGTGCTGCGGTAGGTGTTGGCGCAGGTACTGATGAGCGTATTGCAGCATTAGTTGAAGCCGGTGTTGATGTACTACTAATCGATACTTCTCATGGTCACTCACAAGGTGTTATTGACCGTGTTGCAGCGACTCGTCAAGCTTACCCTGATTTACAAATTGTTGCGGGTAACGTGGCAACTGCCGAAGGTGCTATTGCCCTTGCAGATGCCGGTGTTGATGCTGTTAAAGTTGGTATCGGCCCAGGTTCTATTTGTACTACACGTATTGTTACCGGTTGTGGTGTACCACAAATAACAGCTATTTCTGATGCGGTTGAAGGCCTTAAAGGCCGTGATATTCCAGTGATTGCTGATGGCGGTATTCGTTTTTCTGGTGATATTGTAAAAGCATTGGTTGCGGGTGCATCGTGTGTAATGGTTGGCTCTATGCTAGCGGGTACTGAAGAAGCGCCAGGTGAAGTGGAGCTTTATCAAGGTCGTTACTACAAGTCTTACCGTGGTATGGGTAGCCTAGGTGCGATGGATCAAAAAGAAGGGTCATCAGATCGCTACTTCCAAAAATCAAACCAAGCTGACAAGTTAGTACCAGAAGGTATTGAAGGTCGTGTAGCTTACAAAGGGCCAATTGCAACCATTATTCACCAACAAGTGGGTGGTCTTCGCAGTGCAATGGGCTTAACCGGTTGTGCCACAATCGAAGAGCTAAACACTAAACCACAGTTTGTACGTGTAACTTCTGCTGGTATGGGTGAGTCGCATGTTCATGATGTGCAAATCACTAAAGAAGCACCGAACTACCGTTTAGGCTAATCAGCCTTTAACAACTTGAAAAAAAGTGGGCTAACCTTTGTTAGCCCTAATATAGTCACGCAGCTTTAGCTGGTGGCGTTTAGCACCTGACTTTACGAGATACTTCATGAGCAAAGACATTCACGATTCACGAATCCTCATTTTAGATTTTGGTTCACAATACACGCAGTTAATCGCCCGTCGCGTGCGCGAAATTGGTGTTTATTGTGAGCTTTGGGCTTGGGATGTAACCGAAGAGCAAATTCGCGAGTTTAACCCACAAGGTATTATCCTTTCTGGTGGCCCAGAATCAACCACGCTTGAAAATAGCCCGCGTGCTCCTGAGTATGTATTCAATGCAGGCGTTCCAGTACTTGGTATTTGTTACGGCATGCAAACTATGGCAACGCAGCTTGGCGGCAGTGTACATAGTTCAGATAAAAAAGAATTTGGTTACGCACAAGTTGAAAAAGTGGGTAACTGTGCATTATTTGATGCCATTGAAGATCATATTACTGATGGCGGCAATGGCGTACTAGATGTGTGGATGAGCCACGGTGATAAAGTAATGGAAATTCCAGATACGTTTAAAACCACAGCTAAAACATCTACCTGCCCGCATGCGGCAATGTCTAACGAAGAAAAGCGCTTTTACGGTGTACAATTTCACCCAGAAGTAACGCACACACATCAAGGTCAACGTTTACTAGAGCGTTTTGTTATTGATATTTGTGGTTGTGAAAAATTATGGACGCCGGCAAAAATAATTGATGACGCCATTGAACGTATCAAAGAAACTGTAGGTGACGACGAAGTTATTTTAGGCTTATCAGGCGGTGTAGATTCATCGGTTGTGGCTATGCTTATTCACCGTGCTATTGGTGAGCGACTAACCTGTGTATTTGTTGATAACGGGCTACTTCGTTTAAACGAAGGCCAGCAAGTAATGGACATGTTTGGCAATAAGTTTGGTTTAAACATTGTTAAAGTAGATGCCGAAGACCAATTTTTAAATGACTTAGCAGGTAAATCAGACCCAGAAGATAAGCGTAAAGCCATTGGCCACACGTTTATTAATGTATTTGATGAGCAAGCCAAAAAGCTTAAAAACGCAAAATGGTTAGGTCAAGGTACAATTTACCCTGACGTAATCGAATCAGCAGCTTCAGCGACTGGTAAAGCACACGTAATTAAATCGCACCATAATGTGGGCGGCTTACCAGATGATATGCAAATGGGCTTAGTAGAGCCATTACGTGAGTTATTTAAAGATGAAGTACGTAAAATTGGTTTAGAGCTAGGTTTACCGTACGACATGCTTTACCGTCACCCATTCCCAGGGCCAGGTTTAGGTGTGCGTGTACTTGGCGAAATCAAAAAAGAGTACTGTGACTTACTTCGCCGCGCAGATGCTATCTTCATTGAAGAGCTTCACAAAGCAGAGCTTTATCATAAAGTAAGCCAAGCGTTTACTGTATTCTTACCGGTTAAGTCGGTAGGGGTTATGGGCGATGCACGTAAGTATGATTGGGTTGTTTCACTTCGTTGTGTAGAAACCATCGACTTTATGACTGCGCGTTGGTCACATTTACCGTATGAATTCTTAGGTGTGGTTTCAAACCGTATCATTAACGAAATCGACGGTATCTCTCGTGTTGTTTACGATATTTCAGGTAAACCACCTGCCACTATCGAATGGGAATAATCCTCCCGTTACTGTAATTTCGTAATAACTAACGGCGAATTAGCATGCTAATTCGCCGTTTTGTTTATTTAAAAAGCAAACAAACCAAAAAGTTGATTTTTTACTTTACCTTTGTCAAAAGGTCTTTATAATTCATCGTCATTGCAGGGGCGTAGTTCCAATTGGTAGAACAGCGGTCTCCAAAACCGACGGTTGGGAGTTCGAATCTCTCCGCCCCTGCCATCTCTTCTTTACATTGTTTTGATTACTTCCTATATTATTCTCTTACTAATCCATCGAGTTGTTATGCATTCACGTTACGCATCTGTTTTTGGTATAGAAAAGCTTGAACTTAATCAACACTTTCGCCCAGCTCAAGCTGGGTTGTCAGCGACTTCATCGTTAATACTCTGTGATACATTAAAAAATGATATTGAGCGTGCCTTTGCGCCTGTAACAATAAACTCAATTGTTAAATCGCCAATCATTGAGTTTAGTGAGCAACAATTAGGCCTGCCTGATTCAAACCTAACCTGTGCGCAAAAACGTGCGTTATGGGCTTTAATGAGTGAACACCTTGATACACTTTAAGTCGGTTACCGATGATAATATCAATGAGCTGATGGCCATTGAAAATGCCTGTCATACACACCCTTGGACGTTAAAAACAATGCAGTCGTGTTTGCAGGGCCGCTATTTTAATTTAGCTGCGTTCGATGATGAACAAATGATAGGCTTTTACATTGGTGAAAAAGCAGGGCCCGATTTTACCTTAATGGACATTTGTGTCGCCCCGATCTTTCAGGGACAAGGATTTGCTAAGCAGTTATTAACGCAGTTTATAGCGTATGGCGAGCAACATAGTGCCGAAAACTTATTTTTAGAAGTGAGAGAGTCTAATACGCGGGCGATTGCTTTGTATGAACGCGCAGGCTTTACTGAAATGTCTGTGCGTAAAAATTATTACCCCAGCGATGCGCCCAATAAAAATGGCTTTGAAGATGCGATTTTAATGGGCATGGCACTGGGTTTAAATTTTTAATGATTACTTATTAGCGATGGCTTGTTCTATTGCTGTAATGAGTTCTACAACGCGTTTTTCTCTTTGAGTCATATCATTGCCTTTTAAACTTTGCTCAAGCGCTGATGCGCTATGGTAAATATCATCAAAGTTAAAGCAACCAGCACTGCCCTTAATACTGTGGGCAAGTGCGCGTAGTGTTTCGCAATCTTGGTTGTTATAAAGGGTTTTTATCTGCTTTAAGTAATCAGGTAAACTTGCCAAATAATTAGCATTTATTTGCTGAAATTTCTCACTTTTTAATAAGCTATCCCACTTATTTTGATTATCGCGTTCAAGGTGTAAATAGCTGACTAATACATTTTCTAGTGCGTCTTTATCAATGGGTTTACCCAGCGCTTTGTTACAGCCTGCTTTAAGGTAAGTATCTATATCATGGTTCATGACATTTGCGGTCAGGGCGATAATTGGGCCATCGTAGGCGGCATCTCTGAGCATTTTAGTTGCTTCTAAGCCGCCCATAACCGGCATTTGCATATCCATGATTATAAGCTGATAGTCGTTCACTAGTGCCATTTCTACTGCTTGTGCGCCATTATTGGCTATATCAGGCTCTAACCCCCATGTTTGAAGGAGTAATTTTATCAGCAACTGATTATCGGGGTTATCTTCTGCCACTAAAATATGCGCATCAAAGTTATTGGTTGCAAAAGAAAGTTGCGGGTCTTTTTCGGGTGATAGCTGAGAGTGTTCAGTCAAAAAAAGGTTACTACTAAGCCCATTACCTAAATGGCAATCTATATCGATAGTAAAGCAACTACCCACACCCACTTCACTGGTTACGCTGACATCGCCACCGAGCAGTTGAGCCAAATTTTTTGAAATACATAGCCCTAATCCTGTACCACCAAATCGGCGTGTGGTTGTGGCATCAGCTTGTTCAAATGGCGTAAATAATCGACTTATTTGGTTTGCCGACATGCCTATACCGGTGTCTTCAACTATAAATGTAAGAATTTTTGGTGCTTGAAACTTTGCCGTAATTGTTACTTGGCCTTGCTCAGTAAATTTAACTGCGTTACTGGCAATATTAATCAGTATTTGTTTTAAACGAGTAACGTCACTATTTATCGTATGCGGCAAAGGTAGCGAATAATTAATCGTAAATGACAGCTGTTTCTCTTGCGCTAAAGGTTTAATGATTGATTCAACATCATGAATAAGTTGTACAACATTTAACGGCGTTTGCTCAACCGCCAGTTTTTCGGCTTCAATTTTTGATAAATCGAGAATGTTATTAATAAGCTCTAACAAATGTTTTGAATTACGTAGAATAGTGCCTAAATGATGTTTGTCATTAGTTGCTTTTTCGCTATGCAGTAGTTGCTCTGTAAATCCCATAATAGCTGTAAGCGGAGTGCGAATTTCATGACTCATATTGGCTAAAAAGCGGCTTTTAAGCTGGTTTGCTTGTTCTGCTTGGGCGATGGCGGTTTCAAGCTTACTATTCATTGATTCAAGTGCCTTAGTACGACTCTCTACTTTATCTTCTAAATGATGCTTATATTCTTCTAGTTGCTGCTGATAATGCTTAATTTGGTTAATCATGTGATTAAAGTCGTTAAACAGTATGCCTACCTCATCGGTAGTATAAGCAGGCAGTGTGACTGAGAGGTCGCCATCACCAACGCGATGACTTGCTTCACCTAGTAATTCAATTGGGTTAAGCAGTAAATTGCGTACCACAATAAAAATTAAGATCGGTAGGGTGATCACAGAAATAATTACAATTAGCCCGGTGATGACACTAATTGCTTTACCTGATTGATACAGTACCGCTTTAGGAATGGTCGACACATAATAGTAGCCGCCACTCATTTGGGCTGCAAAAATCAATCGTTCTACTTTATCAACGCTCGAAAACTCAATGGTTGATAAGCTGCCAATATCAGCTAGGTCATTAATTTTATTAAGTTCATACTCACTAACATAGTGGCCACGCATTTTATAATCAGAGCTAAATAAAATTTTACCATCATTGGCGAGTAGTAAATTTAAGGTATTGTTATAAGGGGCTTCTAAAATACTGGTGTTTAAAATCGAAGGTTCGACCTTAAGGACAATAAAACCAAGTTGTTGTGGGCGTTTTAAATAGTAGTCAACGCTGTATATGCGTTGCACAAAATATAAGTTGGTGGTGCCATCTTCTTTTTGCACCATAAACTGCTGCTGGCTTAAATTACTTTGTTTAACTTGATCAAAAAACGGATAAGACTTTGGCGCGACAGTTAAATTACTGGAGTAATAGGCATCACTTTCACCGGTTTTTGAGACTAAATTAATACTAATAATATCAGGGTAGGCTTCACTGTAACTGGCAAATACATCCATTAACGCGCCAAGGCGATAGGTATAGCTGGCGTCTTCAAATAAATCTTTAGCTAAAAAGTCACTTAGTACCGGTGAGGCAGAGAGTAACTTAGCCGTTGCATGAAAAGAGTCTATATAGTTGAATACTTTTTGCTGTTGTTGCTCTACAAAGCGACTCATGATCAAGTCAGCTTGTTTTTGCGTAGAGTTAGTTACATTAGTGAGCGTAAACCCACCTAAAAATAACAACGGCAGTATAACCAGTGGAGTTATATACCATAATAATCGAATACTTAGCTTACTGGTTTTCATTACCCAACATCAAATCCTCCATTTAATCGACCAATAGTATGATTTACAGCACTATTACTCAAGCTTGGTGTTAAGTTAGTGGGCAATTTATAGCGTTATTGTTAATAATCGCTGAAAACACCAAACTTAAAAAAGATCCGTTAATAACTAACCATTGATTGTTTATAGCGCCAAGATCAGCGAAGGTAGTCTTCAATTACGATTAACTTTACGGATAGCGTCACAAGAGCTAATTTGGGTTCTTGTTGGGGTATGTTGCGCTTTCTAGGTTAGCTTGTTTTTAGCCTTGAAAGCTCAGCATACTAAAATACAAATACATCCGTATATCAACAAAAAGAACCTTTTTAATGGCAGACCAAAATCTCCTTAGCGAAATTAATAAACGCCGTACCTTTGCGATCATCTCGCATCCTGATGCCGCCCAGCCTTTCAACGCATAAAACCACCTTTCATTGCACACCACAATCACATCTCTACGTACTGAATTTAAAGGCTTTTTGTCTTTTTCTCGTTTCTTTGCTTTTCAATGATGTTCAAGCGTAACCTCGGAAAGTGTGTACAAACTTGAGTACAAATTCCATTTTAGAGGTCTTTGGCGAAAATTCCATGACACAAACCTGGCTGTAGGCCTTGTCGTTACTGGGGTTGACGCGAGTTCTTCTTTAGACCTTGCTGTATATGAGCTGAGCGACAAAAGTACTTAGGGAGTTTGATGCGTCAGTTCGCGATTATCAGCGAGAGTATCGCTCTTTTGTCGATGACAAAAATCTCCTTCTACTTATATATAATTATGTATCAGTTCATGGCTTTTGATATGTAATGGCTAATCGAATTTGTGTTATTTGAGTTACTGTGATATGTTTTTGTATATAATTATTCTTAAGTGATGCATTAAGGCGTATCGAAATGAGCTATGTAACAGAGCAGATACTAGAAAGTCTTCGAGAAGCCCGGGTACGAAAGGGGTTTAGCCAGAGAGAGTTAAGTGCTCGTTCGGGGGTGCCTCAAAGCCATATTTCGAAAATCGAGTCTGGCAGTGTTGATTTAAGAATATCCAGTTTGATTGCACTTGCCCGTGTACTAGACCTAGAGCTATTGGTTGCGCCTAAAAAATCTGTACCTGCCATCAAGTCGATCATTCGAAGTGGACAAGGTATTAACGGCATCAGCGACGAGGGTGAGCGAATGTCGCCCGCCTATCAGTTAGAGGAAGACGACGATGACTAACCATGTCTCTACGCTCAACGTTTTGCTTTACGGTGAACCCATTGCAACGATCACCAACGTGGGCAATGACAGAACGATTTTTGCCTTTATGGATTCGTACATTAATGACGAATCACGGCCTGTGTTAGGGCTTGGCTTTAAAGATTCGCTAGGTGGCTTGCTGACTAGCTTCAAACCGACCCAAACCAAGTTAACCCCGTTTTTCTCTAACCTTTTGCCAGAAGAAACCATGCGAAATTACCTGGCAGAGCGTGCCGGTGTTAATCCAGCGCGGGAGTTTTTTCTATTGTGGGTACTGGGACAGGATTTGGCAGGCGCGATCACGGTTGAGCCTGCGGATGGTGAAGCCTTACCACCTAATGTGCATCAAGACATAGAAGATGAAACGAAAACAGATGGGCCAATGCGTTTTTCATTGGCGGGAGTGCAGTTGAAGTTTTCAGCTGTGCAGCAGGCAAATGGCGGTTTGACGATCCCAGCAACCGGTCAAGGTGGTTCTTGGATTGTAAAATTGCCGTCGTCTCGATTTGAAGCTGTGCCAGAAAATGAATATTCGATGATGGAACTGGCTCGAATGTTGGGAATGGACGTGCCAGAAACGCAGCTACTCCCTATTAATCGAATTGCTAATATCCCAAATGGCATTGGCAAATTTGGTGACAGTGCGTTTGTGATTAAGCGTTTTGACCGTGCAGATGGTCAAGCTGTTCACATTGAGGACTTTGCGCAAGTGTTTGGTGTTTATCCTCAAGATAAATACAAAAAAGCCAGTATGCGCAATATTGCTCATGTTATCGGTATTGAAGGGCAAGACGAAGACATTGCTGAATTTACTCGCCGATTGGTGTTCAATACTCTAATTGGTAATGCTGATATGCATTTGAAGAATTGGTCTGTGATCTACAAAGATAAGCGCACAGCGTCTATTGCGCCTGCTTATGACTTCGTTTCAACCATTCCTTATATCCCCGATGATAGTGCATCGCTGAAGGTGAGCCGTAGCAAGAGATTCAGCGATTTCACGCTGGATGAGCTATCACACTTAGCGGCTAAAGCCATGTTGCCAGAAAAATTGGTGTTAGATACTGCAAAGCAAACTGTAGCAGGCTTCCATGAGGTATGGGCGAAAGAAAAAGCGCATTTACCCCTCACTAAGTCAGTGATTGAAGCCATCGAAATGCACTTACGAAGTATACCGCTACGCTGAATTTCTGGAAGCTAGAGTGTGAATATCGATGTTTGTCGTAATGATGGTTTAACTTCACGCTAATTTACGGCGCTTTGCGCCGAAAATTGGACGTTTGGTAAACTGAATAATGATACCAGTGTTTTTATACGGCTGATCTTCTGAACAAATTGACCATCAACAAGTGATGAATCAGGCGATGATAGCTTTACATTGATTTTCAGGAGAATGCAGATGACAGCAGTAGCGCACCAGGTAACCCCTTTTCTAACATCTTACGAAGTGATGGCTCAATAGTGGTATCAAAGCCGTTTGTGGCAAGCTCTTCTTGTCCGTTCGCGAAAAACAAGTAAGTTCAGGGCTTGGCAGGCGCATTTGATGTGAATCCTGTTCCGACGATTCAGAACATGGCAGCATGTTGGTAGCAAAATGCACTTTGTTATGATTCCTGGTGACTCAATGAAGACATTGGTTACGGTTTTTGCAGTAAAGTGAGCTAATGTAGTATTCGCACTTTATGAATATTACTTATGTGCCATTAGCGGCCACTCAATCTTGACACCAAGTGATCAAAAACCAATCGAATACGTGGTGGTACTGGACCACGTTGAGGGCGATAAATATATAAATCCCAAGGCACAGGCTCGGCCTCTTCTAACACTCTCACCAGTTTCTCTTGGCGTAATAAGTCTTGGACCAAAAAGTCAGGAATTTGAGCAAACCCCAGTCCATTTTGTATAGCCATTAATTCAGCTTCGGTGTCGGCACTTCGAAAACGTGTTATGGATGGGGTCCACTGTCTGTCCATGGAAAAAATCCATGGCCAAAGCTTTCCCGTATTGCGATCTACTAACCCTGTAGCCGGCAAGTGGTTTAGATCTTCAATAGACGCAGGCTTTCCCACTTTATTTATTAACTCACGCGAAGCCACGACATACATATTAATTTTGGTGAGCTGGCGGGCAATAAATCGGCTATCTCTCATGAAGCCGATACGAATCCCAATATCTATTTTTTCGTCAACTACATCCACGCGCTCGTCACTGAGTGTCAGGTCTATATCCAGTTGAGGATGTATTGTTGAGAGTTCCAGTAATACTGGCATTAAGCATTTATGACCAAAACCAACAGGCGCTGCGATACGAACCCGCCCTTGTAATTCATTACCCGAGTTAGGGGCGCTTGTTTGAAACAATTCATCTACAGCGCGCAGGCGTTCTTTTGCTATCACAGCAAATTTTTCTCCAACTAGAGTCACTTGTATGTGTCGAGTATTTCGATGAAATAAAAGCTCCCCTTGCAATCGCTCTAACTCTTTCACTGCTCGTGTCACTGCCTGAGGAGAAATTCCCAGACGGTTAGCCGCTTCTTTAAAGCTGCTAGACTCAGCAGCAGTACAAAATATCCGGAGCATTTCTAATCTGTTAAGCATCACAGTCACATTCAGTTTTGATATGAATACATTAATACTATTCCATTTTTAGGAATTGTGAAATTAAAACTTTTCCATTTATTAATTTCTGAAGGTAAGTAATAATTTGATTGTTATTTAGACAGAGTCATTCATTCAACTGATTTGAGGATATTAACTATGAGCAGTGTTTTAGCAAACAACATCAGCAGTAAAGTCGTTGTTATCACCGGTGGTAGCAGCGGTTTAGGCGAAACAACAGCAAGATATCTGGCTAGTCTTGGTGCGTCAGTAGTGTTAGGTGCCCGACGCATCGACAAGCTTGAAGCTATTGCTGCTGACATTCGCTCAGCAGGCGGAAAAGTTGCGGTTCAAGCGACAGATGTGACTAGCCAGGACGAAGTGAAGGCCCTTGTAAATCTTGCACAAGAGCGCTTCGGTAAAGTTGATGTGGTTATCAATAATGCAGGGTTAATGGCGATTGCACCGTTAGCTGAGACTCGAGTTGACGAATGGGATCGCATGATTGACATCAACGTTAAAGGTCTGCTGTATGGAGTAGCCGCAGCGCTTCCGATCTTTCAGGCTCAGGGAACAGGCCACTTTATCAATATTTCATCCGTAGCGGGTGTCAAAGTATTCAGTCCCGGCGGCACGGTTTATAGCGGAACCAAATTCGCTGTTCGCGCTATTGCCGAAGGCTTGCGCCATGAAGTTGGGGGTAAAATTCGTTCAACAATCATTTCACCAGGTGCAGTCGAATCTGATTTAAAACATGGAAGTTCAGATACTCAGGGTGCAGCCTTTGTAAAAGATTTTTATCAGCAAAATGAAATTCCATCTGACTCTGTTGCTCGTGCTATCGCATACGCAATTGAACAGCCTGCGGATGTGGATATAAACGAGATTGTTCTGCGCCCAACTGTTCAAGAGTTTTAATTCGTTTAATAAAAGACCTATTAACCAGCGGGTGATTTAACCACCCGCTGAATATTCAGTTTGTGAGGTTATTGATGACAGCGTTAAACAGACAAATGCGTGCTTTGATATTAGATAGCTATGAAGAGGGTACAGTACTCCGGGATGCCCTGATTAACTTACCCTCTCCATCAGCAGGTCAGGTGCAAGTAAAAATATTTGCAAGTGGCGTCAATCCTATTGATTACAAGATCCGCCAAGGTATCGCTCCTTATGCCATGCCGGAATTACCCGCAGTACTTGGCACCGATTTAGCTGGAGAAATTGTTGCTATCGGCGACGGCGTCACCGACTTTGCAGTAGGCGATGCAGTTTATGGTCTGACTGGCGGAGTGCGAGGATTGCAAGGATCATTGGCTGAATATGCCAACGTAGATGCTGAGTTACTTGCTCTCAAACCGAAAAATTTGTCCATGCGTGAAGCTGCGGCTTTACCTCTGGTTACACTTACCGCTTGGGAAGGTTTGGTTGACAAGGCGAATGTTAAAGCGGGCCAGAAAGTCCTTATCCAAGGTGGAGCTGGCGGAGTTGGGCATGTAGCTGTGCAAATTGCTAAGGCCTTAGGTGCCGACGTTTATGCCACTGCATCGACTGGAAAACAACAACTGCTCAAGGCGCTTGGTGCCACGCCGATTGATTATCACACTGTAAGCCCTGCTGACTACGTGGACACATACACCCAAGGCAAAGGATTCGATATCATTTACGACACTGTCGGTGGCTCTGTACTCGATGCCTCATTAGGTATCATTGCACATTATGGACATATTTTAAGTTGTGCTGCATTCAGCTCACATAACCTGGCACCGTCGTCATTACGCTCTGCAACATTGTCAGCGATTTTTGTGTTACACCCACAGCTCAGCGGAGAGGGGCGCAAACATCATGGTGACATTCTGCGGCAAATTACGGCTCTCGTTGAAGCTGGACAAATTAAGCCAATACTCGATCCGTTACGCTTCTCCCTTGACACGGCAATGGATGCACATAATGCTGTAGAGTTGGGGTCCATGGGTAAAGTAGTTATTGATGTAATTGCTTAAAAAGTCATTGTTGTAATTACTTAAAAAGTCATAGTTGAGGATGCATATGAGCCCAAGAAAACTAATTCGAACTGTTCGTTTCCATGAACTAGGTGGCCCCGAGGTATTAACTATTGACTCGCTGGCGAGTCCAAGTTTGCAGGCCACTGATGTACGTATTGCGGTCAAAGTTGTTGGGCTCAATCGTGCTGATGCTATGTTTAGGCGAGGCAGCTATATAGAAAAGGCTGACTTCCCTTCGCGAATCGGCTATGAAGCATCCGGAAT
>NZ_KK070023.1:1566971-1830180 GCF_000576475.1 Pseudoalteromonas sp. SCSIO_11900
TTTGCAGGCCACTGATGTACGTATTGCGGTCAAAGTTTTTAGGCTCAATCGTGCTGATGCCATGTTTAGGCGAGGCCACTATAGAAGAGGCCGACTTCCCTTTACGAATCGGCTATGAAGCATCCGGGGTAGTCATTGAAGTCGGGGAAGAGGTAAATCATTTACGCCTTGGGGAAGAGGTTTGTATTGTCCCTCAGATGGGGCTTTCTCAGAACGGCTGCTACGCAGAAGAGCTTGTCGTACCAAGTGAATATGTAGCACTCAAACCAGCAGGGCTAACCTTTGCTGAAGGCGCAGCAGCTTGGATGCAGTACCTAACAGTTTATGGCGCTTTTGGGGAGCATGAGTGCTGTCGGTCATTGTGCCGATATATTTTTTTACATCGAGCGGTTTCATAATCTAAGAACATGTTGAACACTTCCATACCGTCACCTGTTACAATAATAACTGTTACAAGATCGAGTGTTACAGTTTAAACTGTAGATTGGTCAACAGTTAAAATTGTTGAAAGGCTACAGTTTTATTTGTAGAATACGGGCTTATGAAAACTTTATCCGAACGATTAAACCATGCCTTGCAGCTTACTGGGGTGACTCAGTCTGAGTTGGCTCGTCGCATTGGTATCAAACAGCAGTCGATCAGCCAGATTTGCTCTGGTAAATCGGCTAGGTCTCGTTACACCATGCAGATCGCGGAAGCGCTTCGCGTGAATGCTCATTGGCTCGCCACTGGTGATGGCGAGATTGGCTTGGGGGTCGGTAATGTAGAAGTTGGGCCTGACATTAAGGGAAGAATTCCTCTCATTAACTGGGTTCAGGCCGGTGATTGGACTGAAATAGCGGAGGGATTTACCCATGAAGATGCTGAAGAGTGGCGTGAAGTCACTGGAAAAGCACATGAGGGTTGTTTCGCACTTCGCGTAAAAGGCGACAGTATGGAAAGTCCAAGCGGGAAAAAATCCATACCTGAGGGGGCAGTGATCGTTGTTGATCCTGAGTTACCTTGCACTTCAGGTTCATTGGTTGTTGCGCGTTTGGATGATTCGAAAGAAGCAACCTTTAAGCAGTTGGTCATTGACGGTGAACAGAAGTACCTAAAACCTTTGAACCCTCAATACCCTGCAATACCGATCAACGGCAACTGCACTATCATTGGTGTAGTACGACAAGCTATCATCGATTTTTGGTAGCGAAGGAATTTGTGGTTTAGCCACAGTTGTTCATGAGCTGAAGAAGCAACGATTGCAAACAGCTACAACTGAGCATTGGCGCACGCTGAGAGTAAATGGTAACCGATTAGATAACCATTGATTGTTTATAAAGTCAAGATCAGCGAAAATAGTGGCCAATTACGATTAACACGACGGATTTGACAAGCGAAGAACTGAAAGAGAGTACTTCCAAAAGTGTGTACAAATCCGTGTACAAACTAAAAGAATTTATACATGGCAAACCAAGATTTTCTTAATGAAATCAATAAGCGAAGGACCTTTGCTATCATCTCGCACCCGGATGCTGGTAAAACAACCATCACCGAAAAAGTACTTTTGTTCGGACAGGCGATTCAAAAAGCCGGTACTGTAAAAGGCCGTGGCTCTAATCAGCATGCAAAGTCTGACTGGATGGAAATGGAAAAAGAGCGTGGTATATCGGTTACTACTTCTGTAATGCAGTTTCCATATAACAATGCGCTAGTTAATTTACTTGATACCCCTGGGCACGAGGACTTCTCAGAAGATACTTACCGTACATTGACCGCGGTAGACTCGTGTTTAATGGTTATTGATGCCGCCAAAGGTGTAGAAGACCGTACCCGTAAATTAATGGAAGTTACTCGCCTACGAACCACGCCTATTGTTACTTTTATGAATAAGTGTGACCGTGATATTCGTGACCCAATGGAGCTACTAGATGAAGTAGAAACAGAGCTAAATATTGCTTGTGCGCCTATTACGTGGCCAATTGGTTGTGGTAAAGAGTTTAAAGGTGTTTACCACATTCATAATGACGAGGCGATTTTATACAAAACAGGCCAAGGTCATACTATTCAAGAAGTACGTACAGTTAAAGGCCTTGACAACCCAGAGCTTGATACTGCCATTGGTGAAGAGCTCGCTGAACAATTACGTGAAGAACTAGAGCTAGTAATAGGTGCCTCTAACGAGTTTGATCTTGAGCTGTTTTTAGCGGGTGAACTTTCGCCTGTGTACTTTGGTACAGCCCTTGGTAACTTTGGTGTAGACCATGTACTTGATGGTTTAACGCAGTGGGCACCAACACCATTGCCGCGCGAAACAGATGATCGCCAAGTTGTTGCAACAGAAGAAAATTTTACCGGCTTTGTGTTTAAAATTCAGGCCAATATGGACCCTAAACACCGCGACCGTATTGCCTTCATGCGTATCGTATCAGGTAAATACAGCCAAGGCATGAAAATGAACCATGTGCGTATAGGTAAACAAATAAGCATTTCTGATGCGGTAACCTTTATGGCAGGCGATCGTGAGCGCGCAGCTGATGCATACGCGGGCGACATTATTGGTTTACACAACCACGGCACAATCCAAATTGGTGATACCTTTACGCAAGGCGAAAAGCTAAAATTTAGTGGTATTCCTAACTTTGCCCCTGAGCTATTTCGTCGTATTCGTCTGCGCGATCCATTAAAACAAAAACAGCTATTAAAAGGACTGGTACAGCTATCTGAAGAGGGTGCAGTTCAGGTATTTAGACCACTTATTAATAACGATTTGATAGTGGGTGCGGTAGGTGTGCTTCAGTTTGACGTGGTTGTAGCGCGTTTAAAAGCAGAGTACAACGTAGATGCAATTTATGAAGGCGTAAACGTAAATACTGCGCGTTGGGTACACTGTGATGATGTTAAAAAGTTTGAAGAGTTTAAACGCAAGTGCGAAAGCAACCTAGCACTCGATGGTGGCGATAACCTAACTTACATAGCGCCGAGCCGTGTAAACCTTAATCTATCGGTAGAACGTTACCCAGACGTAACATTTAGCCATACGCGCGAAAACTAGAATTGACTGACTAAAGTTAACTGAAAGCCAGCTTTAGCGGGCTTACAAAGGTAAATAATATAATGAACATTCGTACCATCTTAGTAGAAAAAGCCATTGCCGCTATGATTGCAGCAGGCTTGCCTGAAGACACAAACCCAGCAGTTACACAAAGCACACGTCCACAATTTGGTGATTATCAAATTAATGGTGCAATGGGCGCCGCTAAAAAAATGAAAAGCAACCCACGCGAGCTTGCACAAAAAATTATTGATAATCTAGATGTAACTGACATTGCAGAAAAAACAGAAATTGCCGGCCCAGGTTTTATTAATATTCATTTAAAGCCTGAGTTTTTGGCCAACAGTGTAAAAGCAGCAAATAGCGATGCAAAACTGTCTGTAAACGAGCACGCTGAACCGCAAACTGTTGTGGTAGATTATTCATCGCCTAACCTTGCAAAAGAAATGCACGTAGGCCATTTGCGTTCAACCATTATCGGTGATGCCATTGTACGTGCGCTTGAATTTAGAGGCGATAAAGTCATTCGCCAAAACCACATGGGCGATTGGGGCACACAGTTTGGTATGCTAATTGCGCATTTAGAAGATCAAATTAGCCAAGGCGTAGACTTAGAGTCGGTAGCGCTTGCTGATTTAGAAACCTTCTACCGTGATGCGAAAAAGCGCTTTGATGATGAAGAAGGCTTTGCTGATAAAGCCCGTGATTACGTTGTTAAATTACAAGGTGGCGATGCACACTGTGAAAAACTGTGGAAGTTATTCATCGCCACGTCTGTAAAGCACTCTGAAGAAGTTTACAAGCGTCTAAACGTAACACTTACGCAAGACGATATTATGGCAGAAAGTGCTTACAACAGTGAGCTTAACGATATTATTAGCTTATTAAAAAATAAAAACATAGCTGTAGAGTCGCAAGGCGCACAAGTCGTATTTTTAGATGAACTTGCCAATAAAGATGGTGAGCCATCGGCGTTTATCGTGCAAAAATCAGGTGGCGGGTTTTTATATGCAACTACCGACTTAGCAGCGTGTGATTACCGTTCCAACAAACTAGGCGCAGATCGTATTTTAATATTTGTTGATGCACGCCAGAGTCTTCACTTTAATCAAGTAGAGCTAACTGCGCGTAAAGCCGGTTTATTACGTGATGAAACAAGCTATGAGTTTTGTCCATTTGGCACCATGATGGGCGCTGATGGTAAACCATTTAAAACTCGTACAGGTGGTACAGTAAAACTTGCTGATTTACTTGAAGAGTCGATTAGCCGTGCAGCAACAAAACTTGCAGAGCGTGAATCTGACTTATCAGAACATGAGCGCAGTGAAATTGCGCGTAAAGTAGGTATTGGCGCAGTTAAATATGCTGACCTTTCTAAGCATCGTACCAGCGATTACATCTTCAACTGGGACACCATGTTAAGCTTTGAAGGCGCAACAGCCCCTTACTTACAATATGCTTATACGCGTGTTCGCAGTATTTTCCGTAAATCAGGTGTAGATGCCGCTGCGCTAAATGCTGATGTAGCTATTACAGAGCCGCAAGAAAAAGCGCTAGCGCTTAAACTACTTCAGCTTGAAGAAGTGCTTGATCTGATGATCAATGAAGCCACACCGCACGTATTATGTGGTTACTTATACGAACTAGCTAGTTTATACATGACATTCTATGAAGCTTGCCCAGTACTTAAAGAAGGGGTAGAGCCAAGCGTACGTGATAGCCGTTTAGTGCTGTGTAATTTAGTGGCAGATACGCTAAAAACGGGTTTAGATCTGTTAGGCATCGAAGTCATGGAGCAAATGTAATCTGCTGCGTGTAGTTCGCTTTGACTGCGTTGTCGTGCTTTTTTAGCCTAAGTCACATACAAAAACGTATGCTCTTTGGCGTAAAAAAGCACTTCGCCTTGTCAGCACTTCTACACTTGCAGATGCGAAGCTTGGCACTAAATAGTTGACCCTAATCACATACAACTACGTATGCTCATAGGGATAAGTAGGGATGGATGCCTTATCTTAGGCTAAACTACTTAGGTGAACGTCTGCTGCGTGTAGTTCGCTTTAGCTGCGTTGGTAAAACTATTTAGCCTAAGTCACATACAAACCGTATGCTCCTTGACATAAATAGTTTTACCGCCTTGCTAGCACTCCTACACTTGCAGATGATTTTAGGCTTTACTTGACGAACTTTTGTAAATTAATCAATTTTGTAGCTGATAGCACCGTAGGTTGGGTTGAGTGAAACGAAACCCAACACTAAACTAACATTAAACAAAACATTTTTATTTTTGCTCTTATAACGATTAACAGCCTGACCTTAACTTACCCACATACGCTTTAATAAACAGAGAAGGATTTGTTTATGAAACTCGAAGACATCCGCCGTGAATACCTGCAAGATGCGCTCAGTGAAGACAACTTGCTTGATGATCCGTTTAAGCAGTTTGAAACCTGGCTTGAGCATGCTGTTGCCAGTAATTTACCCGACCCTACAGCAATGGTGGTCGCTACGGTTGATGACACTGGTCAGCCTTCACAGCGTATTGTGCTGCTAAAGCATTTAGATGATAACGGTTTTGTGTTTTTTACTAATACCGGTTCACGAAAAGCACAAGAGCTTAAAGGCAATAATAAAATTTCCTTGCACTTTCCATGGCACCACATGGAGCGCCAAGTGATTGTGTATGGTGAGGCGCAGCCGCTTCCAACGTCAGCCGTGGCTAAGTACTTTTTATCACGTCCAAAAGAAAGTCAATTAGCCGCTTGGGCGTCGCAACAAAGCCGCCCGGTGTCGTCGCGCAAAGTGTTAATGGAAACCTTTGCCAATATGAAAAACAAGTTTGCCAAAAGTGAAATACCACTCCCTGATTTTTGGGGCGGATATTGTGTTGTGCCGCAAAAAATCGAGTTTTGGCAAGGCGGAGCGCACCGTCTACA
The DNA here is from genome assembly GCF_000576475.1 of Pseudoalteromonas sp. SCSIO_11900. NCBI lineage: Bacteria > Pseudomonadati > Pseudomonadota > Gammaproteobacteria > Alteromonadales > Pseudoalteromonadaceae > Pseudoalteromonas > Pseudoalteromonas sp. SCSIO_11900. Next base: position 1,572,939 of record NZ_KK070023.1, read on the forward strand.
TGATCGCTTTATGTATCAGCGTCAGGCCGATAATAGCTGGCAAATAACGCGCTTAAATCCGTAGTGGGCTAGTTTTTTGAAGTTTATAGACTCGCATTGCCATCTTGATTTTAGTGAGTTTGACGCAACCCGCGAATCACTTATTAATGCCTGTGTAGCAAAGGGCGTTAGCCAATTTATTGTGCCAGGTATTAGCTTGGCGCAATCTCAAAACCTACTAGGGTTTAAAGCAACCTACCCACAAGTCAGCATAGCGGCAGGGCTGCATCCTTACTTTTTAGAGCAACACCAACAATCACATTTAGAGTCATTATTTAATTTTGCTAAAGCAAATAAAGCACAGCTGGTGGCTATTGGTGAGTGCGGTCTCGATCGCAGTATCGAAAATCTTGAAAAACAAACCTTTTTGTTTGAGCAGCAAACAGCGCTTGCTAATGAGCTTGATTTACCGCTAATTGTTCATCACAGGCAAAGCCATGATTTAATTGCGCAGTCGTTTAAGCGTTGTAGGCCAAAAAACGGCGGTGTGATCCATGCTTTTTCAGGCTCAATTCAACAAGCGCACTATTATATAAAGCAGGGTTTTAAACTTGGAGTCGGTGGGGTTATAACTTACGAGCGTGCAGCTAAAACACGTGCAGTTATAGCAAAGCTTGAGCCGCAGCATTTAGTGCTTGAAACTGACTCACCTTCAATGCCGCTAAGTGGCTATCAAGGGGAGGTAAATACCCCACTGCATATTCCTAACGTATTTGATGCGCTTTATGGTTTAAAACCAAATAGCGATAAATTTCAATTAGCTGAGCAGCTTTATGATTCATGCTCAGACGTTTTTTGTATATAACGATTTACTTGCCAGCGCTTTAATCCTCGGCCTAATTGCCAAGTAAAAATACAGGCAATCACTAACATAAGTAGCACTTGGCGACCTAAATCATGAAAGTGATTATGGCTAGCCGATACCGCAGCACGGGTTAAATAGGTAATAGATACAAAGCCAATCGGGCGGTTGTCGTCTGAAATAACTTGCTCAACAAAAGGCGTTTTTAACTTACTAATACCCGGTGATGAGTCAGGTAATAAGCCATACACATGATGCGATTGCCAATTATCGCTGCTCGCAAGTACCACACCTTGTTTGTCATAAATAGTGGCCGAGAGTACAAATTCATCTTTACTGATATTGTTGCATAAGGTGGTCAGTTGCGGCTTGTTTTTTTCTATCAGCGGATTTTTAGCATTCAGTGCCATAAACTGAGTGAGAGATTTAGCTGCGCTATTGGCATTATCGTAAAGCAGTTGATGACTTTGAAAGCTACTATTTATACCCACCCAGCTTAATAACACAAAGCAGCTAGCGGCCAATAGCAAACGGACTAAACGCTTTTTTTGCGAGGCTGTAAGTGGATTTTTAAGATGGTTATTTTTCATAGTCACCGTATATGCTGCTGACAGCATTTTGATTTGATGTTACAACTACACTATAACCTTAAATCCACCCTGATGGCGAATTTTGTATCTTATATCCTTATCATCAATGCGCTAAATGTCAGGAAATATAAACGGAGATCCCATGTCGAACGCGAACATGGCACAGCACAGCGCTGAGCAACCATTATCACAACTTACCCTAAATAAATGGTTCAGCTATCAAAAGGGCGTATTTGCACCACTAAATACAACACCAAACAGAAACCAAGGGCTTTTTAGTATCGCATTTGCAGGCGATTTTAGTATGGTGCATATCAATAGCATGATTGAGTTCTTTGCGGCTCACCAGCAAAAAGTAACGGCTATTTGTCAATACCAGCCAGATTTAGGGTTATCTCCGGCATTATGTTTTTATATAGAAAATACAGAGCAGGCAATAAACCCACTTGAACTTCAAGCTTTTGCAAATACCTTGACGTGTCAGTTAGTGCAAGTAACCAATCCCCCTAATTTAAAAAAACCAGGATTATTGGTAATGGATATGGATTCAACAGCCATTACTATTGAGTGCATTGATGAAATTGCGCGTTTAGCTAATGTATATGACGAGGTTGCCAGCGTGACTGCGCAGGCAATGGCAGGCAAGCTTGATTTTAGTGAGAGTTTAAACCAACGCGTTGCCAAGCTTGAAGGCATTGAAAAGAGCTTAATTGATGATCTTAAAAGTGCACTGCCTTTAATGCCGGGTATTAAAGCGTTGTGTCAAATTTTAAAGCGCCACCAATGGTATTTAGCGATTGCATCAGGCGGGTTTGTGCCGTTTGCAGAGCGTGTACAAGAGTTAATTAATTTAGATGAAGTGCATGCCAATGTATTAGAATTTAAAGACGATAAACTAACAGGTAAAGTGTTAGGTGGTATTGTTGATGCTGAGCAAAAAGCGGTTATTTTAGAATCGCTTCAACAAAAACTAGGCCTTGAAAAAACGCAAACAGTTGCCATTGGTGATGGCGCAAATGATTTAAAAATGATGGCTCAAGCAGGATTAGGCGTTGCTGTGCATGGCAAACCTAAAGTAGTTGAACAAGCCCAAGCGGCTATTTGCCAAGGCTCGTTATTACAACTGCTGTATATGTTGGCGGTTCCGCTAAATCCATCTCAGGGTTAACGTAAACGGTTTAACCAAATTAGTTTTCGCCTAGACATTTGCTCAACCTGTTGTTGGTTGAGCGATAAATGTACAAGGGCTTCGTCACTTACATCAATAATATCGCCAACTCCCGATACTGACCACAAGGCATCCTCTAAGTCTTTAGCCTTGTGAATTGCGTATTGGCTAACGTATTTTAGCTCACTTGCTAAGTAGTCAGTATCGAGTCGACCAGTACGTGAAATATATAAACGCATTATAAAAACCAGCTCAGACTTCAGCCCTTTACTTACTTGCTGTTTAAACTCGCTGCAGTCGGTGCCTAAAATACACTGACTGGTAATTGCATCGGCTATATTTTCTTTTTTAGGATCGAAGTTAATCACCAAACTAAATTCTAATGGCGAGTCTTGGCGAGAGCGCTCTTTAATATTCGGGGTGATCACATCAGTAATGTGCGCTTTAGTAATAATATTTGATAAGTCTGTTTTAGTATTTAGCAGCGAAAAATTTTGTAAAATAACATGCAGAGGGCTTGGATATAAACCAAATCCCATGGCGCCAATTTCAAAGTGAGCCATTGATTTATGTAAATATATTGGGAACTGGCAAAGTGTTTTGGTTACCATATTTCTAAGTGCAGTAGAAAGCCCTGGTACTTTAGGTGACTCTTCTGCTATTTTTAATTTTTGTTTATTGCTGTCAATTAAAAGAGTAAAAAAATCGACCCCAGTATGAGGCGACTTTTTCTCTACATGTGCTTTTAAATTAATCGTGGTTAACGATTTACTCACCGCCATTACTTCATATTGAATAAGACTTAATGAATAACTTTTGGTGATTTTTTGTAAATCAGGGAATGACAGCGACACGATATCGCCTTTTTTAAAGTTTACTTCTTGATTACACTCTAGTTGCAAACCAAAGACTGAAAAGTCCCGAGTGTGGCCATGCAGCACTGAGTCGCGGGTGTTAATAACGACGCTGGTTTTATAAAGGTAACGCTTATTAGAACGAAGGTTCACGTACTCTAACGGCACGGTATTTAGCTCCGGCGGTGATGCATGCTTACTGTGGCCAAACAATTTCAATTTATTGGCCAAGGCTTTATCAAATTCATACTGTTGATAATGCTGTTGTTCATGCTTATTACCTACTTGAGTAAGTAGCATTAAATATTTTACGTCTTTTATGGCGCCTTCAACACGTGGTGAAGGCGGTTTATTAAGTTTCTCAATATCTTTACCCAAAGAGTTAGGTAAAGATAAAGGAATATAAGCATCTTCAGTATGGCTTGGCATCAATTGTAATTTAAAGCAGCGCCAACTGTCTCTTCGGCTACCAAAACCAAAAAATAACGCTTTTAATTGTGCATGTTGCTCAAGCTCTGAACGAGTGGCTGAATAGTAGTAAATTTTTCCTGCAGAGACATGGGTAAAGGTATATAAATATTCCTCTTTTACAGCCACAGGTTTTAGTGCCAAGTTACGAATACGCTCATGGTTTAACACACTGTATAGGCAGGATATTTTGCGCTCATCGGTAAAGTAACGTTGAATAAACAGGCTGTTTTCAGTAGTTAAACTTAGGCTTGGATAATAAACACCGTTTTTTTGACTTATAAAAACGTATAGCGAATTGACCCTAGGAATATAATATTGCTCGTAGCCTTTAGAAATAACTGCATCGAGGGTGTTATCTAAGTTCACTTTGTAGCGGCGTTTATTGCCATGGATAAAGCTTTCTAAAAAATGGTCAAACGCGGTGTTGTTTTCTTTAAATGTGCGTTTTAAGCGAATATGATTAAATTCATCCGAGGTATTTTCTATCGCAACCACTTCGTATTCAATCCCATTTTTTAACCCAAGCTCAAAATCTTGTTCAAGGCCAACTAAGTGCATAACAATAAGCTGACCTTTTTTTAAGTTATAGCGGGATGCCAACTTAATTTTACAGCCACTGAGTGAAATATCAGAAGTACTTGCTTCAATTTTTGTTTGCTCATCGTACTCAATAGTAATTTTAATTGAGTAATTCATTCGCTCTTCGCTACGACTTTCATAAGCCGCAAACTTAATTACATCGGTGGGTAGTTCGCGTGATGGTTCAATTATTTTAGGCGGGGTGGTCGTTGATTTTTGCTGTAAAACACGAAAATTATTTTCGGTGTTCATCACCGCTTCGTACACGGCAAGGGTGTAGCCTTTATGTTGTTTTATTGCTGCTTCGAATACTTCAATGGCGGTGTCATCCATAAAGTGTTGTTTACCGTTATGCTCATATGGTTTTACTTGACCGGTAACTAAACCACGTAGATCAATAAAGCGGTCTATCGGCTGAGATAAACGCGACATTTCCATTTTTATTAAAAACTGCTCGGGTTTGCTTAACTCGGCGGTTTTTGACTTGAAAATGAGATCAAACTTAGCATTTCCCAAATACTGTTTTAATTCATTTACAAGCGCTTCATGCTTGAGCAATACGTCTTCAGCCATTTATAAATCATCACCGTCTAATTTAAAAGTAGGTATACTGTTGCAATCATTTATTAGAGAATTAAATGAATCTAATATCGAAAAGTAGTTAAATGCGACCACGATATTATGCGTAACTATACTTTGTGTTTATTGTTATTCGTTATGAGCCAATTAGTTGGCACGTTTTTATTAGTACTTTAAAGCAAGAAGCATGCCCTAAAGCAGGTTAAATGAAACTACATCAGTATAGTGTGATACTAAATGCGCTATTCCACAAGGCGTTGTTGCTAAGGTAAAGCCAGCAATGGCAAAATAAGCGCTTAACAGTCAATATTTCAAAATAAAGAATAGTAGGTAAGGTTTTAAATGGCTAAAGCGGCAAAAGTAGAGTTTGTTTGTACAGAATGTGGCATGAACTATCAACGCTGGCAAGGTCAGTGTCGCTGCGGTGCGTGGAACACATTAGCAGAGTTTAAACCTTCTGCAGGGCAAAGCAAAAAAGTAGCAGCTCGTGCAAGTGTCGGTGGCTACGCCGGTGGTATTGGCGGTGGCTCTAAAAAAATTAATGAAGTAGCAACCTCAGAGGCAGAAAAACAGCTTACTGAAATTGGCGAACTTGACCGTGTTTTAAGCGGCGGTGTAACCACCGGCTCGGTTAATATTATTTCTGGCGATCCGGGGGCGGGTAAAACCACGCTACTATCGGATTTAGTGGCAAGAATGTCTCAGCGCATGCCATCGCTTTATTGTACTGCTGAGGAGTCTTTGTCGCAGTTTAAAAACCGAGTAAACCGTTTAAAACTTAACTATAACGAAGATGAGCTCTATTTACTTTCTGAAACCAGTGTTGAAACCATTATTGAAGAGCTGGATAAAAACAAAATTAAGTTTGCCGTTATCGACTCTATTCAAGCCGTGGTCACCGACACCGCTAATGGTAGCCCTGGCTCACCCTCGCAAGTAAAAAGTGCCGCTCAAGCGCTAACCCAATATTGTAAGCAAAACGATGTCACTATGTTCATTATTGCTCACGTAAATAAAAATAATGAAATAGCTGGCCCGCAAACATTAGTGCATATTGTTGATGCACTGTTACATATTGATACCAACGATGGTCAAGTGCGTACGCTACGTGCTAATAAAAATCGCTTTGGTGATATAGATACTGTGGGCATTTTTAAAATGTGTGAACGCGGTATGCTCAGTGTGGATAACCCCAGCGAAATTTTCTTATCCGGTTCAACCACTGAATCACCGGGGTCGACGATTACCTGTATTCGTAAAGGTAATCGTAATTTACTACTCGAAATTCAATGTTTAACCACTGAAACAGAAGCAGAATTTCCACAGCGAGTATGTGTTGGTTTAAATATGAACCGGATTAAAATGCTCACCGGTATTTTACGTAAACACACCAAAACTAAAATATTCCACGATACGTTTTTTAATATTGTGGGCGGCCTAAAAATTGATGAATCAGAAACCTGTATTGATTTAGCGCTTGTTACTGCACTTTTAAGTAGCTTGAACGAGTTTGTTGTACCTCGAACCACTTGTATTATGGGGGAGCTAAGTTTAAACGGAGATGTGCGTCCAATCGACAGTGGTGTACCCCGTGTTAAAGAAGCGGCGCAACATGGGTTTACTGAAATATTTATCCCATTTCGTAACTACCATAAATCGATGGAAGGGCTGGGTGCTAAAATAACGCCAGTTAAAACAGTGCACGAGCTACTGAGTTTAACTAACAAACAAAAAGTGCTTAACGATGCGTGTTCTCAATGTTAGTCTTGCTTAAAGCCACTTATATAAAGAGTTTAATAAGGAAATGACATGAAAAAATTAGTGATTGCAGCCGCGATTATTGCTGCAGGTGTGGGTGGCGTGAGCTATGCAAACTATGTTGCAACACAAGAGGTACGTGCTGAGGTTGATAAACAGTTGGCCTTGGTCAGCGAACAAACAGGTGCTAGTTTTAACTACGCAGAGCTATCGGCGAGTGTTATTTCAAACAGTGTTGCCATTAGTAATATTGAAGTGACTAGCCCTGAGGGCGATAAAATTGCCACGGTTGAGCATGTTGAAGTGACAGGCTACGAAACCGATAAAATATCGCCACATACTGCTTTTACGTTTAAAAACTTTCAATTTGATAAAAGCTTTGTCGATACACTGCCTGCAGATACAAATACACAACTTGCCTCAGCCAGTTATGATTTACACTCTTCATTAGATTACGATGAGCAATCAGGTAACAGTGATATTATTGTTAAGCTGCAAGCTAATGATATTGCTAGTATTGATATGGACATGGGGCTTGCTAATTCTAAAGCGCTTATGGACGCTTCACTTGAAATCAGTAAGGCTCAACAAGCTGCAGGCAGTACGCCATTTACTTATGAGCAAGAGTTACAGCAGCAAACAATGATTATGCAAGCAATGAGTAAGCTAGAGCCACGTAATGTTAGCTTAGTTGTTAATAACCAAGGTGATCTTAAAGGCTTATTAGAAAGCGAGTTGGCAAAGCAAGGTATGACGTTAGAGCAAATGCAAACAATGCTTGATCAACAGCTTCAACAAGCACCTGTGACCGAAGAAATAGCCAAGGCGTTAACTGATTTTGCTAAAGGACTAAATTCGTTTAGTGTGTCTGCAAAACTGCCTGAAGGTAAAACTATGATGGAAGTGAATCAGCAACTAATGATGTTAGCAGGGCAACCCGAAGAGCTGGTTAAGTTTATAAATTTAGAAGTTAAAGGCAAATAACAGCGGTAAGTTATAAGCCGTCAGGATTCAATTTAAAACAAAAAAGCCGTACTTGATTATTCAAGTACGGCTTTTATTATTTTAGCTGATAGTTAGTGAAGAATACGCGCTCTAATTGTACCTTCAACTGCACTGAGCTCTTTAAGTGCGACTTCTGAGTGATCTGTGTCTACATCAATAACCACGTAACCAATTGCTTCATCGGTTTGTAAGTACTGTGCGGCAATGTTAATACCGTGCTGAGCAAACGCTTGGTTAATTTGCGTTAGCACGCCAGGGCGGTTGTGATGCACGTGTAACAAGCGGCTGCGATTAGCAAGCTCTGGTAATGATACTTCAGGGAAGTTAACCGCAGTAATAGTTGAGCCGTTATCTGAGTACTTAGCGAGTTTACCCGCTACTTCAATACCAATGTTCTCTTGTGCTTCTTGAGTAGAGCCACCTATATGCGGCGTTAAAATAACGTTGTCGAATTCACGCAGTGGCGAGATAAATTCTTCATCGTTAGATTTAGGTTCAACTGGGAATACGTCAATTGCTGCGCCGCTGAGTTTTTTCTCTGTTAGCGCTTCTGCTAGGGCGTCAATATCAACGACAGTACCACGTGAAGCGTTAATTAAAATAGAGCCTTGCTTCATTACCGCCAATTCAGCCGTGCCAATCAGGTTTTTAGTTTGCGGTGTTTCAGGTACGTGCAAGCTAATAATATCAGCGCGTTGCAATAGCTGCGTTAAGTTATGTACTTGTGTCGCATTACCTAAAGACAGTTTGTCTTCAATGTCGTAATACTCCACGTTCATACCAATATTTTCAGCCATAATGCCCAACTGAGTACCAATGTGACCGTAGCCAATAATACCTAAGGTTTTACCGCGCGCTTCAAACGAGCCATTGGCTGTTTTTAACCAGCCACCACGGTGCGCAGCGGCATTTCGCTGTGGAATACCACGTAATAAAAGTAGTATTTCGCCAAGTACAAGCTCAGCTACAGAGCGAGTATTAGAAAATGGAGCGTTAAATACGGCAATACCGCGTTCACGTGCTGCGTTTAAATCTACTTGGTTGGTGCCAATACAAAAACAACCGATAGCAACCAGTTTTTCAGCTGCATTTAATACCGATTCATTAATATGAGTACGAGAACGCAGCCCCACAAAGTGCACATCTTTAATGCGCTCAATAAGCTCGTCCTCAGGTAGCGATGTTTTAACGTAGTCGATATTGCTATAACCGTTACGTTTTAGCGTTTCAACAGCGCTTTGATGAACACCTTCAAGCAAGAGAATTTTAATTTTGTCTTTTGCTAACGATACCTTACTCATAACCATATCCTATTTAATTTGTGGCCCATTTTTTGTGCCGATAATCACTTTATCAGCACCGCGCTCTGCAAATAGGCCGTTGGTGACTACGCCAACAATTTGATTTATTTGTGTTTCAAGCTGTTTAGCATGGGTAATTTTTAAATTATGTACATCTAAAATAACGTTGCCGTTATCGGTTACAACACCTTGGCGATACACAGGGTCGCCACCAAGTTTTAATAATTCGCGGGCAACATAGCTGCGCGCCATCGGAATAACTTCAACCGGAAGAGGGAAATCCCCTAAGGTATCGACTAGTTTGGTGTCATCAACAATACACACAAACTGTTTAGCCACTGCCGCTACTATTTTTTCACGGGTGAGTGCTGCACCACCGCCTTTAATCATTTCGTTTAGAGCGTTAATTTCATCTGCGCCATCAACGTACACATCCAGAGCATCAACATCATTTAGCTCAAATACTTCTATACCAAGTTCTTTTAAACGTGCTGTAGACGCTTCTGAACTAGATACTGCACCAACAATGGTGTCTTTTACTGTGCCTAAAGCATCAATAAAATGATTAACGGTTGAGCCTGTACCAACACCCACTATGGTGTTTTCTTTTACAAACTCGAGTGCAGCCCATGCAGCTGCTTTTTTTAATTCATCTTGTGTCATTGCTATGTGCTCATTTATGTCAAAAATAGACTGTTAGTTTACAAGATTAATTGTTACCAACAGTAGGTTTTATTGGGTGTAATAATAGTTTTAAGAGGCACATCCCACGATTCAATTGGGAGCTTATCCACTTGTTGGCATTCGTGTGCTAGGCCAATAAGTTGTGGTTGTTGCCAATCTTGTTCGTATAAACGTGCCAAGGTTCTATCGTAAAACCCACCCCCCATTCCAAGGCGATTACCAAATTTATCAAATGCAACAAGTGGCATAAGTAGATAATCAAGCGCTGGCAATGGGCATATTTGAGAGCAGTTCAGCTTAGGCTCCAAGATACCATAGCGATTTGCCCTCATGGGTGAGTTTTTTTCATATCGTTGAAATAGTAAATTAGCCCCGTTGAAAGGGTGAATTACAGGTAAGTAAACATGCTGTTTAATGCTCCATAATTCATTAATTAACAATGAGGTATCTAATTCACCATCATTGCTTAAATAAAGCGCGATATTGCTTTTTTTGGCCGAGTTCATGCTTTTTAAATATTGAATAAAATTCACTTTAAGCGAGTGGGCCGCTATTTCTTGCTGGTTTTTTGATAGGTTATTACGTGCTTTACGAATATCGTGTCTTATTTGTGCGCGATTATTGCTCATTAAATATCTAAACCATAATTAAAAAGAGAATAAGTTCGGAAACATCAAATACACAGCAAGCACAATAAGTAATATTACAACTGTGGTAATCAGTGAATATAAAACAAGGTTACTGCGTTTTTTGGGTGTTGTAGAGAATGGCTCATCTAGCATTAAATCGTCATCTTGCCATGGTTCGTCATTTTCATCAGACAGAGATAACTCAACCTCGGGGAGACGTTGCTCAAGATCCTCAAGTTTCTCTTCAAGACGAATTAAGCTACTAGTAATGTAATCTAGGGCATCAAATAAGCGCTGATCTCGCTGGCTGTCGTGCGCTTTTTGAGAAGTAGCTTGTGTAGGGGCTGTTTGCTGAAGTTTGCTTTTGATCCCCAGCGTTGAAAGTAACTTGGCTTGCTTAAGGGCTTTCTCTTTGTTGCTAGGAGCAAACAGCAGCTTGCCATTAAAAAATGCCGCCACCTTTTCAGGTGAGGTTTTTAGTTTTTCTGTCAGTGCATTGGTCACTGCTTGGCTGTCTGCGCCTTCTGCAAGTCCTACAAATATAACACGAAAATTGTCGGCCATTTTTTATCCCTAACACGCTTTATTGTATAAGTAGAGTATATACCTAAAATGTTAAACAGTTCGAGACTGTTTTATGACTAACTTAATACACATAGCAAAACGGCCCTAAAAAGGGCCGTTTTAATATTAGCTAGGTGGCTTACAGGCCAGCTGCTGCGCGAAGTGCGTCTGCTTTATCTGTGCGTTCCCATGGGAATTCATCACGGCCAAAGTGGCCGTAAGCCGCTGTTGGAAGATAAATAGGGCGCTCAAGATCAAGCATTTGAATTAGGCCGTAAGGGCGTAAGTCAAAGTGTTCACGAATAAGTCCGATTAAACGCGCTTCTTCTAATTTACCTGTGCCAAATGTTTCAACACTGATAGATGTTGGCTCTGCAACACCAATAGCATAAGACACCTGAAGTTCACACTTGTCAGCAAGGCCAGCAGCAACAATGTTTTTAGCAACATAACGTGCAGCATAAGCCGCTGAGCGGTCAACTTTTGATGGATCTTTACCAGAGAAAGCACCACCACCGTGACGAGCCATGCCACCGTAAGTATCTACAATGATTTTACGACCAGTTAAACCACAGTCACCCATTGGGCCACCAATAACAAAGCGACCTGTTGGGTTAATGAAAAATTTAGTTGCACTAGTAATCAGCTCAGCAGGAAGTACTGGCTTAATGATGGTTTCCATTACTGCTTCTACTAAGTCATTTTGCGATACATCTTCGCTGTGCTGAGTAGAAAGTACAACGGCATCAATACCTACTGGCTTGCCATTTTCGTATGCAAATGTAACTTGTGATTTTGCATCTGGACGTAACCAGTTAAGCTCGCCACTTTTACGAACCTCAGCTTGGCGTTGTACTAAACGGTGAGAATAAGTAATTGGAGCAGGCATTAATACTTCAGTTTCGTTACATGCGTAACCAAACATTAGGCCTTGGTCGCCAGCGCCTTGCTCTTCTGGACTTGTACGGTCAACACCTTGGTTAATGTCAGGAGACTGTTTACCAATCGTGTTTAAAATTGCACACGAATCGGCATCAAAGCCCATATCAGAGTGTGTGTAACCAATTTCACGTACTGTTTTACGTGTAATTTCTTCGATATCAACCCATGCGCTAGTCGTTATTTCACCACCAACCATAACCATACCGGTTTTAACGTAAGTTTCACACGCTACACGGGCATGAGAGTCTTGCTCTAGGATAGCATCAAGTACCGCATCAGAAATTTGATCGGCGATTTTATCCGGATGACCTTCAGAAACAGATTCAGAAGTAAATAAATGTTTTGCCATTGTAATTATGCTCACAAATATTGCGCTTCACAAACGTCGGTATTAGCGCTAAAAAATTAAGGCGCGTATTTTATCTAAAACAAATGAATTTGCATAGTTTTTTTACGCCTAGACGTCTAAATAAAATATCTAATAGTAAATGGTTCTTAAAAAATATTCATAATGCCCTATTTTTATGGGTTTTTAATTGCACACAGCCCCCACAATAAGTAAGAATGGGGATAAATAAATACCCGCGCAAATACATATAAAGGTAGGAGAATTCATGCCATCTCGCAAAGAACTTGCAAATGCTATTCGCGTCTTGTCAATGGACGCAGTACAAAAGGCCAAATCTGGTCACCCTGGAGCCCCTATGGGCATGGCTGATATCGCAGAAGTATTATGGCGCGATTATCTAAAACATAACCCAACAAATCCAGAGTGGGCTGACCGAGATCGATTTATACTCTCAAATGGTCACGGTTCAATGCTAATTTATTCTCTACTGCATTTAAGTGGTTATGACTTGTCACTGGACGAAATTAAAAACTTCCGCCAAATGCATTCTAAAACACCAGGCCATCCAGAATATGGATACGCGCCAGGAATTGAGACCACTACGGGCCCATTAGGTCAAGGGATCACAAATGCGGTAGGTATGGCGATTGCTGAAAAAGCATTAGCAGCGCAGTTTAACCGTGAAGGCCACGACATTGTTGATCACCACACGTACGCGTTTATGGGTGATGGCTGTTTAATGGAAGGCATTTCTCATGAAGCATGCTCACTAGCCGGTACATTAGGCCTAGGCAAGTTAGTGGCATTTTGGGATGACAACGGCATTTCAATCGACGGTGAAGTTGAAGGTTGGTTTAGTGATGATACCCCAGCACGTTTTAAAGCATACGGCTGGCATGTAATTAGTGACGTTGATGGCCATGATAGCGATGCAGTAAGTGCAGCAATTGCAGAAGCTAAAAGCGTGACTGATAAGCCAACATTAATTTGTTGTAAAACTATTATTGGTTACGGCTCACCTAATAAGTCAGGTAGCCACGATTGTCACGGTGCACCGCTTGGTGATGACGAAATTAAAGCGTCTCGCGAGTTTTTAGGTTGGACGGGCGATGCATTTGAAATCCCTGAAGATATTTATGCACAGTGGGATAACAAAGAAAAAGGCCAACAGCTTGAAGCAAGCTGGGACGAAAAATTTGCCGCCTACGAGCAAGCATACCCAGAGCTCGCTGCTGAATACAAACGCCGTACACATTCAGAATTACCCGCTGACTGGGCTGAAAAATCACAAGCGTACATTGAAGAGCTGCAAGCAAACCCAGCAAACCCAGCATCACGTAAAGCGTCGCAAAATGCATTAAATGCGTTTGGCCCGTTACTACCTGAATTTATGGGTGGCTCTGCCGATTTAGCGGGTTCAAACTTAACAATTTGGGATGGCTCTAAAGGCTTAACTGCTGATGATGCAAGTGGTAACTACATATACTACGGTGTACGTGAGTTTGGTATGTCGGCCATTATGAACGGTATTGCACTGCATAAAGGCTTTATTCCTTACGGCGCAACGTTCTTAATGTTTATGGAATACGCACGCAACGCGGTACGTATGGCTGCATTAATGAAGCAACCAAGCATTTTTGTATACACGCACGATTCAATTGGTTTAGGTGAAGATGGTCCAACTCACCAACCAGTAGAGCAAATTGCCAGCATGCGTTTAACGCCTAACCTTTACAACTGGCGGCCATGTGACCAAGTTGAGTCAGCAATTGCATGGCAACAAGCTATTGAACGTAAAGACGGTCCTACATCATTAATCTTTACTCGCCAAGGCTTAGAGCAGCAAGCTCGTGATGCCCAGCAATTAATCGACGTTAAAAAGGGTGGTTACATCCTAAGTTGTGACGGCAATCCAGAGCTTATTTTGATTGCAACGGGTTCTGAAGTACAGCTAGCGCAAGACTCTGCGAAAGAGCTACGTGCGCAGGGTAAAAAGGTACGTGTTGTATCTATGCCATGTACTGATGCGTTTGAAGACCAATCGGCTGAGTACAAAGAAAGTGTATTACCAGCAAGCGTTTCACGTCGCGTAGCGATTGAAGCGGGTATTGCTGATTACTGGTACAAGTATGTAGGCCTAAATGGTGCCGTAGTTGGTATGACCACCTTTGGTGAGTCGGCACCGGCAAACGAGCTATTTGAGTTCTTCGGCTTTACGGTAGAAAATGTAGTTAACAAAGCAAACGCATTGTTTTAAGCGACTGCTTTAACGTTTAAAAGCCCGCGCTGTGTGTAACAGGGCGGGCTTTTTTATGAGTTGTACTTTTATCACTTCCTCTAAAGCTCAGCGTCTCATAGCTCTCTTGTGCATAAATCACTAAAAGTACTGTTCGAAACTCGTAGCCCGTTGCTCGAAGCATATCTCTCTATAAAGTCGTTCATTTTTAACCTTTTGGCTTCTAAGTGAGTAATTTTCACAGCACTTAACTTGCAAGGTTTATATGTATCAGGCACTGTGGAGGTAACAAAATTATAAATTAACAACAGGAGTTAACATGCCAAAGTTCGATAACGTTAGTGTGGTTAAAAAAGCCAATGTGTATTTCGATGGCAAAGTATCAAGTCGTACTGTGCTTTTAGGTAACGGTGAAGCAAAAACCTTGGGTTTTATGCAACCCGGTGAATTTGAGTTTAATACCAACCAAAAAGAGTGCATGGAATTGTTAGCAGGGCAGTGGGATGTATTACTACCTGGTGAAAGCGAATGGCAAACATTTAACGCGGGCGAGTCATTTAACGTTGATGCTAATGTTAGCTTTCATGTAAAAGTAAGTGATTTTGCAGATTATTGTTGTTCATACACCGATTAATTTGTAGGTTGATTAAATTGTCAACACCTCTAAAGGCCGCTACAAAGCGGCTTTTTGCATACTTAATGCTAAATGAATGATCTAAATCAGTGGGGTAATAAATAATTGCGTAATTTTCATTTTTTCTCTTGTGTTAATTCGTTTAACCCCCAATACTAACTATGAGGTAACAAATAAAAGGATACCCTATGAAAATTAATCTTTCTGGTCACCATGTTGACGTTACTGATTCTATTAAAGAACACATTAACGAAAAGTTCTCAAAAGTCGCGAGCCATTTTCCATCATTGATATCTCTAGATATTATTCTTTCAAAAGAGCATCATAAGTTCCAAGCAGAAATTAGCACAAATTATGAAGGTGCGCGTATATCGGTAAAAGGGGAAAACGAAGTTATGTATCCTGCTATTTCTAGCGCAGCTAAAAAACTCGATGCCGCACTAAAGCATCGTAAAGGGCAAATAAAAGCGAACTTACATGAAAAGCCTGTAAGTACCACACCTGAAATAGCACACGAAATCATCCAAGAGATGGATTTAAATTAATAACTAACAATGTGTTATTTTTAAAAAGAGCCTAAGGGCTCTTTTTTATTGCCTGTAAATTAGGTAAGTTATGCATTCACACAGTTTATTAATGATAAAAATTAATAATAAAAGCACTTAATACACCAAATTTGAGAAGTTAATGCAGTACACACAAAGCACATGGAAGTCTCGGTTAGGGGCGCTCGGCCCAGGTATTTTAATGGCCACCGCTGCCATTGGTGGCTCACACTTAGTGGCCTCTACTCAAGCAGGTGCATTATTTGGCTGGCAGCTATTTTGGCTTATTGTGGTGGTTAACGTTTTAAAGTACCCGTTTTTTCGTTTTGGCATGGAATACACACTCGCTACTAAAAATAGTTTAGTGCAAGGGTATAAAAACCAAGGGCCTGGCTATTTTTACAGTTTTATTGCTCTCAATATTATTGCCGCTGTGGTAAATACCGCGGGCGTATTGTTGCTTACTGCGAGCTTATTACACTACGCATTACCTATTAGTATTCCCGTTACCTTATTGTGCTGGTTAATATTGGCTGTATGTTTAATTATATTATTACTAGGGCACTTTAAAGCGCTCGATAACGTTGCAAAAGCTATTATGGGGCTACTTACTATAGCAACCATAACGGCATTAGTTATTGCTATAAATAACGGCCCTGTAGCGCCTGTAAACTATGTTGGCCCCTCACCGTATGAACTTGCCATGTTAGGCTTTATGGTTGCCTTAATGGGCTGGATGCCAGCGCCTATTGAAATATCGGCACTGAGCTCGTTGTGGCTTAAAGAAAAACAAGCTCAGCAAAGTGTGACTAAAACCCAAGGCTTATTCGACTTTAATGTAGGCTATTGGTTAACCGCCGGGCTTGCGCTGGTATTTTTTAGTTTAGGTGCGTTAGTGCAATATGGGCAAAGCAGTAATATAGAGCTTGGCGGTGTAGCCTTTGCTAAACAGCTGATTGATATGTATGCACTTACTATTGGCGAGTGGGCAAGGCCTTTGGTATCAGCCATCGCGTTTTTGTGTATGTTTGGCACCACACTCACCGTGCTTGACGGCTACGCCCGCACACTTAACGAATCGCATAAATTACTGGGTTTTAAGCAATCTAAACACAGCTTAAATACCTGGCTTATACTGCAAGCACTTGCCGGTATGGCCGTTATTTTATTTTTTAAATCAGCCCTTGGCCCCATGCTTACCTTTGCTATGACGCTTGCGTTTGTTACTACCCCTGTTTTTGCATGGCTTAATTTTAGCCTAGTACGCTCAGAGCCCGAGATTAAACACAGCCTACTTTTGCGTAGCTTAACTTGGTTGGGCTTGGTGTACTTAGTTGGTTTTGCTATGGCGTTTGTAGTGTGGAAGTTGATGTGATTTTATTTTCGAGGTTCGAGGTTCGAGGTTCGAGGTTCGAGGTGCGAGGTTAAAGGTGCAAATCAAACGACCTCTGCATAAATACCGACTGTTGCAGACCGCGATAGGCTGCAACGAACAAGGGGCGACGATTAAAAATTATGATATCTATCCAAATTAGTTAAAATATGAATTAGATAGGGCTGAGCGAATGTACGATAATAATCCAATTGAGTTTATACAGCGCTTATTTGGTATTCCTTACTCAGGAAGACGATACTAAAATGGCAAGTCCGGCTAATCAACTCTCACCTACCAACCCTAAAAAAAGGGGGTCTATAGGCGTTTTATGTTTAATCATTACTCTCTATGCCTACAGCTTTAAATTAGAAATTAGCGCATTAAGTCTTATTGCTGAAAATGTAATTTCGTTAAAAATTAAACCTGCAGTAATTCCTTTGATAGTTATGATGCTCGCTTTTTTTGTACTCATCTACGGAATTTATCAAAGAATGCATGGTGATATATCAGAGAAATCGATGCGAAGGGGGCTATTTGTTGTTATAGGATGCTTCCCTCTATTTCTGATTACCTGATGGATTTATAGCTGGCAACTTAATGATAAGCTTGAAAGTGAAGGCTATTCCATTTGTCACTGGTATTCAGGAGCTTCACTAAAAGCTCCAAAAATTTGGCTTTCAGATCCAAGCTACTGTATTGAAAACGTTTATTTAGTAAGGGTTGAATTACTTGAATGGCTAAAGCAACAGCGGTTAAGTGGAAAAACACCATCCATTGAAGTCTTCGAGAAGCAATTAGAACTCATGCTCAGTGAATACCATCAAAATATGGTGTATGAGCTACTTAAAATGTATTAACTAATTTTTTTATCGCTTTACTTATCTCATTTAAACTAAGTGGCTACATGCGGTTGTTCATTAACGCGGTGCATCGGATTGTTTCTGTTGAATTCATCTCTGTTCGTCGGATGGCGTGGCTTCACCACTTATCCGACCTACGTTAAAGGTAGGTTGGTTAAGCCGAAGGCGCCACCCAACAAAGTTATAGATTCATACCTAAAGCTCCGCTGCTAGCGCTGAGTCGTCTTAAATTAATATTCTAACTCAACTCTTTTATCGCTTTACTTATCCCATCTAAACTCAACGGGTACATTCTGTTATCCATCAGCTGCTTTATAAAATCAATTGATTGATAGTACGGCCAGTGTTCAACCGGTTGTGGGTTGAGCCACGCGACTTTATCAAAGTGATTGGTGATTCGTGCCAGCCACGCACTGCCGGGCTCTTCATTCCAATGCTCTACCGATCCACCAGGGTAGGCAATTTCATATGGGCCCATAGTGGCATCACCGACAAATATAACTTTGTAGTCGCTGGTAAACTTGTTAATGAGCGTCATGGTATCAATAACGTTTGAGTGGCGGCGTTGGTTATCTTGCCACACGTGTTCGTATAAACAGTTATGAAAGTAGTAAAACTCTAAATGTTTAAACTCGCTGTGGGCGGCGCTAAATAACTCTTCACAGGTATGAATGTAGTCATCCATTGAACCGCCAATATCAAACAACATCAATACTTTTACTGCATTGTGGCGCTCGGGTGCCATTTTTACATCGAGCATGCCGCCTTGCTTGGCAGTCGCGCGAATAGTCTCATTTAAATCAAGGGTGTCGCTTGCGCCCGTGCGGGCAAATTTACGTAGCTTTTTAAGGGCGAGCTTTATAGTGCGTGAGCCAATTTCGCGGTCAGAATCGAGGTTACGGTATTCGCGTTTATCCCACACTTTTACCGCTTGGCGATGTCGGTTGCCGTCTTGACCAATACGCACACCCTCAGGGTTATAACCATACGCACCAAAAGGCGAGGTGCCACCGGTACCTACCCATTTATTGCCGCCTGCGTGGCGTTTTTGCTGTTCTTCTAAACGCTCTTTTAGGGTTTTCATTAGCTCGTCTAGCCCGCCCATGGCTTTTAGTTGGGCTTTTTCTTCATCGCTTAGGTGCTTTTCAAACTCTTTACGCAACCAATCTTCAGGTAAGTTGTGTTGCTGTTTTAAGCTCTCGAGTAGGTCTAAGTCGGCAATACCGCTAAAGTAATCGCTAAAGGCTTTATCGAATCGATCAAAATGGGTTTCGTCCTTTACTATAATAGTGCGCGCTAAATGGTAAAAGGCGTCTACATCGGCAAATATAACGCCTTGTTTTAAAGCGTTAATTAAATCGAGTAACTCACGCAGGCTTACCGGTAAGCGGTATTCACGCAGCTTGAAAAAAAACTGTACTAGCATATTAGGGCCTGTTTATCTTTTGAGGTTAAATTTGCAGCAGTGTGTTTGGTATTTAGGCAAGGCAGAGCCTATGTAGTGTGGTTATTCCCCATAAATAGGCGATAACACAGCATAAATACCAAACACGCGCTGCCCGAAGGTTCGTCCTAGGGACGATTAACTCTTTGTTGCTCGGCTTTTACTTAGCCCACTAGGTTACAAACCTCGCGCCACGATTAAATCGTCCCTAGTTAGAACAAATTTTAATCCTGAAAGGTCAACAGGCCCTAGCGGCTCATAAACGCGAGTTTTTCGATTAGGCTTATGTCTTGCTCGTTTTTAAGCAGCGCGCCAAACATCGGCATTAAACCGCCTTTTTGCGCTTTGTCGTGCAGGGTTTTGGCGTCTATATCTTCAGCCATTAATAGTTTTAACCAATCCAGTAACTCGCTGGTGGAGGGCTTCTTTTTAAGGCCGTTGGCTTCGCGTAAGTTAAAAAATACTTCTAGTGCTTGGCGAACTAAATCTTGTTTAACATGCGGGTAGTGCACATCAATAATTTGCTGCATTTCGTCGCTATTTGGAAAATCAATATAATGGAAAAAACAGCGACGTAAAAACGCATCAGGCAGCTCTTTTTCATTGTTTGATGTGATGATCACAATAGGGCGCTCTTTAGCCACAATGCGCTCACCGGTTTCGTATACATGAAATTCCATTTTATCGAGTTCGAGTAGTAAATCGTTTGGAAACTCAATATCGGCTTTGTCTATTTCGTCAATAAGCAGTACTGGGCGTTTGCCGTTTAATTCAGCGTACATGAAGGCTTGCCACAGCTTACCTTTAACTATGTAGTTGCTAATATTGTGAACGCGCTCATCACCTAGCTGGCTGTCGCGCAAACGCGATACCGCATCGTACTCGTACAAACCTTGCTGCGCTTTAGTGGTTGATTTTATATGCCACTGAATAAGCTCAGTATCTAAACTTTTCGCTAACTCTTCGGCCAGCATGGTTTTACCTGTGCCTGGCTCGCCTTTAATTAAAAGCGGTTTTTGTAGCATAATAGCGGCGTTTACTGCCTGTTTTAATGCTGAGCTTGCGATGTAATTATCAGTAGAGTTAAATTGCACGGGTTATCCTTTATCTGGTCTGAGCAGTAATTGTTATGCGTTATAATGCCATAGTTAATCGGCTTCACCAAGGTAGGCAAAACGGGCGATAGTTTTACCGTCTTTTTCTACGGTTTCAGTAAACATACTTAGTGGGCGTGCCCATATACCGTATTCACCGTATAAGGCTTGGTAAATAACCAACTGCTCGTTGGTTTCGCTGTGGGTCGCCACATGCATAACTTTATATTGTGGACCTTTGTAGTGTTGATATAAACCCAGTTTTAGTGCTGTAGTCATAGTCTGTTATCTTGTATAATTTGCCTTCGCTTTTTATTATGCCAAAGAATACAGCAATACTATGAATTATATTTCTCTTGATGATTACAAAAAAGCCTGGGTATTTCGCCACAAAGATATTCCGGTTTCAGATATTGATGCAGCCAATATTAAACCAATGACCAGCGAGCGTGCCGCCGTACTGTGGACAACCATGGTGAGTCGTGAACATGACCATCCAGACTTTTTTGATAAAACCGATTGGTGCGCGCAAGAGCAAAACTTTAGCCAAGAAATTAATTGGGAAGATGTGTGGGAAAGCGAAGAACCCCAATTTCCAGATGCTATTTTGAACCACTTAGATTGGCAGGCTAATACCACAGTGTATTTTTGCATGGCACGCGACAATATTATCGAAACGACATTTGATGTGTTTAAACGTAACTGGCAAAACTTTATGTTTTTGGCTGATGGCAGCTTATTAATAGGTAAAAAGCGCAGTACTATGGTGCAATTTTTAGAATCAGGTATTGCAAAATTAGGTGAAAAGCCAAGCGCTTAAATTACTACAAGTGCTTAAAAACTGTGCATTACTGTGTTATAAAACAGTATTAAAATGTTTTTTTGAGTACAGCGATTGGTTGCTAAAAATAAGCAGTTTAACACAAGCCAGCAAGTTGAAATATGGCAAACTGATGCACAAAAAGTGCTTTACGCACAATTATGCAATGCTTTTTATCAGCGTGAAGTTCAGCGCTTAGTGGCTGAACCTAATGGTGACCGTTTACGCAGGCAATTAAAAAGCCTGCCTTATTATATTGAACGTGCCGCAACACGGGTAGCTAATGCACCATTGCCTTTTACGCTTGATGCGCAAAATGGAGGCTGGCTTGAAAAACAAAAACCAACACCGCCAGAGGCTAATCCTTCAGCGAATGAACTTTTTTATCAAGCGTATGCCAAAGTAGGGCTAATAATTCCTGTATTATTACAAAGTCACGGTCAAATTCGGGTTAGAATAGATAGCATTGATCAAGTAGCTGATACGCAACTGCATTGTAATGAACTTGGCTGGTTTGATTTTTTAGGCCAAGGATTTGAGCAACAAAGTGCGCAATTGCTTAAACCTAGTAAAACGAGCCTTACAGCGGCGTGTTGTGGCCACCAGTGGCAGTTTTCAAAGCGTAGCACGCCACGGGTTTTGTCATTACGGGAAATGTTACTAGCTGCCAATATTAATTGGCGCAATGTTAAGCGGCCGCTAGCATAAGTAGATAATTAAAAATTAAAATAAGGAGTGTTTAATGCGATTTTTTCAATTTGGCTTGTTGTGCTTAGCACTTTTTATTCAGTATAGACTTTGGTTTGGCCATAATGGTGTGCAAGACTACACCCGTCTAAAAAATGCGGTAGCATCGCATCAACAAACAAACGAAAAGCTGATCAAGCGTAATAAAGTATTAAAAGCGGATATAGAAGATTTAAAGCTCGGCCTTGAAGGTATTGAAGAGCGTGCCCGCAACGAATTAGGAATGATTAAACCGGACGAAACCTTTATTCGTGTTTTACCGGCTCAACACCATGACAAATAAATTTACTATTGCAGCTATTGTTCCTGCCGCAGGTGTTGGCAGCAGAATGCAACACACAACGCCAAAGCAATATATTTCCTTAGCAGGGAAAACCATTTTAGAGCATACGCTCGCTAAGTTATCGCAGTTACCGCAGTTAAACTCTATAGTGGTGGCATTGAGCGAAACCGACCCCTACTTTAACGACCTTACGCTATCTGATCCTCGCATCTTGCGTGCTATTGGCGGTAAAGAGCGTGCAGATTCAGTGTTAAACAGTTTATTGTTTTTAGCCGCTAACCCACCGACTTGGGTTTTGGTGCACGACGCTGCAAGACCTTTAGTAGATATTGCTGATATAGAGCGCCTAATCGCACAGTGCATGCAGGCTGATGAAGGCGGCATTTTAGCCAGCCAAGTAAAAGACACCATAAAACGAGGTCAAAGCCATGCGCAACAAACTGTGCCTCGTGACGATTTATGGCAAGCGCTTACTCCGCAACTGTTTAAATACGACGAGCTCAAAACAGCACTGCAAAATGCGTTAGCCAATGGGGCAATTATTACTGATGAAGCCAGTGCCATGGAATGGGCAAATAAGCCGGTAAAGCTGGTGGCGGGGCGCAGTGATAATATTAAAATTACCACCCCAGAAGATTTAGATTTAGCAGGCTTTTTACTGCAAAAACAAAATAATGAGAGTGCAACATGATACGAATAGGCCATGGTTTTGACGTGCATAAATTTGGAGGCCAAGGGCCTTTAACTATCTGCGGCGAAAAAATTGATTACCCGCAAGGCTTTTTAGCACACTCAGATGGAGATGTAGCTATTCATGCGTTGTGTGACGCTATTTTAGGCTCATTAGCGCTGGGCGATATTGGTAAGCACTTTCCAGATACAGCCAGTGAATATGAAAATATTGATAGCCGTATTTTACTTCGCCATGTAGTGAGTCTAGCCAAGCAACAGGGCTATGTATTAGGCAATGCGGATATCACTATTGTGGCACAAGCACCAAAAATGCTGCCACACATTCAAGCAATGCGAACCAATCTTGCCAGTGATTTAAATGCTGAGCTTTCACAGATAAATGTTAAAGCCACAACCACTGAAAAGCTCGGGTTTGAGGGGCGAAAAGAAGGCATTTCAAGCCATGCCGTGGTCATTATGAGCAAACAAAACGCATGAGCGAATTAAATTATTTATATGGCGCGCCGCTTTCCAAAGCCGACTTTAAAACCACCGCAGAAGACTTTATGGTTGATGAGGAGCTCGGTATAGAGTTTACCGGCAGTGGTGAACACGTGTGTTTGCAAGTGGTTAAAAAGGGTGAAAACACCCAATATGTTGCCAAGCTGATTGCACAAAAAGCGGGTGTATCGCCACGTGATGTAAGTTATGCCGGCATGAAAGACCGCCATGGAGTATGCTCGCAGTGGTTTAGCGTAAAAGTACCGATTAAAAAACATATTGATTTTACTGAGCTCAACAGCGAAAGCGTGTTTGTGGTTTCGCAGCAGCGCCATGAGCGAAAATTACGCACTGGTTGCCATAAAGGAAATAGATTTACTATTACCTTGCGCAATGTAACCGAGCCGCTTGATATTTTATGCCGTATAAACGCAGTACGCGCAGGTGTGCCTAACTACTTTGGTGAGCAGCGTTTTGGCCGTGATGGGCATAACTTAGTCATGGCTGAAAAAATGTTTGCCGGTGAGCGCATACGCGATAAAAAGCTGCGAGGCATTATTATTTCTGCTGCGCGTTCACATGTGTTTAATCAAATTGTTAGTTTACGCGTGGCAGAGCATGGCCTTGCTAAAACCATGCATCGCGAAGTATTTATGCTAAGTGGTAGCAATGCATTTTTTGAAGATGCGATAAGTGATGAAAATATTGCACGTCTTGCCTCTGGCGATATTATGATGTCGGCGCCCATGGTTGGCAAAAGTGAAAAAGGCCTTACCGAACAAGAAAAAACATGGTTGGCACCGTATCAAGCATGGTGTGATGGCTTAGGGGATTTAGGGCTTAAAAACGAGCGCAGAATGCTGCGTTTAATCCCTCAAGATCTAAGTGTAGAAACACTTGATGAACGCACATTAAAACTCAGCTTTGGTTTACCCAAAGGCTGCTTTGCAACGGCTTTACTGCGCGAACTGGTTGATTATACTGACGCCAGTCCTCGCGAGCGAAAAGAAAAGGATAACGCAGATGAAGATTCTATTAAGTAATGATGATGGTGTTAATGCCAAAGGTATTGCTGTTTTATACCAAGCATTAACACAAATTGCTGAGGTAACGCTGGTTGCGCCAGATAGAAATTGCAGTGGCGCAAGTAATTCACTGACGTTAATGAATCCTTTGCGTGCAACGACACTCGACAATGGCTTTATGTCGGTTAATGGCACGCCAACGGATTGTGTGCATTTAGGTGTGAATCAATTAATGGATGAAAAGCCCGATTTAGTGGTAGCCGGTATTAACCACGGCGGCAATTTAGGTGACGATACACTTTACTCTGGTACGGTTGCTGCGGCGACTGAAGGTCGTCATCTGGGCTTACCAGCAATTGCGGTGTCTTTGTGCTCTCACCTTGGTGAACACTTTGAAACGGCAGCAGCCGTTACGGTCAATATTATTAAAGGGCTTGCTTCGCATCCGCTGCCTAAAGATCAGATCATCAATATTAATGTGCCAGATATTCCTTTAAGTGAGCTAAAAGGGGTTCAGGTAACTCGCTTAGGCGCGCGACACAAAGCAGAAACCATGACCAAGCAAAGCGATCCTTGGGGACGCGATATTTTTTGGTATGGTTCTTTGGGTACAGAAAGTGATGCCGGTGAAGGCACCGATTTTTATGCTGTAAATAATGGCTATGCATCAGTCACCCCATTGAGCGTTGATATGACCGCTAAAGACAGTATCAAAGCTGTGGGAGAGTGGTTAGCCGAGTTGGAGATCAACCGTGCTGGCTAATTATACCCGCAGTGCACAAGCGCTTTCAGATCTATTACAACGAGAGGGCGTAGAAGATAAGGAGGTTTTAAAGGCGATTTCGCAAATTCCTCGGCATATTTTTATTGATGATGTACTAAAGCACAAAGCGTATCAAAATACGGCGCTACCGATAGGGCAAGGACAAACTATTTCTCAGCCTTACATTGTTGCCCGTATGACCGAATTGATGCGTTTAGCCGGCGTGAAAAGTAAAGTGTTAGAAATTGGTACCGGATCCGGCTATCAAACCGCGGTACTGGCTAAAACCTTTGATAAGGTGTATTCGGTTGAGCGTATAAAAGCTTTGCAATGGCAAGCAAAGCGTCGATTACATCAGCTCGATTTATATAATGTCACTATGAAACACGGTGACGGTTGGCAAGGGTGGCAATCGCAAGCGCCATTTAATGGCATTATTGTGACCGCTGCGGCAACGATTATCCCTCCAGAACTACTCGCACAACTTGCAGATGGAGGCGTATTACTCGCCCCCATTGGTGAGGTAGAACAAAAATTAACCATGGTTATTCGCCAAGGCGATAGCTTTACAGAGCATGTAATTGCGCCAGTAAGATTTGTACCTTTGGTCCCTGGCGATATTGAATAGGAATTCATTTTGAAGTTGTTTACCAAGTTATATGATATGGCCTTAGTTTGGGCTAAGCATCGCCATGCAGAACGTTATTTAGCAGGGATGAGCTTTGCCGAATCGGTTTTTTTTCCGGTGCCACCCGATGTAATGTTAGCGCCTATGTCGCTGGCACAACCGAGTAAAGCATGGCGATTTGCAAGCTTTGCTACCGTAGCTTCTGTGCTTGGCGGCGTGCTAGGTTATCTACTAGGGTTTTGGTTATTTGAACCTGTTGTAGAGCCTTTTATTGCGCAAATGCAATGGCAAGATAAATTTAATACGGCACTTGCATGGTTTAAAGACTATGGCGTATGGGTGGTATTTTTAGCCGGGTTTTCGCCTATTCCTTATAAGGTATTTACTATTGGTGCAGGGGTATTACAAATGGCGTTTTTACCCTTTATTGTTGCATCGGCGGTTGGACGAGGGGCGCGTTTCTTTTTAGTATCTGCTTTAATGAAATGGGGCGGAGTTAAAATGGAGCAAAAATTACGTCAATATATTGAAGTGCTTGGCTGGGCTGTGGTTGCTTTAATTGTTGTTGCGTACATTTTATTACGTTAAGTACTATATATTAATGTTATTAACGCAGAGGGCAAAACGCATTGAATAAACAAATACGCTGTTATGTTGCTTTATTTATTAGTGTTTTTCTCTGTGCATGCTCGTCTCGCCATGTTCCCGCACCGGTAAGCAGTTTAAATAATAATATTAATGACTATCCCTCACGGATTAATATTAACGGCGGAAAATACACAGTACAAAAAGGCGATACACTTTACTCGATTGCTTTTAGTGCCGGAAAAGATTTCAGGGAGCTTGCAAAAAACAATTCAATTGCATCACCTTACATTATTGTTCCTGGTCAGGTTATTTCTCTTTTAGAACCAAGTAAGCCAAGAGTTACAGCAAAAACGAATCAAAAACACCCAGCTAAAAAGCCACCTAATTTACAAAAAAGTAACAAAAAATCAAAGAAAGAGCTTGATAAGCCGAAAAAACGAAGGTATGTTCAAAAACAAGCTAACCAAAAAATTAGCAAGTCTCAAGGTTCTGCAAACAGAAAGTTGAGTTGGTTTTGGCCTGCTAAAGGTAAAATAATCCAACGCTTTTCTAACAAAGAAAACGGTTATAAAGGCCTACAGATTGCTAATAAAAAGGGGTCGGCAGTATTCGCCGCTGCTCAAGGAACGGTAGTCTATGCGGGTAGTGCACTAAGAGGTTACGGTAATTTAATTATATTGAAACATAATGATGATTACCTAAGTGCTTATGCACATAACTCAAAGTTACTTGTTATAGAAAAGCAAACAGTGAAGGCGGGACAAAAAATAGCAGAAATTGGTAATTCAGAGTCTTCAGTAACGGCACTTCGTTTTGAAATTCGTTATCGAGGAAAAGCTGTTAACCCTGCTAAATACCTACCCTGAACTAAAGGTGTTGATTGATTGTTCTGGAGAAGGCTCATGGCTAATACAGCAAAAGCTAATAAAACGACTACAGACCTTAATCATAAAGTTATTGATAGCTTGCTCAGGAGAAGTCTTATGGCTGATGTAGCAAAAGCTGAGAAAACCCCCACTGATGATAAGTTTGACGATTCAAAAGTTGAAGATCCAACGCAACTACTTGATGACGTGGAAGATGAAGACGTATTTGTTAAAGAAGAAGTCACTAAAAACCTCGACGCCACTCAGTTATACCTAGGCGAAATTGGTTTTTCCCCTCTATTAAGTGCCGAAGAAGAAGTCTTTTTTGCACGAAAATCGCTTAAAGGCTGTGAAGCTTCCCGTAAACGCATGATTGAAAGTAACTTACGCTTGGTTGTGAAAATTGCGCGCAGGTATAACAATCGTGGGCTTGCTCTACTCGATTTAATTGAAGAAGGTAACTTAGGACTCATTAGAGCGGTTGAAAAGTTTGATCCTGAACGTGGTTTTCGATTTTCTACTTATGCTACATGGTGGATACGTCAAACCATTGAGCGGGCGATAATGAATCAAACGCGTACTATTCGTTTGCCTATTCATGTTGTTAAAGAGCTTAACGTTTATTTACGTACAGCACGTGAGCTAACGCAAAAGCTTGATCATGAGCCTACCGCAGAAGAAATTGCAGAAAGCTTAGATAGACCGGTCGAAGACGTTACTAAAATGCTACGCCTAAATGAAAAAATAGCCTCTGTAGATATGCCCATTGGTAGCGAGAATGACAGTGCATTATTAGATGTGATAGCCGATGAAAAAAATGTAGGCCCTGAAGGTGAAGTACAAAACAACGATATGAATACGCATATTATTGACTGGTTAGGTGAGTTAAACCCTAAGCAACGCGAAGTACTGGCACGTCGGTTTGGTTTACTAGGCTATGAACCCTCAACCCTTGAAGATGTTGGCCGTGAAATAGGCTTAACCCGTGAGCGAGTTCGCCAAATACAGGTTGAGGCGCTACGTCGGTTAAAAGATATTTTGCAACAAGAAGGCTTAAGTACCAAAAGCTTATTTGAACAGTTCGCTTAATCTAAACACACAGAAAAATGAATATAGCCCGGCTTTTTTAAGCCGGGCTGTTTACGTATAAAGCAGTGCTTTTAATTTATAAAGCAGTTCATGCGCCTGACGCGGTGATAGGTTATCAGGGTCTATTGCGCTCATTTGTTGCTCAAGCTCACTAGGCTGAATTATTTGCGGTTCACTATCAAACGGTAAAACCTGTTGCTCTGTAGTGACTGTGGTGACACTTTGATGGTTTTCAAGCAAGCTTAGCTTTTGTTTAGCTTGGGCAATAACTGCTTTAGGCACCCCGGCCAGTGCCGCTACTTGCAAACCAAAACTTTTACTTGCGGCACCATCTAATACCGTGTGCATAAAGGCAATGGTATCGTTGTGTTCAATGGCATCTAGGTGCACATTAACCAGCCCAGGCGTTTGTTCTGCAAGCTCAGTGAGTTCAAAGTAATGGGTTGCGAACAAAGTTTTAGCCGCGATTTTTGAAGCGAGGTGATCAGCCGTAGCGTACGCCAGTGATAAACCATCGTAAGTACTGGTTCCTCGGCCTATTTCATCCATTAATACCAATGATTGTGCAGTGGCATTATTTAAAATTGCCGCGGTTTCGGTCATTTCAACCATGAAGGTTGAACGCCCAGATGCTAAGTCGTCACTGGCGCCAATACGGGTAAATATTCTATCTATATTACCAATTTTAGCGCTATCGGCAGGAACGTAACAGCCAATATGTGCCATAAGCACAATAAGGGCAGTTTGGCGCATGTAGGTTGATTTACCGCCCATGTTAGGGCCGGTAATAATCAACATTTTACGCTGGTTATTGAGTTCCACAGGGTTGGCAATAAACGGGTCTTTCATTACCTGCTCTACCACAGGGTGGCGGCCTTGTTTAATGCTG
Organism: Pseudoalteromonas sp. SCSIO_11900; assembly: GCF_000576475.1. NCBI lineage: Bacteria > Pseudomonadati > Pseudomonadota > Gammaproteobacteria > Alteromonadales > Pseudoalteromonadaceae > Pseudoalteromonas > Pseudoalteromonas sp. SCSIO_11900. The sequence continues at coordinate 1,602,312 of NZ_KK070023.1, forward strand.
ATATTATCGTTATCGCAAAGCTCAGGTTTGGCATAATTAAGTGTTTGGGCACGCTCTGCTAAATTGTTCAGTACATCTAAATCGGCAATGACCGAGGCCATTATTTGTAGTTGCTCAATATGCGGAGCAATAAACTCAAATAACTGTTCGTATAATTGTTTTTCAAGGGCCAGCGCTTTTGATTGACTGCCGAGAACTTTGTCTTCGTGTTCTTTTAGTTCTGGGATTATATAGCGCTCGTTATTTTTTAATGTTTGACGACGAATGTAATCTGCAGGCACTAAGTGCGAGTTGGCGCGGCTCACTTCAATAAAAAAGCCATGCACTCGGTTATAACCAATCTTAAGTGTACTAATACCTGTACGTTCACGTTCGCGCTGCTCTAGCTGTTCAAGCACATCGGTGGCACCTTGGCTTAAATTACGCCACTCATCAAGTTCGCTGTTATACCCTGGCGCAATAACACCGCCATCACGAATTAACACCGGTGGGTTATCAATCACTGCACGTTCAAGTAATGCTTGAAGCTCAGGAAGCTCTTTAGAGTGGGCTATAATATGAGAAATACGCGCATCTGTGGCATCGTTTAATAAGCTATGCAGCGGTGCTAATGCTTGAAGCGCACTACGAAGCCTTGTTAAATCACGTGGGCGAGCCGTGTGTAATGCCAAGCGAGCAATTACACGTTCTATATCACCAATCTCTTTGAGCGCGTCATGCAGCTCACTGCATAATTGCACATCTAAAATAGCACTAATGGCATTTAGACGAGAGTTTAACTCGTCTTTATTACGAATAGGGGTATGAATACGACGCTTAAGTAATCGCGAGCCCATCGCTGTGGCTGTTTTATCAAGCACTTGGGCAAGGGTATTTTCAAAGCCACCTGATAGATTAACGGTAAGTTCAAGGTTTTTGCGAGTTGGCGCATCCAAAATTACTGCGTGTTCATTATGCTCAAGGGTAATTGCACGAATGTGCGGTAATGCAATGCGTTGGGTATCTTTTACGTACTGCATTAAACAGCCTGCTGCCACCAAGGCGCTATGTGCTTTGTCGACCCCAAAACCGACTAAATCTTTGGTGCCAAACTGCTCGCACAGTAAGTGTTGCGCGGTATCAAGGTCAAACTCCCAATCAGGGCGACGACGCGCTCCCTTAATATGTTCAATTAAATGAGTGTTTTCAAAGTGTTCACTATATAGTAATTCAGCAGGCGCTAAGCGTTGTAGCGTTGAGCTAAATGCTTCATCGGTACTAACTTCAACAATGTTGAAGCGCCCAGAGTTGATATCAAGATACGCAACACCGTATTGGCCTTTTTTATTTTGCCAAACACTGGTTAAAAGGTTGTCTTGGCGTTCTTGCAGTAAGGCTTCGTCAGAAATAGTACCCGGGGTGACAATACGGACTACCTTGCGCTCAACAGGACCTTTGCTGGTGGCTGGGTCGCCCACTTGTTCACAAATAGCCACCGACTCGCCCATTTGTACTAAGCGGGCTAAATAGTTTTCTACTGCATGATAAGGCACGCCCGCCATAGGAATAGGATCGCCGCCGGCTTTGCCACGATGTGTTTGTGAAATATCAAGCAATTGCGCGGCGCGTTTTGCGTCGTCAAAAAAGAGTTCGTAAAAATCCCCCATCCGATAAAACAATAAAATATCGCGATGCTCTGATTTTATTTTTAGATACTGCTGCATCATAGGGGTTTGTTGTTTTATAGTGTGCGGTGCATAAAGATCAAACGACATGTATTTACCCAAAGGCTGAATATGGAATTACATCAAGAGATTAAGACACTTGCTGCGCAATTAGGCGCTATTTTAACGGATAAACGCTTATGGATCACTACCGCTGAATCATGTACTGGTGGTGGAGTGAGTTATTCGCTTACCGATACCCCAGGCAGCTCAGCATATATTGACCGTGCATTTGTCACTTATAGCAATAACGCCAAGCATGAATTACTCAATGTGAAGCGTGATACCCTAGAGGAATTTGGCGCGGTGAGCGAACAAACAGTCATTGAGATGGCAGCAGGCGCATGTAAGGCGGCTAATGCTGATATTGGCATTGCTATTTCAGGAATTGCAGGTCCCGGTGGTGCCACTGAGGGCAAACTGGTAGGGCTTGTGTGGTTTGGCCTACAAATTAACGGTAAACACTGGGCGTTTGAGCAAGTATTTGATGGAGATAGGGCACAAGTTAGGCTGCAAGCTATTGTATTTTCTTTAAAAACTATAATAGAGAAGATAAAATAATAAAATTAGCTTGATACTGTGATTTCATACAGTATACTTGTCTGCATTAGCTGGATTTGGAGAGTAAAATGAACGATAACAAACAAAAGGCATTGGACGCAGCTTTATCACAAATTGAACGTCAATTTGGTAAAGGCTCAATCATGAAATTGGGTGACAATAAGGCGTTAAACATTGACGCTGTATCAACAGGCTCGCTAGGTATTGATATTGCTTTAGGTATAGGCGGCTTGCCAATGGGGCGTATTGTTGAAGTATATGGCCCAGAGTCATCAGGTAAAACAACGCTAACATTACAAGTTATCGCGCAAGCTCAAAAAGAAGGTAAAACCTGTGCCTTTGTTGATGCTGAGCATGCTCTTGATCCGGTTTATGCACAAAAACTAGGCGTTAACATTGATGAGTTACTGGTATCTCAACCAGATACGGGTGAACAAGCACTGGAAATTTGTGACATGTTAGTGCGCTCAAGCGCGGTTGATGTAGTGATTGTCGATTCGGTTGCTGCATTAACACCAAAAGCTGAGATTGAAGGCGACATGGGTGATTCACACATGGGCTTACAAGCACGTTTAATGTCACAAGCATTACGTAAGCTTACAGGTAACATTAAGCGCTCAAACACGCTATGTATTTTCATTAACCAAATCCGTATGAAAATTGGTGTAATGTTTGGTAACCCTGAAACAACAACTGGTGGTAATGCCCTGAAATTTTACGCCTCTGTACGTATTGATATTCGTCGTATTGGTTCGGTAAAAGAAGGCGACGAGGTTGTTGGTAATGAAACGCGTGTTAAAGTTGTGAAGAACAAAGTGGCACCGCCGTTTAAACAAGCTGAATTTATCATTATGTATGGTGAAGGTATTTCTAAGCAGGGGGAGCTGATTGATTTAGGTGTTAAGCATAAAATTGTTGAAAAAGCAGGTGCTTGGTACAGTTATAATGGCAACAAAGTTGGCCAAGGTAAGTCTAATTCAATTAAGTTCCTTAAAGAAAACCCTGAAATTGCAGATGAAATAGAAGGTAAATTACGTGAAATGCTATTGCTAAAAACAACGGTTGAGCCAGAAGATGGCGAAGACGTATTAGGTGATGAAGGCGACCTTTAAGCCTATTTGTTTTAAAGCTTGATTTGACCCGAGCTTAAAAAAAAGCGCTAACCATTAGGTTAGCGCTTTTTTATTGTTTGCTATAAAGTGACTTAAAGCCTAGTTAGCTTTATAGCTGCCAGTTAACTGACAATGAGTAGTTACGCGGTGCCCCGTAGTAACCTTGCTCCCAATAAAGGCTGTTTATGTACTTTTCATCAGTACTGTTATTAACATTAAAGGTAACACCGACGTTTTGAGTAATTTCGTAGGTGGCCATTAAATCTAATAAGCCATAAGCATCTTGTTTTGTAGTTGCCAATGCGTTGCCTGCTGGATCTTTTACTTGCACACGGCTAATAGAATCTTGCCAGCGGTAATTAGCACCTAAGGTTAAACCATCAATAAATGGCACTTGATAAGTGGCTGCCATTTTTAATTGGTTTTCTGGGGTGTAATCTTTAACGAGTTCATCACCATCAATACTTAAATTACTAAAGCTGATGCTGGCACTTAAATCATCAGTTAAGCGACCGCTTAATTCAATTTCGAAACCATCACTGTTAATACCATCTGCAGCGTAATAACGCGTATCGCTTGGAAGGGAGCCCGGAAGTGCAACAGCAAGTCCATCTTGCTTAGCATCAAAATAGGCCAGTGTTACAAATACTTGTTCATCTAAAAGTTGTGCTTTTAAACCAACTTCAGCACTTTTACCAATAACAGGAGCCAGTTGTTCAGCGTTAATGTCTAATTCTTTTTGTGGCACAAACGTTTCTGTGTAGCTAGCGTAAGCTGATAATGACTCGGTAAAATCGTACACAGTACCAATGTAAGGAATAACCTCTGAGTCATCGCGGGTTTGCACTACACTATAAGCAGTACCTTTAGTTTCCCAGTCGGTATAGCGTACGCCAGCCAAAATGCTTAATGGTTCTGCTAGTTTTATACGAGTTGAAACATAGGCCGATCTTTGTGTATTTTGTACATCACTGCCGTTAGGTTTATCAACCAGTGTTGCTTCTGGTGCTATCCCATCCCAAGTCGCTAAATCAGGCATCGCAGGGAAACCATTTCCTGTGCTGTAGTCATAAAGCGATTGGTCATTAAAGTCCATGTTTGCTTGGCTAATACCGAATGATAAGTCGTGCTCTAAAGAAAATAGCTCAAACTTTCCGCTGGCATATAAATCAAACAAATCTTGTGTGTCTTTGTAATCATAACGACTCGCATAGCCGGTTAAACCTAAACCAGTTTCTTTATCTGGGGTGCCATATACATAAAATAACTCAGAATTTTGTTCATTTTTTATATGGGCATAACGGGCTTTAGCAACCCAAGTCGCTGATAAGTTTTGCTCAAGTGTTACATAGATACGTTCAGCGCTATTATCCCAATACGACCAATCTGCAGCTGTACTAGTTGACTCATCATAATCAGTTGGTGAACCATCAGTGTAATAAAGCGGTAACGCGCCCCATAGAGGGCTATCGGCATCTTTTTGCTGGTTTACATAGTTAATGCTTAGTAGTGTATCGTCAGTTAGCTTACCCTCATAGGCAAGGTAGGCAATGGTCTTATCGGTTTCGTAACGATCTAGGTACGACTCTTTATCTTGCTTAGTAAATACAGCACGAACAGCGTGTTCATCGTTAATCGGTGTGGAAACATCAATATCTACACGTTTGTTATTCCACGAACCATAAGAAGCCGATGCATTAGCTTGCGTTGTGTAGGTTGGTTTTTTTAGCACCATATTAATAGTCGCAGATGGGTTACCTGCACCAGTCATCATGCCATTGGCACCACGTACAATTTCAACGCGATCATAAATTGCAGTATCTAGTGTACCTTGAATTGAACCGGAATTTTGCGGTGTCCCTAAGCCATCAATCAAAAAGTTGGTTATGTCAAACCCACGGGCTTTAAAGTAAGTACGATCGGTTTCTATTTGCTCTACTGTTACGCCTGGGGTGCTTTCTAATACCGCATTAATATCATCAAGTGAAAAATCATCCATCAACGCGCGTGAAACAACAGAAATTGATTGCGGAGTTTCTTTAATTGTTAAGCCTAGCTTAGTCGCAGACTGCGCTTCTTCAGTAATATAGTTTTTATGATGTTGCCCATAAACAGCAATTTTTTCTAAAGGTAGGTCGTCTTGCGTGTCGTTTGCAACAGCATATCCAGATAAAACCAGTGAAGTAAGTAGACTCAGTTTAAATACAAAGCCTTTTTGTTTGTGCAGCATTATGTTTCCCATAAGATTAAATGTGGAAGTAATTTAATCTAAATGAGAGTGATTTGCAATTGCGTTTGATGGATGTTTTACACGTCTTTGATATTTTTTAAGTAAAGCGCATGGGTTTGGTTAACTTGAGTTCTGGTTAAAAACAAAAAAAGCGGCCGAAGCCGCTCAGGAAGTAAATCAGTATTTTAATTGGTTAGGAAATTAAAACGCATACTTTACAGAAAATTGTAAACGATCTAGATCGCCATCTACGCCACTTTCAAGCTCGCGCTCGGCATGCTTAAACTCAGCACCAAAAGTTAAGCGTTTAACTGGTGAGTATAAAATGTTAGCACTGTAGCTTTGGCTTGATTTAGTTGGATCGCCCGTAAGGGCGAGTAAGTCAGTGTTGTTATCAGCACTGAAAAATGAATATAAGAAAGTTGAACGCCATTGGCTATTCCATTTATGCTGATACGCTACAAAGCCAGAGGTTGAATCAATCGCATCTAGGTCATCACCATTGAGAACCGCACCATGAGCTACGTTTAGACCCACATAACGACCTAGTCCTTTACCTTGGGTAAGCATAAATTTTAGATTGTCTTCACCAAGCTTCACCATACCCGATGCACTAACACCAAATGAGGTTTCATCGGCATCAACACCGGCTACTTTGTAGGTCAGTTGACGAGCAAGGGCTGTTACTACAAAGTTACCCCAATCAGCATTATGGGTGTAGCGTGCGGTAAAGTCAGGTAATGAGGCATCATCAGTCACGGCCATGCCACCGCCAGCTGTAGTAATTGTGCTTTCTGGGTTCTCTAACGAGAATGACCATGCACCCGTAGTGTATTTAACTTGAGTTTGGCGCACAAATACAGTGCCCTCAGCTGGGCCAACAAAATCAAGCGCTTCTGGTAATGCACCGACGTTTTGAAAGTTTGACCATGTTTGACCAAATAACCAGCCATCATATGAGATAAATGCATGGCGAATACGCGGAGAATATGAATTGGACACACGCTCGTTACCGCCTGGGGCAGAAGCTAAAAAGTCTAGTTCTATTTTAGTTTTAACCGTTTTGCCATTATCTAAAAGTGTAGACGTACCAAAGTTAAAGCGAGATTCACGCGCGTGCATATCAAATACAGCATCTGAGTTATTATCGCTGCCAACGGTTAATGTACTTGGTACATAAAAGTCACGGCCAACACTGGTGCCTGCAGGCGCACCTGCTGAGTAGTCACTCCACATTGCGTCGAGTTTAATGTATCCACCGTAGGTGAATTCGGTATCACCTATTTTTGCAGCTGTTGCGGCATAAGCCGTGCTTGTTAAAGCACATAATACAGCACTGGCTGCCAGTGTTTTAATTGGAGTAAATTTCATTGTTGCGTCCTTTTATAGGCTACTAGTTGTATGTTGTTTGCTTATGATATGTATTAATGTGTGTTACTTATATAGTACTAACAGATTGAATTTAATTATCTTTAATCTAATTTGTTAGTAAATACGAATTATTAATAAACAATCAAAGTTTTTAAATATTTAAACTACTGTTGTATATGTACACAATTTACTCAATCAACCATTAGTCTATTAGACTAAGGTTTAATAATTATTGAGTGTTCATATACTTTTATTTAATAGTATGTTTTTTATGTAAATAGAGTGTAGCCATAAGGGTTGTAGATAAGATAATCGTTGTTTGAACTCAGATACAACTAATGTCTAATATTTAATAGTGCACTGCTGAGTAATCCTTGATGAAAAGCCTAAGGCAAGTAATATAAATTGGAGACTAATATGTCACAAAGTATCTATCCAGTTCCTGCGCACATTAAAAACGCAGCGTTCGTCGATAATGAAAAATATAATACGATGTATAAACAGTCTATTGAGGACCCTGAAGGTTTTTGGGCTGAGCACGGTAAGCGTCTTGACTGGTTTACTCCATATTCAAAAGTAAAAAACACTTCATTTGACAAAGGCCATATTAATATTAAATGGTATGAAGATGGCTACCTTAATGCCTCTTATAACTGTATTGATCGTCACTTAAAAACAAAAGCGGATAAAGTAGCATTAATTTGGGAAGGTGATGATCCTTCACAAAGCGAAAATATCACCTACCAACAGCTACATGATGAAGTGGCAAAGTTTGCCAATGGTTTAAAAAAATTAGGTGTTAAAAAAGGTGACCGTGTAGCCATTTATATGCCAATGAGCCCGCAAGCTATATACGCAATGCAAGCTTGTGCCCGTATAGGCGCAATTCATTCAGTTATTTTTGGTGGTTTTTCACCGTCAGCTATTGCGGATCGTATTAACGACTCGGGCGCTAAAGTGGTGATCACGTCAGATGAAGGCCGACGTGCAGGTAACTGTGTGCCGCTCAAAGCCAATGTAGATGAAGCCGTATTACAAGATTCAGTCACCACTGTTGAACATGTAGTGGTACATAAACTAACATCAGGCGATGTTGATTGGCACGACCATGATATTTGGTGGCATGACTTAGTTGCAGATCAAGCGCCAGAGTGCGAACCTGAACACATGAATGCTGAAGACCCGCTGTTTATTCTGTATACATCGGGTTCTACAGGTCAGCCTAAAGGTGTGGTACATACCACCGGTGGCTATTTAGTCTATTCATCTATGACCCACGAATACATTTTTGATTTAAAAGACGATGATATTTTTTGGTGTAGTGCTGACGTTGGCTGGATCACAGGTCATAGTTATATTGCTTACGGGCCGCTCGTTAATGGGTGTACGCAAGTCGTATTTGAAGGCGTACCGACTTACCCAACAGCAGGTCGTATGGGTGAAGTGGTTGATAAACATAACGTGACAATTTTATACACAGCACCTACTGCCATTCGTGCATTGATGGCCAAAGGCGAAGAGCCGATTGCCAGCTCACATCGCGATAGCTTGCGCATTTTAGGTTCTGTGGGTGAGCCAATCAATCCAGAAGCGTGGACTTGGTACTTTGAGAAAATTGGTAAATCTAACTGCCCAATTGTAGATACGTGGTGGCAAACCGAAACCGGTGGCATCATGATTGCGCCATTACCAGGTGCAACCGATATGAAACCTGGCTCTGCAACTCGCCCATTCTTTGGTATTGCACCGGCATTATTTGATGCTGGAGGTAATACATTAGAGGGCGCTGTTGAAGGAAACCTAGTTATTTTAGATAGCTGGCCTTCACAAGCACGAACTGTGTATGGCGATCACGAGCGCTTTGAACAAACCTACTTTAGCGCTTATCCTGGTGTGTACTTTACTGGTGACGGTTGTCGTCGTGATGAAGACGGTGATTATTGGATCACAGGACGCGTTGATGACGTACTTAATGTATCTGGGCACCGTTTAGGTACTGCGGAAATTGAAAGCGCGTTAGTTGCTCATGAAGCTGTAGCTGAAGCGGCAGTAGTAGGCTACCCGCATGATATTAAAGGCCAGGGTATTTACGTTTACATAACTCCTAACGAGGGTGTAACGGTGAGTGATGAGCTAACAAAAGAGATCCGTAATTGGGTACGTAAAGAACTAAGCCCAATAGCATCACCAGATATGATTCAGTGGTCGCCAGGTTTACCAAAAACACGTTCTGGCAAAATTATGCGTCGTATTTTACGTAAAATCGCGGCAAATGAGCACCAACAGCTTGGTGATACCTCAACACTTGCGGATCCGTCAGTGGTTGATGAGCTAGTAGAAAATCGATTAAATCGTTAATTTCGCGTTAAAAGCTTGATTAGAAGTTGATTCTAAACGTAGTATATCGGCTGTTGTCTGTTGGATAGCAGCCGAATTTTTGGGAGTGAACAATGAGTCAGTTTTTAATAGCGGACGATCATCCGTTATTTCGTGAAGCACTAAAGGGCGCTTTGAGTGTAAAGTTTGCAGGTTTAGAAGTATTTGAATCAGCGGATTTTGATAGTACATTGAAGGTGTTAAGCGAACAAGAAGATCTTGATATATTACTACTAGATTTACACATGCCAGGTAACGGTGACTTATACGGCTTGATCCGTATACGTGAAGATTACCCAAGCTTACCTATTGCGGTGGTTTCGGGTAGTGAAGATGTAAATATTGTTTCGAAAGTTATGGGTTATGGGGCAATGGGGTTTATTCCTAAGTCATCATCATCTGACGATATTGCCAACGCAATTAACCAAATACTCGAAGGCGATACTTGGCTGCCAACCGAACTAAAAAGTAAAGTGGCTGAAATAGAAGGCGCAGATAGAGAAATTGCTGCACAAGTGGCATCACTCACTCCACAGCAATACCGCGTATTACAATATTTGCACGAAGGTTTACTGAATAAACAAATTGCGTACGAACTTCACATTTCAGAAGCCACAGTCAAAGCTCACATCACTGCCATATTTAGAAAACTCGGTGTTTATAATCGAACTCAAGCTGTTTTAATTGCTGCAAAACTACAACTAGAACCCATAGAGCAAGCTTAAGCAGACTAAATAAGAGGCGAGAGCCTCTTTTTTGTAACCCCATCACAACAAACCCATCAGTTAATTACCATGGGATAACAAGTCATTCATCTTTATTACATGACCTGCTCAGAAAATAATGCTAGGTTACGGGCATTTTGTAATTAAGAGAGCATGGTATGTCAGACTCAATGGACTCACCACACACATCCCAAGATGAAAATCAGGCCGCAAAGGGCGGTTGGTTTAATCGATTTTTAGCCACGGTAGAATTTTTAGGGAATATGCTTCCCCATCCAATTACCTTATTCGCGCTGTTTTGTATTGCCATTATTTTATTTAGTGGCGTTGCTGATTGGTTTGGACTTAGTGCTATCGATCCTCGCCCTGAGGGCTCTGCTGGGCGCGATCCAGATGGTGTAATTGAAGTAGTTAGCTTACTCAGTGCCGAGGGCTTACAGCGTATTGTAACGGGATTGGTAACTAACTTTACCAGCTTTGCGCCACTGGGCACGGTGCTAGTAGCGCTATTAGGTGTAAGTGTTGCCGAGCATTCAGGATTATTGTCTGCGGCAATGCGTGGCATGGTTATGGGTGCATCTAAACGCTTAGTTACCTTTATGGTGGTATTCGCTGCTATTTTATCAAACACAGCATCTGAGCTGGGTTATGTAGTATTGATCCCCCTAGCGGCAATGATATTTCATAGTTTAGGTCGTCACCCGCTTGCAGGCCTTGCTGCAGCGTTTGCTGGTGTATCGGGTGGCTATAGTGCTAACTTATTACTGGGTACTATCGATCCGTTATTAGCGGGTATTACGACGCCTGCAGCACAAATGATTGACCCAACTTACCAAGTAGGCGCTGAAGCGAACTGGTATTTTATGATGATTTCAGTATTGCTAATTGCTGTTTTAGGTACGCTTGTTACTGAGAAAATTGTTGAGCCACGTTTAGGTAAATATAACCCAGATGAAGCCAGTGAAGATTTAGCTCAAAATAATATTGCCGGTTTAACTGCCAAAGAAAAGTCAGGTTTGAAATGGGCTGGAGTTTCATTACTTGTTGTTTCGTTGTTGCTCGCTTGGACGATTGTACCCGCAGACGGTATTTTACGTAACCCTGAAACAGGTCTAGTTGCTCACTCGCCGTTTTTAAAAGGGATTGTTGTTTTTATTTTTGTTACCTTTGGTATTCCAGGTTTTGTGTATGGTCGAGTGGTTGGCACCATGAAAAATGATAAAGACGTGATCAATGCCATGAGCAAAAGTATGAGCTCTATGGGCATGTACATTGTATTAGTGTTTTTTGCTGCGCAGTTTGTGGCATTTTTTAAATGGACTAACTTAGGCACAATTTTAGCGATTAACGGTGCCGCGTTACTACAAGCTCTTAGCTTAACTGGGCCGGAAGTATTTGTACTGTTTATTTTGATGTGTGCTTTAGTGAACTTAACGCTAGGCTCATCGTCAGCGCAGTGGGCAGTAACAGCCCCTATTTTTGTTCCTATGCTGATGTTAATTGGTTATGCACCAGAAACAATTCAAGCGGCTTATCGTATTGGTGATTCAGTAACTAACTTAATTACCCCGATGATGAGTTACTTTGGTTTAATCCTTGCGGTTGCCACTAAATACAAAAAAGACATGGGAATAGGTACTTTGGTAGCCACTATGTTGCCATACAGCTTAATCTTCTTTGTTGGCTGGGTGGTACTGTTTTACTTATGGGTATTTGTTTTAGGTATGCCAGTAGGCCCTGGAGCACCAACGTATTACACACCCTAGTTAAGTAAGGTTTATTATATAGCTAATTATGAAAATACGACGGTTTTATTGCCATTAATAAACAGCTAGAGTATTACCAAATTGGTTTAATAACATGCCGCCTAAACAAAGGCTTCTTTTGGAGCTAATAATACAACTTTGGTTTTTTCTTCGCCGTGCAGTGCCTCTTTGACGTTAGCAGGAAACCCTTCGCAAAGTTATGATAAAAATCGCTGCGAGATTAGCCTGTGAGTTCTGCTCTCATAAAAAGCGTTGTGCATCTTTATCAACAAGGCCTAATAATATCTAAATTATACTGATTACAGAGTTTGGTAATTTTGGCTAAGCCTATATCGTCTGCGTATTAATTGGTTAGTGTATTACTTATTTTCCTCATCCCCTCCCTGTCTTTAATGCGCTTGCAGGGGGGAATTACATTTACTCAATGTGTAGAGAGGGGGATTTAGTGTGGAAAGATGCCACCTAATAATAAGGTGGCATATAGATAAGCTAGGTTTTTGGCTCAGACGCTAAATCGTCTTCCTGACGTAAAAAACCAGCGGCTTCCTCATCATCTTTGGTTAAAGCTGGCTGCATAGGCATAGCCCGTGTTTGCTGGTTTAACTGGTGCAGTTGAGATGCATTGCCTAAATCGCGTTCGCTAGTGATAGAGGCAATTGATTCTCGGTCTTTCAAAAATGCAATTACATCTTTTTTGATTGCTTGTAATTGACCTTCATCTTTATGCATTTCCATAATATGTCGAGGATGCTCGAGGTTTTTCATGCCTGTAGCTGCAAAGGTTGTAGAAACAATGCGCGAAACAATCACCCAAGGCGTTATGCTGCTACGTACCAAGGTATTTTCCGAGCGTGTGCTATCATGAATACCGGTGCCCGTTGATATTTTTGACTCAGTAAATGTACCCTCGCACTTGAAGTACACGAGTAAAGATTCAAATTGCATTTCAGCAAAAAATAAATGGGCACTATTGCTCAGCAGCTGAGCAAATGCTTTAACTAACATGCCGATAAGCAATAAATGAACACTTGCCATTAACAGCTCACTAAACTCAATAATATTTTTATTATTAAAGGCTTGTTCAATACTATTTATATTAGCAGCGTCAATATAGTGGTAAATATTAATAAAAGAGTAAGCAAGCAACACAGTAAAGGTAAGCGCTACAATGTAGAGTAAGTTACCACTAATTAACGCAACTAAACGAGAAAGGTTAAAGTGCTTACCTAAATCCATTGTGTGTAGTTTAGGCTGAATTTCTTGAATCATTTCGCCTTTAAACCCGCCTTTTCCTTCAATTTGCTCTTGTAGTTTAGGATCTAGCTCACGATAAACCCTATTAGGTACTTCTTTATAACGGCGATTAGCCATTACTAAGTTATCAAGATTTATAAAAATTTCATCTGGATGAACAGACTCTTGCCAATTTTCACGTAGTTCTGATACTTCAGCGCTTGGTGTCACTTCGTTTAAACGCGCTTTTATCATCACAAAAACAAGTGCACAACTAAGTGTAGCTAAAATAATAATGGCGGTTAAATAGAGGCCCGCGTTAAGATTGGGTAATTGCTCAAGCCAATTGTCTATTTGTTGTTTGCTTATGCGCTGTTCCTGCATTATCCACGACATAGACAGGCCTATAGCAATGGGCAATATAAAGGATAAAGAAATGATTTTAGCAAGAGCACCAGTACCTAAGGCTTCAATATTTTTCTCTGCATTACGTGAAATAGGTTTGCCAGAAGAGCGCCAAGAAAATAGCACATAAAACATTAATATGGCACTATATATTGGAAAAGCTAGTTCGCCAGCTTCACCGGTAAAACCAGACAGTGACACAAAGGCGACCAATGCGTAAGCGATAAGAGCAACCAGTGTGCTTATCCATGAGCCAAATAAACGTTGGGCAACATTACGTATTGGGTAGGGTAAAAATAATAGTTTTGGTACTAAACTATGTAGCAAACGCGATAAAAAGCCATTTGGTTCTTTAAAAGTACTGTTTTTGCGACCAACAAGCATTTCTTCTAATGTTTGCGCAGTGTAGGCTACCTCGTTTTTTTCTTCTTGTGCAGTTGAGGTTTGTGACTTACTAAAATTAAACGCCAACGATGTCGGGTGGTTTCTACCTACGAAGTACTTAAGCGTTGCATAAATACCACCTGATAAAGTCCGAATTCCTAGGGCGAGTATTAACATACCAAATATCATTAAGATCCAACCTGCTGTTGCATCTTCTTTTACAGAGCTAGACGCGATAACAAGCAAGCTGATGCCAACAACAGATTCAATAAGCCCTCTTATTGCTTTTACTTTACCTTCCAGTTTGAAAGGGTTTTTTAGTCCAAGATCGATTGATCCGTAATCAAAAGCCATCAAATGCTCCTCATAAATAGTAACCCTAAAAAGGGAATATCAGCATAGCTAAAATAATGCATACATTATTGCTTAATTTCTGATTATATATCAATAATATTGTTCAGCTTAAGGTTACTTGAATATGATAAGTTAAATCTCTTAAAAGTTGTTATTGCTTAAAAGGGAGTATAGTAAATAACCTGGTATTTCAGCTAATCCATAAAGTGAATGGTTTTGCCAAGAGGAAAATTGCATATTTTGGCCGTGGAAGTTGATAGTAAAGGTCGAGTAAAATAATGATATAAATCTAAAAAAAGGCTCTATTTTCGGTTCTATTAGGTTGAATTTACTTGCAATAGAAAACAGCTGATACGTAAATTTACTTTGTTTTAATAAAGTCTCTTAATCAATGTTCAGGTTTAGTTATATTGGATAAACAAATGCCAGCTTGTTAGCTGGCATTTTTAATAGTTATATAAAGCTAATTATGAAAATACGACGGTTTTATTGCCATTAATAAACAGCTTATGCTCTGATGCTAGTTGCAGTGCTTTACAAAACACCGTTTTCTCTACATCTTTACCCATTTTAGCCATCATCTCAGCTGTATTCGCATGAGTCACACTCGATACGTCTTGTAAAATAATCGGGCCTTCGTCTAGCTCATTATTAACAAAGTGAGCCGTGGCACCAATAATTTTCACACCACGTTCAAATGCTTGGTGATACGGTTTTGCACCAATAAAAGCAGGTAAAAATGAGTGATGAATATTAATGATTTTACCCTCAAAACGACCCACAAATTCAGGGCTTAAAATACGCATGTATTTAGCTAGGCCAATAATGTCAGGGTTATAGCTGGCAATTAAGTCACCGACTTTTTCGTCGTGCTCACTGCGCGTAAGTCCTTCATGAGAAACCACATGAAAAGGAATATTAAACCCTTTCACTAGAGGCTCTAGAGTAGGGTAGTTAGCGATAACGGCGAGTATCTCTATGTTTAGAGCTTGTTCAAATTGCTTTAATAACATGCCGCCCAAGCAATGAGCTTCTTTTGTGGCTAATAGTACCACTTTGGTTTTTTCTTCGCCGTGCAGTGCCACTTCTGCGCCAGCTGGTAATACGTCGCGAAGTTGTGACAAAAACTCAGCATGTGGTTCGCCTGTAAGCTCTGTGCGCATAAAAAAGCGTTGTGCATCTTTATCAACAAATTCGTTGTTACGAATAATATTTAAATTATGCTGATTACACAGTCCGGTAATTTTGGCGATTAAGCCTATATCGTCTGCGCATTGGGTGGTTAGTATATAACTCATTTTCCTCATTCTTACCCAGTGGTTAGTTGCTTCATTATTTGTGTTTTAACTCAGAAAGCAAGACCTTTGTGTGATGGCCAATGTTTAATTTTAATTTACGCTAAGATAGCGTTAGTAAGGTTAATTTAGCTTTGAGTAAGTTTAACAAATTGTGTTCTAGTAGGGATTTAAAACAAGGAACTAAATCAGTTGTTTATTACTATATTTATACTATTGCCTAGTTAAAAAGTTGTTTCTAGTGTGCTTTACTAGCATACGAGTATATTAAATTGCGAATTAACTCTGTTTGTGCTTAATTTGTATACAAGTGTGGCGCTGTTGTCAGTAATATAAACAATGGAAACTTAGCTGCTAAGCGGCTGCAAAATAAAAAGCTTAATGGCTTATAATGTTAATTGGAGAAATAATGGGTAATTTAAGCTTAAAAAACAAATTGCTATTGTTGGCTGTTTTACCATTGATAGTATTACTAATCAGTTTTATGGCGGGCTCTTATTATTTAGAGAAGCAGAATCAACAGCAAAACTTTAATGAGTTCAAAACTAAATTAATTGCTGATAAACAGACTCTATTAAAAACAGAAATAGAAATTGGTTCTCAAATAGTGCAATACCAATTAGCACAAGGTAATGAACAAGACGCAAAAAATGCGTTGCGAGATTTAACTTTTGGCGAAGATGGTTACTACTTTATTTATGATACCGATGGTATTAGTGTTTTTCATGCATTCCTGGGTGATGCAATAGAAGGTCAAAATAAAATAGGGATGACCGACCCAAACGGTAAAAAAATAGTGGTTGGCCTACTTGAACAAGCGCGTAAGGGCGGTGGCTCGTTTACTTATCATTTTCAAAAGCCCAATACCACAGGCTTAGTCGAAAAAATTGGCTATGCTGCCATGATCCCAGGTACTAATTGGATGATTGGAACTGGCACTTATATGGATGATATTGAAGCTGAGCTGGTAAAGTATCAAGCAACTATGGAGCGCCATTTAAGCGAAAAAATGACCACTTTGGTTTTAATATCACTTCTGCTTCTTGGTTTAGCAGCAGCCGGTGCGTTGTATGCTTCTAACAATATGCTAAAACCGATCAAACGTATGGTGCAAAGCTTAGATGATATTGCTAAAGGGGAGGGGGATTTAACCCGACGCTTAGAAATAGATACCCATGATGAAATTGGTCAGTTAGGTGAATCTTTCAATGTATTTGTGAGCAAGCTACACAGTATTATTGCCGGCGTGGTTGATGTAACAAGTGACGTTAAAACAGCCTCCTCAGATATTAATACGCAAACATTACTGATAGAAGACAAGTTATTAAAGCATAACCATGAAACCGATTTAGTGGCAACGGCGATTACCGAAATGTCAGCAACCTCACATGAAGTTGCGCAAAATACCACACAAGTTGCGGTATCAACGCAGGCGGCAACAAAAGAAGTGGCTAATGCGCAAGATTGTGTGGATGTTTCATTGAGTGAAGTTTCAAACTTAATGGGCGAAATTAACCAAGCCGCAGAGCAGGTTAACTCGTTAAGTGAACAATCTAAAAAGATTAATAGCGTATTGAGTGTCATAGGGGGGATTGCTGAGCAAACTAACTTACTGGCATTAAATGCGGCAATTGAAGCGGCACGCGCAGGTGAGCAAGGTCGTGGGTTTGCGGTGGTGGCTGATGAAGTTAGAAGTTTAGCGAGCAGAACCCAAGATAGCACATTAGAAATTAATGAAATGCTTAGCGAATTACATAACTTAGTTACTGCGGCTGTAGGAGCCATGCAAGCGAGTCAACAAAGCTGTAACCGCTCTGTAGAGTCTTCACGCGCTATATCTGAAAGTTTAGGTGCGGTTACTACATCGGTAACAACAATTAACGATATGAGTACACAAATTGCCACCGCAGCTACTGAGCAAAGTAGCGTTACAGAAGAGATAAACCGTAACGTTTATGCAATTCAAGAAATTGTGAATGAATTAACGCAATCGAGTAAAACGACCTCTTCGGTAAGTCAGCACTTAGCGGGACGAGGTCAAAACTTAGGTGATTTAGTCGGTCAGTTTAAAATATAAATAATATTTAGCTATTAATTGCTTTTAGAAGCCGTGACTTATTTAGTTACGGCTTTTTTTTGCTTTATTTTTAGCTAAAGCGCAATAGTTTATAGCCTGCTACATCTATAAATATTTAACAGCAAAGCGATTTTTTAATATTTTTATTAGCGACTAATGTACACTATAAGGGTCTGTTGATCTTTTGGATTGAAACGTGTTCAACCTCGAAAGACAAACAGATCCTAGCTAATCTCATTAATAAGTACTTACTTATTACAGTAAATTTATAGTGAAACGACTATTTTAGGGTTTTTAAATGATAGAGTATCCGGTTGATCAGTTACCACAACTCATAAATGACTTATTGCAGTGTGATACCACTGAGCGCAAAAATAAATTACTAATAGATGCTCAGCAAACTTTATCAACTGAGCACTTATCTTTATTGTTTGAGGCGATCCCTAAAGAGCAGCGTCTTGAAATTTGGCATTTATTAGATGAAGACACGCAGCACGAAATTTTTGTTAATTTAAGTGAAGATAGCTGTTTATGGTTACTACAAACACTAGATGACAGTGCCGGATTTAAATTATTAGACGAAGTAAATGTTGAAGAGCTACTTGAGTTAGAAGAAGTTATTCCACAACGTTTTATTGATTACGCTAAAAAACAACTCGATGAAGCACAAACTAAGCAATACGAACTGGCTCAGCAATATACGCCAGAGCAATTAGGTCACTGGATTGGGTTTGATTTTTTAAAGGTGTCAGACAAACTCACTGCGGGTGGCGCTAAAAAGCTGCTACACAAAGGCTTACCGCAATACAGCGAAGTTATTTATTTGGTGAGCCGTAAAGGTAGCTTAATCGGTGAAGTTGCGGTTAATGATCTGATAAAAGCGCATGATAACGAGAGTTTAATGACGCTAGCTAATCATGACTTTACCTCATTGCACGCAGACCATGATTTATATGAAGCCGCTGAAGTAGTTATTCATAGCGAGAAAATGGCCATGCCCGTGGTTAATGCCGATAACAAATTAATAGGGCGTTTAACCATTGCATCAGCTTATGAGTTACGTCAAGAAATAGCCGACGAAGCGGCAGCAAAGGCCGGTGGTTTACGAGAAGACGAAGACTTATTTGCCAGTGTTCGTAAAAGTGCTAAAAACCGTGGTATTTGGTTAGGTATCAACTTAGCAACAGCATTTTTAGCCTCGTGGTTTATCGGTTTGTTTGGCGCAACTATAGAGCAAGTGGTGGCACTTGCGGTATTAATGCCTGTAGTGGCGTCAATGGGCGGTATTGCCGGTAGCCAAACCTTAACGGTTATTGTACGAGGACTGGCTCTGGGTCAGGTTACTGACTCAAACCGAAACGCATTACTTAAAAAAGAGCTGCGAGTAGGGGCGGTAAATGGCTTGGTGTGGGCATTAGTGATTGGTTTGCTAACCTTTGTATGGTTTAACGATATTATGCTCAGTATAACCATTACCGTGGCAATATTACTTAACTTAGTGGCAGCATCGTTGGCGGGCGTAGTGATCCCCTCTATTTTAGATAAAATGAAAATTGACCCTGCGTTGTCGGGTTCAGTGATTTTAACCACAGTCACTGATATTGTCGGCTTTGTAACCTTTTTAGGGTTAGGTAGTTTGTTATTACTCTAATTTTTAAGCTAAACGCCAGTTCCATGGAGTGGCGTTTAGTAATATATAAAATAATAGCATTACAAGCCCGTTAGAATGTTTTAAACAACAGTACTTGTTTTATTTCTACCTTCGGTTTTTGCGCGGTACAAGGCTGTGTCTGCGGCGCACAACAGCGCCTCGTAGGTGCGATATTGACTATTATGCTCACAGGCAATCCCTTGGCTCACACTAACTTTAACCTCTGGTGGTAGGCCTATATCTGTAAATGTCATCGCATTAATTTGTTGTTGTACATGCTTGGCAACAATCGTAGCACTTTTTATATCGCAACGCGGTAAAATAATAGCAAACTCCTCACCGCCATATCTCGCAGCCAAACACTCTCTTGACGGAATACAATGCAAAAGCATTTTTGCAATTTTTTGTAAGCATTTATCACCTTTAATATGCCCATAGGTGTCGTTGAATTTTTTAAAGTGATCTACATCAATCAATATGCTGGTTAGAGGTTGTTTGCTTTGAATACTTTCTTGCCAGTCGCCTAAATAAAAAGGTGATTGATGCATAAGGACTCGTTATTATTTTATTTGTAAGCACGCTTAATTAATTTAATATGATTTTAAATCATATTAAGGTTTTTATTTATTTTAGGTCGCTTTTATTAAGCGTAACAATGCGTTGTGGAAACGGAATTTCAATATTGGCATCGTTAATCGCTTTATACACACCGCCATTTATAGCGAGTTTAGTTTCAATAATTTTAGTGGTGGGCACCCAATAACGATAACTAATGGTGACGCCGCTATCAGCAAAACGTTCTATACCAATTTGTGCATTAGGGTGTTTAGCTACGAGTTCGTGATTGACTAATACGTTTTCAATAAGGCTTATCGCAGTATCACTACAGGCACTGTAGGCTATGTCTATTTCACCTTTTACCAGTGAATAATTAAATGAGTTATGCAGAATTTCGCCAACAATATGCTTGTTAGGAATGGTTATTTCTACTTTTTCTTCATTAATTAATATGGTGTGCCCCAGCTCAATTACTTTTACTTGGCCACTAACGCCTTTTACTTCTATGGTATCGCCAACCACAAATGGCCGCGTAGCAATAATAGCAAGCCCCGCGCCATAATTAGAAAGCATACCTTGTAACGCTAAGCCTGCGCCTAATGAGGCGGCACCTATTGCAGCTACAAATGGGGTTACACTTATGCCAATTTTACCAAGCGCAATAATGATCACCATAATGATCAGTAGTACTTTTACAACATTACTGACAAAATTAGTCAGGGTGATATCAATGTTGTGGCGGGTCATTAAGTTTGCGACAACTTCGGCGAGCTTTTTAGCGACCCACAGGCCAACGAGTAGAATAAAAATAGCGCCCACTATTTGCATACTGTAGGTAACTAAATACTCGGTAAGTAGGGCGTAGTACTTTTCAAATTGCTGAATTTCGGAACTGATCATGTTGGGCTCTATTTTTAGCGATACTGTTATCCGCTTACTATAACAAAGTGTTAACTAAAATTGGATATAATAGTGGTACTATCACTGCGGTTAATAATGCACTGAGTGCCATAGCCACTGATGAAAATGCGCCTATTTTTGGGTGTTCGGCAATAGCTGCCGCCGTACCAATTGCATGGCACGCGGTACCGATTGCAATTCCTTGTGCCTCAAAGTTATAAATCTTAACTAATTTGAGCAATATAAAGCCAAACAAAGCCCCCAATAAACCAATAAAAATAACCATGGCAGCGGCAAGTGAGCTAATTCCTCCTAATGAGTCAGTAACCAGCAGTGTGATAGGGGTTGTTACACTGAGTGCCGCAACAGAGGCGCTCAATTGTGAGGGCACAGCAAATAAAATACTTAATACAAAAGCCACTAGTGTGGCGTTAACAATACCTATACTGCAAGTAGCGACAATTAATAGTAAGTTTTTACGTACGTGCATAAATTGCTGATAAAGCGGCAAGGCTAAAGCAACAATGGCCGGCTCTAATAGCCAACTTAATAACTGACTATGTGAGGCAAATTGTGAATAAGGTAATTTAAGGTTAACTAACAGTAGGGCAATAATGCCAATGCTTAAAAAAACAGGGTTGGTTAATGACTTTAAAATACTCTGATTTATTCTAAGATTAACCGCTCTTAGCGCAATAAAGAGAATAATAATAAATGGCACGGTTAACCACCATAGGCTGGGGGTTATGCTGGTGGTTAAGTTAGTCATTATTAGCTCTACCTTTAAAATAGCCCACTAGGCTTGCCACTAAAATTAAACTACTGAGTGGGACCAATAAGATGACCGCAGTTAAGAAAGGCCAATGTGATTTAATTAGCCCTAAATGTTCTATAAAACCGACGCCTGCAGGAATAAAGAAAATAGGCATTACATTCAAAATAGGTGATGCACAGGGGGCGAGTTGATGTTCTTTAACTATGCCTAATAACAGTAACGTTAGCAGCAAAACCATGGCGAGTAGAGGAGCAGGGAAACTCGCATCAAGAAGATGCATAATGAATTTGCTTGTTGCTAAGCACAATAAAATAATTGCGCTACTTAGTAGGTATTTCATTAATTTGGCTCACTAGAATAGAAGAGCCTAACTTTAACAAATAATGCTGTTATATGCATTGTGTCTTAGTATTATCATCAATGTTACCAGCGCTTGGCGTTTGTAAACTCAATATCAGCTTTCCCTTTAGCTTTAGCAATGGCTTTTTTAGTATTAGGGTTGATCAGTAAGCGAATTTGGCTCCATGTTTCTTTAGCGAGTATTTTTCGAACAGGGGCTTTATAGCTTTGTTGAGTTACACGCTTTATTGCAGCTAATGTGTCAGGTGAACGCGCTAGCAGTGTATCAAGCATCTCTTTAGTTGCTTTATCTGTATCGTCGGTTGTTTTGGTTACTAAACCTAGTTCAAAAGCATGTTGTGCGTTTATTGGATTTGCGTGACTTGCTAACCAAAGCGCTTGGTCGCGTTTTACTAAGCCTGAAAGCATAACATTAGCGCCCATATCTGGGCATAACCCCCAGCGCGCTTCCATAATGGCGAGTTTGGCATCGTGGTGAACAATTCGGTAATCGGCACCCAGTGCTATTTGCAATCCACCCCCAAGGCAATTTCCGTTTATTTTGGCAATAACAGGCACACTCAATGATTGCCAACCAAGTACTACTTTTTGCGCTAAATTTTGATTACCAGGAAGCCATTTAAATAGAAGTTTTATAATATTCATTGGCGAGGCCATAACCGCGTTAATATCAAGCCCTGCACAAAAGTGTTCGCCTTTACCGGTTAATACAACCGCACGAATACTTGCATCTTTTTTAATATTTTTAATCACCTTGTTAAGCTCAATAAACATAGTAAAGCTTAAGGCATTTTGTTTTTCTACTCGATTTAATGTGACGGTGGCAATGCCCTGTTTTTTTTCTAGTTTTATCATATCGCACTCCTCTGACCTGTTACTTGAGCTTATGTTTTTATTCGTGCTAAGTAAAGTGGGTGAAGATGAATAAAAAACAAAGTGAATTTTTTAATGCAATTGCGGTCTTTTATCTTTCAAGGCAGATTTAATCTTGAAAGGCTAGCAGACCCTAATGCTAACCAATCCATTAATATCTATAAGTATTAGGTAAAAGTAAAAAAGTCAGTATTTAACGTGTTTTTTTATCAAAACACTAACAACTTTTGATATTATGGCGCCAACTTAAAAGCTCAGAGGTTAACCACTTATGTCAGGTCCACGTTTATTTACGGTAGAAGAAGCAACCCATCAAGCTTATGATATTTTTTTGGAGCTGGCTCCCAACAACCTGAGTGATAAAGATGTTGAAGAATTTAACCTGCATCGTGAAGAACTTGGCTTTATTGAAGAAGATGAGCCCGATGAACAGTGGCAAGATTTTGTTGCACTAGAAATAGAGCCTGAGCATTTTATTCAAGTATTAGTGGGCCTCGAGTTTGATAATGAAGACGTCTTATTTGCGAAAATTTTAATTAGCCGTGATAAAGACGCGCCTTTTTGCCATATTTTATGGAAAGAAAGTGAATAACTTTTTCGGCCCCTTTTCATTATTACCATTTGCAAGAGAATGTATTTTGCGAAAGTACGTTGTATTACTGCTTTTATTATTTAGCTCCTACAGCTGGGCAGTGGATCCCTTTGAAGATTTTCATCAATATGGGGAGCTCTCCGATGAAGAAATTCATGAGCTACACAAAGGCGAAGTACTTTATGGTGATACCGAGTTTGGTTTTATTTTAAGTAAAGGTAATACCAACTCAACCAGTTTTAAACTCAAAGGTAATCTTTACCAAGATTTTGAAAACTGGCGTAATCAATTCAAAATAGATTCCTTATACAAACGTGACGAAAATGAAGAGACGGGCCAGTCGGATGTTACGGCTAATCGCGTGTTTGTTTCTGCGCAGGGTAACTACAAGGTAGGCGTTAAAAATTCGTCTTTCTTTATTTATGGCGATTATGAAGAGGATGAATTTAGCGGTCTTGATTTTAAAAGTACGGTGGCGACCGGCTATGGTGCACGTATTTATCAAGGGATTAAAAACAAAGTAGATATAGATATTGGCCCTGGTTTATATCGCTCCGTTGCTGATGATGAGTCGACAATAAGCGAAGACGATAAAGACAAAATGGGTTACTTGTTACGTATTGCCATGCAATGGGAGAGGTTGGTATCTAAGCGTACTCGATTTAATCAAGACATTAGTATAGAGCAGTCTTTATCTGGGCTTAACTCACGGTTAAAGTCAGAAACGGCCTTAATTAGCCAAGTGGTTGGGGCTGTATCGCTCAAGTTTGCTTATATGTACCGTTATAACTCTAAGCCTGAAGAAGATAAGCTTAAATATGATTCAGAGCTCAGCGCAACGTTAGTATACAGTTTTTAATTTTTTAACTTTTAATTGAGAGTGTTATGTATCAGCATAAGCAGTATGCGGTATTTATATTTGTAGTATTGGCATGGATAGGTGGGTTTGTTGCACTTGCATGGAATTTAATGGGTGCCGATGTGCCGTTAATGGTATTTGCAGGTATTTTATTGCTGGTGGGTTTTTTATTTCATGGTTTAACCATTAAAGTTGATGAAGCCCATCTTAGCTGGGCATTTGGTCCAGGCGTTGCGGGTCAAAAATTAGCACTAGAGGACATAGTTGACGTAAAAGCAGTACAAAACTCTTACCGTCACGGTATTGGTATCCGCATTACGCATGATGGTTGGATTTATTCAGTATCAGGCTTTAGTGCCGTGCAATTAACGCTTAAAGATGGCAGCCAATACCGCTTAGGCACTAATGACCAAGCAGGATTAGTTGCTGCGCTTGAAGATAAAATAATCCCAGGCGAAGCACCTGCAGCAGAGCATCAAGTTAAATTACGTACGCATAATAATATGCTATAAAAAAAGCGCCTGAGGCGCTTTTTTTATTACTGGATTAGGGTTTAGTGGTCGTGACCACAACCGCCTTCACCATGTACATGGCCATGTTCAAGCTCTTCAGCCGTTGCATCGCGTACTTCTAAAATCTCTACATCAAAATTGAGCGTAATACCAGCGAGTGGGTTGTTACCATCAACAATCACTTCTTCGTCTTGAATATCGATGATCATGACTGACTGGTCGCCGTCATCGGTGGTTGCACGAAATTGCATGCCCACTTCAATGTCCATGCCTTCAAACATTGATTTTGGCACTGCTTGCATTAGGTGATCATGACGCTCACCGTAACCTTCTTCAGGTTCAACTTTTACACTTAGCGTATCGCCAGCTTGTTTGCCTTGCAGCGCGTTTTCAAGTCCTGAGATCAGGTAACCCGTACCAACGATAAAAATTAATGGCTCACCGCCAAATGAGTTATCAATGGTATTGCCGTCATTATCTAGTACAGAGTAATGCATTTTTACCACTTTATTTGCTGCAACGATCATAGTCATTCCTATTATTCATCTTCAAGAGAGTAAGGTAGAGGCAGAATGTTTAGCTCTACCGAAGGGGTATGTTTTGCACGAAGAACCTGAGCGGTGTCAGTATCGTTTGGCAACACAACTAAGCCAGTTAAAGTGTGTGTTTTTTCATTAAAGCTTTGCGCAATAAGTTTGCCCGCGCGGCGCCAGTTTTCACCTAACTGGGTTTCGATATCGGGTGCATCGAGCAATCCTTCACTTTGCCCTGTAACGATATACATGGCACGTTTATTTTTACCTAAGTATTTCATACGTGCGACGGTTTCTTGGCCGGTGTAGCAACCCTTTTTAAAACTGATGCCATTGATGGCTTGAAGGTTAACCATTTGCGGCACATATTCATCAATTGCATCAACGCTTAACTGAGGCTCACCAGCTAGCAGTGAGGCCTGTTGCCACATAGCGTCGTTGTCGAGGGTAGATACTTCATCAGGTAAGCAAAATTGGCTATCAACCATAAGTAAAACGCGGTTTGGCGCAAGTTTAAGGGCTTTGCCGTTAGCAAAGTCGCATGCTGTGGCATCGTCACTAAAGTGAATATCAAGTTGCGTAAGCAAATCAGTTAGGTCATCACCTAATAAACCAATTAATCGCTCTGGGGCTTTATTAATTTCAACTTTTGCAAATACAGCGTATTTTTTTAACTCAGCCAGTGAGCGTTCTACTTCAGCACTTGATCCGGTTAAATAATAGTTTTGCTGGTAAGAAAATAGCTTAAATACACCCCACAGCTTACCTTTTGCGTTACAGTGACCTGTCCACAAAAAGTTGTTGTTGTTGATTTTATTGAGATCTTGAGTGATTTGTCCGTGTAGGTAAGATAATTTATCTGTGCCTGAGAGGCTAATAACCTGATGTGATAAAGGACATGCATAAACCAGAGACATAAACACCTTCTTTGCAATAACAAATGAAACCACATAATAACGTAGTTAAAGCCGATGGTACAGCCACCAACAAGCGTTGTTTTTTTATAATTTAGTGCTGTTAAATTAACGTGCATTTGTTAAACTCGAATTAATTAAATATGAGGTTTAAGATGGTTGAAATACATAGTAAAGCACGTATCCGTTGGGCTTGCCGCCGTGGCATGTTAGAACTAGATGTTTTGTTTATGCCGTTTGTTGAAGAAGCTTATGATTCGTTAGATGCTAAACAGCAGGCGACTTTTCAGCGCTTATTAACACAAGAAGACCCAGATTTATTTGCTTGGTTTATGGGCCATGAAAAATGTAAAGACGTTGAGCTAAACAGTATGGTTGAGCTAATTTTAGACCGAGTTCGTGTATAGGTTTTTCGTTACAAATAATAAGACAGACCACAAACAGATTGTGGTCTTTTTTTGTGTGCTAACTTTAATATTATGCTTATTTACCACTTCTATTTTGGCAACTCTTTTTTGCATTGCACTTAATATTGTTGCTGGCATTATCGTTTGGCGAAAAATCGTGGCTGCTCAGCCAGAGCAGGGCGTTATATTATTAGAGCCAAATCAATTTCGTTTTGAGAGTGAAAAGCTGCTAATTCAAGGGGTTATTGGTAAGCAAAGCCGATTACTTGGTCGCAGTGTGTGGTTGTATATTAATGGCCTTAGTGAAAACTATTGGCTGATTATCTCAGCCAATAGTGTTGATGAGCAAAGCTACGCGCGTTTAAAACGCGCAACACTTGCGGCAATTAATTGCGCTTTGGAGTCAAAATAGTGGGCGTTGGATTTTCGTTTTGCCCTGGGTAGTCAATGGTAAAGTGCAGTCCGCGACTTTCTTTACGTTCCATAGCACTTCTAATTATAAGCTCAGCTACTTGAACTAAGTTACGTAACTCAAGCAAGTTATTACTCACTCTAAAGTTCGCGTAGTAATCGTGGATTTCTTGCTGTAATAGTTCAACACGATGAAGCGCGCGTTCAAGTCGTTTGGTTGAGCGCACAATCCCAACATAGTCCCACATAAATAATCGCAGCTCATGCCAGTTATGGGTGATCACGATTTCTTCATCTGAGTTAGATACGCGGCTTTCATCCCAACTAGGTAAATCAACCAGTGCAGGAGCGGTCTTTATTTTACTCAAAATGTCTTTTGCTGCAGCATGGGCAAATACAACGCACTCTAATAATGAGTTACTTGCCATACGGTTAGCACCGTGCAGCCCTGTGTAAGCCACTTCACCCACAGCGTATAAATTAGCTAAGTCGGTTTTGCCATTAAAGTCGGTCATAACGCCGCCACAGGTATAATGTGCTGCGGGAACGACAGGGATTGCCTCCTTGGTGATATCAAGCCCTACGCTTAAACATTTGGCGTAAATCGTTGGGAAGTGTTCAATAATAAAATCTTTGTCTTTGTGGCTAATATCTAAATATAAGCAATTTGCACCAAGGCGCTTCATTTCAAAATCGATAGCGCGCGCGACTATATCGCGCGGGGCGAGTTCTTCTCGCTCATCAAACTCTTTCATGAATCGCGTGCCATCTGGGCGTTTTAAATAGGCTCCCTCACCACGCATTGCTTCGGTAATTAAAAAGTTTTGCAATTCAGGGTGATAAAGACTGGTTGGATGAAATTGATTAAATTCCATATTAGCAACGCGACACCCTGCACGCCATGCCATGGCAATACCATCACCGCTAGAAACATCAGGGTTAGAGGTATAAAGGTATACTTTACTTGCGCCACCCGTTGCTAGGGCAACAAATTTAGCGCCAATTGTTTCTACTTTTTTGGCTTTTTTATTCCACACATACATGCCATGAACATGTGAACCCATTTTGCCAATACTTTTATCGGTAATTAAATCAATCGCGTTGTAATGCTCTAACAAGGTGATATTGCTGTGTGCTTGAACTTGGCTAATCAAGGTTGTTTGCACAGCTTTGCCTGTGGCATCGGCTGCATGCAAAATGCGTCGGTGGCTATGCCCGCCTTCACGAGTTAAATGAAAGCGCTCTTTACCTTTGCTATCAAACTCCATATCAAAAGGCACGCCTTGGTCAATCAGCCATTGCAGGCAGTCATGAGCATTGCTGGCAGTGTAATGAACCGCCTCTCTGTCGCATAAACCGCCACCGGCGTCTAAGGTATCTTCAACGTGAGACTCTATACTGTCATTTTTTTTATCAAAAACAGCGGCAATTCCGCCTTGGGCATAAAGAGTAGAACCTTCGGTTAATTCACCTTTACTAATTACGGTAACGTTACAGTAATTAGCCAAAGATAAAGCAAGTGATAAGCCTGCTGCGCCGCTACCAATAATAGCGACATCGGTAATGTGATGTTTATTTTGGTTCATCTGTGAGGTACTTTGCGGTTACAATGCTCAGATAGAGCAATATTTATTTTTAATACTTATAGTTGTACCATATTTGTAGCACTACCACGAAGTGGTTTTAGCGTATAAATACGTAATTTTTTAGCTATTTTATAAAAAAACAATATGAAGCAGAACTTTTTATTCATCTAAGGGTCAGAGTAGGTGTGAACAATGGCGACACTATGAATAATAAGCAAGAATCAATCAGAGGAGTACCGGCTCGAATGAGCGAGCAGGAATTAGATTTAGCGTTAGTGAAAAGGGTTCAGCAGGGAGATAAAAACGCCTTCAACCTATTAGTTAAGAAGTATCAGAACAAGATTGCCGGTTTGATCTCACGTTATGTATCAAATAAGGGTGACATTGCTGATGTAGCACAAGAGGCGTTTATTAAAGCGTATCGTGCCCTTCCTAATTTTCGTGGTGACAGTGCTTTTTATACTTGGCTTTACCGTATCGCCGTTAATTGTGCTAAAAATTACTTAGTGGCTCAAGGGCGTAAACCGCCAGCAAATGATATAGATGCTGACGATGCCGAGTTTTATGAGGGTGCTGATTCAATGCGTTCAAACGCATCACCTGAAAATTTACTATTAAGCGAAGAAGTACGCGCTGTTATTTTTAATACGATTGATAGTTTGCCTGAAGAGCTTAAAACCGCGATTACCCTTAGAGAAATTGAGGGGATGAGCTATGAAGAAATAGCCGTGGTGATGGATTGCCCTGTCGGGACGGTGCGTTCGCGTATTTTTCGTGCCCGTGAAGCAATTGATAACAAATTAAACCCATTAATAGGCGAGTCTTAGTATGACAAAAGCACACGTTAACCGCTTAGATAACGAATCGTTATCAGCATTACTTGACGGTGAGCAAGCATTAAATGATGCCGAGATTGCATCTGCTGATGTAGCTACATTTGGCCGTTACGCGTTAATCGGTGATGCAATGCGAGCTAAAGAAAACAACAAAAATATGGATTTTGATATTAGCGATCGCATTTCATTAGCACTTGATAGTGAGCCGGTTTATGCAGACTTTAGCCAGTCTGAAAGTGTGGCAAAGCCGGTAAGCACTGAAGCCGACAACAAAGTCGTGGCGTTTAATTGGCGCAAGCCGGTTGCGCAGTTAGCAATAGCAGCTAGCGTGGCAATGTTTACTATTGTTGGCGTGAACACCTTGCCGCAAGGTGAAGATGCTGTGCAAAACGAAATTCCTTTATTACAAACCACGCCGTTAACCGGCATGGCATCGCCAGTGAGTTATTCATCAGCACCGGCGCTAGAGAACGCAGAGCAAGGCTTACGAGAGCTTCAACAGCAACGTATTGGCGCTCTAGTACTTGAACACCAGCGTCAAGCACGTGTGGCTCATTCGTTGAAAACTGCGAAAACAGATGAAACGTCGCAAGAGGAAAAAAACTAATTAGATGAAAGTAATAACTTTTGTTATGTCGTTGGTATTAAGTTTTAATGCTTTTGCCAATGACACAAACCCCGCTAAAGATTTACTGCTTGAAATGGCCAGTGCAGTTCATACACGTAATTTTGATGCCTCTTTTGTTGTTGTTAAAGGCAAAAGTATGGAGCCCTACCGTTGGGTGCATGCTAAACAGGGGGACGTTGAGCTTGAGCATTTGAGTTTACTCAACGGTGCTGGCCTTGAAATGATCCGCATTGACAACCAAGTTACCTATTTTGAGCCACAATCAGAGCCGTATTCGTTAACAACCGACTCAATTGCCGGCCCTATTCCTGAAGTGCTTTTTAAAGATATTAACCGCTTAAGTACGCATTATGATTTTGTGCTTGGTGGTAAAGGCCGTATTGCTGGGCGTCCCGCGCAATTAGTTCGAATTGAATCTAAAAACGAAGACAAATACAACTATTGGATATGGATTGATACTGAGTCGTCGTTATTATTAAAGGCGGCGTATGTTAATCATCAAGGTGAAGCGCTTGAGCAATTACAGCTCACTCATATTAGTGTGACTGAGCAACCGGCAAACTTATTATTAGAAGTGCTTAATCGTAACTTTCCAACCCCATTACCTGCCAATTCAATTGACGAACAAACTAAAGCGAATGCCATGAACTGGACTATTGGCTGGTTACCTGAGGGGTTTGAATTACTTAAGTCAGACAGGCATAAGCTCGACTTAAATAATGAATTAACAGACTATTATTTATTTTCTGATGGGTTTGTTGAAGTATCGGTGTTTGTACAACGACCACTACCGGGTAAGCGTTTAAGCGGTGCCCTCACCTCAGGGGCAACTACGATTTATGTACACAACGGCGGAAATTTTGATGTCTCTGTGGTGGGAAACATTCCAACCATGAGTGCCAAAGCCATTGCTGAGTCTGTATCGCGGGCGTTATAAGTAACTAAACTATGATTGAACAAACGTTAACCGTCGTGGCCCTTAGTGGCCACGTTGCGCATTTAGAAGCCCAACAAAAACAGGCCTGTGAAGGCTGTAATGGACGTTGTGGCTCACAAGTGTTTAGTAAGTTATTTGGTACCGCCAAAAAAACATTACCTTATAAATTTGAAACACAGTTAGAAATAGGCCAAAAAGTAACTTTGTCATTGGATGATAGCCATGTTGTAAAGCATGCCTTTGCAGTTTACATGCTGCCTTTGTTTTTGAGTTTAATATTCGCTTTAATAGCCAGTGAATTGATATTGTTAGCCGAAGGCTGGCAAATTTTAGCCGCGATATTGGGTGGCATCACCGGCTTTTTAATTGCTAAAACATGGGTGAAATCATTAAGACATGAGATAAAAGTGATAAAAATTCATCCAATTAGCCTCCCTTTAACTCAAATAGATGGTGATTGACGCCAATTAAATGTAAAATTGCGTTTTTATGCCACAGTAACTTGAAAATACACAGCAAGTATTTTCAAGTTATTTAGGCATATGACCTTAGTCCTTTAAAATAGAAGTTTAGAATCCAGTTTATGAAGCATATCCGTAATTTTTCGATCATCGCCCACATTGACCATGGTAAATCGACCCTTTCTGACCGTTTGATCCAAGTTTGTGGTGGTTTAACCGACCGTGAAATGCAGAAGCAAGTTCTGGATTCAATGGATATTGAACGTGAACGTGGCATTACCATCAAGGCACAAAGTGTAACCTTAAATTATAAAGCGAATGATGGTGAAACTTACCAGCTTAACTTTATCGACACCCCAGGGCACGTTGACTTTACCTATGAAGTATCGCGTTCGTTAGCGGCTTGTGAAGGGGCACTGCTCGTTGTTGATGCTGGTCAAGGCGTAGAAGCGCAAACATTAGCAAACTGCTACACCGCGATTGAAATGGACTTAGAAGTTATACCGGTACTTAATAAAATTGATTTACCGCAAGCTGATCCATTACGTGTAGCCGAAGAAATTGAAGACATTATTGGTATTGATGCCCTTGATGCCGTGCAATGTAGCGCCAAAACAGGTGTAGGTATTGCTGAAGTACTTGAAATGATCGTTAAAGATGTACCGCCACCAGTTGGTGATAAAGATGCGCCATTACAGGCGCTAATTATCGATTCTTGGTTTGACCCGTACCAAGGCGTTGTATCGCTAGTGCGTATCAAACATGGTGAACTTCGTGCGGGCGACAAAATTAAAATCATGTCAAACGAGAACGTACATACCGCAGATCATGTGGGGATTTTTACGCCTAAACAAACTAACACCGGTGTTTTACACACTGGTGAAGTAGGCTTTGTTATTGCTGGTATCAAAGAAATACATGGTGCACCGGTGGGTGATACCATTACTCATCAAAAAAATGCGGCACCACTGCGCTTACCTGGTTTTCAAAAAATTAAGCCGCAGGTGTATGCGGGTATGTTCCCAATAGCCTCTGATGATTACGAGTCATTCCGCGATGCCCTTAACAAACTTAGTTTAAACGATGCCTCGTTATTCTTTGAACCAGAAAATTCAACTGCGTTAGGGTTTGGTTTCCGTTGTGGATTCTTGGGCATGCTACACATGGAAATTATCCAAGAGCGTTTAGAGCGTGAATACGACATTGATTTAATCACTACCGCACCAACGGTTATTTACGAGGTAGTGACTAAAGAAGGCACGACACAAATAGATAACCCGTCTGATCTTCCGCCAGTAAACGATATTTTAGAGATACGTGAGCCGGTTGTAGAAGCTAATATTTTAGTTCCACAAGAGTACTTAGGCAGCGTAATCACTTTATGTGTTGATAAGCGCGGTATGCAAACTAAAATGAGTTATCACGGTAAGCAAGTTGCAGTAACGTATGAACTGCCAATGGCTGAAGTGGTAATGGACTTCTTTGATAAGCTAAAATCAACAAGCCGTGGTTTTGCTTCGCTTGATTATAACTTTAAGCATTTCCAAACCTCAGACATGGTGCGTGTAGATATACTTATCAATGGCGAGCGTGTAGATGCGTTGGCTATTATTGTTCACCGCGACAGCGCGCAATCACGCGGTCGTCAGCTTGCTGATGCGTTAAAAGACCTTATACCACGTCAAATGTTTGATATTGCGATTCAGGCAGCGATTGGACAACATGTAATCGCTCGAACGACTGTTAAGCAACTACGTAAAAACGTAATCGCTAAATGTTACGGTGGTGACGTGAGCCGTAAGAAAAAACTACTTCAAAAACAAAAAGATGGTAAAAAGCGAATGAAGCAACTTGGTAACGTTGAAGTGCCTCAAGAAGCGTTCTTAGCCATTTTGAAAGTTGGTAAATAAAAATAAAGGATAATAAATGGCTGGCTACTTTTCAGTTTTATTGGTGTTATTAACTTTAGGCTCAGGTCTAATATGGTTAATTGATCACTTAATGTTTGCCCCTAAAAGGCAGGAACGTTTAGCAATTGCTCAAACCTCTGCCGGTGGTCAACTTGATGAAGAAACCGCAGCATTGATTGCGCCTGAGCCAATGATTACTGAAACAGCAAAGTCGATTTTTCCGATGATTGCTGCTATCACTATTTTTAGATCGTTTATTTTTGAGCCGTTTCAAATCCCATCGGGTTCAATGATGCCCACCTTATTAGTGGGTGATTTTATTTTAGTGCAAAAGTATTCTTATGGGATTAAAGACCCAGTATGGCGCAGCCAATTAGTGGATGTAAGCGAACCAGAGCGTGGCGATATTGTTGTTTTTAAATACCCGTTAGATGAGAGAGTGGACTATATTAAACGTGCTATAGGTTTACCTGGCGATAAAATTGTTTATCGTGATAAGCGTTTATATATTCAACCAAAATGCGAAGAAGGTGAAGTTCAAAAGGGCGCACTTCTTTGTAATGAATTCAATAAAATTGATTTTAAATTAATTAATGATAATGAATTTAAGCAAGGCCCAATGGATTTAGCGCGTTTAAATGAAGATTTAACCACGACTAACCATGACATTTTAATCAACCCAAAATCGCCTGAACGTAAGGGGCGTTACTACCAGCAATTGGGCACACCTGCGGATGAGTGGGTGGTTCCAGCTGATCATTACTTTATGATGGGTGATAATCGCGATAACAGCCAAGATAGTCGCTTTTGGGGCTTTGTACCAAAAGAAAACTTGGTGGGTAAAGCTGTCTTTATATGGATGAGTTTTGAATTTGATAATGGCCCAGATGACATTTTACCAGGATGGGTTCCAACTGGTGTTCGTTTTGAACGCCTAGGTAATATTCAGTAACAATGAAAAAAAATGTAACAGAGTTATACAAAAGAATTGGCTATACATTTGCTGATCAAGGGTTACTTGAGCAAGCAATGACGCATCGCAGCCACAAAGGTCAACATAACGAGCGACTCGAATTTTTGGGCGACTCTATTTTGAGCTTTGTCATTGCCAATGCACTGTACGCTAAATTTCCTAAAGCACGCGAAGGTGATTTAAGCCGAATGCGTTCGACTTTAGTTCGCGGCCAGACGTTAGCTGAATTTGGCCTTGAATTTGAGCTTGGTGATTACCTACGCTTAGGTCCTGGCGAGCTAAAAAGTGGTGGTTTTAGACGTGAGTCGACCCTAGCGGATGCAGTTGAAGCCATTATTGGCGCTGTATTTTTAGATTCAGACATTGATCGCTGCGGCGAGCTTATTTTAGCGTGGTATGAATCTCGTTTAGATGCTATTTCACCAGGACTTAACCAAAAAGATCCTAAGACCCTGCTGCAAGAGTATTTGCAAGCTCGTAAGCTATCATTACCAGGCTACACCGTAGTTGATACTAAAGGTCAGGCACACAATCAAACATTCACGGTTGAATGTATTGTTGATGGAATGGATAGCATTATTTCTGTTGGCAGCTCACGGCGTAAAGCCGAACAAAAAGCGGCCGAAAAAGCATTGAAGATACTTAAAAATGAATCTTGATACCTTAATACAGCCTCATGAAGGCGAGATAGACACATTTTGTGGCATGGTTGCGATTGTTGGCCGTCCTAACGTGGGTAAATCAACACTGCTTAATGAAATTATTGAGCAAAAAGTCAGTATTACCTCACGTAAGCCACAAACCACGCGCCATCGTATTATGGGTATTCATACTGAGGGTAAGCACCAAGCGGTGTACGTCGATACCCCAGGCCTGCACGTTGAAGAAAAGCGTGCTATTAACCGTTTAATGAACCGTGCAGCGTCTAGCTCAATTGGTGATGTTGAGCTGATCATTTTTGTGGTTGAAGGCACTCATTGGAATGCCGATGACGACATGGTACTTAACAAAGTAAGCCAAAGTGGCAAGCCGGTATTGTTAGTTATTAACAAAATTGACCAAGTGAAAGATCGCGACCTTGTACTTCCACATATGAAGTTTTTAGGCGATAAGTTTGATTTTGTCGGTATTATGCCCGTATCTGCGACTCAGGGTAAAAACATTAACCTGATCAAAGAAGAAGTGACTAAGCGCTTACCACCGTGCGAATTTTACTTTCCTGATGACTACGTAACTGACCGCTCAATGCGCTTTATGGCGGCTGAAGTTATCCGTGAAAAGCTAATGCGTTTTATGGGTGAAGAGTTACCGTATTCAGTGACTGTGGAAATAGAGCAGTTTAAATGGCAAGAAAACGGTATTTGGCATATTAATGGCCTGATACTAGTTGAGCGTGAAACGCAAAAGCGCATGGTAATTGGTAACAAAGGCGAAAAGCTAAAAGTAATCGGCCGTGAAGCGCGTAAAGACTTAGAGGAAATGCTTGAAAATAAAGTGTTTTTAGAACTTTGGGTTAAAGTTAAATCGGGCTGGGCTGACGATGAGCGTGCCTTAAGAAGCTTAGGTTACGGTGAAGATTAACATTTTATACGCAGCATAGTTTATGGACAGCGATTTCTATAAAGCTTATTTATTACATCGGCGTCCATATAGTGACTCGCAAGTAATGCTCGATATGCTAGTAGAAGGCGTTGGCCAGCTTAGAATGCTCGCACGAGTTAGTGGCCGCCAGGCCACTAAATACAAAGCCCAACTCCAACCATTTCAAGCCTTACTCGTCCATTACAATGGCAAATACGATTTAAAGTACATCAATAAATTTGAGCTTCATGGTAATCCGTTATTTTTAACCGGTGATAAGCTTTACTGTGGCTTTTATTTAAATGAATTAACCAACCGAATTGTGCCGATTAATGAACCCATTGATCAGGTTTTTCAACTTTATAAAACTCACTTAGAAAACCTTAATAGCGGGACTGACATGCAAGCAGTGCTTCGCTCTTATGAGTTTCAATTGCTAGAGCTACTAGGTTATGGGGTTGATTTTAGTTTTGATGCGGATGGTGAGCCAATTGATGACACGCAAACGTATAGCTACTTTGCAGAAGTGGGCTTTGCGGTGCAACACGACTCGCGTTCTGGGTTTACTGGTTCACAACTCAATGCCATAGCAAATCATGACTTTAGCCAAGCGGATGTGTTATATATGGCAAAGCAATTAAGTCGTTATTTATTAAAACCATTGTTGGGCAACAAGCCATTAAAAAGTCGTGAATTATTTACGGCCTCTCAATAAACAAATTTCACAGGTACAAAAATGAAAGATATTCTTCTAGGCGTGAACGTAGATCATATTGCAACGCTTCGCCAAGCACGAGGCACTTCTTATCCTGATCCTGCTCATGCAGCCAGTGTTGCAGAGCATGCCGGTGCTGATGGCATTACTATTCATTTACGCGAAGACCGCAGACACATTCAAGACCGTGATGTGTATGTAATGGCTAAAACCATTCAAACACGTATGAACCTTGAAACCGCAGTAACCGATGAAATGATTGCTATTGCACTTGAGGTTAAGCCTGAATATGTATGTTTAGTACCTGAAAAACGTGAAGAGCTTACTACCGAAGGCGGCTTAGATGTAGCGGGTAATATTGATAAAATAGCCGCAGCAACTAAAACTTTAACGCAAGCCGGTATTAAAGTGTCACTGTTTATAGATGCCGATAAAGCGCAGTTGGACGCAGCAAAAGCCTGTGGTGCGCCTTATGTTGAAATTCATACTGGGGCGTATGCTGATGCCACCAACGATGAAGACACCGCCAAAGAGCTTGAGCACATTCGCCAAGGCGTGAAATATGCAGCCAGTATTGGTTTGATTGTTAATGCTGGCCATGGTCTGCATTATCACAATGTAAAACCAATTGCAGCGATGCCAGAGATTTATGAGCTAAACATTGGCCACGCTATTATTGCCCGCGCAGCCATTGACGGTTTAGATAAAGCGGTTCGTGACATGAAACGCTTAATGCTTGAAGCTCGCGCGTAGAGTTATAATTAACAATATTAAAGACGAGCTTATGTATTAGTGATATCAATGTTGGCATCAACAAGTAAGTTTTCAAGCTCGTCTTGCAACTCAAATAACTCGGGCTCAATATTCTCAAGCGTACATTCATTTTTAAGTGATGTTTCGATCGTTTCAGCCAATGTTTTTAATTTTGGTACACCTGTATAGCAGCATGCGCCATGAAATTTATGGATAACGCTAAGTACTTGAGGGCAATCTTCGCTGCTTATTGCTTGATTTAGTAAGTTCAGGGTTTCGGGCACGCTTAGCAGTAACATATTAAGCATTTCATTGGCTAATTCTGCTTTACCGCCTGCACGTTGCAATGCCAGCGTCCAGTCAAGGCGAGTGCTATCAAAAGGAGCAGGGCTATGTTCAACTGTGCTTTTTGACTTATCACGACTCACTGGTAATTGCGGGCTATGATCGCAAATAATCTGGTTTAGCATATCTTCATCGATGGGCTTAGTTAAATAACCTTCAAAACCATCTTTTAATAACTGTTCTTTTTCACTATTAAGTGCATGCGCCGTCACGGCAATAATAGGCGTATCTTCATTCAAAGATGACTCTTTAATGAGTTTACAGGCTGTAATACCATCCATTATAGGCATTTGAATATCCATAAAAATCACATCATATTTATGGCTTTTGCTTAAACTATACGCTTGTGACCCATTATGTGTGGTATCAATTAATTCAACTTGCTCGTTGAGCAGGGTGTAAATTAATTTTAAATTAGCGTCATTATCATCCACCACTAACACTTTTAGCGGCAGCAGGGTTTGTTCATGCTGTTCTATATTATGTGCCGGATGGTCGAGTCGATAAGGCGCAGCTAATAACTCACATAGCTTTCGGTGATTAAGAGGTTTACTCAAACAGGCGTCAGCGCCGCTGCCGATGAAGGCTTCGCGCATGTTGTGTGATACAGTATTAAGCATTAAATATAAATAATCGGTTGATTCCCTAACCGCTTTTACATAGCTTTTTAAACGCTGCATATCGTCAACTGATGCCATGTGACCAATAAGACAAATATCAAAATTGATCTCTGAATTTTTTATGCACTCTAAAAATTCGGTTTCGTTATAGCAAGAAGTGACACTGACTTTCCACTCTTGTAATAATGAGGCAACGGCGTGATGAGTATGCTTA
Organism: Pseudoalteromonas sp. SCSIO_11900; assembly: GCF_000576475.1. Taxonomy (NCBI): domain Bacteria; kingdom Pseudomonadati; phylum Pseudomonadota; class Gammaproteobacteria; order Alteromonadales; family Pseudoalteromonadaceae; genus Pseudoalteromonas; species Pseudoalteromonas sp. SCSIO_11900. Next base: position 1,640,808 of record NZ_KK070023.1, read on the forward strand.
TGCGACTCTAAATAAAGAACACGTTTACCAATTAATGACTGGGTAGGCAAATCGTTGATAAATACATGATTTGGTAATCTAAATACACCATTAAAGGTAAAACAAGTTCCGCTACCAGGGGCTGAATTTAAAGTAATACGGCCGCTCATTGCTTCAACGATATGTTTAGTAATAATAAGCCCTAAGCCGGTACCACCAAATTTGCGGGTAATACTGGAGTCGGCTTGACCAAAGGCGGTGAATAGCGCGTCTTGTTTATCTGCTGGAATACCCACCCCGGTGTCAGCAACCGACACTAAAATGGAAGTTTGCTCCTCATCTAATAAACGATGGCTAATATCGACTTTAATAGCGCCTTTTTCAGTAAATTTAATTGCGTTACTTAACAAGTTAATCAGCACTTGTTTAAACCGTGTGGGGTCGCCGGTTAAGTGGTCAGGCACCTGAGGGTTAATATAAATAGAAAGCTCAAGTTGTTTGTCGTGTGCGCTAGGTGCTAGTAATGTCATTACTTCGTTTACGCTATCGCGCAGTTGAAACTGAATAGACTCAAGCTCCATGGCTCCTGCTTCTAACTTGGAGAAATCTAATATGTCACTAATAATAGTCATTAAGCTGTTAGCCGAAAGCTCTATGGTATCAAGGTAATCTTTTTGGTTTTTATTCAGAGGCGTTTTATAAAGCTGACGGGTAAATCCAATAACCCCGTTAAGTGGGGTGCGTAACTCATGACTCATTTTAGCTAAAAAGTCAGATTTAACACGGTTAGCATCCTGTGCTTCTTTTTTAGCCATGGTGAGCTGGATATTTTGTGTTTCGTATTGTTCAAGCGTTTCGCGGTAATCGCTGGTTGCCTGATCAATATTTTTTTGCATTTCATCTTTTTGCATCACCATAGAATGCGAGATGGTATTGAGCCCCTCACGTAATAACTCAAACTCGCCATTCATGGGTTCAGTTAATCCGGTTTGTCTTTTACCTTCAATTAATCTGTCGGTAGCAAGTACTAACTTATTAAGTGGGGTCATAAACATCCGACTAAGTCTTAGCGCTAAAATAGCGGCTAATACTAAGGCGAGAATAATAATAATACCGCTGACCAATAATGCACGTTGTTGGCCAATAACAGCTTTGTCGCGGTTAAGCTGAATCACAACGGTGCCCAACGAGGTTTGGAACTCAGAAGTATTCCAGTCGCTATTGGGGGTTGTATGGTTAATGATAGGGGTGAAAAAGGTTACTAAGTCTTCACTTTGCTGAACATAGGTGGCTTTAAAGCCATTTAATTGCGTTTGCTCAATTAAAGTGTCGAATGAGCGATGATAATTACTGGTTATAATAAGTTGGTTGTTATCATTAAAGATGGCAATCGATTTAATCGAAGGGGAGTGTTTGTTGTGTGTATAGCGAATTATGCGATTAAGCAGTTTTTTATTTTTTTCCAGTAAAGGCTGTTCAAGTGCAATAGCCAGAGGTTCAGCAATCGTTGTGCCTTGTTGATATAAAATTTCATCAAGCTCAATGTAACGATTTATTGTAAAATAACCACCTAGTAATAGCCCGATGATCACTGTGGGGATCAGGGTGAGTGTTAAAACAGAATCGCGCAAGCCTAGTTTGGTCATAATCTGAGCATTATTATCATTTTTTATTGAATGTGAGTATATACATACTCATAGTTATTCTCAAAGTATCTAGGTAGAGACGTGATTCATCAACCTTTTAAGGTAATGCCTAATGGCACAAATATTTAAAGCAAAGAAAAAACCACTTCAACAGCAATCACTTGAACTTGATATAACGGCAATGGATCACCACGGACGTGGTATTGCTAAGTACAACAATAAAGTGTGTTTTGTCAGTGGGGCATTACCTGATGAGCGAGTAAAAGCCAAGTTAGTTGATGATAAAGCACGTTACAGCCAAGCTGACACGCTTAAAATACTCAAAGCCAGTGAATATCGCACCACACCCATTTGTGAACATTACAGCCAATGCGGTGGTTGTCAGTTACAGCATTTAGATGCCACACAACAAGTCGTTGAAAAGCAAGCGGCGGTAAATCAATTATTTGCCAAGTTTGCAAAATTAACTGATTTGAACTGGCAGGCTCCGCTGCTAAGCCAAGCAACGCATTACCGACGTAGTGCCCGCATTGCCGTAATGTTCGACAAAGCAGCAAAAAAAATGCGGGTAGGCTATAGAGCACGTGGCTCTAAAAGTATTGTTAGCATTAATCATTGCCCAGTATTAAGTGACGTATTTGCAGAGGTATTTAGCGTATTTGATAACATAATTAATCATAATAAGGCGCTGCACAGTATAAGTCATTTGCAGTTATGCGCTGCAGATGAGCAACACTTTATTGTTATTCGTCATACAAAAGCTATTTCGCCCACAGATAAAGCGTTTGTTGAGCAAAGTGTCTCGGCGCATCATTGGCAATTAGTGTGGCAAAGTGATAGCGATACCATTGATCATGCCCACTTAGCGATGCCATTTTATAAGCTTGATCAGTTAGATATAAAATTTGAATTTGGACTAAATAACTTTATTCAGGTCAATGCGAGTGTAAATCAGGCAATGTTAATTCAAGCGGCGAGCTGGTTAGCATTACAAGGTGATGAAAATGTACTGGATTTATTTTGTGGTATTGGTAACTTCTCTTTAGTGTTAGCAAAGCAGGCTAAAACAGTAACAGGAATTGAAGGCGTTACTTCGGCGGTTGCATTAGCGACGCAAAATGCGCACACTAACTCTATTACAAATACCCAATTTCATTGTTTTGATTTAACCACGAGTATTAAAAAAGCGCCGTGGTTTAATAAAGAGTTAGATATTTTAGTACTCGACCCCTCTCGCACTGGTGCTATGGCAGTTTTAGAGCAGCTTCCATTAACGCAGTTTAGAGCGATTTTATATGTCTCTTGCGACCCTGTTACTTTAGCCCGTGACAGCGCTATTATTTCGCAAGCCGGCTTTGAACTTAATAAAATAGGGCTAATGAATATGTTCCCTCATACAGGGCATATCGAAACTATGGCGTTATTTCAACGGAGGTAAAGCGCATTATGGTAGCGACACGTCAATCTCATCAACATGACAAAGCGGGTGATTTTTTTTCACGCGTAGAATCTCTTGATTTGTCTCAGGAAAAAATTAGCTTACTCAATAAAGCACAGCAACTTTGCCAAACTTGCGATAATAGCGAGCGCCAAAATACCGCCATAGAGATGGTGGAGATTTTAGTTGAGCTAAATCTAGATGCTGACTCGTTAGCCACCGCCTATTTAACCCCTTATTATTTAAATGATGTAGTGAGCATTGACGCTGTCGAAGAGCATTTAGGAAATCATGTTGCGGTGTTATTAACAGGTGTGTCGCAAATGGCCACCATAAGTACGTTAGCTCATCAAGGCAATGGTACCGTGCAGGTCGATAATATTCGCCGTATGTTGCTTGCTATGGTGGAAGATGTGCGTGCCGTGGTGATTAAATTAGCCGAACAGGTGTGCCATTTACGCAACGTAAAAGATGCCGCTGAAGAAGAGCGAGTGATTGCAGCCAAAGAGACTGCGGATATATTTGCACCGCTTGCTAATCGCCTTGGTATTGGCCAATTAAAGTGGGAGCTAGAGGATTTAGCCTTTCGCTATTTACACCCAGATATTTATAAAAATATAGCTAAACAACTTGATGATAAGCGCCTTGCCCGTGAAGCGTATATGGCTGATATGGTTGAGCAAGTAAAACAGCGCCTACATGAAGCGGGTATTAAAGCCGAGGTATACGGCAGGCCAAAACATATCTACAGCATTTATAAAAAAATGGTGAAAAAGAACTACGAGTTTGATCAGCTGTTTGACATACGCGCGATGCGAATTGTGGTTGAGCGCCTGCAAGATTGCTACGGTGCCCTAGGCATAGTGCACACTAATTGGCGCCATTTAAATAAAGAATTTGACGATTACGTTGCGACCCCGAAACAAAATGGCTATCAATCTATTCATACCGTAGTATTTGGCCCCGAAGGTAAAACTGTTGAGATTCAGATCCGAACGCACGACATGCATCAAGATGCAGAGCTGGGCGTTGCCGCACATTGGATGTACAAAGAAGGTGCGTTACCAGGGCGTGGTTCAGGTTATGAGCAAAAAATTAGCTGGTTGCGTAAGTTACTGCAATGGCAAGAAGAAGTGGTTGATGGCAGCGATTTAGCACAAGAGCTTAAAAATCAAGTGGTTGAAGACCGGGTCTATGTGTTTACTCCACGTGGAGACATTTTTGACTTACCACTAGGAGCAACACCTCTTGATTTTGCTTACTACATTCACTCCAATGTAGGGCATCGGTGTATTGGTGCAAAAGTATTTGGCAAAATAGTGCCGTTTACTCATCAATTAAGTACCGGCGATCAGGTTGAAATACTGACCCAAAAGCAGCCAAATCCAAGCCGTGATTGGTTGAACCCGTCGTTAGGTTACATTAAGTCTTCTCGCGCTAGAGCCAAAATCCACCATTGGTTTAAACAGCTCGACCGCGATAAAAACTTAAGTGCGGGTAAAGAAATCCTTGATAACGAATTACAAAAGTTAGAGTTAACCTACAAAGATTTAGACCCAGCGATAAAGCGCTTTAACTTTAGAGAGCTTGATGACTTAATGGTCGCCATTGGTGCAGGCGATATTCGCCTTAACCAAATGCTTAACTTTATTACCGATAGAACAGAACACGAGCCGGTTATTCGCTTTAAATCGCCCAGTAAAGTGACTGGCGATAAAAACGGCATTGTGGTTGATGGAGTAGGCAGCTTAATGAGCCATGTTGCTCGCTGTTGCCGCCCTGTACCTGGGGATGAAATTATTGGGTATATTACCCAAGGCCGTGGCATTGCCGTGCATCGTGAGGATTGTGACTCGTTTAGTAATTTAAAAAACAAGCACCCAGAGCGCGTTATTTCAGTAAGTTGGTCAGATGATATTAGCAGCTCTTATGCCTTAACTATTCGTATTGAAGCCAGCGATCGGTCTGGGTTAATTCGTGATATTAGTTCTGCTTTGGCGAATGAAAAAGTCAATGTGCTCAATATGAATGTCAACACGGTTGATAGCACTCAAACGGCTATTTTTGTGATGCAAATAGAAGTGCATGACTTACAGGGCACCAATAAAGTGCTTTCTAAGTTACACCAGATAGAAGGGGTGCACAGTGCAAAACGAGGGCAGTAATCAGGCTAATAATGAGGCTTTAAGCCAACTGCTGGAAATAATGCAAACACTGAGAAACCCTGAGAGCGGATGCCCTTGGGATCTCAAGCAAACGTTTGCGTCAATCGTGCCTCATACTCTTGAAGAGGCCTATGAAGTGGCTGATTGTATTGAAACGAATAATTTAAGCGATTTAAAAAATGAGTTAGGCGACTTACTATTTCAAATTGTGTTTTATGCGCAATTAGCACAAGAGCAGCAATTATTTAATTTTAACGATGTAGTGGCACAGTTAAATGAAAAGCTGGTGCGTCGTCATCCGCATGTATTTTCAGCGCAAGACACACCTAAAACCGATGCCGAATTAGCTGCGCAGTGGCAAGCAATAAAAGCACAAGAGCGTGCAGCTAAACCCCAAGGTCAAAGCTCGTCACTTTGGCAAGATATACCAAACAGTTTACCTAGCTTAACAAAAGCAAAAAAAATTCAACAACGTGTCGCTGCCTTAGGGTTTGATTGGCCGACTTATCACGGCGCGATTGACAAAGTGAGTGAAGAGGTTGAAGAAGTGAAAGAAGCCTTAGCTCATAACCCTTACTCAGATCATACAGCAGAAGAGCTAGGTGATTTGCTGTTTGCTACTGTTAATGTAGCGCGCCATGTTAAACGTGACCCAGAGCAATTGCTTCGCAGTGCGAACGATAAGTTTTCTGCACGATTTGAAAAGGTGCAAAACTACTTAATTGCACAGGGTAAATGTATTGAGTCTGCGTCTTTAGAGGAAATGGATGCAGCATGGGATGCGATAAAAAAAATTAAATAAATAGGGACATAAAAAATGTCTGTTTTTTGTGCACAGATTTGCTATTTTTAGCTGGATTGCTTAGCTATGTTTTGGTACAATTTCGCCCCGTCTTGTTTATATTCCAAAATCACTTGTTTGGGTATTATATTCCTTTTAATTCCTGATATTCTAGGGTTCGCATGAGTACAAAATTTATCTTCGTTACTGGCGGAGTTGTTTCTTCGTTGGGTAAAGGTATTGCAGCAGCATCGTTGGCCGCTATTTTAGAGGCCCGTGGCTTAGATGTTACCATTTTAAAGCTGGATCCTTACATCAACGTTGACCCAGGCACAATGAGCCCAATTCAACACGGTGAAGTATACGTTACCGAAGACGGCGCAGAAACGGACCTTGATTTAGGTCACTACGAACGTTTTATTCGCACCAAAATGACCAGCCGTAATAATTTTACGCAAGGGCGCGTATATGAAGATGTACTACGTCGTGAAAGACGTGGCGAATATCTTGGCGCAACAATTCAGGTTATTCCTCATATCACTAATGATATTAAGCAACGTGTTTATGATGGCGCAGAAGGCTATGATATAGCAATCGTTGAAATTGGTGGTACGGTAGGTGATATTGAGTCACAACCATTTATCGAAGCTATTCGTCAAATGGGCACAGAGATTGGTCGTGAACGTGCGCTATTTATTCACTTAACGCTAGTGCCATTCTTAGGCCCTGCCGGTGAAGTGAAAACAAAACCAACTCAGCACTCAGTTAAAGAGTTACGCTCAGTCGGTATTCAACCAGATATTCTTATTTGTCGCTCAGACCGTAAGCTGCCAAATAACGAGCGTGCAAAAATTGCATTATTCACAAACGTTGAAGAAAAAGCCGTTATTTCACTGCCTGATGTAGACAGTATTTATAAAATCCCTGCGTTATTAAAGTCGCAAGAGTTAGACAACTTTGTATGTCGTCGTTTCCATTTAGACGCGCCTGAGGCTGATTTAGCTGAGTGGGAACAAGTATTGTATCAAGAGTCTAACCCAACGGGTGAAGTGACAATTGGTATGGTTGGTAAATACATTGAATTACCGGATGCATACAAATCAGTAAACGAAGCATTAAAACATGCGGGACTAAAAAATCGTTTAACTATTAATATTCAATACGTTGATTCACAAGACTTAGAAACTAAAGGAACCGATATTCTTTCTCGCTTAGATGCTATTTTAGTGCCAGGTGGTTTTGGTGGTCGTGGTGTTGAAGGTAAGATTTTAGCGGCTAAATATGCTCGTGAAAACAAAGTGCCTTACTTAGGTATTTGTTTAGGTATGCAGGTTGCGTTAATTGAATACGCACGAAATGTTGCTGGTTTAACTGATGCAAACTCAACGGAATTTAATGCAAATTCAGAGGCTCCAGTGGTTGGTTTAATCACTGAGTGGCTAGACGCTGAGGGTAACGTAGAAGTACGTGATGAAAAGTCTGATTTAGGTGGCACAATGCGTTTAGGCGCACAAAAATGCCATTTAACGCCTGGCTCTAAAGTACACGAAGTGTATGGCAGCGACGAAATTGTTGAGCGTCACCGTCACCGTTACGAAGTTAATAACAACTTCGTTGCACAGCTTGAACAAGCAGGTTTAAGCTTTACTGGTTTATCTGAAGATAAAAAGCTAGTAGAGATTATTGAAAATAAAGATCACCCTTGGTTTATTGCAGCGCAATTCCACCCGGAATTCACTTCAACGCCACGCGATGGTCATCCGCTATTTGAAGGGTTTGTAGCTGCGGCTCATACCTACCAAAAAGCGTCTTCGTAATTTAAAAAAGGCTGTGCATATTGCGCGGCCTTTTTTGTTTCTAAGGCTAGCCAAGGTTAGCCGTACTCACCATTTTGGGAATATAGAGGAATCAAGATGTCAGAAATCGTAAAAGTAATCGGTCGTGAAATTATGGACTCGCGTGGTAACCCAACTGTAGAAGCTGAGGTATATTTAGCTGATGGTTCATGGGGCCGTGCTGCTGCACCATCAGGTGCATCTACAGGAACTCGCGAAGCATTAGAATTACGTGATGGTGATAAAACTCGTTATTTAGGTAAAGGCGTATTAAAAGCGGTAGGTTTCATTAATAATGAAATTGCAGCGGCTTTGAAAGGTCAAAATGCACTTGCTCAAAGTGATGTAGACCAAGTAATGCTTGATTTAGATGGTACTGAAAATAAAGAAAAACTAGGTGCTAATGCTATTTTAGCGGTTTCACTTGCTAACGCAAAAGCGGCTGCACAATCTAAAAAAGTAGAGCTATACGAGCACATTGCTGACTTAAATGGCACGCCAGGTGTTTACTCTATGCCACTACCAATGATGAACATCATCAACGGCGGTGAGCACGCTGATAACTCAGTAGATATTCAAGAATTTATGGTTCAGCCAGTTGGTGCTGCTAATTTCCGTGAAGCTTTGCGTATGGGTGCTGAAGTATTTCACAGCCTTGCAAAAGTGCTTAAAGCGGATGGTCATTCAACAGCTGTTGGTGACGAAGGCGGTTTTGCACCAAACCTTGCATCAAACGAAGCAGCACTTGCAGCAATTAAAGTGGCTATTGCAAATGCCGGTTATGAGCTTGGTAAAGATATTACGCTTGCACTTGATTGTGCTGCCTCTGAGTTTTATGACAAAGAAGCAAATATCTACGACCTTAAAGGTGAAGGTAAAAAGTTTACCTCTGAAGAGTTTAACTACTTCTTAAAAGACTTAACTGAGCAATACCCAATTGTATCAATTGAAGATGGCTTAGATGAGTCTGATTGGGATGGCTTTGCACATCAAACTAAACTAATGGGCGATAAAGTTCAATTAGTGGGTGATGACTTATTCGTAACCAATACTAAGATTTTAAAACGTGGTATCGACAATGGTATTGCTAACTCAATCTTAATTAAATTTAACCAAATTGGCTCACTAACAGAAACGTTAGCGGCAATCAAAATGGCGAAAGATGCTGGTTTTACTGTTGTTATCTCTCACCGTTCAGGTGAAACAGAAGATGCAACAATTGCTGATTTAGCAGTAGGTACTGCTGCAGGCCAGATCAAAACAGGTTCATTAAGCCGTTCAGACCGTATTGCTAAGTACAACCAATTGCTTCGTATTGAAGAGAAATTAGGCGCTAAAGCACCGTACAATGGTTTAAAAGAAGTTAAAGGTCAGTAATTCTTTAATTTGTTTAAAATTATAAAAATCCTCGCTTATGCGGGGATTTTTAATCATAAATGCAAATATAACAGGTGGGTGGTTTATTGTTTGTAAATTTATTGTTACATTAGGAGCGTATTAAAAATAACAATAAAATGATTATGAAAAATAACTATGTTACTCACCTCATAAATGCCAAATATCATGGCACGCTTCCTCCAAAACAAGAAATAGTGTCTTTTGCGCTAACAGCTCCTGAATTTGTTCACTATTGGTTATGTCATGCGGTTTCATCATCAACTTCTTCTCAGGAGCTAGCCATTGTTTTATGCTTAGCTAAGTATCATAAAATTGAAGCTCTTAAGGTTTTATCTCACTTTTGGCCAATCCGAACTGCTGATCCGCAAGTAACAATTAACTTTGAAAAACATATATCAGGCCTTCCTAAGACTATACAGCAGGGTATTGAAACCGATTTAATAGGTTTGTGGAGTAGCTTAATTATACCATTGAATATTCAATCCTCTGAACAATCATTACCTGTGACAACATTAGAAACGCAACTAACGAATGAATTAGCGCAGGAGATTATAAAGCTTGCTAATAATAATTTAAATTTAGCTGGGGTGTATGCTGAAAACTCTACAAGACAAAAAGTTATAGACATCAGAGACAATGAGCAGCTTATAACACAATTACCAGTCGATAATATTTTAATAGCTATATTACAGCGCATCATATGTTCAGACGACTATGCTGACTTAGCATATGCTGAGCCTATGATTATTTATCGTTATACTCAAGGTCAGCAATACAAATGGCACTATGATTTTATTACACCTTCAAATGGAAATGCTAAAAAAGAACTTAATTTTTTTGGTCAAAGACGGCGAACACGTATTATAAATTTAAATGACGGATTTGAAGGTGGAGAAACCGCCTTTAAAGACTGGAATGTAAGTGTTAAAGCTAAGCAAGGACAAGTGATTAAATTTAATAATATGATTGGTAATCAGGTAGATAAAAACTCAGTACATAGTGGAAAGCCCGTATTATTAGGTGAAAAGTGGATTTGTACGCTTTGGATGCGAGAAAAACCTTTTTGGTTACGCGAATCTATTTGGTGCAAAAATTAATACCGACAAATAATTACAACTGAAACTGCTGTTTTAATATCTCTTTTGTAAAACTGGTTTTTAAATAAAAGCCACGGGGCAGGGTTTGTATAATTTGTCCGTTCGGGCCTATGGCATCGGTAACTACTTTGCTATTAGCAGCTTTTGGCCGTATTTGCATGGCGTCGCCTAAATGCCCTGATATTTCATCTACCCGACCAAGCGCTATAAGCTCCATTTGCTCTTCCCAGTCTCGCTGTAATTGCGCATCTTGCGCGGGGGAGGGTTGCCACAAAAAACCACTGCCTATGGTTCTATCAAACGGGGCGATATTGCGCTCACCTAAAATAGGTAACCATAAAACATGATTCAACTTTTTACGTACGCTACTTGTGTGCCAGGTCATGCCAGTTACATTTATTAATGGGGTAACCGACACAAAGGTGGTTTCTAGCGGTTTACCTTTATATGAAATGGGCAATGTTTTGAGCTCTATACCTAAATCTTCAAAGTCGGGTAGCGGTTTTGACCCTGCCGTTGCGCCTAATACATATTCAATCAGTTGACCCGTCCAGCCTTTTTCACGCAATAAATCATCTGGCGTTTTAAAGTGGTACTGCTGTGCTAGTTGTCCTAGTGTGAGTCCTGCAATAGCATCGACACGTTGCATTAATTGCTTGATTGAATGAGGTTTTAAAGGTTGCATACTGTTTATTTTAGTTGAATAAATACCAACGCCATGATAGCAAATTAGGGTGTTAGTGGATATCTTTAGCGGTTGGTTGAATTTTGTTCGCACTGTGTGTGGTGCAATTTTATGCGCTGTTTTAAAACGCTAAATTTAACTAAGTAACTGAACTGTATTGTTTTTTTTGTTTTTAGTGTTCAGTTTTAATTAAGGTCTATATTTGTTGTAAGGATAAATACAGATGTATAAACATGTTTATCCACAGATTCTGTGGAGAACATCACCTTTTAGATCTTGCATTGTGGATTTGTTTGCTAAATGAGCGTGTTTTACAAAAGTTATGCACAAGCTGTGAGTAACCAGCACAAACAGTGTGGTTTTTATGTATGGCAGTGTTATTTGTTATTTACATGCAATGGATTTTGCCATTAATTCGCCTTAACCGAGGACGTTAACGAGGCTTGTACGTAATAGTATTTGCCGTATTGCAGCTAATGTGGAACAATCATAAAAAATCGACTTACAAATGAGGCACTAAGGTGATTGATGCCGAAGGTTTTCGTGCCAATGTCGGAATTGTAATTTGCAATAATCAGGGGCAAGTGTTTTGGGCCAGACGCTATGGTCAACATTCTTGGCAATTTCCCCAAGGCGGTGTTGATGATGGTGAAACACCAGAACAAACTATGTACCGTGAATTACACGAAGAAGTAGGTTTGCGACCAGAAGATGTAGAAATAGTTGCAAGCTCAAAACATTGGTTACGCTATAAATTACCCAAACGATTAATCCGTCGCGACTCAAGTCCGGTGTGTATTGGGCAAAAACAAAAATGGTTTTTACTGAAGTTACGCTGTAAAGATGAAGATGTAAATTTACTAAAAACGCACCATCCTGAATTTGATGATTGGCGGTGGGTGAGTTATTGGTATCCAGTAAGGCAGGTAGTATCGTTTAAACGGGATGTTTATCGACGTGTTATGAAAGAGTTTGCTCCTTTTGCTATGCCCTTCAATAAGCGAGAGCAACAAAAAGACAATTGGCGAAGCAAAAGGTAGTTTTACATAAAAAGGAGCAGTGTATGCTGGCAACACTCAGATCGATAGCTGAGTCTGTTTCGCAACAAGCGAATTTAGACGATGCGTTAGTGTGCTTTGTGAAAATGGTAAAAGATGCCATGAATACCCAGTGCTGCTCCATTTATTTTGCCGATTACAGTCAAGATAACTTTGTACTAATGGCCAGCGAAGGGTTAAACCCCAATGCGGTGGGTAAATTTAGAATTGGCTTTACTGAAGGACTTGTTGGGCTAGTTGCTCAGCGCGAAGAGGCGATTAACATTGCGTTTGCTAAATCGCATCCTCGCTTTAAACTCTCCCCAGAAGTGAACGAAGAAGGCTACAACGCTTTTTTGTCTGTGCCTGTTGTTCATCAAAAAAAGGTATTAGGCGTTATTGTTGTGCAACAGAAAATGGCTCGAGTATTTTCTCAAGATGAAGAGTCGTTTTTAATTACGCTCTCAGCGCAGTTAGCTTCACAGCTTGCGCATGCCGAAATAAAAGAAGTATTGCGCCAAGATGAGTCGTCTCATCAAACATCGGTTTTAAAAGGGGTGTCTAGTGCGCCAGGCATTAGTATTGGTAAAGCCTTTGTTGTTATTCCTAAACTTAATTTTAAGTCCATAGAACTTACTAAAAATAGTGATGTGAATGAACAACGCCGTTTATTCACGCAAGCGGTTGCTGCAACGCGCAAGGAATTTAGCACCTTATCGATGACATTAAGCGATACCATACCGCAAGAAGCGTTGGCGGTGTTTGATGTGTATCAGCAATTATTGGATGCTAAAAGCTTAGGTCATAATGTTGAGGCACAATTACAAGAAGGTTGGTGTGCAAAAAGTGCATTAAAAATTGTGATTGAACGTTTAGTTGCGCAGTTTAATGAAATGCAAGACCCTTACATTAAAGAGCGTGCGGTTGATGTTAAAGACATTGGTTTACGGGTGCTTCATCACTTAGTGAATACCGAGCATGCAATAAAAGACTACCCTGAAAACACAATCCTCATCGCTCACACATTAACTCCTGCGATGTTAGCCGAAGTGCCAAATGAGCGTTTAGCAGGTGTGGTAAGCATTAATGGTTCAGCTAATAGCCATGCCTCTATTTTAACGCGAGCAATGGGGGTGCCTGCAATTTGGGGTATTGAAGATTTACCGTTATTGCAGTTTGATAACAAAGAAATGATTTTAGATGCTTTTGCTGGGCGTTTATATATTTCGCCTTCGCAAATGCTTATTGATGAGTATACCGAGTTACAACATCAAGATAACTTACTTAATAATCGTTTTTTAGAAGAGCAATCACTGCCTGCAATTACCATGGACGGGGAGCATATTAGTTTATTGCTCAACGCTGGGCTTGAACTTAATACGCAACAAAATAGTGCCCATATTTGTGATGGTGTTGGTCTTTACAGAACCGAAGCGTGGTTTATGCAAAAAGGGCAGTTTCCATCGCAGCAAGAACAAGAAAAATGGTATCGAGAAGTACTCAGTAGCTATTATCCTAACCCCGTAGTTATGCGAACGTTAGATATTGGTGGCGACAAAGTTTTAGATTATTTTAATATTACCGAAGAAAACCCGTTTTTAGGATGGCGTGGTATTAGAATTAGCCTAGATCATCCTGAGCTTTTTTTAGATCAGCTCAAAGCCATGCTCAAAGCGAATGTTGGCTTAGGTAATTTAAAAATAATGCTGCCTATGATCAGTGGCACTGATGAAGTTGAAGAGTCGCTGGCATTGTATAACCAAGCCTATTATGAGTTAAGCGAAACATTTCCTGAGCAACTAATAGAAAAGCCAGATATTGGCATTATGCTTGAGGTACCTTCAAGTGTATTTATGCTGCCAGAGTGGTCTAGAAAAGTCGATTTTTGCTCAGTGGGTAGTAACGATTTAACTCAGTATTTATTAGCGGTAGATAGAGCAAATGCCCGTGTGGCCGATTTATTCAATCCTTATCATCCAGCTGTGTTACGTGTATTAAATAATATTGCCAGCGAATGTGAGCACTATGAATTGCCCTTTAGTTTATGTGGTGAGCTTGGCGGCGATCCCGAGGGAGCAATATTACTCATTGCCATGGGCTATAGACGCTTAAGTATGAACTTATCGTCGTTAAATAAAGTGAAATGGGTGCTTAGGCGCTTAAATGTTAGTGATATGGAACAATTACTGAGCGAGTGTTTAGCACAGCCCAATGCTAAACAAGTGTTGCGTTTAACCCGTAATTTTATGATAGAGCATCAGCTAGGTAATTTATTTTATACACCTAAATGATAGAGCTATTATAAATGATAGAGCTGTTATTGTTTATATAATCAATTAAAATATACATATTCTTAAATGTATTAGAGATAACTATGTATGAACTAGGACTTCTAGTTGCAAGTTGTGCGTTATTAGGTTGCATTGTTGGTTTTTTAGCAGGACTTCTAGGCATAGGCGGTGGTTTAATCATTGTGCCGGTGCTAACGAGCTTGTTACTGGGTTTTAATGTGGCCGCTGCCGATCATGTATTAGTTATTGCTATTGCGACATCTTTAGCCTCTATTTTATTTACCTCGACCTCTTCAGCGTTAGCTCATCATAAAAATGATAATGTGCCTTGGAAAATTGCCCCTTGGGTAATGTCGGGTGTGGCCATTGGTGCCTTGATTAGCGGCTTTGCTGCCAGCTTTATACCTGAGAAAATGTTACGAACCGTGTTTGCGGTGAGTGTGGTTTTTATTGCTATGAGAATGGTGCTTTCTGCCCGTAATAAAGTGAGCGTAGGTCACCCGATGCCTGCAGGCCCCGTGCTAGGAAGTATTAGTGCGATAATGGGGGCACTATCTGGGTTGATTGGGATTGGCGGTGGCGCATTACTTGTGCCTATGCTGCACTATTTTTCGGTTGATATTAAAAAGGCAATTGGTTGCGCTGCTGCATGTGGTATTGTAATTGCCTTTTTTGGCTCTATTGGTTATATCAGCGCCGGTTGGCGAGTAAGTGACTTAGCGCATGGTTTTATGGGATTTGTTTATTTACCTGCATTGTTAGGGATTGTTGTTACCTCATGGTTTATAGCGCCAATAGGCGCCAAAGCAACACATTACTTACCTGTAAATACAATTAAGAAAGTTTTCGCGATGTTACTTGTTATCATCGCTATTAAAATGGTTTTTAGCTAAAGGTTTATTTTTATGGCACTGGAGTTTCCTCAAATTGATCCAATAATTTTTTCTATTGGACCACTTAGCGTTCGTTGGTATGGATTAATGTACTTAATTGGTTTTGCGTTTGCGATGTGGTTTGCTAATCGCCAAGCTAGTAAGTCCGGTTCAGGTTGGACTAAAGACGAAGTCAGCGATTTACTCTTTTACGGCATGCTGGGCGTTATATTAGGTGGGCGTATTGGTTATGTTCTGTTTTATCAATTTAGCTATTTTATCGAAAACCCCTTATATTTGTTTAGAATAGACCAAGGAGGCATGTCGTTTCATGGTGGAACACTGGGGGTGATCACTGCAATTGCTATTTTTGCTTACAAGCGTAAAAAATCGTTATTACAAGTCGGTGATTTTGTAGCACCTTTAGTGCCTGTTGGTTTACTGGCTGGGCGTATAGGTAACTTTATTAACGGCGAATTATGGGGGCGTACCACTGATGTTCCGTGGGCAATGGTGTTTCCAACTGGAGGCCCGCTTGCACGCCACCCTTCACAACTTTACGAAGCTTTTTTTGAAGGGTTTGTATTGTTTGTCATATTACTGTGGTTTATTAAGCGTCCACGTCCTGCGGGAAGTGTGTCGGGTTTGTTTTTACTGGGTTACGGCGTATTTAGATTTTGTATTGAATATTTTCGCCAACCAGATGCGCAATTGGGTTTATTTGCCGACTTTATCTCTATGGGGCAAATTCTATCGTTACCAATGATAATTGGCGGGTTAGGCTTACTTATTTGGGCCTATAAACAACCACAGTCAAAAACAGCGGCAAAAGCTTAAAAGAAGAAGTTAGATGAAACAATATTTAGAATTATGTCAGCGCATTGTTGACGAAGGGCAGTGGGTCGAAAATAAGCGTACCGGTACACGTTGTTTAACGGTTATAAACGCTGATTTAGAATACGATGTGGCTAATAATCAGTTCCCTATGATCACCACGCGAAAAAGCTATTACAAAGCAGCTATTGCTGAATTGTTAGGTTATTTAAGAGGCTATGATAGTGCTGAGCAGTTTCGTAATATAGGCTGTAAAACTTGGGATGCCAACGCCAATGAAAATAGTGCCTGGCTCAATAATCCTAATCGTAAAGGTGAGGATGATATGGGGCGCGTTTATGGCGTGCAAGGACGAGGCTGGCAACGCCCTGATGGTTCAACATTGGATCAACTGGCAAAGGTTATTAATAATTTAAAAAATGGCATAGATGATCGCGGCGAAATTATTACATTTTACAACCCTGGTGAATTTGAACTTGGTTGCCTGCGCCCATGTATGCATACGCATACCTTTTCATTACTAGGCGACACCCTGTATTTAACCTCGTACCAACGAAGTTGTGATGTACCGCTAGGTCTAAACTTTAATCAAATTCAATGTTTTGTTTTATTGGCACTGGTTGCACAAATTACTGGCCACAAAGCCGGTAAGGCATATCATAAAATCACCAATGCCCACATTTACGAAAATCAGCTCGATTTAATGCGAGATGTGCAATTAAAGCGCGAGCCATTTGCTTCTCCTCAATTAAAAATTAACCCAAAGATTAAGTCGCTCGAAGATATAGAAACATGGGTAACACGTGATGACTTTGAGGTGGTTGGTTATCAATGCCACGAGGCTATTCAATACCCATTTTCAGTTTAAAAAATAAGGAGAGCATAATGAAAGCAGTGATCCCCGTAGCCGGCCTTGGAACACGTATGTTACCGGCTACTAAAGCAATTCCAAAAGAAATGCTGCCCGTTGTAGACCGTCCACTCATTCAATACGTTGTTAGCGAAGCGGTTGCCGCAGGCATTAAAGAGATAGTGCTAGTAACGCATTCGAGTAAAAACTCGATTGAAAACCATTTTGATACCAGCTTTGAACTAGAGGCAACGTTAGAGAAACGTGTAAAGCGGCAATTACTTGCCGAAATACAGTCTATTTGTCCTAAGGACGTGACGATTATTCATGTACGTCAAGGTGAAGCAAAAGGCCTAGGCCATGCTATTAACTGTGCCGCCCCTATTATTGGCAATGAACCTTTTGTGGTTATTTTACCCGACGTTATTATTGATGATGTAGAAAGTGACCTAACAAAAGACAACTTAGCTGAAATGATTACTCGCTTTGAGCAAACTAAACACAGTCAAATTATGGTTGAGCCAGTCCCTAAAGATGACGTAGATAAATTTGGTGTTGTGGATTTAGGTGATGTTGAGTTAAACCAAGGTGAAAGCTCACCCATTGAGAGCATGGTAGAAAAACCACCCGTTGACGAGGCACCTTCAAACCTTGCTGTGGTTGGTCGTTACGTATTGAGTAAAAACATTTGGCCATTACTGGCTAAAACCCCTCAAGGTGCTGGTGATGAAATTCAGCTAACAGATGCAATAGCCATGCTTATG
Organism: Pseudoalteromonas sp. SCSIO_11900; assembly: GCF_000576475.1. NCBI lineage: Bacteria > Pseudomonadati > Pseudomonadota > Gammaproteobacteria > Alteromonadales > Pseudoalteromonadaceae > Pseudoalteromonas > Pseudoalteromonas sp. SCSIO_11900. Next base: position 1,658,480 of record NZ_KK070023.1, read on the forward strand.
CAAGATGAAAAAGTAGATGCCTACGCAATGAAAGGCCGAAGCCATGATTGCGGCAGTAAAATTGGTTATTTAAAAGCAACCATTGAATTTGCTCTTCGTCGTGATGAATTCGCCGGTGAGCTTAAAACGTTTATTAAAACGTTAATTTAAATAAACTTATCATTATTAGAAGCGCCTATATGGCGCTTTTTTTGATTGTAAAATAGCTTTTTAGTATTTTAAATTATCACTATTTTTGCAGTTATACAGACATATTTAACATTGTGTTGTAATCGCTATGTTAAATCAGGTTGTTTTGTTGTTAACGTGTTTTGTTGGTTCAATTGAAAATTGACTTAATTGAGCGGTCTAAACTATTGAAAGAGAAACAATCAATGTGTGAATACAGCAAAAAGTATCACCGATATCTGTTAGTCGTATTACTGTTGTTATTAAGTACTGGTTGTACGATATCGCCTGATAAAACATCATTAAATGAACAAGTTAAAGATTCACCTGAATATGTAACCATCACAGCGCTCGAGCTTGCTCAACTAAAAGATGCCGCCTTGCAATGGCAGCAAGCACTCTCTGGGATAAAGCGGCTATTAAAGTTAGAACGTGAGCTCACATATTTAGTTGATAACCTGGATATTATTAACAGTAAAGCAATAGCGCAATCTAATCAGGCTATTAGCAATCGTTATGCTCGCTCAGTAATAAACACAAAAGCGCCGCTAAATCTTAGATATGGTAATAATTACGCAAGCACTTCAACTAAAGTTGAACGACCAAGGCAAAGGTATAGTAATCGCTACGCAAAATCCTCTAAAGGGGACGCTCCATACAATCAGCGACACAATAGTCGCTATGCTAGCGTGCCTACAAAAATGATTAAAGCCCCTTCAAAAAGCTACAGTAAGCACGCTGTTAGTTTGCCTGTGAAAGCAACGAACTCAATTGTGAAGAAAAAAGTATTCCCTCAAACATCGAAGCTAACAAAAGTGACAATGGTTGATACCAACAAAAAAAGTATTTGCATTGCAGGTTGCGTCACTCGATTCACAAGAGAGTGTTGCTAAAGAATGGAAGCAAATTAACAAAAAAGCAGCGCCTTTGTTTAAGGACAAAATCACGACAAATATTGAAAAAGCAAAGGTTAATAACAAAACCTATTATCGACTAAAATTAGGTGAGTATTTTAACTTTAAAAGTGCAGAGGATGATTGCGAGGTATTTAAATTTTATAAAGTTGACTGTTTTGTGAGTAACTACACTGACGGACCAATCAGGTTATAAAACAATATTACTTGGCGCTTTTATTGCATAATAGCTTTAGATAGCGAGTCTTTTGTAATGGGTGCCTAAAGTGAAACTTCATTTAATAACATTATTAATACCATTTGCATTAGCTGGTTGCAGCAACCAGCTAATGCCCACCGATCCACAAAGCGATAAGCTTGTGCGTGAAAAAGATATAAAGCCTTACCTAGAGCAATGGGATAACAACAAAGAGCAAATAGCGCGCTTAAGCACCATGGAAGAAGACTTATCGTTATTGATTCAAGCACTTTCTGCACAAACAGATATTGATACCCTACCAGAGCCGATGAAAGAGAAAATTAAACGTGTTGAGTATGGCTCTAAGCAATCGTTACAACCCTCATCAGAAACCGTTTTAGCAGATAATACTACCAGTACAAATAAAGCGATTTACGGTGTGCAAATTGGTCGCTATTTAATTTCTAACGGAGCCAAAAGGCAAGTGCAGCGACTAAAAGAGCAATACCCTCAGTTAAACAGTATTTTGCAATACCGCATTAATGAGCAACAAAAAGAATCCACTACGTTTTATGATGTTGTAGCAGGTCCTTTGAAAAATCAACAACAGGCGGCGCAGTTGTGTTTGTTTTTTTATAAGATGGGTAATAAGTGTACCTTAGCGTCATTTTTAGAGGATGTTTAATGTTTTTTTACGCTTATTTTTGCACCCTGTTATTATAAATCAAAATAAAGTAAATATTTTCTAACTTTTTAGTGATTTTGGCCGATACTTAAATTAACCTGAACAAAAGGTTAATAAAAATTTAAGGGATAATTATGAATAAAAGATTTATTAAAGCAGCAACGGCTGTGTCTGTAGCCGTAGCTTCATTTACTTCTTTTGTGGTTTCGGCTGAAACGGCAAATGTTGTAGCGTCAGTTCAAGTAAAAAACACCTTCGATTTTGCAGCAGGGGATCCGATGAATTTTGGTGTTATTCGTGTTACTAATGGTGGCGGTGCTGATGATTTTGCATCTGTAATTTTGCCCCCATTAGCCGGAAGCAATCCAGGTTATATTCCAACTTCAGGTACAGCTAGTACCGATGCAAAAATTAGCGTGTTAGATTCAACCGACTTTGCGCCCGCAACTTTTACCATATCTGGTGCTTCAAATTTTACTGATATCGTAATTCAAAAAATAGATGATGTAACTATGACAACGCAAGATGCGCCTCCAGGCGGACCCGGTTTTACATTGTCAGATTTTAAGTATTACGTAGTTGATGGTACTAACGATGGAGTTACGGGTGAAATAGATGGTTTAGCTAGTTTAGTTACTACAGATATTGATGGAGCAGCCACCTTTAGTGTTGGCGCTACTTTAACAACTGATAAGGCTGTATTCACCCAATATGGTGATGTAGCGTATACAGGCGATGTTGCAGTAACTGTTGAATACCAATAAAGAGATTGGCTTAGGTTACTAATAAATGTTGAATCAATTTTGTTTCTGTTCTATTGTTTTTTCATTTAGTGCAGTATCCCAAGTTTCTGTTTTGCAACCGCTCAATTTTGGTACTATTGTTGTTGCCAAAAATGAACGTGTAAGTACACTTGAACTGCTACCCAATGGCCGCAGTTCAAGTACTAACGATATTCACATGATAGAAGCTGGAGAAGCAGCTAATATTTTAATAGAAAATTTTCCTCCAAGAATTCAGTTAACAATATCTGATGCAGTAATCAATACACCTCTAACTCGCAGCAGTGGAGGGATCTCATTCACCCTTAATAAGCTTATTTATCAACACGATATTGTAACTAATGGTTTAGGAATTGCTGAGCTGAATATAGGTGGCCAAATTAGTACATCAGGTAGTGGTGGTAACTATTCTGATGAAGAATTTAAATCTGTAATTCAAATAACAATTGAATATTAATTACCAGAATAATAAAGGAATATATTTAATGAGCCGATGCTTTGTCATTACTTTTATACTTTTTCATATGCTTATTAGCTTTTCAAGCACTGCAAATTTACTTATTTCTCCTACTCGCATTGAGTTCGATGACCGCCAACGTGTAGCTAAAGTGATACTTATTAATAGCGGTAGTGAATACAAGACATACCGTTTAGAGTGGCAAGAAAAAATAGCACAGGCACAAGGAGGATACAAAACGCTAGCTAATAATATAGTAAATCCGCAAGCTTTAAGCCAAATGATACGGATGAGTCCTTCACAAGTCCGGTTAGCTCCTGGCGAACGTCAAATAGTTAAACTTGCATTACGAAAACCAAAAGGTTTGGTTGCAAATGAATATCGCTCCCACTTACTATTAAAGGCTTTACCAAATGATGAGCAAAGTAGTAACAACGCAGGTATAGGTGTTAATGTTAATTTTATTTTGAGTTATTCAATCCCTATTATTTTGCGCCAAGGCAAACTAATTAACCCTGAAGTAAATATAGAGGATATAAAACTTGTTCAAAATGAAGTAGAACAAGTAGACTCTATTGAATTATTAATGTCTCGAAGTGGAAAGTATAGTTCATTTGGTAAAGTTGAAGCGTATTTTACGGCTAAATCAGGTAACAAAGAAAGAAAAGTTTCTATACTAAACGATTTTAGTATTTACCCTGAATTAGATCAAAAAACTCTGAACATGTCTCTATTAAAACCAGGAATGATTCAACCACCAGGCATACTGCGAATAATGTATAAAGGTCTAAATAAATATAACAAACACATTTTTGTGGATAAGGCTTTCGCCATCGATGAAAACGGCTCTGCCACTGTGCTATTAAATTAGTTTTTGATTAAATATATGCGTTTATTTTTATTGCTGACTTTATTACTTAATGCATCTTCTGTATACGCTGAAGGTACTCAAGCAGAAAGCGATTTGTATGATTTATTGTCAAATATTAAAAAAAAATGGGCGCTTTTAGATAATTCGAAAAATAAAAATCTAATTAATACTACCTTGCCTGATAAAAGCGTTAATAACATTGAGGAAATATCTACGGGTATACCGACTGGAGAGTTGTTAGTTTTATCTGCAAGGTTAGATGACTTATATTTAGGGGAAGTTATAGCAATCAAAAGCCCTGAAAGTGCATGGATAGATTTAAGTAGCTTGGTCGAGCAACTTGATTTTGCTATTGAAGTAAATAATGAAGTTAAACAAGCTGAAGGATGGTTTATTAATAAAAGTAACCACTTCAAATTAGACCTTACTTCTTTAACAGTAAAAGTGAAAAACGATATACTTTCAATTAAGTCAGGTGATTATTACCTTGATAATGGAGATGTTTTTATCTCTACAGAGCAACTAAATAACTGGTTTGACATAGGCATTCAGTTAGACTTTGGAGCGCTAAGACTTAATTTAAATCCCCGAAACACTTTGCCAATTGAGCAAAAAATGAAGCGAGAGGAACGAAAGTTTTATAAAAATAGCGCCTCTTCGAACCCAACTTTACCCTGGAAAGCTAGCCCCTATAAAGCCTTTTCAACTCCAGTTGCTGATTTGCAGTTAAGCCTGACAGCTAGTAATTCAAGAAACAATTTGACTTATTCTCTTCTAGGATCGCAAGATCTCGCTCATTTAAGTGCTGAGTATTATTTAGCTGGGCAAAGTCAAGATTTATTAGGTGATTCTCGTTTGAGCTTTTCTCGTCAATTTAATGATGTAAGCTCTTTCAGCGTAAGCAATTTTGAGTTTGGTGATATATTACCAGTAAGAAGTGCTGGAGGGCCTAGTAGCTCTTATGCACGTGGAATTAAGATCAACAATAAGCCATTATATAAAGAAGTTAATGGTAACTTAATAACGCTCAGTGGGGCAATTACAGCAGGGTGGGATGTAGAACTATACAGAAATAATATATTAATTGAGCAGCAGCTTAGTTTGTCTGATGGTCTATATTATTTTGAAGATGTTTCGCTTTTATTTGGTAGTAATACCTTTGAGCTCATTTTTTATGGTCCGCAAGGACAAGTTGAGCGCAAGGTCGAAGAGTTTATTATTGATGGAAATAGTTTGAAAGGAAGTGAGGCTTATTATGAGTTATCGCTGACTCAGCAAGGCGAAAAATTACTAGAAAATAATAAAAACAATGAAAGTGGCTGGTTGTTTTCTGGTAGATATGAGCAAGGTATTTCTGATTATGTATCTATTTATACTGGTGGAACTTCGTTGTTTAACACTAGAGATGGTAATGATGAATTAAATTCTTATACATTAGGTTCCAACTTAAGCCTATTAAATAAATTTTTAATTAATTTTAACTATAACCAAAATAACAATAATGAAACAGATTTAGGGTTGACGGCGCGGACTGAGTATAATGAACAGTCTTTAAGACTGGATATTACAAAGTCTTCAAAATTACTTACTAATTCAACAAGTGAACAGAAGCTATATAGCGACTCTCGGCTAATTGCATTTAGTATGTCAGGAAGTTTAATGCGTAATCACCTTGGGAACTTAAATTACCAAAATAATTTTTATAGCGCTCAGAACGATCAAAAAAATAATAAATACAGTTTTGGTAATATTCTGAATTACTCATTAGGTGGGTTTAGTATAAATAACAACATCCAATGGAACCATTCTAATAATGACTCCAGTGATACCATCATAGGCAGAAGCTTACTACAAAAACGTTTTGGTTCATTAGGAACTCGTTTAGGTGTCGGTTATTCAGTACAGCCGCATGCAGAAGTAACAGATTATGAGTTGCAATTAAATCGCTTTTTCTTAAACTCCTTAGACGGTGAATTAAAATTAAAAAACCAACTATACACAGGTCTGAAATCGACAGAATTAGGATTGAATTGGCGCACTGATTCTCTGAGCTTATATGGTAGCGTTGGTTATAATTCTGATGATGAGTGGCGCGTTGGTGTATTTAGCCGCTTTAGTTTGGGTTACGATAGCCAAAATAATGATTATTTTATTAACAAACGTAGTTTAGTGAATAATGGTTCTTTAATGGTGCATGTATATCTTGATGCAAATAATAATGGTATTTATGACGATGGTGAGCAGAATTTAGAAGGCGTAAAAGTTAAAGGTTTACAAAACTACCGAAGAGCTGTTACTGATAAAAACGGCATGGCTTTATTATCGGGTATGCCAGCTAATTTAACAACCGACATAGTGATTGAGCCTGGTAGTATTAGTGAGCCTTTTTTAGTTGCCGCCAACGATGGCTTTTCTATTACACCTCGTGCCGGTTTTGTCGAATATATGGAAATGCCGCTTAACAACAGTAGTGAATTAGAGGGAACTGTTTACAAACAAGATGAGCAAGGCAGTAGTGAAGTACAGCCTTTTGCTACCGTTAAATTACTCGATAAACAAGGTAAACAAGTGGCACAAACGCAGGCTGCTTATGATGGTTATTATTTGTTTACCGATTTACGCCCTGGCGAATATAAAGCGGTTATAGATGATGAGTTTAAGCAGCGTAAATCCTTAAAAGATACGCAACAGGTGGTGGTTAAATTACCAGCACAAGGTGAAGTGGTAATGGGCGTTGACTTTGAGCTGAAAGAAAAAACACAAACGCCAGCGTATATTGCTAATGCGGGTGGGTTTTCATCATTGCCGATTATGAAAGCGTATTATCAATTAATTAAGCGCCATCTAAATGAGCAATCAAAGCGTGATGCTTTTTATATTAAAGACGATAAACAAAAACGGTATATTTTAGCCGTCGCTTATGCCGAGTCTGCCCAAGGAGAGCTTGAACAAGTATGCGCAGAATTAAAAGTGAAAGGTTTGAACTGCCAAGTCCAAGCGCAACTTATTAGCCACTAATAACAATAAGGTTTAACCATGCAACATGCTAATTTATATAAACGCTATTCAATACTCATCGCCTGTATTGGTGCTCTTTTTATATCTGGATGCAGTAGTCCCAAAACAGCAGTAGAGTCGCCTCAGCCTAAACAAGCCAGTGCAAGCCTTTCTGACGAGGAGTTAGCGCAGCTAAAAGCATCGTCTCAGCAGTGGCAAGCAGCCAAAGCGGGTGTTGAGCGTTTATTAGTGATTGAACAAGACTTAAAGCTATTAATAAGCCAATTAAATGCAGTGGCAAATCAAGACACCGCATCAACAAATACGCCTCCAGTACCAACAGCTAAAGCTTCAACAGAAACGGTAGCACCAAAAGTAGCACAAAAAGCTAAAGTAGCAACGAATACGGCTGATGAAAAACAAGCCGTTAAAGCGCTGTTTGCCCTCCAAGTTGCAGCCGTTACCGACAAAGACCGACTTAGCCAAAGTTTAAATGAAATAAAAGCCAGCGCATCTTCGTTATTTGAGGGGGAGTTTGTGGCGAATGTAGAAACTATCAACGTGAGTGGCATGACTTACTACCGTTTAAAGCTTGGGGCTTATCAGGAACAAGCGAATGCGGCTGCTGATTGCGATAAACTTAAACAGCGCCAAATCAACTGCATTGTGAGTCATTACACGCAGCAGCCTTTAAAATAAATATGTGACAAGGGTGTTCGGCATAATAATTGCTTTGTAACTATTATGTTTTTAGAGGATGGCAACTATGCGCCTTTTGTTACCCTTACTATTATTAAATTTAGCGGGCTGTAGTTTAACACCTCAGCCAAAGCCGAGTATAAGCACTGATGCGCCTAAAGCGGTTATGGCACCTTATACGGTGAACCAGTACTTAAGTAGCTTAAGTGCCCAGCTTAGCCATATTAAAGAGCCTTTTAAAAGCACTGCTTCAATTGCGGTCAGTAGCTTTTATTTAGCAGATGCCCTAGATTCTCACGTTGCTCAAGGGCAAGGGGCAGGGCTTAGCCAGCAAATTCAGGAAAGCTTAATAACCCAATTCACCCAATTAGGTTATAACACGGTTGAATACCGGCTTGAAAACCAACTTAACTTATCAGCGAGTGCAGACTCAGTACTTAGCCGCAATACTGGCAACTTAAAGCAGCGTCAGATTATTGACTTTGTCATCACCGGTACTTTAACCCGTCAAGAGCATGCTTATATTGTTAATGCTCGCATGGTAAATATGCAAACCAACCAAGTTGTATCTGCCGGCAGTACTGAAATTCCCATCAATGTGATGTGGAGCAATGAAAAAATACAGCAGCGCGGTGACTACATTTACCGCAGTGAATATTAATTAGGAGCACACATGAAACGCCTACTATTAACTTTATGTTTGCCACTAGGCTTTGGTTGTTCACACATGACAAACCATAGTGACACACAAATTACCGACGATGCGCCTATGTTTTTTGAGCAACGCCCTGTAGCCGCACCTACACAAAGCGACTCGCTGTATCAAAATAAAACAGCAGTGATGAATAAAAACAAACAAGTTAACACGCCAACACGTAAAAATATTAATCACTATGTGCGTGGCATCATGCAAGACATGGCTGAAAATTTACAGTACGTAAATACTAAAACGCCATTAGCGGTATCAAGCTTTGTTTTTTTAGACCGTGACTACAACAATGCTGACTTAGTGGGTAACCAAATCGCAGAGAGCTTTATGCATGAGCTGCATAATTTTGGTGTGCCGGTCATTGATTTTAAAACCACCGATTATATGCGCGTAACGCCTGGCGGCGATTTTGTTTTTAGTCGCGACTACTTAGAGCTTAACCAAGAACAAAACTTTAGTTACGTATTAGCAGGCACGCTAGTAAACCACCAAGGCGGCATATTAGTAAACGCACGTATTGTTGGCTTAGCGAGTAAAGCGGTTGTAGGCTCTGCACAGGGCTTTATTCCACAATCAGTTATTGATGCGCTAAATAGCAGTAACAGTGCTGATGGTATTATGCTTAAACAAGCGAGTAAGTGAGGTTTATCATGGCTAACTTAGCTAAGCGCCCAGCTTTAATTAGCATAAGTGCATTATCACTATTACTTTCAGGCTGTAATTTACTTGGTGAATCTAACATGGCTGAACCCGTAAAATCTGAGCCAGAACAAACAGTGGTAAGCAATCTTGATTTTAACCAGATCATGGCGCAAATGCAGCAAAATGACGAGCAAGAACAATACGCCGATACAACGCAGTTTAACCCAAACAAGCATCATAAAAGCTTAGTTAACTACGTAGAGCAAATGGCACTTGATTTAACCGACACCATGCAAGTAGCCCCGCAATATGCAGCGATTGCAGTCACGTCTTTCGTTGATTTAGACGCAAGTTTAACTACAGCAAGCCAGTTAGGTAATCAGTTATCAGAAACCTTTATACATCAGCTGCAAAAATTTGGTTATAGCGCGGTTGATTTTAAAACAGCCAATTTAATTACCGTTAATGAACAAGGCGACTTTGCATTCACCCGCAACACTCGTAAACTTGCAGGTACGAATATAGCTAGCCATGTTTTATCGGGTACATTAATATACCGTGCAGATGGGGTTGTTATTAACGCTCGCGTAATAAATATTGAAAATAAGCGCCTTGCAGCCAGCAGCCGAACATTTATACCGCTTTACGTATTAAATAAAGAAGATATATATTTATCAAGCAATTAACTTAATTTGAGGCTTGATATAAAAAACCAGATACCGTTATAATTTCTAAACACTTAGTACTTAGCACCCAGCGTGGCCTCTTAGTTAAATGGATATAACGGCCCCCTCCTAAGGGGCAGTTACAGGTTCGATTCCTGTAGGGGCTACCAATAAAATCAATGAGTTATGCTCTTTCTTTGTTTCTATATCAACTCTATGTAGTCTATTTGTAGCAATGTCAGCTATGTGCCCAGACTGTGTGAAAACTCTGATCACCTTTTGGTCTAAGTATGTTCTGCTTATGATCTATTAATCTATACATTTAGTTCACTTAATATACTGATATTTATATAATTAGACTATTGATTCAGTTGAGGGTTGAGGCAGTATGTCAAAGTTTATAAGCGGTGAAAGTCGTGACCAATCAACGTTATTTCCAGAATCGTTGGAAGATTACGTCAGTGAAGATAATACGGTCAGAGTGATTGATGTTTTCATTGAGGAACTAAATCTAGCTGAATTGGGGTTTAAAGGATTAACTTTAAAGTCCACAGGTCGCCCTAAGTATCATCCAGCCACATTATTAAAACTGTATCTTTATGGTTACCTCAACCGTATTCAATCATCCCGCCGATTAGAAACCGAATGCCAACGCAATATTGAACTGATGTGGCTACTTGGTAAGTTGGCACCCGACTTTAAAACGATTGCTGATTTTAGAAAAGACAACGGAGATGGTATAAAAAATGTGTGCAAAACGTTTGTTGAAGTCTGCCGTCGTCTGAATATGTTTGAGAAACCAGTTGTTGCCATCGATGGTAGTAAGTTTAAAGCTAGCAACAACAAAGGCAATAATTTTACGCCAAGCAAAGTTAAATTCCACATCGACCGAGTCGAAAAGAACATTGAACGTTACCTTGAATTACTTGATGAAGCCGATAAAGAGCAAGCTAACGTCACAAAAATTAAAGCCACAAAAGATAGGCTAGCTGACTTTCGCAGCCAGTTAAAAAAACTACACGAGATTAAAGAACAAGTTGAAGCTCATCCTGACAAGCAAATATCCACTACTGATCCTGATTCACGTTTAATGAAAACTCAAGGTTTTACAAGAGTTGTGAGTTATAACGTGCAAAGTGCGGTTGATACCAAGCACCACCTTATAGTGGCGCATGAGGTGACCAACGTGCCAGATAGAGGCCAGCTTGCGTCAATGACAAAACTCGCACAAAAAGCATTGCGCAAGGAAGATATAAGGGTATTAGCAGATAAAGGTTACTTCAGTCAGCCCGATATAAAAGATACTATCGATTTGGGTGCAGAGCCAATCATGCCCAAGACGGATACATCGTCCTCTGAAAAGAAAGGGATATTTAACCGCTCACTCTTCAAATACGATGCAAATAAAGATATTTACTTATGCCCCGCTGGTAATGAACTTCAAAATCGAATGCAGGTATTTGAGCAAGGTAAATACCTTGATGTTTACTTCAATCACATTGCTTGTCGAGATTGTAAAATAAGAAGTCAGTGCACTAACTCTAAAAAAGACCCTAGGCGAATAAGGCGGTGGGTGCATGAGATTCTGACAGAAGAAATGCTTCAAAAGCTAAAGAATGAACCTGAATTGATGCTTCATCGCAAGCAAACTGTTGAGCACCCCTTTGGCACAATTAAACTCTGGATGGGAGCTACCCACTTACTAACACGAGGTTTAAAAAGCGTGAGTACAGAAATAAATCTTCATGTTCTGGCTTACAACTTCAGAAGAATGCTCACAATTATGGGAGTTAATGGTCTAAGTAAAGCGATTAGAGTAGCGTTGCTATAGCAGTTTCGCTCGCGCGGAGAAAATTGTGATACTGAGAAAAAATCGATCGCAACCATCCTAGATGGTTTTAAACTAAGAACATACCCAAGACAATTTATTAAAAATTAGTTTTTACACAGTCTGTGCCATTTGCGGATGAAAAGTGAATTTGAAAGCCTGTTGGGTGGCGCCTTCGGCTTAACCAACCTACCTTTTGACTTGGGTCGGATAAGTGGTGAAGCTAAGCCACAACATCCGACAAAAATGTATTACTATGTACGTTGTACGAGTTTTGCTTCCAGATTAGCGGTATACTCATTTACATTTGCAAGCTCATGCTCTAACTGGGTCTTTATAGAAGTAATTGATTCATTGTTTGAGATATGATTAGTTCCGTCATTACAACCATTTAGCTTCAATTATGTAACCTGAGCAGAAGTGCCATAAGAACTAATTAATGCAGTTAAAGCGCTAATTTCAGTCTGTTGCTCTTGTTCTATTGCTGATTTATTTAATTCAATTTTAAGTTTTTCAATTTCTTCCTTTTGGATGCTTACCGAATAAATAAGCCAGATGACGGCAAACAGTGCAATCACAACACCAGCAGTACCGCTCAAATAACTGTCAAATGCTCCCCAGTCATTGGAATTTTTGGATAATAAACCATTAAAAACGCTCACATATGAAAATATGGCGACGACTAACGTTGTTACTACAACTAATAAAGACAAAAAGGTTTCCAAAATTTTTTAATCCACATATAAGATTCCAATTATTATATAACAGCTTTGTCTGAGGACACTTTTCCTATTTTAGCGTGAAAACATCCTTATTTTATGAACTTATTTAAATATGTGAAAAAGGGAAGAATATCCTTTTATTATTACTAAGACAATTACGACTCGCCTGAATGACTGGTTCACAGCTCAACGAAGCTCTCCATTAAATTTTTCATATAAAAAAGCGAGCTATCAACTAGCCCGCTTTATAAAATACTTTGCCGAACCCCGAACCCCGAACCCCGAACCCCGAACCCCGAACCCCGAACCCCGAACCCCGAACCCCGAACCCCGAACCCCGAACCCCGAACCCCGAACCCCGAACCCCGAACCCCGAACCCCGAACCCCGAACCCCGAACCCCGAACCCCGAACCCCGAACCCCGAACCCCGAACCCCGAACCCCGAACCCCGAACCCCGAACCCCGAACCCCGAACCCCGAACCCCGAACCCCGAACCCCGAAGCTATAACTCAGCCATCACTGGTAATTGTAGCAATCAGCTCACTCAATACTTCTTCAGCTTTGCTGGTTTCTACTTGACAAGTGCCAGCATTTAAATGGCCGCCGCCGCCATATTTAAGGCATAACTCGCCCACATTGGTGTTTGAGCTACGGTTGGTGATTGATTTACCAATGGCGTACACCACGTTTTGCTTTTTAAGCCCCCACATTTTATGAATTGAGATATTACACTCGGGGAACATGGCGTAAATAACGAAGCGGTTAGTAGCGTAAATGGTTTCTTCTTCGGTTAAATTGAGTACCACTAAGTTGTCGTGTACTGATGAGCAGCGGTCTATTTGCTCTTTAGCTTGTGCGTTGTGCTCGTGGTATAACGCAACACGATCGGCAACATCTTCCATTGCTAGTATTTGTTCTATGCTGTGATCTTTACAGGCGTCAATTAACTTCATCATTAACTGGTAATTAGAAATTTTGAATTCACGAAAACGGCCAAGTCCTGTGCGCGCATCCATAATAAAGTTCATCAGTACCCAGTCTGTTGGGTTTAAAATTTCGTCTTTTGAAAATTGTGCAGAATCCCCTTTATCGACCGCTTCCATCATGTCAGTTGAAATATTAGGGAATTTCTCTGCACCGCCATAATAGTCGTATACAACGCGTGCCGCAGAGGGCGCATCTGGGTCAATAATGTGATTTTTTATATTGCTTGCGTTACGAACGGTTTCACTCAAGTGATGATCAAATGCAATATGACAACCGGCAACATAGGGGAGGTTAGTGGTAATATCGTTGCTGGTAATGGCTATTTTACCGTCTTGCATGTCTTTTGGATGCACAAATAAAATATCGTCGATTAAATCTAAATCTTTAAGTAATACGGCACACACTAGGCCGTCAAAATCGCTTCGAGTGACAAGTCTATATTTATTATTGCTCATTTTCGGTCCATTTTTGTTTGTTTATTAATCTGAGTGTAGCAGTTTAAACGCCATTTTATATACCCGTTTTTAACATAAAAAAAAGCCAAAACAATGGTTTTGGCTTTGAGTAGCAAGTGTGTATTAGTGATGTGTTATGCGCCTGGGCCACATTCCATACAATGGTTAAGAATGTCTGGGCCAAATTTTAATTTAGCGTTTAAATCACGCAGTGCCGTGCGCAGGCCTTCTTCAATAACAGGGTGATAAAAAGGCATATCTAGCATTTGTGGTACAGTCATTTTGTTTTGTACAGCCCATGCAAGTAAGTGAGCAATGTGCTCTGCTTGTGGGCCTATAAATTCAGCACCTAAAAATAAACCGGTACCGTGCTCGGCATATACGCGCATGTGCCCTTTGTTTTTTAGCATAACGCGGCTGCGACCTTGGTTTTCAAAGCTAACTTCGCCTATTTCAAAGCAATCACAGCTTCCTAATCGTTGGCTAATTTCTTTAAAGCTTTCACCAACCATGGCTATTTGTGGGTCGCTAAACACAGCGGCAATTTTAGCTCTACGTAAACCAGCACGCACTTGAGGGTAGCGGCCTGCGTTTTGCCCTGCGATAGTGCCTTGATCGGATGCTTCGTGAAGCAGTGGGATCATGTTACTGGCATCGCCGGCAATAAATATGTGAGAGTCGCCACATTGCATAGTGTGAACATCAGCGAGTGGTACGCCACGTTCATCAAGCTCTATGCCGGTGTTTTCTAACCCTAGCTTATCGGTGTTTGGTACTCGCCCGGTTGCAGCCAGTACATAGTCAAACTGCTCAGTATGTTTAACACCTTGCTTGTCGGTGTAGGTAAGCTGGGCTTTATCACCTACTTTTTTCATGTCTGATACGTTTGAGTCGGTATCAACATAAAATTCTTCTGCAAATACGGTGTTAGCGTAATCTTTAACCACGGGGTCGGTTAATGGGCCTATGGCACCACCTACGCCAAATAGTTTTACCTTTACTCCTAATCTGTGCAACGCTTGGCCAATTTCAAGGCCTATAACGCCAGGGCCAAAGACGGCTACTGATTCTGGTAAATCATCCCAGTCGAATACATCGTCATTAATAATCAGTCGGTCGCCAAAGTTATTAAATACGCCAGGGTAAGATGGGCGTGAACCCGTTGCAATTACAAAGCGTTTGGCAGTAATAATGGTGTGGTCGTCTATTTGTACGCGGTTGGCGTCTAAAAATTGTGCATAGCCACGAATTTTATCTTCGCTAGGTATTTCATCTACGGCTTCTACTACGAATCCTGCAAAGCGATCGCGCTCACTTTTTACTCGTGCCATAACGGCTTTACCGTCAATTACCGGTTTTGAGCTGTGAACTCCAAAGGCAGGGGCCATTTCTATTGAGTGCGCGGCTTCTGCTGCTGCAATCAATAATTTACTTGGCATGCAACCAACACGTGCGCAGGTTGTACCGTATGGGCCAGATTCAATCATAAGTACGTTTTGAGTAAATTGTTTAGCATTACGGTAGGCACTTAAACCAGCGGTACCTGCACCTATAACAACAATGTCGGTTTGCAATTCTTTCATAGTGTTTTTCCTTTAATAAACAGGGGCGTTGCAGCCCCTGTTTTATTTACTTAATTAAGCAAAGTATTTTTCTAGGTCGTCTGAGCCACCAATGTGCTTACCGCCAATAAATACTTGTGGTACGGTTTCACGGCCCGATACCGCTTTAAGGCTGGTAAGTGATGCGCCAGCGCCCATTACAATTTCTTCAAAAGCAAAGCCTTTAGCTGTAAGTAGCTCTTTTGCTTTTTTACAGAAAGGACAGCCAGGCTTAGTAAATAGAGTAACTGCTTCTGGTTTTACTTGAGTTGGGTTGATGTAATCAAGCATAGTGTCAGCGTCAGATACTTCAAACGGGTCGCCTGGTAAATCTGGCTCAATAAACATCTTCTCTATTACGCCATCTTTAACCAGCATAGAGTATCTCCAGCTGCGCTTACCAAAACCTAAATCGTTTTTATCAACTAGCATACCCATGCCGTCAGTAAATTCGCCGTTACCGTCTGGTAATAAAGTAATGTTTTGCGCTTCTTGATTTTCAGCCCATGCGTTCATTACAAAGGTATCGTTTACTGATACACAAACAATGTCATCAACGCCATTTTGTTTAAATACACCGGCTAACTCGTTGTAGCGCGGTAGGTGAGTTGATGAACACGTTGGTGTAAATGCACCAGGTAGTGAAAACACAACAACCGTTTTACCTTTAAAAATGTCGTCTGTAGTCACTGATTTCCATTCGTCGTTTTGACGCGTTGCGAATGTTACGTTTGGAATTGTTTGACCTTCAATATTGTTTAACATGTTTTTTAGTTCCTCTTGATTTGTTGATAGCCATTATGGCGAACAATTAAATATAGTTCCAATCGTTTGTTTGTATTAAACTGATAGGTATAAGCTATCAGGTTGAGTGTAAATATGAACTTAAAAGATTTAGAGTATATCAAAGCGGTTGCCCACTATAAGCATTTTCGTAAAGCGGCCGAAGCCTGCTTTGTAAGCCAGCCTACCTTAAGTGGGCAAATTAAAAAGCTGGAACAAGAATTAGGCGTTATTATTTTTGACCGCTCTACCAAGCACGTTACCTTAACTGCCAAAGGTGAACGTTTATTGACACAAATAGCTGTCGTTTTAGAGCAAACACAAATATTAAAAGAGCTGGCAGCAACATCTAATGAACCACTGCAGGGTAAGCTAACCATTGGTATTATTCCAACGATTGCGCCGTATTTATTACCTACGCTACTAACATCAATGAAAGCAGCGTTTATAAATAGCCAGTTTTCGTTTATTGAAATGCAAACAACCACTATTTTAGCTGCGTTAGAAAGTGGTGAAGTCGACTTTGCAATTTTAGCGGATGTACCTGAACTTAAAAGTTACCATACCATTGATTTATATAAAGAAGACTTTTTAGTTGCCGTATCAAGCGATAACGCATTGTGTAAGCATAAAAAAGTGGCACTGCAAGACCTGCAAGGTTGCAACCTATTAATGTTAAGTGATGGCCATTGCTTTAAAGATCAAGCCCAGCAGTTTTGTTTTTCGGCAGGGGTAGATGTTTCCAGCCAGTATCAAGGAAACAGCCTTGAGACTTTATTGGCGCTGGTGGCGATGGATGATGGTGTTACGTTTGTGCCAAAACTTGCAGCAATACCACGAGTGGGTATTCATTATTTGCCTATTTTTCCTAATCAACAACGTAATATTGTATTTGCATGTAGAAAGCATTACCCGCACTTATCTGGGGTTGAGCAATTGGCTAAGTGGTTAAGCGCCCACTCTAATTTAAAGGCTAAACTAAGCGAGGCGCTTTAGCATTTTACATGCGGCTATTGCTCGGCAATCTCTACAATGTCATTAATTTGTACGCCCGGCAAAGGCTGATCATTAATACTGACGGCAATAGCGCTGTGCTGATAAAGCTGCTCAATTCGTATACGGTTAAGTGTAGTGATGGTATGCGGCATAGTGTTGCCTTGTGCGTCGGTTAAATAATTATGATGGGCAATACTCAGTAGTTGGCCTTTTTCTAAGCCATGAGCCTTACCTAAATTAATCACTAATTTATTGTTTTCCATATGCATTATTTTACCTTGAGTAGGTAGACAGGCCATGGCTGCTTGTAGGTCGTAACTTAAGGTTTGGTTTATATCACTAATGCTTTGGCCAAAAGGTGATTGCCAAAACCGATTACTATTTACATCAATAATGGCTGTTTTTTCAAATGGCCAAATTGCTTGGCTTTGATAGCTATTTTGCCATAACGGCTCGTAAGTGGTGCCATTAAATAAGCTAAACTCTATTTGGTAGTGGCGCTGATAGCTTTCATCTTGCCAAAACGCATAGTCGCTATTGAGTTTATCGCTGGTAGATAAACTGGTTATTTGACTTAACAGCACATATTGCGCATTGCTGCGTGATGAAATTTCTTCTAACTGACTGTTTGAATAGTCATGCTGTTGATTAAAGTAGGTATCAACCTTTATAGCTTTGTTGAAATAGGCAACGGGTATTGCACTCATTTTTGATTTTTGCAACGAGGTATAAATGTTTTTACTGACTGCTTTGTTAATGTCAAATATTTGACCCATTCTCGCTTGTTCACGATTTGTTAGTTGGCTTTGCGTGACAGCTATAAACTTATTAAAGTTGCTTTGCGGGCACAGTTCAGTTTGCGCAAAAATATCTAGGCGTAAGGTAATTGCAAACTCATCACTACTGCGGTTTTCGCTAACGAGCTCTATTTTTTGAATTTCGCCTTGGCTACTTATTTTTAGCTGATCTTGGGTTAAAATACCATCAACAAGGGTTTGCACCGAGCTCACCCGCGCACCAGAAAATACAAGGGCTTGGGTAATCGCATCTTTTATTGCAGCGGCCTTTGCACCGGGAATGTCGCTATTTTGAATAACCGCATGGCCTGTAGACTCATACCACTGAGCGTGGGTAAAAGGTGAAAACGTTAATACCGCAGTGGTGCTTAATCCTGCCAATACTGCTTTTAAAAACGATTTCATACTCTTACTCCAATTAAACGTTAGCGTTAATGAATCTCAGCAAGTAATGTACCACTATTATTTGTTGTTACAGAATATAGGTATCACTGGCATTAAACGTGCATAACTGAGTTTAATTAGTTTTTAAAGGCCCTGTATGATGCGAGTAATGCCATTAATGATCACATTAGGCTGCTTAACGTTAAGCGGTTGTAGCAATTTATTTGATAAGCACGTTGAATATAAATATGTTGAGCCAAATAATTACCCTGTATTAAAAGCAATAGGGTACGCGCCCATTAGTTTGCAGTCGGGAAGTAATGACACTCAAAAACAACTTATGGCGATTAAGGCTTCAAAGCTAGAAGCATACCGCGAACTAACAGAGCAAGTATACGGGCAAAAAATTACCGCAGGTACAACCGTTGCAGGCTCTGTTGCCCAAGATGATTATTTACAAAGCAAGGTACAAGGTATTATTAAAGGCGCACAAATTATAAAAACATATGCCGTAAATGATATGTATATAACTGAGCTTGAACTTAATATGAAACGCGTTCACGACTTGTACATAGGTGAGATAAAGCCACGTGAAGTGAAAAAAGTGACTTATTACTGAGCGACAAATTATTACCCATAAAAAAACGCCTAAACGAATTATCGTTTAGGCGTTTTTTTATGGGTATTCTTTTTTAGGCTTTAAGGTTTCGCACAATGCTATTATCGGTATTTACTACGCTACCAGCTTGATCGTAGGTCATAGACGAAGGTGCACCAATTAAAATACCTTTCAGTTGCTTAACACTTAACTGTGCCTGGTGCGCTGCGTGAGCGTTAACTTCATTTTGTTTTTGACACTGCTCAAGCTTTTCTCGAGTTAGCTTTATTAAGTCAGCGTTTTCATCTGTTTGCTGATCATTACTGGCAATTAGTTTGCTGAGTTCTTTATCAAGGGTGCTTATACTGGTTAAAAAAGACATTTTTTGTTGGGCAATTTCTTTTAAGCCTTCGCCTCTACGTGAGGCAATAGCATTAAGCTCTTGAGTAAGAAGCTCACTCAAGGTTGTTAAACAATTTATTTGTTCGTTTAGTTTAATCGTAATTAAACTATTGTGATCAGCCATAAACATTAAACTCGAAGTCTGCTAAATTTTTGGCAAGTTTCTCACTGTCTATTTGATACTTGCCTTCAGTAATCGCTTTTTTAAGCTCAGCAACTTTGTTACTGTCAAAGTCAGAAGATTGCTGCGCTTTCTCTTGTAACGATTTTAATTGCTTAGCTTGCGGTGTTAAGCTCACCGAATCGCTTGCAGCTTTAGGTGAAGGCGTTTGTGCAGCCTGTGTATTTGCATTATCTCTTTTTAAATCAACTTTTTGCTGTTGAGTGTTTGTTAAAACACTCGGTTGTTGATTTGATTTATTTACTTGACCGACCATAATAAAAGCCCATTTATTACCCAACTGATGCCTTTATATCGGCATTTATTAAAGATACTTTAGCATAAATTTATATTAAATATTTACCTGAACTGACTCTACACCATCTACACGCGCATTTAAAACTTTACCTGTCTTTTTGTTTTCTACTCGTACTTGCTCACCCAAGGTGCCATCCTCTAATGCAACACCCGTGGTTTTTACTCTTAACCCTTTAATGTTGGCAAAAATGTTGACAGAGTCGCCTTTGCAAACCATACAAATTTGATTAAGTAGTACTGGCATACCTTCACGAATATTACGTTTGCTGCGGCTACCAATAAGTAGTGCAGGGTCATCAAGATACTGAACACGTATAAAGTGCACAGGGCGCATATCAATACTTAAATGGGATGGAGTAATCACTTCACCTCGTGCTAAGTTAGTAGTTGCAACTACAACCGGTGCTGATTCAGTGATTCTAACGTGCACGTATTGTGCCCAGTTCTCATTATCGTTGCATTTTATCTGAATGGTGACCTGACGATTAAATGGGGGCTCACTTGGGGTTGCTAGCGCTAGTTCTGAGTTACAATGGCGATCAGGTATGCGGCTATCTAACGGTAATGCACTGAACTGTATTTTGTTATCATTTGTAGCTACTGCTTTTTGAGCAACATAAGAAACAGCCATTTCTTGTAGCGATTCTTTACTAAATACTTGAGCCTTTAGTGGTAAAGTGAAGCAGAGGCTAGCAAGAAAATAAAAAACACTGTATCTTCTGGTTTTTTTTAATAAACTCATAATGTTTCGACTATGCTTATGGTTGCAAACAGGGTATAAATATTTTGCGTCAGAATTTAGACGCCCCCGTTGTGTTATGACGCTTTATTAATTGAAAGCAATTATCGTTCCTTATATTTGTTTTCTTAGGAGATTTAAATGGCCGGCATTTTAGACTCAGTAAACCAACGTACACAGTTGGTTGGGCAAAACCGCTTGGAGTTATTGTTATTTAAGCTTAATGGGCGTCAGCGCTTTGGCATTAATGTGTTCAAAGTAAGAGAAGTTCTTCAATGCCCTCCATTAACCAGCATGCCAAAATCTAATGCTTATATTCGTGGTGTAGCACACATTCGAGGCCAAACTATTTCAGTGATTGATTTATCGATGGCTGTAGGCGGGCGGCCCATTAAAAACATTGAAGACAGTTTTATTATTATTGCTGAATATAACCGCACAGTGCAGGGTTTTTTAGTTGGTGGTGTTGAGCGAATTGTTAATATGAACTGGGAAAAAATAATGCCACCGCCCTCAGGAGCAGGGCGTTATTCTTATTTAACAGCCGTCACTGAAATTGAAAATGAGTTGGTAGAAATACTCGACGTAGAAAAAATCTTAAACGAAATTTGCCCAGTTAATACTACGGTAAGTGATGATGTTGCCTCGCAAGGCACTATACAAAAAGATTTAGGCGAGAGAATAGTATTTATTGCTGATGATTCGGCTGTTGCGCGAAATCAAGTAAAACGAGCATTGGAACCATTAGGTGTAACAACTGAGTTGGCTAAAAATGGTAAAGAAGCTTTAATAAGATTAAAAGAAATTGCAGAGCTCGACTGCGTAAATGATATTACAGAGCGAGTAGGGCTACTGATTTCTGATGTAGAAATGCCAGAAATGGATGGTTATACGCTGACTGCAGAAATCAAAGCTAATCCTAAGCTCGCGCCACTACATGTGATTTTACACACATCATTGAGTGGTGTTTTTAATCAAGCGATGATTGAAAAAGTAGGAGCAGATGATTTTATTGCAAAATTTAACCCAGACGAGCTTGCAACAGCCGTTAATAAATGGGTTCATCGTGATTAATAAACATAGGTGTTATTGATTTGACTAATAAAGATTTACAGCAAAATGAATACGATCAATTTCGCTTATTTTTAGAACAACAGTGTGGTATTGTTTTAGGTGAAAATAAGCAGTATTTAGTAAAGAGCCGTTTGGCACCATTAATGTCTCGATTTAATGTTGATTCGTTATCTGAACTGGTAAGTAAAACGCTAGGTGTACATGAGCGCCAGCTGCGCGCAGCCGTTGTTGATGCCATGACAACCAATGAGACATTGTGGTTTAGAGATCAGTATCCGTTTGAGTTACTTAAAACCAGATTATTCCCTGAGTTTAAAACGTTAAATAGGCCATTAAAAATATGGTCTGCGGCGAGCTCATCAGGACAAGAACCCTACTCAATAGCGATGTCGGTTGCTGAGTTTCAATCCAGCAGCCCTGGTGTTTTAAAAATGGGTGCACAAATAATTGGTACAGATATATCAAATACCATGCTTGATATATGTAAACATGCTGAATATGACGCATTGGCATTGTCTCGCGGACTCTCTGCACAGCGCCGTAAAAAGTTTTTTAAAGACAGCGGCAATGGCATGGCACAAGTGGTTGATTCATTGAAAACGCAAGTGAGCTTTAGGCATTTAAATTTGCTCGATTCGTACGCCTTAATGGGTAAGTTCGATATTATATTTTGCCGTAATGTTTTAATTTACTTTTCACCTGAGGTGAAAGCCAAAATAATTGCAAAATTCTCTCAAGCACTTAACCCTAAGGGGTACTTATTTTTAGGTGCGTCGGAGTCTATGTCTGGTTTAAGTACTGACTTTGATATGGTGCGTTGTAACCCTGGTATCATTTACCAAAAAAAATGACCTTCATAAATATATTATCCCTCCTCTAAACGACGCCCATTGCGTCGTTTTTTGTTTTTATTATCACTATTTTCACTGCTGGCTCATTTATTGCTTTATCGGTACTGAGTCAATTTTTTGGAGGTAGTTATGGCTATCAGTTTTGATAAAGCATTAGGCGTGCATCCGCATGCGATGTTGATCCGTTCGCAAAGAGCAGAAATGCTCGCTACTAATATCGCAAATGCTGATACGCCCGGCTATAAAGCAAAAGATATCGACTTTGCCTCAGCATTAAAAACGGCAAAGTCCAACCAACTAAGCGGCAATACCATGGTAAGAACCAATGAAAAACACATTGCCGGTGGTACTCGTAGTGTAGGTGGTAATGAATTATTTCGTACGCCAAATCAAACAGATACGGGTGATGGTAACTCTGTTGATATACAAGTGGAACGGAACTTGTATACACAGAATGCTATGGAGTATCAGGCCAGTGTCCAGTTTCTTAATGGTAAATTTAAAGGCCTGAAAAAAGCCCTCGGTAGTCAAGGAGCCTAATTATGAGTTTATATAATGTGTTTGATATTGCTGGTTCAGGTATGAGCGCGCAAAACGTGCGATTAAATACCACGGCAAGTAATATCTCTAACGCCAATACAATTAGCTCTTCGCAAAATGAGACGTACCGAGCGCGACAACCTGTATTTGCTGCGGAGCTTACAAAAGCGTCAGCGTCAGCAAGCAACCCACAGGGCTCTGCCGTTGGTGTAAAAGTGTTAGGAGTGGTTGAAAGTAATAAACCACTACAAATCGAATATAACCCAAATCACCCGAGTGCGGATGAAAATGGATATATTTACAAACCCAACGTGAATGTTGTTGAGGAGATGGCAAATATGATTTCTGCTTCTCGCTCTTATCAGACAAATGTTCAAGTTGCTGATGCAGCTAAGCAAATGTTAAGTAAAACACTGCTGTTAGGTCAGCGGTAACTGAGGGTAGCTCATGAGTAACGATATTAGTACTTCTTCATCCTATATGGACTCTTTACGTTGGCAAGATAAGCAAGTGCCAAAAAAAGAAGAGAGTGATGCGTTAACCCAAGAAGATTTCTTTTCGTTGTTAACACAGCAGTTGTCATATCAAGATCCCAGCAAACCAGCTGATAACGATCAGATGATTGCACAAATGACAAACTTTACTATGGCTGAAGGGATCTCAAATTTAAACTCTAACTTTGAGTCTTTAGCTGCGTCGATGACATCAAATTCAGCATTGCAAGCATCAACATTGGTTGGTAAGCAAGCGCTGCTGGAGTCTGACACACTTGAGCTTAATGAGTCGGGTGAGGTAAAGGGAGCGATTGTTGCTGAAAAGCCGGTAGACAATTTAACGCTTCGTATTGAAGATGCATCCGGGCAATTAGTTAAAACTATTGATTTAGGCACGCAGCCTGCAGGTGCGGTTCGCTTTGCATGGGATGGTAAAAACGAAGCGGGTGAACGACTTCCTCCTGGTGAATACGAGGTTAAAGCTGAAGGCAGTACGGATGGCGAATTTTCTAGCTTACCAATTGCCTCATTCAAAAATATTGAGAGTGTTAATATTAATGGCTCAAGCGGCATTATTATTAACACAAAAGAAGGTGCGGTTAGGCTGACTGATGTCGCAGAAATCGCGTAATAGATTTTATGTATTTTTTTAGCCAATAGGCTAAATATTTTCTAGGTTAGAGGTTAATTATGAGCTTCAATATTGCATTAACAGGCCTTGCTGCCGCACAAAAAGATTTAGATGTTACCGCCAATAATATTGCCAACGTAAATACCACGGGCTTTAAAGAGTCTCGCGCTGAATTTGCTGATGTATACGCATCATCAGTATTTAGCGCCGGTAAAACAAAAAATGGTGATGGTGTACAAACCACTATGGTTGCCCAGCAGTTTCATCAGGGCTCGCTGCAGTTTACTAATAATTCACTGGATTTAGCGATCACAGGTGAGGGGTATTTTGCTACCAGCCAAGACCTAGGCGCGCAAGATTTTACTTACACACGTGCCGGCGCATTTAAGTTAAACAAAGACAACTTTGTTGTAGATGCTAAAGGTAATTTTTTACAAAGCTTCCCAGTTGATGAAGTTAGTGGTGATACGACCTCTGTAAGTCTTAGTACTTCATCTGCTTTACAAATACCCGATTCTTCGGGCTCTCCGCGCTCTACTTCAAACGTTTATACATCATTTAACGTCGATTCTCGAGAAGATGTAATAGCTGTCCCTTTTGATGCAACAGACAGTACTACTTATAACTCTTCGACATCGACCACAATGTATGACTCACTTGGTGAGCCACATGTTCTACAATTCTTTTTTGTAAAAACAGCGCCTAATGAATGGCAAGTACATGGTACGCTTGATAAAACTCCCTTTGATGCAACTGGTGCCGCGACAGCAACACCAAGCGCGCTAAGTACCTTTGGGTTTGATGCTAGCGGTTTGCCTGCAACGACTAATGGTGCTCCAA
This sequence comes from Pseudoalteromonas sp. SCSIO_11900, assembly GCF_000576475.1. NCBI lineage: Bacteria > Pseudomonadati > Pseudomonadota > Gammaproteobacteria > Alteromonadales > Pseudoalteromonadaceae > Pseudoalteromonas > Pseudoalteromonas sp. SCSIO_11900. Next base: position 1,683,449 of record NZ_KK070023.1, read on the forward strand.
ATGTTGGTCCAACCTTTACTGATGTTAATTTAACCGGAGCTAATTTATCGGGTATTTTATCTAATGGCGCCCAATTTGATGATATTGCGATTAATTGGCGCGATGAGGCCGGTACTGCAAATAAAACGCCTACTCAATATGCGAGTCGCTTTGAGGTGAAAGCACTAGAGCAAGATGGTGCGACAGTAGGTCGCTTAGCGGGTATTGACATTGGTACAGATGGAAAAGTCGTTGCATCTTACAGTAATGGTGATTCAACTTACTTAGGTCAAGTTGCCATGGTGCGCTTTTCAAACTCACAAGGTTTGCAGCAAGTAGGTGATACTTCATGGAAAAAAAGTTTAACCTCGGGCGAGCCAATAGCGGGTGAGCCAGGTTCAGGCACACTAGGCAACATTAACTCGTCAGCTCTTGAGCAATCTAACGTAAACTTAACCAATGAGCTGGTTGATTTGATTAGTGCGCAGCGTAACTTCCAAGCAAACTCTCGTGCGCTTGAGGTTAACTCAACTATTCAACAAAACATCCTTCAGATCAGATAATCATGTTTTGATTTACTAAGGCTGCTTAGTGCAGCCTTTTTTATTCCTCTTCTAAAATCTTATTCACACTTAAATTTAATTTGGCACTTATATTGCATTTACTCATACATAGATTTCTTAATGAGTCGATGTTATGGATAAAATGGTCTACATAGCGGCATCTGGCGCTAAACAAAGCATGCAAGGGCTTGCTCTTAAAGCCAATAATTTGGCAAATGCGAATACCACTGGGTTTAAATCTGATTTTGCGCAAGCACGGTCAATGCAGGCTTTCGGTGAAGGTTTGCCGACTCGTGTTTTTGCTATGCAGGAGCGCCCAGGATCAAACATGACATCGGGCGGTGTTGTCGAAACAGGCCGTAGCCTTGATATTGCTATGAGTGATAACGCATGGCTGAGTGTTCAGGATGCCTCTGGTAATGAAGCCTACACAAAAGTGGGTTCGTTAAATATAACGGCTGAAGGTATGTTAACTACCAGCGACGGTCGTCAAGTTATTGGCGAAGGTGGGCCAGTCATATTACCGGTACCGATTGAAAAAATTGAATTTAGCAAAGATGGCACTATTCAAGTTCGCCCTCAAGGTGCACCGGCTAACTTTTTAGAAGAAGTTGATCGGCTAAAAGTGGTTGATGCAAACAACGCCACGCTCGAAAAGGGTAACGATGGCTTATTTAGAGCTAAACCAGGCCAAATAGTTGAAACATCAGCCAATGTACAAGTATTAGGTGGCACATTAGAAAAATCGAATGTAAATCCTGTGCATGAAATGGTCGATATGATCAGTCATCAACGCCAATTTGAATTACAAGTAAAACTGATGAAAACAGCTGAAGAGATTGACGAACGTCAAGAACAGCTGATGCGCATCGTTTAACTTTAACGTGAGGATATTATTATGAATCCAGCATTATGGATAAGTAAAACAGGGCTTGACGCTCAACAAACTGATATATCGGTTATATCAAATAACTTAGCGAACGCCAGTACAGTGGGTTACAAAAAAAGCCGCGCTATTTTTGAAGACTTACTCTACCAAAATATTAATCAACCAGGCGGTCGCTCATCGCAAGACACCGAAATGCCGTCAGGTTTAATGCTTGGTGCGGGTACTAAGGTGGTGGCTAACCAAAAAAACTTTTCGCAAGGTAATATGCTCACCACTGAAAATTCATTAGATTGGATGATTTCAGGTCCTGGCTTTTTTGAAGTATTGCAACCGGATGGCAATATTGCTTATTCGCGTAACGGCCAGTTTACTACTGACGGTGAGGGGCGTGTTGTAACCTCGGGTGCCGGTTACGTTGTTCAGCCTGAAATGAATGTACCTGACGATGCACAGTCGATCACCGTATCTCAAGACGGTGAAGTGTCAGTTCGCGTTAAAGGTCAGGCCGAAAACGTGGTTATTGGTCAGATCACGATTAGTGATTTTATTAATCCGTCGGGCCTTGAGCCTATAGGGCAAAACCTTTATACCGAAACTGCGGTAAGTGGTGCGCCTGTTCAAGGTAACCCGGGGGTTGAGGGCTTAGGTACAATTATTCAAGGTTCACTTGAAACATCAAATGTAAATGTGACCGAAGAGTTGGTTAATTTGATTGAAACTCAGCGAGTTTACGAAATGAACTCAAAGGTAATTTCAGCGGTTGATGAAATGATGAGCTACATCAATCAACAATTATAGTTTTGGGGGATTGTATGCGTAATATTATGTTATTTGCAGTAGGGACTTTACTGTTAAGCGGTTGTGTATCTACACAAAATAATGAAGTAGTGCAGGACGATCCCTACTATGCACCTATGTATCCTGAGCCTAATATGGAGCCAGTGGTAGCAACAGGCTCTTTATTCAGTACTCAGTTATCTAATGACTTATATGCCGATAAAAAAGCACTTAGAACAGGCGATATCATTACTGTTAAATTGCAAGAGTCAACCCAAGCCACAAAAGCGGCTAAAACAGAAACAGATAAACAAACAGATGCTAGCCTCGATCCTGTTATTGGTTTAGGTGGTTTACCGGTTAATATTGGTGGCGATAGTATTCAATTTGGGGTTGGTAGTGATGCGTCGTTTAAAGGTGACTCAAAATCAAATCAATCAAACAGCCTAGTTGGCGATATTTCGGTTAACGTGATGCGAGTATTACCAAATGGTAATTTAGTGATTCGTGGTGAAAAATGGCTAACGCTAAATACCGGTGAAGAATTTATTCGCTTAGAGGGGTTAGTGCGTCCACAAGATGTTAATGCTGATAATACCGTTGAGTCTAATCGTATTGCGAATGCGCGTATTCAGTATTCAGGTAAGGGTCAAACTCAAGAGGCACAAAGCCCGGGTTGGTTAACGCGTTTCTTTAGTAGCTCATTGTTTCCCTTTTAGAGGACATTCAACATGAATGGTTTTAAAGTTTTTTGTTTTATGGTGCTACTAGGCTGGCAATTTACTGCCAGTGCTGAGCGAATTAAAGATGTGTCTATGGTCGAAGGGGTGCGCTCAAACCAATTAGTGGGCTATGGATTGGTTGTTGGTTTACCGGGTACCGGAGAGCAAAGCCGTTTTACCGAGCAAAGTTTTAAAGGCATGCTTAATAGTTTTGGTATTACACTACCTGCGAGTTTAAAGCCAAAAATTAAAAATGTTGCAGCAGTCGCGGTTCATGCTGAACTCCCCCCATTTAGAAAGCCAGGGCAAACTATAGACATTACTGTGTCATCAATTGGTAGTGCGGGAAGCTTACGTGGCGGTACGTTATTACAAACATTTTTAAAAGGGGTTGATGGCAATGTATACGCTATTGCACAAGGGAGCTTAATTGTTGGTGGCTTAGGTGCTGAAGGCCTAGATGGTAGCCGAGTCGTGATTAATACGCCAACCGTAGGGCGTGTGCCAAACGGTGCCACGGTTGAACGTGCCGTTAAAAGCCCATTTATGCAAAACGACTATATTACCTTTAATTTAAACCGTCCGGACTTTACAACCGCAAAACGTTTAGAGAAAACCATTAATGATTTAATCGGCCCAAATAGCGCACAAGCACTCGATGCCGCCTCTATTCGGGTTGTTGCGCCACGAGATGCCTCGCAGCGCGTATCGTATTTATCGACCCTTGAAAACTTAGAATTTAAGCCTGCGGATACTTCGGCAAAAATAATTGTTAATTCGCGTACCGGCACCATCGTTATAGGCAAAAATGTAAAATTACAACCTGCGGCAATTACCCATGGTGGTTTAACAGTCACGATTGCTGAGCAACAAAATGTGGCGCAGCCAAACCCGTTAGCAGAAGGCGAAACCGTTGTTACACAGCAAAGTATTATTGATGTTAATCAAGATGATTCACGCGCTTTTGTATTTGATCCTGGTGTGAGTCTTGATGATTTAGTTCGCGCAATTAATGAAGTTGGCGCTGCTCCTGGTGATTTAATGGCGATTCTTGAAGCACTTAAAGAAGCCGGCGCCATAAATGGTCAGCTTGTTGTAATTTAGTTTTATAAGACCCTATTTAGGGTCTTTAACAGTTAACCTAAAAAAAGACGCGGCATAAAGCCGCTGTTACCTCAGCAATATAAACCTACACAATAAGTAGCAGCGAGTTTACCTCGCGTCTCTCACTTAGTTTAATTTCTGCCTAGAACCTAGAACCTAGAACCTAGAACCTAGAACCTTTCACTTCACTTGGCTCAATTATTGCATTTAACTAAGAATTATTAATTATTGTGTCAAAAAGCTGATGGAAACAAATCATCTAGATAAGCAAAACTTTTTTGATTTAGGCAACTTAGACTCTTTGCGTCGAGATGCTTTAAACAGCGGTGATGCATCAACCGATGCATCTAAAGCGGCGTTAAAAAAAGCAGCGGCACAATTTGAAGCTATTTTTACCCAAATGCTGCTTAAAAGTATGCGTAAAGCTAATGAGGCTTTTGAAGATAAAGAAAGCCCGTTTAATGCTAGCGGCGTGAAATTTTTTGAAGAAATGCACGACCAACAAATGGCCTCAGAGCTTTCATCAAATGGCTCTTTGGGACTTGCAGATTTAATTGTGCAGCAACTATCGCCAGATGGAAAAAACTTTATGCCAGGCTCTGTACTTCGCACAACGTCTGATTTCTTTAGTGATCAACGTGCGGGTAGCACCTTACCTCATCAAGAAAATCAAAAGGTCACTGCAAAAGTACCGCTTGTTGATTCAACTGAAAAAAGCGAACAAAACACAGCGCCTAAGACATTTGAAAATGCTGAGGAATTTGTAAGCACCGTGTGGGAACACGCAAAAACAGCGGCTAAAAAAATTGGTTTAAATCCGGCGGTTATGGTCGCGCAAGCGGCATTAGAAACTGGTTGGGGTAAACATATTATTAGTAAAGGTGATGGTAATAGCTCAAACAACTTATTCAATATTAAGTCAGATAAAAGTTGGCAGGGTGAAAAGGCCAGTAAGGTCACTTTAGAGTTTGAGCAAGGTGCTGCAGTTAAAAAGCAAGCAAGCTTTAGAGCGTATGATTCGATAAAAGATAGCGTGAATGATTTTGTAGATTTTTTAACACAAAACCCGCGCTATCAAGATGCATTAAACAATACGGCAAAGCCGCATAAGTTCTTAGACTCTTTACAGCAAGCCGGTTATGCAACCGACCCTAATTATGCTGACAAAATAAAAAGGGTGTTAAACAGTAACGAATTGAAGAATATCGCCACAAGCGTGATCCGCCAAGGAGTAGAGTAACATGTCGTTTAATTTATTAAATATTGCAAATTCAGGAATAAGAGCAAACTCTGAGTTATTGCAAACGACAAGTAAAAACATCTCAAATGTTAATACCGAAGGGTATGTACGTGAGCGCACCGAATTTACCACCATGATTGATAATCAGGTGGGCCGTGGTCAAACGTACCGGTTATTGAATGAGTTTGCGCAAAAGCAATTAAATCGAGATACTTCAAATAAAAGTTTTTTTGATCAATTCGTTAGTGAAGCGAGTCGGGTTGATCAAATTTTTTCAGAAAAATCAAATAGCCTATCAACTAGTATCAACTCAATGTTTAATAACGTGCAAGAAGCGCTTAATCAACCTTCCTCAACAGTTGCTCGTTCATTAGTGATGAGTGATGCACAAAATTTAGTTGATCAAATGGACCGACTTGCAGGTATTGTTTCTGAGCAAAAAGCGGTTGTTAATGAGCAATTAGAAATCTTTTCTGAAGAGGCTAATACGCTTATTGAAAGTATTAGTTCGCTGAATCAAGAAATTGCGGGTGTTCATGGTACCAGGAATGAAGCCGATGCGAGCTCAGCTTACAATGAGCGTGATAAAGCAATTCGCGATTTATCTGAGCTGATTGATATAGAAACACTCGATGGCCCCAATGGTGAAAAACAAGTGTTTATGGGCAGCGGTGAAGCCGTTGTAATGCAAAACGGCTCGTTTAACTTGTTTTCGATGCGCGGCGACCCGGATCCAAACTTTAAAGAACTGCGCTTAGATGTAAATGGCGGCAAAGCTGTGCCGCTTGAAGTTGATGCCAGTAAATTAAAAGGCAAAATAGGTGGTTTACTTGCCTTCAGAGACGATATTTTAGTACCTGCGCAAAATCAAATAGGCCAAATGGGCATTGCGCTTGCTGATTCGTTTAATCAGCAAAACCGTTTAGGTATGGATGCAAACGGTGAGCTTGGAGGGGATATTTTTGATATCCCAACGGTCAGTGCTTTTGTTTATCAAGCCAATAGCGGAACAGCTAATATCTCAGCAACCGTTGAGGCTGGTAAAGGCAGTGAACTGCCAGCGAGTGACTTTGTGATCACTTATACGGGTAACCCTAACGAAGTAAGTATTCAGCCAGTAGATAATAAAGGCGAGCTATTAGGCGCCGCTACAACAGCAACATTTGTAGGCGGTGAAATTAACTCGGCAAATAACCCAGGTGTTGATTTATTTGGTTTGCAGTTAACTATGGCTGGTGCAGGTAATCCAGGCGATAAATTTCAAATTAAGCTCAATTCAGAAGCCGCAGCAAATATATCGTTAACAACTGGGCGCGGTGAAGACCTAGCGTTAGCATCGCCAATACGCACCGCCGATGACATAAATAACACCGGTAGCGGCGCTATTTCTGCTGGCAGTGTGAGTAGTGTTACCGCTGGTGGCTTTACAACTACCACTCCTCCTGCACTCGCTAATGGAGATATAACCATTGTTAAAGCAGCGGGTACAAATGATTACTTAATTAGCGATGGAAACGGCGCTAATGTGCCAATTACTATTGCACCACCAGGCAAAAATGTTTTGGCTGGCCTTGGTGCTCCTTATAACGATTATGGTTTTGACTTTGATATTGAAGGCTCGCCAGCCACAGGCGATAGCTTTACGTTAGAGTTTAACAAAGGCGGCTTTGACGATAACCGCAACGGTTTAAAATTAGCTGAGTTACAAAACGGTGACTTTGTGCGTCAAAATGTTGTTTCAAGCTCAGATGCCGATAACCATAAAACGTTTAACCAAGCGTATGCCGGATTAGTAACCGACATTGGCGTGGTAACAGGCCAAGCTAAAACAAACGGCGCAGCATTCGACGCACTCGCACAGCAGTCAGAGGCATGGTACGAGTCGTTATCTGGGGTAAACCTTGACGAAGAAGCAGCTAATTTGCTGCGCTTTCAACAATCTTACGCAGCTTCAGCTCAGGTGCTTTCTGCTGCACGTTCTATTTTTGACACTTTACTTAGTGCCGCGAGGTAATTATGCGTTTATCAAATAACTTAATGTATCAAAATAACATTAATAAAATACTACAAAATCAAAATGGCGTAGCAAACGCACAAGAGCGAGTAAATACTGAACAAAAATATTTATCTACTTCAGAAGCGCCTGCCGATATATCGCAAGCTATGCTGTATACCAATAAAATACAAAGTAATGAGCAATATACAAAAAATATTAATCAGCTCAATGGCCGACTCAAAATCGAAGAAAGCGTACTGCAAGGTATTAACGAAAGTGTTCAAGCAGCTAAAGATATTGCCTTAAAAGCAGGTAATGGCGCGTACAGTAAAGACGATTTAAAGTCGTTAGCGTCGGAGCTAACCGAAATACAAAAAACACTCGTTAATTTAATGAATACACGCTCAGAAGACGGTAAGTTTATTTTTTCAGGCTACCAAGACAGTACGCAACCGTATCAGTTTGATGCCGCTAGCGGCAAGTACAATTACCAAGGCGATCAAGGCCAGCATAAAATTACTATTGCCGAAGGTGTGTCGATTAAATCTAGCGACAACGGCTACGACACCTTTGAAAAAACCAATGCACGCCTCGATGTAGCATCTAACACAGGCGATGCATCAAGTACGCTTACGGGTTCTGTTTATGTAGATAAACAAGGTGTTTTCGATCAGTTTCATAAAGAGCAATATAACCCTGATCCAGACCCTTTAGTGTCAGCCACAGCAAATACTTTTAATGTAGTGGTTACTGCGGGTGCTAACCCTGGCGATCCGGATCAGTATGAAATTTTACGTGATGGAGTAGCGCAAATACCACCAGTTAGCGGAAATGTAACCGACGAGCCAATTGAGTTTGCCGGAATGAAAATTCAGCTAACCGGCGCAGCACCTGGGCAGCAGCTCGATTTTAGCCTAGAAAAACCCCACAAAGAAAACGTACTTAATACGCTACAAGGTTTAATTACAGGTTTAAATAATGGCACGCTTGAGGGGGATGATTTTCAGCAAGTACTTAACGATGGCGTAACGCAGCTGCAAAACGCCAGCGAACAAGTTGTGTTTACCCAAGCGAGTTTAGGTGGGCGGATGAATGTGCTAGAAAGAGTAACCGACTCTAACTCTGCGCTAGACATTCAAAACCAAAGTAATCGTTCAAGCCTGCTTGAAGTAGATATGGCAAAAGCCATTAGCGATCTCACTCAACAAGAAACCGCACTGCAAGCCTCGCAAGCCACCTTTGGCCGCTTAGCCAAACTCTCGTTATTTGATTATATTTAATGGTTAAGAGCAGGTTTTAGGTATCAGGTTTTAGGCAAAAACAAGCCAAGCTAGGCGTTTTTGTTGATGGAGGCGCGGTTTTATACCGCGCTTTTTGGTTTTTAACTATTTGGCACTTTCTTATTTAACCTGAGCTGCACATAAGAAATGGAACTAAATGCCCTTGCGGTGATCAGATCTTTCGACCAAGAAACATAAGATTACCGAGGCAAGGGCATGAATAACTTAGATGCAATTTACGTAGATGTCGATGATTTTTGTTTATTGTTTGAACCTCAATGGCTTAAACACCTAATAGAATCAGGTGAAAAGCAACGCATTAAGCCATCTCGACTATCCTCTAGCGAAGTGATGACTATATTAATTGCTTTTCATCAATCAGGTTATCGCGATTTTAAAACTTACTACACCAAATTTGTTTGTCAGTATTGGCGACATTATTTCCCTGATTTAGTCAGTTATACACGTATGTTGAAGTTACTTCAGGCCACGTTACCTGCTCTGTGTAGCTATCTGAAGCAGCGCTTTGATAAACCAACAGGCATTGCATTTATCGATTCCACTTCTCTCAAGGTGTGTCACAACATGCGTATTCCTCGCCACCAAGTTTTTGCAGGAGAAGCCAAACGAGGCAAAGGAACAATGGGCTGGTTTTATGGTTTTAAACTTCACCTCATCATGAATGATGAAGGGGGTTTATTAGCTGTAAAAGTGACAGCTGGGAATGTTGATGATAGACAGCCGGTATTAGATATGGTCGATAATGTTGCAGGTAGTTTATACGCTGATAGAGGTTATGTATCTGCAAACTTAAAAGCGGAACTTGCTGAGCAAGGTATTGATTTTATTACAGGTCAAAGAAGTAATATGAAACGTCAGCCAATATCATCTTGGGATAGAGCGATGTTATCAAAGCGTTTCATCATCGAAACAGTTTTCGACCAGCTGAAAAATATGGCTCAAATAGACCACACAAGGCACCGCAGCTGCATCTCATTTATGGTTAATTTAATGGCTGGATTAATAGCCTATACTTTTCAGACTAAAAAGCCGAGTATAAAAGTGACTCGGCTTTAATTCTTATGCAAATCTGAGGTTATTTACTCTCATTGTTTTCTCTTTGTGCAAAAAGTTTTAAGTGACTTATTCATAAGGAGAGCGCCGCTTTAAAAGTAACTCACAACCTTCAGTAACCCTTCTAACCTAGGCGGCAAAAAACTGTCACTATTTATTAATCTGCCACTATAAAACGTGGTTTTACTTTTAAAATATAACGTTTTTCCATTTCTTTATGTATATAAAACAACGCATTGAAATTTGTTTTATAGTTGGCATAAAACCTGCTTTGTAATAGTCATCTGATTGGTGGTTCCTGCAAGATGTTTTGAACCACACTCTGTTTAAATCTAGGAGATGGTAAAATGGCATTAACAGTAAATACTAATGTGTCGTCATTAAACGCACAACGTAACTTAGCAAAATCAGGTGAAGGCTTAGCCACCTCAATGGAGCGCCTAGCATCGGGGATGCGTATTAACAGCGCTAAAGATGATGCGGCGGGCCTACAAATTTCAAACCGCCTTACATCGCAAATAAATGGCTTAGCCGTTGCTCAGCGTAATGCTAACGATGGTATTTCAATGGCGCAAACCGCAGAAGGTGCGATGCAAGCATCCACGGATATTTTACAGCGCATGCGAGAGTTAGCGTTGCAGTCAGCCAATGGTTCTAATTCAGATTCAGATAGAGAAGCGTTACAAAAAGAAGTTAGTGCGTTACAAACGGAGTTGACACGCATCTCTAATACAACTTCATTTGGATCTCAGAAACTATTAGATGGTTCGTTTGGAACAAAAAGCTTTCAAGTTGGTGCTAATGCCAATGAAACAATCTCAATGAGTTTAAGCAGTATAGCATCTGCAGATATTGGGACTAACCAATTGACTATTGCTGGTACAGGGTTAGGGGCTGCTGTAACAGGTACTAGTGGTAATGGGGTTCCAACAACAACACCGACAACAGCTTTAAGTATTACTGGTAAAGACGGCCAAGCTAAAGTTTTTAATACGACAGCTGGTGATGGTGCAGATACTCTTGCTACTTTAATTAATTCTAAAACAACTGAAACAGGCGTTACTGCAGATGCAAGAACTGTAGTCTCTATAGACAGTTTAAGTGCAGCTGGAGCAACATCTTTTACATTGAATGGATCAGCTATTTCAGCAACTACATCAAGCACCACAGACTATATTTCGATTGCTGAGGCTGTTAATGAGAAATCCGGTGCGCATGGTGTTACAGCAACTGTCGATGAAACATTAGGTTTGGTACTGACTGATGAAAGTGGTAAAGATATTGTGATTGGATCTATGGTAGGTGCGACCGCGTCAATTAGGGCGGTTGAGCATGATGGAAAAACAGCAAGCACTACAGTTTTAGCAAGTGCGACTTCTGCGACCGTTGCAGGTTCTATTCGATTAAATTCTACAGAGTCATTTGCTGTAACTAGCGCTAATGCCGCACTAGAGCCAACTGGATCTCAAGTTTCAGCTAGCGTAAATGTTGGCAGTATTAACTTAGGGACTACTCAAGGCGCTCAAGATGCTTTAGATATTATAGATGGTGCTCTTTCGCAGATAGATTCACAAAGAGCTAGTCTCGGTGCAATTCAAAATCGTTTTGCTCATACAATTAGTAATTTAGCTAATATACAGGAGAATGTCTCTGCATCACGTAGCCGAATTCAAGATACTGACTTTGCTACAGAAACTGCGCACATGACGAAAAACCAAATTTTACAACAAGCGGGTACGTCAATTTTATCGCAAGCAAATCAAATACCACAAGCGGCTGTCAGCTTGTTAGGTGGTTAATTAAAGTTATAGCTTTATATATGAAAAGCGCACAGTTTGCGCTTTTTATTGTGTAACAATAATATAGGTAGGTGGCAATCCACTTGGTGCACTTGTATCGCAAAGTTCTTATTTTTCGGCGAAGCGCACAACGCCTTTTAGCCTCTTTGTAACTAATTCACTTAAAACCTATATGTACAAAATGTACAAAATGTACAAAATGTACAAAGAGAAAAATGAGAAGTAAATGAGGGGTAATGCGACTTAAGCGAAAAAACAAAATAGTTTTAAAATAAAAAATAATTAAAATCAGTTTGTTAAGTTAAAACTTTCAAATAAAATCCATTTTTTTAAAAAAAAACCTAAAGATAAATTCTCATCTGCCGTTAACTTAACTAGTACAGAGCTTGAACATACAATTGTGACAGTTCTTGGTTAAATCAAAACAGCAATATTACGAAAGTAATCAGGAGTTTTATCATGGCTTTATCAGTAAATACAAATGTATCTTCATTAAACGCTCAGCGTAATTTGAATAAATCAAGCCAAGGCTTAGCAACATCAATGGAGCGTTTAGCTTCAGGTATGCGTATTAACAGCGCAAAAGATGATGCGGCAGGGCTACAAATTTCAAATCGTTTAACCTCACAAGTAAATGGTTTAGCAGTAGCGCAACGTAATGCGAACGATGGTATTTCTATGGCGCAAACCGCAGAAGGTGCAATGAATGAGTCAACAAACATTTTGCAGCGTATGCGTGAACTTGCACTGCAATCTGCAAATGGTTCAAACTCAGATTCAGATCGAGAAGCGCTGCAAAAAGAAGTAAGTGCTTTGCAAACTGAATTAACGCGAATTTCAGATACAACATCATTTGGATCTCAAAAATTACTAGACGGTAGTTTTGGCACTAAAAACTTCCAAGTTGGCGCTAATGCTAATGAAAGTATCTCAATGAGTTTAAATAGTATTGCAGCCTCTGATATTGGGACTAATTCATTAACGTTAGGTGGAACAAAACTAGGTGCCGCAGTTGCTGATGCCGCTAATAATGGTGTTGCAGCAAGTAATATTTCAATAACAGGTAAGGATGGTAAGGTAACCTCTATTGCAACAACAGCTAACATGGAAGCAAGTAAGCTCGAGAAAAGCATAAATGCTAAAACAGCAAAAACAGGAGTTTCTGCAGACGCTCGTACCGTTGCGTCAGTTAAAACATTTTCAGCTGCAGGTGCAATGTCTTTTTCACTAAATGGCTCAACAATATCTGCAACAACTTCAAGTGTAACCGATTACGCCTCAGTTGCAGAGGCTATTAATGAAAAATCAGGAGCACATGGAGTTACAGCTACTATTGATGATACTTTAGGTCTAGTATTAACAGATGAAAGCGGAAAGGATATGCATTTAACTGGGATGGGGACTACAGCAACTATACAGGGCGTTGAACACGATGGTAAGACTCTAAATACTACTACAGCCTTAACAGGACAGGCTGATGTAACGATTGCTGGTTCAATTAAATTAAACTCTACACAGTCATTTGCACTAACTAGTGGTGATGCAAGCATAGAGCCTACAACGGCTCAAACATCTAAAAGTGTTGCCGTATCAAAGGTAGATTTGGGTACATCAAAAGGGGCACAAGATGCCTTGGACATAATTGATGGTGCATTAGCTCAAATAGATTCCCAACGTGCTAGCTTAGGTGCGATTCAAAATCGATTTGGTCATACAATCAGTAACCTTGCAAATATTCAAGAAAATGTATCAGCATCACGTAGCCGTATTCAAGATACCGACTTTGCAACAGAAACAGCGCAAATGACGAAGAACCAAATATTGCAACAAGCAGGTACGTCAATCTTGTCGCAAGCGAACCAGTTACCACAAGCAGCACTTAGCTTGCTAGGTTAATAGTTCATTTGGCATTAGCTTATTAACAGCTAACTAATATCAAAAGTCAGTATTAGTAATTTTAAAAAGGAGATGGCTTTGTTCATCTCCTTTTGTCGTTTAACTTACTAAATTAAGCTAATTGATAAATAGTGTACAATGTTTAAAACTATTTAGGAGGCGTTATGAATACAATTACCTCAGGCGCAGAAGCTTTAGTAACGGCAAGTAACGCAGGGCAAGCTAGCGAAAGTAAAGTAGGGCAAACAGCTACGGTACTAACGGCTAGTGCCATTGACGATGTTAAAAAAAGTGCTTCACAAGCACAGCAATATCAAAGTAATGCCGACACTGCTACGCAGCAACAACCGTTAGAGCGTGAGCAGCTTGAAAAAATGGCGCAACAATTGCAAGATTTTATGGGGGAGATGAACCGTAGCTTGCAATTTCAGGTTGATGAAGATTCGGGCCGCGATGTAATTAAAGTGCTCGATAAGGCAACTGGCGATGTTATTAAACAATACCCTTCGGAAGAAGTGTTAAGTTTGGTGTCTAAGTTGTCTGAAACTGCGGGTTTATTAATTGACCAAACGATATAGCTATATAAGTATATAACTAAATAGCAGCTGCGTTTTTTAAGTTTTTTGTTTTTTATTTAATAGTGTAAAGGGGTATAAACATGGCTATTTCGTTTACAGGGTTAGGTTCAGGCTTACAAGTATCTGAAATTGTGGGTGCATTGGTTAATGCCGAAAAGGCGCCTTTTGAATCACGTTTAAATAAAAAAGAAGCTAACTTAACTACCGATATTTCCGCTGTGGGTGCGCTTAAAGCTGCACTTGAAAAAGTACAAGAGTCGATGAGTGCATTAGGCGACGCCGATAACTATCAAAAACGTACGACATCAGGTAATGATGATTTTATATCGCTTAGCTCAGATAAAGACGCTCAACCAGGTGGTTACTCGGTAAAAGTAAATAATTTAGCCACTGAGCATAAAATAATGTCGAGTGCATTTGATGCCACCAACCCTGTTGGTGCTGGCACCATGACGTTAAGCTCGGGCGATAATAGCTTTGATATTGCAGTATCAGACACTGCAACGCTAAGCGAAGTGCGCGATGCAATAAACAACAGTAAAGATAACAAAAGCATAAACGCCACCATAATTACCGATGATACTGGCCAGCGCTTAGTGTTTTCGGCTCAAACCAGTGGGCTTGAAAACCAAATTAAAATAGCAGTGGCTGATGACGATGCTAACAACACCGATACCTTAGGCCTTTCGCGTTTAGCGTTTGACCCTGCACCCGCAGGAATAAAAAATGTGAGCGAAGTAGTTGCCGCTGTTGATGCGTCAATAACTATTGACGGCACAGTAACAGTAACTAGCAGCACTAACGAATTTAAAAACGTGATTGATGGCGTGACTATTACCGCTAAAAAAGCACACGATGTTGACGACGACCTAAGTAAGTTAACCGTTAAAGAAAATAACAATAATATAAAAGCTGGCTTAAATGGGTTTATCGAAAGTTATAACGAGCTGTTAGAGCTAAGTAAAAACTTGGGTAAATCTGGCGAAGATGGCGCTGGCGTAATGGCGGGTGATTCACTGCTGCGCGGGGTGATGTCTAAACTTAGGCAAGAAATTACCAACAGTGTTGACTTAGGCGATGGTAACTCTTTATCGCTATCGCAGTTGGGTGTTGAAGCCGACCGCTATGGTAAATTAAGCTTAGATAGCGAGCGCTTAGACGAGCAAGTAAAAAATGATGTTGATTTAGTACAGCAGTTTTTTATTGACGAAAATAAAGACGAAGGCGGTTTTGCCCAGTCGTTTGATGAACTAATGAACTTTTATACTAAGTCTGATGGCTTAATTCAAAACCGCATAGACAGTAAAGAAGGCCAGCTTCGCGGGATTGATGACGAACGAGTATCGTTTGCACGTAAAATGCAGTCGTTAGAGTCGCGCCTTTATGCGCAGTACAACAGCATGGATTTATTAGTAGCAGGCTTAAATTCAACCAGTAATTATCTTCAATCTCAGTTAGATAATATGCCAGGCGTGGTTAGAAAGTCTAAGTAGTTAAGGGTTAGGCTTTAGGCTAAGGCAAATACTGAGCTTGCGAAAAGGCAGTTTTTAGTTTTATAAGTGCGGCTTTATTTAATCACAACAATACCGCACTTTTTGCGTTAAACAGATTAAAACAGTGCAAAAAGGCTTTAAGTGATTTACTCACAAAGAGGTTAAGAGGGCGCTGCGCTTTAGAGAAGAGCAATGGGCAACACCCTCGTTTAATTTACTTTTTATTATGCTAACTGTTTTTTTAAGTGCTTTTGTAAGCGCTGATCGCTTTGTCTGATTTTTTATGCTTTAACAAGGCTTTAAACGAGTCGTCTTTATGGATATTAGCTTGAGTTAAAATAGCATTAATATGCGCTTGTGTTGCTATAAGTTCGTCACTACTTGGCTGCTCATTGCTTTCGCACCAGCTTTTTAAACACGTATTTAACGCTTCAAGCTGTAAAGCTGCCGCGTCAGCATCGTTGTTATTTACCAGTGTTTCAAGCTCGCAGAGCAATTGTTTAATTTGCTCTGCTGGCTGTTGGTCAGTTATTAAAGGCATTATAAATTAAACTGCAGGAGAGCGTTCGCTAGCAGGAATATTATCCCACCCTTCTTTTATTTCTTTCACTATGCTAGAAACTTCCATAATTGCTGCTGTATCGTTATTTAAGTTAGCTTTAGTTAGTGTACGCTGGCAATAGTCGTATAGCGCTAATAAGTTGTCTGAAATTTCTGAGCCTTGCTCAATGTCAAAATTAAGTGTGTCTTGTAATGCGCCAAAAAGTAAAATACAGGCTGAAATGTTTTCGCCTTTTTTTTCGATTTCTTTGCGTTCAATAAACCCTTTGGTTGCAGCTAAGCGCCCGATAATGTTACTAAAAATTAGGTTTATTTGTTCGTAAGGTGTCATTTCGCTAATACTGCTTGCACGAACTTGACCGTATTTTTTAATTGATGCATGTGCCATGAGAAGATCCTAAATTTTGATAACTAAAAATATTAATACAATGCCAGCAATTATAATGCCAAGCATTTATATATCCTTACTTATCGGCATTTAAGACAGCAACTTAAGTAAATATTAGTGAATATTTTTATTATAAAGTGACTTTACATCTCTAATTTAAGTATTAAGCTTTGCGATTAACTTATTATGTGAATGTAGGGGGCCTTTACAACCTTAATACTTAATGGTTAATCCTTAAGTATTGTTGCTTTAATTAAAGTGTCTGTTTTTTGGCGTTAATGTCAAAAAATCGCCGCTATTACTTGCATCCAAATCCAACTGGCTTACAATTTGATTAATAAAACAAATTAGTGAAATAAATGGCTCGCTAAAGATGATCTTAATTTTAGATAATAATAACAATCGCTCTATTGGATTATACGCATCGCTTACTTTTATTGGTGAAGCGGTACAATTGCAAACTGAAGCTGACTTTGAACAGGCATGTAGCCACTATCAAAACAAAGAATGTATTGTGGTGTTAGGTGCTTTGCAGTCTTTAGATCACGAAAGTTTAATTAAACGATACCCAACATTTCCTTTTTTACTGATAGGTGAAACGCTTAAACCTTTGTTGAGTTTGGCTAATGTTGTTGGACTAATTTGTGAGCCATTTACTCATGAAGTTACTACCCAGTTACTACATGATTGTCAGCAATATCAGCGTATGCTCCCTCATGAGCATCAACACAATAAAGAAAAAAGTACCTTTGATGGCCTTGTAGGTGAAACCAAAGCCGTGAAGGATTTACGCTTTTTAATTACGCAGGTTGCTAAAACCGATGCTAACGTACTTATTTTAGGTGAGTCGGGCACAGGTAAAGAAGTAGTCGCCCGTAACGTACATTTGCTTTCTAAGCGTAATAAAGGCCCATTTGTACCAGTAAACTGTGGGGCAATTCCTGCAGAGCTACTAGAAAGTGAACTATTTGGTCATGAAAAAGGCGCGTTTACTGGGGCTATTTCAGCACGAAAAGGCCGTTTTGAGTTAGCGCAAGGTGGCACGCTATTTTTAGATGAAATAGGGGATATGC
Source organism: Pseudoalteromonas sp. SCSIO_11900 (assembly GCF_000576475.1). Taxonomy (NCBI): domain Bacteria; kingdom Pseudomonadati; phylum Pseudomonadota; class Gammaproteobacteria; order Alteromonadales; family Pseudoalteromonadaceae; genus Pseudoalteromonas; species Pseudoalteromonas sp. SCSIO_11900. The sequence continues at coordinate 1,700,861 of NZ_KK070023.1, forward strand.
CACTGCAAATGCAGGTTAAGTTACTGCGAGTGCTCCAAGAGCGTAGCTATGAGCGCGTTGGTGGTACCAAAGCGATCCAAGCTGATGTGCGTGTGATTGCTGCAACCCACCGTGACCTTGAAAGCATGATAGAAAAAGGCTCATTTAGAGAAGATTTATACTATCGCTTAAATGTTTTTCCTATTGAGAGCCCATCTCTTGCTCAACGCGCAGAAGACATACCATTACTACTCAAAGAGCTTATGCGCCGTGTAAATGAACAAAGCGGGGTTACGGCTAAGTTTACAGAGCGTGCTATTGATAGTTTAAAAGAACATGCTTGGCCGGGTAATATTCGTGAGCTGGCGAACCTTGTTGAACGCATGGTTATTATGTTTCCAGATAAGGTGGTGGATGTTCCTGATTTACCCAATAAATACCGCTACATTGAAGTTGAAGCCTATGAGCCACAGTACCCAGAAGAGCTGATGGAGCGTGATGCCTTTAATGATATTTTTAGTGGCGGATTTAGCGAAGATGAAATAGATCTCGAAGATGATTTTGTTCAGGCCGCACCTGGTTTATTGCCCGATGAAGGTATTGAGCTTAAAGAGTACTTAGCTGAGCTTGAAATTAACTTAATCACACAGGCATTAGAGCGCTTTGATTACGTTGTCGCCCGTGCTGCTGAAGTGTTAGGTGTAAGACGAACCACTCTGGTCGAAAAAATGAAAAAATATAATTTGTCTAGGGATTAAGAGTAAGTGCCGATATTAGGTACCAGGTGTAAGGTTAGAAAAACTAAACACCGCGTTTAATGCAAACTCAGCGCTATACTTGTCAGCGGGTTAACCTCGCGTCTCGTAACCCGAAACCCGCTCCTAGCCGAGTTTTTTAACTTCTTCCTTCCTAAAACAATCATTACTATGATCGTTAACCATACCGCACGCCTGCATGTAGGCATACACTGTGGTTGGGCCTAAAAACTTAAAACCGCGCTTTTTTAAATCTTTTGCAAATAACGTTGATGCTTCAGTAACTGCAGGGTAATCCGCAAGCGTCTCTAAATCGTTTACCTGAGGTTTATTGCCAACAAACCGCCACTGGTAATCACTAAAGCTGCCAAACTCTTTTTGAATAGCAATGAAGCACTTTGCATTATTAATTGCTGCGGCTATTTTTAAGCGGTTGCGAATAATTCCCTCATTTTGCATTAATGTTTCTAGGTCCTGCTCAGTAAAGGCCGCTACTTTATTTACATCAAAGTTTGCAAAGGCGTTTTTATAATTAGCGCGCTTTTTTAATATGGTGTACCAACTTAACCCTGCTTGTGCCGATTCTAAGGTTAAACACTCAAAAAGTAGGTGATCGTCATACACAGGTACGCCCCATTCATGGTCATGGTAATCCACGTAGTCTGGTTTTGAAGTATCTAACCATGGACAGCGATACTGAGCTTCTTCTTTCATACTTATTCCTTAGCGCGTCATTTTTACGGCACGTATTTTAATTGTTTAAATTGTTGATATTATAAGGAAATAATTTTGGTACATATTGTGCATTAGCCAGTGTATCTACATTATTTTAGAGAGTTGATTATGGCCCTTGCAAGTGTGCTAAAACCTCAGTTTATTTCTGCTAATCAGTATAACCCATGTTTACTGCAAGAGGAGTATGTTGGTGAGTTGAGTGATTTGCGTCAACAAGCAAGTTGGCTCTCTCATCTAGTTGATACCATGCCTGCGGGCGTGATTGTACTCGATGGTAAAGGAATGATCGCTAAGGCAAACCAAATAGCTATCGATATGCTCGGCGAGCCATTAGAAGGTGAGAAGTGGTTTAGCGTTATTCAGCGCTCATTTCGTCCTCATCAAGATGATGGTCATGAAGTGTCGTTAAAAGATGGACGCTTAATAAAGCTCGATATTACTGCACTTGCGCCAGAGCCTGGGCAACTTATATTAATGACCGATTTAACCGAAACTCGACGCTTACAAAAGCGAGTCGCGCATATGCAGCGTTTAAGTGCCTTAGGTAAAATGGTGGCGTCTTTAGCTCATCAAGTACGCACACCGTTATCAGCGGCTATGTTGTATGCCGCAAATTTAGGCTCAAAACGCTTACCCGAAGCGTCTCGCGGCAGTTTTCATACTAAATTAATGTCACGTTTAAAAGATTTAGAAACCCAAGTAAACGACATGCTGTTATTTGCTAAAAGTGGTGTTCAGCAAGTGGTTGAGCAAGTGTCGATGCAACAGCTACTCAGTGAAGTTAAAGCCGGTGCCGATGCTATGGTAGCGCTCAATGATAGCGAATTAAATGTGAGCTTACCTGAACCCGATATTGAAATTATGGGTAACAAAACAGCATTGGCAAGCGCAATTCAAAACCTAATTCATAATAGTATTCAAGTCATTGGCAGTGGTGCACAAGTACATCTTAGTGCTTTGCGTGATACGCAAGACCCTGATTATGTCCGCATTAGTGTTAGTGATAACGGCCCTGGGCTTGATTTAGCACAAAGTGAAAAAATATTTGAACCCTTTTATACCACTAAAAGCCAAGGTACTGGTTTAGGACTTGCCGTTGTAAGTTCAGTGGCCAGTGCACATCAGGGACGTGTTGAAGCAAACAACAACCCACAAGGGGGAGCAATTTTTAGTATGTTGCTACCTATTAGTGTCACATCTAAATTAGGGGAGTCACAATGAGTAACACTATTTTAGTTGTAGAAGATGACGCCGGACTTCGTGAAGCATTAATTGATACGCTTGAAATGTCAGGTATAGCCTGTATGGCCGCCAATAGTGCTGAGCAAGCCATGTTGCTACTAAAAAAAGAAGTATTTTCATTGGTGGTCAGTGATGTACAAATGGGCGCAATGAGCGGCCTAGATTTATTACGTAGTATTAAATTAAATTACCCTGATTTACCCGTACTAATGATGACGGCCTATGCCACTATTGATGATGCTGTAGAGGCTATGCGTTTAGGCGCGATTGATTATATGGCTAAGCCATTTGCACCAGAAGTGCTATTGAATATGGTGAGTCGTTACTTACCAGAAAAAGAAAAAGAAACAGACGGGCCGATTGTCGCCGACCCTAGTAGTATTCAATTACTCGAACTTGCTAATAAAGTTGCTCGATCAGATGCCAGTGTGATGGTGCTTGGGCCAAGTGGCTCTGGTAAAGAAGTACTGGCGCGTTATATTCATGACAAATCAAAACGCTGTAATGAACCGTTTGTTGCGATTAACTGTGCTGCTATTCCTGAAAATATGCTCGAAGCCACTTTATTTGGTTATGAGAAAGGCGCGTTTACCGGTGCTATACAAGCTTGTCCTGGTAAGTTTGAACAAGCACAGGGCGGTACTATTTTACTTGATGAAATTACCGAGATGGATTTAGGCTTACAAGCCAAATTACTGCGGGTATTGCAAGAGCGTGAAGTTGAGCGTTTAGGTGGTCGTAAAACCATTGCACTAGATGTACGTGTACTTGCCACAAGTAACCGAGAGTTAAAAGAAGCGGTTGCTGATAACCAGTTCCGCGAAGATTTATACTATCGACTCAATGTTTTCCCATTGCTATGGCGACCACTGTGTGAGCGCCCAGGGGACATTATTGTGCTGGCTAAACATTTGATTGAACGTCACTTAAGTAAAAGCAAAGAGCCAATGGCGTATTTAGATAGCAGTGCAGAGCAAAAACTGCTTAGCCATAGCTGGCCCGGTAACGTACGCGAACTAGATAACGTTATTCAACGCGCATTAATTTTACGCAGTGGAAATAGTATTGATGAACATGCTATTTTTATCGAAAATCTAGCCCCAACGCATTTTGTGGCAGAAACTAAAGCTGACATTGAGCCTGTAAAAAGTAGTCTCAGTAACGCTTATTATGATGAAAAAGCAGCGCCTGTAGATGAGCAAAAAAATGATTTGTTAGCCGTCGATACCGGCAGTTACAAAGATGAGCTTAAAGATAAAGAACATCGCATAATTTTAGAAACCTTGGCACGCTGTCAAGGAAAGCGTAAAGAAGTAGCCGAAACCTTAGGTATAAGTCCGCGTACTTTACGCTACAAATTAGCACAAATGCGTGATTTAGGCATTTCCCTCCCAGCATAACCCCCATAAGCCCTAAGTTCAATCACTTGAATTTAGGGCTGTCAAAACTCTGACTGCTTAATTATTTTACTTAAAGCGTTGTTTTAATTGGTTTTAATTTTTGGCATGTTTTGTGCTTTATTCTCTTTAAGAGTTTACTGCATTATCAGAGACAATTATGAAAATTCAAAACAGTGCTTTATTTCAAGAAATGCAATCAATGGCTGCAGAGGCCACACGTAGTAATCAAGTTAATAACTTGCCAACGCAAGTGCAATCAACCTCTACAGCACAGTTTGGTGACATGTTGAGTAATGCCCTTAATACAGTGCATGAACTTCAGCAAGACACAGGGCAAAAAGTAAAAGCGGTAGAGAATGGCGACAGAAGCGTATCACTTGCTGAGGCTATGATTGCTTCGCAAAAGTCTTCTGTGGCATTTGAAGCTACGGTACAGGTTCGTAATAAGCTTGTTGAATCTTATAAAGAAATTATGAATATGCCTGTTTAACTAGGTAGTGGAGAATTATTGTGGCGCAATCTAATCAATCTACAGATCTGGCACTTGCTGATGGCATGATGGAGCAAAGTGAAAACGAAGATCAACAAGAGCAAAAATCAGGCTATTTTAGTTCCCTTGGCGGTGTTGATGTTTTACGTCAAATTACCCTGATTGTTGCATTAGCTATTTGTTTAGCCATTGCTATTTTCGTTATTATTTGGGCTCGTCAGCCAGATATGCGCCCTTTAGGTAAAATGCAAACTGAAGAGTTAATAGAAACACTCGACTTTTTAGATGCACAAAAAATTGACTACCAACTTGATGGCAATGTGGTCTCGGTGGATGAAACTGAATATCAAAATATCAAGTTATTGATGACCCGTGAAGGTTTAGATCAAGGGCCTACATCAGGTAGCGACATTATTATGCAAGACATGGGGTTTGGGGTAAGCCAACGTTTAGAACGTGAGCGCCTTAAACATGGCCGTGAGCAACAACTTGCCCGTACTATAGAAGAGCTAAATAATGTTACTCGCGCCAAAGTATTGTTAGCGATTCCCAAAGAAAATGTATTTGCCCGTAGAGAGAAAAAACCCTCTGCGACTGTTGTACTTACTCTTAAACGCGGTCGCTCTCTAGATGGCGAAGAAGTTGACTCGGTTGTTGATATGATAGCTTCAGCAGTACAAGGGCTTGAGCCTTCGCGCGTTACTGTGACCGATCAAAATGGTCGTTTATTAAATTCAGGCTCGCAAACCTCTTTAGCTGCACGCTCACGTAAAGAATACGATATTGAACGTAAACGTGAGCAAGAATACCTCGAAAAAATCGACAGTATTTTGATCCCCGTGGTTGGATTAGGTAATTACACCGCACAAGTAGATTTAAGTATGGACTTTAGTGCGGTAGAAGAAACACAAAAACGTTACAACCCTGACTTACCTGCGGTAAGAAGTGAAACAACCTTTGAAGAAAATAATATTGGTGGCCTAGCGGTTGGTATTCCAGGCGCGCTGACTAATCAGCCACCAGTTAACTCAACTATTCCTGAAGATGCGATGGCGGGCGGTGCAGGCACTGCAACCTCACCGAGTAGAACTCACAAAGAAGCCACTCGTAACTATGAACTCGATACCACTATTTCACATAAGCGTCAGCAAACCGGTGTGATCCGCAGAATCAGTGTGTCTGTAGCGGTTGATTACCTGCCTACGGTGGGTGAAAATGGTGAAACAACTATGACGCCACGCTCGGTAGAAGCTTTGTCAAATATTCGTCGCTTGTTACAAGGTGGCGTAGGCTTTGATATGCAACGGGGTGATGCTCTTGAAGTAGTAACCGTACCATTTGTTCGTGAAGACTCAGCGCTTGATTTTGAATTGCCTTTATGGGAACAAGACTGGTTTATGAAAATGTTGCGCTTAGTGTTAGGTGCGCTGGTTATTATTGTACTGATATTAGCTGTTGTTAAACCTATGCTTAAACGCTTAATTTACCCAGATAATACACTTGAAGAATACGATGAAGACTCTCTTAGTTCAGGTGTTGACCTTGGTGACAGCACATTAGATATGCTAAATAATGACTTTGATTCTGCTTCTGTTGGCTTCTCTAGCGATGGTACACTACGCTTACCAGACCTACATGGCGACGAAGACTTACTCAAAGCGGTTCGTGCGCTTGTAGCCAATGAACCAGAACTATCATCACAAGTAGTGAAAGCGTGGTTAACAGAAGATGACTGATCAAGAACAAAAACAACTACCAGCGGCGTTTGATGTTGATAAGCTCGATGGTGTAGATAAAGCGGCGATATTATTGCTGAGCTTATCTGAAGAAGATGCAGCGCAAATCCTAAAGCACTTAGAGCCAAAACAAGTGCAAAAGGTAGGTATGGCTATGGCGGCAATCGATGATTTGTCGCAAGCTAAAATTAGCGCAGTTCATAATTTATTTATTGAACAAATTCAGAGCTTTAGTACGATAGGTTTTCAGTCTGAAGATTTTATCAAAAAAGCACTTACTGCTGCATTAGGTGAAGATAAAGCCGCCAGCTTAATAGACCAAATTGTTATGGGCTCAGGCGCTAAAGGTCTTGATTCATTGAAATGGATGGACTCAAAGCAGGTAGCTAACATTATTCGTAATGAGCATCCGCAAATTCAAACAATTGTGCTTTCTTATTTAGAGCCTGAACAATCAGCTGAAATTTTAGCGCAATTTACTGAAAAAGTGCGCCTAGATTTAACCATGCGTATTGCCAATTTAGAAGAAGTACAACCAGCAGCTTTACAAGAATTAAACGAAATTATGGAAAAACAATTTGCTGGTCAAGCAGGCGCACAAGCTGCGAAGATGGGGGGCTTAAAAGCGGCTGCAGATATTATGAACTACCTCGATACCAATGTTGAAGGGCAGTTAATGGATTCTATCCGTGAGCATGACGAAGAAATGTCGCAACAAATTCAAGACTTAATGTTTGTCTTCGAAAACTTAATGGATGTAGACAACAGAGGCATTCAAGCAATCCTGCGTGAAGTGCCGCAAGATGTATTAATGAAAGCCATTAAAGGGACCGACGATGCCCTTAAAGAGAAAATTTTGGGTAACATGTCAAAACGTGCCGCTGAAATGCTCGCTGATGATTTAGAAGCTATGGCTCCTGTGCGCATTAGTGAAGTAGAAGCGGCGCAAAAAGAAATTTTATCAACAGCACGTCGCCTTTCTGATTCAGGTGAAATTATGCTTGGTGGTGGCGGTGGTGAGGAGTTCTTATAATCTATGAGTCACTCTAAAGGTCGCCCATTACATGCAGATGAAGCTGATGAGTTATTAAAAAATTGGCCAATTCCTGATGTTTCTCCCGATGAGCGTAGCTTTCGCAATCGCTCTACAGCTTATGGCACACCCTTAGCCGAGCTATACCGTAAAGAAATAGCAAAAGAACAAGTAGAAGAACCGGAAGAACCAGAGCTGCCTTCATTAACTATGGTAGAGCTGGAGCGTATTCGCCAAGATGCCTACGAAGAAGGCCTTAAACAAGGGCACGAACAAGGCTATATAGATGGCTTTGACAAAGGCGTAACCGAGGGTAAAGAGGCGGGTTACAAAGAAGGTGTAGAGCTGGGTAAAACACAAGGCCAAGAAGACGTTAAACCCTTAATTGATGAGCAGTTGAGCAGCCTGCGTGGCTTACTAGATAGTTTAAGCGACCCGCTTAAAAAAGTGGACGAGCAAGCAGAAAGACAGCTGGTACAGCTAGCCACTATGCTCAGTGAAGCGATTATTTATCAAGAAGTAAAAACATCACCTGATATTATTTTACATACTTTGAAAAAAAGTATTGATGCACTCAATGCAGAACAACAGAAAGTTAAAATTCATCTTCATCCAGATGACTTAACGCTAATAAAAACCAGTTATGGTGAGCAAGCTATTGAAGATAATCATTGGCAACTAATTGCAGAACCCACTCTAGAGCGGGGCGGTTGTGAAGTTAAAACAACGTTATCATCTTTAGATATGACCTTGAAAACCCGTATCAAAGAAACATTGGATAGCTTTTTGCATAACAGTGGTATCTAACTTTTTATTGGCGTGTCATGTCTGTGAGCGATACTTCATTAAGCGAACGCTTATCTCAATACCAACGGCATATTAAAATTCCAACGCCTGCGGTTGCGGGCGTTTTAACCCGTGTGGTTGGTTTAACACTGGAAGCCAAAGGTTTGCGCGCTCCGGTAGGCAGCCAATGTAAAATTGAAACAATGAACGGCTTTGTTGACGCTGAAATTGTTGGTTTTAACGATCAAACTTTGTATTTAATGCCTAACGACCACATTTCAGGCGTACTGCCTGGTGCGCGAGTTATCCCCCAAGTTAATGACACAGGTTTGCCTGTTGGCATGAGCTTACTTGGTCGAGTGGTAGACGGCTTAGGCAGACCTTTAGATGGCTTAGGTAAAATTAATGCAGAACATACACTCAAATTTGCTCAAAATGCAATAAACCCACTGGCACGGCGCCCCATTAGTAAACCTATGGATGTGGGGGTGCGGGCTATTAACTCAGTAATTACGGTAGGCCAAGGTCAGCGTATGGGTTTATTTGCAGGCTCTGGTGTGGGTAAATCAGTATTATTAGGCATGATGACCCGAGGCAGTGAAGCCGATGTGATTGTGGTGGGTTTAGTCGGTGAGCGTGGTCGAGAAGTAAAAGAATTTATTGAAGAAATACTGGGTGTTGAAGGGCGTAAACGTTCAGTTGTTGTTGCAGCCCCCGCTGATGCCTCACCATTAATGCGATTAAAAGGCTGCGAAAGTGCGGTAACCATTGCAGAGTATTTTCGAGATCAAGGTTTAAACGTGTTGTTATTACTCGACTCGGTGACGCGTTATGCTATGGCACAGCGTGAAATCGCGCTGGCTGTGGGTGAGCCCCCTGCAACAAAAGGCTACCCACCTTCAGTATTTGCTAAATTACCTGCGCTGGTGGAAAGAGCGGGTAACGGCGGGGAAGGGCAAGGTTCTATTACTGCCTTTTTTACCGTACTGAGTGAAGGCGATGACATGCAAGACCCGATTGCTGATGCTGCACGTGCCATACTTGACGGGCATATTGTTTTATCGCGTGATTTAGCCGACAGCGGCCATTATCCTGCCATTGACATAGAAAAATCGATTTCTCGAGTTATGCCTCAAGTGGTGTCTGAGTCGCACATGCAACAAGCTCGGGTGCTTAAGCAAGTGTATTCAATGTATCAACAGAACAAAGACATGATCACCTTGGGCGCTTATCAAAAAGGCAGTGATCAAATGCTCGATCAGGCAATAAACATGATGCCAAAAGTGAACGCATTTTTACAACAAGGGATGCGTGATGTGATTAGTTATGATGATGGCCTTCAAGGGCTAGCGCAATTATTAGGACAAGCATAATGGCAAAAAATAAACTGCATTTGTTGCTCAAGCTTGAAAACGAAAAAGAAGAAACGTTACGCATGAGCTACTTGCAAGCTAATCAAAATTTGCAATTAAATCAGCAAAAGCTGCAGGGCTTAAATGACTTTCGACTAGAATACACGCAGCAACTTCATATTAAGGGGCAATCGGGTTTATCAAGTGCCGGATTTAGTCAGTATCATGCATTCATTGCTAAGATTGAAGAAGCGATACGTCAACAAGCAAGCACTGTTAACACTGCAAAGCAGGTGGTTAGCCAGCGTAAAACCTTGTGGTTAAAGCAACAAGTAAAAGCGAAAGCGGTTGCTAAGTTAATTGAAAAACAACAGATAAAAGCGGATATGTTGGCCGCTAAAAGTGAGCAAAAAATGCTCGATGAATTTTCCTCTAATCAGTTTTATCAAAGGCATAAAGCACTATAAGGTAGGCATGATAATTGCTTAGGTTCTACAAGAGTAATGATTTTTAGGATTGTGCGGTGGGCTGTTGCCGCTTTTATTAGGTGATTTATGGCGATAAATGATATTTCAATGTTAGCGGTATCTGAGCAAGACTCATACTTAGTTAAAAAAGACAGTGATAAAACAAAGCTAGACAGCAGTAATGATGCTGGCTTTTTTGATCAATTAGCTCTTGCTAACCAAGCTTCTGAAACACACAGTACGCAAGCTAAAGCGCCAAACAAACAATCAGCAGATGAACAATCCGATCTAAAAGAGCAAAGTAGCGAAGAAAAACCTTTGAGCGGTGAAGATATGCTGGCGCAAATTAATGCGGCACAAGTCATCGATACCTCAGTAAAAAATAACCCCCATGGCGGTGCGCAGTTAATAGACAAAGACGCTGTTAAAATAAACGCTAAGCCTGAAGATAAGCTGGCACCTATTGTTATTAATTTACCAAGTGATGAAATTGTTGATGATACGGCCATTGTGCAGTCACAAAAGACTGTAGGTTCTGAATCAGCAAGCAAAACTGCAGCTGAGTCTTCACAGCTTGACACGAAACCTTTAGCTACAGCTGCCCCAACCGGACAGTATGAGGCTGTTACAAATGAACTCGCGGCTGCTAAACCATCGGATAAGCCGACCGAGACTATGAACATTAAAGCATCGCTAGATACTTCCTTTTTGGCGCTGTTATCAAAAGATGATAATGCCATTAAAGCAGATAAATTACTGGCAAATTTAACACCTGCTCAGCAAGGTGAATTAGCTACTGAGCTTAATGCGATGAGCAAGCCAATTAATAAAGATAACCTAGCGGATTTAAAGCTATTACTCAGTAAGTATGTGAGTGAAAGTGAGAAGCCGCAAACACCTCAGCAGATCATTAATGCACAAATAAGTACGCTAACTACCCCAGAAAAACAGGCCTTACTCAATCAGTTGCAGGGTTACGTTAAAAATGAATCTTTATCAACGAAAGAACTTACCTCGCTAAAAGGAGTAATCAGTGATTTAGAAACCGCGATTAACGCGGATAGCTTGTTTAGTGCCAAAGATAAGCCACTATTTTCAAATAATGCTTTGGCGGGAGCAATAACGGCAAAAGCACAGACTGGTACTGAATCAGCCAATGTAAAACCTGAGCTAAAATTAGAGAGTTCAAAATCGGTAGCTGATAACCCTGCAGAGCTTGCCAAACAGTTAGACGCATTACAAAAAGAGAGCATACGCGGCACTAATGCTGAGCAAATGCCACCGCGTGCAGCACAAATTTTCTCTCAGATCATTAATATATTTGACAAACAGTCGCTTAATAGTCTCGCTAAATACGATACTTTAGGGTACGAACAAGCTATTATTGAAGCGCAAAGCTTGCAAGCAGGACTGTTACAAAGTACTGCACAAGCGAAACAAGTAAGCATTGATCCTGCCACGTTACAGGCATTAAACATTATTAAAAGTGATGCGGCAAAAATACTACAAGAGCGGGTTAGCTCAATGTTAAGTATTAATAATAAAGAAGCTGAAATTCGCCTAGATCCGCCAGAAATGGGCAGCATGCAAATTCGTATTAGAAGTGATGCTGAGCAAGCACAAATCAACTTTGTAGTGCAAAACCAGCAAGCCAAAGAAGCGCTGGAGCAGTCGTTACCTAGGCTTAGAGAAATGCTGATGCAGCAAGGTTTAGAGCTAGGTGAAAGCAGTATTTCTTACGGTGATTCCTCAGGTGAACAAGCACAGCAACAAGAAGGTAATGCACAAGGGCAAATGGCCAATAATCGCTCTACAGATGAGACAAATAGTGAGCAACCAGATAAGCAAATACAGCGTTCTGGACAACAAACGTCATCATCAATAGATTACTATGCCTAAGTCCTGCTATTATAATAGTTAAAACAAGCAAATACCTTTGCAAATAAAGGAAATACAATGGCTGAAGATACTAATTTAGAAATAGAAGAAGTAAGTAAAAGTAAAAGCAAACTCATAATAATTATTGCCGCTGTATTACTTATTGTTGGCGCTGTGGCAGGGTACTTTTTATTATCAGGTGGTGATGGGCCAGTAGAAACCCTTGCAGGTGATGCTGCCAATGGTGAGGTAGCTGCTGCGCCAACAAGTTCTTCGGCAACGATTGGCAGTGCTTTATATGTTGCTATGCCTAGACCGTTTATTTTTAATGTGCCAGGGGCTAGTCGCGATAGAATTGTACAGATTAAAGTGCAATTATTAGTGCGCGGCGATGGTAATGAAGAAACGGCTAAAAAACACATTCCACTGATTGAAGGCACACTCCTGAGTGTATTTTCCATGACAACGGCTGATGAACTTAGCACCAGTGTAGGCAAAGAAACACTGCGTTTTACTGCACTTGATAAAGTACAGGCCGCTATGATGAATGTTGAAGGCAACAAAGTAATTGAGCGGGTACTATTTACCAGCTTTGTGATGCAATAAGGGGCCAGTGTGAGCGATTTATTATCCCAAGACGAAATTGATGCGCTATTACATGGTGTCGATGAAGTCGAAGAGGAAGATATACACGACGGTGAAGATGGTGAGGGAAGTACACTTCAGTACGACTTTTCTTCGCAAGATCGCATCGTGCGTGGTCGCATGCCGACACTTGAAATTGTTAATGAGCGATTTGCCCGTCATATGCGAATTAGCTTATTTAACATGATGCGCCGCACCGCTGAGGTGTCAATTAACGGCGTGCAAATGATCAAGTTCGGTGAGTACATACATACCTTGTTTGTACCAACGAGTTTGAATATGGTGCGTTTTCGCCCATTAAAAGGCACCGGCCTTATTACCATGGAAGCACGCTTAGTATTTATACTGGTAGACAACTTCTTTGGTGGCGATGGCCGTTATCATGCCAAAATTGAAGGACGTGAATTTACCCCAACAGAACGCCGAATCGTACAAATGCTGCTGAAAATAATCTTTGAAGATTACAAAGAAGCATGGGCACCGGTGATGGATGTGTCGTTCGAGTACCTCGATTCTGAGGTAAACCCTGCGATGGCTAATATTGTTAGCCCAACCGAAGTAGTGGTTATCAGCTCTTTTCATATTGAGCTTGACGGCGGTGGTGGTGACTTCCATATTGCGCTGCCGTATTCAATGCTCGAACCTATCAGAGAGCTATTGGATGCGGGTGTTCAGTCTGATACTGAAGATACCGATTTACGTTGGAGTAAGGCGCTTCGTGACGAAATAATGGATGTAGAAGTCGATTTATCGACCCAGCTACTTGAAGTTGATTTAAGCTTAAGACAAATAATGGAGCTCAAAGCTGGGGATATAATTCCAGTTGAAATGCCTGAGCATATTACCGTATTTGTGGAAGAACTCCCTACATTTAGAGCTAAAATGGGTCGTTCACGCGATAACGTTGCGCTACAAATTAGTGAAAAAATTAAACGCCCTGATTCAGTTAAATCTGAGCTGCATGTCTTTACCAAAGGCGGCAAAAAAATTGATTCAGATGCAGAATTAGCAGAACTAGAAGATGATTTACACCTTTCAAACGGTGTAGACTTAGACTGGTAATTGATTAAAAGGTTAAAAGTATGAGCGATGATCAAGATACAATGGACGAATGGGCCGCAGCACTTGCTGAAGCTGAAGGCACTGACGATAGTTCTGAGGTCAAAGTAACCGAGCTTGATGAGCTTGATGATTCAAAGCATGAACTCAGCGGTGAAGAAAAACGTAAACTCGATACTATTTTAGATATTCCCGTTACTATTTCTATGGAAGTAGGGCGTTCTAAAATTAATATTCGTAATTTATTACAACTTAACCAAGGTTCGGTCGTTGAGCTTGACAGGGTTGCCGGAGAACCGCTTGACGTTTTAGTTAATGGTACTTTGATTGCGCATGGCGAAGTGGTTGTGGTGAATGATAAGTTCGGTATTCGTTTAACGGATGTAATTAGCCAGGTTGAACGGATCAAAAAGTTGCGATGATAGCACTAGCTAGTTTAAGCAATTCGGTGTTTGCAGCAACCGATGCTGCAACACCGACCACAGATATCGTATCCATGGTGTTATCTTTGGGTATGGTTGTGGTGTTAATTTTAGTGTTGGCTTTTTTTGTAAAAAAGCTCAATCCAAATTTAACCAATAACGATGAGTTTAAAGTGATCCGCAGTCTTCCGTTGGGATCACGTGAGCGCTTAATGGTGGTTGAAATAGATAATGCACAGCATCTATTAGGGGTTACTCCACACAGTATTAATTATCTACACAAGTTAGAAACACCCCTAACAGAAAAAGAGTTACCAGAATTAGCGAAGCGGTTTGGCAAAATGTTGAATCCGCAACTTAATCAAAATAAAAAGAACTAATATTATGACTAAATGGCTGCTTTTCCTATTTGCCATGGTGTTCGTCCCAGGGGTCAATGCCGAGGGGATTGACGCGCTGACGATCACCACTAATGCCGATGGCACCCAAGACTACTCAGTGACGCTACAAGTGTTGGCGATCATGACGGCTATGAGCTTTATTCCAGCCGCCATTATCATGATGACCTCTTTCACTCGAATTATTGTTGTTTTAGCTATTTTGCGCCAAGCCATTGGTTTGCAGCAAACGCCTTCGAACCAAGTATTACTAGGTATGTCGCTGTTTTTAAGTATTTTTATTATGGCGCCAATTTATGAGCAAATAAATGAGCGCGCTATCGAACCGTATTTAAGTGAACAAGTAACGTCACTTGAAGCACTTGATTTAGCCAAAGAGCCAATGAAAGCGTTTATGCTCTCACAGGTACGTATAAAAGATTTAGAAACCTTTGCTAAAATAGCAGGTTACGATCAGCTTGACTCGCCTGAAGCAACGCCAATGGTTGTGCTTATTCCTGCGTTTGTGACCAGTGAGCTACAAACTGCTTTTATTATTGGTTTTATGTTTTTTATTCCCTTTTTGATTGTCGATTTGGTGGTTGCATCGGTATTAATGGCCATGGGTATGATGATGTTATCGCCCATGATTGTGTCGCTACCGTTTAAGATTATGTTGTTTGTATTGGTTGATGGGTGGAGCTTGGTGATGGGTACACTCGCTAAAAGCTTTGGCTTGGGCACGTAGTTGTGCACTCTTCATTTAACCAACTACACTAGGAGTCGTCCATGGAACCTGAAGTATTTGTTGATATTTTAAGTGGAGCCCTATTTTTAGTGATTAAGCTGGTGTCTGCCATTGTGGTACCTGGCTTAATTATTGGGTTGGTTGTGGCTGTGTTTCAGGCAGCAACCTCAATTAACGAACAAACACTGAGTTTTTTACCGCGTTTATTAATCACCATCAGTGCCCTGATTGTGGGAGGACATTGGTTTACTCAAGAGCTAATGGACTTTTTTAATCGCTTAGTGCTGCTTATCCCCGAAATTGCAGGTTAACAATGGAATTTCCATTTTCCGTTGTCATTCAATGGTTAAGTGATTTTTTACTGCCCTTAGTGCGCATCAGCTCTATGATCATGATCATGGCGGGTATTGGCGCAAAAAACGTACCTGCTCGAATAAAAATGGGCTTGGCTGTAGTGGTCACCTTCTTAGTTGTTCCTGTTCTTCCTGCTGCTACATTTACTAATTTATTTTCTTTTGAAATGGTTTTAGTGGTCCTACAACAAATGCTGATTGGCGTTGCGATTGGTTTTGCATCCACACTACTGCTCAATACATTTGTGTTAGCCGGGCAAATCCTTGCTATGCAAACCGGTTTAGGTTTTGCGTCAGTTGTTGACCCCTCAAATGGAATGAGTGTGCCTGCTGTAGGGCAGTTCTACCTCATTTTAGCTACCTTGTTATTTTTTGTATTTAATGGCCACTTAATGATGATTCAAATGGTGGTACATAGTTTTCAGGTACTGCCAATTGATGGTAATTGGTGGGCGGTTGATCATTATTGGGACATAGTGACATGGGGTGGTTGGATGTTTACCACTGCATTAGTGCTGTCATTAGCACCATTAACCGCCATGCTTGTAATTAATATGTCATTTGGCATCATGACCCGTGCTGCCCCACAGTTAAATATCTTCTCTATAGGCTTTCCGTTTACCTTAGTGGCAGGGCTCGTTATTATTTGGGCAACGCTTGGTAACTTTGTCACTCAGTTTGAGTTCCAATGGCTAAAAATGGTTGAGCTGATGTGTACTCTAGTTGGTTGTTCCCCTTAGGAGAGCGTAATGGCTGAAGATTCCGGACAAGAAAAAACCGAAGAACCCACCCCAAAAAAAGTTGATGATGCTAAAAAGAAAGGCCAAATAGCGCGTTCTAAAGAGTTAGGTACCATGTTTGTACTTATTTTTTCTGCTATTTCTCTATTAATGTACGGCCCTGAAATTGGCAAAGGCTTGTACCGAATTATGGGCAGAATGCTTAGTCTTAATCGCAATGAAACCTACGACACCACAAAAATGTTTGCGGTGTGGGGGGAGGTGGCCGATGTACTGTTATTTCCTATGTCGATGTTTGTACTTATTATTGTACTAGCTGCGTTTATTGGTAACACCATGCTTGGCGGCTTTAATTTTAGCTGGCAGGCAGCTGCGCCCAAAGCCAGTAAAATGTCGCCAATGAAAGGTTTTACTCGGATGTTTGGCCCGCAAGCAGCTATTGAACTACTTAAGTCATTATTAAAGTTTGGCCTAGTGGCGACCTTCGCTATCTTTTTAATTAATGTTTATTTTGATGAAATATTACATTTGAGTATAGAAAGTGCGCCGGGCAATATCGTGCATGCTTTAGAAATATTAGCCTGGATGTTTTTAGGGTTATCTTGCACCTTAATTATTATTGCAGCTATTGATGCGCCATTTCAAAGTTATAGCCATAACAAACAGCTTAAAATGACGATGCAAGAAGTAAAAGATGAATATAAAAACTCTGAGGGTGATCCGCAAATCAAAGCGCGTATCAGGCAAACCCAACGTCAAATGTCGCAAAAGAGAATGATGCAGGATGTTCCTGATGCCGATGTTATTGTTACCAACCCTACTCATTACTCAGTGGCTTTAAAATACGACACAGAGCGAGCTGGAGCGCCTATTGTACTAGCCAAAGGTGTTGATGAGCTCGCTATGCAAATTCGTAAAATTGCTTTGGGTAATGAAGTGCCTATTGTTGAGTCGCCTACCTTAACGCGAGCGCTTTATCACACCGCTGAAGTGGGGGAGCAAATTCCCGATCAGCTCTTTACTGCAGTTGCACAAGTGCTTGCCTATGTATTTCAGCTTAAACGGTTTAAAAAAGGCCGTGGAAAACGCCCTGTTGCGCTTAATAAAAAGCTACCTATCCCCGACGAATTTAAGTATTAACCGCTAACCAACTAACTTGGAATAGTTATTGCAATTTCAGCGTAGTGTCAATTTTTTGAAATTGTAGAGTTATGGAATTTAAAGCGGTATTACAACAACTTAATAAAGATAAAAAAGAATATGCAAAGGGTGTTGGTACACCGCTTTTAGTCTTAGCTGCGCTTGGCATGGTTATATTACCACTGCCTCCATTTCTGCTTGATATATTATTTTCGTTTAATATCGCGCTCGCATTAGTTGTATTACTGGTCACTGTATACACCATGAAACCGCTTGAGTTTGGGATGTTCCCAGCGGTGCTGTTAATTGCAACCATAATGCGCTTAGCACTTAATGTAGCCAGTACTCGGGTGGTACTACTTGAGGGTCATAACGGTGGTGATGCTGCTGGTAAAGTCATTGAAGCATTTGGCTCGGTGGTGATTGGTGGTAACTACGCCGTGGGTTTAGTGGTGTTTTTAATTCTGATCATCATTAACTTTGTGGTAATTACCAAAGGTGCAGGACGTATTTCAGAAGTATCAGCGCGTTTTACTCTAGATGCTATGCCAGGTAAGCAAATGGCCATAGATGCAGATATGAATGCTGGCTTTATTAGTGCGGAGCAAGCCAGAGAGCGTCGTGATGAAGTAACCCGTGAAGCTGACTTTTATGGTTCTATGGATGGTGCCAGTAAATTTGTAAAAGGCGATGCTATTGCTGGCATAGTCATTTTAGTGATCAATATTGTGGGTGGCTTATTTGTTGGCATGATCCAACATGATTTAAGTTTTTCACGCGCTATGGAAGTGTACACACTATTGACCATTGGTGATGGCTTAGTCGCGCAATTACCTTCATTACTACTTTCAATTGGTACTGCGATTGTTGTAACCCGTCAAAATGAATCGCACAATATGGGCGATCAGTTTAAGAAGCAATTAGGTAACGAAAAGTCATTATTTATTGCCTCTGGTATCCTCATCACTATGGGTTTAGTCCCAGGTATGCCGCATATTGCATTTTTAAGTTTAGGGGCGCTTTTAGGTTACCTTGCATACTACACCCAGCAAAACAAACTGAAATTAGCCGCAGCAGAAGCGGAAGAAGCCGAAAATGCGGCCTCAGGTACCGGAATTGCGGCTAAACAAGAGCAAAAAGAACTAGGTTGGGATGATGTTCAACAAGTTGATGTTATTGGCTTAGAAGTCGGTTACCGACTCATTCCTCTCGTTGACCAATCACAAGGTGGCGAGCTGTTAAACCGTATTAAAGGAGTGCGTAAAAAACTATCTCAAGAGCTGGGCTTTTTAGTGCCGCCGGTGCATATACGCGATAATCTAGAACTCGACCCAAATGCATACCGCATAACCATGATGGGTGTATCAAGTGGTGAGGGTGAGCTTAAACATGGTGATGAATTAGCGATTAACCCAGGCCAAGTATTTGGCCCGATCAAAGGCATTGAAACTAAAGATCCTGCGTTTGGTTTAGATGCAGTTTGGATAAAACCTGCTCAAAAAGATGAAGCACAGTCTTTAGGTTACACCGTAGTTGATTCAGCAACCGTTGTGGCCACTCATATTAGTCAGTTACTCACTAATAGCGCCGCATTATTACTCGGACATGAAGAAGTACAAAACTTATTAGATATGTTAGGTAAAAGTCACCCTCGCTTAGTTGAAGGGCTAGTACCTGAGGTATTACCACTAACCACCATCGTTAAAGTACTACAAAATTTATTAAATGAAGGGGTAGCAATACGAGATATGCGCTCAATTGTTCAAACCCTTGTTGAGTATGGCCCTCGTAGCCAAGACCCAGATGTATTAACGGCTGCAGTGAGAATATCGTTGCGTAGATTAATCGTTCAAGATGCTGTTGGTATGTCTTCTGAAATCCCTGTCATAACCTTGGCGCCTGAGTTGGAACAGATGTTGCATCAGTCACTTCAAAATGCAGGTGATGAAGGTGCCGGAATAGAACCAGGGCTTGCTGATAGACTTCAAACATCATTGAATGAAGCGCATCAAAATCAAGAAATGGCCGGTGAACCTTCAATATTGCTAACGTCAGGAATGTTACGCACTGTGTTATCTCGATTTGTTAAATACACCATTCCAGGATTGCGGGTGATGTCTTATCAAGAGATACCAGATGAAAGACAGATCAAGATTGTCAGCTCTGTAGGCCAACAATAAGATTTTAAAGGGGTTTGAATTATGAAAATTAAACGTTTTTTTGCTAAAGACATGCGCACTGCACTAAAAGAAGTCAAAGAAGAGTTGGGTGTTGATGCGGTTATTATGTCAAATAAAAAACTAGCTAATGGCGTTGAAATTGTTGCTGCAGTTGATTACGACAAAGCAGCGACAAAACCGCCAGAGCAGCCTCAAAGTCAACCTGCTGCAAGCGCTTCATTTGCACATACTGAGCAAAGTTCACATAATTTTGTTAAACCAGAACCGCAACGCGCTCAACCTAAGCCACAAGCAAAGGTTGCAGATAGCTTACAAGCCTTACTAGAGCGTCAGTCTCCACGTCCTCGTTCAGCAGAGCTTGCTTCAATGTTTTCACACTCTGGTATTGACACATCTGGCCACTATCAAGAACAAGAGCTTGTGCAATCACGACCTAAAAATATGTTTGAACGTGAACAAAGCGTGCCAGTGCGTCCTCGCACCCAAGCCGATAGCTTAGGTTTTGACGACTTAGACAGTGGCTTTGACGATTTAGATTCACCTAGCGCACCGGGTCAGCAAACAATGCATAAAGAATCCAGTGACATCAGCACAATGCGTGAAGAAATGAACGCAATTCGTCAACTATTAGAGCACCAAGTATCAGGTTTAATGCAGCAAGATATGGCACGTCGCGATCCGACCCGTGCATGTATGATTGACCGCTTAGTCGGTATGGGGATAGAGAAAAATGTTGCTGAGCAAATGGCATGTTTTGTACCAGACGATGTGTCTCGCCAACAAGGCTGGAAAGCTTTATTGAACATGGTTGAAGATCAAATGCAAACCACGAACAACGAAATACTTCGCCAAGGCGGTGTTTTTGCGTTAGTCGGGCCTACTGGCGTGGGTAAAACCACCACAGTTGCAAAACTGGCAGCATTGGGTGCACAAAAATACGGTGCCGATAAAGTAGCGCTTATTACTACCGATACCTACCGTATTGGTGCTTATGAGCAGCTAGCAACGTATGGTCGTATTATAGGTTGTGGCGTTAAACAAGTTAAAGATGCAAATGAATTAGCAGAAGTTTTATATCATTTACGAAATAAACGTCTAGTTTTAATTGATACAGCGGGAATGAGTCAACGTGATTTACGCTTAACCGAGCAGTTAAACACCTTGATGCGTAATCAGCGTGTTGATATACGTAGTTATTTAGTATTAAGTGCGACGGCGCAAATTAATGTATTGCAAGAAACAGTAAGGCACTTTAAAAAAGTACAGCTAAGTGGATGTATTTTTACTAAACTTGATGAGTCATTGAGTTTAGGTGAGATTATTAGTATTGCGATTCAAAATCGTCTCCCAATAGGGTATCTTACTAACGGTCAGCGAGTACCAGAAGATATTAGAGTGGCAAATGCCGAAAAACTAGTAAAAAAAGCTGAGCAATTGTATTTAAAAAGAATAAAAGCACAACAATCACGACACCAATCAGTGGCGTCGAGCACAGTAGAGATGTATGATTAACACAGTTTTAGATCAAGCAAGCGGCCTTCGCAAAATGAGCAAGAATAATAATAACGGCGTAAAAGTTATCGCTGTCACCGGCGGCAAAGGTGGAGTGGGTAAAACGAACGTATCCCTTAATACAGCAATCGCGTTAGGCCAACAAGGCAAACGTGTGCTTGTACTAGATGCTGATTTAGGATTAGCGAATTGTGATGTGATGCTTGGACTGCGCGTTGAGCGTAATTTATCTCATGTTTTATCGGGCGAATGTGAACTTGATGATATTTTAGTCGAAGGTCCCGCAGGCATAAAAATAGTGCCTGCAACATCGGGTTCGCAAAGTATGGTTGAGTTATCACCCTCAGAGCACGCTGGACTTATTCGTGCATTTAGTGAACTTAACACCGACTTTGATATTTTAATTGTTGATACCGCTGCGGGTATTTCCGATATGGTGCTGAGTTTTTCTCGCGCAGCGCAAGATGTGCTTGTGGTGGTATGTGATGAGCCTACATCAATTACCGATGCCTATGCTTTAATTAAAGTACTTAGCCGTGAGCACGGCGTTTATAAATTTAAAATTGTTGCCAATATGGTGCGCAGTTTACGCGAAGGGCAGGAATTGTTTGCAAAACTTTCAAAGGTTACCGACCGATTTTTAGATATATCAATGGAGTTGGTTGCAACGGTTCCATATGATGAAAATATGCGCAAATCAACGCGCCGCCAAAAAGTAATTGTTGAGATTTTTCCTGGGTCGCCTGCTGCAATTGCTTTTAAAACACTGGCTACAAAAATTGCTAAGTGGCCAACACCTAGCCAAGCCTCGGGTCATTTAGAGTTCTTCATTGAGAAACTAGTTAGTAACTAACAATGACAATACCGGTGAATAGAGTTATGGGATATCAGTCAACACAGAATTTAAATATGATTGTTGAAAAGCATGCCTCATTAGTCAAAAAAGTGGCGTGCCATTTAATTGCTCGTTTACCGGCCAGTGTGCAGCTAGATGATTTAATTCAATCGGGTATGATTGGTTTAATTGAAGCTTCAAAAAACTTTGATGCAAGCAAAGGTGCAAGCTTTGAAACCTTCGCCGGTATTCGTATTCGTGGTGCGATGATAGACGAAATGCGCCGAGGCGATTGGGTTCCACGTTCAGTTCACAGAAAAAGCCGTTTGGTTGCAGAGACTATTGTTGCGCTTGAGAACAGTTTAAACCGTGAACCTAAAGATAGTGAAGTTGCTGAAAAACTTGAAATTTCGCTAAATGAGTATCATCATATTTTAAACGATGTAAATGTAAGCAAAGTGTTAGGCATTGAAGACCTTGGTATAGATGACGATGTGATTACACCCCATGGCCAAGATTTAGCACTAGACAAACCGTTTAATAATGTTAAAAATGAACGGTTTAATGAGTCTTTACTCAGTGCAATAAAGTCGTTACCGGAGAAAGATGCAATGGTGCTTTCTTTGTACTATAACGATGAGATGAATTTAAAAGAAATTGGGCATATACTCGATGTAAGTGAATCGCGTGTAAGTCAGATACATGGTCAGGCGATGATTAAGCTTAAAGCAAAAATCAATGACTGGATAAACTAGAAGTAAGTAAATAAAGGTTCAGGCCTCACTGGAGGATGTTTTGGATAAAAACATTAAAATTCTTGTTGTTGATGATTTCTCAACAATGAGACGTATTATTAAAAATCTGTTGCGCGATTTAGGTTTTACCAATGTTCAAGAAGCAGATGACGGGTCAACTGCTTTGCCTATGTTGCAAAATCAAGCGTTTGATTTTGTTGTAACAGATTGGAATATGCCAGGCATGCAAGGTATTGATCTTTTAAGGGCAATTCGAGCGGATGAAAAATTAAAGCATATTCCTGTTTTAATGGTTACAGCAGAAGCTAAAAAAGAACAAATAATTGCTGCGGCCCAAGCAGGTGTTAATGGTTATATTGTTAAACCATTTACTGCAAGTACATTGAAAACTAAATTAGAAAAAGTGTTCGAACGCTTAGGTTAATGAGAGGGAGAGGCTTATGTCAGCACCTGCTGCGCCTCAGATTACTTTAGAACAAGCTCGCCAGTTAGTTGTTTTTTTAGAAAATGGTGAGCAAGATAAAGCGAATCAGTTAATTTTAGAAACAGCTTCACAAGAGCAATCACATTTATTTGCTGAGGTGGGAAAGTTGACTCGTCAACTGCACGAAGCTTTAAAAAGTTTCGAGTTAGACACGCGTTTAACAGACATTACCACTGATGCCATCCCTGACGCAAAAAAACGCCTTAACTATGTCATGGAAATGACAGAAAACGCAGCCAATAAGACAATGGATGCGGTTGAAGCAAGCTTACCATTAGCACAAGAAATCGCTGACGAAATAGCTGATATCAAGCCAACGTGGGATCGTTTAATGAACCGCGAAATAGAGCTTGGTGAGTTTAAATCACTTTGCCATAGTATTGATAAGTTTATGAGCAGTTCTCATCACAAAACCGATGAGTTACAAATGCTGATGACTAATGTGCTGATGGCTCAAGACTATCAAGATTTAACCGGTCAGGTTATTCGCCGTGTTATTGAACTTGTCCGTGAAGTTGAAGAAAGTTTAATTCACCTTTTAACTGCATTTGCAGCGCAAGGTGGTGAGGCTGAACCAACTGAACAACCAGAAAAAATAGAAGATCCCATTGTTGCACAAACACTAGCAGGTCCCGAAGGGCCTATTATTGATAAAGAATCGCGTAATGATGTTGTATCTGATCAAGATGAAGTTGATGATCTATTATCAAGTTTGGGCTTCTAATAGGGGAGTACTGCATGAGCTTTGAAGTCGATGAAGATATTTTACAAGACTTTTTAGTAGAGGCCGGAGAAATCCTTGAGCTTTTATCTGAACAGTTAGTAGAACTGGAAAACAATCCAGATGATACTGAGCTACTAAACGCAATATTTCGCGGTTTTCACACTGTAAAGGGTGGCGCTGGCTTTTTGGCTATGACAGAGCTTGTTGATGCATGTCATGGTGCTGAAAATGTGTTTGATTTACTGCGCCAAGGTGTAAGAACAGTTAACTCTGAATTAATGGATGTGATTTTACAAGCACTGGACACCATTAATGAAATGTTTGCCACGATTAAAAATCGTGACCAGCCAGAGCCTGCGGATCCAGAATTACTTGCTGTACTTCACAAACTTGGGCAGCCACCGACAGCAGAAGAGCTTGCCGGCGATTCTGTGGTTGAAGATATAGCTCCTGTGGAAACTCCATCGGTAGAGCCTGAACCAGTTGCAGAGCAACCGAGCAACGATGCTATAGAAGACCCGTTTGCTTTTGATGAATTATTTAGCGGCCCAGATAGCAGCAGTACTGAGTCTCAGGTTGATGAAATAACCGAAGACGAATTCGAAAGCCTACTTGATGAACTTCATGGAAAAGGGCAAGCCCCACAAGAAAAACAATCATCATCAAGTGACAATGATGTCAGTGGTGATATAACTGACGATGAATTCGAAAGCCTACTTGATGAACTTCATGGTGTAGGCAGCTTTGGCGAAGTGAGCCAAGCAACCTCAAGTACACCACAACAAACACCATCAGCTCCTTTGACTCCACCAAGTAACGAGCAAAGTTCGGGCGATAATGAAATAAGTGACGACGAGTTTGAAGCGTTACTTGATGAGCTTCATGGTAAAGGTGCACCTAAATCGATAGAAACACCGGCTCCTGTAAGTAAACCAGAACCTGTAGTCGAGAATAAACCTGCGCCTGCTGCGACACCAAAGCCACAGCCTAAACCAGAGCCAGCTAAGCCGGCTTCTGCGGCACAAGCAGCTCCCGCTAAAAAAGCAGCGCCTCCACCGGCAGAAACAACGGTACGAGTTGATACCAAACGCTTAGACCAAATAATGAACATGGTAGGTGAACTGGTACTTGTGCGAAATCGTTTGGTAAGTCTAGCGACTAACTCTGATAGCGAGGCCATGGGTAAAGCAATTTCTAATTTAGATGTAGTGACAGCTGATATCCAAG
This sequence comes from Pseudoalteromonas sp. SCSIO_11900, assembly GCF_000576475.1. NCBI lineage: Bacteria > Pseudomonadati > Pseudomonadota > Gammaproteobacteria > Alteromonadales > Pseudoalteromonadaceae > Pseudoalteromonas > Pseudoalteromonas sp. SCSIO_11900. Next base: position 1,725,915 of record NZ_KK070023.1, read on the forward strand.
GTGCGGTAATGCAAACACGAATGCAGCCAATCAAAAAAGTATTTGGCCGCTTCCCACGTGTGGTACGTGATTTAGCCCGTTCATTGAATAAAGATATCAACTTGCAAATGGTAGGCGAGGACACTGATTTAGATAAAAACTTAGTGGAAGCGCTTGCTGATCCGTTAGTGCATTTAGTGCGCAATTCAGTGGATCATGGCATTGAAATGCCAGACGTTCGTGAAGCATCAGGTAAACCTAGAACCGGTACTGTTACTTTATCAGCGTCTCAACAAGGCGATCATATCTTGCTTACTATCCAAGATGATGGTGCTGGTATGGATGCTGAAAAGCTTAAAAAGATTGCCATTAACAAAGGGGTGCTTGATCACGACCAAGCGAGTCGTCTTTCTGATACCGAAGCTTATAACCTTATTTTTGCACCTGGGTTTTCAACTAAAGAAGAGATTTCAGATATTTCTGGCCGTGGCGTTGGTATGGATGTGGTTAAAACAAAAATCACTCAACTCAATGGCTCAGTAAATATTAAATCAGAGATGGGCGTAGGTACTACTTTAGAGATTAAAGTACCACTGACACTGGCAATACTGCCTACCTTAATGGTAGTGGTTGGCGAACAAACATTTGCTTTGCCGCTGGCGGGTGTTAGTGAAATATTCCACTTGGATTTAACAAAGACCAATGTGGTTGATGGTCAGCTTACTATAATAGTTCGTAAAAAATCGATTCCGTTATTCTACCTTGAACATTGGCTCATCAAAGGGGCTGATAGAGGTCAGCGAAAAGCACAAGGTCATGTGGTTATTGTGCAAATAGGAACTCAAAAAGTGGGTTTTGTTGTTGACTCGCTTATTGGTCAAGAGGAAGTGGTAATTAAGCCTTTAGACGCATTACTTCAAGGGACGCCTGGTATGGCAGGTGCAACAATCACCTCTGATGGTGGCATTGCACTGATATTAGATGTGCCAAGTATGTTAAAGCATTACGCTGGATAATTAAAAGTAGGCATATATTTTATGCCTACCCATTCATTGAATAAGAGAGCGAAATGGCTGTTAAAGTTTTAGTAGTTGATGATTCAAGCTTTTTTCGCCGCAGAGTGAGTGAAATTCTTGAACAAGACAGCGGCATTGAAGTTATAGGTTTTGCTGTAAATGGTCGAGAAGCTGTCGATAAAACAGCTCAATTACGACCTGACGTGATCACCATGGATGTTGAAATGCCGGTGCTTGATGGTATTAGTGCAGTTAAAGAGATCATGGCGAGTAACCCCACTCCTATTTTAATGTTCTCCTCGTTAACACGCGCAGGCGCATCTGCCACCTTAGATGCACTTGATGCCGGCGCGATGGATTTTTTACCGAAAAAGTTTGAAGATATTGCTCGTAATAACGACGACGCAATAAAGCTATTACAAAATAAAGTTAAAGAAATAGGCCGCCAGCGAAATGGTAGAATTATCAGAGCGCCTGCTGCTCCAAGTCTTAAACCAGCGCCAAGCACCTCTGAGCGCTTTGCTCATAAGCCTATAGTGCAACCTGATCGTAGCTTTAAAAGCGCAAGCCCAACGCCTTCTAGTAGCACATCAACGCGTGCTAGTGGTAAGCAATATCAATTAATTGCTATTGGCACATCAACAGGTGGACCAGTTGCACTGCAAACTATATTGACTCAGTTACCTGCTAATTTCCCACACCCAATACTACTCATACAACACATGCCAGCTGCATTTACACCTGCGTTTGCGACCCGATTAGATAGCTTGTGTAAAATTAAAGTAAAAGAAGCACAGCAAGGCGATAGACTGCAACCAGGCTGTGCTTATTTAGCGCCAGGCGGACAGCAAATGATGGTAGAAGGACGAGGTTCAAACAGAACATTACGTGTATTTGAAGATAAAAATGAACGAGTTAGCTATAAGCCTAGTGTGGATATTACCTTTGCTAGTGTAGCAAAAGCGTATCAAGGCGATGTACTTGCCATTATTTTAACTGGTATGGGCGCAGATGGTCGTGACGGTGCTCGCATGCTTAAACAAACTGGCGCTACAATTTGGGCTCAAGATGAGAAAAGTTGTGTTGTCTATGGTATGCCGCAAGCAGTAGCTAGTGCTGGATTAGCAAATGAAAACATAGGCCTTCATGATGTGGCGGTGCGCTTAAAAAGAGAGGTTGGCTTTGGATAAGCTTTCTATTTTAGGGTTATTGGTTGCATTAGGTGCTATTGCAATAGGTTATTCTTTAGAGGGAGGTGTGGTATCTGCGCTGTTTAATGGGCCTGCACTAATTATTGTATTAGGCGGTACATTAGGTGCGGTGATGCTGCAAACATCAGCCAATACTTTTAAGAAAATGCTTAGTATTACACATTGGGTTTTTGTTACTGATGAGCACGATATTGAAGATGCTATTGAGCAAGTAAAACGCTGGTCGCACAAAGCTCGCCAAGAAGGCTACTTAGCGCTAGAAAACGAAGCGCTTACTCACTCTGACCCCTATGCCGCCAAAGGACTGAGTTTATTAGTTGATGGCTGTTCAGAGCAAAAACTACGCGATACCCTTGAAATAGATTTATTACTTGAACGAGAACGATTGCTTGAAGCTAGCCGTGTATATGAAGCGATGGGAGGTTACAGCCCGACTATCGGTATCCTAGGTGCTGTGCTTGGATTGATTCAAGCTATGTCATTTATTAATGATCCTGAGCAATTAGGGACGGGCATTGCTACTGCATTTATTGCTACTATATATGGCGTAGGTTTAGCTAATTTACTGTTTTTGCCTATGGCCAATAAATTAAAGCAACGTGTTGAGCAAAAAATGCTTTACCATGAAATGCTAGCTGAAGGCGTTATTGCCATTAGCCAAGGTGAGAGCCCTATTAATATAGAATTAAAGCTTGAAGCTTACCGCGTTGAACGTCCTATTTTACAGGCAAATTAGCGGTTATGTTGCGCCGTCGCTTACGTTATCAAAACACTAAAAATCAACACACTGAGCGTTGGCTAGTTTCCTATGCAGATTACATGACCATTATGTTCGCATTTTTTGTTGTATTGTATGCCATTTCAATAAATAAAGAAGACAATATACAAGTACTATCTGATTCTCTGGAGCATGTTTTTGATAAGTCAACGAAACAATATTCTCAGCAGGGTAACGGGGTAAATGGTGATGCTTTATTGCTTGAAAGGGTGACCCCTGAGGCTGAAATACTCTATGGCGAAAGTATTCAAGAGCAAGAGCAAGGCCCAATGTTACTCGATGGTCAAAGTGACAATAGCAATATTAGTCAACGCCACTTAGGTAAGCCGCTGGATAGTTTATTGGCTAAATTACAATCGTCGCTGATTGATGAGATACGCAGTGGCGAGGCTAGCTTAGAACTAAGCCAAGACTGGTTGGTTATTGAGCTCAATTCCGGATTGTTGTTTGCCAGTGGTAGTGCTGTTGCACATAATAAGGCCAAAGAGATTGTAAAAAAAATTGAAGCAATCATCGCATCAGTCGATAACTATATAAGAGTACGCGGGTATACAGATAACGAAACCATACGAAATGAAATATTTCGTTCTAATTGGGAGTTATCAGTGGCGCGTGCAACCTCAATATTAGTTGAGCTAGAGCGTTTGGGCATTGAATCCGCGCGCATGGCCATTGAGGGGTATGGTCAATACTCGCCCTTTGCCGATAATGATACCGAAGCTGGGCGTGCCGAAAACCGTAAAGTCGTGATTGCACTTTCTAAATATGGTTTAGCACCAGAGCCCTCTGATGAACAAACGAAATCATCAATTTCAGTATCAGAGCAAAGTCAGCCAGAAATTGAGCTACCTGCCCAAGATGATACAATAAAAATAATCCGTTTACCGCATGGTGGCATCCGTGTTACAACGCGCAACGAACAGTAATTAGGATGTAATGTGAAAGTTTGGACAGTAGCCAATCAAAAAGGGGGAGTAGGCAAAACCACTACAGCGGTTAGCCTTGCAGGGATCCTTGCGCTTCAAGGCAAGCGCGTGTTATTGATTGATACAGATCCTCATGCTTCACTAACCTATTACTTTGGTATTGATTCAGAAGATTTAGAGGTCAGTGTTTACGATATTTTTACTCGCGGCTCGAGTATGAAAAGCGAAGAAATATTGCAAGCATTATGCCCCTCAACAATTGAAAACCTTGATATTTTACCTGCAACTATGGCGATCGCGACACTTGACCGTAGCATGGGTAATAAAACGGGAATGGGCCTGATTTTAAAAAAAACACTGGCTAAAATTAGCGAGTATTACGATTACGCAATTTTAGATTGCCCACCTGTTTTAGGTGTGCTGATGGTCAATGCGCTTGCTGCCTGTGAAAGAGTGTTAGTGCCGGTGCAAACTGAGTTCTTGGCGCTTAAAGGGCTCGATAGAATGATGCGTACTATGGAGTTAATGCAAACCTCTCAAGCGAAAAGCTATAAATATACTATCATTCCAACTATGTATGATAAACGAACCAAAGCATCGCTTGAGGCCTATAAAACATTACAAGAAACGTATAAAGAAAAAGTATGGCCAGGCGTTATTCCTGTTGATACTAAATTTAGAGATGCAAGTTTAGCGCAAAAAGTACCGGTAGATTTTTGCCCAAATGCGCGTGGAGTCTATGCTTATAAAGCATTACTTAAATATTTAATAAAACAAGGTTAATAAATGAGTAAGCAATTATTTGCTAATGAAAAAGTAGTCACTCAGTACTTAGGGGCGTTATTATCTGATGACGAACCAACAAAAGACCTTGAGCCTGTTGCTAAACTGCTTGAGCAGGTAACGTATGAAGAGCAAAAAGAACAACCAGTAATAGTTGAGCCTGTTATTGAAGTTAAAAAGCTTAATAAGCAAGTATCGAATGTAGAAATTGACACTCTCCAAGAGCAACACGTCGTGCCTGAGCAAGAGGTGGTTGTAGGTGGTGAAGCTGACTACTTTGATGGTGAGTTTCAAGCGCTGTTTTTTGAAGTGGCAGGGCTTACTTTAGCGGTGCCGCTAAAAGCCTTAGGTGGCATTCATGAGCTTAGAGAAGTAAATCATTTATTTGGCAAGCCTAAGTGGTTTAAAGGGGTTATGATCAACCGAGAAGAAAAGCTCAATGTTGTTGATACCGCTCGCTGGGTTATGCCTGAAAAGTACGATGAGCAGTTAGAGGCATCTTTAAATTATCAATACCTCATCACTTTAGGTGATAGCCAATGGGGTTTATTAGCAGAAAAACTAATAAATAACATTACATTGAGTAAAGAAGATGTAAAATGGCGTACAAATAACAGTAAGCGCCCATGGCTTGCTGGAGTAATTAAAGAAAAAATGTGTGCTTTAATAGATGTTAATAATTTAAACGCACTATTAGAGAAAGGCTTAGATAGCCGTCACAAGTAATGACCATTACGAGGTAAGAGCATGAGTGAAGATAAATTACTGTCAGCTAAGAAAAATGCAGATAATAATGATGAGATTTTACAGTGGGTTACTTTCAAGCTAGAAGATGAAACTTATGGCGTAAATGTAATGCAAGTGCAAGAAATACTGCGTTACACCGAGATTGCTCCTGTACCAGGTGCGCCTTCGTATGTGATTGGTATTATTAACTTACGTGGTAATGTTGTTACCGTTATTGATACTCGCTCTCGTTTTGGTTTACCTGATATTGAAGCGACGGATAATTCACGTATTTTAATTATTGAAGCTGAAGAGCAAGTGATTGGCATTTTAGCCGATAGCGTTTCTGAGGTTGTTTACCTACGTAGCTCTGAAATTGACAGTGCGCCAAATGTAGGTACAGAGGAAAGTGCTAAATTTATTCAAGGTGTATGTAACCGCGACAATGAGTTACTTATTCTGGTTGATTTAAATAAACTACTTAGTGATGACGAATGGGATGAGTTAAGCGATATATAAGCTTCTCTACATAAAACTATGTTATTACTTGGTATTGCTATTGCGGGTTTAGTTTTTGGGCTACTCTCGCTGCTTTTAATTGTGATGTTTAAAAAGCGCTATGCGAGTGAGCTTGGCGCGCAATTACAACAGTTTAAAGATTCATCAGAGCAGATTAATATTTTACGTAGCGAAGTGTCTGAGTTGCGAACCGGTTTACTGAGTATTGGTAAGCGTTTGCTTGAGGTAGAACAACAAAACCAAGAGCTGATACAGCAACAAGCAGCTCAAAAATACGATGACCCCGATGCTAAAATATACTCTCGTGCAGTAAAAATGGTTGAGTTAGGTGCTGATTTAGATGAGGTTATTCGCGAATGTGAATTACCCCGCGCCGAGGCTGAACTGTTGTTTTCATTACACAAACAAAAAGGCGCTTAGCGCCTTTTTTGCTTTTATAACACTGCGTTATGCTTTTATATTTAGCTTTCCCTGAAAGTCTTGCCAACCAGGTGGAAACTTTCCTCTAACCACGTATGAAAACGCAATGAGCTCAGCAATAACAAAGTACAACTCTTTGGGGATCTCTTCTGCGAGGTCTAGTTTCGATAGTGTATTTGCAAGTGCTTCATCTTGATGGATTAAAATTCCTTTTTCTTTGGCTAGGGCAATAATTTCATCCGCCAGTTCACCAAACCCTTTAGCACTTACAATGGGTGAATGTCCCGCCTCGTAGAGTAGTCCAATTGCTGAATTGCTTTTTGATGACTTAGTCATGACTAAACCTTAATATTAATAATGGCATGGGATTGGTAAAATACTTGATGGTTGTCATCCGCTCGTTTTAGTTTAAGTTCACCCACTTGTAAGCCTTGTTTTGCCAGTTTTGAGCGTAAATTATCAAGATGTGGATGAGCTAAAGCGCTCACCGCTTGGGTTGAGGCTAACAACTGACAATCTAAAGCTTTATCCATGAGCTCTGCGATTATTTGTAGCTTACCCAGCTCGGCATAATCAAAATTTAATCTTACAAACCACACGTTTTTATCCGCTAGTTTACCGCTACTGTGCTTTTTATATTGCCCTAAAGTTATTTCTGTTTGCGCCGCTTCAGCAGGTAACTTCATCGGTAATAAAAATTGCACCAAGGCGTTTGTGTCAGGTTGTTGACTAATAGCAGGCGTTTGTACTTGGCTTAATGTGTTCTTAATTTGGGTTAATTCACCTGCTAATGCTTGTACTTGTGGTTGCTGTAATTGTTCCAACAATTTATTGGCGCTATTACCCACTTTAAACGTCGGTAATAAAACCTGCAGTAAAGCTTCTAAACCCGTTTGATTATTAATACTCACTGCACTTGGATTTTGGTTAATGATAGGCGCGGCTAAAATGCTTAATGAAAGCTGTTCAACACCTCTATTAAACGAGCTCTGCAAAGTGTCACTGGTTAGTTGTGTCGGCTTTATAGTGCTGAGTATTTCGCGCTGTATGGTTGCTGGGTGTAAATTAGTATCTGACAACATGCGATTAAAAGCCTGATTAACTAAACGGTTTAAATCGGTTCCTTGATCAGTCAGTTTGCTTGTAATGGTATTAAGTTGGCTGCTTACTATTTGCTTTGTCGCATCTTTTTGTTCTATTGAGGTACTTGGACTTTGTTTTACAACCGTCGCTAATAAGAGTCTTTCTAAAGGCTGTAAGCTCTGACCTAATGTAGCCGCGTTAGTTGATGGGGATGAGAAAGGAGTCACTAAAGGAGATAAAGCGTGTGCTAATAACGGTTGTTGTTGCCACATAGAAACGCTTGATTTTATTTGCTGGGTAAATTGCATTAGGGGCGGCGCTAAATTTGACACGTTTTTTAATTGTGTCATGTCAATTTTTTGCATTGGGGGGAGCCATTTTTGCTGAGCATTGCCTGTAAATTCTGGTTTTTGAGATGAGCTTACCGAGGTTGTAAATGGCTTGCTTTCAAAGTACTTTACCGCATCTAAAATACGCGTTTTAAAATCAGCAAAACTGCTTTTCAACCATGATTGTATCGGACTATTTATCGTGCTGAGCGGATGCTGTTTACTTGGCGAGTGATCAATTAGGCTTTGCGATTGTTGCAAAGAGAGCATCTCATTAAACGGTTTACTAAATGAGTTTTTAAGGCTCACAGTCATATTATGATAAGCGGTTTTGATCAGTAATTTATCTGCTTGGTGAGTAATGTTTACCTTAGTCGGGATGGTAGGTAGTTCACTTAATTGTCGGTGACTAAGGTTAATAGTTAATGAGTCTTTAAAAGAGTTTGGGCTTAATACCGCAAACTTAGGCATAGCATGAAGCTGAGCTGGGCTTAAATTACTGGCAAGCAACTGTGTTAGTTTGGCTTGGTTTATTGGCTGTGAGTGCACTATATCAGTAAAACGGTTAATAATATTAAGTCGTGTACCTTTGCTATCCGTTTCAATCATCCCCTTTATTAAAGGCTCATCTGCGAGTAATTGTGCAACGTGTTTATTAATAGCAATACTGGCATTAAATTTTTCAATGACCAACTTTGGTGTAGGTTGTAATACCACCTGAAGTGATAGTGGACTGTTTTGAATATCACTTTGGGTGTTTATAAAATTTAAAAATCGTTGCAACTGAGCCGGTTGTTTAATTGTTAAAGTTGTATTGTTAGGGATGATGGTTAAGCTTTTACCATCTGCACTTAACTGTATGTTAGCGCTTGCTATTTTTTCAACGTTTACGGGTGTCTCAGTTGTACCAAGGCGAATCGTTTGCCAATGCTTATTTATAAACACATCAAGCGTGACTGAATCTTTAGAAAACTGAATATTTTTTGCCGTCAGCACTTCAGGTGGCAGTGTTGCTAACGCAGCCTTACCAGAATCAGTTGTTTGATTACTAACCTGTGGGTTAGACAATGTGATGTGCGTTGGTGTATTCATTATTTTATATCAAGTTTTCTGTATTTTAAGTAAATCGATTCTAAAGCAATATTCGTATTACCCTATCATTATGGTAGACTTACCGCTAATTTTTGGCAGAGAGAATCGTCATCTTGTTACACATTAAGTCCGTTACTTGTATCAAGCAAGAGCGTTGTTTGTTTGATGAACTTAATTTTAGCCTTAAAAGCGGTCAAATCATGCAGTTAGCTGGTCCTAATGGGGCTGGTAAAACATCATTATTGCGCATTATTGCTGGTTTTTCGCTGCCGGATGAAGGTGATATTTTATACCTAAATCAATCTATCAAAAAATATTATGACGAATATGCCAGAGACTTATTATTTATAGGCCATAAAACCGGTGTAAACGTACAACTTACCGCGCTTGAAAATGTAGCACATTGGTTGGCTATTAATGGTTATGTTGATACTCCTGACTTATACCCTTTATTAAGTAAATTAGGTTTAGTAGGGCTGGAAGATGTGCCTGTAAGAACGTTATCTGCGGGCCAACAGCGGCGAGTGGCTCTCGTTCGATTATGGTTATCTGAGGCCAAGTTATGGGTTTTAGATGAACCTTTCACGGCGCTAGATAAAAGCGGGGTTGCCTTTTTACAGCAACGTTTTACTGAGCACTTATCAAAGGGGGGCGCTATTTTGTTAACAACACACCAAGATTTAACCACTCACTTTAGTGACTTACAAACGTTGACTTTGGAGTACCGCCACTAATGACACGACAGCACTCATATTGGCAGTTATTTGTCGCGGTATTTAGCAAAGACGTTAAGCTCGCTTTTCGTCAGCGCGCTGAAATAGTTAATCCTATCTTGTTTTTTTTAATTGTTATCTCACTGTTTCCATTAGCCATAGGGCCTGAGCCAGGCTTGCTATCAAGAATGGCCCCGGGCATTATTTGGGTTGCGGCTTTATTATCGACCATGCTTGGCCTTGATAAACTGTTTAGAGATGATTACCACGATGGCTCTTTGGAGCAGCTCATTGCTTCGTCATACCCCTTATCATTAACGGTGCTGGGCAAAGTAGCCGCACACTGGGTGATCACCGGCCTCCCGTTAGTGCTAATGACCCCTTTATTTGCTTTACTACTAAATTTAGAAACGACTGCCTTAGTGGCAACGTTATTAACGCTATTATTGGGCACGCCTTTATTGAGCTTCATTGGCGCAATAGGGGCGGGTTTGACTGTGGGATTACAAAAAGGCGGCATTTTAATGAGTCTGCTCGTTTTGCCTTTGTATATTCCGGTTTTAATTTTTGCAACTTCCGCTATTGATACCAGCACTATGTCGCTGGATTACAGTGGTCAGCTTGCAATCCTTGGTGCGATGTTAGTCGTTGCGACTATCAGTGCGCCAATTGCCATATCATCAGCATTAAAAGTGAGTGTAAGTTAATATGTGGAAGTGGTTACATCCGTATGCGAAAGCAGAGCGAGCATATCAATTATGCAATACTCTACTGCCATATTTTGCAGTAGTAACAGTTATTAGTATGGTTGTTGGTTGGGTCTGGGGATTAGGTTTTGCTCCTGCCGATTACCAACAAAAAGACAGTTACCGTATTATTTTTATTCACGTGCCCTCCGCTATTTTATCTATGGGCGCTTATTCATCAATGGCGATTGCAGCCATTGTTGCGCTTGTATGGCAATTACGCAATGCAGAGCTTGCGGTGATTGCAATAGCACCCGTAGGTGCCTGCATGACCGCAATAGCCTTAATCACCGGTGCTGCGTGGGGTAAACCTATGTGGGGTGCTTGGTGGGTATGGGATGCACGACTGACCTCTGAACTCATTTTGTTATTTTTATATCTAGGGGTGTTGTCTTTGTACCATGCCTTTGAAGATAAAAAATCAGCCGGTCGCGCCGCGTCTATTTTAGCTATTGTTGGGGTTATTAACTTGCCTATCATTCACTTTTCGGTGGAATGGTGGAATACCCTGCATCAAGGGGCAAGCATCACTAAGTTTAACCGCGACGCGGTAGATCCAAGTATGTTTTGGCCGTTAATGATTAATATTTTAGCCTTTGCCGCGTTTGTTGGTACTGTGACTTTAATTCGTCTTAAAAATGAAATTTTACACCGTGAAAAGCACCGCCCATGGGTGCGACAGTTGTTAACTAAGGGGTAATTATGCAGTTTGACTCGTTTTCAGATTTTATTGCAATGGGAGGCTATGGCTTTTATGTATGGCTTTCTTTTGGTACATGCGCATTAATTTTATTAGGCATTTTATTTAGCTCGTTACGCGACAAAAAACAAATTTTAGCGTCGGTAGAGCAGCAAATTGCGCGTGAAACTCGAATTAAAAATTCTAAGCAGGAGCAAACCTCGTGAACCCTAGACGTAAAAAACGCCTTTTGGTTATTATTGCCGTACTCTTTGGTATTGGTGGATCAATTGGTTTAGTGTTGTACGCCTTACAAGAAAACATTAATTTGTTTTACACCCCCAGTGAATTAATTGATGGTAAAGGCCCGAATAAAGAAAAGCCTCATATAGGACAAAAGCTCCGCATTGGCGGTATGGTTGTCCCTGGTACAGTGCAAAGAAATGAGCAAAGCTTACAGGTAAGCTTTAAGTTGATTGATACTGGCCCATTGGTCACGGTGCGTTATCAAGGAATTTTGCCTGATCTATTTCGTGAAGGGCAAGGGATTGTTGCGCAAGGTGTGTTAGTAGAGCCTAACGTGATTGAAGCATTTGAAGTGTTGGCCAAGCATGATGAAGAATATATGCCAGCCGAGGTTGCCGAGGCAGTAAAAGGAATTAAGCACGAGAAACCAAAATACAATTTAGATAGCGGGAGCTAATATGATCCCAGAACTTGGTTATTTTTCCCTAACATTGGCCATGGTACTCAGTGTGCTGTTGTGTATTTTCCCACTTTGGGGTGCACACACAGGAAACCTTCGTTTGATGCGCGCTGCGCCATCACTTGCTATTGGTCAGTTTGCATTTGTTGCTTTGTCTTTTGCTGCGCTTATTTATGCCAGCTTAACCGATGATTTTACCGTATCTTATGTAGCGTATCACTCAAGTAGCACCTTGCCTTGGTATTATAAAATAACCTCAACATGGGGTGGCCATGAAGGCGCTATTTTACTGTGGTTATTAATGCAGGCCGGTTGGACCGCCGTTGTTGCTTTGCGTTCAAAGTCACTGCCTTGGGTACTTCGTGCTCGCGTATTAGGTGTGCTTGGCTTTTTAGGTGTCGGATTTATGATGTACACCTTGCTACTTTCAAGTCCGTTTGAACGTTTACTGCCCTATTTCCCTGTTGAGGGACGCGATTTAAATCCATTATTACAAGACCCAGGGATGATCATTCACCCTCCATTACTTTATATGGGGTATGTCGGTCTTTCTGTTGCTTTTGCCTTTGCTATTGCCGCGTTGTTAACCGGCAAGCTTGATAACACCTGGGCAAAATGGTCACGCCCATGGACAATGACGGCATGGGGCTTTTTAACCTTAGGTATCACTATAGGTAGTTGGTGGGCCTATTCAGAGCTAGGCTGGGGCGGCTGGTGGTTCTGGGATCCTGTTGAAAATGCATCACTCATGCCATGGTTAGTTGCAACCGCGTTACTGCACTCTTTAAGTGTGACTGAAAAACGTGGCGTATTTAAATCATGGACAGTGTTACTGGCTATTGCGGCATTCTCATTAAGTTTACTAGGCACCTTTATCGTTCGCTCAGGAATTATTGTTTCGGTGCATGCCTTTGCAACAGACCCTGATCGTGGCTTATTTATCCTTGGCTTTTTGGCCGTAGTTGTTGGCGGCGGTTTAGCGTTATATGGCTTGCGTGTCTCACAAGTTAAAAGTGAAGGGCGTTATAAATTTGTATCGCGTGAAGTGGCACTTTGGTTAAACAATATTTTCTTAGTGGTTGCTACATTAATTGTACTGTTAGGTACATTATTACCTATGGTTCACAAGGAAATGGGGCTAGGCAGTATTTCAATTGGCGAACCTTTCTTTAATAAAATGTTTGCTATTTTACTGGTGCCATTTGCTATTTTAATGGGCATTGGACCTTTCCTGCGTTGGAAGCAAAATAAGTGGGCCTTTTTACAAAATAAAATATTTGTAGGCGCATTAGTCAGTATTATCATTACCTGTGCGTGGTTATTTAGTAGCTATGAGGTAGTGACTCCATTAACACTTTTAGCAACCACGCTAGGTGTATGGATATTTATTGCCACTTTTATTGATTTATATACCAAAGCAGCGGTTCATGGCTCGGTTAAACTCGGTATAAAGCGTTTAGGTTTAAGCTATTGGGCAATGGTGCTGGGGCATGTTGGTTTAGCCTTTGTTATAGCGGGCATTACACTCACCTCGGCGTATTCAGTTGAGCGTGATGTATCGATGAAGCAAGGCGATATCGTGCAGCTTAACCAGTATCAATACCGCTTTGACGGTGTGAAGACGATTCGTGGTGCAAACTACAGTGGTCATGCTGGTGTCGTGACGGTATTAAAAGGGAATGACACTGTAACGCGTTTATATGCAGAAAAGCGTCGTTACGATATTGGTATGCAATTTATGACCGAAGCCGCTATTGATGCCGGATTCACTCGTGATTTATATCTTGCGCTTGGTGAGCAACTAAGTGAAGGGGCATGGTCATTACGCATTTACCATAAGCCGTTTGTACGTTGGATGTGGATTGGCGGTATTCTGATCTCACTCGCTGGTTTTGTGATTTTATTCGATAAGCGCTATCGCGCCTCACCGCGAAAAGATGAAATAGAGGGGGCAGTATGAACCGTAAACTTATCGCAATTGCCCCTTTATTAATTTTTATCTTTATTTGTGTGTTTTTATACCAAGGGTTGTTTGCCAACCCGCGGGAAATACAAACAGGGCGCATTGGTCAAATGGTGCCTGCGTTTAATTTACCTGATTTAATGCAAGACGATAAACGTTGGACTGATGAGCAGCTAAAGGGTGACGTGTATTTACTAAACGTATGGGGCACATGGTGTCCAACGTGTTTAGCTGAGCTTGGTTATTTAACTAAGCTACGTGAGCAAGGGGTTAAAATTATCGGCTTGTATTATGTACAAAGTTACGACGCCGATTTTGATGGCCCGTTTGATATGCAAGCACTGCGTGACGATGTGAGTAATATGCTTTCACGTGCGGGCGACCCTTACCAATTTAATATTTTAGATTTAGAACGTTCATTGTCTTTAGATTTAGGGGTGTCCGGTGCACCAGAGACATTTTTAGTAGATAAAAATGGCACTATTTTGTTACACCACACCGGTGATATAAACCCTCGAGTTTGGCGCGCTAAGTTTGCGCCTCTTATGCAGGAGCTGCAGCCATGAGATTGTTTTTATTAACCCTAAGCTTATTTATTAGTTTAGCTGCGTTTGCTCAGCAAGATCGTTATCAGTTTGATAGCAACGAACAAGCGGTTCGTTTTGAAGAGCTAACAAAAGAATTACGTTGCCCTAAATGTCAAAACCAGAATATTGCTGACTCTGATGCCGTTGTCGCAAAAGACTTGCGCGAGCGAGTGCTGGCGTTGGTAAAAGATGGTAAAAGCAAAGATGAAGTCATTGACTATATGATTGACCGCTATGGCTACTTTGTTCATTACGATCCACCGGTAACGCCGGCTACGTTAATACTGTGGGTACTTCCGGTACTCATTGTAATAATTGGGTTTGGCTTTATTGTGATTCGCCAACGTAAAGCGTCGGTAAAACAAACCTGGAGTGACGCTGATGAAGTGATGCTCAATAAGCTGATTAAACAAAATAAACATCAGGAGCAAAGTTAAATGATTTTAATGTGGGCGTCTTTTGCTTTACTCACACTTATTGCATTGCTGTTTATTATTGTGCCTTTTTTAAAAAAAGAGCGCGTAGTAACCATCACCCATAACGCCAATGCACAGCTTATCAGCATTTATGAACAGCGTTTAGTTGAATTACAGGCAGATTTAGATAATCAACGTATAGACTCGCAAAATCACAGCGAAGCTATTATTGAATTAAAACGCCGTTTACTTAATGAATTATCGCCGGAGAAGTCACTAAATAGCCGTGGTGACAATCGTATATTTGCTTTAACAGGCGCGGCGTTTTTAATTGCATTAGCAGGTATTTTCTATGCAATGACAGGCAGCCAGCAACAAATTGCAGCTTGGCATGATGCAATGGATAACTTGGCCGATTATGGTCAGCGCGCCGTAATGCAAAAGGGCGAGCCATTAACTAAAAATGAGTTACAAGCGTTTGCCCTAGCACTGCGTACTAAATTAAGTCAAAGCGGTGATGATGAAGTGGCTTGGATGTTGTTAGGACGTGTTGCTTTAATGCTAAATGAATTTGATATGGCGAAACAGTCATTCGATAAAACATTAAAAATAAACCCTGATAATATGCAAGCGCTTGTTAGCTACTCTCAGGTGCTATTACTTGAGGGCAGTGAAGAGAACATGACTCGTGCAGCGGGTATGCTTTCTAAAGTACTGCAAGCTCAACCAAATAACCTTGATGCGATTTCGTTACTTGCACTGATTGCCTTTGAGAGAAAAGACTGGCTACAGGCAAAGGCAGCGTTTGAGGTGCTACTTGCAAGTATGGATGAGTCTGATACGCGCTATGCTATGATCAACCAACGTATTAGCGAAATCGATCTACAAATTGCTCAGCAAAACGTGGCAACCAGTGGCGAGCAGTTAGCGGCTCAAAGTATTCAAGTTACCGTTGATATCGATAGCCAACTTGCAGATAAACAGCCCAATAACGGTATTTTGTTTGTGTTTGCTAAAGCGGCTAAGGGATCACCGATGCCTTTAGCTGTGGTCAAACTAACAGACTATAGCTTTCCAATTACGGTTGAGCTGAGCGATGCTAATGCCATGATGGCAGGGCTAAATTTATCCAGTGCTAATGAAATTGTTATTTCTGCGCGTATTTCTAATGATGATTCAGTGATGCCAAGTACTGGTGAGCTTGAAGGCCACTCTGAAGTACTGAACCGTAAAGATGTGCGACAAGTGCAACTGAACATTGATACATCAATACCTTAAGGATTTGAGATGTTAAAACAAGGCTTACTTTTATTATGTTTACTCACTTTATCGGGCTGTGTTCAAGTACCCGAGAGTAAATATGATGAGCGCGATCCCTTACAAAGCGTAAATAGACCTATTTATGACTTTAATATGGACGTACTCGACACCTATATTTTAAGGCCAGCAGCTGTGGGTTACATCACTGTTACACCACAGCCTGTTCGGCGCAGTATTGTACATTTTACCGATAATATTACCGCACCCGTTGATATTATAAATGCCGGCCTGCAAGGAAAACCAAGTAGTGCCGGAATTAATTTTGCGCGTTTTTTAGTGAATTCAACGGTGGGTGTGTTTGGTATTTTTGATGTAGCCAGCTCACTTGGGCTTGAGGTAAACGATGAAGACTTTGGTCAAACATTAGGTGTTTGGGGGGTAGGTGATGGTGCCTATTTAATGATCCCAGCAATGGGGCCATCTACCGCACGTAACCTAACCGGTGATGTTGTTGATAACCTTGTACTGCCTGAAATAGCACTGACTACACCACAAACTATTTTAGTGTTTGCACTAAAAGCAGTTGAAGCACGTGCGTCATTAATGGCTCAGGAAGGTTTATTGAATGATTCGTTAGACCCCTACTTGTTTATTAAAGACATTTACTTTCAGCGTCAATTATACGAGCTATTTGATGGTAATCCGCCAATAAAAGAAGAGCCTGAAGATTTTGATGAAGATTTCTTAGAAAGCCTTTAATTAAAATAAAAACGCCAGCAAATGCTGGCGTTTTTTCTTAATTAGTAATAATTTATTTAGCTATCAATCATCACCTGCATTTGCTCACTAACCCAGTTGAGAGCTTCGTGATATGCATCAGACACTTCATCACCTAAGTTTAGTTGCTGAGCTTTGTCGTTCGCAGCTTGCCAATCACCATGCTCATACAGAGTGACCAAGTTTAAGTATTCAGCAAGTAGTCCTTCATTTTTTAACAGCGCTGTTTTTATCTCATTAGACAGAGGCAATTTAAGCATTATGCTGTCCATTTCTTCATCTAATATCGCATCCATAAGCGACATCATGCCGGTTAAGAACGCCATACCTGTATCTTTAAGTTTGCTATGTGAAATAGCTAACAACTCACAAAAACGTGCCCGTGTTAGCGACAGTCTAATAAGCTCTAATGGCTTATCTGCAGATACTTGTGCTGCAAATAGCAAAGATAGTAGTTTTTTGATTTCATTGGCACCTAAGACAATCAGTGCTTGTTTAATAGTATCTATTTCAAAGCGGCGGGTAAATGCTGCTGAGTTTGAATAGCGCAAGAGCTTATACGATAAGTTAACATCACGCTCAAATACATCGGTGATCTTCTTAAGATCCATTTCTACACTGGATGTTTCATAGAGTAGTTCAGCCAGTGCCATGCCAGATGGCGGTAAGGTTTTACTTTGCACCATCTCGGGTTTTGAAAAGAAAAAGCCTTGAAAGTACTCAAAGCCGAGCTCAAAAGCTTGGTTGTAAAGCTCGTAAGTTTCAACTTTTTCTGCAAGTAATTTGATATGTGGGTAAGGTTTTAAGTCCTTAATGATCGTTTTAACGGTTTCCATATCGCACGTTAAAAAGTCAACTTTAATGATATCAATAAACGGATAAAAGTGACGCCATACCGGTTGATGGACATAGTCATCTAGGGCGAGTGTGTACCCTTTCTCTTTTAGGTCTTTAACTGTTGCTAGCAGACGTTTTCCTGGCTGAACGGTCTCTAGTATTTCAATCACAACTCCGTTTTTGTCTAACAGCGTGGGGTAGCCTTTTAATAAGGTGTCTAAAGTAAAGTTAATATAAGCGGGTTTATTATCGGTGAAATCTTCAAGACCAAAATTAAACTGGCTGCCCTCAATCAGTCGAGACGTTGCTTCGTCGCCGTCAATGTTCGGAAATACGTTATCTACTCCATCACGAAATAAAAGCTCGTAGCCAATTAGTTCCTTATTGCGATCTAAAATAGGTTGGCGAGCAGCGTAAAAATACATACAAGATTCCGAAGCAGTAGAAATTGATTAACATTGTAATAATATATTGGAAAACATTCAAAATAGCATCGGTAAAATGAATTATTATTAATAAAATATCATGGCTTAGGTGATTTTTATTAATCTAAACTCATTGTTTTTAATTCTATTTGTTTTAAAAGCGAGCGAATAGATGGTTTTTTATCTACTTAAATTAGCGGGTTGGAGTTATTAGCAATTACCGTGTTATAGTTGGCTAGAAAGCTTTTATTCCAATACTGTCTTAATTATAAAATCTCAAGAGTCATTATTTGGATTACAAGCCTGTTATTACTTTTTTAAGTGGAGGCGAATTTGGAAACAGGAATGATTATTTCACTGGCATTGTACTTTATTGTAATGCTAGGAATAGGGCTATACGCATATAAGCAATCTACCAGTGATATTTCAGGGTATATGCTTGGTGGTCGTAATTTAGCCCCCAGTGTTGCGGCCTTATCAGCGGGTGCATCAGACATGAGTGGTTGGTTATTAATGGGCCTACCTGGTGCAATGTATTTATTTGGGTTGAGTAAAGTTTGGATTGCAATTGGTTTAGTATTAGGTGCATGGGCAAACTATTTTCTGGTCGCCCCAAGGCTGCGTGTTTATACTGAAAAAGCCAATGACTCCATTACTATTCCTGATTACTTTGCAAACCGTTTTGATGACAACAAAAATATACTACGTGTTATCTCTGCAATAGTAATTATTGTTTTCTTTACCTTATACACTTCATCGGGTGTTGTTGCCGGTGGTAAGTTATTTGAAAACTCATTTCAAATGAGCTACGAAATGGGCTTATACATCACCACAGGTGTGGTAGTGGTTTATACCTTATTTGGTGGTTTTTTAGCGGTTAGCCTTACAGACTTTGTGCAAGGCTGTATCATGTTTATTTCGTTGTTAGCAGTGCCAATTGCCACTTATATGATGCTTGACCAACCATTTATGGATACCTTAGCAAATGCAAATTATCAGCAGTTACTAAGCTCGCCTAAAGCAAGCGAAATTCATTCTTTAAGTATGCTTGACTGGTTTGCTGGTGGTTCTACCATTGCTATTATTTCTGCAATGGCATGGGGTTTAGGTTACTTTGGTCAGCCTCATATTATTGTTCGTTTCATGTCTGTTCGTTCAGTAAAAGAAATGCCAACCATGCGTCGTATTGGTATGTCTTGGATGACCTTATCTGCCATTGGTGCAGTATTTACCGGTTTATTCGGTGCTGCATACATGATTGAAAATCAAATGCCAATTGCCGATAAAGAAACAATTTTCTTAGTATTGGCTGAATTAATTTTCCACCCGTTAATTGCAGGTTTCCTACTGGCTGCTATTTTAGCTGCGATTATGAGTACGATTTCATCGCAATTATTGGTGTGTTCAAGTTCGTTAACTGAAGACTTCTACAAGATTTACTTAAACCGTGATGCCTCGCAAACTGAGCTGGTATTAGTAGGGCGTATTAGCGTAATACTGGTTGCGTTATTTGCTATTTACCTAGCGTATGACCGTAATAGTTCAATACTTGATTTAGTTAGCAACGCGTGGGCAGGTTTTGGTGCTGCATTTGGTCCTCTTGTCTTATTTAGTCTTTACTGGAAACGTATGAACTTAAAAGGGGCTATTAGCGGTATGGTTATTGGTGCTTTAACAGTGCTTGTATGGATTTATGCGCCTATTACCATTAATGGTGAGAGCTTAAGCAGTGTAATTTATGAAATCGTCCCAGGCTTCATTTTAGCGAGTATTGCTATTGTGGTAGGAAGCCTCGTAACAGCTGAACCGAAAAAAGAAATTACTGATCTGTTTGATGAAGTTGAATCGTCATTGTAAGTGATTAGCTAACGTAAAGTTTTGGTTTAAAAAAATGCCAACCAGTTTAACTGGTTGGCATTTTTTTATTGACTGACTTGTAACAATAGCAAATTGTGATGTCTTACTCGCTTCTCGTTATTATTACTTAAAGACATAAAAAAACTGAATACGAATCACGAATTCAGTTTCATAAATTAGTAGTGCGGCTTATAAGCTGCATACTATTTTTTAGATTAGCTCGCTGCTTTATCTTTTATATCAGCAACGTTATCTGACTTTGCTTTTTTAGCTTTTGCAGGTACTTCTTTAGCCCCCTTAAGTACCGCCATAAAGTCGTCTTTACTTTTCGCAATCTCAAGTGCAAGCGACTCAACTTGTTGTTCACTTAGTGGCACATCTACTTTTTCAAGCATGAGTTCTAGTGACTCGGCAATATCGAGCATTTTGTCATAGGCATCAGCTTCTTTTTTAGTAGTAAACGTCATGCGCTCGACTCCGTTTCGTTCTACAACATATTTAACAACAACAGCCATGATTTCTCCTGCTTACTTACGTGGCAATATGATTATTTTAAATCATTAGATTACTGTTTTTATATACAGTACAAGCTTGCGCGTGGTTTTGCAAGCTTTAGCCTTAGTTTATCTGCAGCTTGGTTGACAATAAAGAGTAACTCTACTTTATTTATTAAGTCACTTTATAACGCGTTGCAGTAAAGGAGTCGCAAGGAGTGATTGTTACCGTTAGTACTTAGTAACCACAACGTTATCTAAAAGTGCTGGGTGTAAGTAATCAATGAATGTTCATGTAGGAACGTAAAAGGAAATAGTATGAAATTAATTAAAATAATCTCGTTAGCAGCTGCTTTATGTTTATTACCTATGGGTACCACCTTTGCGCAAAGCGATATGCTATCAGAGCAGATGCAATCAGAGCAGATGCAATCAGCCATGGTTAATATTAATACTGCTGATTTAAAACAGTTAATCAAGTTACCAGGTGTCGGTAAGAAAAAGGCACAGGCAATTATCGATTATAGAGAAGCTAATGGTGATTTCGCATCACTTGAAGATCTAGCTAAAGTAAAAGGGGTGGGTAAAAAAATGCTAGCCAAACTTAATGGAAAGGTGGCGTTTTAACTTAAAAGGGCGCTATGCGCCCTGATCAAACTGTTTTAAGGCAGCACCAAGGTGCTTTTTAGCAAAGTTAATATCTACTGGTGCGGTTAGTAGCGGGTAGCTCAACCCAGCTACAATTAAAAAGGGCACCAGTAACCAACCTTCAAAAAGGGTAAATATTAAAAAGAATGGGCTTAATAGCATAAGCTTTACAATACGCATTAACACTCTGTCACTAGGAGAGAGCATACTTAACGAGATCGCAATAACGGTTTGTCTTTGACGAACTTTTAAGTGTTTAAGCTCATCAACTTGGCTTGAAAAAAAAGTAAACATATTAAAGTGACTTTTTAGTAATTAATCGACTGGCCACTAATATAAACAGTGTGGCGGTAAAGAGTACAAAAATAATTTCCATCCATGCTGGCATACTTAAGCTAGCAAATTGCCAATCTATGTTTCCGCAATCACCGGTTGCCTCAAAAAATTGCGGTATCCAATGATGTAATGGCATAAACTCTGGAAAATTTGGCTCAAATTCACAGCTAAATGCAAATGGGTCTGTGGTTGTTTGCATTTCAATGTGTTCACGAGCTATTAGTAGCCCCCATACACTTGAAATCCCCCATGTTGTATAGGCAACAATACGGAGTACGAGGTTGTTTGGTTTACTGGCGCCAATAATACCTGCAAAAAGTAAACCTAATACCGCGGTGCGTTGGTAAATACACATAATGCACGGTGCTAACCCCATGTTGTATTGAAAAAAGAGCGCGATGACTTCAAGCAGAAAAACAATCCCACTGAATAATAACCAAGGTGTACGTTGAGTACTTAGATTAGCAAGCCAGTTCATAACAAATCCGTATTTAAATAAGGGCTTAGATTATGACGTAGGATAAACAGCGGAGCAAGTAAAAGGGAGGAGCTATGAAATTTCCTAGCTCCTCAAAGTCGGGGAAGTTCTTAATGCCCAGAATTCGCTACAGGGATGTGGTGTTGTATTATCCCCCAGTCATAAAACAAACTGGTTATTTCACTCAAGCCAAAATAAGTCGCGCTTAACCCAACAAAGGTAAGCACAAAAGTGTAAGGTAAAGCCATATACACCATTCGACCGTAAGATAGGCGTAACACGGGAGCTAGTGTTGATGTCAGTAAGAATAAGAAAGCAGCTTGACCATTAGGGGTGGCCACGCTGGGTAAGTTTGTGCCGGTGTTTATCGCCACTGCAAGTAAATCAAATTGGTCTCGAGTTATTTGACCTGCTTTTAGAGCTGCAGCAACTTCATTTATATATACAGTGCCGACAAATACATTATCACTGACCATTGAAAGCAATCCGTTAGCGATAAAAAACATCACCAATTGTAAGTGCCCTTCAAATGTTAGTACCCAAGTAATCACAGGAGTAAAGAGTTGTTGATCGATGATTACTGCAACCACACTAAAAAATACACAAAGTAGTGTCGTGAAGGGGAGGGCTTCTTCAAAGGCTTTACCGAGTTGGTGCTCTTCTATTATGCCGGCCGACGACGTGGCTAAAATAATGACCGATAAACCAATTAAGCCCACGGTTGCTAAATGTAACGCTAAGCCAGTAATTAACCAGATAGCGATAAGTGCTTGAATTGTGAGGTTAACTCTATCGCGTTTGGTGCGTTTTTTATCAAGTGTTTGTGCATGGTTTTTTAAAATAGCATGAATTGTTTCTGGCAGTTTTGCCCCATAGCCAAAGGTTTTTGTTTTTTCTAATAAAAAGGTCGTTAATAAGCCCGCAAAAAGCACGGGTAAAGAAACGGGCAGCATTCTTAAAAAGAACTCACCAAATAGCCAACTTGCTCGCTCTGCAATAATTAAGTTTTGTGGTTCACCAACCATAGTACACACGCCGCCAAGTGCGGTCCCAATCGAGGCATGCATGAGTAAATTACGTAAAAAAGCACGAAACTCTTCAAGCTCTTGACGGTTTACCTCTTTTACTTGGTTATCATCGTTAATATCGTGCTCACTGATAAAATCTTTTCCTGAAGCCACCTTGTGATAAATACTATAAAAGCCCATGGCCACCGCAATAACAACTGCCATTACAGTCAGGGCATCCAAAAAAGCTGATAAAAACGCAGCAGCTATTGCAAAGGCGAGCGATAAAACGGTCTTACTTCTTACTGAAACCACTAACTTGGTAAAAATATACAGCAGCAGATCTTTCATGAA
Source organism: Pseudoalteromonas sp. SCSIO_11900 (assembly GCF_000576475.1). NCBI lineage: Bacteria > Pseudomonadati > Pseudomonadota > Gammaproteobacteria > Alteromonadales > Pseudoalteromonadaceae > Pseudoalteromonas > Pseudoalteromonas sp. SCSIO_11900. The sequence goes on from NZ_KK070023.1 coordinate 1,749,060, forward strand.
ATAAATACCGGCAACCATAAAAATAAGTAATAAAAGCACATCTAGGTTTTGTGCTATTTCATGTTCAACTTGCATGGTTGATGTCATACCAATTAATAGTGCCTCAATGGCAAGTAGACCACCAGGTTGCAGTGGGTAACACTTGAGCGCCATGGCCAGTGTAAAAATAAACTCAATAACCAGTACCCAGCCAGATAAATAAGGGTTTAATTGAAACAGCAGCGGGTTAATTATTAAAAATGCAATAATGGTGTATTTATACCATTGAGGTGCTTTACCTAAAAAATTTATAAATATTGCAGATGGGACACTCTGTTGCATGATTTTTCCCTAGGAAGGCGTTTAATAGTCTGGTTAATGTCATTAACTTAGTCCAGCCTATAGAGGGTGTAAACAACTAAATAATAATAGTCAAAGTGTCTGGTATGAATAATAGGTTGGCATTCATATTGTGTTTAAAACCTATCGGTAAAACTAGCGAATCATACAAGTAAAGTTGCCTTTTTAATCACATACCTAGGTAATTTAACTTACTTTACTTGTTAGTTGTGGCTTGTCTGGTACAATCAGTCAGTTAATCGTATGTAGCGATGTGATGTGAATTAATTCGAGTAGGAATTGAATGAGAATTTTTAAAGCGAAAAGCCCAGCAGGATTTGCTGAAGAATACATAGTAGAGTCAATCTGGAATGGTGATTTTCCTCCAGGTTCAATTCTGCCTGCTGAGCGTGAACTCTCAGAGTTAATTGGTGTTACTAGAACCACATTACGTGAAGTATTACAACGATTAGCCAGAGACGGTTGGTTAACAATACAACATGGTAAACCTACTCGCGTTAATAATTTTTGGGAAACCTCAGGATTAAATATCCTTGAAACACTGGCACGTTTAGATGAAGATAAAATGCCAGAGCTAACCGATCAGTTACTTTCAGCACGTACTAATATCAGCGCAATTTATACCCGTGCAGCTATAAAACTTGCACCAGAGCGTGTTATCGAAATTTTATCACAAAGCGATGAATTAGAAGACAGCGCGCAAGCGTTTGCAGATTATGATTATAAAGTTCATCATGAATTAGCTGTTGCCGGTAACAATCGCATTTATGTGCTCATCCTTAATGGCTTTAAAGGTTTTTATTCTAAGATTGGTTGTCATTACTTTTCAGATCCTCGCACTCGCGAGCTTGCACGCCAGTTTTATAAAGACTTAACAAAGCTTGCTGAGAATAAAGAGCATGATGGTGCAATATTCATGATGCGTAAATATGGTCATCAAACCGGTGAAATATGGCAACATATTCGCGGTGATATGCCTAGCGATATTATGGATTAGTAAAAAAACCTGCTTTAAGCAGGTTTTTTATGATTAAAAATCAGTCCATTTATCAAGCGTTCGCTATTTTAGAACGATGCTATCTATAAATACGATTGTTAATTTATTTTTGATACCCATAGAATAACGTTTAATTAAATATGGTTGCTATTGTAATTTTAAAATTAGTGCCCATATTAGTAATCAGTATTGCGTAAGCAATTGACAATAAACTCAAAATATTTGGAGAATAAAATGGGTGTATTAGTAGGCCGCCAGGCACCAGACTTTACCGCTGCAGCTGTTCTAGGTAACGGTGAGATTGTAGATAGCTATAACCTTCACGAAAAAATCAAAGGTAAAAAAGCAGTAATCTTTTTCTACCCACTAGATTTCACTTTTGTATGTCCTTCTGAGCTTATTGCTTTTGATAAGCGTTATGCAGAATTCCAAAAACGTGGTGTAGAAGTAATTGGTGTTTCAATCGATTCACAGTTCTCACACAACGCATGGCGTAACACGGCTGTAGCAGACGGCGGTATTGGTAAAGTTCAATACGCACTAGTTGCAGACGTTAAACACGAAATCTGTAAAGCATACGACGTTGAGCACCCAGAAGCCGGCGTTGCATTTCGTGGTTCTTTCTTAATCGACGAAGAAGGTAACGTACGTCACCAAGTAGTGAACGATTTACCACTGGGTCGTAACATCGACGAAATGATCCGTATGGTTGATGCACTAGCATTCCACAGCGAGCACGGCGAAGTATGTCCTGCTGGTTGGACTGAAGGTAAAAAAGGAATGGACGCAAGCCCTGAAGGCGTAGCTAAATTCTTATCTGAAAACGAAGGCGAGCTATAATTTAGCTCTTTAGTTTAAGATAAAAAAACCGCCATATTGGCGGTTTTTTTTATTGCTTTTTAATTAAAACGAAAAGCTCACTTTAGTGTAAATATAACGACCTCGAGGGTTATGTACACCCGATGCGTAACCATACAGATCTGAATCACCGTCACCAATTGCAAACGGTGGCTCTTCATCAAATAAGTTGTTCACACCTAGCGATACTTTAGCTGACTCAGTAATACGGTATGATGTTTGTAAATCTACCAGTACTTGTGAATCAACAGTACGCGATGTATTACTATCGAAGTCTAAGTTACCATCGAAGTCAATATCTGGCGTATCTTCAAACTCACCCACATAACTAATGTTCATGTTTGTGTTGAACTGACCAATTTCCCAGTTAGTTGAGAAAATCCAGCGGTGCTCTGGGTAACCATATTCACCGGTATAATCGCGGCCGTCTTTTTCAAATTTATCTTGATAAGCCCATTCTAAATTGAATTTTAGTAAGCCTAAATCATCCAGTGAGTGATTGTAGTTTGCTGAAATATCAACGCCCGAAACTTCTTGTGATGACACGTTTTCAAAAGTACTAAAAATCTTTTGAATAGTTCCTAGGCTGTCTGTACCTGATGGTGGTAAGCGAACACATACGGTACTATTTTGGTTATTACACTCTGAGTTGTAAATTGGACCAAACTCTTGCTCATCAATTTTATTGTCTTGGGTGATACTCCATACATCTACACTCAAACCAAAGTCAGTTGTAGGTGCCCAAATAAAGCCGACGTTCCAAGATTCAGACTCTTCAGCCTCTAAGTCAGGGTTACCGGCAAATTCAATGTTGTAATCTAGTGCATCACAATCTTTACCCGTTGCGTCACAACGGTAATTATCGATAAAGAACTGGCTCTCTTGAGATGGCCCTAAACCTACTTGTGCAAGTGACGGAGCTCTAAAGCCTTGCGCCCAAGAACCACGCACTGTGATTTCATCTGTAGGTGCCCAGCGTAAAGCAACTTTAGGGTTGGTTGTGGTACCAAAGTCACTGTAATCATCGTAACGACCAGCAAGTTGTAGCTCTAAGTTCTCAGCAAGTGGAATTGAAAACTCTACATAGGCAGCGTATTGGTCACGCTCTGCTGCAGCTGACACAGACTCGGTACCAAAGATTAATCCTCGTTGGAATTGATCATCTGGCGTATCCGTTACGTCCTCTTCGCGGTATTCAATACCGGCCGCCATCATGACAACATCATCACCAAAGCTAAATGCTTCACCTGAAATGTTAGCATCGAACGACGTCATATGAGACTCGCCTTGACGAACCAAGCTCGTAGTAATTCTATCAATTACAGCCGGATCGTTGTAAGTGCCGCCGAATGGGTTGTAGTTACCAGCGTCAATTTCTTGCTGTAAGAAGTCGGTACGTACCCAACCTTGTGAGCGATTGCCTGTTTGTAACGACTTACTACGTCCTTTTTGTACCGCTGTTTCCCAGTTCCAATCGTTTATTTCACCTTTTAAACCGGCAACAAAACGTAATGTGTCTGATTCGATATCCCATTGACGCGCACCCGCATCTACGGTTCTGTAACGACCTATTTCAATATCTTGGCCGAATGGGTTATTAGGGTGACTACCTGGTACTGTTAAACCCGCATCTTCATCAAGTGGCGTTGGGGCACCTGCTGCAATTGAGCTGTTATGCTGAACGGCCATTTCTAAGAAGCCCGTTATGCCATTATCAAAGCGGTATTCAAATTGTGAAATAGCACCTACACGTTCTGATGCCGGTGCAATATAGCCAAATGGACCATAGTCAAATAAACAACTGCCACTTGGTGTTGCATTTTCTGCAGGACACGCAGGGTCAATTGTTTTAACGCCATCAACATAAAAGTAGCCTGGGAAGCCACGTGATGAACGAAAATCTTCACCGCCATATGGAGATTGATTAGCAGTACCTAAACGCCCCATTTCATCTGATGATAAAGAGGTGTTTTTAAAGTAATCAATAATAACGGATGCGCTACTTTTTGCACTAGTAGTACCCCAAACAATACTGGCTGTAGTTTCTTCATAGTTAGGGCCATCTGTGCCGCCGTAACCTAAGTTTACTTCAATACCGTCAATATCTTTTTTCAAGATAACGTTTACAACACCCGCTACAGCATCAGAGCCATAGATTGCTGAGGCGCCATCTTTTAAAATATCAATACGTTCGATTGCTGAAACAGGAATACTGTTGATATCAACGAATGAGTTGGTGATCCCTTCAGCAAATGCGCTGATTGCAACACGACGACCATTAATAAGTACCAAGGTAGCATCGGCGCCTAAGCCACGAAGGCTGACGGCAGCTGAGCCATTTGCGGTTGAGTCTTGGTTATTACCACGAGTTGAAAAGGTACCATTACCTGCAACAGGCATTCTTTCAAGAAGCTGTTGTAGGTTGTCATAACCCATGTTTTCGATGTCTTCTTTATTAATAGATTGTACTGGAGACGGGCCTTCGATGTCCGAACGCTTGATACGAGAGCCTGTTACTTGAATACGTTCTACTTTTTCTGCAGTTTGCTGTGCAGCATAAGTCGTTGTGCTAAAACCTGCTGACAATGCGATAGTAGCACCGATGATTAAGCTTGGTGTAAATGCAATTGATTGCTTCATCCTTAAGTCCTTGTTGATATGTTATAATTTACTTGTTTTACAAGTCTAATTATTAATACCATGTAACTTAAATGTTAGCAATTGGCCGCAAAGATGATTTTGTTATCTGCACTAATATGTACTGATTTTCTCAATAAAGGTAAACGATAGGATGCTCGCTATTTGGCGCTGTAACGTGATTTAGTTATTATTGATAAACAAAACGCCGAGCGACTTTAATTTGTAATAATTTGTATTTTCCTAAAAATTTAAAAAAAAAAGCCTAACATGATGTTAGGCGTTTTTATTTAAACTTTATGTTTCATTAAGCGTTCTTTTTCACGGGACCAATCTTTATTTTTACCGTCTTCACGTTTGTCATGCATTTTCTTACCTTTCGCTAAATGGAATTCAAGCTTTACCCAGCATTTTTTCCAATACATAGCTGTGGCAATTAATGAATAACCATCACGCTCGGTTGCACCAACCAAACGGTCAAGTTCACGTCTGCTTAGTAATAATTTACGATAACGCAGCGGGTCGCAAATAACATGGGTTGATGCACTATTTAAAGGCTGGATTGTGCTGCCTAATAAAAACGCTTCACCGTTTTTAAGATGAATATAAGTTTCAGAGATATTTACTTTACCTGCTCGGATACTTTTTACTTCCCAGCCTTGGAGTTCAATACCTGCTTCAAACTTGTCGTGTAAAAAATACTCGTGTCGCGCTTTTTTATTTAGCGCGATGGTATTACTTGTCGATTTTGATGAATTTTTCTTAGCCATAGTGCCCTATAATATACGTTATACGAGATGTTTTACATCGATTTTTTTAAATTATACATGCAAAAGCGAAGGATTCATTTAAGCGCGATGAAAGTTTGGGGAAACGCACAAAGCTTGCTAAAATTCCTGCACACAGTTGGGAGTGAGTATGCCACAAATAGAAAAAAGTGCGCTGGTTATGTACAGCACTAAAGAGATGTTTGATCTAGTCAATGATGTAGAAGCTTATTCGCAGTTTTTACCTAATTGTTCAGACTCAAAAATTATTAAGCAGCATGATAATAACATGACCGCCAGTTTAGAAATATCTAAAGCCGGCATAAAAAAATGGTTTACCACTGAAAATACGCTAATTGATGAGCAAACGGTGATGCTTCGCTTAGTTGATGGGCCTTTTAAAACCTTACAAGGTCGTTGGCATTTTCAGCAATTAGATGCACATGCGTGCAAAGTACATTTACAGCTAGACTTTGAATTTTCTAGTAAGTTAATAGAGCTTGCGTTTGGTAAAATTTTTAATGATGTGGCTAAAAATATGGTGAGTGCCTTTACTCAACGTGCAAAAGCGGTATATGGAGAGCGTGCATGATCAATATTGAAATTGTGTTTGCGTTGCCAACGAAAGCAACCACGTTAAATATAGAAGTATTCCAAGGTACCACCGCAGAGCAAGCAGTGATCCAATCAGGTATTATTAAGAAGTGCCCTGAGATTGATGCAACCGCTTTAACTTTAGGTGTATGGAACAGAACGGTAAAGCTTAATCATGAGCTTAAAGACGGCGATAGAGTTGAAATTTACCGCCCATTAATTGCCGACCCTAAAGATGCCCGCAGAAAGCGCGCCGAAAAAGCCAAAGAAGAGGGCCGCGCAAATAAAGTAACTGGTGGCCGACCGTTAGAACGCTAGATACAAAAAAGGTGAGCCATGCTCACCTTTTTAAATTAAACCCAAATGGCTTATTGCTCTAAAGGGGTTGTAAAGTTTTCTGGTTGCTCATAGTCACCAGATACCGTTACCAACTTTTCATTTTCAAAGTTTAATACTAATGATTTATATTGTTCATTAGCGCGCCCTTTATTAAAGCTGTAAACGTAACGCCAAGTATTTTTATCGAAGGCGTCTTCGGCAATCGGTCTGCCTAGTACATAAATTACTTGCTCGCGAGTCATATTAACGCGAAGCTTATCAACGTCTGATTGTTCTAAAAAGTTACCTTGAGGGATGTTGATTCTGTACACCCAGCTAGAACAACCTGCGGCTGAACTAAGCGTTAAAGCGACAATAAGCCAAAGAGAAAAAGTTTTTAACGACTGCATTGTTAGTTGTGATCCTTATTTTTTATAATCTGCATGATACCGATTAGTCACTCAAGGTAAAACCCTTTTGAGTAATTGTTTTTGTTTAGCGCGTTAAGGCGAGGTTTTGACCATTAATAATCAAAAAAGTTTAAACGATGAGTTGTGCAATAGTAAAAGTAAACCGGTTGTTTGGTCACTGTATATTGTGCAAACACGGTTTGGTCATTGGTATACCGGCATTACAGTTGATGTAGCGCGTCGTTTAGCAACGCACCAAGCGGGTAAAGGGGCAAAAAACCTCAAAGGGAAAGGACCGCTGGTGCTCATTCATCAGCAACAAGTTGGGACTAAAAGCGACGCAAGTAAATTAGAATATGCGATTAAAAAACTTCCACGGGCAAAAAAAGAGGCTTACGTTGCTGCTTTTAAGGGGGGACTGAATACCTCAGGGTTTGTCAAAAGCTGATTAATAAATGCCTCAATTAGCAATACCGCTTCTTGATAAAGAGTAGTGTTAATATTTTCGAGCGTATTTTTTGCTGTTTTGTTCGCAACAATATTTACGCCTTGCGCCTTAGAAAACAGCCCTGATGGATAAGTAAAAGGTTGTTCAATAACTGTTAGTTGATGCTCTTTAAAGCGTGCTTTTAAATATTCTCTGGTGAGTAAAGCCGAGTGACTATTCGTTTTTCTGCCTGCTAATTTAGAGCTGGTTAGCGTTGTTAAATCAGTGAATAACTGCGGCTCAATCGGCTTTGAGAGTCCACTCCAACTTATAAAAAATACAATGCAGGTTAAACTAAATAATTTAATAATGATTCGCCTTAACGATAAGTGATTTTAATGCGATGAGTTTATTATCATAGCGTTGTTTGTCATGTGTAAAGTCTGCTTTTTTTCTGGCTTTACGCAAATGAAATTCCGCCCTAGCTATATTATTTAACTCAAAGTAACTTCGCGCCAGTCCAAAGTGGCTTTCATGTAAGGTTGGTGACATGGCGGTTACCCTTTTTTTGAAAGCAATGAGGTTGCAAAACGGGCTTGTCGGCTATTGGGGTCAAAATCAATAATTAAACGCTTATTACGCTGATAAACAAGTGAGCTGTCTTTGAGTTTCGTTTTATTGTCTATGGCAAGGTTGATATGCCCAGTGAGTAAATTAAACCCCTGATTTAGTGACCAATACTCCGGAATGTGTACTTTTTGAAAGCGGGCCTTAAGGCCTAAATGTTCGGCCAAGCTATACGCTAAAATAGAGAGTGAAAGACAATTGGCATTTAAATTTTGATAGCTTTGTGACGCAGTTTGAGTGCTGGTAGATTGATAAGATAGTGAGTTATCACCATTTGTGAGTAAAAAACTAAGTACACTATAGGCAATTTCATCAACTGATTTACTCGATTGTACGTAAGCATTTAATTGCTGTTTGAGGTCGTCGTCGAGTTGAAATATTTGTTGCTCAGACTCTACAAGCTGCTGTTGTAATTGCATGGGAGGAGTAATAGTGGGGATTGGCACACTTATATTGGCGTTATCTGTTGTGCTACAAGCACACAGAGCCATCAGGCACAATCAGTAAATAATGTTTACCTTGGAGAGTATTCATATACACCTCTGTACAAAAAACACTTAAGTATAGTGGTTATTTTGTACAGAGGTTATTTTTTAATGTAACACTCTATCTAACGTTGCTGATTAAACGTAGCAACGAGTGCATCAAGTGTCTGTGCGCTGGTGGCTAAATCACGAATTGCTTGCTCGGTATTGATTTGTTCACTCATTGATTTATCACTGATCTCATTTATTTGCTCAATACTACGACCCACATCATTCACAACGCTATTTTGCTGTTCTGTAGCGGTGGCAATTAGAGTTGCCATATCGTTAATTTCATTGGCTGTTTCAGTAATGGTATTAAGTAACTCAACCGAGTTTTGCATTGCGCTAACGCTTTGTTGGGCTTTATTTTTTGATTGGCTGATATCATTTACAACATCATCTGAAATTTGAGTGAGCTCTTCAATCATAGATTGAATTTCAGTGGTTGATTGCGACGTACGATTTGCAAGTGCTCTTACTTCATCAGCAACGACAGCAAAGCCTCGTCCATGTTCACCAGCTCGGGCAGACTCAATAGCTGCATTAAGTGCCAATAAGTTGGTTTGTTCAGATATACCTCTAATTGAATCCACAATACTAGCAATATCAATAGTCTTTTTAGAAAGTAAAGCAACTTGCTCGGTTATGCCGTCAATGTCGCTGGCAAGGGCTGAGATTGTCGTTTGGCTTTGTAACACTTGTTGATGGCTTTGCTTGGTGTTATCGCGGCTATCGTTGGTTAACTTAGCTGCATTGGCAGCACTTTGCGCTATTTCTTGCACTGTAGCGCCCATTTCATTAATGGCTGCTGCAACTGAAATAGTTTGCTCTTTTTGCTTATCAAGGGCTAAGGAGTTTTGCTTGGCTTGCGCAAATACATGATCTGAGCTGTGGCGAATTCCATGGCTTTCATTGGCTACTTGCACAATAGCGGTTTCTATTTTTTCAATAAATTGATTAAAGCCGGTGGTTAAATTATTTAGCTCAGGTTGGGGAGATGTTGGTAAGCGATAGGCTAAGTTTGCATCGCCACGCCCTAAACGCGAAAATAGCTCAGCCATTGTTGATAACGGTGAAGCTAAAGAGCGAGCTAATAAGTAACTGATCATGCTTGCGATTAGCGCAGTGATGATAGTGAAGGTGAATATTTGCCACTCTAGGATATTTACACTAGAAAACACTTCGCTTTTTGGGACTTGAGCTAATACAAATAAGTCAGTGTTTTTAATCGGTGTAGCTGCAATGAGTGTGGCTTGCCCGTTGATATTTACTTCCTCTAAAGCGAAGCCATTTTTATCAAGTAATTTGTTATGAATATTAGCGCTGTAAATACTATCTATATTCACCTTAGCGACTTTGTCTGCATCTTTATGTAACTGTATTAAGCCGTTTTTATCGGCAATAAACACAAACCCTGATTGCTCAATTTTAAATTGTTGTAGCAGCTTTTGCATATCTGTAATGCTTTTTGCTAAGCCTGCCAAGCCTAAACCATTAGGCTGTTGGTGGTTAACAAACATTTTTACATCGTTTTCAGACTCTTGATAAATACTAATTGAGTAAGGTTGCTTTGATTGAGTAAAAGCAAAAAACCAGCCATCTGCGGCATCATTTTTTAAAACACGTAAAAAGCCATCTTGGTTCCAATATTGTGCGGTGTTTTTATTCGCCCACGAAGCCGTGGCAAGATTGTATTGATCAACCAAGCGATTGAGCTCTTTAAGTAATAGCGTGTCGTTGTTGTTGCCAGTATTTGCCCAATTTAAAATATAGGTATTGGCCGAAAGTTGCTTTGCAGCCCCAAGAAGTTCATTGATCTCGCCACCAATATGATTACTTATTGTTTGTAATTTACTTGGCAGTTCTGATTCGATCATGCGTTGCTCAATAATATTTTTTGAGTTATGCAAAGACGTCAAACCAATTAATACAGCAACACAAATAGCAATAATGCTTCCAAGCGCTGTTATTTTTTGAGTAATAGAGAGATTTTGTATCGTCATGATAATGCTTATATTTACAACTGAGGCAATGAGAGGAATTATTTTAGCACATTATTTATTTTCAGCTATTGATGATTAATTTGCACTTAAAAAAGCCCACAGCAAAATGCAAGTGGGCTTGGTTTCTAACAAGTGAAAGTTCTAGGACCCTTGGGTTAAACTATTTTTTTCATTGCAGACATGTAGCCGCGTAATTTTGCGCCTACTTTCTCAACAGGGTGCTCACGTAGAGCCGTATTTATTTGAATTAAAGTTTGGTTATCAACTTGATTACTTTGCTCATTTAAGCCCTTACCAATAACATCAGTATCAATACCTTGCATAAATTCTTGTAGAAGCGGCAAACAGGCATGGTTATATAAATAGCAGCCGTACTCAGCGGTATCTGAAATAGTGCGGTTCATTTCAAATAACTTTTTGCGTGCAATAGTATTGGCTATCAACGGCGTTTCATGCAGTGACTCATAATAGGCAGATTCTGCAATAATACCGGCCGCTGTCATGGTTTCAAATGCCAGTTCTACACCTGCTTTTACCATTGCCACCATTAAAATACCGTGGTCAAAAAATTCTTGCTCAGCAATTTCTACATCGCCTGCAGGGGTTTTTTCAAAATGAGTTTCTGCAGTTTCAGCACGCCATTTTAGTAAGTTAGCGTCATCATTTGCCCAGTCTTCCATCATTACACGTGAAAATGTGCCATCGATAATGTCATCTTGGTGTTTGTTATAAAGAGGGCGCATAATTACTTTAAGCTCTTCACTTAGCTCAAACGCTTTAACCTTTGCAGGGTTTGATAAGCGGTCAAGCATGTTTGTCACACCGCCATATTTAAGTGCTTCTGTGATCACTTCCCAGCCATATTGAATAAGTTTTGAGGCGTAACCGGCATCAATTCCTTTTTCAATCATTTTGTCAAAACATAAAATAGAGCCAGTTTGTAGCATGCCACATAAAATGGTTTGCTCGCCCATCAGATCAGATTTCACTTCAGCGATAAATGATGATTTAAGTACCCCCGCGCGATGACCACCTGTACCTACTGCATAGGCTTTTGCTTGTGCCAAGCCATGGCCCTGAGGATCATTCTCTGGGTGAACCGCAATTAATGTAGGTACGCCAAAGCCGCGTTTATACTCTTCACGTACTTCTGACCCCGGGCATTTTGGTGCAACCATAATAACGGTAATGTCTTCACGAACTTGCATGCCTTCTTCAACAATATTAAAGCCATGTGAATAGGCAAGGGTTGAGCCGTGTTTCATTAATGGCATGATGGCATTAACAACTGCAGTATGTTGTTTATCAGGTGTTAAGTTAAGTACTACATCGGCTGTTGGGATTAACTCTTCATATGTACCCACTTTAAAACCATTGTCAGATGCATTTAAGAATGACTGACGACGCTCAGCAATGGCTGAATCACGTAGTGTATAGGCTACATCTAAACCAGAATCACGTAAGTTTAAGCCTTGATTTAGGCCCTGTGCGCCACAGCCTACAATTACCAATTTTTTACCTTTAAGTGCAGCAACACCGTCGTTAAATTCGTCTGCGCCCATAAATTCACATTGTGCCAATTGCGCTAATTGTTCGCGTAAAGGTAAGCTATTAAAATAATTTGCCATGATAAGTTTCCTATTAATTCAGTTTGTTAGATGCATTGCTTTTGCTTTGCTTGGAATAACAATATGGAAAATCTTTTCTTGCGTAAAATGATATATTTGAATTAAAGTGTTTCATAATGTGAAATACTGGTGTTGTTATGGATCATAAGCATTTAAATTACTTTTTGGCGTTGGCAAAAACGCTTCATTTCTCTCGTGCCAGTGAGTTATGCCACATAAGTGCGCCCACTTTAAGTCGTAATATTAAGCAGTTAGAAGATGAAGTAGGGGTGATGTTATTCCAGCGTGATAATCGCAGTGTAAAGCTTACCCGCGAAGGCGTTGCATTTAAGGAGTATGCCAGTGCTACGCTTAATAATTGGCAGCGCTTTAAAGCTAATTTAAACGAACCGCAACAACATATTTATGGCAATGTGAGTCTTTATTGCTCCGTTACTGCATCCTACAGTTTTTTGTATCATATTTTAGAGCAACTGAGAGCTCAGCATCAGCATATTGAAATTACCTTAAATACGGGCGATCCCGCCTTGGCTATTAACCGAGTGTTAGATGGACATGAATCTATGGCCATTGCAGCCAGACCCAGTAAATTACCTGCACAAATTGCATTTGTAGATATTGGCTACTCGCCATTGGTATTAATTGCACCCACTATTCAATGTCCGATCACAGAAAAATTAGCCACTAGTAGCGAAACTATTGATTGGTCTGAGCTTGAATTTATTGTTGCTGAACAAGGATTTTCAAGACAAAGGTTGGAGCAGTGGTGGCGAAAAAATAATGTGCAAGGAAAAATTTACGCGCAAGTGGCAGGGCATGAAGCTATGGTATCTATGGTGAGTTTAGGGTTAGGCGTGGCCATGATCCCAAAAATTGTACTCGATAATAGTCCGCTTAACGATAAGGTTCAGGTTTTAGAGTATAAAGGCGAGCCACCACAAGGGTTTAAAATTGGTTTGGCTGTATTACATAAAGAACTAAACGACCCTGCTATTAGTGCGCTTTGGAATATTGCACAAAATATGGGGGAAAACATAATATAGGCTTGCTGGATGATAAAAAACTGTTAATATAAACCGCTGGTATTTATGTGTTTATTAACATCTTTGTTGTGATGTCTAAGAGTTTTAATTATGGATAATACGGTTTCACTTGCTCATTCTGCCCAGTGTTTAAAAAAAGCCATTCCGTTGATGGTTAAATACAAAATGCCTGTAACGCCAATAAATTATGCTATTTGGTACTGTTATGTACAGGGCGACAACCCACAACTAAACACAGAGCTTGATAAAGTCATCTCTTTGCACAATACGTGTTCAGCTCAAACCGCCCAAGAAATTTTTAATAAGCATATTAATGACGAAGAGCTTGCATTTTTTCAACAAATGTCTGAAAGGTTTCATGGCACCGTAGAGCAAATGCAGTTTGATCTTAGTGACTCCATTCAATATTCGAAAAGCTTTACTACCTCGTTAGTTGATTCACAAAATGAATTAAAAACGCTCTCTAGTATTAACTCATTTAATGAGATCCTTTCTTGCGTTGAGCGCCTAACTGACGAATCAATTGCGATGCAAGATTACGCCCGTGGATTCCAAACCAAATTAGCGCAAGCGTACAACGAAATTAAAGATTTAAAAGAAGCGCTTAGCGTGACCCAAGAAGCGGTTGATAAAGATTCCTTAACCGGATTATTTAATCGCGGTAAGTTTGACACAGACATTGTTGAGTTTTGTTTGAACGCCTCTTCACAAAATGAACACGGTAAATTAGCGGTGTTGATTATGTTCGATATTGATCATTTTAAACGTTTTAATGACGATTTTGGCCATCAAAAAGGCGATGAGGTATTCAAGCTAGTCGCTCAAAAAGTGCAAAATAGTGTACAAGAGCAATACAGAGCTTATCGTTTTGGTGGTGAAGAATTTTGTATTACGGGTTACTTTGAAAGCATTAATGATGCGATGGCATTTTGTAATCAGCTTCGTTTGAACATTGCCAAATTGACGATTCGTAAAAAAGAAGACAGTAATAATAAACGTAATATTTCAGCCAGTTTCGGCATTGCTTTAATGGAGCCTTTTAGTAAGAGCTGTTTATTAGTTGAAAAGGCATATAGAGCACTTTATTTAGCTAAAACCCATGGTCGTAATCGGGTCGAAATAGCGGCCGATATGTAAACGTGTTCTGTTTGTATCAAATTTGTTAATGATTGTAACCCTCTAGAGCTTGTGTTCATACTACTTGCTACTATAGGGTCAAAGCCACTTTATAAACTAGCGATTAACTTCATGCGGTTCCATCTGAGAATAAACATATGCCTGTTATTAGTGCTATTAAGCACTAATGCGATTGCTCAGAAGCAGCAACATATATCCACTGATGAGCTTAATCTTAGTGTGAGTGTTGGTGCTGGGGTGATCACAAATCCTCTGTATGGTGCAGATAACATCCCCTTAGTTGTTATTCCGCAAGTGGCCTATTATGGTCAAAATTGGTTTTTTGATAATGGCCGTCTTGGTTATTCTTTTTTACAAAGCAAACAACATAACGTTAGTTTTGTGTCAGAAATTAACCCTGAGTCACGCTTTTTTATTGATTGGCATCCACAAAATATTTTCCCCTTTAAAACAACCGCTGAGAACGAGATATTAGAATCGCTACACTCTGATTCACCGCGTCAAGTAAACATAAATAATATACAAAAAAGACGAGTCGCACTTGATGCCGGTATAAGCTATTTTTTTGTAAAGCAGCAGCAAGTATTTTCTGTGCAATTATTGCATGATGTAAACAGTGTTTATAATGGCTACAGAGGATCGTTGCAATGGCAATATCACCATGAGTTTAAGCAATTAACGTTAAAGTCGACGTTAGGCGTTAATTACAAATCAGCCCAACTAAATAACTACTTTTATGGTTTAAATAGCGCTGAATCTATTCACGGTGAAATAGAAGTTGGTAGTAGTTGGCAACCTTATGCTAAAATCGACGCCCGTTGGCCTGTAGATGGAGTCAACGCGCTTCGTTTTCATTTAGCCTATTATGATTATTCAGCAATGGATAGCAGCCCGCTTTTTGAACATAACTATTCAATGACCGCCTTTATAGGATTCGAACATACATTTTAATATGAAGTGTTTTATGTTGGTTGTGCTTGCAGCTTCATTTTTTAGCAACGCTAGCGTTGCAAAAGCCTCTTCACTTAACGTATCACCCAAAGTCTGTGTGGTTTCCGAACAACAAGAATTTTGTGATCTTGAGTTAAAATTTAAGTGGCAACTGTCAGCCGCTAGCGATGTGTGTTTATACCAACAAAATACACAATTGCAATGCTGGCAAGGTGTCAAAAAAGGCCAACTTAGTTATAAAGCGCGTGTTCAGGTGGAGACCATATACTCCCTGATTAATCCCCATACAGGTGTATCGTTAGCGAGTGTGCAAATAGAAGTGCAAACCGCATACGCTAAGAAAAAACATCGGCTACGCTCACCTTGGAGCTTTTTTTAATTTAGGAGCAGTAAATGCCAAAGATATTACTTGTTGAAGATGATTTAGGGTTGCAACAATTAACCAAAGACTATCTTGAGCATAATGGCTTAGAAGTTGACGTTTTAGAACGCGGTGACGAAGTGTTCCCTTATCTTAGTGAAAACCACGTCGACTTGATCATTTTAGATGTAATGTTGCCAGGAAAAGATGGCTTTAGCGTATGTCGACAAGTACGCGATAAATACACTCTCCCTATTTTAATGCTAACAGCAAAGGGTGAAGACTTCGATCAAGTCATAGGCTTAGAACTCGGGGCTGACGACTACGTTATAAAACCGGCAGAGCCGCGTGTACTTCTTGCTCGAATTAGTGCATTGCTTCGCCGTGGACAGCCAAATGTTAAAGCGATTGAAGAACTTCAATTTGGTGATTTATCAATAGATAAAACCAGCCGCATTGTAAAGCTAAGCGGTGTTGAAATTGTCCTGACTTCTCATGAATTTGAATTGCTGTGGTTATTGGCTTCAAATGCTGGTGAAGTGCTCAGTCGAGAGCATGTCCATCAACATATGATAGGGCGTGAGTACGACGGGTTAGACCGCACGGTGGATGTTCGTGTATCACGTATTCGTAAAAAGCTCGGTGATAACAGTGATAAACCATACCGTATTAAAACGGTGTGGGGGCAAGGCTATTTATTTGTATCAGATGCGTGGGATATGTAATAAATGCAAGGTATTAGGCTAGGTTAATGGGAAAGCTATTTATAAGCCTTTACGTGTATATTATTGCCTCTTTGTTTATTGTTAGTGGTGTTATAGAGCAGTTTTGGCCCTATGATGAATCTCAGCAAAGTGTATTGTTAGATGACGAATTTGGGCAGTCTTTATGGCTGCTTTCGCAAACCCCAGATGGGCTTGAGCAGCTTAAACATAATTTTGATAGCCAAGTCATTGCCCAGCAAGATCTGGTGCTCCCACCAGAACAGCAAGCACAACTATTTCAAAACCATTACCTTTATTTATATGATAAACAGCAGCGTATCGTTTGGTATGTAACGCTAAATAATTCACAATTGCTACAAGTAGGCCCTGTAGGTGTTAAACACAGCAGCTCAGGGACTGTGTTACCGTATTTACTGGTGTTGTTTATTATAAGTTTACCAATAGGTTTGTGGAGCTTTTTGTTGTGGCGAGACTTTGCAAAGCTGAGTCATGCATGCGAGGCAGTGGGCGGCTCGCAAGATTTTCAATTAAGCGATGGCTCAAAGTCATTCTTCTTACCCATCACCGATACATTGCAAGTAATGCAGCAACGTATTGAGTTTTTACTGAGTGCTCAGCAAGAGCTCACCTCTTCTGTATCTCATGAATTTAGAACGCCATTAGCGCGGTTGAAGTTTGCTATTGCAATACTCGAGGATAAAACCCATGATACCAAAGCACAGCAATATTTATCTGACATGCAAATGGATATTCATGAACTTGAGTCCTTGGTATCTGAAATGTTGGAATATGCCCGTTTAGACACACAGCAACCTAGTTTACAATTAGCGCCTTGTGATATCGTTGCATTAATTAAAACTAATATTGAAAAAGTAAACTTTGATACCCGTATTAAACTAACAACAACGCTCCCCACTCAATTTATTTACTCATGCGATAGTCATTTTATGTCGCGGGTGCTGCAAAACTTAATCAGTAATGCACTTAAACATGCCTCGAAAAGTGTACATATTAGTTTAAGTACTGCCGATGAAAAGTTACTGTTAGTGGTTGAAGATGATGGCCCTGGTATTGCCTTCTCTGAGCGCGAAAAAGTATTTAAGCCGTTTACGCGCTTAGATAAAAGTCGTGATAAAAAAACCGGAGGGTTTGGGCTAGGGCTGGCGATAGTAAGTAAAATTGTGTCATGGCATAAAGGGCAGTGCGCAATTGAAGACTCAACACTTGGTGGGGCTAAGTTTATTATTAGCTTAGACTAGTAAATCCCACACAATAAAAAAGCGCCTTAAAGGCGCTTTTTTGCGGTTTAAAACCAAAAAATCAACAAGTAGCAAATAGATAGACAGGCCACTTATAGAAAAGTTCTATTTTATTTACTATTTTTTTCTAGTAATGGCATCAACATTTGCTCTAAACCATTAAGCTTCACTTCGTACATCATTGCAAGTTGAGAGCCGAGCTTGCTATCAGGAAAGCCTTGCTGTTTAAACCACACTAAATAATGCTCAGGCAGCAAAAGTAAGGGACGTCCCGCATATTTACCAAACGGCATAATGGTATTAATAGCGACTTTAAGTTGTTGAGGATCCATTATTGACATCTTTTATGAATTGAGGTGCTAAGTGTAAGGGATAATAAAGAATTAAAATAGGCTGTAACGGGCAAGTAACAGCCTATTGATAGAGGGAGTAGGCCCTCTAATTTGAGAATCTTATTGGTTAATTAAAAGCAAGGGGTCCAGTTGTGTATATTTTATTTAAATACACACTTAGGTATTAGCTTTACTAAACCAACACTGACATTTTACCTTATATTTAAACCAATAAAATACGCAGATGTAAAGGAATGTAAATGCAATCTATTTGCATCTAAACCCTATTAAGAAAACAGGGTTTGCTTTACATGCTCTGCAAAACCGCTACCTGCTTCTAAGTAAAAGTTGTAAGTAGAGTCTATTCCCATTTCTTCTAATTCTTTTTGCTGATCGGGGTAGTTGGCAATCGCCGTTACTTGTCCTTTATAACCCGATGCTTGTAATTGCTCTAAGGCAAAAATATTTTGCATGTGCTTAGGCATAGTTAGCATTACCATTTCAACGTGGGAGTGGTTAACACGTTGCCAAAAATCAGGATCGGTGGCATCGGCAATTAATACTCGGCGACCTCGCTTTACATGCTTATCAACTACCTCAGGCTTAATATCAATACCTGCAACAACATCCGGATGAGTTGCGTTTATTGTTTCATAGGCACCTGTGCCAATTCTACCCATACCAAAAATAACAATTTTTGTGTCATTTAAGTTTACTGGGAGCTCTTCAGCTAAGCGGGTTTTGCTTTCAAACTTTAATAAAAAGCGTTCAATTTTAACGTATAGCTCGTTAGAGCGTTTATTTAAAGGAGAAGCAATTACAAAGGTGATCGACACCGCAATCGCAATAACAGCAAGCCACTCAGAGGTAACCATGCCGGTAGATGCGGCAACTGCACACACAATCAAACCAAATTCGCTAAAGTTAGCTAGGCTAAATGCTGTTAACAAAGAGGTACGCGCACGAAGTTTAAATAGGTTGGTTAGTATGTAATAAAGCAGGGTTTTAATTGGAATAATTAATACCAGCACTAAAGCGACGACTAAGGAGTGGGCAGTAAGCTCTGCACTTAAACCAATGCTTAGGAAAAAGCCAACTAGCAATATATCTTTTAGGCTAAGCAATGACTTAGACAATTCACCGGCTTTTTTGTGTGGTGCGAACATCATACCTACAATCAAAGCACCTAAATCACCTTTGAGACCTGCAAATTCAAAGGCGTTATAACCTGCTACTAAGGCAAAGAAAAACCCAAATAGCGGCAGTAATTCACCATGTTTAGAGCGGTTTAAAACCCAGTACATAACAGGGCGAAATAAAGGTAAGGCAATAATTAACCCTAAGGCCCAAATATTCGGCAACTTACCGGTACTGACCGCTAAAAATATAACCGCAAATATATCCTGCATAACTAAAATACCAATGGCTATTTTACCGTGCAGGCTTGCCATTTCACCGCGCTCTTCAAGAACTTTTACCGCAAATACGGTGCTTGAAAAGCTCAGAGCAAAACCAACTAACAGCGCACTTTGCCAACTTAAATCGACGAATAATGGCAGTGCAAAAATACCCAGTAGTAGCATAAAGCCACTAAATAAAGCGCTGCTTAGAATAATATGTAAGGTGGCCGGAGCCCAGACTTGAGGTTTTATTAAATTTGAAATTTTAAGCTTGAGGCCAATACTAAAAAGTAGCAGTGTAACCCCTAAAGATGCAATTGTTTCCAGCAGTTCCGTGCTTTTATAACCCGCTAAATTAAGAATAAATCCAGCCATAAGAAAGCCGATAAGTGGCGGCAATTTTAGCTGGTATATACCAAAACCGCAGACGAAGGCGGTAGCAAAATAAATTAGTTCCATAGTTATTAATACCACTTTTTTAGGCACTGTAGTGTAGCGAAAAACAATGCTTATTGACAATTAATCTATTTATTTAACGCAGTTAGTTACGTGATAGAGAGTATTTATCAAATGATTGCTACTGTCAGTTTATGCAGAGGTAAAGTAGCTTCAATGTATAAAAAATGCACATATATGGCTAGTTTTATGGTAAACAGCATGTAAATAGCAGTTTTTCGCTGACAAGAGCTTTTAAATGTGGTTAAGATGCCATAACGAAGGAGTTTAAGCGTAAGCAAACATTAGAGTTGCTTAGCTTAAGGAGAAAATATGTTTAAAAAGATTTTAGCATCGGTAGGCATTGGTGCCGCCAAAGTAGATACTATTTTAGAGACCGAGCATCTTCAGCCAGGGCAATTATTTAACGCGCAAATTGTAATTACTGCAGGTGATGTGAGCCAAGAAATTACCGGTTTAGACTTAATGTTAGTTACCCGTGTAAAAGTGGCGAGTGAAGACGGTGATTATTTCACTAATCATGTGATTGACCAGTGGCGCATTACCGATATTGGTATTATTGAGCCCGGTGAAGTAAGAACTATTCCGTTTGAAGCCCGTTTACACTCAGAAACGCCTATAACTGAAATTAATGCAGGTTATAATCAATCTTATGTATGGTTAGAAACAGGCCTTGATATTGACCTTGCGCTTGATCCAACAGATAAAGACCATTTACACATTTATCCTAATGAAGCGGTTAAAACATGCATGCAAGCGATGGAAAAGCTTGGTTTTAGCTTAGTTAAAGCCGATGTAGAGCAAGGCCATTTACGTGCCCCTACTTTTCAATCTGTGTCGGGGTGTTATCAAGAGCTTGAGTATCAGCCTAATAGCCGCAGTTTGTTTGGCATAAAAGAAATAGAGTTGTCGTTTATTCCTGAAGCACATAAAACCCATGTATTAATTGAATTAGACAGAGCGTTTAGAAGTGATGGCTATGTTGATTTAACCATAGAGCATGATCATGTTAATTTATCGCAGTTATGTGATCAGTTAGAACGATTATTTGCTTAATCGCTTTAGGGGCTTACTTTAGGTAAGCCCCTGCAATAAAAAAGGTGTTTAAATGGCGTTTAAATGTGAGCCATTCTCTGCGCTCGATTCCCAAACCCTATTTTCAATCATGCGTGAACGTGTCGACGTATTCGTTGTAGAACAAGCATGTCCTTACCCCGAACTTGATGATCACGATATCGCAGACACTACACGCCATGTCTATTTACTTGATGGGCAAACAGTATATGCCTATGCCCGTTGTTATGAAAAAGATACTCAATACAGTGCGATAGGGCGTGTATTGGTTGCTCAATCACAGCGAAGTTCTGGATTAGGCAAACAGTTAGTCAATGAAGCAATAGCATGCTGTAAGGCGCAATGGCCGACTCGCGATATTTATATTGGCGCACAAACCTATCTACTGAATTTTTATCGTTCATTCGGTTTTGAATGTGTTGGTGATGAATATTTAGAAGATGGTATACCCCATCAAGATATGATTTTAAAGCAGTAGTATTGCTCCACTAAAAAGGCCCACTGATGTGGACCTTTTTTATGCATCTTATAACTAGCTTAGTAGGGAGTGCAAAAACACTAAACTAATCGCAACAGGGCATACAAACTTGGTATACCAAGGCCATATTTTCCAAAATAACGTATTATGCACCTCAGGGTTACCTTGCTGAATCGCTTTAAGTAGTGACGATCTGTACCAGATCCAACCTACAAATATACAGCACATAAGCCCTAATAAAGGTTGTGCAACTTTGGTTGTTAGGGTGATCACTAAGCCAAATAAAGTGCCTAGGTTACACACTATAATAATGCTCACTATGGCAATTAAAGCGCCTATTAACCACGTTGCTTGAACACGTTTCATCGCAAAGCGTTCTACCGTGTACGACACTGGCGCTTCTAGCATGGAAATAGATGAAGTTAGTGCGGCAATACTCATCAATGCAAAAAAAGCAAAACCAACAAATAAACCTACACCACCCATGCCATCAAATAAGGCAGGCAATACCTGAAATACGAGAGTATCTTCAGAGAGAAGTTTACCTGTAGTTGAAGAGAATATTTCAACACCTTGCGCTTGTGCCACGTACATAGCAGGGATGATCAATAAACCCGCTACAAACGCTATAAACACATCAATTAAGGTTACATACGCGCCAAGGGACACAAGGTTTTCTTTTTTACTGATATAGGAGCCATATATAATCATCACACTGGTGCCCAGTGACAATGAAAAGAAAGCTTGGCCTAAGGCACTCACTAACAATGTAGGGTCAAAAATAGAAGAAAAGTCAGGGACTAAGTAAGCTTTTAACCCCTCAACAGCGCCTTCTTGAGTCATCACGTAGGCAATTAGGGCAAACAAAATACCGAGCAGAGCGGGCATTAAGCGTTTAGACCATTTTTCGATGCCGTTTTCTACACCGCGGCTGATAATAGCAACAGTTAAAATAATAAATAAAACAGTGAAAAGAATATTACGAGTAAGCGATTGCTCACTTAACCATAAAGAGGCGGTATCAGCCCCGACCAATGTGGTTACCGGTTCTAAAGTGGCACTTAACATCCAACCGGCAACAATGGCATAAAAACTTAAAATAAATCCAGCACATAAAATACCACCAAAACCAACAGCAAAGGCAAATTGCTTTTGCCATGGTCGCGTGGTTAATTTAGTTAATGAAGAGACTGCATTAGCTTGCCCATGGCGACCTATCATCAGCTCTGCCATTAAAGCCGGATAGGCTAAAAAGAAAGCCAGTACTAAATACGCGACTAAAAAGGCAGCGCCCCCATTACTTGCTGTTTGGGTCGGAAAACCCCAAATATTACCCAAGCCAACAGCTGATCCTGCCGCAGCCATTATAAAACCAAAGCGGGAGCTAAACTCACCTCTTACTGCACTCATATTATTCTGCTTCTCTATTTTTTCGACGCCGTGACAATCTACTGGAATTGTAATTAAATAAAAAGTGCTTATTAGTCTGTGTTGCACAATTATTGCGTTTTATTTAGCTGTATAAATAACACGTGCGTATTTTGATTATAAATAGCACAATTTTTTTAATTATATTTCGCTTATCAGCTGTATTGAGCATCTTTGCATTGTTGATTAATGTTCAAACTGAGCGATGGTTAATGTGAAGCAGGCACCTGAGAGTCGTTCACTTTTACTCACTTTTACAGTGCCATGATGCCAATCGGCAACTTTGGCGACGATTGCTAATCCCAAGCCATAACTATTATCACTGCGATTACGGTGGCTGCGTTCACGAAAAAATGGGCTAAATACTTTATGATTATTTTCTTGAGCAATGCCTGGTCCGTCGTCGGCGATGTTCACCACCAGAGAACGTTCTTGTACTGAAGCGGTTACTTGAATGCTGTGATTTGCAAAGTCGCAGGCATTATTAATTAAGTTGGTGATTGCTCTTGCCAGCCAATGTAAGTCAGCATAAACGGTATGATCATCACATTCTAAAGAAATATTAAGCGAGCGAGAGGTTATTCTAGGCTCAAGTTGCAATACAATATCACTTAGGTATTGTTTAAGGTTTGCTGATGAGTAAGTAAGCTTATTCGCATTTTGCTCTAAAGTAGCAAACGTTAAATAGCTTTTTAGCATTGACTCCATGTGATCCAAGTCGGTTTCCATGCGAGTTAAATAATGCTTTATTTTACTCTCGTCATGACTATCAAGAGCGGCGTCGACACCAAAGCGTAAGCAAGCAATTGGAGTTCTAATATCATGCGATAAGCTGGAGGCCATTAGCTTGTTTTCAGCAACTAGCTTTTCAATTTGACTCGCCATACGGTTAAAGGTCAGTTCCACATCTTTTATATAGGTAAATCGAGAGGGGGTAATACGCGCTTTAACATTACCAGATGCAAATTGCTTTGCTGCTTCGTTTAACACCGTAAGGCGCTTTGCTAAAGGGGTAATAATAAAACCCATAAAAACACATAAGCCAGTGTAAAATAATAGCGTTAAAATAATATCGTTTCGTTGTGTGGCCTCATAAGGTTTATCTAAACGCATGGTTAAATGATAAGGACTTAACTCATCATTTGTGTAGAGCATATAAAAGCCTTGCTCATCTTCGAGTATTAATCCGCCTTGGGTTTGCATTTTATCTAATAGCGCTAAGGGCAGTGCCAGCGACTGATTTAATTTGTAGTTAAGTATAAGGTCAAAGTCAGCGGCTAGTTTTGTTACTTGTTGTGGGCGAGCATCGGGTTTAAGCGCCGTGAGCTGTTTACTTAACCCGACAATAATCTGGCTTTGAACGCTAAACTCATCCAAAGGCGCATGCGCTTGTTGGCTAAATGCATCAATAAGCCAACCTAAAACAATAATTGAAAGCAGCGCACTGCCAAGTAGTGAAATATAAAACTTTTTCATTGATGCTATTCCATAATAGGCTGGGTGTATTGAAGTGACTTTTATTACTATCGCGCTAATTACTTTAAGCACTCAGGCATTAAAATTTACCACGCTGCAGTCACAAACAAATAACCACGTCCCCAAATGGTTTTAATTTTTTCTGGTTTTTGTGGGTCATCATGAAACTTTTTACGCAAGGCAGAAATAAGCACATCAACGCTTCTATCTAGGCCATCATATTCCCTGCCTTTGGTTGCTTTAAACACCGCATCGCGTGATACAACTTGTCCTGCATTACTGGCTAAGTAATGCAGTAATAAATACTCTGCGCTTGAAATGTTCACATCCTGTTGGTTAAAGGAAACGTTGCGTGACTCGGTATTAATACTTAATTGACCGATATTGATCATATTTGCTTGATCATCGGTTTTAGGCGTGTCGCTACTGTAGCGCAAGGCCGATTTAATGCGTGCAAGCAATGCGCGAGGGCGTACCGGTTTTATTATGTAATCGGTAGCACCGACTTCCAGCCCAATGACTTCATCCATTTCTTCATCGCGGGCAGTAAGCATTATAATTGGGGCATGATAAAAGCTACGTAGCTCACGACATACACTAATACCATCAAGCCCTGGCAGCATAATGTCGAGTAAAATAAGTTGTGGGTTTAAACGTTTTACTTGGCTTATAACCTCATCACCTCGATGACATACATGTACAACATAGCCTTGCTCTGTTAAATACTCAGTGACCCACTGTGCAAGAGAAATATCATCTTCAACCAGTAAAATAGTACCGTAATTATCCATAAGCTTTCTTCGCATACCTAAATGATGTTTAGCTATCATAATGTTTATAGTGTGTGACTAAAATAACCGCCAACGCCGCTTTTTTTGCCTATTTTGATACACCCATTGTAATTTTACTTCTGTGACGGCAATGACTTGTGATGTATTACTGTCAAATAGTTCAAACGAAATACTTTGCGTTGAGTCAAAAGCATAATTAAACGAACCTTGTCGCTGTTTAAGCCAGCACTGCATAATGTACTTTGAGGTGGCATCGCGTAGACAATAGTTTCCCACCTCTACTTGCTGCCATGACAAAACAACATCGGCGTAACAGTGACGTCCTTCACGTAAGGCCACACAGGTATCAGGTACTGCACTCAATTGAGCGGGTATTTGCACTGGGGCTGCCAGCAAAGAGCCTGAATAACTAAACAATAAACAGTAAAAAAATCTAAAGTACATAACGCACGCCTACCTTGGCTTTGTGTTGATATCCTTGGGAAATAATTGGGCTGTCATCAATTTCTTTTGAAAACCACGTCGTTAACCAGCCTGCTAAAAAGACCCAATCTTGATTAATGGGGTATTCAGCATGAAATTCAAACATAATACTAGTACTGGCATTGGTTTGATAAATAGGGCGAGTTGCGTTTGCTTCATCGCTATCAATACCAAAATAATAGTTTGTAAAATCTGCAGAGTAGGCACTTAGGCCAATACCAGAGCGAAACTCCCAATTACGCCAAGGCTGAATATGACTAAAAAATACGTTTGCCACCCAGCCATTATGAGCACCAGATATATCATGTAAGTATTCAAGGGAAATTTGTGAGTTTTCAAATCGACGTGTTAATCGAAGGCCGGTATCAAAATCATAGTTACGTTTTTTGATACCGCGTAGTGGCTCAATAATGCCATCGTTATAAATACCTAAGCCTTGTTCGTCAAACCCGGCTTGCGAATTAGTGCCTAATAAATCAAGGCCCCAATCGTATTTGTTAATTAAGCTATAGCCTAAAACAAGTCCACCGCTGAGTTGATTATGATCAAAATCAAGGTAAAAATTATCGTAAGAAACTGCAAGGCTTAAATCTAACTCGGCGCCAACATCATAAGAATTCATGCCCACCAAATAAGAATCTTCTATGTAATAACCTGCTCCCGCACTCCAGTCCCAAGCAAACCCTGTAGTGGGTTCCAATGTGTTATCGGCATAGTAACGATTGCTTGCTGTGCTCTGGCCACTTAAAATGAGCGCAAACAATAAGGCTGCACAACGGAAAAAATGTCTTTGTGGGAAATGCTTCATCCTTGGAACCTAAATTAGAGTTTGCTTAAAAGGGTAGTATATTGTCAAACTCTAGGCTAAATCTGTAAAAAAATGTAGCAGTCGTCCTGAATTTACTGAACCTTAATTTTATCGATAAGTATGCTGCTCAAGTAAAATTGCATCATGGGAGTTAACGCGCTGATCTCAGTACGTGTGCATGGCCCATTTAATTTAGTTAAACGACTCAATTTAGTGATGGTTTTATAAGCAGGGGCCGTTACTTCATTTTCAAGTTCAGCACGCTTAAGCCGAGCCTGTTCGGTGTTATGTTTATGAATAAACGCAACAACTTCTAACTCGTTAGTGATCTTCTTTTCTTCAGTAAAGCTATAGATTAGAGGCTCACGGTGAAAGCTTGCACTATCTATTGATGATTTGGCAAACCACACTACATCTCCCGTTGCTTTGTGTGTAAGGCGCATACTAACTTGTGCCAGTATATTTGCGCATTGTTGAGAAGGGAATTGCTGTGCTACTTTTGAAAACAATGAATAAGGTTTTTGTGGCTGCGCTAGGATGTACTTTGCATCATCTATAAACTCAAGGTCAACTTGATGAATAGCTAACGTGTAATCACTGTTATCGGTTGTGGTAACTTTTAGTTGTTTATCGTTAAGTGCTTGGCTAATTTGAGATACTAATGTGTCGGTGACACTTGCACGGTCTACGATCACTCTGACAGTCTGATTTTTTTTGATGTTATGTGCAGGTAATTGCACCGATTTTACTTTCGGTGAAGCATGCTCGGTTTCATATTTAAGTTGGTAAGTTTGACTCTTAAGCAAAGGTTTTGCAGGCATTGCTAAAGGTTCTGCAGGCTGCTTAACTACGGCACAACCTGAAGCTAATACAATAAAAAATGATACAACTAAAAAACGCATAAATATTTTACATCCACTCAAAAGCCATTAATCGAACATATTGTACGTTAGTCCGAGCAAAAGTTCATGATATTATAGAGGCTGATTATGACTAAAAAAGAAAAATTAGCTAAGAATGAAGTATTTTAACTCCTTACCCTTTTATTTTTTTGCTTTATGTATTTTAGGGACGCATTTACAGGCAAGTGCAAGCACAGATCCTGACTGGGAAGCTTTTGTTAAAAATTATGGACGCTACGTAGAAAAAAAATTAAAAGTAAAAAAGATTCCGGGCGGAGCGCTTTCCATCGTCAACGCACAAGCGCGTGATTATATACATACTATGGGGCATACCAAAGTGCGCAGTGGGCAAAAAATTAATCCACACACTCGGTTTCGTTTGGCCTCAGTATCTAAAACGTTTGCAGGGTCGTTAGCGGCAAAACTTGCAAATGAAGAACAACTTAATTTGTATTTTCCTGTTAGTCATTACATTCCTGAATTTAAACAAACCGACTACAAAGATGATTTAAAGGTTTTTCATATTTTAAGCCATTCTAGTGGGCTAGTACCGAATGCATACGATAATTTAATCGAATCGCGAATGGGGTATAGCGATATTGTAGAAAAGCTATTAAGTGTAAAACCCATATGCGAACCCGGTGACTGTTATGGCTATCAAAATGTCATGTTTAGTTTAATTGATGACGTGATTTTAAAAAGCACCAACAAAACTTATACTCAGTGGCTCAATGATGCATTTTTTATCCCTCTAAAAATGAACGATGCAAGCTTAGGCTACGATGCCATGGTGCAAGATAGTAACTACGCACACCCTCATGTGCGTGGGAAAAAGCGTTGGTACAGTGCCCGTTTAAAAAAGAATTATTATAAAGTCGCTCCGGCAGCTGGGGTAAACGCCAGTGCGTCAGATATGGCTATTTGGTTAAATGCGCAATTAGGGCAATATCCATCGGTATTATCCTTAGATGCATTGATCACGCAAACGCGTCCTTATACACATACTAAAAAAGAACGCTACAGACGAGTATGGCGAGAGCACATGAACGAAGCCTACTATGGGCTAGGCTGGCGTGTGTATGATTATGATGATGAAACGCTTTATTACCACAGTGGTTGGGTGCAAGGTTATCGCAGTGATTTGGTTGTGTTTCCACACTTAAATGTTGGCTTTAGCTTAATTTTAAATGCAGAAACTGGACTCATAAATGAGCTTACAACTGAGTTTATAAATCGCCTATTAGTATATAAGCGAGAGAAGCAATAATGAACACCTACATAAAAACATTGTTGGTAGCATTATTATTTATTTGCCAACCCGCCTTTTCTGCCCCTGAACAGGTTTACTTGTTTCGACATAGCGAAAAACAAACAGGGGAAAATCCATTTCTAACTGCCCAAGGCCAAGCGCGTGCTAAGCACTTGGTTTCGTTAGTTAACACTTACCCAAACATAACGTTATTCAGCAGTAACTACAACCGCACCCTAAGCACGGCAGCGCCATTAGCCGCGTATTATAATATTAAAGTTATTACCTATGATGCTGCTGATCTAATGACATTGAAAAAACAATTATTAGCACAAAATGGCGTTGTGGTAGTAATAGGGCATAGTAAT
Organism: Pseudoalteromonas sp. SCSIO_11900; assembly: GCF_000576475.1. Taxonomy (NCBI): domain Bacteria; kingdom Pseudomonadati; phylum Pseudomonadota; class Gammaproteobacteria; order Alteromonadales; family Pseudoalteromonadaceae; genus Pseudoalteromonas; species Pseudoalteromonas sp. SCSIO_11900. Next base: position 1,777,913 of record NZ_KK070023.1, read on the forward strand.
ACCACACCGCAGTTGGCTTCATTATTGAGTAACCAAGCTATTGAAAGTATGGATGAGAGTCAGTACGGGCATTATTATTTAGTGAGTAAACTAGAAAATAATAGTTATGAAGTTAAAACGCTGACAATGGGTTTTTAAGCAGGCATAAAAAAACCAGCAATGGCTGGTTTTTTTGTTTTACCTTTAAATGACCTTATTAGCCACGAGGTAATTGAATTTTTTTCTCAGGGCTTTGACGATAAAGCACAATCGTATGACCGATAGTCTGTAATTTAGTAGCCCCTGTTTCGCGAACAATGGCATCAAAAATAAGCTTTTTGGTTTCACGATCGTCTGTTGGCACCTTCACTTTAATTAATTCGTGAATTTCTAGTGCGCTTTGGATTTCAACTACTACGCCTTCGGTTAAACCGTTAGAACCTAGTAAAACTACAGGCTTAAGGCTATGCGCCTGACCTTTTAAAAACTGCTTTTGTTTGTTTGATAATGTCATGATATTACAAATTTTGCTGAATATGGCTTGAATTAAGGGTATTCTAACGCCATCTAGAGAATATTACTAATTAGTTGCGTGTTAATTTATGACAAATAAAAAACAGTCAGCCAGTTCACAACGTTGGCTTAAAGAACATTTTGATGATAAATATGTTCAAGAAGCGCAAAAAAAAGGCTGGCGCTCTCGAGCTGTTTTCAAATTAGACGAAATCCAAAACAAAGATAAGTTATTGCGCCCAGCGATGACCGTTGTTGATTTAGGCGCAGCCCCAGGGAGTTGGTCACAATACTTAGCTGAAAAAGTGGGTGACAAAGGCCAAGTGGTTGCGTGTGATATTTTACCTATGGACTCTTTAGCGGGTGTTGACTTTTTACAAGGCGATTTTCGTGAAGAAGCGGTACTTGATGCATTGTTAAAACGTATTGATGGTAAAAATGTAGATGTGGTATTGTCTGATATGGCACCTAACATGAGTGGCAATAACTCGGTTGATCAGGCAGGTAGCATGTACTTGGTTGAGCTTGCACTTGATATGTGCAACCAAGTTTTAAAGAAAAATGGCGCGTTTATTGTTAAAGTATTCCAAGGTGAAGGCTTTGATCAATATTTGCAAGATGTACGTAATAGTTTTAAAGCAGTGAAGATACGTAAACCGGATGCCTCGCGTCCCCGTTCTCGGGAAGTATATATAGTAGCGACTGGATACAAACTGTAGTACAGTTGCTTGGCGTTTAGTTGAATTTAAATTAATTGGATACAAGAGGTTAACCCCTTGAGCGATATGGCGAAAAATCTAATACTCTGGCTGGTTATTGCAGTAGTGCTTATGTCAGTATTTCAGAGCTTTAATGGCGGCGATCAAGTTGATCGTCAAACAAGTTACAGTCAATTTGTAAAAGACGCCCGTAGCGGCTCTATACAAGAAGTGTCTATCGAAAGTACTAGTGGCACAATTACTGGCATAAAAAATAGTGGCGAGCGTTTTCAAACCATTATGCCTATTTATGACAAAGACATTTTGAATGATTTGTTAAAAAGCGATGTGAACGTTAAAGGTGTTAAACCTGAAGAACAATCGTTTTTAGCAAGCATTTTTATTTCTTGGTTCCCTATGATCCTGCTTATTGGTGTGTGGATTTTCTTCATGCGTCAAATGCAAGGTGGCGGTGGCAAAGGCGCCATGTCATTTGGTAAAAGTAAAGCCCGCTTAATGAGTGAAGATCAAGTCAAAACGACCTTTGCTGATGTAGCTGGCTGTGATGAAGCCAAAGACGATGTAACCGAGCTGGTGGACTTTTTACGTGATCCTTCTAAGTTTCAGAAATTAGGCGGTAGTATTCCTAAAGGCGTACTTATGGTCGGTCCTCCAGGTACAGGTAAAACATTACTTGCTAAGGCTGTTGCTGGTGAAGCAAAAGTACCGTTCTTTACTATTTCGGGTTCTGACTTTGTTGAAATGTTTGTAGGTGTAGGTGCATCACGTGTACGTGACATGTTCGAACAAGCTAAAAAAGCAGCTCCTTGTATAATTTTTATCGATGAAATTGATGCGGTAGGGCGTAAACGTGGCGCTGGTATGGGGGGCGGCCACGACGAGCGTGAACAAACACTAAACCAAATGCTTGTCGAAATGGATGGTTTTGAAGGTAACGAAGGTATTATCGTAATAGCGGCAACTAACCGCCCTGACGTACTAGACCCTGCATTACTTCGTCCTGGTCGTTTTGACCGTCAAGTAGTGGTTGGCTTGCCTGATATTCGTGGACGTGAGCAAATCCTTAAAGTACATATGCGTAAAGTGCCATTAGGCGATAACGTAGAAGCGGCAGTAATTGCGCGTGGTACGCCTGGTTTCTCTGGTGCTGATTTAGCAAACCTTGTAAACGAAGCTGCACTTTATGCCGCACGTGGTAATAAACGTGTTGTAAGTATGGCTGAATTTGATGCTGCTAAAGATAAAATCATGATGGGTGCTGAGCGCAAGACCATGGTGATGAGTGAGCAAGAGAAAGAAATGACGGCGTATCATGAAGCGGGCCATGCTATTGTTGGCCGTATGGTGCCAGAGCACGACCCAGTTTATAAAGTATCTATTATCCCACGTGGCCGAGCGCTTGGTGTGACTATGTATTTACCAGAACAAGATCGTGTTAGTCACTCTAAAGAGCTTTTAGAATCAATGATTTCAAGTCTTTACGGTGGCCGAATTGCTGAAGCACTTATCTATGGTGAAGACAAAGTAACCACGGGTGCGAGTAACGACATCGAACGTGCTACAGATATTGCACGTAAAATGGTAACGCAGTGGGGCTTGAGTGAAAAACTAGGTCCGTTACTTTACGCTGAAGATCAAAACGAGATGTACATGGGTGGCGGCGGTGGTCGCTCTATGAGCATGTCTGATGAGACGGCGAAAGTAATCGATTCAGAAGTGCGTTTATTCTCAGACCGCAACTATCAACGTGCAGAATCAATATTGAAAGAAAACATTGATATTCTGCATGCAATGAAAGATGCACTAATGAAGTATGAAACCATTGATGCGAAGCAAATTGATGATTTAATGGCTCGTCAGCCTGTACGTGAACCACGTGATGCGCATGACCGTCATGAAGCTAAACCAGAAAAAAAAGGTGTTTCTAAAGACAAACCAGTTGATGAAGTACAAAAACCAGCTGATGAATCTAAAAAAGATGAAACAAACCTTGATGATAAAGCTGAATAATCGTTAAAATAACGTATCCAAAAGCCCCGAAGTTCGGGGCTTTTTTGTATCAGTTTGATGTTAATAACTAAAATTATCACATATTAAGGTTAGCGATGAATAATAAAATTAACCTTGCGCGCGGCCGAACGCTTGATTTTGCAGAGCCTGTAATTATGGGGATCGTGAATGTTACCCCTGATTCATTTTCTGATGGCGGTCAGTTCTTAAATACAACTGCCGCGCTGAGTCATGCGATGCAATTACTTGATGATGGTGCGACCATTTTAGATATCGGTGGCGAGTCAACACGCCCAGGCGCACCTGATGTTAGCCTTGAAGATGAGTTAAAGCGTGTTATTCCTATTATTAAAGCTATTCGTGAGCAAAGTGACTGCGTTATTTCAATCGATACCAGTAAAGCCGAGGTGATGCGCCAAGCGATTGAAGCCGGTGCTGATATTGTCAACGATGTACGGGCATTGCAAGAGCCCGGCGCAATCGATGTGGTTGCACAGTTTCCTGAGGTAGCAGTGTGCTTAATGCATATGCAAGGACAACCTCGTAGTATGCAACACGCTCCTCACTATAATGACTTAGCGGGTGAGATAAATGATTTTTTTAGCCAGCGAATAGCCGCATGTGAAGCTGCTGGCATTAAACAAAGCCAGTTAATTTTAGATCCTGGTTTTGGTTTTGGAAAAACACTAAAGCATAATTATCAAATATTGGCTCAATTTAACGATTATGCAAAATTGGGACTTCCTTTGCTCGCGGGATTATCGCGTAAGTCAATGATTGGTAAATTATTAAATAGAGACACAGACGATAGATTGGCAGGCAGTTTAGCTGGAGCACTGATCGCCGCACAAAACGGTGCACACATTATTCGTGTGCATGATGTAAAAGAAACCGCAGATGTGCTTGGCGTATATCAAGCCTGCAAACAAGGAGTACTTTAAATGAAAGAAAGAAAATATTTTGGCACGGACGGTGTGCGTGGTTTAGTAGGTCAAGGTCCTATTAACCCAGAGTTTGCGATGAAATTGGGTTGGGCCGCAGGGCGTGTACTCTCACTTCATGGCACTAAAAAAGTCATTATAGGTAAAGACACTCGTATTTCAGGTTACATGCTGGAGACTGCCCTAGAGGCTGGATTAATTGCAGCAGGTATTGATGTTATTCTTTTAGGGCCCATGCCAACGCCTGCAGTTGCTTATTTAGCGCAAACGTTTCGCGCTGAAGCGGGGATAGTGATCAGCGCATCACATAATCCTTATTATGATAACGGCATTAAGTTTTTCAATGGCCAAGGTTTAAAGTTAGATGATGAGGTAGAGCTAGAAATTGAAGCGATGCTTGACGAGCCTATGACCTGTGTTGCTTCTGACAAGTTAGGTAAAGCAACACGTTTATCTAGCGCTGATGGCCGTTATATTGAATTTTGTAAAAGCCAGTTTCCACAAGGGTTATCCCTTGAAGGAATTAAAATTGTTTTAGATTGTGCTAATGGTGCTACATACCATATTGCTCCTTCTGTAATGCGAGAGCTTGGTGCAGAGGTGATCACCCATGCATGTGAGCCAAACGGTGTAAACATTAACCATGAATGTGGCGCAACCCATGTTGACACATTAAAGCGTAAAGTACTTGAACACAAAGCTGATGTCGGTATCGCCTATGATGGCGACGGCGACCGTGTGATGATGGTTGATCATAATGGCCGCGTATTCGACGGTGATGATTTGGTTTATATTATTGCTTGCCAAGCTGCACAAGATGACAATTTAGGCGGTGGTGTTGTTGGCACGGTTATGTCGAATATGGGACTTGAAAATGCGTTAAAAGCAAAAAACATTGCTTTTGCTCGCAGTAAAGTCGGTGATCGTTATGTGATGGAACTGCTGCAGCAAAAAGGCTGGAAAATTGGCGGTGAAAGCTCAGGGCATGTGTTGAATCTAGATTTAATCAGCACGGGTGATGGCATCATCTCAAGCTTACAAGTACTTGCGGCTATGGTAGCACAAAACCGTACACTTCAAGACTTAGGATCCGGTTTTACTAAGTACCCAATGAAAATGATTAACGTACGTTACACTGCCGGTACTGATCCGACCCAAGCTCCAGAGGTGCTTGCCGCAGTTGCTGAAGTAGAGCAAAGCTTAGCAGATAAAGGGCGCGTATTACTGCGTAAATCAGGCACTGAGCCTGTAGTACGAGTAATGGTTGAAGCTGAGCAAGAAAAAATAGTAATAGATAGTGCACAGAAAATAGCAGCGGTTGTCGAATCTATGAGCAAACAAACTGATTGATAACAATAACCTCTTGTAACTTTGGGCGAGTCGAGTTAATATCTCGCCCGCTTTCTAATGTGGAGTGGAAAAATGGCAGCACGCAAAGCGATGGTCGCAGGCAACTGGAAAATGAATGGTTCATTAGAACTCGTTCAACAACTGTCTGATGCTATTAACGATGTTAAATCTTCTGAAGTAAACATTGTTTTATTTCCTCCGTTTCCTCTAGTCCCAGCAATGATTGCAAGTGGTGTAACAACAGGCACGCAAACAGTGTCTGAGAATACCCCAGGTGCGTTTACTGGTGAAGTAGATGCAGAGCTAATTAAGCAGCTAGGTGCGAAATATGTACTGGTTGGTCACTCTGAACGACGCAGTATATATAAAGAAAGCAATGATACCGTTGCTGCAAAATTTGCTCGCGCGCAACAAGTAGGTCTAACGCCTATTTTATGTGTTGGCGAAAGCGAAACAGAGCAAGAAAGCGGTCAAACAGAACAAGTAGTTGCTGCGCAGATTGACGCAGTAATTAATAAATTAGGTGTAGCAGCACTAAAAGAATCTGTGATAGCATATGAGCCCGTTTGGGCTATAGGCACAGGTAAGACTGCATCGCCTGAACAGGCACAAAGCGTTCACAAATTTATCCGTGACAAAATTGCTGAACTAGATAGCGATTTAGCACAAGGGCTAACCATCTTATATGGTGGTAGCGTTAATGAAAAAAATAGCGAATTATTATTTGCGCAAACAGATATAGACGGCGGCCTAATTGGAGGCGCAAGTTTAAAAGCAGAATCATTTACTGCTATCTGCAATAGTGCAAAAGGGACCGTATAAGATGTACGAAATTTTATTAGTAGTGTATTTAATTGTAGCTTTAGCGCTTGTTGGTATGGTTTTGATCCAACAAGGTAAAGGTGCGGACATGGGGTCATCATTTGGTGCCGGCGCATCGTCTACAGTTTTCGGTTCTTCTGGGGCTGGAAATTTCATGACGAAAACAACAACGGTACTAGCTACAATCTTTTTTGTGCTTAGTATTGTGTTAGGTAACCTAACTGCCGGTCAAATTAAAAAGACTGACGAATGGGAAAACCTAGAAGCGGCTCCAGCTGTTGAAACAGTGACTCCAATTGAAGAAGATGTGCCAGTAACATCAACTAAAGAGCAAAGCTCTGACGTACCAAATTAATTTAGTTTTAAATCGTTAAGTTGTTTATTTCCCTCAAATAAACATGCTGACTTAGCACTAAGCAATAGCTTAAAAAATGCGGATGTGGTGGAATTGGTAGACACGCTACCTTGAGGGGGTAGTGCTTTCGGGCGTGGGGGTTCAAGTCCCCCCATCCGCACCAAATACAAAAACCAGTAACAGCAATGTCACTGGTTTTTTTGTGCCTAAAAATTTAAAATATTAAACAACTCTTTTAGGAGTAATGTTGATCATTGAGTAGAACACTCTATATTTCAGTTGTTAGTGTTTACGAACGAATGTTACGGTATTTAACTTTATGTATAAAAAGCGTCTAAAGTTAAAAATAAAGTTAACATTTCTGCATCTTAAGCCGATAATAACTATAGATAATTAAACGGAGTAAATGAATATAGCTTCAGGTTTCTCTTTTAAAAACCTCAGCATAAGTAAGAAATTCATGCTATGACCAGTATCGCTGTAGTCGCATTTTTAGTAATTGTTTTAATCAATTACTTTGCAATGAATGATAATAGGGCTGCACTTGATGAAATGGAAAAGCTTTCCTATCAAGTTGCTAAGCTTACTTCTGCTAATGTAAGCCTGTCGGAAAACTCGATGAGCTGTATACGTAGCCGTTACATTTGACGAGCAAGAGTTAATAGAGAAAGCTGTTAATATATACAACACATTAATCAGCAACATAAGTGCGGTTGAGCAAATAAACGCTTCGTATATTCATAGTGACACAAAAGTTCAGTTAGCATATTGCGAAAAAATATCATCAAATATTGCAAACGGTATGGTAAATGGTACGGCCGACTTTAGTAAAATCCAGCAACAGGCGCAAAGAAAAGCATCGCTGTACAATGATGTGCTTGAAAAATTTAAAGTAGCTCAGGCAAAAGCAGATGCTCACTTTTTTAAGTTGGTTGCAAGTACTAAAGAGCGCTCAGATCAGGCACTCACATTGATGCTGGTAGTATCTATTGTGTCGTTAATTTTATGGCTATTAGCAAGTGATACCGCGAATAACCTCAGTTTACTGGCAAATGGTAAAGGATCACTGAGCACTAATCTGCGCGTAAATTCAGAGGATGAAATTGGCTAAGTATCAATCAAGTTCAACTCCTTTATGGCCCTTTTGAAAAAACTGTACTTGAAGTAATCGCGGTGTGTGAAGCACTAATAGAAAAAACTCAACTCGCTTAGTGTTCTATTCAACTCCAGCCGGACACTTTTCTTAAAGAATTTTCATACCCTACTGGTGGCTGATCGTTACTAGCTAAGTGCAGGCTTTCCAGATTGTATTATTTCATATATTTAGTAACGACATTTTTCATGTGCTCACGCGTTGGCTGAGCCACTTTTAGCAACCAATCATGTTCCAAGCCGCCAAAGAACCTTTCAACAACAGCGTTATCCCAACACGCCCCCACATCATCCATGCTTGCTCGCATACCATAATGCTTTAATAGGTTGCGATATCGCTTAATTGTATACTGAGACCCTCTATCAGAATGAAATACCAAGCCTTTGGTTGGTTTTCTTAGGTTACAAGCCCTAGTCATGGCTTTCATTACTAAATCAGTCGTCATACGTTTATCAATATGCCAGCCAACAATTCGGCGAGAATATAAATCCATTACAACAAGGTACATCTAGCCTTCGCCAGTTTTCAGGTATGTCACGTCGCCAGCCCAAATCTGATTGGATGCTACCGGGTTAAAGTTTTGGTTAAGCAAATTATCTGCAACTGCATCAGAGTGTTTACCCTTAGTTGTTACTTTATAAGCTACTCGTTGTTTAACCACTAAATTGAGCTTCGCCATTAACTTTCGCGTTTTGTAGCGTGTTATTTTTAAACCTTCTTTGCGTAAGTTTTTACATAGCTCACGGTAGCCTAAGCTTTCTCTGCTGCGTTTAAACAGCGCTTTGGTTCTGCCACAAAGATGCAGCTCTTTTGGCCGTTATAAGCTTTGCTGGAAGGTCAGCTGAGAGTTGCAAAGCGAACTTACTCTCGTTTTTAAATGAGATTTCATCGTCATACCCGTATAAGGTTTGATCACTGTCTAGACTCTTTCCACCCACTATAGAAGCAAATCCATTTATACGAACTTCAGCGTTTGTGTAACTAGATGCAAGTGCGGCACATATTGCTACTGCTACAGATAGCTTTTTCATATGTATTTCCTATTTGTTATTTAAATGTTGATTTTAGGAGGGTTATAGAAGTGATTTTAATATTTATCTAATAACTTTAGCTAGTTAGTAAAAAAAGAAGTGAGCATTTAGTTTATATTAAAGTTTACAATTGTTAGTTTTAAGGTTTTCGTAGTTAAAGCTTTTGATTTAATTGAAGTTCAAAATCATTTGAATTTATTAAAGTTGTTTAGTTCATAATTTATAAAATAGTAAGTGCTGTTTAGATGATTGTTTATTTCTGATTTATCTTATGTTTTTCCTGTTTATAAACATTAAACATAGCGCTTTAGCGGATTATAACAAAGTGGTGAAAATTAAAAGGCGACCATTATCGGCTAAGAATAACTTAAATGTTTATACCAAACGGTATGCTTAGTTACAGTGTGTTTAGTCTTACTCCTTGTTTCGTAATCAAATAACAACTTCCTAAACCTGAATTTTAGCTTAACATTACCACTGTATTAGCAAGGTAGTTCAAAGGAAGTGACAGTGATGAAGAGACTAACATGGTTAGTATTATGTTGCTTTGCATCCAATGCATATAGTAACGATGAAGTAAGTATTACATTGGTGGGGCATATTTCTCCAGTGTGTGAATTTACCTCACAAAATACTAATCTAGAGTTTTCTTCTAATGGCGTTGCTAATACTTCATTAGAGATTAACTGTAATTCGCCAATGCGAATATCAATGCAGTCAATTAATGGCGGTTTGAGTCATGAGCAAAGCAGTAGAATAAGTTCATATAATATTAACTGGTCATTGGAAGGTGCCAACAAAAGTGTGTCTGTATCGGCACAGGCAACCAAATCGACATATAGCTTTAATATTGATGATATCTTATTTAATAGCATTGCTGAAATTCAGTTAACTCTTGATGAACCCTTAATATATGCAGGAAGCTACCAGGATGTGATCCGCATAGAAATGACACCATCAGTAGTATCGGGTGGCGTGCTTTAAACGCACATTTATTTAACAAAACAAACTATATGTCACATGGATAAGGAATATAACAATGAATAAACTAATCGTAATTTCAGCAATCGCAGCACTATCTTCAGGTTCAGCACTAGCAGAAAACTTAAATGTAGGTGGTGCCGTTGAGTCTGTATGTGAAGTAAGCAATATTGCAACAACACACTACTTTCCAGCTCTTGCGTTAGGGAATACAAAAACAGTTAATTTTGACTTGAAATGTAATGATGTGGATGGTGCAACACTTACTTTAACTACTTCTGAGGGACACCTTCAAAACGCTGATCACGAAGATAGAGGTGTAGGATACACTGCTCATTTAACAGCAGGTCCTTATGACTTTACTTTGTCAGCTGAAGATGGCATCAATGATCAGAGTGCTTTTCAAAGCAATGGTGGAAGTAACACATTAGCAACGACAGGCGTCGCAGGAATGATTGACTTAGAAGTAACTCAGACACCGGTATACGCAGGTACGTATGCTGATACGCTAATGCTGACTGTTACGGCAAATTAAAGTTAAATCAAAAGGCAGTGGTTATCCACTGCCTTTATTTAGGAGGGAATTCTATGCATATTTTACTTATATTTATATTTTGTTTGTTTTCATTTTCAGTTAATGCCTTTCAAGTCAGGCCTATGGTAGCCGATCTCAGCGCTCAGGGGAGCCAATCACAACAAACACTTCGAATCATAAACCCATCGGATAAACCGCTAACAATTGATGTTTCTGCCTTTAATATGAGTATAAGTGATACGGGTGTTGAGTCTTTAGAGATTAACGAAGAAGATTTCTTAATTATTCCTATGACTACGATTATCCCACCAGGGAGTAGTCAATCGGTCATTGTTCGTTATATTGGTGAGCCTATAATTGAGCACTCTAAGTCTTATAGAATCACTGTAGAGCAAGTGTCGGTTGATTTGAACAATAGTGCCCAATCTGGTGTTGGTATGTCACTTAGTTTTAGAACGCTCTTTAACGTTGTTCCCGATAATGCTAAAGCTAACCTAATAATAAAAGAGAAAAAACAATTAGCAGAAAATCAATGGGGTGTGTCGTTAGAAAACCAAGGGAATAAATATGTTCGCCTTTCTAAAGCTCAGTGGAATATTAAATCTAAGGGTAAAGTGTTAACTTTAGAAGGAATGGATCTAAGTAGAGCCCTATCAGGTAAAATTTTACTTCCAAATTCAAAAAGCAATATTTCAATTTCAATACCAAAAGAGTTTCAAGCTGCTGATAGTGAGTTAGAGGTAATATTCTAATGTTTTATGTTCAGTGGTTCTCCCGATGTTTAATGATACTAATATGTAATATTTCTATTTCGGTAGAGGCTCTGGAAGTGACACCTATGGTGATCACATTATCACCGGAACAACCCTCAAAAATACCTTCTAGTTTTATTTACAATCAATTACCTAGAGAGATTGCATTTGATATTGAAGTGTTTGAAATTAATTTTTCTGAATCGAGCTCATCGTTAAAAAAGCTGGAAGATTCTCCATTATGGGTCTTTCCTCCCTCTTTATTTTTACAAGAGGGGCAAGGCCAGAAAATTCAATTTAGGTGGGTTGCAGAGAAGCTTCCGAAACATGATAAAAGTTATCAAGTCAGTTTAGTTGAGCAGCCTTTGGCTTCTAATATTGGTAGTGATACCTCACAACTTAAAATATTAATGAATGTAAATTTAGTTGTTCACGTAAACAGGGATATATATTCACCTAACTTAAAAATACTGACTTCTAAACTAGAAAAAGGGGAGCTTTTAGCCCAAATCAAAAATGAAGGAGAGGGGGCTGCGCGACTCAGTGACTATAAAATTAAAGTAACTACAAATAAATCCGTTGTAACTACTTTTGAAAAACACGCTTTATTGGAGAAGGGGTACGATGTTTTTTTTGCACCTTATGCCACACAGACCATAAAAGTTAAGCTACCTGAAAATATTGAGAGCCGTGAGGTAGAGCATTTAAGTTTAGATTTAGTGCAATGAAAACTTCAGCAGTGTTCCTCTTCGCTATATTTTTTTTACCACTTAACGTGTTAGCAAAAATAAATCCTTCTAGTAGGACAATTGAACTTAATGTGTCAGTTCAATTAAATAAAAGTCCAATAGGTCAAGTCTCACTTAAAGTTGATAAAGACGATGCCCTTTTTTTACAGTGGAACGAACTAGAGCCGTATCTTCGCGAAATTTTACTTGAAGAAAAAGAGAGCGAGCTATTTAAGGTATTAAAAGGCAATACTTTAGCGGTATCTTCATTAAGGGAACTGGGTTTTAGTGTTGTGTTTGATATGAGCGATTTTAGTTTGGACGTTGTTGTTCCCATAGAGCTTACTCGCCCACAGAAATTAAGTGCACAAAAAAGAAGGAAAAAGTTAAAAGCAATTGAACCTGCTAACGCAAGTGGCTTTGTTAACGCTTATGCAAGCTACGTTCATCAGAACGATAAGGAGCAGCAGCAAGTTCAAGAGCAATATGCACTACGCTCAGAAATCGTCGCTAGTTGGCAAGGGTGGGTGTTAGAGAATGAATATGAATATAGTAAAGTATCGCAGCCGGCCTCATCAAGTTTAAAACGCCAAGGAACGAGATTAATTCATGATCTACCTAGCTTAGGCATGCGCCTTTCTCTAGGGGATAACTTTAGTTCAGGCGGTTATTTTCAAAACTCCTCTCGCTTGTTAGGTTTTTCTATAGCACATGATTTTTCTTTATTATCAGATAGGCCTATAAGGCCAACCGCTTCGCGTAGTTTTACTCTTCAAACGCCTTCAAGTGTAGAGGTATATGTAGAGGAGCGTATTATTCAGCGACTTAATTTGGTGGCGGGTATTTATTCTTTAGATGACATACCTTTGAGCGAAGGCAGCAATAATATCTCTCTAAAAATTACTGATATAGCTGGCGTTGTGCGCTATGTAAACTTTGATGTTGCAACTGGTTTAGACCTATTCGCACAAGGGCAGCTTGAATATGAGCTTCACTTAGGCGTGCCTGCTAACGCTGGCGATAAACTCGAATATGAACCAGATGATCCTTTTCTTAGTGCTTATTTGGACTATGGTCTGACACCTAGTTGGACTGCTGGGGTTACAGTACAAGGGGATAAATACGCTCAGCAAATAGGCATTAAACAAATCTATGCAGCTAAGGTAGGTCAACTAGCTTTTGAGGGGGCTTTTAGCTTCGCTGAGCATCAAGGGTATGCCTATCGTACTGTTTATAGTAGTTATAACATGAGTAACTTAGGAAGTGAGCTTACGCTGGGTTATGAATATAGTTCAAAATATTTTACAGCGCTCGGATTCAGGAACCAAGAAACGTTCAATAACCGCTATAAAGAGCACTATTTGCAGGCGAGTTATAGCTATTATGTTAACGATAGAACATTAGCCTCTTTTTTTACTAATATTTCCCGTGATCATGAGAGCGTTCAGTTTGATAAATCTCTAGGTATTAATTTTTCGGGCGACTTAGCTAATAGCCAGTGGAGGTATACTGCCGGAGCGCAATGGGATGATTTTAGAGGCGAGAGAGAGTGGGGGGTAAGTTTATCATTTACTTATAAATTTAATAATCAGCATAGGGTTAAACTATCGCACCGTTCTAGACGTGATAAAACGAGACTTGAGTTTACGCAAGATAGTAACCAGCGGTTTGTTGGTGCGTTGAACTTGCGTGCTGGCTTAGAAAGTAATGATTTAAATAAAACAATCTTTGATTTAAACATGCAATATAACGCAAACCGTTTTGCTGCAAACCTTGAACATGCAAGTTTTTATAAAGATTTAAATGCGCGCTCTGCTTATCATCAAAGCCGTGTAAGTCTTGCATCTAGCATAGCTTTTGCAGATGATACATGGGCATTTGGAAAGCCTATATACGATAGCTTTGCTTTGGTTAACGCTCATAAAAGCCTAGAAAACAAAGTAATTACGTTAGGCCGAGTTGAAAATGAATATAGAGCTGATAATAGAGACTTCAAAACCATATTACTTAATGATTTGAGCTCATATGACAATATCAACATTCCTGTAGATATTGATGATCTAGCCCCAGGTTATGATATCGGCTCTGGAATGCTTAGCTTTTACCCAAAATACAAAACCGGGCACAAAGCAATAATTGGTACTGCAGCAAATATTTCTGTTATTGCGACTCTTCGTAATCGAGACGAGTCACCCTTAGCTTTAGTGGTTGGAAAGGCTATTTGCCCAAATAAAGTAACGAACAAAGAGTATACTTTTTTTACGAACAAGCGAGGCCGTTTTGCAATAACAGGGCTTGCTCCATGCCATTATAAGGTAACTTTACAAAATAAAGATAAAACTACATTTTCAATAGATGTGCGTGATGGTGAACAGTTGCAAAGAAAAGGGGTAATTTATGTACATTAAAATTGTGTATTTAGCAATAAGTATAGTCTTACTATCTATAGCAAATAGAGTTAATGCTCAGTGCGATGCGAGTATTGGTGAAATAGCATATTTGTTTGATGACTTATCTTTTTATCACGTAAAATCACAAAACGATGCAGAGAAAACAATTCGAGTAGATACAATAAATACGACGGATTGTACCTTGTATTTTAGTCTTTCTTCGCAAAACCAAGGGGCGCTTAAAGGTAATTCTCAATTTATTAATTACCAAATTCGTTTAGAAAATCAGTTGTTAAGCAAAACCAACAATCAAGTTAAACTTAACAATAATTCAGTAGATATCAGGTTAGTGATCCCTGCAGGCACCCCTGTAAAAGCAGGGTACTATACAGATAGACTTCAGTTGAAACTTTATGATGAGAACAAGCAAAGTCTTGATGAAGTAGAAATTGAAATAGAAACAACTATTCAACCTCGCACAAGCTTATCTTTATTAGGCTATAACACTTTTTCTAGTACTGTTTTTTTAGGGGAGCTGCGGCCTGCAGAAAAATACACTATGTTACCCAGCTTACAAATTGTGACAAATACCGATATCCAGCTGAATGTAACCTCAGAGAATAAAAGCCGTTTAATACACACAGTGTTAAGTACTAAATATGGTATTAACTATACATTACAGCTAGGTTCAGAAGAAATTAACTTAGCAAAGGCTTCAAATTTAAACTTTGCTTATTCTGGTCAGTCTGAGTTTTTCATTCCGCTTAGCATTCAGTTGGAAGATTTCACTCGCCAAGCAGCCGGTGAATATTCAGATGTTATTCGTTTTCAAATAAGCCCACTTAATTATTAACTTTACTTAAGTTTTTTTGGCACCAGAGCAATGCTTGTTGTTTGTTTTTTACAGATATTTTTTGGTAAATCTTGTGTAGATGTACTCTTACAGTGGCTTCACTTATAAATAGGCTATCTGCAATAGCGGTGGAATGTAGACCGGAGAAAAGTAAGTTTAATACTTTAATTTCTTTGCAAGTGAGATTACTTGATTGCAGGGCCGTTTGCTGTTCAGAGGCTAACATTTGTCTCATCCAGCTGTCAGTGACATCGCGTGGAAACCAAAGTTTTCCTTGTTCAATGGCTTCGAGGCCCTGTTGAAAAAGTGAATCATCTGAACTTTCATAAAAAAGCCCCTTTAAATTAGGCCATTCTTTTAAGGCTAATACGTCACTATTTTTAGGTACATCAAATATAACTAAGTTTGTGTAGCCGTTATCTTGCATAAATTGATTAATAAGGTCGTAGGTTGTTATTACGTTAAGTGCTTGGTAATTAACTAATAAAATGTTGTAGTTAGCTGCCACACAAAAGAGTGAGGTATAGTCTGGACTATTAAAGCACTTTATATTGCGTATTGGAGTATTTTTAATATCCATAATTTCTGTCCGTAGAAGTATTGTTAATACTATATTGCTATTTTTGGTTAATATCAATCATAGTGTATAGTTCAATAAACTAAACTGGATGTAGATTGATGCTATTTATAGAATAAAGATAGGCTTGTATGTAAATATTTAAGGTACGCACAAACGCAGTACGGATAACGCGCTCACTTTCTAGCTAAGCGGTTTTATTTAGTACAGGTTATTCAAAAATAATCAAAAGTATAATTAATTTGCACCTATATGTTTATAAAATGAAAACCTTTTACATTTATTCATAAATATGCAATACATTACCCATCCAGAGGAAAGATGCTATTAGGCGTCTTTTTTTATGCCTAAAACTTATTGCTTAAGTCAATAAGTTTGCATAACTAAATTATACGGTATCCTTTGGAGAAAATTTTGAAACTACGCAAACTCTCACAGTTAAGCCTAGCAATTATTGCTGCACTTACTACCACAGTAAATGCACAAGAAGCTAAAACCACTGCCAAACAAGACGCGTTTGAAAAAATCGAAGTTACAGCTCGTAAACGTGATTTTTTGAAATCAATCAAGAAACAAACTCATACGCAGCTTACATTAACGGTAGTTACGACTTAACGGATGATTTAACAATTGGCGGTGGCCTTCGTTACTCTAAAGATGAGAAAGATGCCGATGCGATTTTTCCAACATTCGCTGAACGTAAGTACGTAAGTGCAGAGTTTGACGCTGTAACATGGGATGTAAATGCATCGTATCAAATCAGCAATAACATGAATGTATATGGTCAAATTCAAAAAGGTTACCAAACAGGCGGTTTCCCTCCACGCCCATTTGGTGGTCCAGATCAGTTTGTATCGTTTGATGAAACCAAAGCAGTTAACTACGAAATTGGTTTAAAAGGCCAAGTACATTAAAATGTGTCTATGATGCTTGCGATGTTTGTTACCGACTACACTGACTTAGCACTGCCATTCTCAGATCCAACTGCGGGTGTGGTGGCTTTGTAACTATCGTTGAGAATGCAGGTCAGTCTAAAGCGCAATGTATTGAACTTGAACCACAACTGCAATAACTGATGACTTTACTATTCAGAGATTACCAAAGTCTATTTACTTTAAAAGTAAAACAAAAAAGGTAAGCCATGGCTTACCTTTTTTATGCTTAAAAATAATTAACCTTCTTTATGTTCTTTACGTGCCTGCTCAATTTCTGCGGCAATTTCACGTGCTTTTTGCTTGGTTTTTTCAGTCAGCTCGCCAGCCGCTTCTTTGCTTTTAATCCATGCATCAACAGCTACTTCTTTGCCGTCATCGTACATGTCTAAGCCCATTTCTTTACTCTCTTCAAGTAGCTCATTAAATGATTCATCATTTTTAAGCTCATTGGTTTTTTCCTTTACTTCATTCCAAGTTTCATCAAGCTTTTCTTTCACTTGAGCGCTTGTTTCTTTTGCATCTTGTTTTACTTCGTTGGCATCTTCACAGCCAGTTAACGTAATTAAAGTGCCTAATAAAGCTAAACCTGCTAATTTTTTCATTTACTATCTCCTTTAGAGAAAATTATATTTCAGGGGTAATTATACAACAATGAAAATGAACATAGCTGTAACAACACGATTAAGTTTTAAATTAATGGACGAACATGATTGGCCGCAATTATACGAGCTCGATCAAGACCCAGCCGTTATGCAACATTTAACACAAGGTAAACCCACTTCGCTTGAAGAGATAAAAACAGTCAGTACTCCTAGAATGCTTGCTTATCGTAATGAGCAACAAGGGTGGGGGTTATGGCAAGTAACATTGCGTGAAAGCAATACCTTTATAGGATGGGTGCTTGTTCGGCCGATGGGCTTTTTTTCAGATACGCCTGATTTTAGTGATATTGAAGTGGGCTGGCGGTTTAAGCAAGCGAGTTGGGGCAAAGGGTATGCTATTGAAGCTGCAGGCGCTATTTGTTCAGAGCTTGAAAAACAACGCCAAGTAAAGGTAATTAGCGCTACAGCACTGACCTCAAATGTTGGCTCAATTAATGTTATGAAAAAACTCGGTATGCAGCTTAAACATTATTATATTCATACAGAGGATGGCTCAAATTTAACAGCCGTGCTTTATTCAAAGTCATGTGGATAATCTAACAACAATCCTAGGCTCTTTAAATGCGACCTATAAATATTGACCTAGTGTTTGTTACTGTGCATTAATGTTTACCATCAATGTATAAAAATAACCTAAGGATATGGGATGGGATCACTTTTTTCACCACGCAAGCTAATTATTAGCAGTGTCTTAATAATACAAGTAGGCTTTTTTAATGTAGCGGCTAAACAAAGTGCGGTGGCGATGCCCGACACATTTAGTGCGCACGCTGCAAAAGCCGTATTAGAGCAAGGCGGCAACGCGGTTGATGCCGCTATTGCTGCTCAGTTTGTATTAGCCGTTACGCTCCCCGAAGCGGGTAATATTGGTGGCGGTGGGTTTATGCTTATCCATAAAGATGGAAAAGGTGATTTTATAGATTACCGCGAAACTGCGCCCAGTGCCGCGCATCGTGATATGTATTTAGATGAGCAGGGGCAAGTAATTGAAAATAAATCTATTTACGGCATACACGCTAGTGGCGTGCCTGGCAGTGTCGCAGGAATGTGGTTAGCCCATAAAAAGCATGGTACGTTACCGTGGAAAGCGTTAGTGCAACCTGCGGTAACATTAGCAGAGCAGGGCTTTGTTGTGCCTGAAAAGTTGGCTCAGCTGATTGAGGGCTATATAGGACATCTAAATAATAAAAACATTAATGTAAACTTTGCCAGTTATTTTGCAACCGCTACGGCAGGTGCGCTTTTTAAACAACCAGAGCTAGCTGCCACACTCAAACGCATTCGCGATGAGGGTCAAGATGGCTTTTATCAAGGTGAAACTGCCGCAATTATTGCAAAATTTATGCACCAACATGGCGGGATCATTAACCAAGATGACTTAAAACGTTATCGTGCTAAATCGCGGACTCCTATAAAAGCGAATTGGAATGGCTACCAAGTGCTTACTTCACCGCCACCAAGCTCAGGCGGCATTGCTATATTGCAATGGCTTAAGATGTATGAGCTTAAAAAACCAACGCCTGCACAACAACATAATTCAGTAGGGTATGTGCATTTATTGGCTGAAATAGGTAAGCGAGTATTTGCCGATAGAGCAGAATACTTAGGCGATCCTGATTTTTACCAAGTGCCTACAGCTAAGCTACTTGCAGAAAACTATCTTAAAAACCGTAGTAACAGTATAGATTTAAAGGCTATTTCAACCACCGAAAACGTTAAACCCGGTTTAAAAGAAAGCGAGCAAACCACTCACTTTTCCATTGTCGATAACATGGGTAACGCTGTAGCTAATACCACTACCATCAATTTAGGGTTTGGTAGTGGCGTAGTCGTAGAAGGCGCAGGCTTCATTTTAAATGATGAAATGGATGACTTTAGCGCTAAACCCGGGGTTATGAATGTATTTGGTGCCATTGGTGGCAAAGCAAATGAAATTCAGCCGCATAAACGTATGCTCAGCTCTATGACCCCCACTATTTTACTCAGTAATAATCAGGTGAAAATGGTAACAGGGTCGCCAGGTGGCACTACTATTATTAGCTCGGTGTATCAATCGATACTCAACGCGATTGAATTTAATATGAGCGCCGATGATGTGGTAAATAGCCCACGTTTTCATCATCAGTTATGGCCAAAAAATGTGATCAGAGCACATGCCAGCTTGGAGCCATCAGTAAAACAACAGCTGATAAAAATGGGCTACACAGTGGACGAACGCCACTTTGGTGATATGCATGTGATTATTAATCATAATGGCAAATTAGATGCGGCGTCAGAGCAAAGCGGTAGAGGAAAAGCAATCGTGTTTTAACGTTAGCGTTTGCATGGCAATCCCCCCAAACTCTTGTTTGGGGGGATTGCCAATAGAGTATTACTTATTATTAGGTATTAACCTATTGCAGGTATTAGGCCTGCCATTTGCAGGCATTGCGCACTAATAATTGAAATGCCACACAAAGCGGCTATGGCTAAACCAATATTACCGCTTCGTACTTTATAACCGCTTTTTTCAACACCTTGACGCTGTTTATACACCATACTCACCGGCAAAAATACAGCCAATATCACCAATGCAATAGCGGCATAACCTAATGCCATAATAAACCCTTGCGGATAAAATAAGGCAAACCCAAGAGGAGGGATAAAGGTAATAAATGCGGTTTTTATTCTATCTGCGCCCGTATCTGCTTTTTTAAATGTGTCAGCAAAAAAGTCAAATAACCCCAAGCTCACTCCCAAAAATGACGTAGCCAGCGCTAAATCAGCAAAAAGTTTAACCGCTGTAGAAACGCTCGTGTTGTTAGCAATATTTGCCACACTGGCTACAAACCCGCTTAAGCCTTCACTTTCGAGAAGTTGGGCTTGGCTCATTATGCCTTGGCTTAATACTTGCCAAAATACATAAATAACCAGTGGTAAAGAGGCACCTGCAATCATTACTTTGCGTAAGGTTTTTATTTCAAGGCCAACGTATTTAACAATAGAAGGGATAGAGCCATGAAAACCAAAAGAGGTAAATACCACAGGAATAGCCGAAAGTATCAGCCCTTGCTCAACCGGCATTTCAAGTAAGTGCTGGCCATGCACATAAGGCGTAAGCATATAAAATAAGCTACCCAATACCACTATTTTTATACTAAACAGCACTCTATTAAGCTTATCTACCTTGCTGGTGCCTAAAGTGACAACACCTGCAATCACCACCGCTAAAATAACGGAGCCTAACTGTGGGGCAATACTTAAGTTAAAACCAGTGTTTATACGTTCTTGTAGCTGGGCTCCGCCACCTGCTATGTAGGCCGCGCATAACGCATAAAATAAAAATATCATTGAAAAGTTAGCTACATACTGGCCACGTTTACCAAGCCAAAGCTTAGCCAGTGTATTTAAGGTGGCGTCGCGAGGGGCATATTGGTGAAGCTCCAACATAAGCAATGCAGTGTAGGTCATTAGTAACCAACACCCTACAATTAACACCATTGCCGTATTAAATCCCAGTCCCGCAGAGGCAATGGGTAGGGCAAGCATACCTGCACCTATGGTGGTTCCTGCAACAATTAACATGCTACCTATTGTTTTATTTTTAAGCACTTAATGATCCTGATCAAACGTGAGAGACACGCAAGATATAACTAGTTGTGTAAAACTTAAATAGTTTTGTCATAAAAGAGACAAAATAAAATGTAATCTTCTATTTACAACTGTATTAAAAAAGCCAAAATCATCAAAAAAAGGAAATTTAACTTATTAATATAAATGAAAAAATAAAAAGCTAAATGTTAATAATTAAAAGGGAGGTTGTTTGTTATGTATAAAATAGGCATCACAAAAATGGTATTGACCGAAAGCGTTATCCATTACACCGTCGGTCGAAAAGGAATACGACAATTTACATTTTAGCGATTTGAATCACTAAGCGGCGGTTTTTATCACGGCCTAAAATATTGTCATTAGTATCTACAAAGCGTTTTTCGCCAAAGCCTTCAGTAACCACTTTAGCTTCATCAACGCCTAAGCCAACCATGTAATCTTTAATCTCCTTAGCACGCTTTCTTGATAAATCGAGGTTATTCCAACGACCGCCATAACTATCGGTGTACGATGCAATACTAATTGATTCTACACTGGGATCGTTTTTTAAATACTCAGCAATTTTATCAAGGCGCTGCTGCGATGATTTGGTTAATTTACTGCTATTCGATTCGTAGTTCATTATAGTGAACGAAATATCTTCAAAATTGTATGGCAGCAATTCGTCTCGGCATTGTAAAAACGCCCAATAAGCTTGTTTAAAGTTGATATTAGACATTCCCACGGCAATTTTGTCGGCACTATTTTGCCAGTCTTGATAGTAAAAGGTAGGTTGGTTGCCTTTTTCAAGTTCAGTTAGCATTTCCCACGCTGTTTTATTACCTAGTTCACCATCAAACTTTTTAAGTAATTTCATATCAGCAATATCACGGGCAGGGCGACCTGCTCGCCAATTAGGTGGCACCGCTTTTAAACCGGCAATCACGTAATTTTCTGGGCGTACCACCATGTCTAAATTAAAGGTAAGATCTTTATTTTTACTTGCAGATGCTTTAAAAATAGCCTCGCCATAGTAGGGAACTTCATGATTTAATTGGCATTGTAAGCGAGTTGTTTTAACCAAGTTCCAGTTTGAATTATCTTGGTTAGCCGTGTACTGGCGCATTGCTGCAGTTGTATTCAAACTATACAGCACACTACTAATGCCTAGGCTAATAAATAACAACTTACACTTCATCGAGAATTCTCCAGTTATCTAGTTCTGCCAAAAAAGTGACAAAAACCGTAAAATATTACGCAACAGCAAATAATTCAGCGCAAACGTTAATTACTTAGCAAGTAACATGCCTATAGTTTAACTGCAATTAATCAATAAATCCCCTAGCCGACAGGGGCTCAATTTTGACATAATAGACAGCTAATCCCTATAAACCAAGAATACTATGGCAAATACTGAGCAAACACTTTTCGCACAACGCTTTCGTGGCTTTTTTCCTGTGGTTATTGATGTTGAAACCGCCGGTTTTAACAAAGAAACCGACGCACTACTAGAAATTGCAGCATCCGTTTTAAAAATGGATGACGAAGGACTGCTTAGTATCGATCATACCGTTCATTTTCATGTGCAACCGTTTGAGGGCGCAAACATTGAACAAGCTGCCATTGAGTTTAATGGGATTAAGCCTTTTTCAGCACTTCGAGGGGCTGTCCCTGAAGAAGAGGCGATTAAAGAAATTTGTAAAGTAGTGCGCAAAGCGCAAAAAGCCGCAGGGTGTCAGCGCTCTGTGGTGGTTGCTCATAATGCCGCTTTTGACCATGGCTTTTTAAATGCCGCTATTGAGCGTAATAACATCAAGCGCACACCATTTCATCCGTTTGTTAGTTTTGATACCACATCACTTGCAGGCTTAGCATTAGGGCAAACAGTATTGGCTAAAGCGTGCCGCGCGGCAGGAATAGAGTTTGATAACAAACAAGCACACTCTGCGTTATACGATACAGAACGCACCGCTGAATTATATTGTTTAATTGTCAATCGTTGGCAGCAACTAGGTGGTTGGCCACTTGCTATAGATGAAACACAACAAAACTTAGACGAAGCAAGCAACCAAGATTAAGTTCACAATAGTGAATACTTACTTTTTGAGTTGAGCCAGTCTTAATAAGCGTTATTAAAAAGATTGCGTTATTTTACCTTCACTGTGAGTGATTAAATGTGGTGGATAATTACGCGAAAAGCTAATTGATTCTCGTGCAATTTTAAGCTCCACCCCGGGGTGCATAAGCTCATTAACTTTTAAACGACTGAGCGCTAAAAGCTGCGCCATTTTCTTTCTTAGCAACTGCTTTTGCTGACTGATACTGGCGCTTCGGTTTGCTATGTGTTCTTCATTCGTTGTTATTTTATTCAAGAACTGCTGACGCTGTGCGCTTGCAACTTGTTTATTAATTCGCTGGCGCGCTTGCTGTAGTTCAATTGACTTACTGATTAAAACTTTTTCAAAGTCAGTGATTTGCGCTTGTTTTTGTTTTAGCACATACCACCGCTGTGCAATGCAAACACGGGTTTTAGTTCCTGCTGGTGCGCCCAATTCACCTGTTTCAATGCGCATTGCGTCTAGAATATGGCCACCAATAATTTTCCCTTTAGGAGCTTTTGCGCTGCCAACCCTAATTAAATTTCCAGCACTCAAGTCACAATGTAATGATTGGCGTTCTATTAATAAGTTTTGCTCCGTTTTTATGTCACAGTATTGAGAGTAACCAAGTGCAACGGTTCGTTTAGCAAAAATAGAACAGGTGAATGGCTCATCGGCTTCTCGTTTTCTGCCAATTGCTCCCTTTACTATTGTGATGGCGCTATTACTTTTTAACTGCGCCGATTCAACAAAACCTAAAACAGTAATATCGCCGGTAGCAGTCACGCGCATGCCATCTTTTATATCACCACTGACTATAATACTGCCATCAAATTCAACATGACCAGTACTGGGATCAATATTATGAAAACATAAAACATCATCAACACGCATACCACGGGGAAGGGCAACCGGTACACCAGTACCGTCGGCAATTAGTAAGTTGGGGTTATCGGGCGCAATTTTAGTACCGTCAAAAGGTTGTAATTTATGCTCTTTGCCAGAGATTGCAGTTAGCACATCTCCAAACACAGTAAACCCATCAACCCCCAATGTTGCTGGAATGCGCCGCATTAATTCACAACCAGGTTTCACAGTAATAATATCACCTAGGTTTCTCATATCGACTTTACCACCGCCTTTAGCTTGTGGGCTAAGTACGCGGTCTTGCGCTGTGCAGCAAAGACGCACAAATTTGGCATCGTTACCCACTTTAGGTGCACGACCAAAAGCGACTTCAGCGCAATGCGTGCTTCCTGAGAGTTGTTCAAACTGTTGCGCCAATAACTGTTCTAATGCATGAGAGCTAATGCCTTTTACAATCCCTGCCTGAGCTAACACGTCAATTGCTTGTTCCATGCTAAGCAATTTACCGCCCTTAGCAGTAATAAGGGTAGCTTCAACAAGCATATTTTTTTCATCAATGTTAATGGTTAGCTTTGCATCAATGGCTTGAGCAATTACTAAAGAGGGGGCTTCTTCGGCGTTATTTTGAGCAAACAGCTTACCAATATTGCTAGCAATAACCTCACACTCGCAATATTCTGACTGTCCAATTAATTCAATAAGCTGTGTTGCTGTTGAGGCTAAACCTGAAACATGAGGGTGTGAAACTAAAGAGATATACCCCGTTTGCTCATCAAAAGAAAAAACCGACATTTATAAATCCTCTAGGTAATATGCCTGTTATTATTTTTTATAATTTATTAGACCAAGGTCTAGCCTTGCATTTGAGCATAAAGCACCATTATTGTTAAGTAATTGTTTCTTAATTGTTCAATATTTTACATTTACATGTGTGTTTGATGCATGATTAACCAATTGATAAAATAAAACGCCTAAGGTGTTGAGTATTCGTAGGTTACTCGGTTATACTGCTTGCACACTCTGAATGAGTAACCTTATTCAGGGGCTGATTAGGATTCGACGGAATTCAAGAAGCCCGAGGTGCATGTCGAGGTGCGGTTTGCCTCGTAAAAAAGCCGCAATTTAAAGTAATCGCAAACGACGATAACTACTCTCTAGCAGCTTAGGCTGGCTAGCGCTCCTTCCATGTATTCTTGTGGACTGGATTTTGGAGTGTCACCCTAACACCTGATCGCGACGGAAACCCTGGCCGGGGTTGAAGCGTTAAAACTAAGCGGCCTCGCCTTTATCTACCGTGTTTGTCCGGGATTTAAAGGTTAATTAAATGACAATACTAAACATGTAGTACCGACGGTCGAGGCTTTTCGGACGGGGGTTCAAATCCCCCCAGCTCCACCAATAAAGGTTTTTAGATACGTTGCTAAGAACCGTAAAAGACCCGCAACGCTAGTTAATTCGAGCCTTGCGGGTTTTTTTATGCCTATAGTTTAACCATTAGTGACCGTTTAAAACTTGTAACAACCGCGATTTGTTGTAACACTAAACGTAACAACTGGAATATTACATAGGGATCGTTGTTACAAATGGCTATTCAAAAACTCATAGATAAACAAATAAGCGCAGCTAAGCCAAAAGATAAAGAATACAACCTCACGGACGGTGGTGGCTTAACACTACGGATAAAACCCAGTGGTGGTAAGTTTTGGCTTTATAACTACACAGCGCCTATTACTAAAAAACGCAAAAATATGGGGCTTGGTTCATACCCAGACATAAGCCTTGCAAAAGCCCGTGAGCGCCATAGAAAATATAAAGCCTTAGTGCTTGAAAATATCGACCCTATTCACCAGCGCCAGTTAGATGAAAAACAAGCACAAGAAACACACCTACAAACATTTAAAGCCGTTGCTTTAATGTGGTTTGAGAAAAAGAAAACAGAAATAAAACCACAAACAGCCGAAGCAGCACTCAATCTTTTAAACAATCATGCCTTTCCTGCGTTTGGTGATGAACCAATAAGTAAATTAAAAGCCTTTCAGGTAATAGAGCTAGTGCGCCCCGTAGAGGCAAAGGGGAGCTTAGAGACAGTTAAAAGGCTATGCCAGCGTATTAACGAAGTAATGGTTCATGCGGTTAACTGTGGGCTTATAGAAGCCAATCCACTAGCGAATATAAGACAAGCATTCCAAGCACCTAAAAAAAACGCTATGCCGTCTATTGAAGCGGATAGGCTACCAGAGTTAATGAGTGCCTTAAATCGTGCCAGTATTAAGCTTACAACGCGTTGTTTAATTGAATGGCAGCTACACACCATGACACGCCCTAATGAGGCTGCAACGGCTAAATGGCAAGATATAGACTTAAATGCTGGTGTGTGGGTTATACCTGCCGAGCAAATGAAAAAAGGCAAAGAGCAACGCATACCCCTTACACCGCAAACACTTGCTTTACTTGAATTAATGAAGCCAATAAGCGCACACCGCGAATATGTATTTCCCGCAGATAGAGACCCACGTAGCCACACAAACGTGCAAACAGCTAACGCAGCAATAAAGCGTATGGGATTTAAAGGCGAGCTGGTAGCGCATGGTTTACGCTCGCTTGCTAGTACAACGCTCAATGCACAAGGATTTGATCCTGATGTAATAGAGGCGGCTTTAGCACACGTAGATACAAATGAAGTAAGGCGAGCATATAACCGCACTGATTACTTTGAGCGCAGAAAAACCATGATGTGCTGGTGGTCTGAACATATTGAGAGTGCGGCAAGTGGCAGCAGTTCGTTAGCTGGTATTAAAGGTTTGAAGGTGGTTTAAATGGATAAGGGTGAAAGAAAAAAACGCTTAAAAGAGCATCGTGATTTTTTAAAAGAATTACTAGTTAAACCACAAGAACAGTACCCAGATGCTGAATGCTTAATAAGAGATGAGATAATCGATAATATTGTTTTTGGTGAGATTCAAGATACTAATCCAGATGAAGAAATAAAGTTAGGTGAGAGTGTTACGGATAGTTTTAAAAAAAATAGTGATAAATTTTTAACTGATTTAGAAAGATTATCTGATTCAGATAAAGAAATAGCTATTTTAAAATACCAGCTTTGCAATGCAGAAAATAACATGATCCCCTATGAGGTACTACTAGCTAAGCAAGTAAGATTCAGAAATATGAACTCTGAAAAGAAGGAGTTAGATTTAATTGATATTTTAAATGAGGTTAAAAGTTCGTTATTAGCTGCTTCACTTGATTATTACGCAGATAGCTTAGATTTGGTAATCACTCAACTACAAATTGATAATACTATTAATAGTATTAGAAAATGTAATGTAGGGGGATCAAAACCATTGGCTGATAAACCCGAAATTGTGAATAAAATAAAAGAGATATTAGCTGAGGGTAATTGTAAAACTAACACACAGATAGCGAGAGCAGCGTTAACACGTTTCAAAAAGGGATTACCACAACAGGAATCTGATGAAGTAGATGAGAATAATAAAATAGGCACAGTTCGAGACTGGGTTAGAGACGAGAAAAAAAATAAATAAATTAGTTTTCAAAAGTTGTCAGATGAATATATTCATCCTCACCCGTAATTCCATTTATAGATTAAAGTTCCTTCTGACGTTTAAACAACTCTTAAGGAACAATAAAATGTCTAATTTAAAACTTGTTAGAAAGTCTGAATTACTAAATACCTTTGCATGTGGAAAGACATTACTGCAGCACAAGATTAATTCAGGTCTAATACCACCCCCAATAAAATTAGGTTTAAGAGCCGTAGCATTCTATGAGCACGAGGTTAATGCAACCTTAGCAGTAACCATCGCGGGCTACAGTAACAAGCAAATAAAAGATTTTGTTAGTGAACTGGTGACTAAACGCAAAAACTTACTTGCGCAATACACTCACTTGGAGGCAGCTAATGATTAATTTTAACGATATACACTCGCTTATCACATTAGAGTCACTAGAGATTAAAGCCCCTGATACGTTTAAAGAGCTTTTAAGCATAGAGTTAGATCATAGGAAGCTTTTACTTGCTTGGCTTAATGGTATGAGTTCTAGCCCTATTGGTAGAGGTTATGCAGATATAGAGATAGATAAAGAAGATGCAGTATCCAGCGCACTCAAAACAAGTTATTTCATAGAGTTTACAAGTGAGAGAGTACGAGGAAATCATGTGCGGCACTTTATGACATATCAGCAAATTTTTGATTTTTTTAATGACCGAGAAAGTCAAAGAAAAAACGTTCAAAGTAATGTGTATGCGTTAAGGCGAACTAGCAAAGATAAAGCCTACATAAAAGACATTAAAGAGCGGGGCGAGGGTTGGGCTATTAGTCGGGTTAAGTTTTTATCTGAAAAGCTCAAAGCCAGTAATGATGATTAGAAAAAAAGCTGATTAAGATGGCAGTCAAAATCAGCGAAAGGTATGTAAAGCTGGTGGTGCTTTTGCCCCACCAGCAACCGATATCTTACATAAGATTTGTACTGTTTCCCACCATGAAATTACAGAGAAATGTTAGTTGTTACTATCTCGAAACACCTTTATCCATGAGTCAATTTGCATAGTTTGTAAAAAATGCGGTTATAAGCGGTGTTGATTAATAGGTTTACAACACTCAAATTTTAATTAATTGTGAGTGCCTCTTAACTTTATAGGCTTTTCGTTTAAGTGTAACGCGAGTTTTCTCGTTCTAATTATTGCTTTGTAATTTATCGGATATTTATATTATCTATTAGTTTGCTTAGGAGTCGGTATGGCTAGTTATCAGTATGTGAGTCATTCACCAGTGATACAACACGGTCAAAATTTGTGGCAGGTTCATGTAAAAAAAAGTGGTATATACACCATGCAAATGAAAAGCATGTTAGATCAACTCGAGTCAGTTTTAACGCACTATAGCCAAGTTTTAGTTTTAAGATTTGATATTGGTACTCCATATCAAACAAATGATAACCGTTTTATTATTGCTGTTATGGAAAGCTTTAGCGGCTTTATAAAGCAAAGGTATAAAATGCCTATTTTTGGCTACCATTGGACACGGGAGCAAGAAAGGGCGAAAAAACAGCATTATCATGTGGTCGTTATTCTTGATGCCAACAAAGTAAGCTACCCAAGCAAGATAAATGAATTTATTTTAGAAATGGGAAATACACTGGCTGTGCGTCCATGGATACCAGAAAATTGTTTTTATAGATTTAAACGAAATGAGCATGATAAAAAGCAAGGCGCTATATGGCGTATATCTTACCTTGCTAAAGCCAGAGGGAAGGGCTACAAACCACCACAAACCAAAAACCATGCATCTAGTAGGGTTAAGCCTAAGCAAATTAAATAGGTGTTTTCGTAAGTCACGAGCAGCCTAATAGCTTATTTTTATATGACCTACCTCATAAAACCTCATTAAAACTTAACATAACTTAACTATTTTAATGAACGGGCGTACTAAATAATCCCCACAAAACCTGATAAAACTTGACTTTTATTTACGAAAATACACCTATTCAAGCTTTTTACGGAGAGATATGCGCAAGGGTTTATTGAGTCCTAAAAAAGAGAGCTATTATTACGATTCAAGTAATGTAAGCTTTTTATTATTAAAGTTTAATCGCAGTTGCTGCACTTCCAGCCACCAATAGGTTTATTTATTATTTTCCAAACAATGACAAGGAGAAGCCATACACCAGCGGTTAAAAGAGTGAGGATAAGGTGTATGAGTAGCATAAAGCCACTCGACTTAGTGCTGTTACGATGGTGTTTTGTCGTTTTACTGCATCTACTACACTTCTTTAATTTTTCTTCAATGATTACTGCCATATTAGTTCCTTTAAAGTTAGTAACGGTACATATATTTATTTAAAGCCCAATTAAAAGCAAGGATAAAGTCAGGATTATATTAGGGGCTTTGTTTTTAGGAGAAGTATATAGCTTATGAAAAGATCATATCGTAATGCGCCTTTCGAATGTCTTTTCACCGCTGTTCATTATTTTTCTATAATTACAGCTGTTCCAGAGGCGACAATAAAGAGCATACCAGATTTACCACCGCCAGAAATTTCACTGTAGTCTAAATCAACGGCTATTACTGCATTAGCCCCAACTAAAGCTGCTTCCTTTCTCAGTTCTGTTAAGGCTGTTTTCCTTGCATCTCTTAGCGTGTTTTGAATACTGTTACTGCGCCCACCAAAAACATCAGTAAAGCTGGCAAAAATATCTTTGAAAATATTCATTCCATAGACACATTCAGCTGTAATTACGTCAATACGCTTAATAATATTTAAGTTTGGTGCTGTTTCAGTTGTTACTAAGATTTGGTCTGGATTTATAATGGGTCGTTTATTTAGTTCTGCTTTGTTCTTTTTTGCTTCATCTAGCTTTTTTTTAGTGTTAGTGCCAAAAACACCACACTTTCTTTTTAGGTGTATATCTTTAGCTTGCTCAATTAAGTTTGCATAGCTTTCGTCAACAGTGGTTAAATATTTGCCATAGTGATGAATTTTATAACCCGAGTTAGTGTTTGAAGTTCTTATACCACTTAATACATAGCTTTCTGATTTTATTTTTAGGTTTGGTATTGATAACTCTATTGCATTATCGAATAGATCAGTAAATTCAACGTCTGCAAAATCATCTATAAAGGCATCACATTCACTTATGTAATTATTCCTAAATACGTTAGATTGATTAGCTCCAACAGTTAAGTTGCATAAGTATTTATGGTTGTACCAAATGGTGGCATGAACATTATCACCATCAGCTTTTGAGCAGTAAGAAAGACCTTTGGTATTGTATAGTTGATTGGTTATTGTGTTTTTAAGTCCTTTTTCAGAAATGCTCCACACTGGAGTTTTTTTATCTGATTCAGTTTTTGTTTTTTTAGAAAAAAACATATCTATCCTTAGTGTGATTTTATAAATTAATAAATACTTATGTAGAATGACAAATGTTTAATTTTTTAGCAATGTACTTAATTATTGTTTGTTATGCCTAATGTATTAAATAACTACAGTAGTAAATGATAGCCACAATAATAATTAGCTTCGTTGTATTGATTCAGCTGCAAAACGCGAATTTGAACCCACACAAAAACAAATAGTCACAACAATCGTAACAATAAGTGGCTTTTAACAAGTGAGATTGGTTAACTTTCAGTTGGTTATATGTCCGATTAAGACTCCCCCAGCTCCACCAATAAAGGTTTTTAGATACGTTTGTTTAAAAACCCTAAAAAACCCGCAACTTGAGCAATCAACTCGCGGGTTTTTTTATGGCTAAAATTATTGAATTTATTGTGCTTTGGTTTATCTTGCGAACCCCGAACCCCGAACCCCGAACCCCGAACCCCGAACCCCGAACCCCGAACCCCGAACCCCGAACCCCGAACCCCGAACCCCGAACCCCGAACCCCGAACCCCGAACCCCGAACCCCATACCACTAAAAGACTAGTCGCTTACTTACCTATTTTTTGTATTATGAGCCAATGATTAACTGCGAGCTTTGATATGGATATTTTTACAGCTGAACACATTTCCCCTTTAATTTCGCTTTTACTCATTTTACTGGCGGGGGTTACTTCGTTTGTATCGGCGGCTTTTGGTGCGGGCGGCGGTTTAATGCTGTTGGTGGTCATGGCGTCGGTTATGCCGATGGCGGTGGTGGTGCCGGTACATGGTTTAGTGCAGTTAGGCTCTAATGCCAATCGATTATTGTTAAGTATTGCTCATCTTGATAAGCCGATGTTGTTGTATTTTACTCTGGGTGGGTTAATTGGTGCCGGGTTATCAAGCCAAGTAGTGAGCGATATTAACCT
Source organism: Pseudoalteromonas sp. SCSIO_11900 (assembly GCF_000576475.1). Lineage (NCBI taxonomy): Bacteria > Pseudomonadati > Pseudomonadota > Gammaproteobacteria > Alteromonadales > Pseudoalteromonadaceae > Pseudoalteromonas > Pseudoalteromonas sp. SCSIO_11900. The sequence continues at coordinate 1,809,550 of NZ_KK070023.1, forward strand.
TGATAGTATGAAGCTGTTTGTGGCTTTATTTGTGATTTATTTACTATGGGGAACAATCCCTGAATTTAATAAAGACTCACGATTAGGGCGTTTAATAGCGGGTGTAATTACGGCATTTATTTCTACTTTTGTGGGAGCAAGTGGGCCTCTGGTGGCAAGTTATTTACACATTAATCATTACGATAAGCTTAAATTTACCGCGACTTTTTCAAGTATTATGACCTTGCAGCATAGCTTAAAAGCCGTTGTTTATGCGGGGCTAGGTTTTAGCTTTTGGCAATGGTTGCCGTTAACACTGGCGATGATTTTAAGCGGAGCCATTGGCACCTGGTTAGGCATTCGTTTACTTAAGCGGCTCTCGGTGGCGCGTTTTAGGGTTATTTTTAAAGTGATTTTAACTCTGCTTGCCATGCAGCTTGCATGGCAAGGGGTGAGTGTAATGCTTACTTAGTAGCGGCTTTTATTGGTTTGTCGCCATCAAATAACTCAAAAATACGATTGCTATTAAATGAGTTTGTAGCAACGTGAAGCAATGCGTTGGCTACATTTTCGCGACTAATTTTAGCCTTTGACTGATCGCTAGGGCGCTCTGTTGTTACTTCCAAAGAGGCACTTTCGTCAGTTAATGTTCCTGGGCGGACAATTGTGTAATTGAGTCCACTGTGAATTAAATGCTCATCAGCCATATGTTTTGCTACAAGATAAGGCTTTAAGTCACTATCTATCGCATCAGGATCGTCTGCACCAATAGAGCTGACCATAATAAAGTGTTTTACACCGTGCTCTTTAGAATAAGTTGCTGCTTTTGTCGCTGCCCACAAATCAATAAGTACGGTTTTATCTGTGCCCGTACTTCCACCTGAACCTGCTGCAAAGATAACTTGGTCGCAGCCATTAACGGCATTTGAAAAGTCACCTTCTAAATCCTGTTCAACAATACTTAAAAATGGGCTATCTAAATCACGCAGTTTGCTTTTGTCTCTTACAAGTGCAACAACATTTTGCTCATTTTCTAAAAGTAGTTTGGTAGCCATTTTACCAATTTGACCACTTGCGCCAATAATTAAAGTCTTACTCAAAATTAATTCCTTCTCAATATGGTGTAAAGATTGTTCGTACAAACAGACCTTGGGGTAGGAAATTATTTTTAAAGAGTAAATGGGATTTAAACGAGCTTATTTAAAAAAACATATTAGTGAAAGGTTATTACTTAACTGAGTATTAAAATTAGCTATTTTTTAAGGCGTTTTTTAGAACTTTTTACTCGATCATTATACTTACTTCGGTTACAAAGCTACGGTGGTATAAGCCAATACGTACACTGCGTTCTTGGTAATTACAGTAAATAGCTTTGTAGGTATTATTACCTTTAAATTTTATTGCGAATAAGGTCACGAACAATAAAGCGGCCTGGGTGAATAGCTTGGCTTACGCGTTCGCTTAGTGGGCGAGGTTCATTGTTTAAACTACTAATTAAGTGCTCGGCAGATAGCGGTGCACTGCATAATGCTCGCGCGCCAAAGCCGGTAAAAATATGCAGGCCCTGTTGTGGTTTTTTTAATGCTTGGTATTGATAGCGCTTACCCAAACGTAAATTAGCAAATGCATGTGTATAGTCAGTTTGCTCCACCCATTCACCGGCCATAGGTAAGTGATCAATAAAACTACAGCGAACAGCGGCTTTAGCTGAACTAATTTTGCCTAAGCTGGTGGCAAATTCAGTGTTGTTATAAAACCTCAGTAATTGCTCGCGGTTAGTTTGATTATCTTGCTCGGTCACTTCACGGCTTTTACTGTTTTTTTCAAAGGTGGCACCCATACAATGGTGATCTAAGTAAGCGGGGGTGAAATACCCCTTGTGACACAACACGGTTTTTAGCTTACGTGATTGCGTGCTTGCTTGAACATGTGACACCTGTCCGCGTACGCCAACAATAGGGAGCGTTTTAGTTTGCGCAAATGCATCGCTGTGTTCACCGGCGCAAATAATCACATCGCTAAAGGGGCCAAATGTTTGTTTTTGCGTGGTTAAGTACCAGCCATCGGGTTGTTTGTTAAGTTGCTCAATGTGGCAATTAAATAGGCTCTCAAACTCATTTAATTGCTGTGCGGCATCTAACATAGCACAGACTAACTGGGGGGGATTAACCCAGCCGCCTTGTTCAAAAAACACCCCTGAGTAACCTGTTTTAACCCCAGCGATAGCATCACCCTCATCAGCAGTCACATTTCGCATAAGCTGCTCTGGCCACAGCTGTTTATCAGCGAGATTTTGATGACGCTCTGCCAATGGCTGTTTTACTGCATGTTGCAGCACACCACACCACTGGTGATCAAACAAAAAGCCATTGTTGAGTAATTGATTGTAAAGCCGCTTTGCGTATAAAAAACTATGGGCAAATAGTTCACTGTGTGGCGAATTTTTTGCTTGTAAATGTGGATATACCGCCCCTTGTATATTATGTGATGCACCCATAGCCGGTTGTTTATCTTGGCAAAATAAGTGGCTTGGTATACCGCGTTTGGCGAGGCTATAAAGAATACAACTGCTCGCTATACCACCGCCAATAACAGCCACATTAGTAAGGGGAGTGTGGTGATGTTCAAAATAGGCGGGGGCTGATTGTTTTAGATTAGCCTGAGCGAGTGTGCCAATTAGCATCTCACGCTTTCGGCCAAAGCCTTTAGCTTTTTGCATGCTAAAGCCTGCTTCAATTAAGCCACGACGAACAAAGCCCGCAGCGGTAAATGTGGCTAATGTGGCGTTGCTTCTGGAAATATCGACCATGGCATTAAATACACTTTGCTGCCACATATCAGGATTTTTACTTGGCGCAAAACCATCTAAAAACCAGGCATCAACCAGCCCACTTTGTGGGTAGCTCATGCTATTAATACATTCGAGTACATCACCAAAGTACAAGTCGAGTACAATACGACCGTTGGCAAATTCAAGGCGATGACAACCGGTTAAATTAATCGGGTAGTGGGAGACGAGTTGGGCGCTTAAATGACTTAAACTAGGCCAAGCTTGCAAGGCTTGTTTTAAATCATTTACGCTAAGTGGATATTTTTCAAAAGAAATAAAATGCAGTCGTTGCACGTTATTAGGCTGTTGACTTTGAACTTGTGGGCATTGCAGGTGGTCATAAAACTGCTGCCATGCATTTAAAAAATTAAGCCCTGTACCAAAACCGGTTTCGGCTATAACAAAGTGCTCACGGTCATGATTTTGTAACCGTGACTCTATATTGTTTTGTTGATAAAACACATAATGAGACTCAGCGAGTCCGTCGTCATTAGAAAAATAAACATCATCAAAGTCATTAGCAACCGGTGTCCCTAAATCATTAAAGTGTATGTGGGCGTTTTTTATCATGACCAATTCAATTTTATAGATAATTTTTTAATTATTTTACGTGTTTTCTTTGAAATAGTCTGGCGTTATTTATAAGCTTTAGGTTCAGAGTACAAGTGTACGCTAGAAAGCTGACCACTTCGGTGATTAAATTCGCGTAAAATAGAACCCAATTAAGTATTAAGCTAAGGGAATTACCCATGAGAAGAGCCGTAATAACAGGCATCGGTGTTGTATCAAGCATCGGCAATAATAAAGAAGAAGTATTAGAGTCACTAAAAGCGGGTAAAAGTGGCATTGCTTTTAATCAAGAATTTGCTGATTACAAATTGCGTAGCAATGTATCAGGTAAAATTGATATTGATGTTAAAGAGCATGTTGATCGTAAAGCAATGCGCTTTATGGGCGATGCGGCGGCTTACTCTTATATTTCAATGGCGCAAGCTATTGAAGATGCGGGTCTTAGCGACGAACAAGTATCAAACGAGCGCACTGGTTTATTAGTGGGTTCTGGCGGCGGTTCATCAAAATGGCAAGTAGAAGCGGCCGATATTCTTCGCGAAAAAGGCGTTAAGCGCGTTGGCCCTTACATGGTGCCACGTACTATGGCGAGCACCACCTCGGCTTGTTTAGCAACGCCATTTAAAATTAAAGGCGTTAACTATTCAATCAGCTCTGCGTGTGCAACCTCTGCGCATTGTATTGGCCATGCCGTTGAGCAAATTCAACTAGGCAAGCAAGACGTTATTTTTGCAGGTGGGGGTGAAGAACTTCACTGGACGTTAGCAATGGAATTTGACGCTATGGGTGCGCTTTCTACTAAATACAACGACACACCTGAAAAAGCATCACGTACTTATGATGCAAACCGCGATGGTTTTGTAATTTCAGCCGGTGGCGGTATTGTGGTTGTTGAAGAACTTGAACATGCACTTGCTCGTGGCGCGCATATTTACGCTGAAATTACCGGTTACGGCGCAACCTCAGATGGTTACGACATGGTTGCACCATCGGGTGAAGGTGCGGCACGTTGTATGCGCCAAGCTATGCAAAACGTTGACAGCATTGATTACTTAAATACCCACGGTACATCTACACCAGTAGGTGATGTTAAAGAGCTAGGCGCTATTCAAGAAGTATTTGGTGGTAACTCGCCAATGATCAGTGCCACTAAAGCAATGACAGGCCATGCACTGGGTGCGGCAGGTGTACATGAAGCTATCTTTTCATTACTCATGCTTGAGCACGGTTTTGTTGCGCCATCTATCAATATTGATGAGTTAGATGAACAAGCAGCGGGCTTGAACATTGTAACTGAAGCTAAAGACGTTGAACTAAATACGGTTATGTCTAACAGTTTTGGTTTTGGCGGCACCAATGCCACATTAGTAATGAGCAAATACAAAGGCTAAGTAAACCTTTAACTATTTTAAAGCCGAGCAAAATGCTCGGCTTTTTCGTTTGTGCAAATAGGCGGTTGTTCGTTACAATAGGGTCTCATTTTGCCAAACGGATTCACAATGAAAATTCTTGCCGATCAAAATATGCCTTTAGTTGAGCAATTCTTTAAAGATATGGGTGAGGTTGAGCGATTTGATGGCAGGCAATTAACTCCAGAACAACTCATTGATGTTGATGTATTACTGACTCGTTCAGTCACCCAGGTCAATAGTGAATTATTAGCACGGGCGAATAAGCTAAGCTTTGTAGGTACAGCCACTATTGGTGTGGATCATATTGATACCGATTTGCTCAACGCAAAAAATATTGATTTTACCAGTGCACCTGGCTGCAATGCGATTGCGGTTGCTGAGTATGTGATCAGCAGTTTATTTGCATTAAGTCAAGAAAACGCCAGCCCATTAAGCGGGAAAACAATTGGTATTGTGGGTGTGGGTAATATTGGTAGTTGCCTCGCGCACAAGCTAAAAGCACTTAACGTTAATTTACTATTGTGCGACCCAATAAAGCATGAGCAAGGGCTATTAACCGAGCACGTTGAGCTTGATGAGCTATTAGCGCAGTCAGATATAGTCACGTTTCATGTGCCGTTAGTAAAAACAGGTACGCATAAAACACTGCACATGCTTGATAAAAAACGCTTAACTACGCTTAAACCTGGGCTTACTTTAATTAACGCCAGCCGAGGTGATGTGATTGATAATCAAGCATTACTTGAGGTGATGGAAGCCGGTGCTGAGCTCGATTTAGTGTTGGATGTGTGGGAAAACGAACCTAACATTTTAACCGAGTTACTTGAGCATGTTCGCTATGCCAGTGTGCACATTGCCGGACATACTCTTGAGGGTAAAGCTCGGGGCACACAAATGTTGTATCAAAGCTTGTGTGAGCTAAAAGGGGTTAACGCAATAAAATCGCTTGATGATTTTTTACCGCCTCCTGCAATTAAAAAAGTCGCCCTAGGAAATAGTTTTAGCGAAACAGATATAGCTCGTTTAGTGCATTTAGTTTATGACGTACGCCGTGATGATGGCATTTTACTGCGTCACTTGGCCGATGAAGGCTTTGACAGTTTACGAAAAAATTATCCAACCCGACGTGAATTTAGCACCGTGGTGGTTGAAGGTGATAGCACCGAGCTTGCTGCACTTGCGCAGCTTGGTTTTACTACAGCAAACTAATTTAATTAGCACGGTTGTTTTAATCGTGCTTACAGAGGATGAAATATGTCGCAAAAATATAACGTTGCCGTACTCGGCGCTACAGGCCTTGTAGGTCGTCAAATCATTGAAACTTTGGAAGATCGTAAATTTCCGGTCGATCAGCTGTTTTTATTAGCAAGCAGCCGCAGTGCTGGCGAAGATATAAAGTTTCGTGGTGAGACCATAGAAGTACGTGATGTTGAAGGCTTTGACTTTAGCCAAGCGCATATCGGTTTATTTTCTGCTGGTGGCAGTGTATCTGAAAAATATGCCCCTATTGCCGCAGACGCTGGCTGTATCGTTATTGATAACACATCGCACTTTAGAAATGACTTTGAAGTGCCGCTTATTGTGCCAGAAGTAAATGCATCGAGCTTAGCCGATTTTAGAAATCGCAATATTATTGCCAACCCTAATTGTTCAACCATTCAAATGATGCTTGCGCTTAAGCCTATTTATGATGCATACGGCATTGATCGTATTAACGTTTCAACTTACCAAGCGGTGTCGGGAGCGGGTAAAGAGGCAGTTGATGAACTGGCTAAACAAACTGCAAATTTAATGAATGCACGCCCAATGGAAAACGAAATATTTCCTAAGCAAATTGCGTTTAATGTGATACCGCAAATCGATAGCTTTGAAGATAACGGCTATACGCGCGAAGAAATGAAAATGGTAAACGAAACGCATAAAATTTTAGGCGATACAACCATTGCGGTAAACCCGACTTGTGTTCGCGTCCCTGTATTTTTTGGTCATTCTGAGTCAATTAATATTGAAACGCGTATGCCTTATGATTTTGAGCATGTAAAGCAACTCTTGAGTGATGCGCCAGGTGTTGAGCTAATTGATGATGCTGGCGACTACCCAACGGCTGTATCAGACGCCAGTGGTAATGATACTGTTTATATCGGCCGTTTACGTGCTGATATTTCACACCCACATGGATTAAATATGTGGGTAGTAAGTGATAATACCCGTAAAGGGGCTGCAACCAATAGTGTACAAATAGCAGAAGAACTGATTGCTAATTATATGTAATTAGCCTGAAAATAGTGATGATTTCAATAAACGGCAAACCACAGTGGTTTGCCGTTTTTTTATGCTTTAACCGCCATTTTTTTGCCACTTATTAACTGAGAGAGTGTAAACATCTTGATAAACAACATAAAAACATTTTTATCATGATGTTTAAGGTATTTATTTTCAATGCGTTGCGATGGATATTATGGCTTAACTGGTTTATAGTTTGTAACTGGAATAGAGCTTGCAATAAAAATAGATTGTAATAAAAATGTGCGTTGGCCACGTGGCTAACAACGGCAAGAATAATCAATGTTTAAGCGCCAATTTTAAAGCGCTGCGTTAACATTTAAACATTAAAGGATCAGCATGCGCGGTTTCGTTTCACTTATTATATTAGCGTCTGCACTGATGGTAACGACTGTTTACTCTCAAGACAGTACCCAATTAAGAGGGCCTAAAGGCGCAGATTATGGCGCGCAGAGTCGCTCTATTGGGCCAATAAAACCAACCGATACACTTTGGCGTATTGCCGTTAAAGTTCGCCCAGATAACTCAGTCAGCATTTATCAAGTAATGCAGGCCTTGTATAACAAAAACCCCAACTCATTTTTAGAACAAAACTTAAATCACATGCAAAGTGGTTCGTATTTAAAAATACCTACTTTGGCAGAAATTAGACGAGTAAACCCGCAATTAGCTAAGCAACGTTCTGAGCAAGACGATGAACTGTGGGAAAAAAAGAAAAATGGGACACTCACTCAAGCAGAGATCAATTCAGCACAAACACAAGTAACCCAAGCCCGCAAAGCAGACGTTGATGAAGCCAAAAAAGAATTACAACAAGAATTAAAAGCGATTAAATCAGATCAAGGTAATAAATTAGTTGAGCTTCAGCAGCAGTTTAAAAGTTCGGTTAGTAACGTAGAAGAGATTTTAGTTGAAAACAACAATCTTAAAAAACAGCTGACAGGTATTTCAAACGAGTTAGAAAAAGTTCGTTTACAACTAAGCCAAGATAGTGAAATTCAACAACAGTTAAAAGAATTAATCGTTAAGCAAAACGAGATTATTGCGCAGCAAAAATTAAAAGATGCAGAGCAAGAGAATGAATTTAGCTTTGCTGCATTACTCTCGAATCCTTTGGTACTCATTTTATTAATGACCATTCCAGCGTTGTTGATTATTTTTGCTGTAGTTATGTGGCTGCGTAAGCGTGGTAATAACCAAGAGCCTGAGAGTAACAATGATGAATTTATACCACAAGCGCCTGCTTATACTGACCCTCTAGATGAAATGCCAGAACCCACGCTTGACGAAGCGCCTGCTCCCGATCCACTTGATGATTTAAGTGTGCAGTTAGATGAGAACATGGATGACGTATTACTTGATGAAGTGGAGTTTAATGATGATCTCGATGATGACAGTTTATTAGATCAAGATGAGTTAGAAAGCTTACTTAATGATGATGTTGTTTTTGAAGATGAAAATACTGAGAGCGATGAACTTGATGTTTTCATGCAACAAGATTTTGATAGCCCTGATGAAGATGACACGGGCGATGCAATTAATCTTGACGAATCGGATGATATTTTAAGTGCGGATGATTTAGATAGCCTGCTTGATGAAGAAGATGACGATGCTCTGCCAGATGAACCTAAAGGTGAATCGAATGATGATATGGCTGCACTCAGTGAAGAGCTCGCCGAAGAGGGCGAAGACTTCGACATTGATGATTTACTCGATGAAAATAACGAGCAGGCAACTGACACATCAGCAGACGATGACGAATTTAATATTGACGATTTACTCGATGCAGAGCAACCCGCTACTGCACAGAGTGAAGAAACCGATATTGACAGCTTAGTTGATGAAGATGGCGAATTTGATATTGACGATTTACTCGATGCAGAGCAACCCGCTAATGTAGAGAGTAAAGACGCGGATATTGACAGCTTAGTTGATGAAGACGATGAAGTTAATATTGACGATTTACTCGATGCAGAGCAATCGGCTACTGAAGCTCAAAGTGAAGAGCCTGATATCGATAGCCTAGTTGACGATGAAGTTGATATTGATGAATTGCTCGATGCTGAACAACCAACTACTGAAGCTCAAAGTGAAGAGCCTGATATCGATAGCCTAGTTGATGAAGACGATGAATTTGATATTGATGATTTACTCGATGTAGAGCAACCCGCTACTGAAGAGAGTGAAGAAACCGATATTGACAGCTTAGTTGATGAAAATGACGAATTTGATATTGACGATTTACTCGATGCAGAGCAACCCGCTAATGTAGAGAGTAAAGACGCGGATATTGACAGCTTAGTTGATGAAAATGACGAATTTGATATTGACGATTTACTCGATGCAGAGCAACCCGCTAATGTAGAGAGTAAAGACGCGGATATCGACAGCTTAGTTGATGAAGACGATGAAGTTGATATTGATGAATTGCTCGATGCTGAACAACCAACTACTGAAGCTCAAACTGAAGAGCCAGATATTGACAGCTTAATTGATGAAGACGAAGTAGATATTGGCGATGTACTAGATACAGAGCAACCTGAAAGTGATGTTCATGATTCTGAAATAGATCATGCATTAGCGGACTCAATTGAAGATTTAACTGACGCGCAAGAAGAGTTAAATAGTGAAGATGTAGAATCTATCGCTTCATCTTTTGCTGAGCCCGAGCCAGAAACTGAAGCAGAGCAAGAAATTGCAGCAGAGCCTGAACTTGATGTTGAATCAGAAGATGATTTTACTGATACGTCATCTAATTTACTCGATCTAGAAGACGCGCTTGATGAGTACAACGATGAAAATCTCGATAGCGCTGATGAGCTACTGAGCGAGTTAGAACAAACAAGTGATGATTATGTAGAGGCACCTGATTGGTCAGTTGATGGCTTAGATGAGCAATCTGAATCAGAAACAGAGCCAGAACTTGAAGCAGCGCCTGATGTTGGATCAGAAGATGATTTAACCGATACGTCTTCAACCTTACTCGACCCAGAAGATGCGCCTGACGAATACGATGATGAAAACTTCAAAAGTGTTGATGATCTTTTAAGTGAGCTTGAGGTAACAGGCGATGAGGATGAACAAGTACCTGATTGGTCAATGGATGACTTAGACGATGATCTTGATGAAGAGGAAATTGATTTAGGCGATGATCCGCTTGCTGGCGATATCCAAAGCAACGATTTATCGTCAGAAGACGATGAGCTATATGAGCCTGAAATAATCACCCCAAGTGAAGAACTTGGGGAGTATCCTGAGTTAGAGCTGGATAATGAACTGCCTTTATCTGATGAGGAACAACAATCACTAACCCCAGAAGAGCTACAAGGTGATAATTTAGATGGTGATGCCACAGGCATGTCACCCAGCCAAGCAGAGCAAGATCTTGCTAATGCTCTATCAGCAGGTAACGACCTCGATAGTTTAGAAGATGAGTTTGATGATGAGCTGTTACTTAACAATGAGTTTTCAGAGTTAGATATAGAGCAAGCTTTAGGTAATGATATTTCAGAGTCTGCAGATCTGACTGAACAAGCTGCAGATGAGCAAGTTGTTAGCTCTAATGATGATTTTGACGATGATCAATTTGATGCGTTAACAGAGTCAGCTGAATTTACCGATCAGCAAACAAATGCTGATCGTGAAGCTGATTTAACGCAAACGTCAGTACCGTCAGAATCAGAAATGATTTCAGATGATGAACTAGATGATGAGTTCATGGCTGATTTAACACAAACAGATTTTGATTCATTACTGAATGAGTTGGCTGAACCTGATGATGTTGATTTAAGCGACAGCAGTGAATTCAATGTTGATTTTAATAGCTTACTTAATGAAGATTTAGCTGATAAAGCACCATCGTTGCAAGAGCTCATTGAGCAACCTGAGGTTACTGAGCCATTAGATCAAGATGACTTTGTTGATATAGATGCATTACTTGAGCAAAGTGATGATGCGGATATAGATCACGAGCCCTACACCGACGTTGATATGGATGTTGGTTTGGGTGACTACGATTCATTACTTGCTGGTGATAACCCTATGGATGTCGATACTCAAAGCGGTGGTTACTCGGCAAAGCTTGATCTTGCTCACGCATATATAGAGATAGATGATGCTGACTCGGCAGTTAAAATCTTAGATGAGATTATTAATAATGGCCCAGACGATGTGCAAGAAGAAGCACAAAATCTAAAAGCTAAGCTGAAAAACTAACAATAGCTAATCCTGAAAAGGATATCTGAGCTGTAAAACCCGTTATTGGCTAACACTAATAACGGGTTTTTTGTATCGCATAGTTAGGAACCTTAGTTCGCTGCTTTTATTGGAACGCCATATAGCATAAAATGCAGCGTCGATTAGCACAGTAGGTAAAGCAGTAATTATGCGAGTAGCACTTGGAGTAGAATACAATGGCGCACGTTACAGTGGTTGGCAGCGTCAATCACACGTAAATAGTGTACAACAAGAAGTAGAAAAAGCGTTGTCGCGCATTTGTAATCATCCAGTTGAAATTGTATGTGCAGGGCGTACCGATGCCGGTGTACATGGCACTGGACAAGTAGTGCATTTTGATACACATGCTGAACGTGAAATGGTGGCCTTTACATTAGGCATGAACACCTTATTACCCAAAGATATTGCTATTCGTTTTGCACAACCTGTGGCGGAAGACTTTCATGCCCGCTTTAGTGCAACTGCTCGTCGTTATCGTTATGTTATTTACAATTATGCGTTTCGTGGTGCGGTATTAAATGAAGGTGTTACACATTTTCATCACCCATTAGATGAAATGAAAATGCAGCAGGCGTGTCAATATTTACTAGGTGAGCATGACTTTACCTCGTTTAGAGCGCTGCACTGCCAAGCTAATACGGCAACGCGAACGATTCATCATTTATCGGTACAGCGCCAAGGTGCTTATGTCATTATTGATATTAAAGCTAATGCGTTTTTACACCATATGGTACGTAATATTACGGGTTGTTTAATGGATATTGGCTTACATAAACATGAACCAATTTGGTTAAAAGAGCTGCTAGATGTTAAAGAGCGAGCTAAAGCGAGCGCTACAGCAAAAGCAGCAGGTTTATATTTAGTGGATGTTGATTATCCAGAACATTTTAATATCCCTAGAACGCCGCTAGGACCATTGTTTTTAGCCGATAGTGATATTTGATAAGTAACGAGGTGCGTATATTTTGAGGCTAAATTTATACGCTGTTATTCGTATTGCTAACTACTAAGACCAGTTTTTTATACCGTGACAGCGTAATTCATGTTTTAATTGGAAAAATTTGTTTGCATGGTTAACATGTAGACTCGCGACACAGAACAGCATTAAGAGAGTTGCAAATGAGTTGGCTAGAAAAAATCTTACCAAAAACGACTAAGTCTTCAGGTCGTAAAGAAATTCCAGAAGGTGTATGGGCTAAATGTACGTCATGTGATTCAATTTTATATAAAGCAGAATTAGAAAAATCACTGAACGTATGCCCTAAATGCGATCATCATATGCGTGTTAGTGGTCGTAAACGTCTTGAACAGTTTTTAGATGAAGGCGATCGTCACGAGTTAGGTGCCCAACACGAACCTAAAGATGTGCTTAAATTTAGAGACTCAAAAAAATACTCAGATCGTATCAATGCAGCTCAAAAGTCAAGCGGTGAAAAAGACGCGCTTGTCGCAATGAAAGGGAACCTAAAAGGTATTCCGGTTGCTGCTGTTGCATTTGAATTCTCATTTATGGGTGGCTCAATGGCATCGGTAGTGGGTGCCCGTTTTGTTGACGCGGTTGACCAATGTTTAGAGCATAATATGCCGCTGATTTGTTTTTCTGCATCGGGCGGTGCACGTATGCAAGAAGCCCTTATGTCACTTATGCAAATGGCTAAAACCAGTGCGGCACTGGCTAAAATGACTGAAAAAGGCCTACCGTTTATTTCGGTAATGACAGATCCAACAATGGGTGGTGTATCAGCATCATTGGCAATGCTTGGTGATATTAACGTTGCAGAGCCTAAAGCTTTGATTGGTTTTGCCGGTCCGCGTGTTATTGAACAAACTGTTCGCGAAACGCTACCAGAGGGTTTCCAACGCAGTGAATTCTTGTTAGAACATGGCGCAATCGACATGATTATAGACCGTCGAGAAATGCGCGATACGCTAGCACGTATCTTAGCAAAATTTATGAACTTGCCTTCTACGGAACAAGAGCATAGAGTAGCGTAAATTTCAGCTTTACTGATTACATGCTATGACAAAAACAATTCCTAGCCAATCATCAAGCCTTGATGATTGGCTTTGTTATTTAGAAAGTGTTCACCCTGCAAATATAGAGATGGGACTTGAACGCGTCGCTGCTGTTGCAAACAACATTGGCTTATTAAACACTTCCAGCAAAATTATTCTTATTGGCGGCACAAACGGCAAAGGCACAACTGCGCGCTGTTTAGAATCGTTATTACTTGCGCAAGGTTACAGCGTAGGTACGTATGCCTCTCCGCATTTAATTCGATACAACGAGCGAGTGCGCGTTAATGGCGCAGAGCTTGATGATCAATACCATGTCGATGCGTTTAATTTATTAGAACAAGGTCGTGGTGACACCCCACTGACTTATTTTGAATATGGCACCTTAGGCGCGTTAGCAATATTCAAGCGTTTAGAGGTTGATTACGTGCTGTTAGAGGTAGGTTTAGGCGGGCGTTTTGACGCGACCAATATTGTTACCCCCTATGCCAGCATCATTACCACGATTGACTTAGATCATAAAGAATACTTAGGTGACACGCGTGAATTAGTTGCTTATGACAAAGCGGGTATTTTTCGAGAGAGTACTCCTGCAATTATTGGGGACTTAAATATTCCACATACAATGACCGATTATGGTAAAGAAATTAACGCTAATATGGTGTTATCTGGCAGCGACTTTATTTTTAAAGAGCACGCGCAGAGTTTTAGTTGGCAATTTAAAGAGCATAATCTTGAGTTACCTAAACCAGCAATTCCATGTCAAAACGTAGCCACGGCACTAACCGCACTATCGGTATTAAACTTATTACCGAGCGATGAGGTGATTACTCAGTGTTTAGTGAACTTAGTCGTTGAGGGACGTTTTCAACAACTAAGTGCAGAGCCATTAGTGTATACCGATGTGGCACATAACCCTGAATCAGCTCGCTATTTAGCGACTAAATTAGCAAGCTATAAAGATAAAGGCTTTAAAATTCATGCATTAGCCGCTATGCTTGCTGATAAAGATAAGGTCGGTGTGCTTAAAGAAGTTAGTGATGTAGTAGATGAATGGTCGTTTGCGAGCTTAGAGGGCCCACGCGGCGATAGCGCTGCTAATCTACATCAGGCACTTTTAAGTATTCCTAATAGTTATTTTAAACAGGGTTATAATAGCGTAGAGGCAGCATTGGATACTATCTTGCCAAACCAGCCAAGTAACACACTATTAATTGTATTTGGTTCATTTTTTACCGTGGCTGGCGCTATTCATTACTTTAAAAAATAGAGAGGATGTCGGTGAACTCAGGTTTTATTAATCGCTTAGTCGGTACAAGTATTGTGGTGATCGCAGCAATTGTGTTTATTCCCAATATACTCGATGGTGAAAAAGCGCACTATAAAGAAGGCTTTAAAGCGATTCCAGAACGCTCTGAGTTCAAAACCATTGATTTACAAGAATCAATTGATCAGCAAGTGGCAAATACAGAACCATTAAAAGAGGATGAAATTGAAGATATTCAGCCTGATGATGCTGCATTTGAGCAACAAAACAGCTCTGCTGAAACTGACGTTACTGCACAGCCAGCAATGGTTGAAGCGGTCATAGCCGATACAAAGCAAGGCACAGTAACTACCGGGCAAAATAACGCTACGCGTAATACTAATGAAAACTTAACAAGTATGGCGTATGTCATTCAGCTTGGTAGTTTTTCTCATGCGGCAAATGTAAAAGCGTTGCAGGCAAAGCTAAAAACGAAAGGTTTTAAAAGCTTTACTAGGCCAATTAAAACGCCAAATGGTACTTTAACTAAAGTATTTGTAGGACCGTCATTAAATAAAAATGAGCTGCAGTCTCAACTTCCCGCGCTGAAAGAGCTAACTAAACTAAACGGTAAAGTTACTCAATTTGAAGTGACCAAATAAATTCAATAAAAGGAAGTGTGTTTATCGCAAGATATTACACACTTACCTCGTCTTATTTTATACGTTTAACTAGACCTTTATCCCATTTTAGCTCGCTACCATTACTTATCAATGCCCACACAAAAATAGCAAAATAGATGCGCTATAAACAAAATGTTTGTTGTTTTTATAACGGTGAATCTGCGCTATTTTTAATCTAATAATGGTGTGTGTTTACTCACCTGTAATCTCACGCTTAAACTTGCATCACAAGGAGGTTTAGGTATAGAATGCGCCCAAAATTAGCGACTAATTGGTTCTTATGATCTGGGTTGATTACGCCATTATTGGCATTATTGCACTCTCTACCATCATCGGTTTAATACGCGGCTTTGTTAAAGAAGCTATGTCATTAGCGGTATGGGCAGGGGCTTTCATCATCTCCAGCTTATTTTATCAATATTTAGCTTCCTTCCTAACATCCATTTCTGAACCCCTTTTAAGAAATGCGGCGGCCATTGCCATATTATTCTTTGCGACGCTATTGTTAGGCGGTTTACTAAACTATATTTTAGGTGAGCTTGTACAGCGAACCGGATTATCCGGCACAGACCGTGTTTTTGGTGTGGTGTTTGGTGCTCTTCGAGGCGTGTTGGTCGTGAGCGCGTTACTCTTCTTTCTTGATGCTTTTACTGGTGCGCCTAATACGCATTGGTGGGGCAACTCCATTTTGATTCCAGAATTTGGCTTTGTAGTTGAATGGTTCTTTTCGTACCTAGAAAACAACTCGAGCTTTTTAAATTCAGTAAACCGTTAATCGGCGAGGATAAATTACATGTGTGGTATCGTTGGAATAGTCGGAACATCGCCAGTTAATCAGGCGATTTATGATGGCTTAACCGTTTTGCAACACCGTGGCCAAGATGCTGCGGGTATCATAACTATTGAGAACAATACATTTAGCTTGCGCAAAGCAAATGGCCTAGTGAAAGATGTATTTCACACTCGTCATATGAAACGTTTGCAAGGCAACATTGGCATTGGCCATGTGCGCTACCCAACGGCGGGTTCTTCAAGCTCGTCAGAGGCTCAGCCGTTTTATGTAAACTCTCCATTTGGTATAGCGCTTGCGCATAATGGTAACTTAACCAATGCCGAGTCGTTAAAAGAGCAGTTATTTTCAGAGGCACGTCGCCATGTTAATACGACTTCTGATTCTGAAATTTTACTTAACATCATGGCGCATGAGCTAAGTAAATCAGACAAACTAAAATTAGACCCTGAAGACATTTTCACCGCGGTTACTGAAGTCAACAATAAAGTAAGTGGCGGTTATGCCACTATCGCCATGATTATCGGTCATGGTATTGTGGCGTTTCGCGATCCAAACGGTATTCGTCCATTGGTGTTTGGTAAACGTGAATCAGCAAACGGCACTGAATACATGTTTGCCTCAGAAAGCGTAGCATTAAAGCCTGACGGTTTTGAATTTGTTCGTGACGTTGCCCCAGGCGAAGCTATCTATGTTACTGAAAATGGAGAGTTTCACTCTTTAAGCTGTGCAGATAAAGTGTCTTACTCACCGTGTATTTTTGAATTTGTTTATTTTGCGCGACCGGATTCAACCATTGACCGTATGTCAGTGTATGCAGCGCGTGTAAATATGGGGACTAAGTTAGGTGAAAAAGTAGCGCGTGAATGGGCAGACAAAGACATTGATGTGGTTATTCCTATTCCTGAAACCTCGTGTGATATTGCATTAGAAATGGCACGCGTGCTTGACTTACCGTATCGCCAAGGCTTTGTTAAAAACCGCTATATTGGCCGTACGTTCATTATGCCAGGTCAAGAGCTACGTAAAAAATCAGTTCGCCAAAAACTCAATGCGATTGACCGTGAGTTTAAAGGTAAAAATGTCCTACTTGTTGATGACTCAATTGTACGTGGTACCACCTCAGCACAAATTGTAGAGATGGCACGCGAGTCAGGCGCTAAAAATGTTTACTTTGCATCAGCAGCACCTGAAATACGCTTTCCAAATGTATACGGTATAGATATGCCATCTGCGGCAGAACTTATTGCACACGGCCGTGAAGTAGAAGATATTAACCAAAGCATTAGCTCTGATGGTTTAATCTTTCAATCGTTAAGCGATTTAATTGCTGCCGTTAGCCAAGAAAACCCAGAGATCACTAAGTTTGAAACATCAGTGTTTGACGGACAATACATTACTGGCGACATTGATCAAGATTACTTAAACCGTATAGATAAGCTGCGCAACGATTCAGCTAAAAGCATCCGTGAAAACGCGATGTCATCTGGTTTAGAAATACATAATCAAGATGAAAACGAATCTGATTAATAATGTAATGTTAGCCTGATAGTATTTTAAGGCTAATAAAAAAAGGAGCTTAACAGCTCCTTTTTTGCGTCTATGATAAAGGAATATTTAAGTAAACATGGGGCTGATAATACCGTTGGTCCATAGCATAGCGGTAAGTGCTAATATAATAACCAGTAAAATTAATCCACAGGTAACAACAGAGCTTGCATAAATAAAGCCGCGCTCCTGCGGAATGTGCATCAAAATTGGCACGCCGGTGTACAGTAAATAAACTGAGTAGGCCAGGGCCACTAATCCAACACACACCACAAACCACAGCTCAGGCCAAAAAGCAGCCAATGCTGACATAAATACCGGTGTAGCGGTATAAGCTGCCAGCTCAATTGTTTGGGTAAAAGTCGGTTTAGCACCAAAAGTAACCGCCATCCAATGGGCTAAATAGGCCAGCGCAAATACACCGCCAATTAAAGCGAAATACATGGCTGCGGCAATCATCAGTGCGCTTTCATGGGTTAAAAATACTGGATTACCTGTACCTATACTCCAGCCTAAGTAAACCGATGAGTAGTACCCCATTGCTGAGGGAAATAAAGCGATAAGCAAAATATGCGATAAGCTATAGGTTAAGCTTTCGTGACGGTTATCAATTGTTTGCCATTCTTCGAGTGGGTGGGCGTATAAGCCCCATAGGTGATTTAGTATCATTGCGTGCTCTCCATAAAAGGATATATTACTGTTTGGTTATAATTGGTTTGTTTTTATACAGTCCATTTAGTTATGGTTCAGTAAGTATACAAAGTCAAGTTATCCACATGCTTGCAATAAGA
Organism: Pseudoalteromonas sp. SCSIO_11900; assembly: GCF_000576475.1. Lineage (NCBI taxonomy): Bacteria > Pseudomonadati > Pseudomonadota > Gammaproteobacteria > Alteromonadales > Pseudoalteromonadaceae > Pseudoalteromonas > Pseudoalteromonas sp. SCSIO_11900. The sequence goes on from NZ_KK070023.1 coordinate 1,827,934, forward strand.
GCGAGTGTTTATTTTATTCAGCGTAATATTTCATGTTAAAATGCCATAATCGCAATTTTTAGCAATGAGTAGTCAGCGTGCCACATAGCCAGCTTTTAGAACCAATTAACAATTTTTTATTATGCAGTACTCCCGATGAGTGGGTTGAACAAGCAATCAAAAAAGAAAACTTACCCATCATATTAATTGATCACTTAATATGTGAATTAAAAGCGGCGCAAAGTGCCATGTTTTTAATTCGTAAGTATGCGGTAGATAAAGACAGCAGTGATGCACTGCTTGAATGGCTTAAACCGTTTGAAACGCTTATTTATAAACGTGAGGGAAATTGGCGTGATTTAGCGGCTAAAAATAAACTCACTAAATCCATTATCCCTAAATCTAACTCGCCTTATGGCCAAGATTTAATTGATAAAATGGTAATGCTGATTAAAGAAGAGCTGCATCATTTCTATCAAGTCCTCGAAATTATGGATGAATACGGTGTTGAATATAAAAGTATAACGCCATGTCGTTATGCCAAAGGCATGCTACGCAATGTTAAAACGTTTGAGCCTAATGCCTTAGTTGATAAGCTTATTGTAGGTGCTTACATAGAAGCTCGCTCGTGTGAACGTTTTGCCAAGCTTGCCCCGCATGTAGATAAACGCTTAGGGGATTTTTATATTTCATTGCTGCGCTCTGAGGCACGTCATTACCAAGATTATTTAACCCTTGCTCAAGACATTGCTGATTTTGATATTACCGAGCGGGTAAAAGAATTTGCTGAAATAGAATCACAGTTAATTTTATCTGATGACGAAGACTTTAAGTTTCACAGTGGAACACCGTTAAGTAAAAGTGCTTAGTATACTTGAGTGCTACAAATGCGTTATGTTGTTGTAGCACATACTTTAGTATCAAAATTATTTTTAAATTAGACACTTCCAAAACTCTCTCCTAATATTTAAGCAAGTCGAATTTTGAGTTATCAACGATCTATATTGCTTTGTAATTCATTTTAATAAATGGGCCATACCTTATTTATCGAAATTTTCCGAGAAAACCCATTGTTCGACGCGAAGCGTCGTCGATGGGATGAATCGGAATAGTTAGCCCTGCTCTTGAATGTATTTTCGAATTGTATCAGCAGCCGCATTTCCAACAGAGCAAACAAAATATCCGTCAGACCAAACTGTCTTTTTAACCCAGAATTGCTTTTAAACCATTTAAATCTCGACCATAGACTTTGCGTTGTAGATTGTTTAATTCTCCTAACGTAACTCGCAACGCTGATATTGGGAGAAATCGTTAGCAATATGTCTATATGATCTTTGTCCACCTCCATCTCTTCGATATTAAATTCTGAGCGCTCTGCAATTTCAGTGATTTTTTGTTTTACAAAATCACCTACATCACCTTTTAACAATTGTTTTCTATATTTAGCTACAAGTATTAAATATAGCGCTATTAAATATTTACAGTGAGACTTAGTTTCATATTCCATCTTGACAACTCATTTCCATACAGTAGTCTATACAGTATATGAAAAAGACGCTTAGATACAACTACAGGCTAAATCCTACGCCAGAGCAAGAAGCTAAACTCGTTGAGTTTGGCGCGACAGCGCGTGGCATTTGGAACTTATTGTTGTCTGAGAACATGCGTCGATACGAGCACGATAAAACGTTTTTGTTTTACAAAGACATGGCCTCACTACTTAAAGATATCAAGACGTTCGAAGAGTTTAACTGGATCAAAGCGTTCGATTCTGCGGCAGCTCAACAAGTTGCCCGCGACCTGGAATTAGCGCTCAAGAATGCTTTTACTAAAGGTCGCTTGCAACGCTTTCCAAAGCACAAGATCTCATATAAAAAGAAAAAACTTCACAACGATAGTTTTCGAGCGGTCAATAACTCGAACTGTATCCGCATTGAAAATGGTGCTATCAGTATCCCAAAGGTAGGCAAGATACCCATTATCTTGCATCGCAAACTAGCAAGTAAAATCAAGACTGTAACTATCCAGTATCACCACGGAAAATGGGGATGCAGCATCACTCAAGAAGTTGAGTGCAAAACAGCTAAACAAGTTTTAAAAACAATCACAGGTTTTGACATTAACTCAAAGCAAACTGTTGTTGGCTCAGATGGTTTTGTGGTCGATAACCCCAAGTTTTTAAAGCAGTCAAAAACAAAGTTAAATCAATTGCAACGCCAGCTTGCACGCCGAACTAAAGGTTCAAATCGCTGGCAAAAAACCAAACAA
>NZ_KK070023.1:1830190-2058446 GCF_000576475.1 Pseudoalteromonas sp. SCSIO_11900
AAGCGGTTGAGCGCCAAGTTGCTATTAAACTATAAGACCCCGAATTTGAGCTTGAAGGTAAACTTTATCACGAGATTGGCAGGTTTGAAAAATCCACTGGGGTTTGTTCTGAATGCGGCCAACATCATGTTTTAACATTGAACGACAGATATTTCACATGTATGGCTTGTGAAACTTACCAAAGCCGAGACTTGTCAGCGGCTAAAAGCATAGCAAAAACAGGTGAATTAGATTTGATTGCGGCTGGGATCGTCGCAAGGGTTACCCCCACATCTCAGCAGAAATCAGCCATTAAAACGAAAGTCTTCGAGCTATCGAAGTTTGCTGTTGGAACTGAGAAAAAAGAAGCAGCCTAGTCTCCAAGTCAAGGCTGTAGAAGCCCATTGATCGACACGGAGTGGCGTCGATGGGTAGTTCACAGATGTGGTGATGGAGGAGGATGACTCGGGTCTGCGTTTGGTGAATACTATTCGAGAGGTCATCGGTAACGCAGAAATGCGTATTGTGCTGTTAAGAGGCAACCTGGTTTTGCACCAGAGAGCGGTATCATGAAAATGCTCGATATCGATGAATACTGGAATAAATCAGATATTACAGCAGATAAGCTGCAATCAATTGTTAATAGTAACATACGTACATGGGAGTATATTTCACAAATTAGGTCAGCTAAGCAAGGTTTATAGCTGGTGCTTGAAGCATCTAGAAGTATTAACGCTAAGCACGATATGGCCTCTTTCCTATGCTGTGCTTAAAGAAATTAGCAGTTTCAAAATCAGCTATTAGCCTTGTCACATAAATTACATATTGAAAAGATAGAGCTAGATATCGTTAATCGTGAGCTTGATGCCACAATTAAGCAGCAACTGCAAGAAGGGTTAATTGAAGCGCAAAAACTATCCTCATTAGGGTTGCTCGTGGCAGGTGTTGCTCATGAAATGAATACGCCTATCGGTGGAACCGTTATTTCTGTTTCAAATGCAGATATGTCATTGAATAAATTAAATGAAGCGATGAAACAGGGGCAGACTAAATCAACGTTAGAAAGTATTACAACAAGTATTGGAGAGAGCCTAGCGCTGGCTAAAATTAATTTAAATAAAACCGCCGTATTAGTAAAAAGTTTTAAAAAAATGGCGATTGATCGCCATAATGATTAATTTATAGCATGTGATATTGAAAAAATTATTGAAGAGCTATTATTGTCATTAAACTCCAGGTTAAAAAACTCGCCAATAAAAGTGAAAACTGTTTTTTACTTAATAAACATATAATTAGCTTGCCAGGTATTATTTCTTAGGAGGTCGAAAACTCAGTGGTTAATGCGCTAAACCATGCTTTTGATGAAAAGCAGGAGGGGGTAATAGAAATAAAAGTCGAACAAGCGACTAATAATAGGGTGAGGCTGAGCGTGTCAGATAATGGCAGATATATTTGAACCCTTTTATACTACAGCTAGAGGTAACACGGGTTTAGGTTTATATAGTTTATCAATGGGTAACCAAGGTTTTAAAAGGGGACATCAAACTTCATTCAGAACCACAAAGCGATACCTATTTTAAAACACAATTTATTATTACTTTACCTGACTTAAAAGCAAAGTCTCATTACGATTAGTCAATAAAGGCTAAAAACCCTACAAGGGGGTCGAAACTAACTCTTGAAAATTAGGGGTCACCACTAAATACGATCCTTGAGTATACCAATCGCCCAATACTGTGCGAGTAAGCGTTTGGTTATTAACTTCATAGGTATGTACATCAGGGCGGTGAGTATGGCCGTGGATCATATTAGCCACGTTATGTTTGGCGAAGGTTTCGAGTACTGCGCTTTGCACCACATCCAGTATTTCTATTGGCTTATTAGCTTGGCTGAGCTTACTTTTTTCACGTGCATCACGGGCTATTTTTTTACGATACCACAATGGCATAGCAAGCATAAGTTTAGGCCACCACCAACCACGGCTCTTTCGACGAAACTTTTGGTACTCAACATCCTGGGTACACATTTCATCACCGTGCAAAATGACAGTAGGAGTGCCGTAGAGGTCGATCACTGTTTGCTCATTCAGTAAGGTCATTCCTGCCATATCGGCGTACTGTTCTCGCATGATAAAGTCGCGATTACCGTGTACAAAATAAATAGGAATACCTAAGTTATTAACCGCTTTTAGTTGTTCTGCCACTGCTGCTGAAAGTTCGCTAACATAATCGTCACCAACCCAAACTTCAAAAAAATCACCTAAAATATATAGGGCGTCTACTTTTTGAGGAACAATATGGGAGTGTAAAAACTTAAAAAATGCCGCTGTAATATCTGGGCGATTTTCACTCAAATGTAAATCAGCAATAAAGTAGGTTTGGCGAGTCATGGTGATTCCAGTTAAATAAAAGCGGGTGAATACCCGCTTTATGTATTCTGTGAAGAATAAGGAGGTTTTAGCTTACAGTTACACTTTCAATTACCACATCTTCAAGTGGTACATCTTGGTGAAAACCATTACTACCTGTAGCAACACCTTTGATTTTATTTACTACGTCCATGCCTTCCACTACTTCAGCAAACACACAGTAACCCCAGCCTTGTGATGTTTCACTGCTGTGGTTTAAAAAGTCGTTGTTATTCACGTTAATGAAAAATTGCGCTGTAGCTGAGTGTGGATCAGGCGTACGCGCCATTGCTAAAGTACCTACTTTGTTAGATAGGCCGTTGTTAGCTTCATTTTCAATTGGGTCGTTTACTTCTTTTTGCTCCATGCCAGATGCAAAACCACCGCCTTGAACCATAAAACCATCAATTACACGGTGAAAAATAGTGCCGTTATAAAAACCTGAGTTTGCATACTCTAAAAAGTTTTTTACTGTATTTGGAGCTTCGCTTTCGTGCATTTTAATGGTGATATCACCAAAGTTTGTGTGTAGAACAACCATGAGGTTTCCTATAGCTAGTTTAAATATTGGCGCTATTTTATCGTAGTTGACCCAGATTAACAAAGTAGATGTTAGGTTTGTTATAAACCGCTAGAGCCCGTGCTTAGCAAGTGGTAACATAGCTTTTCTGTTAATCGTGAAGGAAAGCAACTAAATGGTACAAATATACAACACACTGACACGCCAAAAAGAAGAGTTTAAACCTATGGTCGATGGAAAAATCGACATGTATGTGTGTGGTATCACCATTTATGATTACTGTCACATTGGCCATGCACGCACATTTGTGGGTTTTGATGTAATTGTTCGCTACCTTCGCCACTTAGGTTACGATTTAAAGTATGTACGTAATATTACCGATGTTGATGATAAAATTATCAAGCGCGCAAATGAAAACGGTGAGGCGATTAACGACTTAACCGTGCGTATGACTAAAGCTATGCATGAAGACTTTGACAGTTTAAATATGCTACGTCCTGATATAGAGCCAACCGTAACCGGCCACATGGATGAAATTATTGCTATGGTTGAGCGTTTGATTGCCAAAGGCCACGCTTATGTTGCAGCCGATGGTGATGTATTGTTTGATGTTTCTACCTTTGAGCAGTACGGGGCGCTTTCGCAACAAGATTTAACCATGTTGCAATCAGGTTCGCGTGTTGAAGTAGCACAAGATAAAGACGACCCACTTGACTTTGTTTTATGGAAAAAAGCCAAAGCAGGGGAGCCGTCGTGGTCATCACCTTGGGGTGAGGGTCGCCCTGGTTGGCACATAGAATGTTCAGCGATGAGTTCAAAGCACTTAGGAGAGCATTTTGATATTCATGGTGGTGGTTCAGATTTACAGTTCCCACATCACGAAAACGAAATTGCGCAATCATGCTGTGCAAATAACGGCCAATACGTTAATACTTGGATCCACACCGGTATGGTACAAGTTAACAAAGAGAAGATGTCTAAATCGTTAGATAACTTTTTTACTGTCCGTGAAGTATTAAAACAATACGACGCTGAGTCGGTTCGATACTTTTTAATATCAGGCCATTACCGCAGCCAGCTTAATTACTCGCAAGAAAACTTAGACCAAGCACGTTCATCACTTGAGCGTATTTACACGGCATTACGTGGTGTTGAGCCAGTTGAATGTGAGCTTGAAGGTAATGAGTATGTGGCTAAGTTTAGAAGAGCTATGAATGATGACTTTAATTCGCCAGAAGCATTACCGGTTGTATTTGAAGTTGCTAAAGAGCTAAATCGAGTAAAAGACAGTGATAGCGAAAAAGCAGGACATTTAGCCTTTATTCTACGTAGCTTAGGTGAAATACTTGGTATTGCTCAACAAGCACCAGAGGCATTTTTACAAGGCAGTCAAAACGACGATGAAGTGGCTGAAATTGAGGCACTGATTGTAAAACGTAATGACGCACGTGCGAGTAAAAATTGGGCTGCAGCAGATGAAGCTCGCGATGCTTTAAATGCACTGGGTGTAATACTTGAAGATTCAGCGGGAAAAACAACGTGGCGTAAAGCATAGAGGTTATTAACCTTTGCGGATTTAGCCATAACGCGCGGATCACAAAAAAAAGGGTTGCCATAGGGTAACCCTTTTTTGGTTATATCAATTGCATTAAATTGATTATGTTTTTAATAAAATTGATATTCTTGACCTCAATTATGGTTGAGGTTTTAAACTCGCATTCATCAGTTTAAAAATGGAAAATTAATGAATATTTTACTTGCCATGATCCCTGCTTTTTTGTGGGGAACAACTTATGCGGTAACTAAATACGCAACCCCAGAGTGGCCGCCAATTTTATTAGGGGCCATACGTGCACTGCCTGCTGGTTTATTATTGTTGTTATTTAAACCTTCTTGGCCAACAGCAAAGCAATGGCCTGGTATCTTTTTAATCGGCACGATTAATATTGCGCTATTTTTTAGTTTTATTTTTGTAATGGCAATTAACCTACCTGCAGCTATTGCAGGCGTGGGTATGGTGTCTGTACCGGTAGTGGCATTATTGTATGCCTGGCTTGTTAAACGGCAACGGCCTGCGTTAGTGCAAGGTTTTTGTGCCCTTGCTTTAGTGGTTTTAGCATGGCGCTTATTTGATCCACAGCATGTAGCACTTAATGTATTGGGAGTAGTGGCACTGATAGGGGCGCTATTAACTATTGTTATAGGCAGTACGCTGGTAAAAAAAGTAACCGCTAAAGTTCACTGGTGGACGGTACTTACCTGGCAGTTAATCATTGGCGGTAGCTTGTTAGCAATTGCCGCTATGGTTCAAGCTTTTTATTTTGCTCCACAGCAGTATCAATTTTTAACTGCATCAATAACTAGCACCCAATGGCTGGCGTTATTTTGGCTGGTGATACCTAACACTGCTTTGGCTTACATCCTATATGTTTGGTTATTAGGACGAATGTCAGTAGTTGAATTTACTTTTGGCACTATAGCCAACCCAATTGCCGGTATTTTATGTGCAGGAATATTAATTAACGAGCAGTATGCAAATTGGCAATACGCGATTATGTTATTAATGATTGTGTTTTCGGTTTTGCCACAAGGCTTGGACTTAATAAAACGTAGAATGATGATACAAAAAGCCCGCAATTAAGCGGGCTCTTCATTGCTTTGTTTTTGCTTATTAGCTGTGATATTTCTCACACGCTTCTAATGTATTTTCAATTAAGCTGGCAACTGTCATCGGGCCTACACCGCCTGGTACAGGAGTAATAAAGTCAGCTTTTTGTTCTGCAACGGCGTACTCAACGTCACCCACTAATTTACCGCTGTCCAAACGGTTAATACCCACATCAATAACAATCGCACCGTCTTTTATCCAATCGCCAGGAATAAACTCTGGTTTGCCTACGGCAACAACCAGTAAATCAGCACGGCGAACATGGGTTTCTAAATCTTGGGTAAACTTATGACAAACAGTAGTAGTACAGCCAGCTAACAACAGTTCAAGTGACATAGGACGACCTACAATATTAGAGGCGCCCACAACCACTGCGTGCATGCCTTTGTAACGCACGCCAGTTGAATCTAATAAGGTGATAATACCTTTAGGTGTACATGGGCGAAGGGCTGGCATACGCTGCGCCAAACGACCAATGTTATAAGGATGAAAGCCATCAACATCTTTATGCGGGGTAATACGCTCAAGAATTTTTTCCGCGTCTAAGCCTGCAGGTAAAGGAAGTTGCACTAAAATACCGTCAACCTCGCCATCAACATTCAATTCATCAATTAATGCTAATAGTGCTTGCTCTGTAGTGTCTGCGGGTAAATCAAAAGATTTAGAAATAAAACCAACTTCTTCACAGGCTTTACGTTTTGAACCAACGTAAACTTGGCTTGCTGGGTCTTGTCCAACCAGCACCACAGCTAATCCTGGGGCTCTTAGGTTTTGTGCAACACGTTCTGAAACTCGTTCAGCCACTGCGCTACGTACTTGTTTTGCTACTGCTTTACCATCAATGATGTTTGCCGTCATGGGTGACCTTTAATTAGGTTAATTAACTTGATACCGATACATTTAAAAAACGAATGCATATATAGGGGTTAAAATGCCGATAAAGAAAAACACCTTTACCTTACTCATTTTTTAATATGGCGACTATTTTCGCAGAAAAGCGGTTGAGCGCCAAGTTGCTTTTAAATTATAAGCCCCCGAATTATAAAAAAAGAGTTTAAAATTTATCCCTGTATCGTAATATTTGAGCATTATGAACTAAAAATGAGCAATTGATTTTTTTTCTTAAAAAAACGTTTGACCTAACCCGGTCAAATCACTATTATGCACCCCGTTGTCAACGAGGTCACTCGCAGACAATAGTAAGTATCGGCGATTAGCGCAGTTTGGTAGCGCACTTGGTTTGGGTCCAAGGGGTCGCAGGTTCAAATCCTGCATCGCCGACCATTTTTATGTTTACTCATAACAATTTAACTTACTAGTGAACTATGAAGTTTTCGATGCGCCCATAGCTCAGCTGGATAGAGCAACGCCCTTCTAAGGCGTCGGTCGAAGGTTCGAATCCTTCTGGGTGCGCCATTTTGAAAACATTGTAATGCCGTGGTGATTGTAGCTCAGTTGGTAGAGCCCCGGATTGTGATTCCGGTTGTCGTGGGTTCGAGCCCCATCAGTCACCCCAATTTACAAAAAAAGAATATCGGCGATTAGCGCAGTTTGGTAGCGCACTTGGTTTGGGTCCAAGGGGTCGCAGGTTCAAATCCTGCATCGCCGACCACTTTCTTATAAGTGGTCTTAAAATCTAAGTTTGAGTATTCGAGAAAATATCTACATCGGCGATTAGCGCAGTTTGGTAGCGCACTTGGTTTGGGTCCAAGGGGTCGCAGGTTCAAATCCTGCATCGCCGACCATTTTCCCCTAAGTAAAACACATCTAAATTCTACTTTTATTACGCAACTCCCTTAATTTTTTCTTTACTAATCGTATTTTCACTTAATTAGTCTGTTTTTTATTCGCTTAGTCGTTATCTACCCTGATCTACCCCAAATAATTGCCCCCTACACTCGACTATCATAAATATTAGGTTATAATGCCGCGTCTATTTGTTTAATAATATAGTGCCCGAAGGGCAGAGCAGCAATGGTATCTCCTGGTAGCGACGGATTTTTTTAAGCCCAAAGCTTGAATTTTATCAAGACGCCTATAGATTACTTTGTTTGTAAGGAAGGCGAACAGTCGCCAAAATTGAATATTGAGGTAAATCATGCAAGTTTCTGTTGAGACGACTCAAGGCCTTGAGCGCCGTCTGACCATCACCGTTCCTGCAGAGAACGTTGAGACCGAAGTAAAAAAACGCTTACAACAACTGTCAAAAACGCAGCGTATCGACGGTTTCCGTGCTGGTAAAGTTCCAGTATCAGTAATCAACAAGCGTTTCGGACCAGCTGTTCGTCAAGAAGTTGCTGGCGAAGTAATGCAACGTAATTACATTGAAGCAATTGTTGCTGAAAAAATTAACCCTGCAGGCGCACCGACATTTGCTCCTAAAGCGCTTGAAGCAGGTAAAGATTTAGAGTTTTCAGCAACATTTGAAGTTTACCCTGAAATTGAAGTTCAAGGTTTAGAGAAAATTGCTGTTGAAAAACCAGCGGTAGAAGTTACGGACGAAGATTTAGCAAACATGCTAGAAACACTTCGTAAGCAACACGCTTCTTGGGCTGATGTTGATGCAGCGGCTGGCGCAAACGACCGTGTAACGGTTGATTTCGTTGGTACTATCGACGGCGAAGAATTTGAAGGCGGCAAAGCTGAAGACTTCCCATTAGAACTTGGGCAAGGTCGTATGATCCCAGGTTTTGAAGATAACATCGTTGGTAAAAAAGCAGGCGAAGAAGTGGTTGCTGATGTAACTTTCCCTGAAGATTACCATGCTGAAAACTTAAAAGGTAAAGCGGCTCAATTCACTATCACAGTGAAAAAAGTGGAAGCGCAAGAATTACCTGAATTAAGCGATGAGTTTGCAACTAAATTCGGTGTTACCGAAGGCGGCGTAGACGCGCTTAAAGAAGAAGTTAAAAAGAACATGACGCGTGAGCTAGACCAAGCGGTTAAAGCTAACGTAAAAGACCAAGCAATCAAAGGTCTTTTAGAGCAAAACGAAGTTGAAGTGCCTAAAGCATTAATCGACCAAGAAGTTGACGCTCTACGTGAGCAAGCTGCTCAACGTTTTGGTGGCAATGGTCAAAACATGCCAGAGCTTCCAGCTGAATTGTTCCACGAACAAGCTGTAACACGTGTTAAAACTGGCCTATTATTAGGTGAAGTGATTAAAGCGAATGACATCAAAGTTGATGACGCTAAAGTTGAAGCATTGATTGCTACTGTAGCTTCTGCATACGAAGATCCAACTGAAGTAGTAGAATACTACAAAGCAAATGATCAACTAATGCAGCAAATGCGTAATGTAGCAATGGAAGAGCAAGCTGTTGAAGCTATTTTAGCTAAAGCAACTGTGACTGATGTTGAAAAAGCATTTGATGACATCATGAATCCACAGCAAGGTGCATAATAAGTCATTGACTTAAGCGCTCGCTAACGATTAAATGGCTCGTGTTACTCTGTTTATGCAGTGTGCCCGGGCCATTTTAGTTTGTGGTTCTTAATTAGCTAAAAATGATCATTATGCTTTTCTCAGAATAAGTATAAGCGCATAAGGAATTAAATAAGTATGAACACTGGTATGACAGATCCCCTAAACGCATTAGTCCCTATGGTTGTTGAGCAAACAGCTAAAGGCGAGCGCTCGTTTGATATTTATTCGAGGCTATTAAAGGAGCGTATTATCTTTTTAACGGGCCAAGTTGAAGACAACATGGCAAACCTGATCTTAGCGCAAATGCTATTTTTAGAATCAGAGAACCCAGAGAAAGATATTTTCTTATATATCAATTCACCGGGTGGCTCTGTCACTGCGGGAATGGCTATTTACGATACAATGAACTTTATTAAACCAGACGTAAGCACAATCTGTGTAGGCCAAGCGGCTAGTATGGGCGCATTTTTACTGTCTGGTGGCGCGAAGGGTAAACGTTTTTGTTTACCAAACTCACGCGTGATGATTCACCAACCGTTAGGTGGATTCCAAGGTCAAGCGTCTGACTTTGAAATACACGCGAAAGAAATCCTGTCTATTAAAGACAAGTTAAATCGCTTAATGGCTGAGCATACTGGCCAACCGCTTGACGTTGTTTCACGCGATACGGACCGTGACAATTTTATGAGTGCAAGCCAAGCTGTAGATTACGGTATTGTTGACTCAGTATTTACTAATCGCGGTAGCAAGTAAGTATGCCTGCAAGCAGTGATGCTTGCTAATGAGAGTTACTATGCGAAAAACACTAAATTTTGGTATAGTTAAAGCGTATTAAAATAGCCACCAAGACTTTGGTGGCCAACGTAATAAAATGAGGTAGCTGAATGTCTGACACTCCTACAGACGGCGAAAAAAGTAATAAATTGTTATACTGCTCTTTTTGTGGCAAAAGCCAGCATGAAGTTCGAAAGTTAATTGCAGGACCTTCAGTATACGTTTGTGATGAATGTGTAGAGCTGTGTAATGATATTATCAGGGAAGAAATTAAAGACATCGCGCCTAAGCATGATGCCGCTGACAAATTACCTGTGCCAAAAGAAATTCGTAACCACTTAGACGACTACGTTATTGGTCAAGACCATGCTAAAAAAGTATTGTCTGTAGCGGTTTACAATCACTACAAGCGTTTACGCAATCAATCAACTAAACAAGACGTTGAACTAGGTAAAAGTAATATTTTATTAATTGGCCCAACCGGGAGTGGTAAAACATTATTAGCTGAAACGTTAGCTCGTTTACTTGATGTGCCGTTTACTATGGCCGATGCCACTACACTAACCGAAGCCGGTTATGTAGGTGAAGATGTTGAAAACATTATTCAAAAGCTTCTACAAAAATGTGACTACGACGTAGAAAAAGCACAACGTGGTATTGTTTACATTGATGAAATCGACAAAATTTCTCGTAAATCAGATAACCCATCAATCACACGTGATGTATCAGGTGAAGGTGTACAACAAGCCTTACTTAAACTGATTGAGGGTACAGTGGCTTCTGTTCCTCCACAAGGTGGACGTAAACATCCACAGCAAGAGTTCCTGCAAGTAGATACTTCTAAGATCCTGTTTATTTGTGGTGGTGCATTTGCTGGTCTTGATAAAGTTATTGAGCAGCGTAGCCACAAAAACACCGGTATCGGTTTTGGTGTTGACGTTAAAGAGTCGGCGGCGAGCCGTTCTTTGAGTGAAACATTTAAAGATGTTGAGCCAGAAGATTTAGTAAAATATGGTTTAATTCCAGAGTTTATTGGACGTTTACCTGTAGTTGCAACATTGACTGAACTTGATGAAGCCGCGCTGGTACAGATTCTAAGTGAGCCTAAAAACGCCATTACTAAGCAGTTTTCAGTATTGTTTGGTATGGAAGACGTTGAACTTGAGTTTCGTGATGATGCACTACGTGCTATTGCTCACAAAGCAATGGAACGTAAAACCGGTGCGCGTGGCCTACGTTCAATCGTAGAAGGTGTATTGCTTGATACTATGTATGAGCTGCCTTCAATTGATAACGTAAGCAAAGTGGTTGTTGATGAAACCGTCATTAAAGGTGAGTCTGACCCAATCTTGATTTATGACAGCAGTAATCAAGAACACGCAGCAGCAGATTAAATTCTGAGCGAATTATAAAAAAAGGAGCCATTGGCTCCCTTTTTTTTATAATTAATTTAATCGAGTTGGCAAAAATTGTTGAACTTTAATTAGGTTATCCCCATATACTTGAGTAATCTTTAAATAAATGAAGTGCAAAGAGAAAATACAATGACGCTTGAGAGAAACGATCGAGTCGAAATCCCTGTGCTAGCACTGCGCGATGTTGTGGTGTATCCACACATGGTGATCCCGCTTTTTGTAGGCCGTGAAAAATCAATAAAATGCCTAGAAGCGGCAATGGACAAAGACAAACAAATTTTCTTAGTTGCACAAAAAGATGCAACTGTAGATGAGCCTGAGAAAGACGATATTTATCGTGTTGGGACAATTGCGACTGTACTTCAATTATTAAAGCTACCCGATGGTACAGTAAAAGTATTAGTTGAAGGCACGCAGCGTGCGAATATCGAAGAGTTTGTTGATAACGAAGACTTCTTTGTTGCCAATGCACAGTTTATTGAATCGGATTCAGTGAACGAACAAGAACAAGATATTTTTATTCGCAGTGCATTAAGCCAGTTTGAAGGCTACGTAAAATTAAATAAAAAAATCCCACCTGAAGTGATGACCTCGGTCTCTGGTATTGATGAGCCAGCGCGTCTTGCTGATACCATGGCTGCACATATGCCATTAAAAGTGCCTGAAAAGCAAAAAGTACTTGAAATATCAAGCGTTACAGAGCGCTTGGAGTACTTAATGGCGCTAATGGAAGGTGAAATAGATTTATTGCAAGTTGAGAAAAAAATTCGTACCCGCGTTAAAAAGCAGATGGAAAAATCGCAACGTGAGTATTACCTCAATGAGCAAATGAAAGCGATTCAAAAAGAGCTTGGCGAAATTGATGATGTACCAGATGAATTCGAAGCGCTAAAAAAACGCATCGAAGAGTCAGGTATGCCCAGCGAAGCAAAAGAAAAAGCCACCGCAGAGTTTAACAAACTTAAAATGATGTCGCCGATGTCGGCAGAGGCCAGTGTTGTTCGCTCATACATAGATACGTTAATCAACGTACCGTGGAAAAAACGCTCTAAAGTGAAAAAAGATTTAGCCGGTGCGCAAAAAATACTAGATAGCGATCACTACGGGCTTGATAAAGTCAAAGAACGCATTATTGAGTACCTCGCGGTACAGCAGCGTACCAATAAACTTAAAGGGCCAATTTTGTGTTTAGTAGGGCCGCCGGGGGTGGGTAAAACCTCACTTGGGCAATCTATTGCGCGTTCAACGGGTCGTAAATACATTCGTATGGCACTGGGTGGCGTGCGTGATGAAGCCGAAATACGTGGTCACCGTCGTACTTACATTGGCTCTATGCCTGGTAAGTTGATTCAAAACATGACTAAAGTGGGCGTTAAAAACCCGTTATTCTTGTTAGATGAAATTGATAAAATGTCAGCGGATATGCGTGGCGACCCTGCATCAGCATTATTAGAAGTACTGGATCCTGAACAAAACAGTCACTTTGCGGATCATTATTTAGAAGTTGATTACGACTTATCTGATGTGATGTTTGTTGCAACTTCAAATAGCTTTAATATTCCAGGTCCTTTATTAGACCGCATGGAAGTGATTCGATTATCGGGTTACACCGAAGACGAAAAGCTAAATATTGCTAAAGAGCACTTAATTCCTAAGCAAATTAAGCGTAACGGTTTAAAAGCTAAAGAAGTTGAAATTGCCGACAGTGCCATCATTGGTATTATCCGTTATTACACCCGTGAAGCGGGCGTGCGTAATTTAGAGCGTGAAGTATCTAAGCTATGTCGTAAAGCAGTTAAAAATATCTTAATCGAGAAAGACACTAAAACAGTGACGATCGATGCAGATAACCTTGAAGAGTACTTAGGTGTGCAACGCTTTGATTATGGTAAAGCAGAAGACGGCGACCGTATTGGCCAAGTTACTGGCCTAGCATGGACAGAAGTAGGCGGTGACTTACTCACGATTGAATGTGCTGCAGTACCAGGTAAAGGTAAGCTGACCTATACAGGCTCGTTAGGCGATGTGATGCAAGAGTCGATTCAAGCGGCGATGACCGTTGTTCGTAATCGTGCTGATGAGCTGCGTATTAATAGCGACTTTTATGAAAAACGCGATATTCACGTACACGTACCTGAGGGCGCAACACCTAAAGATGGCCCAAGTGCCGGTATTGCAATGGTAACGTGTTTGGTTTCAAGCTTAACCGGTAATGCGGTGCGCTCTGATGTAGCCATGACAGGTGAAATTACCTTACGTGGTGAAGTATTGCCTATTGGTGGTTTAAAAGAGAAATTATTAGCGGCTCACCGTGGTGGGATTAAAACGGTCATCATTCCAAAAATTAACGAACGTGACTTAAAAGAGATACCTGACAATGTATTGGCGGGTCTTGATATTCACCCAGTTACATGGATTGATGAGGTATTAAAGCTTGCTTTAGTGCATCCAGTTGATAGTTTTTCAGTCGAAACTCCGAAAAAGCAGTAAAAAAGCCAAAAAAAGTGCTTTTAGGGGCTTTTCAAATCTAAACGGTATGATAAGTTAAGCACTGGTTTTCAAGCCTAGCCCTTGCAGGGCCTAGGCTTAAGAAAAATATAATCATATGAGCTTTAAATAAATGCTCAAAAATTTCAAAACAGTGATGTTAGTTTAAAAAAACAATCGCTCTTGATAACAACAATGAAAGAGGATGATATTGTGAATAAATCTCAATTAATCGATCAAATCGCAGCTGATGCTGACATTTCTAAAGCGGCTGCAGGTCGTGCACTAGATTCATTCATCGAATCTGTATCTGGCGCGCTAAAAGATGGCGACTCAGTTGCACTTGTTGGTTTTGGTACTTTCTCTGTACGTGAGCGTGCTGCTCGTGCAGGTCGTAACCCACAAACTGGTGAAACGATTCAAATTGCTGCAGCTAACATCCCAGCTTTCAAAGCCGGTAAAGCGCTTAAAGACGCAGTAAACTAATCATTGTGTAAACAATTTAGTTATGGCGAGTAAAGAGACGCTTAATTATTGCAATCGATAGATTAAGTTACTTCACCGCCAGTTACTTCAAGTGAAAAAGCGTATCTGGTAAGATACGCTTTTTTTACATATGACAAGGTAGAAAAGACCTTGGTCAGAAAAGAGATAAACAAATGCTTGAGAAAATCAGAGAAGGTTCGCAAGGGCCGGTAGCCAAAGTCATTTTAGGCGCGGTGATTTTATCTTTTGCCTTAGCTGGGATCGGTAGTTACTTAGGTCAAACCACAGAACAACCCGTTGCTGAAGTAAATGGAATTAAAATTAGCCAAACAGAATTTAGCCGTGCGTTTCAAAATGAACGTAGCCGCTTAGAACAACAATTTGGTGAATATTTTACCCAAATAGCAGCCGATCCAACTTATATGGCTCAAATACGTCAAGGCGTGATTGACCGTTTAGTACAACAAGAATTACAAAGCCAGTTAGCGACTGAGCTGGGTCTGCGTGTGAGTGATGAAAGTATTCGTCAAACAATTTTAGAGCTTCCTTATTTTAAAATTGGCGATCAATTTAATAACGACCGTTACTTACAAGTGATTCGTCAAATGAACTTCCAACCTGATTCATTTCGAGAGTACCTTCGTGATGATATGACACGTAGCCAGTTAGTGTCAGCGGTTGCAGGAACTGACTTTGCATTGCAAAACGAGCTTAAATCAGCCATTGCACTGCAACAACAAACTCGCAGCATTGATTATTTAGTCATTGATAAACAAGCAATGCAGGCTGATGTTGACGTTACTGATCAAGAAGTGGCTGATTATTACGAATTAAATGCAGGGCAATTTTTATCGCCAGAGCTTATTTCAGTTAATTACATTGAGTTAGATGCAGATGATATCGATGTTGCATCGGTAAGCGAAGACGACGTAAAAGCATATTATGAGCAGAGTAAAGCGCAATATGTTGAGCCTGAAAAACGTCGTGTATCACATATTTTAATTGATAACAGTGAAGATGACGATGCGGCAAAATCCAAAGCTGAATCTTTATTAGCCCAGCTTAATGCGGGTGCTGATTTTGCACAATTAGCTGAATCGTCGTCAGATGATATTGTTAGCGCCGAAATGGGTGGTGACTTAGAGTGGATTGAACGTGATGTCATGGAACCTGCATTTGAGGATGCTGCTTTTGGACTGCAAAACAAAGGTGATTACTCTGATGTAGTAGCCTCTGAATTTGGCTATCACATCATTAAACTTACAGACATTCAATCGCAGCAAGTTAAACCTTATGATGCCGTTAAAGCCGATTTACGCGCTGAACTTGAGCAAGCTGAAAAAGTGGATGCGTTTTACGAGAAGCAAACAGAAATGGGTGCATTAGCCTTTGAAATTTCTGACCGCTTAGACGATGCTGCTGAAGTAGCAGGTGTTGAAGTACAATCTACACCGCTATTAGCACTGAGTGCGCTTCCTGAGCCGCTTAATAATCCTGCGGTTATAACCGCATTATCATCAGTTGAATTACTAGAAGATAAAGTAAACTCTGAAGTAATCGAACTTGGTAATGAGCACGTGATTGTGGTTCGTGTTAACGAGCATCAACCAGCTGCAACTAAAGCATTGAGCGAAGTAAGCGAGCAAATTAAAACACGCTTAGTAAACGAAAAAGCGTCGGATCTTGCTAAAGAAAAAGCACGTACCTTATTTGCACAAATCAAAGACGGTAAGAGCTTAAATGACGTTGCTGCTGAGCAGTCACTAAGCGTTCGTCATGAGTCGCAACTTACTCGTGAAAGCTTTGCTGTTTCGCCTGCTATTGTTACCCAAGTATTTAAAATGGCGCACCCACATGATGGCGCAGTTTATGATGTAGTTAACTTAAACAATGGTGATGCTGCTATTGTTGCGCTTAATGCGGTAAATGATGCACCAGTGAGTGACAGCATTGAGCCACAAATGAAGCAAAATATCACCATGGCCCAAGCACAGAAAAACTATACGGTATTCATTGAGTCGCTTAAGCAACAAGCGGAACTAAAAGTACCAAAAGCAGCGCAACCTGCTGAATAAATCATAGCTAAACTATAAAAGGCGCCAATTGGCGCCTTTTTTGTTTTTTCATTAACAACTTAACAGGCGCTGGGTGACCTTTGACTGCGGGTTTTGAAAAATAGTTTCTGTGGCACCGTATTCAACAATCTCACCCTTATTGAGTACCACTAGCTGGTCGCTAATATGGCGCACTAAACTTAAATGATGGGTGATCAAAATATAGGTTAAGCCAGTTTCAAGCTGTAGTTTAAGTAATAAGTTTACTATTTGCGCTCTTACAGAAGGGTCAAGCGATGAAAGTGCCTCATCGAGCACAACAACCTTAGGATCTAATATAAGCGCACGAGCGAGCGCTACACGCTGTAATTGCCCTACACTAAACATATGCGGATAGTATTGCTGATGATCGACCAGTAGACCCACTTTAAGCAGCGTACTAGCAATTTTTTCACTACGTTGAGTTCTATCAAAGTCAGTATTGAATTTTAGACAATCATCGAGCATTTCAGCAATGGTCACTGCTGGGTTTAAAGAGGTGGCGGAGTCTTGAAAAATCATTCGGATATAACGACACTGGGCATCACGATTACCATTGTTTTCTATGGTGTTATTCTCTAATAATATCTGCCCGCTATCGGCACTGTATGCACCCACTAATAATTTAGCCAGGGTGCTTTTTCCTGAACCGGTTTCACCAATAATGGCAATTGTTTCACCTTTACCAATACAAAATGAGATGTTTTTTAGTACATCAAATTTTTTACGGCTAAATAAACCTGCACGTATGTTAAAGGTTTTTGATAAGGCTTGAACTTTTAACAAGGGTTGCATTATTTTATTTCCTTGATCAATGGAAAGTGACACGCGTAACTATGGCCGTGGTGTTTAGAGAGTTTAGGGGCAACCACACACTCTTTTTGTGCTTGCGGGCAACGCGGTCCTAAACGACAACCAATCGGTAAATGTTGTAGTGTAGGTATGGTACCTTTTAGTGCATAAAAAGGTTCTTTATGTGCTAAGCCGTGCTCATAATCAGGTAAGCTTTTTAATAAAGCCTGCGTATAAGGGTGACGCGGTTGGCTAAAAATAAGGTGCGTTGGACCGGCTTCAACCATTTGTCCGCAATACAAAACATGAATACCATGTGACCAATTTACTATTTCTTCTAGCTCATGGGAAATCATCAAAATAGACATATTCTTTAGCTGATTCAAACTTTTTAATAATCGAAATACCTGCGCACGAGTGGTACTCTCTAGTGCGGTTGTGGGCTCATCAGCAATGAGCAACTTAGGTGTACGCGCAATGGCCATGGCTATCATGACTTTTTGACACACACCTTCAGAGAGTTCATGAGGGTAGCTATCAAGCACGGCTTCATGATTTTTAATACCTACTTTATGTATTAAGGCTTTAACACGGTCTTTACGCTCTCGGTTGCGTTTTAAGAAAAACCCTTTGGCGGCTACTTCAGGCAGTGTTTCAGCGATTTGGTTAAATATTTTTGCAGTAGGGTCAAGGCAGCGACTTGGATCTTGATAAATCATTGCAATGTCTTGGCTGACGGTTTTACGGCGCTGCTCTGGTGTTAAGCGCATTAAATCAACACCACGCCAATGCATTCTATCGGCGGTTATCACCCAACGCTCATTAAGCACACCGACGATGGCTTTTGCAATTAAGCTTTTTCCTGATCCGGATTCTCCCACTAAGGCGTGTACTTCACCTTCTTTTAAACTAAAACTTACTCGGTCAACAGCGCGAATAGCAGTTTCAGACGTTTGCAGCTCTATGGTTAAATTTCGAATATCTAGTAAATGCATTTAATCGGCCTTACGCGCTTGTAAAACTTTGCGAAGTCCATCGCCCACCAAGTTTGTTGAAAGAACGGCTAAAAATAGCAGTACACCCGGAAGTGCCACTGTCCATGGCGCTAAGTAAATAAGCCCTAAGTTTTCAGCCAAAATAGCACCCCATTCAGTGGTGGGCGGCTGTGCGCCAAGCTTTAAAAACCCTAGCGCAGCAATATCTAAAATAGCTGTGGAGAGGGCCATAGTAAAAATAACCACAATATACTCATACACATTAGGAAAAATCCCGCGCGATAAAATATGCCACTTAGAGGCGCCATCTAAGCGGTAGGCGGTAACATAATCTTTGCCAAGTTCGTCAACTATCAGGTTTCTAATTGAATGAATAAACTGGGGTAATAAGGCCAAAATAATTGCCCATACGGTATTCATTAATCCAGGACCGAGTATAGCAATAATAATGATGGCCAGTAACAATGAGGGAATTGACAGCGTTACATCCAGTAAGTGGTTCAAAAAACTAGAACGTATGCCTTTGTTGATCCCTGCAAAGGTACCTAGCAACACACCAATAACAGTGGTGATCAGTGCAGCCACAACCGATAACCCGAACGTATATGTGGCGCCATTCATTAAACGGGACAGCACATCTCGGCCTAAATCATCGGTGCCAAGTATAAACCGCACATCGCCTATTTCATTCCACGAGGGAGGTAGTAATAGTGCATCACTGTGCTGTTGATTTACCCCATAAGGCGCAAGAAAAGGTGCGGTAGCCGCTAACAGGCTAAAGGCAATAAACACCCATAAACCAACCAGTGCAGGGTGGTTATTTTTAAACTTTCGCCAGAGTCTCGCTAATGGCGATTTATTTGAATCTTCTGAAAATAAGTTAAACTTTGCCATGCGCTTGATTCCGAGACAGAGGATCGAGTAGGGTGTAGGTCAGTTCGGCCATAATTGTCGCAATAATAATGAAAAAAGAAACGGCCATTAACCCCCCTTGTATAGCAGGGTAGTCACGTTGATAAATACTGTCTATTAACCAACGGCCAATCCCCGGCCATGAAAAAATAACCTCGGTGATCATAGCAAGGGTGATCAAAGTGCTAAATTGTAAACCAATTTGCTTTATGACTGGCAGTAATGCATTTCTCAGGGCGTGATGAATAATAAGCTGCCCACGAGTAAGGCCTTTGGCGCGAGCTGTTTTGATAAAGTTTTGATCCATCACTTTTAACATCGATTCGCGAGTAAAGCGCACTAATACAGTAGTTGGATACATAGCCAGTACAATGGTAGGTAACGTTAGGTGATGCAGTGCATCAAGCATTGCCATGCCATTGTAGGGAAAATCAGCAAGTAAAATATCCAGTAAGATAAACCCCGTACTGGCAGGTATTTCATACAATAAGCTCACTCGCCCCGACATGGGAAACCAGCCAAGTTTGAGCGAAAAAACCATAATTAGTAATAACGCGAGCCAAAAAATAGGCATAGAATAGCCAACCATAGCTGTTGAGCTAATTAATTTATCAGGCCATTGTTTATGATAAGCCGATGCTAAAATTCCGACAGGCACACCCACTACCACCGAAATAAATAACGCATAGATACTTAGCTCTAACGTTGCAGGAATTAAATCAACCACGTGAGCAAAAACACTGCTCCCCGAGGCAAACGACACGCCCCAATCGCCTTGTACTATTCGCCCGACAAAGGCAATGTACTGCATAAAGTAGTTACTGTTAAACAGGTACTTTTCTTCTAGCTGTACATTTTGAGTAAAGTTAGTGTCTGGTATGCCGCTTAAGTTACTCAGTGGATCGCCAGGGAATAAGTAACTCAGCGAAAAAGTAAAAATACTCAGTAATAACACCATGAAAAATAACAATCCGAGGCGGCGTAAAATATAATCGAATAACATTACTTCTTCCTCGCGTTAGCCAATGAAATAGCGCCAAATGGCCCGAGTGTGATCCCCTCAACATCAGCACTACTTGCCTGAAAACGCATGCCATGGGCAATTGGCAGTAAAGGCAATTGTTTGATGATCATGCTTTGTGCTGCGTCGTAATATTGTTTACGTAAATTTAAATCGGTCGTATCGAGAGCTTTAGTTAACAGTAAATCAAATTCAGGATTACACCAGTTCGCTGGGTTTTTGCCACTGAAGGTCGCGGTGCAGCTAAGTAACGGGCTAAAAAAGTTATCAGGATCAGGCGTATCTGCTGCCCAACCTAATAATACACTGTCGTGACGGTGCTCGCCTATGCGTTGAATAAAGGTGTTCCACTCATACTCGACAATATTAACGTTAACGCCAATTTTGCGTAAATCGCTTTGCATCAGCTCTGCCATTTTTCGTGCATTGGGGTTATAAATACGGCTGACAGGCATAGCCCAAATGCTCATATCAAACCCTTTTGGAAAACCTGCTTCAGTTAATAATTTTTTTGCCAGTTGTGGGTCGAAAATTGGCATGTTCTTTTGTGGTTCAAACGCCCACGACGTGGGTGGTAATATTGACCGCGCACGAAGTCCATTACCATAGTAAACTGCCTGCATTATTTTTTCTATATCAATGGCATGCACTAAGGCTTGGCGTACTTTTAAGTTATCAAACGGAGGGCGTTCGGTATTAAATGCCCAATAACCTATGTTTAAGTTGGTTTCCTTTTCAACGTTAATATCATCTCGCTGAGCTAAAATACTTAACTGTGCACTGCTAGGATGCGCAGTTACGTCACACTCTTTGGTAAGAATTTTAGCAATACGCGTAGTGCCATTAGGGGTAATGTCGTACACCAACTGCTCAAGTGTCACCTCGTGTTTCCAATAGTCAGCGTTTTTATAAAAGCGTACTAAATGGTCTCGTCGGTATTCTTTGTAAATATAAGGACCGGTGCCAACTGGATATTGATCAAATAGGTTTTCTTGGTTGTTGGCTTTGAGCGCCATGGCATATTCTTTAGAGAGCACCACGGCGAAATCGGTCGCCATATTCGCTAAAAAACTGCTTTCTGCGTTAAATAATTCAAACCGAACTTGGTGATCAGACACCCTGACAATTTTACGAATAAGTTGGTCAATACCCACACTTTGAAAGTAGGGGTAATTCGCATCACCGACAAAGTGATAGGGGTTGTATACATCAAATAAACGACTGAAAGTGAAAATGACGTCATCAGCGTTAAATTCGCGTGTTGGAGTAAAATACGCGGTGGTATGAAATTTAACCCCTTTGCGCAGAGTAAATGTGACAGACTTACCGTCTTTGCTAATTTTCCAGTCGGTGGCTAGTTCGCTTTTAAATTCGGCGGTCACAGGGTCAATACTAATTAACCGGTCGTACAACTGGTTAGCAATAATATCGATGGTTGATCCTGTGGTTGTGACTTGTGGATTGAACGACACAGGATTTGCCTCAGCGCAATAAACGAGGCCTTGGTTTTTTTCTTCTAAGATTTCTTCTTTACTATCAATGCAACCTACTAAACTCAATGATAATAAAGCAAGTAATAATTTACGCACCCGCACAACCTCTACTATTCCAGCAAATTGTATTTTTTCAAATAACCACGTAATTGATGATACGTTAAACCAAGTACTTCTGCAGTCTTCTTTTGATTAAATTGACTATGTTCTAATGCTTTTTTTATTAATGTGATCTCAAATTCATTAGAGAGTGTTTTTAAGTCACAAGGAAACTCAAGTTCTGCGTTACTTAAACTCGGTGTTACAGGCGCTTCTGTAGGCTGGGTGTTAACAACTTCATTTTGCACAGCAACAGGGGCTTGTGTATGTTTAATACGTGCTTTAGGTCTAAAGCGGCTTTCGAAAGGGTCTAAAATAATTTTATGCACAGGGATGTGTTCATTGCCGTGGCGATAAAGGCTTCGCTCCACCACATTTTTAAGCTCACGCACATTACCCGGCCACTCATAACTAAGTAAACTTTCTTGTGCATTACGAGTAAAACCACTAAATAGCTCCCACTCTAAGTCGCGTGCCATATTCATTGCAAATTGCTCAGCCAATAACATAATATCGTCTTGGCGTTCGCGCAGTGGCGGTAGAGTGATTACATCAAATGCGAGCCTATCGAGTAAATCGCTTCTAAATTCACCTTGCTGCGCTAAATGCGGTAAGTCTTCATTGGTCGCACAGACTAAGCGCGTATCTACTTTAACCGTTTGTTTGCCGCCAACACGCTCAAACTCACCATACTCTATTACCCTTAATAGCTTTTCTTGCACTAGGGCAGAAGTATTTGCCAACTCATCTAAAAATAAGGTGCCGCTATTAGCCCGCTCAAATCGGCCTTCATGACGTTTACTTGCGCCGGTAAATGCACCACTTTCATGGCCAAATAATTCACTTTCGAGTAGATTTTCGTTTAATGCCGCACAGTTGAGTTTGACGTAACTTTGATCCCAGCGCTTGGATAAAAAGTGTAAACGTGCTGCAATAAGCTCTTTACCGGTACCGCGTTCACCAATAATAAGTACGGGTTTATCTAGGTTTGCTAGCTGCGATACCTGATCAAGAACCGATAAAAAGCTGTCTGATTGGCCGAGCAAATTATCCTGTTGGCGATATTGACTCATATTTCCTAACTCTTAGTCATTTTTACTAACAGTTAGTGTATTTCATTATGATTAACAACAAAAGTAATTTGTAATTTGCATTTAACTATTTGAAATTTATTGCTATTTTAAAATTAAAAAAGTTGGCAAGCATATTGATACTAATAAAAGCAGACACATTTAGATTAAATAATAGAGGTATATGTTATGGGAATTTTTTCACGTTTTGCAGACATTGTTAATTCTAATATCAATGCCATTTTAGATAAAGCAGAAGACCCTGAAAAAATGGTTCGTCTTATTATCCAAGAGATGGAAGATACACTGGTAGAGGTCCGCTCTACATCAGCAAAAACACTCGCTGAGAAAAAAGAATTAGTACGTCGCGTAGATACACTAAAAGCCCAAGTAAACGATTGGCAAGACAAAGCCGAAT
Organism: Pseudoalteromonas sp. SCSIO_11900; assembly: GCF_000576475.1. Classification (NCBI taxonomy): domain Bacteria; kingdom Pseudomonadati; phylum Pseudomonadota; class Gammaproteobacteria; order Alteromonadales; family Pseudoalteromonadaceae; genus Pseudoalteromonas; species Pseudoalteromonas sp. SCSIO_11900. The sequence continues at coordinate 1,853,247 of NZ_KK070023.1, forward strand.
TGGCACTGAGCAAAGATCGTGACGATCTAGCACGCTCAGCATTACTTGAAAAGCAAAAATCAGCCGACGCAGTTGCTGCGGTAGAAAGTGAACTTGACCATGTAGAGTCTCATATAGAGAAGCTACAACAAGAGGTAACTACGCTACAAGAAAAGCTAGCAGATGCTAAGGCACGTCAAAAAGCGATTATTTTACGTCAACGCTCGGCTGAGTCGCGCCTTGAAGTTAAAAAAGCGCTTGATAGTTCTAAAGTAGAGGATGCACTTAATCGCTTTGAACGTTACGAAACCAAAATTGATGGGCTAGAATCTCAAATAGAGTCTTATGATTTAGGTAAACAAACGTTAGCTGATGAAATTGCAGACTTACAAAAGAATGAAAAGATTGATGACGAGTTAGCTGAACTTAAAAAGAAACTCGCAAATAAATAAAACGATAATATCAGGGGCCACGTGCCCCTGACATCAACATAGAATATGGATTGTCAGGAGAGGATTATGTTTGATCCAGAGATACTAGTTGCCCCCTTTATCTTATTTATGATTTTTGTTGCGCCACTGTGGTTAATTTTACACTACCGTAGCAAAAAGCAAGTAAGCCAAGGGTTGAGTGAGCATGAGCATCGCCAATTATTGGAGCTTGCACAAAAAGCTGAAAAAATGGCTGATAGAGTAGAAACATTAGAAGCGTTGCTTGATCAAGAGTCACCTCAGTGGAGACAAAAAGTATGAACACTAAACGCGAATTATTAAGAGACCCACAACGCGGCAAAATAGCTGGCGTATGTGCCGGTTTAAGTGACTACTTTAATATGGAGTTATGGTTAGTTCGCATTATATTTGTTAGTGCGGTACTACTAACCGGTGGCCCATTATTTGTGGTAGCGTACATTGCAGCATGGTTTATTTTAGATAAAAAACCTGCTGCAACACATAAAACGCATTCAACTTATAGCGATGACCCACTGGAAGTTAAGTTTAAAGTATGGCAAAAGGGCGAGCCACCTCGTCGTGCATTACAAGACTTAAAAGAGCGTTTAACGCGTGTTGATGTTCGCTTACAAGAGATGGAACGTTACGTTACCTCAAGCGAATTTACGGTCAGTCGTGAAATTAATAAACTTTAAAGGATTGATAGGCACCTTGTTTGTAACGTGAACAATTACGGCAGATAGGGTGCAAAACACTTTATGAGCCAATCATTTGCAAAAAAGACCTTTAAAACCTTTAAAGGCAAAGCACAAAAAGCCCTGCACCGTAGTTTAGACCAACATGTTAAGCTTGCCGTAACTGGGTTGAGCGGCAGTGGTAAGACTGCGTTTATCAGTGCGTTAGTTAAGCACTTAACCTCTCAGGCGAATGACAACAACTTACCTTTTTTTGATGTGATGCGCAAGCATCGTCATATTGCCACTAAAATTGTGCCGCAAGAGGCATTAAACGTGCCCACCTTTGACTTTAACCGTGCAATAAATGCTTTACTGCCAATGGAAGGTGACCCTGCTTGGCCGGCGTCTACAGAGCGAATAAATACCCTGCGCTTAGCGATTAAATACCAAAGTAATGCGGGTCTGCGAGGTCATTTTTCACCGCAATCAACGTTATACCTTGATATTATTGACTATCCAGGTGAATGGCTGCTCGATTTACCTATGCTTGAACAAAGCTATACTGCGTGGTGTGAACAGCAATACCCATTATTAAATCAGTCTCCTCGCAGCGCTACCTCAGGCGATTTTTTACACGCCGTAGAGCAACTTGATTTACATGCCCCTGTGGATGAAAGTGAGCTTGCTAACATTGCACAACTTTATCAACGCATGCTGGTAGGGCTAAAAAAAGACACTAAACTTGCGATGCTACAACCAGGGCGAATGTTAATGCCAGGCGACTTGCAAGGTGCGCCGTTATTGTTATTTTTTCCAATTAATCCTGAAAAAATGAAAGACGATGTGGTGGCGGGTTCTAATTTAGCGCATTTAATTAAACGTTTTAACGCTTACGTGAAAGAAGTCGTTAAGCCATTTTATAATGAGCATTTTCGTCATTTTGACCGCCAAATTGTGTTGGTTGATGTACTCAGTGCATTAAATGAAGGCCATGAAACGTTGCATGAGCAAAGCCGTGTTATTAATCAATTGTTGGCCCATTTTAGTTATGGGGAGTCTGGCTTTTTTAAACGTTTATTCAAACCGAATATTGATAAAATATTGTTTGCTGCTAATAAGTCAGATCACATCAGCGCTAAGCATCATAAAGCGTTAGCCTTGTTACTAGACTCGCTGGTTAAAGAGCAAAGTAATCATTTAAAGTTTGATGGTGTACAAATTGAAACTATGGCTATGTCATCAATTACCGCAACCCAGCCTCGCCAAGTGGTTGATAAAGGTCAAACTCTTGATTGCGTTTACGGTAAACCTTTAAATGAGGATGAGTGGCTGACTTATTTACCACCAGAGCCGCCAAGTAGAATGCTTAATAAAAGTGAGTGGCCAGCGCAAGGGTTTGAATTTTTGTCATTTTCGCCGATGCCAAGCCCCGACAAACAACTTAAACATATTCGATTAGATCATGTGATGCAGTACCTGCTAGGAGATAAATTAACATGAGTGAGTCAACGCAACAGTTTCAAGCAGGGCGTCGTATTAGTGCACCAAGTATTGAGCAAAACGAGCCTGCGTTAACATCCGCTAAAATTATTGAACACGGACAAAGTGATTACACCTCTGAGGTTGAGGATGATGCGCTTGAGCCTGAAGTTGATTTAGATCCGGTGTATAAAAAGTCAAAATGGCAAACGCTAAAAGGCTTGTTTGCGCTCAGCTTTATTATTTTAGTACTGCTAGAGTTTGGGTTTTCTATTGTGCTTGCTTATCAGCAATCGCTTATTTTGGGCAGTGTTTATTTAACCGCTGTGGTAAGCGGTGTGTTATTAATAACAAGATTGTTATGGCGAGAATATCTGATGTTGCGCAGTTTAAAGCGTAATCAGCTGCATCGCCATGAAGCCGATAGGCTATTAAACAGTGAGCAAGTGGGTGGTGCACTCCCTTGGCTTGAAAAATTGAACAAGCACCAGCAGTTAGACAATTTTGAAAACTTTAAAAACCAAGTTGCTACGCACCATAGTGATAAAGAAATAATGACACTTTACGCTAATAGCCTACTGGTAAGGCAAGACACCCAAGCTAAAAAGCTTATAAACCGCTTTGCAACAGAGTCAGCCTTATTAGTCGCATTAAGCCCTCTTGCGCTGGTGGATATGATGGCGGTGCTTTGGCGCGGTACAAAATTAATCGAGCAAATAGGTAAAATTTATGGCATTGGTTTTGGTTACGCCAGTCGCATTAAGCTCTACCGAATGCTGTTAAAGCAAGTCATGTTTGTAGGCAGTGCAGAGCTTGTATCTGATTTAGCGGCCACAGCATTTAGTGCTGAGCTATTAGGCAAACTTTCAGGGCGAGCCGCGCAAGGCGTCAGTGCGGGTATATTTACAGCTCGTATAGGCTATAAAGCCATGGAATTAAGCCGACCCTTACCGCGTCTTGAAAATAAACGCAGCTTGTTAAAAGGCACTGTTCAAGGGATCGTGAGTAAAATTATGAGTCGCACTAAGAGAGCCGAGAGTAAATAGTTGGCAATATTTGTGTACAGCTTTTTGAGTGAAGTTTGCACAAATAGCCATCTGAGCATCCGGCATGCTTGTGATTTAAAGTGCGGTGCGTTTTATTTATGTAATTGACACACATAATAAAAACGAGAGCACACAATGAGCAAGCATCATCCACACACCCAATGTATTCATGGCCCACAAAAAGCCAATGATCCACATGGCGCATTAACCTCGCCATTATACCAAACATCGACATTTCATTTTGAAAATGCTGCGCAGGGTGCTGCACGGTTTGCTGGCGATGAGCCAGGTTATATTTATACGCGTTTGGGTAACCCTACCACCACTGAACTTGAACAAAAAGTGGCGCAATTAGAGGGCTGTGAGGCTGCAGCGGCAACGGCTACAGGTATGGGGGCGGTATCAGCTTCGGTACTGAGCTTTTTATCACAAGGCGATCACTTAGTAGCATCGAGTGCGCTTTATGGTTGCACCTTTGCTTTTTTTGCGCATATGTTGCCGCGTTGGGGCATTGAAGTCACCTTTGTGGATATGACCAATGAAGATGAGTTACGTGCTGCAATAAAGCCAAACTCAAAAATGATATTTGCAGAAACCCCGATAAACCCAACGATGGCTGTTATTGATTTAGCACTTATTGGTGATATAGCAAAACAGCATAATTTAATAAGTGTGGTCGACAATACCTTCTTAACGCCGCTGCTACAGTCACCTAAACAATACGGCATCGATATTATTATGCACAGTGCTACCAAGTATTTAAATGGTCACGGCGACGTAGTCGCAGGTATTGTGTGTGGATCCCTTGAGCACATTACACATATTAAAATGACGGTGTTAAAAGATATTGGCGCGACGATTAGCCCACACGATGCATGGTTAATTAACCGAGGCTTAAAAACATTAGCTATACGGGTAGAGCGTCATTGTCAGAGTGCGCAAACGATTGCTGAATATTTAGAGGCTCACCCTCAAGTGAGTAAAGTGTACTATCCTGGACTGAAGTCGCACCCAGGTCATCGGTTTATTGGTAAGCAAATGAAAGCTGCTGGCGGTGTTATTGCTTTTGAAATTAAAGGGAGTTTAACCGACGGTGAGCAGTTTATTGATAGCATGAAGCTATGTACTTTAGCGGTTAGCTTAGGCGATGCCGAAACACTTATTCAACACCCTGCATCGATGACCCATTCGCCTTACACGCCCGAAGAAAGATTAGCAGCCGGAATTAGTGATGGTTTAATTCGCTTATCTGTTGGGCTTGAAGATGTTAACGATATTATTAACGATCTCAACCAAGCATTTACTAAAATATCGTAAGGTGTAGCTTATTGTTTACAGAAATTTCGATCTGTAAGTACTGTTAAATGTGGGGTGTGTTTTTATCTTTGCTTTGGTGTAATTATAAATTTACGATCTGTGCGATCTGCGAAAGTATTGATCTGAGTCAAGCTATTAAACTTTTGTTCACTTTTGCATAGTATGGCTACATCGAATAGCCGAGCACGTGGCTATTATTTTGACACCGATTTAGGGTTTAAACCCAAAGAAGGTATTTATGGCTAAAGCAAGTAATTACACCTCCAAAACACCAGATGAAAATGGCGTTATACATTGGAGCGATGAAGAAAATAAAATTTGGTCTGAGCTTGTAGCACGCCAACTTGCGTGCATTGAAGGCAAAGCCTGTGATGAGTACATGGAAGGGTTGAAAAAAATCAACCTGCCTCATGACCGTATCCCACAGCTTAGTGAGCTAAACGAAGTCCTATTAGCAACCACAGGTTGGCAAGTTGCACCTGTGCCTGCACTTATCGATTTTGATGAGTTTTTTAGGTTACTCGCTAACAAGCAATTTCCTGTAGCGACCTTTATTCGTAGCCGTGAAGAATTTGACTATTTACAAGAGCCCGATATTTTTCATGAGATATTTGGTCACTGTGCCATGCTAACCAATCCTGACTTTGCTGAATTTACCCATAAGTATGGGCAACTAGGTTACGCGGCAGAGAAAAAAGATCGCGTTTATTTAGCACGCATGTACTGGTTTACCGTTGAGTTTGGTTTGATGCAAACCGAAAAAGGATTACGTATTTACGGCGGTGGTATTTTATCAAGCCCAGGGGAAACCCAATACGTGTATTCAGATACACCAGAGATAAACTCAATGAATGTATTAGATGTACTGCGTACACCGTACCGTATAGATATTATGCAACCATTGTATTATACGATTAATTCGATTCATGATCTGTTTGAAATATCGCAAATGGATATAATGACTTTAGTTGAGCAAGCTAAGGCGCTTGGTTTACATGAGCCGAAATTTCCCCCAAAAGAAAAATTAGCTAGTTAGTTTTTTAATAAAAGTAACACTAGAATTAAGGATTTAAAATGTCTTCATTAAGTGAACAAAAATGTGAAGCCTGTCATGCAGATGCACCAAAAGTATCTGATGCAGAATTGGCTGAATTAATTAAAAAAATCCCTGATTGGGTGCCGGAAGTACGCGACGGTATTATGCAATTAGAGCGCGTTTATAAGTTTAAAAACTTTAAGCAGGCTATTGCATTTACTAATAAAGTTGGCGATATGGCTGAAGACGAAGGCCATCACCCTGGTCTATTAACCGAATGGGGTAAAGTAACTGTTACTTGGTGGAGCCATTCAATTAAAGGTTTGCATAAAAACGATTTTATTTGTGCTGCTAAAACAGATGACGTATTTAACGCCCTGTAATTAATTATATTTGAGTAAATAAAAAGGCACTTTACAGTGCCTTTTTTATTTTTAATTACCGTTTTACCAATATTGACTGCATCCGTTAAGCTTTATCGGTATTTAACATGTCATCATGTTCGGCCATATCCCAAGGAAGTTCGCCTGGGCTATTACCTAGAAAGTGTAAGTAGTTCTCAAACTGATCAAGAATATCTTTCACAATATCATCTTCACTGTAGCCATAAACATCGTATGATAGACCACCACGACGTAAAAACACGTCGGCCTTATAGTACATTTCATTATTATCATTATTATCATTATTATCATTATTATCATTATTTGGCCGCAGCTCTGAGTAAGCAAAGCTCGGCATAGGGTGCTCGGTAAGGCGAATATCATAAACAAAATCCACATGCTCATGACGTAGTACAGTTAAATGAGCGCGTCCTAAATCAGTATCAAATTCGACCACGGCATGCCATTGTCGAGATTTCAATTCTGCTTGTACGGCTTTCATTGCCTCAACTACTACACTGCCAATAAAAGCATGTACTTTTTCTTTATTAGGGTAATTAACCATAGCCGCTAAACGGCGTTTCCAATGGGATAGATCGATATTACGACCATTAAGTGAATGTGCTTGTAGACTGGTATCGCGATGGCCTTCAATTTTTAGAGCTCGCCAAAGCCCGGCAGTGGCAATTAACATAATAACAGCAAAGGGTAAGGCACTGGCTATGGTCATGGTTTGCAGTGCACTAAGTCCGCCTGCCACTAATAAGACAGCCGCCACAGCACCTTCTTGTACCGCCCAAAACACGCGTTGCCAAGCCGGCGTATTGATATTTCCACCAGAGGCGAGTGAATCAATGACTAAAGAGCCTGAATCAGATGATGTAACAAAAAAAGTTATGATCAGAATTACGGTGAGCAGTGAAATGAAAAATGATAGTGGTAACACTTCAAATAATTGAAATAACGCCACGGCATGATTTGCTTGTACATCACCAATGAGCGTATCAAAGCCTTCATTCATTATTAAATTCAGTGCTGTATCGCCAAACACTGAGAACCATAAAAAAGTAAAAATAGTAGGAACTAACATTACGCCAACAACAAATTGTCTGATGGTTCTGCCGCGGCTAATTTTTGCGATAAACATCCCGACAAACGGCGCCCACGCAATCGTCCAGCCAAATATAAATAAAGTCCAGTTACCAATCCAATCACTGCGACTATAAGCTTGTAAATTAAAAGTACGCTCAACAATACCGCTTAGGTAGCTGCCGGTATTTTGTAAAAATGATTCTAAGATGTGAATAGTTGGGCCAATGAAAAACACAAAAGCCATTAGTGAAACCGCTAAGGTCATATTCACAATTGATAATCTCTTAACCCCTTTATCCATACCAGCAACTACTGAGAGCGTAGCTGCGGCAGTAATAACGGCAATGGTCGTAATTTGCACTGTGGTATTAATAGGGATGTTTGGCCATAAGTAATGTAGGCCTGCATTTATTTGGGTCACCGAAAGCCCTAGTGTAGTAGCAATACCAAATAAAGTACCTAATATGGCAAATACATCCACAGTATGGCCGATTGGGCCATAAATTTTATCGCCAATAAGTGGATACAAGGCAGAGCGAATAGACAGTGGTAAGCCATGGCGAAATGCAAAATAAGCAAGCACTAAACCAACAATTCCATAGATAGCCCAAATATGAAATCCCCAATGGAAAAAGGCAATTTGCATTGCCTGCTTGGCGGCATCAACGGTTTCAGCCGCCCCCGATGGCGGGGATGCGTAATGCAGCACAGGTTCAGCAACACCAAAGTAAAGCAGTGCCACGCCATAACCGGCAGAAAAGAGCATGGCAAACCATTCACCAAAGCTGTATTGTGGCTGTGCATGATCGGGGCCTAATTTTATATTCCCCCAACTAGAAGCCGCGACCGAGACAATAAATACCAAGAAAATAGCGACAGACAACATATAAAACCAGCCAAAGGTTTCTGTTATCCACGCAAGGGCAACACTAAATGCCTGACCAGCGAGTTCAGGGTTACTACTTGTACCAATTACCAAAAGTAGAATAATAAATACTGCAGGCAAAAATACGGGTAGCAAAATGGTTGAGCGTAAAGCAGTTTTTGTCATATTAATCCTTAATATTAATTGCTAACTTTCAAGTATGCCTAACTACCTTATTATAAATTCACTATGGTTGGCTAATTTTGCAGCTTAAAAACGACACTTTTTTAAATTAAAGTTAATATTTACAGCAGATTGGTTTTAAAAAAGAAAGTAAGTGAAATTTGATATAGGAGTGTTAATGCCGCTGTTTTAGAGGGGGATAGACTTTTACATGCTAAGGGCTAAATCGAGTCTTAGCGTTTCCAATCACATTGCTTTACCAGCTCAAACCAAGGGCTGGTAAAGTCCTTAGCGACAATAGAAGCGGGTAAGGTTACAGCTACATCTAGTTTGTTGGCTAAATAGCGCGCGACCAGTAGTTTCATTTTATCACTTTCTAATTGCTCATAAGCTGTTTGTAACTGTTGTTTGTCTTTTTGGCTTATAAAACCACCGGTCAAATTTTTGTAGCCTATTTCAAGCCAAAGAAGTAATGCTTGTTTTGCTTCGTTGGGAAAGGCATGGGTTAATGTGGCTGTTGGGCTATAGAGTCGCTCAAAGTTAATTTGCTGCTCTTGAATCAAAAAAACCATTAATAAATTAAGTCCGGTTGAGATTTGCCCCGCGCGTTTATCAATGTTTTGGTTATTACTTAATGCACTTCTAAAATAGCGCTCAGCTTCGGGTATGTTGCCCTCATCTAGGGCTAAATAACCTAAGTTACTCTCTATCAATGCGGTTACATTGGGAAGCTGTAATTGTGTGGTGATTTTATGGCTACCAAGGTACAAGGCACGCGCTTTTGCAAAGTCATCTTGCGAGCGAGCAACCAATGCTATGCTGTTGGTGAGTGTTAGCCGTTGACGATCGTTTTGCGCATATTTGTAAGCACATTTAAATGAATATTGGGCATCGTCTAAATATTCTGCATGGCGAAGCCATATTCCCAAGGCACTCATAATGGTGGTCAGCTTTTGTTTGAAATAGTCAGTTTGATGATGCTGAAATATTGCTTCAATCGATGTATAAAGCTTGTCATAGTGACTTGTAGGTACTGCTGTACGGGCATAGATAAGGTGCCAGCGAATAAATAATTCTGGCGGCATGAGTTGTAACCCTGTGAGGTTTTCTAAAATAGTAATAGATTGAGCTGGATTAACAGTAAGATAATCTTCGGCTTCGTCTAATTTTTTTTCAAAGGTATTGAAGTCATTAGCAAAGAGGTGTTTTGAACATAATAATATCAACCAACTTATTACAAAAAGCCGCAACAACGTAACCTCGACAATCGAACTATGCGTCAATTCATTATAGTTGTAGGCATCTAACAAAGCAACGCCATTAAAGGGTGCAGGTTTGTGAGAAAGTATTTTAAAATCACTAAAAAAGCCCTAAAGCTATACAAGCTTAGGGCTTTTTCTGTATGTAATTAAATTTTAGCGAATACACATTAACTTAATGTGTCGTTGGGTTTCGTTTTATTCAACCCAACCTACGTTTAACATCAACCTGCTTAGCGCTAACAGCTAAAAACTTACAGCTGCTCTTAATCATCAATCGAGCGCAGTAGGGCATTAATGCCCACTTTTTCGCGAGTTTGTTTGTCTACTTTTTTCACAATAATAGCCGCATACAAGCTATGGCTGCCATCTTTTGAAGGTAGAGCACCTGGAACCACAACTGCGCCGGCAGGTACGCGGCCATAGTGAATTTCACCGGTTTCACGGTCGTAAATACGGGTACTTTGGCTGATGTAAACACCCATTGAAATAACGGCGCCTTCTTCAACAATTACGCCTTCAACAATTTCTGAACGTGCGCCAATAAAACAGTTGTCTTCAATGATGGTAGGATTTGCTTGTAACGGCTCTAAAACGCCGCCTATGCCTACGCCGCCAGATAAGTGTACGTTCTTACCAATTTGAGCACATGAGCCCACTGTCGCCCATGTATCAACCATGGTGCCATCGTCAACAAATGCACCGATGTTTACGTACGATGGCATTAATACGACATTTTTACCTACAAAGCTGCCTTTACGAGCAACGGCGTTGGGTACGACACGCATGCCGCCTTGCTGAAATTGCTCGGGCGTGTAGTCGCTAAATTTAAGCGGTACTTTATCGTAAAATTGATTTACGCCGTCGTTCATTGGCTGGTTTTCACGAATTCTAAATGAAAGTAGTACTGCTTTTTTAAGCCACTGGTGAACAACCCATTCGCCTGAAATTTTCTCTGCAACGCGAGCAGCGCCGCTATCTAATAGCTCAAGCGCATCTATAATCGCTTGTTTAACATCGCTTGATACTGTAGCAGGGCTAATGCTGTCGCGGTTATCCCACGCATTTTCAATCATGGTTTTTAAATCTGACATAGTGTCCTCTTATTCAATTTCGGCGTTGAGTTTTTTACGTAATGCCTGATGAATTTTTGCTTGCTCTTCATCAGTCAGCGCTTGATATTCGTTATTTGATACCACAAAGAAATCTTCTGCACGTTCGCCTACCGTGGTAATACGTGCGGCATGTATGTGGAGTAAGTAAGCTTGAAAAACCTCGGCTATTTTAGTTAATAGTCCAGGTATATCAACCGCTTGAATTTCTATTAAGCTACGATCCTTACGAGGATGCGGGCGCAGTACAATTTTAGGTTTAATATTAAAGTCTTTAAAACGCTGTGATCGGCTCTTTTTAAAGCGTATTTTTTTACGTGGATCATTAAGCGCTTGCTCTAATCCGCGTTTAATCGATTGTGCGCGGCTACTGGCAATCGGCTCGCCGTTAACTTCTAAAATAACAAAGTTGAACAGTACGTAGCCATCTTTGGTGGTCAGTACTTGGGCGTGCTGAATTTGCGCTTTTTTAGAGCCAATAACACTAACCAGTCGAGCAAAGAGCGCACCTGAATAGGGGCTATAAGCAAACACTTGGGTACCGCCATGCATCGCTTTATTAGAAACGATAACACTGGGCTGGCTTAAATCAGTGCACTTGAGTAAGTGCTCAGTATGCCAAGAAATTTGTTGCTCACTAAAAGCGGTAAAGTAATTTGCTTTAAAACGGCTCCAAATTAAGTCAATTTGCTCCTCGTGATAATGCAAATTAAGCAGGCGTTGCTTAGCTTGGTGCTTTTTATCACGAATTTGGTCGCGTTGATCCATCGGGTTTTCAAGCCCAAGGCGCAAGGCGCGCTGTGTGTGCAAATAAAGCTCGCGCAGCAGCGTGTTTTTCCAGTCATTCCATAGGTTGTCATTGGTGGCTCGAATATCAGCCACGGTTAAACAATAGAGGTAATCGAGTTGGCGTTCGGTTTTTACTCGCGATGCAAAATCTTTTATTACATCGGGGTCGTTAATATCTTTACGTTGCGCAGTTACCGACATAAGTAAGTGGTTGCTTACCAACCACGCTATGAGCTTACCATCTGAAGAAGCAAAACCATGCAGCTTTGAAAACGTTATGGCATCAACAGCGCCCAGCTCTGAGTGATCTCCTCCTCGCCCCTTAGCAATATCATGAAAAATACCAGCCAAATACAGTAATTCGGGTTTATCCATGCGCGTGACTATTTCACTGCAAATTGGAAATTCACTAATGCTGGTTTTATCGAAGTATTGGTAAATATTATTAATTAATTTATGGGTATGTTCATCTACGGTATAGGCATGAAACAAATCAAACTGCATTTGGCCAAAAATATTGCGCCACTGCGGAAGGTAAGCTGCAATCATGCCGTGCTTATGCATTAGCGTAAACGCACGGCCCATGCCGTTAGGGTGCTTTATAATACGTAAAAAAGCTTCGCGGCACGCGGCATAATCTTGTAAGTCACCTAATAAGCGACGACGTACTTGGCGGATAGTTCGAATAGTGCTTGGGTATATATGGGTAATTTCTGGATGATCAGCAATGTGCTCAAATAATACAAAAAGTTGGTCACGCCTAAAAAATACTGACGGACTTTTTACCCGAATTTGATGGCCAACGCGTTCAAAATTACGATCAAGTTCTTCAACAGTGGCTTGGCTACTGTCTGGTGAAATACTTTGCTCAAAGTACGAAAGTAGCATTTGATTAAGTTCACGAACCCGGCTCATTATTCTGAACAAGCGTTTCATCATGCGCTCAACAGAGGCTTTTCCATCACTACCAAAACCCAAAATTTCAGCCGCTTGCGGTTGGTGATCGAATAATAAACGGTTTTCTGAGCGACCTGCGGCTAAATGCAAAGCAAAGCGAATATTCCATAAATTTTCAAGGCACTCTAACAGTTCTTGGTATTCTTCGTGAGTTAGGTAGCCGTGATTTATCAGCTCTTGAAGGGTTTCGGCTCTAAAGTGTTTTTTTGCAACCCAAATAATGGTTTGTAAGTCGCGCAGCCCGCCTGGATTTTCTTTTATATTAGGCTCTAAATTATAAGCCGTACCATGACATTTTTTGTGGCGTAAATTTTGCTCTTGTACTTTTGCAACAAAGAACTCTCCAGAGCCCCATACAGGCCTTTCGATGAGGTGACTTTTGAGCTTTTCGAATTCAATATGGTTGCCGAAAATTAATCGGCTTTCTAGTAGGCTGGTGGCAAAGGTAACATCTTCACGTTTTTGCTCTATGGCTTGTTCAATGGTGCGTACACTGTGACCTATTTCTAAATTAAGATCCCACAGCATAGTGACAAACTGGCCAATTTTTTCGCAAATATCGTCATTGGGTTGCTGGGTAACAAGCAGTAAAAAGTCAATGTCGGAGTAGGGATGAAGTTCACCGCGACCATAACCTCCTACAGCAATTAAAGCGAGATCTGGCTCGTGGGCTAAATCGAAAACATGAAAGAGTTTAATCAGTAACCGGTCTATAAATTCTGCACGGGCGTTTATTAGATTACCAACGGGTTGTTTTGAGAATTCATTATGCAACCATTTATAAAAATAGGCAGAGCAATCGCGGTATTCGCTAAGTTGCTGAGCATCATTGAGCAACTTTTTTACTTTGTTAGGTAATGCCACTTAGGCTGGCTCCTATATATGGACTGCATTATAAGTCTTGGATTAAGTTATTTTTATACTGTGTTTACTGCAAAGGGAATAAATCATGATATTTCCCTTTGCAGCAAACCACTTAATCTGTGAACAGGCTAAAGCCTGCTTAGTATCATGATTAAGCGCACACTAAGATTAGTGCTCGATGATTCTATCGATAGTATCATCTGATCGTAGTGTTAAAATTTCAACACCATTTTCAGTTACCAGTAAGGTATGTTCCCACTGAGCTGATAAACTACGGTCTTTTGTTACCACAGTCCAGTCGTCTTTTAGTAATTTACATTGGCGTTTGCCTGCATTGACCATGGGCTCGATTGTTAAACACATACCGGCTTTTAATGTTTCGCCTGTACCTGGTTTTCCGTAGTGCATTACCTGTGGTTCTTCATGAAATTCACTGCCAATACCGTGCCCGCAGTATTCACGTACGATAGAGTAATTAAAGCTCTCTGCATATTTTTGAATAGCTGCACCAATATCACCAAGGCGAACACCCGGTTTTACCATTTTAATGGCAAGGTAAAGGCTTTCTTGAGTCACTTCTGCAAGGCGTTTGCCTTGAATGTTAGGTGTGCCAACATGGAACATTTTTGAAGTATCACCATGGTAACCATCTTTAATAACAGTAATGTCAATATTGACACTGTCACCGTCTTTTAATGCTTTGTCGTTCGGAATTCCGTGACAAATTACATGATTTACCGAGGTACAAATTGATTTTGGAAAACCATGATAATTAAGAGGAGCAGGAACGGCATCTTGCACATTAACAATATAATCATGACAAATTGTATTTAGCTCATCGGTGGTGATACCTGGTACCACATGTGGTTCGATCATTTCTAGCACATCAGCAGCCAAACGGCCGGCTACACGCATTTTCTCGATTTCTTCAGGGGTCTTAATCACAGCGCTCATTGAGGCTCCAAAGTTGCGTTTTTAGATGATTATCGTCGCACAATTTTTGCACGAGACGTTGAGTATTTAATTTTAATATGGTATAAAGCGCGCCGTCTTTTTACAAATAAATTCTTAAATGATTTTTTGTATTTAAGGCAAACACAATTTTATTTTAACACACACACGTATCGTCACATACACTTGGGTGCATTTCAGTTTCATTTAACTGCGGTGTTGGTGCTATGGGATATGTGGAGGCCTAACCCTAAACAACTTAGAGGATTTACAAAATGGCAAACGTTTCAATGCGCGATATGCTTCAAGCTGGTGTTCACTTTGGTCACCAAGCACGTTACTGGAACCCTAAGATGAAGCCTTTCATCTTCGGCGCACGTAACCGTGTACATATCATCAACCTTGAGCAAACTGTACCAATGTTCAACACTGCACTTAAGTTTTTATCTAGTGCTGCTGCAAACAAAGGTAAAGTTCTTTTCGTTGGTACTAAGCGCGCAGCAAGCGAAGCAGTAAAAGAAGCTGCTTTACAAAGCGATCAATTCTTCGTTAACCACCGTTGGTTAGGCGGCATGTTGACTAACTGGAAAACAGTTCGTCAATCAATCAAGCGTCTTAAAGACCTTGAAGCTCAAAGCCAAGACGGTACTTTCGAGAAGTTAACTAAGAAAGAAGCGTTAATGCTTACTCGTGAAATGGACAAGCTTGAAAAAAGCCTTGGTGGTATTAAAAACATGGGTGGCCTTCCAGACGCTATCTTTGTAATCGATGCTGACCACGAGCACATTGCTATCCGTGAAGCTAACAACCTAGGTATCCCAGTTGTTGCAATCGTTGATACTAACTCTAACCCAGACGGTGTTGATTACATCGTACCTGGTAACGATGATGCTATCCGTGCAATCAACCTTTACACTAGTGCTGTTGCAGCTGCGATCACTGAAGGCCGTGAGAGTAACATCGTTGCTCAAGCTGAAAAAGATGACTTCGTAGAAGCTGAGTAATTAGCTGTCATCAAGTCTTCATCTTCTAAAGGTGAAGACTTGCTATTCTTGTGGAGCGGGTAACCCGCTTATCTAAACCTGATTTCAGATTTGAGGATTTACTAATGGCTGTAACTACTGCCCTAGTTAAAGAATTACGCGAGCGTACTGGCGCTGGCATGATGGATTGTAAAAAAGCGTTAACTGAGACTGATGGTGACATCGAGTTAGCGATTGAAAACATGCGTAAGAGCGGTGCTGCAAAGGCTGCTAAAAAAGCAGGTAACATCGCTGCTGAAGGTACTATCATCATCAAGCAAAACGCGGGTGTTGCAGTACTTGTAGAAGTTAACTGTCAAACTGACTTCGTAGCTAAAGATGCAAGCTTCTTAGCGTTTGCTAATAAAGTTGCAGATGCTGCTATTGCTGACACTTCATCTATCGAAGACTTACAAGCTAAGTTTGAAGAAGATCGTGTTGAGCTAGTAACTAAAATTGGTGAAAACATCAATGTACGTCGTCTTCAGTACATCACTGGTGAGCAACTAGTTGAGTACCGTCACGGCGAGCGTATTGGTGTTGTTGTTGCAGGTGTTGCTGATGAAGAAACACTTAAGCACGTTGCAATGCACGTTGCTGCTTCAAACCCAGACTACCTAACGCCAGATGATGTACCTGCTGATGTTGTTGAAAAAGAAAAGCAAGTACAAATCGACATCGCGATGAATGAAGGCAAGCCTGCTGAAATCGCTGAGAAGATGGTTGTTGGTCGTATGAAAAAATTCACTGGTGAGGTTTCTCTTACTGGTCAAGCTTTCATCATGGAACCTAAAAAGTCTGTTGGCGAAATTCTTAAAGAGAAAAACGCAACAGTTACTGGCTTTGTACGTATGGAAGTTGGTGCAGGTATCGAGAAGAAAGAAGAAGATTTTGCTGCTGAAGTTGCTGCTCAAATTGCAGCTGCTAAAGCTAAGTAAGATTAGCTATTTGTGATGCCAAAGGAAAATACATGCAATTAAAGTACTATTTGCTTTTGCGTCACGCTTAGAAATTCTTTAAAATAACCGCGCTTTTATGTTTAACATAAGCGCGGTTATTTTTTATCCATAATTCAATAAAAGTTGGCCCCAAAACTATGACTATCAATCGCAAACCTATTTTTAGACGTGTTCTTCTCAAATTAAGTGGTGAAGCTTTAATGGGAGACGAAGGCTTCGGCATCGACCCTAAAGTTTTAGATCGTATGGCACAAGAAATTAAAGAGCTCGTAGAACTCGACGTAGAAGTGGGTTTAGTTATTGGTGGCGGTAACTTTTTACGTGGTGGCTCACTAGCCGAAGCGGGTATGAACCGCGTTGTTGGCGACCACATGGGAATGCTTGCAACTGTCATGAATGGTCTTGCTATGCGTGATGCGTTGCACCGTGCATTTGTAAATTGCCGTTTAATGTCAGCCATTCCTTTAAATGGCGTATGTGATGCGTATAACTGGGCAGAAGCCATTAGCTTATTAAAAACAGGTCGTGTTGTTATTTTTGCAGCCGGTACGGGTAACCCGTTCTTCACAACTGACTCTGCAGCGTGTTTACGTGGCATTGAAATTGAAGCTGACACAGTAATTAAAGCAACCAAAGTAGATGGTGTATTTAGCGATGATCCGGTTAAAAACCCAGATGCGACACTTTACCGTCACTTAAGCTACAATGAAATTATTGATAAAGAACTAAAAGTAATGGATTTAGCGGCATTTACATTAGCTCGCGACCATAATATGCCATTGAGCGTATTTAATATGAATAAATCAGGCGCATTAAAACGCGTAATAATGGGTGAAGAAGAAGGAACCCTTATTTCTTCACAAGCCTCAGATGAAGTTAGTAACTAGATTAGGATTAAACCGTGATTAACGATATTCAAAAAGATGCGCAAGCGCGCATGCAAAAAAGTGTAGCAGCACTTGGTAGTCAATTATCTAAAATTCGTACTGGCCGTGCTCATCCTGCAATTTTAGACGGCATCATGGTGTCGTACTACGGCGCACCAACACCGTTAAACCAAGTTGCAAATGTAACAATTGAAGACTCACGTACATTGGCTATTGGTGTATTTGATAAGTCATTAGCGCAAGCTGTTGAAAAAGCCATTATGGCATCTGACCTTGGTTTAAATCCAATGTCTGCAGGTACAGTGATCCGTGTACCACTTCCTCCATTGACTGAAGAACGTCGTAAAGATTTAATTAAAATCGTACGTGGTGAAGTAGAAAGCGGTCGTGTTGCCATTCGTAACATTCGTCGTGATGCAAATGGCGATATTAAAAACTTATTAAAAGATAAAGACATCTCTGAAGATGAAGCGCGTCAAGCTGAAGATGCTATCCAAAAAATCACTGATAAGTTTATCAAAGAAATGGATACGCAACTAACAGCGAAAGAAGCTGAGTTGATGGAAATCTAATTGCTAATCTAGGCTCGGATTAACAGCTTTACTAAAGTAACTAAGTCGTTGTTTATATGCCTTCGCACTTAACTCTAATTGTTTGATTTTAAAGGGTAGCAGATTGTGTTTACTCTTTACTATTGGCTCGATGATCAGTAAATACAAGGTTGTTAGCTGTATAATTATTTGCTTTATGTAGATTTATTATCACGGGTACAGGTTAAAATTATTAGTTTTGAAACGCCGTCTGGGGTATACTAGGCGGCGTTTTTTTATGGAATACACAAAATTTATGGTTCTAGACGCTGATACAATTTCACAGCAATGTTTACCTAAACATGTTGCCATCATCATGGATGGGAACGGGCGTTGGGCACAAGCTAGAAATAGACCTCGTGTATATGGGCATAAAAAAGGCGTGGATGCAGTTCGTCAATCCGTGCAGTTTTGTACTAAATTAGGAATACAATCGTTAACCTTATTTGCTTTTAGTAGTGAAAACTGGCGCCGCCCTGAAGACGAAGTAAATACACTTATGGAGCTTTTTTTATTTGTACTGAGTAAAGAAGTTAAAAAGCTACAAAAAAATAACGTAAAACTAACCATCATTGGAGATTTATCTCGATTCTCTGAAAGCTTGCGCGCTAAAGTACATACAGCTCAAGAACTAACAGCGAACAATACCGGGCTGCACTTAAATGTTGCGGCAAATTACGGTGGTCGCTGGGATATGACTCACGCTGCTAAGCAAGTTGCTTTACAAGTAGCGAATGGAGAAATTGACCCAGCAGATATTACAGAAGAACATATTGCACAGCATATGAGTATGGCAGATCAAGCTCAGCCTGATTTATTGATCCGTACCGGCGGCGATGTCAGAATTAGTAACTTTTTACTTTGGCAGGCAGCCTACGCTGAACTTTATTTCACAAATACACTTTGGCCTGATTTTAATGAAGCTGCTTTTGCAGAGGCCATTGCATGTTACGTTGCCAGAGAGCGACGTTTTGGTTGCACGGGCGAACAAATAAAACAATTACTCGCTCAAACCTAAAATAGATTAAGGGTCATCATTTTGTTAAAACAACGTATTTTAACCTCACTAGTGCTAGCGCCATTAGCACTGGCTTTGGTTTTTTACACCCCACTAACGTTATTTAGTTATTTTGCGGGTGCTATTGTATTAATGGGCGCGTGGGAGTGGTCTGCCTTTATGGGACTATGCGATAAGCTAAAACGTGGCGCCTTTGTATTATTAGTGGCAGTATTACTAGGGTTACTCAATTTGCATTGGCCTATAGAGACTCTATGGCAAAATGGTCAACTTGTAGGCGATGCTAATTACTTATTTACCTTGTCGTTTTCTTGGTGGTTGGTAGCCAGTTATTTAGTGTGGCGTTACCCTGCTATGGCCAAAGGGTGGAACGAAGGGCTTGTGATGCGCGGCATTGCTGGTTTGTTGACCTTAGTACCGCTATGGCTTGCACTTAACACACTGCGTAGTGCGCAATATACGGAATCTACTCACTATGGCTCTGTGCTTATTTTAGTTGTATTAGGCATTGTATGGAGTGCCGATATAGGCGCTTACTTTACAGGTAAAAGTTTTGGTAAACATAAGTTAATGCCTAAAGTTAGTCCAAATAAAACCATAGAAGGCCTCGCAGGTGGCGTGGTTGCTGCGGTGTTATTTGTACTGGCTTTTTGTTATTACACTAACGTTGATACCTCTGTATGGCCTATTTATGCAGTTATGACAGCGTTTATTGCCTTGTTTTCTGCGGTAGGTGATTTACTTGAGAGTATGTTTAAGCGCGAAGCGGGACTTAAAGATAGCGGCAGTTGCTTACCAGGTCACGGTGGTATTTTAGACCGTATTGATAGTTTAACTGCGGCAGCACCGATGTTTGTTATTTGCTTTGCTTGGACGCTTAGCTTATGAGTGCTGTGCAACAACTGGTTATTTTGGGTGCGACGGGGTCGATAGGTCTTAGCACGTTAGATGTTGTTGCAAGAAACCAACAGCAATTTAAAGTTTTTGCATTGACCGCAGGACAAAATGCAAAAAAAATGGCTGAACTGTGTATAGCTCACCAGCCTCGTTATGCTGTAATGGCATCTGAATTGGCGGCTAAGCAGCTTTCTGCGCTTTTAAAGCATGAGAGTAAAACACAAGTAATGCATGGCGAGAAAGCCATGAGTGAGCTCTGTGCTCATGGTGATGTTGATACGGTTATGTCAGCGATTGTCGGTGCAGCCGGATTACTCCCTACCTTGAGCGCTGTTGAAGCGGGCAAAAAAGTATTGCTTGCCAACAAAGAGTCACTGGTGATGTCGGGTCAGTTATTCATTGATAAAGTTAAAAAGCATCAAGCAACTTTATTACCCATCGACAGCGAACATAATGCTATTTTTCAGTGTTTACCTGGTGCGTTACAAAATACCCAAGGTGAAGCAAAACTTGAGCATCATGGGGTTAGCAAAATTTTACTAACCGGTTCTGGTGGCCCATTTTTAAACCGTGATATTAATACGCTTGATAGCGTTAGCGTCAATGAAGCGGTTGCTCACCCTAATTGGTCTATGGGGCAAAAAATATCGGTAGACTCAGCTACAATGATGAACAAAGGCTTAGAGTTTATTGAGGCAAAATGGTTATTTAACTGTGATGCAAGCGATATTGATGTGGTGATTCATCCTCAAAGTATTATCCATTCTATGGTGCAATACCAAGATGGCTCTATTTTAGCGCAAATGGGTAACCCTGATATGCGCACCCCGATAGCACATGCACTTGCCTTTCCACAGCGAATTGATGCGGGTGTTAAACCATTAAACTTTTCTGATATTTGTGATTTTTCGTTCACCAAACCTGATTTCTCGCGCTACCCTAATTTAAAATTGGCAATTGCCGCGTGTGATGCGGGACAGGGCGCAACCACTACGGTGAATGCTGCTAATGAAATGGCTGTAAATGCATTTTTGCAGGGGCAAATTAGTTTTACTGATATTTATAAAGTGAATGCGAAAACGTTAGAGGCAGCAAAGTTTACCAATGTGCAAACGCTCGATGAAATTTTAGAGTGTGATCGTTTAGCACGTTTGAGCGCAGCGCAGTTTATAACCAAAGTGGTGCATTAAAATGTTCGATTTTTTTTGGAATTTAGGCTCGTTTATACTCGCACTCGGTATTCTAGTGACCGTTCATGAATATGGTCATTTCTGGGTGGCACGTAAGGCGGGCGTTAAAGTACTGCGCTTTTCAATTGGTTTTGGTAAACCCTTACTAAAATGGTACGACAAATACAATACTGAATACGTGATTGCGGCAATCCCACTCGGTGGTTACGTAAAAATGTTAGACGAGCGTGTTGATGAAGTACCCGAAAATCAACGTCATTTATCGTTTAATGCTAAATCAGTTCAAGCCCGCATAGCCATTGTGGCAGCAGGGCCGATGGCGAACTTTTTGTTCGCTATTTTTGCTTTAGCGGCCATGTACATGGTAGGTGTGCAAACCATAAAACCTGTTGTGGGTAGTGTTGTTGAAGGCAGCCGAGCTGAACAGGCCGGTATTATGCCAACCCAACAAATTATTAAAATTGGTGATGACGACATAAGTAATTGGCAAGATGCGACCTTTTCTTTGATGTCTCATTTAGGTGATAAAAGCGTTGCCGTAACCTTACGTAACGAAAATTATCAGCAAACAGTGCAAACACTTAACCTAGATGGTTGGAAGCTTGATCAACAAGATGTACCGCCGCTCAGTTCGTTAGGTATTGTACCGTTTCGTCCTCAGGCAACCTTAGTTATTGCCGCTATTACTAAAAACTCAGCTGCTGAACAGGCTAATTTACAGGTTAACGACGTTATTTTAGCTGTGAATGGTGAAACAATGAGCGGTTGGCAGCAATTAGTTAATCTTATTACTCAATCGGCTAACAAATCCTTACAATTTAGTGTAAAAAGACAAGATAGTATAAAAACAATAACAGTTACTCCAAAGCGCCGGGTCGTCAGTAATGGCATAGAGCAAGGCTTTTTGGGTGTTGCTCCCGTTGTAGAGCAGTGGCCTGATGATTTTGTAGAGACTAGACATTATGGGCCACTAGATAGTATTGTGCTGGGCACAAAAGAAACATGGCGTTTAATTACGCTGAGCTTTGACATGATAGGTAACTTAATAACAGGCCAAGTGTCGGTTAAAAACCTAAGTGGACCCGTCGGCATAGCCGTAGGCGCCGGCACCAGTGTTAGTTATGGGTTAGTCGCATTTTTAAGCTTTTTAGCTTTGATAAGCGTTAACTTGGGAGTATTTAATTTACTTCCTCTGCCAGTGCTTGATGGTGGGCACTTAATGTATTACATAATTGAACTTTTTCGTAAAAAGCCAGTCTCTGAAAAGACACAAGAGTTTGGTTTTAAAGTGGGAGCCTTGCTACTCATTTTTCTAACATGTTTCGCTTTGTTCAATGATGTATCCCGCTTGTAGTTATGTAAGCGTGGTAACGACAAATTAGAACACGATTGTAAAGCTCGTAAATATTTAATTTCCGATGCTAAGCGGTAATACAGTTGTAAAGGATAAAGATAATAAAATGGCTATAAAAAAACATTTGGTAGTTTCAAGTTTATTGGGTGCAAGCTTTGCAGCCCTAGGCCAAAGCTCCTTTATTGTTGAAGATTTAAAAGTTGAGGGATTGCAACGTGTTGCACTTGGTGCTGCATTAACGCATATTCCTATTAACGTGGGGGACAATGTTGATGAATATACAATTTCAAAAACAATTAAGTCACTTTATCGCTCTGGTCACTTTGACAATATAAAAGCGTTACGCGATGGTAATAGCGTTATTTTTAAAGTAACTGAACGTCCAACCATTAGCTTTATTGAATTTGAAGGCAATAAAGACATAAAAGATGAGCAGTTAAATCAGTCACTCGATCAACAAGATATTCGCCAAGGCGAGCAGCTTGATAAAACGGTAATCGATAACATCGAAAAAGGCCTGATTGAATTTTTTCACAGTATTGGTAAATACAATGCAAAAGTGGAGATCAGTGTCACTAAATTACCACGTAATCGCGTTAAATTAAGACTTGAGTTTGACGAAGGCGATGCAGCCTCGATTCGTCAAATTAACTTAGTGGGTAATGAGCTTTTCTCAAACGAAGAATTATTGCAACTAGTTGAGTCGCAGCAAGACTTACCATGGTGGCAGTTTATGGGTAGCGACCGCTATC
Source organism: Pseudoalteromonas sp. SCSIO_11900 (assembly GCF_000576475.1). Taxonomy (NCBI): domain Bacteria; kingdom Pseudomonadati; phylum Pseudomonadota; class Gammaproteobacteria; order Alteromonadales; family Pseudoalteromonadaceae; genus Pseudoalteromonas; species Pseudoalteromonas sp. SCSIO_11900. Next base: position 1,876,357 of record NZ_KK070023.1, read on the forward strand.
AAAAACAAACCATTGAAGGCGATTTAGAGAAAATTCGTAGCTTTTATTTAGACCGTGGTTATTTGCGTTTTAATATTGATTCAACTCAAGTATCAGTGAGTCCTGAGCGTGAATCGGTTTATGTAACGGCAAATATCACCGAAGGTGTAAAATACAAAGTGAAAGGCTTTGATTTTATCGGTGATTTACTCGGCCGAGAAGAACTAATAAAAAGTGTTATTCCACTTCGTACCGGAGAGCTCTATAATGGCTCGGTGGTGACTTCTTCAGAAGAGTTTATAAAAAGTTACTTAGCTCGTTTTGGATATGCTAACGCTGAAGTACGCACCATTCCAGAAATTGATGACGAAAACCAAGAAGTACAACTAACTTTGTCAGTTGACCCTGGAAAACGTGTTTATGTTCGTCGAATTATTGTAGGTGGTAACCAAAATACAGCTGATGAAGTACTACGTCGTGAAATGACACAGCTTGAAGGTGCATGGCTATCTAACCAAAACCTTGAGCGTTCTAAATTGCAAATTCAACGCTTACCTTATATGGAAACTGTTGACTTTAACGTAGTGCCTGTTCCAGGTGTAGATGACCAAGTAGATGTTGATTTTACTGTTAAAGAGCAATCTGCGGGCAGCTTCAATGCCGGTCTTGCTTATGGTTCGTACCTAGGTCTGCAATTTAATATTGGTGTAACTGAATCTAACTTTTTAGGCACAGGTAACCAAATTGGTTTTAACATTAATACCTCGCGTGGCTCTGAGCGTGTCAGTGTGTCGTACACAGACCCTTACTTTACGCCAGATGGCGTATCGCAAGGCAGCAGCGTTTTTTACAGTAACTACGATGCTAGCCAGTTTAGCTTGATTGACTATAAGTCAAAAAGTTATGGCCTTGGGACAAACATTGGTTTTCCAATTGATGCCATTAACCGTATTAACTTTGGGGTTCGTTGGATAGAAGAAGAACTATCAGATATCGCTGAATATGAGCAAACACGTGTATTACGTGAAACCTTCCTCGATCCAGAGAACCCTGATGCGGGCTTTGAGTTTACCAAGTATGAGTTAAGTGTAGGTTGGTCGCGTGTAACGGTAAACCGTGGTTTATTCCCAACCGCTGGCTCAAGACAAACATTAAACCTAACAGCAACAACGCCGAATTCAGATTTAAAATACTTTAAATTAAATTACGATTCACGTTTTTACTGGCCGATTTCAAACGATCATCGTTGGGTGTTCTCAACGCGTGCGGCATTAGGTTACGGTAATGGTTATGGCTCTACTAACGGGTATGAGCAGACGCTGCCATTCCAAGAGTATTTCCGTATTACAGAAATGGAACTACGTGGCTTTGATAGAAATACTATCTTACCGCGTGCAGTATCACGAGTACCGCAATCTATACCAGGCACGCCATCGGGTGATGGTACAACCACAGGTAATATTGGTGGGGCGTCAGAGTTTGACGTGCTAATACCACAAGGTCGTATTGGTGGTAATGCTAAAGCAGTGGCAGGTATGGAGCTTATTGTTCCTACACCGTTCTTAGATGAAGAAAATACCAGTTCGGTGCGTACGAGTTTCTTTGTTGACGCTGCCAATGTATGGGATACCGAATTCAGTGTTGATCGCTATCAAAACTTAGGTATTGATGAGCGTGCAAAATTAGATGATTATTCAGATCCAATGCGCTTTAGGGTTGCAACCGGTTTATCATTACAGTGGATCTCACCTATGGGTCCTATGCTGATCAGCTTTGCGTATCCGTTGCAAAAAGAAGAAGATGACGATACCAAGACCATCAGTTTTAATATTAGTAACACTTTCTAAAGGAGTTTTTTGTGAAAAAATTATTCAAATCAACAGCAGTTGCCGTTTTAGCTACACTTATGATGGGTACATCAGTTAATGCTTTTGCTCATAAAGTGGGTATTGTAGATATGCAAGAAATCTACAAGCAGCTTCCACAAATGGCTAAAATTGAACAGTCTTTACAAACTGAATTTGCTGAGCGTCGTCAAGAGCTTGAAAAGTTACAAGGCGATATTCGCTTTGAAGCTGAAAAGTTTAAGCGTGAAAGCACCACAATGAGTCAAGATCAAAAAGACGCATTACGTGATAAAATTCAAGGTATGCAAAAAAACCTTGCTGAAAAGGGTCGTCCGTTAGAGCAAGAAATTAAAGCACGTCAAAATCAAGAGTTGGCTAAAGTTCAGACTTTAATCATTGAAACTATCCAAGAGATTGCTAAAAAAGGTGACTTTGACGAAGTTAAAGTAAAAGACACAACAATTTACTTTAACCCTAAAGAAGTAACTGATCTTTCTGATAAAGTTGTAGACGCTGTAAGTAAGAAATAATTAATCTATGCAAAATTATACGCTTTCGCAAATTGCGGAACTTCTAGGCGCTGAGCTTCAAGGTGATGGCGCTTTAGAAATAAAAAAAATAGCGACACTTGCAAATGCCCAGACTGGGCATATTGCATTTTTAGCGAACAAGAAATATCGCTCTCAGCTTGAAACAACACAAGCCAGTGCTGTGATACTGGGCCCTGAGGATGCGCCTTATTTTTCAGGCAACAAAATCATCGTCGCCAATCCGTATGTGAATTACGCTAAACTCGCTCAGTTAATGGATACCACGCCACGTAGTGCCATTAGTGGTATACACCCAAGTGCGGTTATACATGCCAGTGCGCAAGTCAGTAAAAGCGCATCCATAGGCGCGAATGTTGTAATTGAAGCTGACGCTGTGATTGGCGATAACGTACAAATTGGTCCGAACAGTTTTATTGGTGAACGTGTTAAAATAGGCTCAGGCACCAAACTATGGTCAAGTGTGAGCGTTTATCATGATGTTGAGATTGGCGCAGACTGTTTATTTCAAGCGAATACTGTTATTGGCAGCGACGGTTTTGGTTATGCGAATGAACGTGGTCAATGGCTTAAAATTCCACAACTAGGCTCAGTGATCATTGGCGATAAAGTCGAAATTGGTGCAAGCACCACCATAGATCGTGGTGCACTCGATGACACTATTATTCACAGTAACGTTATTATTGATAATCAGTGTCAAATAGCACACAACGTTGAAGTTCAGTCAGGCACTGCAATTGCCGGTTGTACTGTACTTGCAGGCAGTGTCAGCATAGGTAAAAATTGCCAGATTGGCGGCATGACCGCAATTAACGGTCACATGTCTGTATGTGATGGTGTTATAATTACTGGTATGAGTATGGTGACTAAATCAATCACCGAACCGGGTATTTACTCATCCGGTATGCCTCATACGACTAACAAAGAATGGCGAAAATCAATTGCTCATTTGCGTAACCTTTCAGACATGAAGTCACGTCTAAAAGCGCTTGAAGCATTGAATAAGTCATGAACGTTGAACACTAATAAGGATGCTATTTTGGCAAACGAATTAAATAGCCTTGATATTCAAGAAATTTTAAGTTTATTACCGCACCGTTACCCGATGCTTCTGATTGATCGCGTTATAGATTTCACCCCTGGTGAATCGTTACATGCAATTAAAAACGTATCGATTAATGAACCCATTTTCACCGGCCATTTCCCAAACCAGCCGATTTTTCCTGGTGTGCTAATATTAGAGTCAATGGCACAAGCAACGGGTCTATTAGGGTTTAAAACGGTTGAAAATCGTAATGAAAACGAACTTTACCTATTTGCAGCCGTAGACAATGCTCGTTTCAAGCAGCCGGTTGTGCCAGGTGATACCATGCATCTTCATGTTAAGTTTTTGAAAGAGCGTCGTAACATATGGAAATTTGCGGCTGAAGCTAAAGTTGACGGCAAAACAGTGTGTAGCGCCGAAATCATGTGTGCTAGAAGAGAGTTTTAATTGTGATCCATGCTACGGCAATAATCGAACCGGGTGCAAAACTTGGTAACAATGTGTCAGTTGGACCATACAGTTACATCGGTAATGATGTTGTTATTGGTGATGACTGTATTATTGAGTCTCACGTTGTTGTTAAAGGGCCTGCTACTATTGGCTCTGGTAACCATATTTTTCAGTTTGCTTCTGTGGGCGAAGCCTGCCAAGACAAAAAATATAACAACGAGCCAACCAGCTTAATTATTGGCGACAATAATGTTATTCGTGAATGTGCGACTATTCATCGCGGTACAATCCAAGATGAAGGTGTTACCAAAATAGGTAGCAATAACTTATTTATGGCTTACACTCACGTTGCACATGATGCGGTGATTGGCGATAACGTTATTTTTGCAAATAATGCCAGTGTAGCGGGTCACGTTCATGTTGGTGATTGGGTTATTTTAGCGGGTAACTCAGGTGTGCATCAATTTTGTAAAATTGGTGCTCATGCATTTGTTGGTATGTATTCTGGTGTAAATAAAGACGTACCTCCTTTTGTTACCACCATTGGGATGCCAGCAGGCCCTGCAGCAATCAACACCGAAGGTATGAAACGCCGTGGTTTTGAAAGTGATGAGATAATGGCAGTACGCCGCGCTTATAAAGCGTTTTATCGCAAGAGCCTAGGCGTTGATGAAGCGATAGAATCGCTTTCAGAAGACGCTGAAAAATACCCAGCTGTTCAACTTATGATTGATTTTGTTAAAAGCTCAGAGCGCGGTATCGTGCGTTAATAAAGAGCATTTTAATTTATAAAAAAACCACCTTTGAGTAATCAAGGTGGTTTTTTATTAGCTGATATTTGATTAATAACTCAGCCATGAAGTGCATGTTGCTGTGTTTATTAAATTCAGTCTCTACTCAGGCTTACCTTATTAAACTCCCTACATATTTTCCTATAAAGTATTAATAATGAAACGGATAAAGTTAGTATTTATTTCAGTATTATTAGTGATTTTGACCGCCTGTAGTACTGCGCCAAGTAATATAAATAATCAACAACGCGATGTTGCAGAGCAAGGTAAAGCATCATTTTATGCTGATAAATACCACGGCCGAACTACTGCCAGTGGCGAGCGATTTAGCCAACAAGCAGCAAGTGCTGCGCACCTAAGACTCCCATTTGGTACAAAAGTGAAAGTTACCAATATTGCTAATAATAAGTCTGTAGTGGTCAGAATTAATGACAGGGGGCCTTATATTCGGGGGCGAATTATTGATTTATCTAAGGCGATGTTTAAAAAAATAGCCGACCCTAAAGTCGGCGTTATTGATGTAACGGTCACCGTTATTGATAAAAGTAATACTGCTAAGGACTAAAAGCGGGTCGTTAACGCCACATAGTCAGGGTGTTCATTGAGCAATTGTTGATGTGAACCTTGAGCGATGATTTTCCCACTGTCTAACCAGATGACACTATCCATTTGCGATAACAACGCTGGATCGTGTGTGATTGTTAGTACACTGGCACACTCTTTTAGCTGTAAAATACTGTTCATAACGGCTTGTTTAGAAATATTATCGAGCCCTTCAGTGGGTTCATCGAGCACTACAATGGCGGGTTGTTGCAGCAGCGCTTGTGCTAAGGCAATGCGTCTTGACTGGCCTTGAGATACATTTCGCCCGCCGGTACCTAAACGAGTATTTAAACCTTCTTTTAGCGCGCTAAACCAGTTACCCAGCTCGGCTTGATTTAACGCCACTGTCATTTGTTGCGCTGTTGCATCAGGTGCCGCATAGGCAAGATTATCGCTTAATGTACCATCAAAAATATGATGCTGCTGGGCTAAAATATTTAATGTTTTTGCACGGCTTTCATTATTTAAATTTTGCAGGTTTATTGTTTCTTTTTCGTTTTGTAAGCTAATTGCACCTTGTTGCAGAGGCCATAAACCGCTTAGTAAATTCACTAAGGTTGTTTTACCACTGCCGCTTCGTCCAACAATCGCCACTTTATGCTTTGCAGGTAGCTCAAAGCTCACATTATTTAATGCCTGCTTTTGGCCATAGTGGTAGCTAATTTTATCTAGCGAAAGTGTCCATTTTTTATTTTTTGAATCAATAACTTGTGGCGGAACCTCGTTTTTCTTCAGTACTTTATCTTCAAGGGTAAATAGTCGCTCAGCTGATTTTAATACATTAGGTAGTTCAATAAACGCGTTGGGTAGTAACAATACGCTTTCAAAACTGGCCAGTACAAACAAACTCAACATCGCCAATTCAACATTTACCATCTCGGCGCTAAATACCAGCGGCACAATAGTGACAATGCTGGCGAGCATAGCCAGTTGCACTATGAGTAAGCTCAAACCATCAGCATTGCTAAGAGCCTTATGACGAATAAATAATTGCTGATTATACTGCTTACTTAACTGATCACACTTAGTGAGTTGTTGGTTTCGAGCTTGGTAAATATTTAGTTCTCTAAGACCCGTTAAGGTATCAGCTAGCTCAGCTCTTAATTGGGCGCTGAGTAATGTTTCTTGGTGGCTGTTTTTATCTAATTGTCTGCTCAATATAACGGGTATAACCACCCCAATAACAACGATGCCCGTAAAACAAATTAAGGCTACACTTGGGCTGTAAGCAGACATAAACAGCATAATAATAGGCACAGTGAGTAAGGCTACTAACATCGGTAGCAACACATTTAAATAAAATTTATCTAGTGCGTCTACATCATTTTGTAAGCGGTTAACTAAATCGGCACTGCGGCTCATAGCCAAATCAAGGTTATTAAGTTTACTGAGTGTGGCGAACATATTTACTCGTATTTCACTTAACAATAAAAATGTGGCGTTGTGAGTAACTAAGCGTTCAGCGTAACGTGAGGCGGTGCGCACAATTGCCAAAAAACGAATGGTGCCAGCTGGGGTAAAGTAGTTCATATGGACGCCTGCAAGTCCTGCGGCAGCCATAGAAGCTAAAAACCAGCCGGAAATAGCGAGTAAGCCTGCATTAGCTAGCACCGTGAGTGACGCTAGAAACGTCCCTAAAAGCATCGCTTTATAATGAGGGCGGCACAATTTAAGTAAACGAATAAAGTTAGTCATTAGTCGCTCCATGTTGCGCTGTTTGCAGCAGCTTTGCAAATTCGCCAGCTTGCTGGCTGAGCGTTATAAAGTCGCCTTGCTGAGCGATGGCACCGTTTTCCATAACGATAAGTTGTTTAGCATTTTTTACTGTATTTAAGCGGTGCGCTATGGTGATCACTAAGTGTTCTTTTGCATACTCAGCAATAGCGTTTTGAATGAGCTGTTCAGTTTGACTGTCTAAATGAGCGGTTGGCTCATCAAGCATTAAAATAGGGGCGTTTTTTAAAAATGCACGAGCTAAAGCAATACGCTGCTTTTGCCCTCCAGAGAGCCCTTCGCCTTGTTCACCTATTAAGGTGTTAAACCCATCAGGTAAGTCGTTAATAAATTCCAGCGCACCAGCTTGCTGCGCCGCCTGTTCAAGTGCTGCATTTGAAACGCCTGGATTACCTAGCTTTATATTAGCGCCAATGGTGTCGTAAAATAAGGTTGGCTTTTGTGGGATCCAGGCAATGTTTTGTTGTAATTGGCTTATATCGGCTGTCGTCAATGGTTGTTGGTCAATGGATATGTGTTGTATTACTTCTGGGTGAAAACCAAGCATGCAATCAAGTAGGGTGCTCTTACCTGAGCCGCTAGCTCCCACAATGGCTACTAGTCCTGTGATTGGCAGGGTTAAATTAATATTATTAATTCCCTCATTGCTATTAGGGTAACTAAAATTGAGATCATGGACGCTGATAGTGCTGTTACCCTCCATGTTTATATGAGCTGTGTGGTTATTATTTTTTGATGGCAGTGGTGCATTTAAAATGATTAGCATATCTGCAGCAGCACTAATTCCTTGTAAGCGCGCATGATAATGGCTGCCTAATTGGCGAAGCGGTAAGTAAAATTCAGGCGCTAGCAGCAATACTACAAAGCCGGTTGCAAAGTCGAGCGTGCCAAAAAATAATCTAAAACCAATAATAACCGCTACCAGTGCCACACTAATTGTGGCTAAAAACTCCAGTGCAAAAGAAGATAAAAAAGCAATTTTTAACACGCTTAGCGTTGCATGCCTAAAATCATCTGAAATTTGGGCTATTTGCTTTAGCTCTTTGCGCGTAGCATTAAACAGTTTTAGTTGGGTAAGCCCTTGTACGCGATCAAAAAAGTAATTACCGAGTACAGCTAATTGTTGCCAGCGCTGTTGATTAAGTGCCTCGGCCTTATGGCCAACCAAAATCATAAAAAATGGGATAAGCGGGGCGGTTAATAAAAATATTAAGCCTGCCTTGTAATCGGTAGGGAATATAACCACTAATATGGCCATTGGAATAAGCGCGCTATAGGCAACACCAGGTAAATATTTAGCGTAGTAATCGTGAAGTGCTTCAACGCCATTGTGCAGCGTGTTGAGTGTAGCACCTTGACCGTGTTGTTCAATATAACTAGGGCCAAGTTGAGTCAATTTGGTTAATAAGGTTTGGCGCATAGCCGACTTTATTTTAAGTGCCGCATAAGCACTGAGCCTTTCACTAATAGCTAAAAATAGAGCTCTGAGTAAAATAATTCCCGCGAGAGGCCAAAGTAAGTGATTTACTTGCTCAAGGCTTGCGCCTGCAAACATGACGTTGTGAATAGCCTGTGCCAGTAAATACGCACTAGCAATCATTAAAATAGCGTTAAATGTGCCCAGTGCAATACTTAACTTTAACCATGCACCCGCAGGCTTACTTTGCTTTTTTAAAAAAGCGCGCAGAGATTGCTGCTGCGCGCGATTTGGTCGGGGGTTAGTCGTCATCTTTTGTTTTGTTAGCTTCGTTTAGTAAATCGTGCATAGGTTGTTCATCATCAGCAATACTGTTCTTATTTTGATGAAACTCGTACCACATTACATTGATAACCCCTAAGGTACAGGCTAAAAGTACCCCTAAAATCCAAGCGAAATACCACATAATTTAGTCTCCTTAGTAGCTACCGTGTGTGTTATTTTCAATTTCTTCGACTGTTACTCTGCGCCACATTTTTACGTAACACCACGTGGTGTAGGCCAGGATTAACGGAATAAATATAACAACAGCAACAAACATAATATTGAGTGTTTTGTGACTCGATACAGCATCCCAAATAGTTAAGCTAATATCAGGGTTATTAACCGATGGCATAATAAATGGGAATAGCGACACACCTGCCGTCATAATAACGCCAATTAACATAAAGCTGGTTGAAATAAGCCCAAGTGCTGGCTTGTTAAGCTTTGAGAAAAGCAGGGCACTTAATGCCATAGCAAAACCTAAAATAGGGAAGGTTATTGTCCATGGGCGTTCACTGTAGTTGTTAAGCCATGCGCCTTTTGCTGTGCTTACTACTTTTGCCAGCGGATCTGCGTGGCTTTGCGTATCAGGCATCGATACAATTTGGTAGCCATTAATGTTTGCCACCCAAAAGCCAGCTGCTGCAAACAAAACAATAAATACCACTAAGGCATAGCGGCCATATTGCGCTGAGCGCTGTGCAACCGCATCTGCTGTGCGCAATTGCAACCACATACCTGCATGGGCAATTAACATGGCTACACTGATTAAACCCGCTAGCAAACCAAATGGGTTAAGTAAGCCAAAAAATGAGCCTTGGTAGCTTACACGTAGTAGATTATCAATGTTAAACGGTACACCTAAAAATAAGTTACCAAAGGCTACACCAAATACTAAAGCGGGAATGGCGCTGCCTGCAAATAGGCCCCAATCCCAGTTATTACGCCAGCGTTTAGAGTCTATTTTTGAGCGGTAGTCAAAACCTAACGGTCTAAAAAATAATGCAAATAAGACCAGCATCATAGCAAAGTAAAAACCAGAAAACGCTGCCGCATAAACCATAGGCCACGCTGCAAACAAGGCACCGCCTGCAGTAATAAACCATACTTGGTTACCATCCCAGTGGGCACCAATGGTATTAATAACGGTACGCCGTTCACTGTCTGTTTTGCCCACAATACGCAGTAACATGGCAACGCCCATATCCATGCCATCGGTAATTGCAAAGCCTATAAGCAGTACGCCAATGAGCAACCACCACAGCATTTTTAATGTTTCATAATCAAAAATCATAATTGCTCTCCTGCGTCTTTATCTGCTTTGTTTGGTAATTCAAAGTGATACTTACCTGTATGTAATGAGCTTGGGCCTTGTTTAATAAAGCGCAGCATTAACCATCCCTCTACAATAGCAAGGCCGGTGTAAAAAATAATAAATCCAGTTAAGCTAATTAAAATATCGTTTACCGTCAGTGACGAAGTCGCTAAAAAGGTTGGTAATATTTCAGATATTGCCCAAGGTTGGCGGCCGTATTCGGCAACGATCCAGCCAAACTCTATTGCAATCCAAGGGAGTGGGATACTCAAAACCGCAGCCCACAGCAACCAGCGTTTTTGCTCAATAATGCGGTGTGCGTTGTAATAAAATGCCAGTACAAACACGGCGAGCATGACTACGCCACAGGCAACCATTATTCTAAATGACCAAAACATAGGGCCCACTCTAGGGAAGGAGTCTTTAACCGCCATTTGAATTTGTTCCTCTGTGGCATCTACCACATTGGGGGTATAGCGTTTGAGCAATAAGCCATAACCTAAATCATCTTTGAGGGAGTCAAATTTAGCTAGGTTTTCTTCGCTGTCTTCGCCATTTCTAAGTTTTTCGAGATATTCGTACGCTATCATGCCATTACGAATACGCTTCTCGTGTTTTTTCTCTAAATCAGAAATACCAACTACTTGCTCATCTAGAGAGCGAGTAGCAATAATCCCCAATGCGTAGGGTATTTTCACTGCTGCATGGGTAACTTGCTCATCTGAATCAGGAAAACCAAACGCAGTAAACGCTGCAGGTGCTTCTTCGGTGTGCCACTCAGCTTCTATGGTGGCTAGTTTTACCTTTTGAACCTCGCCCACTTCATAGCCTGATTCGTCACCTAATAAAATAACACACAGTATTGACGCTAAACCAAAGCCGGATGCCACCGAAAACGAGCGTTTTGCAAAGGCTAAATCACGGCCTTTTAATATGTACCAACTACTAATACCCAGTACAAACATAGAAGCGGCAACATAACCTGCCGATACAGTATGAATAAACTTAACTTGTGCTACAGGGTTAAATACAAGCTCAGCAAAGCTAGTCATTTCCATGCGCATAGTTTGATAGTTAAATTCTGCTCCCACAGGGTTTTGCATCCAGCCGTTAGCAATTAATATCCATAGCGCCGACAAATTAGTACCCAGCGCCATTAAAAAGGTAGCACCTAAATGTTGGCGTTTAGTTAACCTGTCCCAGCCCAAAAAGAACATACCCACAAAAGTTGACTCTAAAAAGAACGCCATTAAACCTTCAATAGCCAGCGGCGCGCCAAATATATCGCCTACATAATGTGAGTAATATGACCAGTTAGTACCAAACTCAAATTCCATGGTGAGGCCCGTCGCCACGCCAATAGCAAAGTTAATACCAAATAACTTGCCCCAAAACTTAGTCATATCACGATAAATTTCGCGACCGGTCATAACATAAACCGATTCCATGATAACTAAAATCCAGGTCATACCGATTGTTAACGGCACAAATAAAAAATGAAATAGAGCGGTGACAGCAAACTGTAATCGCGATAGATCCACAAAGGTTTCATCTATCATTTTTGGCTCCTTTGGTTGTGATGCAGTGACAGCACAAAGCAATTGTTAATGTTTTAATAAGCTTTCAGTAATTTCTGAAAGTTTGCATTATTATTGGCGTTTGTACAATTTTTGTCAATATGTATATTAGAAAACTTTAATATACCATGACATTACATCAGTCTATAAAATACGCAATCATCAATTAAGAGTAAGTTAGAAAAAAGTGGTGTGTTTTAAGCGTTTAACCTAGCCTTAAAACACGGTAAACTAATCGGTATTAACGCCGGGTTTACTTGTGAAAAAATAGCAAATGAAAAAAGATAAAAAACAACTACGAATTGGTATTGTGGCAGGTGAACTGTCGGGCGATATTTTAGGTGAAGGGCTCATAAAAGCGCTTAAAATACACTTTCCTAATGCAATCTTTGAAGGTATTGCAGGCCCTAAAATGCAAGCTCAAGGCTGCAGAACATTGTTTGATATGGATGAGTTGTCGGTTATGGGCTTGGTTGAAGTCCTTGGCCGTTTACCGCGCTTGCTAAAAATCCGCAAACAGTTAGTACAGCACTTTATTGAAAACCCTCCTGATGTTTTTATAGGCATTGATGCGCCGGATTTTAATTTACGTGTAGAAAAACCGTTAAAAGACGCTGGCATCAAAACCGTGCAATACGTAAGCCCTTCAGTGTGGGCGTGGCGTGAAAAACGCATTCACACTATAAGTGCAGCCACTAACTTAGTATTGGCTTTATTGCCTTTTGAAAAAGAATTTTACGACAAACACCAAGTACCGTGTACTTTTGTAGGTCATACATTAGCTGACGACATTGCACTTAAGCACGACGATAGCAAAGCCCGTAGCCAACTAGGCTTAAGTGCTGATGACAAGGTGTTAGCGCTATTACCTGGGAGCCGGGGCTCAGAAGTGGGCTTGTTAAGTGAAACCTACATAAAAACAGCGGCGCAGTTACAAGCGCAGAACCCAGCGCTTAAAGTCGTTGTGCCACTGGTGAACGAAAAGCGTAAAGCGCAATTTATTGCTATTTTAAATGCCACAGCGCCCTCTCTTAATGTTAACTTACTAGATGGCCAATCAAATTTAGCCATGCAAGCCGCCGATGCTATATTGCTTGCATCAGGTACAGCAACGCTTGAGGGCATGTTATATAAAAAGCCAATGGTAGTTGGTTATAAAATTAAACCCATGAGTTATTGGATTTTTAAAACCTTCTTTACCTTTAATATTAAATATTTTTCGCTACCCAATTTATTGGCAGACGAAGAGTTAGTACCAGAGTTTTTACAAAGAGAGTGTAATGTCGCTAACTTAACAGCAGCACTTACCCCTATGCTCAATAGCGATAATAAAGAATTAAAAGCACGCTTTTTAGCTATACATGAAAAAATTAGATTAAATGCCAGTAAACAAGCAGCCAAGGCTGTGGCGGAGTTAATAGATGCAAATTGAACGACCTAATGTAACCTTAATAGCCGGTGTGGATGAAGTTGGTCGTGGACCGCTGGTGGGTGATGTGGTTACTGCCGCTGTTATTTTAAATCCCGCTAAGCCAATCGCAGGCCTTGCAGATTCTAAAAAATTAACGGATAAAAAACGCCAATTATTAGCCATCGAAATAAAAGAAAAAGCACTGTGTTACGCCATTGGTCGTTGTAGCCCCAGTGAAATAGATGAGCTAAATATATTACAAGCCACCATGCTTGCCATGAGCCGCGCGGTGGAAGCACTTAACACAGTGCCTGAATTTGTGTTTGTAGATGGCAACCGTTTACCTAAATTAGCAATGCCGGCACAAGCCATTGTTAAAGGCGACAGCTTAGTAGAAGAAATTTCAGCAGCCTCTATTTTAGCAAAAGTGGCTCGCGATGACGAAATGCTTGAGCTTGATGCGCGCTACCCACAATATGGGTTTGCAGGGCATAAAGGCTACCCAACTAAGGCCCATTTTGCAGCACTTGAGCAATACGGCGCAATTGATGAGCACCGTAAAAGCTTTAAGCCGGTACAGCGTGTGCTGATGCAAGCAAAGGGCGAGGCATAAATAATGGCTGCACCAGAGTTTGTACATTTACGCGTTCACTCAGACTTTTCGATGGTCGATGGCTTAGCTAAAACCAAGCCTATTGTCGCTAAAGCACAAGAGCTTGAAATGCCCGCGCTGGCTATTACCGATCAAATGAACTTTTGTGGTCTGGTGCGTTTTTATGGCGCAGCGCACAATGCGGGTATTAAGCCGATTGTTGGTGCGGATTTTTGGGTACGTAGCCCAGAATTCCCCGACGAACCAAGCCGATTAACATTGTTAGCCAAAGATAACATTGGCTATAAAAATATTACTTTATTGATCTCTAAAGCCTATCAACGTGGCCATGTTTTTCATCGCCCTGTCATTGACCGTGAGTGGTTAGTTGATTTAAAAGAGGGGCTTATCATACTCTCGGGCGCCAAAGATGGCGATTTAGGAAAAGCCTTAATAAAAGGTAACCCCGTTATTGTTGAGTCGGTGGTCAGTTTTTATAAGCAGCACTTTAGCGATCATTTTTATATTGAGCTTATTCGTACCAACCGTGCCCAAGAAGAAAACTATTTGCACATGGCGGTGGAGCTTGCAACAAATGAGCAATTGCCAGTAGTGGCCACCAATGAAGTGGTATTTTTAAAACCTGAAAACTTTGAAGCTCATGAAATACGCGTGGCGATTTTTGACGGTTACACATTGGATGATAAACGCCGACCAAAGCGTTTTTCACAAGAGCAATACCTAAAAACGCCAGAACAAATGGCAGAGCTATTTAGTGATATTCCAGAAGCGCTACAAAATACCGTAGAAATTGCAAAGCGCTGTAATGTAACAGTGCAATTAGGTGAGTATTTCCTACCAGATTACCCGACGGGCTCACTAAAAATTGATGAGTTTTTGGTTAAGGTTTCACAAGACGGCCTTGAAGAGCGACTACAGTTTTTATTCCCTGATGAACAAGAGCGACAAGAAAAACGGCGCGAATACGACGATCGCTTAAAAGTAGAGCTAGATGTAATTAACCAAATGGGTTTCCCTGGCTACTTCTTAATCGTAATGGAGTTTATTCAGTGGAGTAAAGATAACAATATTCCAGTAGGGCCAGGACGTGGTTCGGGTGCGGGTTCATTAGTGGCGTACGCGCTTAAAATTACAGACCTAGATCCGCTGGAATTTGACTTACTCTTTGAGAGATTTCTAAACCCAGAACGTGTATCAATGCCCGATTTCGATGTCGACTTTTGCATGGATAGGCGTGATGAAGTAATTGATCATGTATCGGCCTTGTATGGACGTGACGCGGTATCGCAAATTATTACCTTTGGTACTATGGCAGCAAAAGCGGTAATACGCGATGTAGGCCGTGTACTTGGTCATCCGTATGGGTTTGTCGATCGTATTTCTAAGCTTATTCCGGGCGATCCTGGAATGACCTTAGCCAAAGCGTTTGAAGTTGAACCCCGTTTGCAAGAAGCCTACGACGGCGATGAAGAAGTTAAAGACTTAATCGACATGTGTCGTATTCTTGAGGGTTGTACCCGTAATGCCGGTAAACATGCCGGAGGGGTTGTAATATCGCCGACCACAATTACCGATTTTGCGGCGCTCTATTGCGATGACGAAGGTAAGTTTCCGGTTACCCAGTTTGACAAAAACGACGTAGAAACTGCAGGGCTGGTAAAGTTTGACTTTTTAGGCTTACGTACCTTAACCATTTTGCAGTGGGCAGTGGATATGACCAATGAGCGCATGAAGCGCGAAGGCAAAGCGCCCATTGATATCAACACCATTCCACTTGATGATAAAAAAAGTATAGAGCTATTGCTGCGCGCTGAAACCACCGCGGTATTCCAGCTCGAATCGCGCGGCATGAAAGACCTCGTACGCCGATTAAAGCCCGATTGCTTTGAAGATATGATTGCACTTGTAGCCTTGTTTCGCCCAGGCCCGCTGCAATCAGGCATGGTTGATAACTTTATCGACCGTAAACTTGGCCGAGAAGAAATTTCATACCCCGATGCGCAATACCAACACGAAAGCTTAAAGCCAATTCTTGAGCCGACTTATGGCATTATTTTGTATCAAGAACAAGTAATGCAAATAGCGCAGGTACTCGCCGGTTATACACTGGGCGGCGCCGACATGTTACGTCGTGCTATGGGTAAGAAAAAGCCTGAAGAAATGGCAAAGCAGCGCTCAACCTTTGAAGAAGGCGCACGTAACAACGGTATTGACGGCGAACTGGCAATTAAAATATTCGACTTGGTTGAAAAGTTTGCGGGTTACGGGTTTAACAAATCGCACTCAGCAGCTTATGCATTAGTATCGTATCAAACACTGTGGATGAAAACGCATTATCCTGCAGAGTTTATGGCGGCGGTAATGTCGGCCGATATGGATAACACCGACAAAATAGTGATCTTGGTGGATGAATGTGAAAACATGAAGCTCACCTTATTACCGCCAGATGTAAACGCCGGTGAGTTTAAGTTTACAGTAAACCTAAAAGGTGAAATTGTTTACGGCATCGGTGCAATTAAAGGCGTTGGTGAAGCGCCGGTAGAGGCTATTTTAGAGGCGCGCGAAAAAGGCGGCCCTTTTAAAGATTTATTTGATTTTTGTGCCCGTGTCGATTTAAAACGCTTAAATAAACGCGTGACCGAAAAATTAATTTACGCCGGTGCACTTGACCAACTAGGGCCAGATAAAACCCAAGCAGGGCGTGCAACGTTATTAGCAAGTTTAAAAGATGCCATGCGTGCAGCCGATCAGCACAATAAAGCTGAGCAACTTGGGCAAAGCGATTTATTTGGCTTACTTGCCACCGAACCTGATGAAGTTGAGCAAGCGTTTATAAAAGCCACACCGCTTACCGATAACCAATGGCTTGATGGCGAAAAAGACACACTAGGCCTTTATTTAACTGGGCATCCAATAAATCAATATCGACGCGAGCTGAGACATTACACCAGTGGTAAGCTGGTGGATTTACAGCCAACCAATCGTGATGTACTCTCTACGGCTGCGGGCTTAGTTATTTCAGCGCGAACCTTAATAAATAAAAAGGGAAATCGTTGGGGCTTAATAACTTTAGATGACAAGAGCGCCCGAATTGATGTACGCTTGTTTCCAGAACAGTTCGAAATGTACCAAGAAATGCTTCAAGTAAACAATATCTTGGTAATATCTGGACAGGTCAGCTTTGATAACTTCTCCGGTGGCATTACAATGACCGCCAGAGAAATAAACACCATTGCTCAGGCGCGTGAAAAACGTATAAAAGCGATTAAGATGACGCTGAATATGGTGCAGATCGAGGCTGGTTTCTTCGATAAATTACAAAAAGTACTCGAACCATACAAAATGGGAACGTGTCCGATCAAGGTATATTATCAACGCCCCGATGCGTTGGTGCAATTAACCCTAGGGATCGAATGGTGTGTTACGCCAAGTGACGACTTAATTCATAAGTTATCGCTGATGGCAGCGCAAAATGTAGAACTAGAATTTAACTAATTAGGTAGTTTAGAGCATGAGCCTCAATTATCTTGATTTTGAGCTTCCAATTGCAGAATTAGAAGCAAAAATTGAAGAATTACAAAATGTAAGCCGCGCTGGCGAATTAGACCTTGGATTAGAAGAGGAGGTCAGCAAACTTAAAGAAAAGAGCGCACAAATGAAGGAGAAAATTTTCTCTGAACTAGGCGCTTGGCAAGTATCACAGCTAGCACGTCATCCGTTGCGTCCTTATACTCGAGATTATATCGAGCGTATTTTTACGGAATTTGACGAATTTGCGGGTGATCGCACGTTTGCTAACGACCCTGCCATTTTAGGCGGCGTAGCCCGTTTAGATGGTGAGCCTGTTATGGTGATCGGTCAGCAAAAAGGCCGTGGTACTGCTGAAAAAATTAAACGTAATTTTGGCATGCCAAAACCAGAAGGTTACCGTAAAGCATTGCGCTTAATGGAAATGGCTGAGCGTTTTAAAATGCCAATCATGACCTTTATCGACACCCCAGGTGCATACCCAGGTGTTGGCGCTGAAGAACGTGGTCAGTCAGAAGCAATTGCACGTAACCTAAAAGTAATGGCCGCACTAAAAGTACCTACAATTTGTACTGTTATTGGTGAAGGTGGTTCAGGTGGTGCATTAGCGATTGGTGTTGGCGACAGAGTAAACATGCTGCAATACAGCACTTACTCAGTTATTTCACCAGAGGGTTGTGCCTCTATTTTATGGAAAAGTGCTGACAAAGCACCATTGGCTGCAGAGGCAATGGGTGTAACAGCAGAGCGTGTTAAAGAGCTAGATTTAATTAATAATTTAGTTGAAGAGCCCCTAGGCGGCGCGCACCGTAATTACGATGGCATGGCACGTAACTTAAAAGTACGCCTTAAGCGAGATTTAGCAGACCTACAAGCGTTATCGCTTGAAGAGATGCTTGATCAACGTTACAAGCGTTTAATGTCGTTTGGTTATTGTTAAAAGTAGCTAAATGTAGCTAAATAGAGAAAAAGCCGCCTATGCGGCTTTTTTTGTTTTAATATACCGTAACGTAGAGCCTTTTTTATTCGGGTTATTAGCAATTCATTCATTGGTTATAATAATGCACACATCACAAATTTATCTGCAGGTAAAAAAAGCCCTTAATCACTACTTAGAAAATGGGCAATTCACATTTACAGTAGCCTTATCTGGTGGCGTAGATTCGGTAGTGTTGTTGCAGATAATGCATGGGTTAAAAGAGCAGTGGCCACAATTAAATTTAAGTGCAATTTATGTAAATCATGGCTTAAGTGATAACGCCCATCACTGGCAGCAATTTTGCCAAGCACGTTGTGAGCAACTTTCAATTGATTTTAAAGCGGCACACGTCATTATTAAGCAGCAATCGCGCACCAGTATTGAAGCGCAAGCTCGCGAAGCGCGTTATCAAGCGCTAGATGAATACAGCCCAAGTGATAGTATTATTTTGTTAGGCCAGCATTTAAACGACCAAGTAGAGACATTTTTACTTCGTTTAAAGCGCGGCTCAGGCTTAAAAGGGCTCGGCGCTATGCAGCAAACTCGTGTGCTTGAAAGTGGCCGTGAGTGCTATAGGCCATTATTGGCGGTAAAACGCAGCGAGATAGAAGCGTTTGCCCAGCAATTTAATATTAGCCATATTACCGATGAATCCAACGCCAATGAGCGCTTTGATCGTAATTTTTTGCGCCAGCAAATAGTGCCTAAGTTGGCAGAGCGTTTTACTAGGTTTGAGCAGTGTACAGCACGCAGTATTGAGTTATTGCAGCAGCAACAAACACTGCTTGATGAATATACCCAGCAAGATCTCGCACAGTGTCTTAACCAACATCAGGCGCTTAATATACAAAATATGGCTCATTACAGCGCTATTCGCATTGCGAATCTTCTGCGCGCATGGCTGGCTCTATTTACCCATACCATGCCTTCGCAAAAACAGTTAATGCAAATAATGAGTCAGGCGATTCATGCCAAAGCTGATGCGCAAATGGTTATTGAGCTAAGCGGTGGGCAAATACGCCGCCACCAAGGTTATCTGTATTTTGTGCAACCGAGGCCTTTAGCCGTTAATATTGAACGGGTAACAAGTCACGAACTAGTGCTTAATGACGGAAAAATACTACAATGTTTGCAAGGGATGGGTGTACGCGCCCCCAAATCGGATGAACAAGTTAGTGTTCGTTTTAACTGTAATAGCGCGCGTATTAAACCACTAAAAAAGCCAGGCAGTAATACGCTTAAGCATTGGTTTAAAGATGCAAAGGTAGCGCCTTGGCTACGTGCTGATATTCCATTAATTTTTTACAACGATGAGCTAGTACAAGTGGTTGGTTATTTTATTAGTGATAACCATAAAGATGATACTGGTGTTATTTGGGAGTATAAATCATGAGTCAGCAGCCTCATGTTGGGCTGTCGCTTATCAATAAGGCACCCATTGGCATATTAATTACGCTATTGATTGCGGTTTTATCGAATGTATTTTTAACCCTTAATATTACTACCCTTGGCTACGCTGTATTGGGTGGTATGGTATGTGCCGCCATTTTACTTGCCTATTGGTTAGGTAAAGGGGGCGTGTTTTTCATTCTAGGGGTGAGTACGCCTTTACTGTTAGTGCTTTTTACACCGCTTACGACAATTGCTGCATTACTTAATTTACTCAGTGGTTTCTTTTTTGGCTTTTTCGCCATGTTACTAATTTACAAATACTTTATATTAAAAAAGTAGTATAAAAAAAACCAGCGGGGGAGGCTAGGCTTTTCAATCAGTAGGCTCTTTTATAGCTTAATAAGCTTTTGCGCAGTTTCGCCCAGATGCTTTTGCTTTATACAAGCCCTTGTCCGCACGAGAAAATATCTCGTTTTGGCAATCACCACTGTTAGTTAAGGTAAAACCAATACTGGTTGTTACATTGTACTTAGACATAATCGGTGAGTTTCGTACTAAATGCAAAATACGTTCAGCGATCACTTTATTGGTGGTGAAAGCCGGGTCTTCGATTAATATTGAAAACTCATCGCCACCAAAGCGAAATACCGAATCAGTCCCTCTAATACTGCTCGATAAAACTGTAGCAAATTCTATTAAAACGTCATCGCCAATTTTATGACCATAGTTATCATTCACTTGTTTAAAATTATCTAAATCAAGCAGCATTAAACTAAATGGATAGCCGTTACGTCTATGATTTTCAAGCTTTTGTTGTAACATGTCATTAAATTGACTACGGTTGTTTAATCCGGTTAATGAATCTTTTGTGGCTAACCTTAATACACGGTTATACATAAGCGCATTACGCAATGGATAAATTAGTACACTATGAAAGTGTTGTAGCTTTTTCTCAATAGCCGCACTAAGCGGATACTTTGTATAATAAGTTAATGTGCCTAAGTACTCATTTTCAACTTTTAAATCAAACGAGTACGCTGGATTTTCAACATCACTATTGGGTGTTTTTACATCAATACTTGTTGCTTTAAAATGCACACCAGAAAAATTAAGCAGCTGTTTTGCAAAGTTTGCAAACGTACCTAAAATATCTTCTAAAACTAAGCTAGTTTGTAGTTTAGCCGCCAGCTCATGCAGTGATGTCGGTGTATTGCTATTATATTGCTCTGCTGAGAACGGCAAAAATTCGCCGCGACCAGAGATACGTTGTGTCAAAATATGAACGTTTTCCACTATTTATTCCCCCTATAGTATTACTTTTTATAACTAAGCAGGTTATATGCCATATTTACATTTTTGCTGAAACTTATACGGTTGCTATAGTTAAGTCACATTCCATTGATTGCTTATAAGGATTGCATTGCAAAATATTAATGCTCAGGTTTTTGGACTTTTAGTTGCTGCGGTTCTATTTGTATGGCTATTTAAGCGAATAGGGCTTCCCCCTGTGTTGGCTTATTTGGCAGTGGGTTTATTAGCGGGTGGTCATGGTGTTGGCTGGATAACACAAAGCCATGAGATGGACTTTATTGCAGAGCTAGGTATTGTATTTTTGCTGTTTAGTTTAGGTTTGGAGTTTTCTGTATCGCGCCTAATGGCAATGCGTAATATTGTATTTGGTTTAGGGTCGTTGCAAGTATTTGTTAGTAATATTTTGCTGATTGTGATTCTGCATTTATTAAATTTTAATTTATTAACCAGTTTTACCATTGGCATTATTATTACGCTCTCCTCTACTGCGGTGGTTGCTAAATTATTAAAAGAGAGTGGGGATTTAAATAAACGCCGAGGGCAATTAGCAATCGGTGTTTTACTATTTCAAGACATTGCGGCTGTGCCATTACTCATTATTTTGCCTTTATTTGCCAGCAGTGATTCCAATAGTATTGGTTGGGCATTACTGTTAGCGTTGACTAAAGGCGCGTTTGTGTGTGTATTGCTATGGACTATTGGCAAGTGGGTTTTGCCCAAGGTGTTTAAAGAAGTGGCACTAGCACGGAGCGATGAGCTGTTTGTATTAACCACGTTATTGGTGTCTTTGTTTGCAGGGTTACTCACATACTCTTTTGGTTTATCGATGGCATTAGGGGCATTCTTAGCCGGTATGATGCTTGGTGAAAGCCATTACCGTCACCAGCTAGAAGCGGATATTCGCCCGTTTCGTGATATTTTAATGGGGTTATTTTTTGTCACCGTAGGTATGCAGCTAGATATCAGCTTTGTTGTTAATCATGCGAGTATTATTGTTGTTGCCTTACTGGGCATTCTAGTCTTAAAAATCGCCGTAGTGATGTTATCTTCTTTATTTATGGGAGAGCGAAAACAAGATGCATTAGCGTGCGCTATAATGCTGTGGCAAATGGGCGAGTTTGGCTTTGTGTTAATTGCACTCGCAGCACAGCATGACTTACTGAGTGCGGAGCAAGTATCATTTTTAATTGCCATGGGTGTAATTTCTATGGCACTCACCCCGTATTTAATCGATAAAACTCCCTTTATTTTAAAGCGACTGGGTATGTTAGAACGCGCTAAGTTTGCCTATGAAGATGAGCCACAAAGCAGTACGCTTTATAATAATCATGTAGTTATATGTGGATTTTCTCGGGTAGGGCAAACTATCGCTCGCTTTTTATCGCCAGAGGCTATTGATTATGTGGCCATTGAAAGCGACCCCATATTAGTGCAAGAAGGAAAAGCGGCGGGTGAACCGTTATTGTTTGGTCACGTTGAGCAAAAAGATATTTTAAAGTGCGCAGGAGTAGAGCGAGCACGCTTAGTGATTATTACTTTCACGGAATTTCAACAAACTCAAATAGTGATTGATGCCATAAAGCAGGTTGCTCCTAGGGTAAAAATACTCATAAGAACCCGTGACGACAGCCAATTAGAGCGTTTAAAAGATTTAGGCGTCACTGAGGTTGTGCCTGAGGCGCTTGAAGCAAGTTTAATGCTGGTCTCACATGTGTTGTCTATGTCGGGTGTACCAATGAGCCGAATAATTCGCCGTGTTAGTAGCGAAAGACGTAACCGCTATAAGCTATTACAAAGTTTTTTTGCAGGCGAAAACATTGACAGCGATACCAACTTGTTAGAGCGTTTAGAGTATTTACATGTAATAGCCTTACCAGATAAAGCATTTGCGGTAAACAAGGCTATAAGCGAGCTCAATTTAGCAAAAAGAAAAGTGCTAATTAAGGCGCTTCGCCGCGAGGGCGAAGAAATAGACACACCACCAGAACACACAATATTGTATGCTAATGATATTTTAGTGTTGCAAGGCAAACCGAGGCGAGTAGAACGTGTTGAGCATTATTTACTTGATGGTATAGAGTAGCCCATCAAGCAATAAACTTACTCTAGCTCTAAGAACTTTCTGATCTCAGGTAATTTTGCCATACCATCGTCGTATCCGATTTGAATTAAATGCTGGGTGTAGCGTTTTTCAAATAACAAATAGCTGGTCAAACTCGACTGAGAGCGCTTTTTTACCCCGATTATACGTAATAAAACTTTTATCGCCCAAGGCATATCATCGTAATACTGCGCTGCAATGGCATTGAAGTTTTGCGATGGATTAATAATAAAGCTATCTATTTGTTTCAACTCTTGATGCTTATGCTTATTGGGCAATAAACCGAGTGTGCGGTTTATTCTGTCCAAGCGCTCTAGATCAGATTGCATAGTGTCGGTAAATACACTGTCGAGTAAATGCCCTGCCACGGCCGAAAGTCCCGGGAAATGTGCAGAGTATCCAGGAGGATGTGGCTCTTTGGGTTGATCAACCCCAATAATAAATATTTTATTTGCCCCTAAGTGAATAGACGGGCTTAAAGGTGAAAGCTGATGTATAGAGCCATCACCAAAATAGTGGTTATAAATATTCACACTTGGAAACACCATAGGAATGGCACTTGAGGCCATTAGGTGTTCAACATTGATACGAGTAGCACGACCTTCGCGTTTGGCTCGTTGCCAAGAATGTTGCGTATTTGACTGAAAAAAAGCAACAGAATCGCCAGTAGTATAACTGGATGCAGTAATAGACAGCGCCTCTAAATAGTCACGGTGTAAATTACGCTCAATACGATGTAAATCCAGTATATCGTTTAACAGTTTTCTAAGTGGTCGGTTATTTAACAAGCTTGCTGGTGGATGGTTTATATGTTCTGACTGGAAACTGGTTAAAATATTACGGGTAATATGACCAAACACACTTAAAAAGTCGCTTTTATATACCATCGAAGTTGAAAAGTTTTTCCATACTGTTTCTAGTTTTCTTACCGCTAAATGCATGCATGAGGCGTAACATGCTAAGGCCGCAGAATTAATTGCACCGGCAGAGGTGCCATTTATCACTCTAAAGGGGAGCGGGGCGGTTCTGGGCATACTTTGCGCTAACGCTTTCAAAACACCCACTTGATAAGCCGCTCGGGCACCACCACCTGTTAGTAATAAGGCAATTTTAGGTTTACTAGGATCGACTTGCTTAATTTTCATGTTAGGTATTTAAACTGTTCGCTGTCTATACTTTATTTATTCACTTTAAGTCTTTAAGCTAGAAGAATCAAAGGATATGTTAGAGTCTATTTATCTTTCGAGGTTGAATTTTTATCAGTGTGTTTGTATTTTTAGGCAAGGAAGAGCCTATGTATTGTGGTTACTTCCCATAAATAGGCGATAACGAAGCTTAAAAACCAAACATCCTCTGCTAAGGGGGGGTGAACAAATTTTAATCAGAAAGGTCAACAGACCCTACTTATTAATGAATATTAGTGTAAGTTAGGAATTAAATCTGTTTAGAGTACTCTAAACGGTATCGCATTTTTATATTTATGGAGTTCGTATGTCAGATAAACCATCAGAATCAGATGTTCAAAAACGTCCACCGAATAACAACCTTATCTTCGCAGGGGTTATTTTATTAATCATTATTATTGCCGCCGCGTTTGTATTATTAAAACCAAGCGAAGCCCCAGAAACAGTTATGCAGGTTGAAGAACCCATAAAAGAGCAACCCGTTATGGAGCTAAAACCTGAAAACGATCCTGTGGTGGGGGCGCCATCGGTTAAGCCAGAAAAACCTGAAGAGTTTGCAGTGCCAGCACAGCGCCCAGACGTTGAGCCAGAGCCTGAGGTTGTACCTCTACCAACATTAAATGACAGTGATCCTGTCGTGGTTGCAAAATTAGATGAATACTTAGGCGATGCGGCAATGAGCCTAGTGTTAAACGATGATGTTATTCGTCGTGGTGTGGTGTTTATCGATAACTTAGCAAAAGGTAAGGTAGCTAAGAAACATACCCCAGTTGTAAAGTTAGAAGAAGGTTTTAGCGTAAACGAAGGCGATATTTTAACCATTGACCCTAATAGCTATGAACGCTACACCCCATATGTAAAAGTACTAACGAGTATGAGTGCCGCACAAGCTGTTCGTTTATATGAAGAATATAAACCGCTAATCAACAGTGCATACACTGAAATTGGCTATGGCGATGATGAGTTTACACAAACACTTGAAGATGCCATTGACTTGCTACTTGATACTCCAGAGCCAAAAGGCAGCTTACCTTTATTGCGTGACTCGGTTACTTATCAGTATGCGTTTTCTGAGTGGGAGCAATTACCCGCTGCACAAAAGCAACTTTTACGCATGGGCCCAGAGAACATGAAAAAAGTAAAAGCAGCGCTACGTAATATAAAAGCGCAGTTAGAGAGTAATTAATAACCGCTTTAACCACTAAACACTCTGCGATTGTATATGAAGTATGCAATCGCACTTTCTTTTTTGATTATCCCTTGAATAATAGAATAAAAGTAGCGATAATCTCAATCGCGCCAACCAAGGCCCTCAATGGTAGTCTTATTGGTCCTCTCGCAACACTAGCAGGCGAACCTGGTCAGGCCCGGAAGGGAGCAGCCACAGTTTGTGACGTGTGTGCCGAGATGTGGCTGGTAAGACTGCCACCCAAATTCCTCATTTGGGTGTTGTTTGAAGTATAAGTTGACATATTTGTACTAAAAGATGGCATAAATTGGAAGTATAAGGTGGCATAGTCTAGTATTTAACCAAATGGTTAGATGGTTGACTCACATGTACAGAAGAAAACTCAAACACTCCCGTGTAAAAAACCTCCATAAATTTGCTAGTCAAAAAAATAAATCTACCTGTTTAGTTGAATCCTCTTTAGAGTTTGATGCCTGTTTCCATTTTGAATTTTCACCATCAATAGCCGCATTTGAGGCACAACCACTAGGTTACGAATATGAGTTCGATAACCGTATTTGTCGTTACACACCTGACTTTTTACTTACCCACACAGACGGCACGCAAAAATTTATAGAAGTAAAACCGCAAAGCAAAATTGCTGACGAAGACTTTCGTGCACGTTTTATTGAAAAGCAAACCATAGCTAAGCAAGATGGACGCGACTTAATACTGGTTACTGATAAACAAATCCGTGTATACCCAACACTCAATAACTTAAAGCTTTTACATCGCTATTCTGGTTTTCAGTCTTTAACAGAGCTGCAAGCATCGGTGTTAGAACTTGTTAAGCAATACGGCTCTATTAAAGTGGGCCAGTTAGTTAACTTTTTAAAAGTAACTGCCGGTGAGCTACTTGCTACTGTGCTACGCTTATTATCACTAGGGCAGTTATTTGCCGACTTAACTACAAATGAAATATCAATAGAAACAGCAATTTGGTCTAACAATGTTTAATGACGGTTTGTTTGATGATGAGTTTAACCAGCCATTACCAAAAGTAGAAACCAAACTACCTCAAAATTACGCCAAAGATTTACAAGCCCTTCCTGAAAAAATTAAAAATACAACATTTGCTAAGCTTAAATATATTCAATGGCTTGAGGCTAATATTCAAGGTGGTTGGACACAAAAAAACCTTGAGCCTTTATTGAAAGTAATGCCTGAAGTTGAGGGAGAAAGGAAGCCCAGCTGGAGAACAGCAGCACGATGGTATAGCGCTTATACAAATGCAGATAAAAATATCATGGCGCTAATACCAAGCCATCAAAAAAAGGGTAACAGGGAGCGCGATACAGCCACCGATAAGTTTTTCGAAAAAGCACTTGAGCGTTACTTAGTAAAAGAAAAGCCATCAGTGGCTTCTGCTTATAAGTATTATGCAGATTTAGTTATTATTGAGAACGACAGTGTTGTGGGCAGTGTTTTAAAGCCTTTAACATACAAAGCGTTTAAAAACAGAATAGATAATTTACCACAATACGAAGTAATGATCGCTCGTTATGGTAAGCGCCTTGCTGATATTGCTTTTAATAAAGTAGAAGGGCATACACGGCCTACCCGAGTACTCGAAAAAGTTGAAATTGACCATACACCGCTTGATCTTATTTTATTAGATGATGAGCTACATATCCCGCTTGGTCGGCCAACACTCACCATGTTAGTCGATGTGTATAGCCATTGTATTGTTGGCTTCTACTTTAGCTTCAGCGAGCCTAGCTATGATGCAGTAAGGCGAGCAATGCTAAATGCAATGAAACCTAAAAGTGATGTGGCAAAACTATACCCAGATACGATAAATGAGTGGAAATGTGCTGGCAAAATTGAAACTCTCGTTGTTGATAATGGCGCTGAATTTTGGAGTAACAGCCTTGAACTAGCTTGTGAAGAAATAGGCATTAATACTCAATATAATCCTGTTGCAAAGCCGTGGTTAAAACCCTTTGTAGAGCGTATGTTCGGCACAATTAACACTGAATTATTAGACCCTGTTCCTGGTAAAACCTTTTCTAACATTTTACAAAAGCATGAATACAATCCCAAAAAAGATGCAATCATGCGCTTTACGACCTTTATGCAGCTATTTCATAAATGGGTAGTAGACGTTTACCATCAAGATGCCGACAGCCGCTTTAAGTACATACCAAGCCAATTATGGGATCAAGGTTTTAATACGTTACCACCAACAATGCTGAGTGATGCTGACCTTCAACAACTAGATGTTGTACTCAGTATTTCAAACCATCGGGTGCTTCGTAAAGGTGGAATAAGGCTAGAAAACTTAAGCTACGACAGTACTGAACTAGCAAACTATAGAAAACAGTTTAGCCACAAAGTATCTCAAGAAGTTTTAATTAAATTAAACCCCGATGATATTTCTTATATATACGTTTACCTCGATAAGCTAGAGCATTACATAAAAGTGCCATGCATAGACCCAAACGGTTACACCCAAAATTTAAGTTTGAATCAGCATAAAATAAATATACGTATTCATCGCGATTTTATTTCGGGCTCTATCGATAATGTAGGCTTAGCAAAAGCGCGTATGTTTATTCATCATAAAATTCAAAATGAGTTTGAAGAATTAAAAAATGCGCCAAAACACTCAAAAGTAAAAGGGGGTAAAGCATTAGCTAAGCATCAAAATGTAAATAGTGACTCACAAAAATCAATAGCTCAGAGCGAGCCAGTAGAACCCAAAAAGGTTACACCTAAAGAGCAACCAGCTGATAGTTGGGATGACTTTATCTCAGATTTAGATGGATTTTAACTATGCTGACCGATAAACAAAAAGAAAAGTTTAATGAATTTCGTGATGTCTTTATTGAATACCCAATAATAACCACTGTATTCAACGACTTCGACAGATTAAGGCTTGGTAAAGGGTTAACAGGTGAAAAGCCCTGCATGCTTTTAAATGGCGATACAGGCACAGGTAAAACAGCACTGATCAAGCAATATAAAGAACGCCATTTACCGCAATTTATTAATGGTGTGATGAATCATCCTGTATTAGTAAGCCGCATACCCAGCAACCCAACACTAGAATCTACTTTAGCCGAACTTCTTAAAGACTTAGGGCAAGTAGGCAGCACAGAGCGCAAACTGCGAGTAAACGGTACACGGTTAACGACATCATTAATAAAATGCCTAAAAACGTGTGGTACAGAGCTTATAATTATTGATGAGTTTCAAGAACTAATTGAGCACAACCAAGGTAAAAAGCGCCGCGAGATTGCTAATCGATTAAAATATATTAACGATGAAGCGGGTGTATCAATCGTATTGGTAGGTATGCCGTGGGCAGAAAAAATAGCAGACGAGCCTCAATGGTCATCGCGTTTATTAGTGAGGCGGCAGCTGCCTTATTTTAAGTTATCAGAAAATCCTAAGCATTTTGTACAGTTAATAATTGGCTTAGCCAACCGTATGCCATTTACCGAAAAACCAAATTTAAGTGAGCAAGCAACAGTATTTGCTTTGTTCTCACTATCAAAAGGTTGTTTTAGAACGCTTAAATACTTTTTAGATGATGCAGTACTCTACGCTTTAGTGGATAACGCGCAAACCCTCACAACCAAGCACTTAGTTAAAGCATTTGATGTACTTTTTCCTGATGTATCAAATCTATTTACCTTGCCCGTTGCAGAAATTACAGCAAGTGAAGTCGAGCGCTATTCATTATATAAACCTGAAAGCGCCCAAGATGAAGATCCGTTTATAGCGACTAAGTTTACTGACCGAATGCCTATTAGTCAGTTGTTGAGGAAGTAATATAAAATCAGTTAATCATCAGTTTTAAATTGGCTGCCAAATATGTGGTTCAAAGAGTCAACTTTGTATTTTTTGAGTCGGTATTTTATTGAAGGTTTTTTCAAATCAACACCTACTAGATGTTTAATTTTTTTATGTGGAACTTTACTAATATCAGTGGTTTTTTCTATTAAACCAACCTCTTTTAAAAACTCTTTCTTTTCGTGCATATCTATAAAATCACTTTTATAAGTTTGATCATAAAAAAGTGAAATATTAAATAGGCACATATTCATATGTAGGGCATTATCATTGGTATTAACACTTACTTCTACATTTTCAAGCTCAAACTCCTTACTGAAAACTTCTTTAAAAAAGAATAAACTTTCATCAGTTTTTACAGCATCATGGTATGGATTTGCAAAGCCAATCATTGAGTTAGCTTTCTTATAATCTTCATTACAGCGTTTACCTGATGGTACTAAGTTACTCAAGGTTGTGGCTAAAAAAGGGAATTTAGATTTGGGATAAAAATGGTCTAAGCTTGGCCTCGTTTTAGCTCCTTCAACAGCAATTGTTGGTATTTCTTCCTGATTACAATAAGGACAAACATCAATTCCAAGAAAATTTGTTATGTCGTATCCAAATTCTTTAGACATTAACTCATAATCAAAAATACTTGAAAAATCACTTACC
This sequence comes from Pseudoalteromonas sp. SCSIO_11900, assembly GCF_000576475.1. Lineage (NCBI taxonomy): Bacteria > Pseudomonadati > Pseudomonadota > Gammaproteobacteria > Alteromonadales > Pseudoalteromonadaceae > Pseudoalteromonas > Pseudoalteromonas sp. SCSIO_11900. The sequence goes on from NZ_KK070023.1 coordinate 1,906,186, forward strand.
CAAAAAGGGAATTTCATTTGTTCTGAAAGCTTAAATGTACCTTTTTTAAATTTATAAATGTCGAGTAACTTTTTTTTCTTTTGTGCAGTGGTTACTCTATGTTCTTCAGTGAAAAGGAACTTTATTAATTGAGTGGCCTGAAATTCTCTTAGAGTTAAAAGCAAGTTATTCTTAGTTTCATCAAAGAGTTCGTTTATTACATCAGTATTTTCTGGTTTTCTTAAATCAAGCTCATTTATATCAGACTTTGTGTAGTTAAGTTCAAAGTTTACAAAGAAATACTCTGGGCAATAAAACTCAGCTAGGCTGGGTACTTGTTTATAAATTTTATCAATAATTTGGCATAACTCTGAAGAGCCGCAGAAAGTTAATTCAATTAAACTCTCTTCTGAAAAAAGTGCTTCAATTTTATTTTTATGCTCTAAATCAACTGTTTTTAAATTTAGGCAATAGAGACTTTGATATAACTTTCTTCTTATAACGAGCTAGAAAATTATCATCAGTAATTTCATTTATTTTTATCATTTTCGTCCATAAAATATGCTTTCACTTTTTCATCAGGAATGAGATTTATAAGGTATTGACTATAGTTAGATAATTCCCCCTGCTTTAATTCTTGATAAAATCGTAGTATTTCGTTTCTTGATATTTCACCAAATGTAGAGTCTAAGTGCATACCGTCAAGGTACAAATCGTTAATCCTTGTACCAAATCCGTTCGATTTTTCTTGAAATATTTGATTGTTGTATTTAATAATTGAAATTATGTCATCAGGTAAAAAATCGCTAAGTATGATTGGGGAATGTGTAGTCAAAATAGTATTTACACTGATTTTTTTTATATTGTGCTTTAAAAATATAGGTTTTTCGAAATTATTAAGAATTTCGATAATATCAAGTACGATTTTTCTTTGCCATTCTGGATGAAGGTAGGCATCAACTTCATCAATGAGCAACTGGATATTTGAATATCCTTTAGAAATTAATTCCCTAACACCTGAAAAAATACGTGATTGTAGTTTTAGCCGAGCCTCCTCTCCAGAACTTAAACCATACCAGCCATATGTAAAATTATTTGCTGCGTACCTGTTTAATTCATTAAATTTTCTAGTCATATCAGTGATTAAATCAATATTATCAAGGTCAAAGTAAATAGTTTCGGTACCATGTAAAATGGGTACGCCATCATCTAACAATTTTTGAACTGTACTTTCTAAGAAATGACAAAAGCTTTCTGCTTCATAAACTATATTTTCTATATCATCACCCATATTCAAAAGAGAATGCTCGTCAATATGGTCTTTGATAGCTTGAGGAAGTTCTTTTATTGAAAGTGTGTTATCGAGAACGATTTTTACATAGAACCAAGCCCTTTCAGTTGGCTCTTTTATCCTTAGAGAAAAGCTTTTAATAACATCGTCAATACAACTATCTAAAATGTACCAAAAGGAATCATCAAGATAATGTTTATTTACTCTAAATTTATCTTTTTTTAAAAGTTTATTTAAAGCGCTTTTAAGTATTTTCGGGGTTATTTCCTTTTTGTCTGAAAGGTTATTTATTTTAAATACTCTTTCGGTGGTTTCGATATCTATAATTTCAGGCATTGTGTGTAATGCTTCTTCAACTATTGTGCGAAGCTCTTTACTTTCAAATAAAGTATTAACGTTTTCATTTGTTAAGCTGTCGATGGAGTTATTAAAATGCCTTCGACTTGATGGGTAGATAGTGAATCTAAATGCAAGAGGTGTATCTGCATCTTGTTTTTTATGATTGAAATATTCAGAATATTCTAACTCTCTTGATACTTCAGCCATTAATAGCTCTTTTTTTGTAACTCTTTTTTCAAGGAACTTATTTGAAGATAATTTTAGTACATTCTTTTTTCCTTTACTGTGTTCATTGAAAGCAAATTTATTTAAATCAAAAAGGTTGGTTATAAAAAGTAGGCTAGTACTGTTGTTTGGCTTGTACTCATTAATAGGGGCGCCATTTAGGAACATACCTGATAAAGAGTTGTTTTTTACATAATAGTTAGAGTCAACGTCATTCCAGAAAACAGCTGTACCAATACCAACGATTTCGTTAAAAGCTCCTTCAATAAACTCTAAAATTGATGTTTTACCTGCTCCATTTTTACCAATTATCAGTTTTATATTTTGTCCACGATAATATTCTTCTTTAAATCCACAATGCTGTTTTTTTACCTTAATGTGAGGTCTATCGAAATCGCATATGAAGTTCTGATTCAGATTCATGAAGAGATCTTTAATACCTTTATATTCATCAATGTATATACAAACAAGTTCCATATTAGAAGGCTACAATTTTTTATGATAGGCATAGATTGCTAGATCCCAAGCATTTTTTAAAGAAGAAAAGTGAAAAAGTTAGATTTAAGTGTAAACTCAGGAGAAACTAAAATATCCTTAGTACACTTATGGGTTAGATACTAAGAGAATCTTAGCAATATATAATTTATAGCTAAGGTTCACATGGAAACTCCAACACCTTCACGCCTAAAATCTGCAAGAAAAGCAGCTGGCCTTACTCAGCAACAGCTAGGTATGGCATTAGGAATGGAGCCAAATACGGCTAGTGCACGCATGAACCAATATGAAAAAGGCAAACATGCCCCTGATTTTTTAACCATGAAACGCATTGCTAAAGAGCTAGATGTGCCAGTAGCTTACTTTTATTGTGAAGAAGATGATTTAGCTGAACTAATTTGCGCATGGGGTAAAGCAGACCAGCATGATAAGGCGAAATTACTTAATAGTATGAAAACTTCCAAAATATCTTTAGGCTTAATTAAAGAGTAAATACCTTACTTTAATTTGTGAATATACAGAGAATCTATGACCTCAAATATTTATCTTCAGCGTACTCTTGAAAATGATGAGCAAATTTATGCTGAAGATGAACTCTTGAGTGTCTCTAAGTGCGTAATTATGTTAGCAGAACCAGGAGCAGGTAAGACTGAGTTTCTTAAAAGCTTAGCAAGTAAGGCTAATACTAACCCAGTCACTGCTAGCAAGTACTTGTATTCTAGTAAATTATTTAGGGATTTTCTTGTTATAGATGCCTTAGATGAACTATCCAAGATTGACAACTGTGGTATACACAAATTATTAGCTAAAGTCATAGAGTCAAAACCTGAAACTTTAATAATATCAAGTCGCTCAAGTGAATGGAGCAGTGACTCAACACAAGCAGTTATAGAGTATTTAGAATGTGATCCTTTGGTATTAAGGCTGAGGGAGTTTAATGAATTAGAACAAAGGAAGATTTTTGATCACCACTTGCCTGATGAAGATTTTGATAATTTTTATACAGAAGTATCACGCTTTAATTTAGATGTTTTGCTTCCGAACCCCCAGTTTTTGAAAATGTTTGCAGATGCCTACATTGAAAGTAATCGAAAATTTAAAAGTAAAAGCTCTATCTTTGAAAAAGCAGTTGAGCACTTAGCTAAAGAGCTTAACCCTTCGGCAAAAAGAAGAACTGGAATAGATTTCCCGTATAAGAAAAAAATAGAGCTCGCTTCAGAAGTATTTTCTAAAACTCTTTTATCAGGTGCTGAAGGAGTAAGTGTTAGTGATTTATCAGAGGAATACTTATACCCCAATATCAATGCACTAATAAGAGAGGGCTTAGATCTATCGAGCATTATAGATTCTCGCTTATTTAAACTTGCAGATGATGTTGATCAGCATCGAGCTGTTCACAAGATTATTGCTGAATATTGTGCCGCCCAGTATTTAGTAAAGCGAATACAGAGTAATCAAGATCCACTAACTTTAAGAGTTTGTAAAACAGTAATAGCTTCAAATAATATTGTTCGTGATGAATTGAGAGGAATGCTTGGTTGGATGGCTACTCTCGGCGGGTTAGCGCTACAACATGAAATTATAAAGCTTGATCCTTATGCTGTGCTAGCTAATGGAGACCCTCACAACTTGATCGCTCATCTAAAAGGTTGCTTTTATCACAGTTAACACAAATTGAAAAAAATGACCCGTATTTTAGAAGAGGTGATTTTTGGCGGCGATACAGTACAGTTGGTTTTTTTGATAAAAATATGGCTGAAGATATTAAGCCAATTTTAGAAAATAAAAGTGATGGGCATTTACGAGACTTAGTATTAACTATAATCAAAGAATCTCAGGTTATTGAGCACTTAACCCCCAATCTCATAAACATACTATTCGAACCTAATGAGAGATTAGATACTCGAAGGCTTGCTATGGAATGTTTGTTTTCGCTTGTTGATGATATTAAAATACTCGAAACATTAATATCTGAGTCTAGTAATACCTCTCTAAACATCGCAGCTAAAGGGATTGAATTCTTAGGTGCTAATTCTATTGATTTAGGCATACTAAAACGCTTCTTTCGAGCATGTTCAAATCTCTACCCTACTGAAAAAACCTCACTAGATGATAGACGGTTACAAGGCAATCGATATTTCATCAATAAATTGGTATGGACTTTAAGTGCTGAAAATACAGAACGATTATTAAATTTTTTAACCGATGAGTTAACTTGCAGTTGTGGTAAAGAGTACTATGAATGTTTTTGTAGAGACGGGATAAGCAAGCTTGTAGGTAAATTGCTCGATCATTACTTTGATATTACTAGCCTCCCTTATAACCCAGAACAGATATGGGGGTGGCTAAAAAACTTAAATTATCACAGGGACGAAAGTGAAAACTTCTGTAAGTCTGTAAAAGCAATTAGAGAAAATAAAGACTTAAGACAAGGACTTTTTAAAACCGTTTTTTCTGGTTTAACTGAACGTAAAAAAATCTACAATCTTAAACAAAGTAGGTTTGAACCACATTGCGGTGCGCATTCTGGATTATTTTTTTCCGCTGATGATATTGAATACTTAATCAATTTAGCATTTGAAGAAAACAATTTAGAACTGTGGTCAACCTTTATAACGAGGCATTATTACTTCCAGCACAACAAACTCCAGTTGAATAATCAGATACGCAGTATTATGCGTAAACAAGCTAATCAAAAGCCAGAATTTATGCGAGAGTGGGCAAAAGCAAATAATACAGATTACTCTATTGGATTACAGATACGAAAACGAAATTCGAAGTCTAATAGACTAGATAGAAAGGTCAAAAAATGTGAGAGCCAAAATCGTGCAGACAACATTAGCTTTATCCAGAGAAACCGCGCTTTAATCGAATCTGGAGGGCATTTCGGGTGGTTAGTTAATTTTTCAGAGTGTTTGTTATTTGAACCTGAAAATATACAAAAAGAGTTTGGTGATGAAGAACTAATGAGAACTTCATTAAAAAACTGTACTAGCCTGATTGCTCCCGATGTACCTAACCTACAGAAACTTGCGGAGTTGAGGAGTCAATCGCAGAGGTTACATGTTGAAACAGTTTTGTATGCTTTGTGTTTAGAAACAATACGTATGGAGGGAACTCTAGACAATATTAGTAAGCAAATACTTTCTGCTGTGAAAACTAGATGTAATATTTATTATGACGCAGTAACTGAAGATGAACGTGATCTTCTTAAGTGTGAAATTGATCGTTTGTTATTTCCTGATGTAACTTCCAAAGAAAATTACTTAAAAGAGTATGTTGAGCTTCAATTAGACAAGTTTAAATGCGAACACCCCGAAGTAGAAGTACTAAGAGACGATGAAATATTTAGTGATTTTAAAGCCAATTTACCCTTAGAGTGGTTAAACAAGTATTCTGGCCTGAGCTATTATGCGTTGGATATTTTATTTGATTTAGCCGTTCATTATGGTGATAAAGAACAGCTTAAAGATTTGATCTTAATTCGTTGCGATGAATGGCTGGGTCGAATTGAATCACCTCATATAGATAAGCCTGAAGAGAAAATCATACAATTCTGGTTTTTAAGGGCTTTTTATTTTTTGAATTTATGCGATTCCCAAAAGTTTTTTTATTTCCTTACTCAGAAGAAAAGCTCAATATTTTTTTTCGAGGGAATATCAAGTAGTTTAAACTCAGGAAGTCGCGATATTTTGCCAAGTTTAACTAGTGATAAAATATATCTATTATTAGATCGCTTTATTGAAGATTGGCCACAAGTTAATTTGCCTTCCTCATATGGCACTTCTAGTCCTGACGGAGAAAGAGCATATCGATTTCTGGTTGATATATCTAGACAAATTGAATTGGACGCTTCTGAGAGAACAATTCATATTATTGAACAGTTAATTGAGGACTCTCGTTTTCAGGTTATGCGCCAAAATCTTAAAAGTATGAGAGCAAATCAAATTCGTGCTTTAGCTTTGAGAAACTTTATTCCTCCAAATATTTCAAAGGTTATAGACCTTTTGGATAATTGTGAGATTGTTACAGTTGAAGGACTTAGAGATAGAGTCTTGTATGAGCTAGATAAATATCAAAAAGATATTAAGGGTGGGGAGTTTAACCCAGGAAATCGTTTTTATTCACAAGGCGGAGTTCGTCTTGACGAAGTAAGCTCAGTAGAAATTATTGCAGAGTATTTGAAGCCTCGCTTAGAAGCAGACAGCATAGTTATCAATGCAGAGCATCAAACAAAAGATAAAAATAGAATTGATATTACTGCTTCCAAAGTAATGGATGGTATTCGAAGATTACTTGTGATTGAAGCTAAAGGACAGTGGCATACAGAACTGTTTTCAGCAGCAGGAAACCAACTGGCTGAAAGGTATTCAATTCATCCTGACGCTGAAGGACAAGGTATTTATCTTGTTATTTGGTTTGGGGCTGAAGAAAAGGTAGCGAATAGAAAGCAGCATGGCTTGAAAAGCGCAGATGAACTTAAAGTAAAATTAGAAAATGACTTACCTAAAAATCTTGTAGGGCTGATTGATATATTTGTTTTAGATGTTTCAAAAGATTAATTTCTCTTTAAGCTTGACCTAAGTATTACTTTTAATCTAAACCTAAACTAAGATTTTCTTAGTTTAGGTTGGCGATGCATTTTTTAGTTCAAACAAAACCTTATCCTGATGAGGCGCTTGAAAGCTATTTACTCAGGCTTGCAAGGGATAACTCATACGATGGTTATAGTGAGCTTGCTGATATTTTATGGCAATGGCTTGTAGAGCAAGATCATGAGCTTGAAGGTGCTTTGCCGTTAGAGCTGAGTAAGGTTGATGTTTATCATGCTAGGCAAGCGAGCAGCTTTAGAATAAGGGCGCTAAAATTGGTTGCTCAATTAGCAGATGTTAACGCTGGTGATATACTATCTCTTGCATTGCGGCGCAGTAATTTTAAATTTGGCAATTTAGCAGCAGTAAGCCGAAATGAACTGACTATTCCCCTTGAGCTACTTCGCACTGATAGTATACCTGTTTGCATTAAATGCTTGTCTGAATCTTCATGTATTCCTTTTTATTGGCATTTAAAGCCCTATAAAGCGTGCCATAAGCATAAAGCACAATTAACTACACGTTGTAAAGAGTGCCATAACTTAATTGATTACAGAGCTTCTGAGGCGTTTTTAGAGTGTGGTTGTGGTTATAAACTAACCAATAGTGAAAAATTAAATGATGCAGACTTTAAAATTGCAATTGCTCTTGCAGGTAATAACAGCCAAAAAATAGTTGGGTTAATATCTTGGTTTGCGAAGGTTAAGCAACTTGATGTAAACGATGCTGACTTTAATCTAGCTTTTGTTAATTACTTTAGTACTTGGCCTGAAGGCCTTACCGCTGAATTAAACTTACTCACAAACAATGCGCGGCTTAAGCAACTTAATCCTTTTAATAAAACTAAGTTCAACTCTGTGTATGGTGATTTGATCTGTGATGGTCAAATAGCTGCAACAAGTAGCCTTAAAAACAAAGTACTTGATGAGATTATTAATTATTTTGTCGAATTAGTTGATAGTAACCCTAAAGCTAAACATCCAAATATTGCAGATGTACTGCTTTGTACTTTTGATGCCGCAGTATTATTAAACACCACCACAGAGCAAGTTTACAGGCTTCATCAAGAAGGCTTTTTAAACTGCGCTTATCTACAAAAAAAGCACGAACAGCTCAGAGCTGATAGCCATGTTTTTTATTTACGCCAAGTAATTGAACTACAGCAAGCATTCGCAGCTGAAAAGCCTCAAACAAAAAAACAATTTATAGCGCCGTGGTAACTTATGAACTTACAAAATGCACTCGTAATTGAATCGCTAAAAGAAAAAACCACAACACTTAGAAAGTTGTTTGCTCCATATACGGCTCATGTTGCGGTAGATGGCTTTGAAGAACAAGCGCTGACTGTGCTCATTAACCTAGTTTATAAGCGAAGTGAAATTGATGATTTAACAAGTACAAGAACCGCTAAAAGCGTATTACGCGATGAAGTGTTACTGAGTAGGTGTATTAACGAAGTTAAATGGTTTCATACTCATAATTTAAAATACCCCGATATACGAGTAAGTCATCAACGTTTAATTAGTGAAGTTGTAAGTGAAGATATTACGGGTATTTGTAGCCGGTCATTATCTTTAAGTTTTGGCTGGTCGCACAACAGTGCTGAAATTAATCATGCAAAGTTATTTTTAACCTCATTTAGTTGGCAGGGCGAAGTGACTTGTTTAGCAAAGTTATTAATAACTGAAGAGCCTGTTTGGATTAATTTAATAAGAGCATACGGGTTTACTAAAAAGACGGTTTTAGACATCGCGGGTAAAATAAAACAGCAGTTGCCAGTTGCAGAGCTCCCATTAGAAGTAAGCCCTTTTTCACCACAATTACAAATGCCATTTCAGCAAAGCTACCTTGCGGTTACGCCTGTAGTAAGCCACGCAATGCTAGCTAAAATTCAGCAATTAACAACAGAGCGTAAGTTAAACTTTGCTTTAGTTGAGCACTCAAGACCAGCCAATGTTGGCGATTTAGCAAGCTCAGTAGGTGGTAATATAAGAGTGCTTCGTTACTTCCCTAAAACATATTCAAAGGCTATTAACCGCTCTAAAGTAGCTAATTATGATATTGAGAAAGCATTTAAAATTCGTGCGCTATTAAGTAGTCAATTTCAACAGGCGCTTTTGGTATTGGTTGGTATTAAACAGTTTAATACGTTAAGGCAAAAGCGATTAGCGCGAGTTGCGGCTATTAGGCAAGTACGTGTTAGCTTGCAGTTGTGGCTTGATAACATTCTGGAAGCTAAAAATAACGCTCAAGAGCAAGCTTACCCTGAGTGTGCAAAGCATTACTTAGATCAGAGTATTACCAACTGTATTAGCCAATTTAGTAACGTACTAAATGAGAGCCTTAGTAATTTAAGTAAGCTCAAACGCTTTGCGTATCACCCTAATTTAATGGGGCTGTTTAAAACGCAGTTAAACTATGTGTTTACTCACTGTGCAGCTGAAGAAGAAACATTAAATGATGAGCAAATAGTGTATGTACATTGCCAAGATATGCGAGTGTTTGATGCCGAGACAATGGCTAACCCGTATATCCAAGGTATGCCATCACTTACAGCCTTAAATGGGCTTGTTCATAACTTTGAGCGTAAGCTAAAAAACTTTATAGACCCTTCAATTAAGAGTATTGGCAGTGCTATTTACATTGAAAACTATCAATTACATACAGGTAAACCATTACCTGAGCCAAGCAAGTTAAAACAAGTTGCTGGCCGAAGCCATGTAATAAGTTCTGGTATTATCGATAAGCCTAAATGTGACATAACACTCGATTTAGTATTTAGGCTTTTTGTACCAAATAAAGAGGTGCTTAATAAATTAAACAGTCAGCTTATAAAGCCCGCACTACCATCTATGTTTGCGGGCGGGACTATGCATCCACCTTCGTTATACCAAAATATAGACTGGTGTCATGTGTATAGTAAACCGAGTGAGCTGTTTAAAAACCTTAAGGCAAAATCGTTAAATGGCAGTTGGTTATACCCTTCAAAAAAAGTAGTCAAAAGTTTTGAACAATTGATTGATGCCCTTAACGGTAACTTTAATTTAATACCCGCTGCAATTGGCTTTGCTGCGCTTGAAGAACCCGTAAAGCGAGATGCAGCATTACATGAATACCATTGTTATGCTGAGCCCGTAATTGGGCTTTTAGAGTGTGTTAGCAATACATCAGTTAAGTACGCAGGCGCTAAGCAGTTCTTTCATGACGCATTTTGGGTTATGGATGTTCAAAAAGAGTCTATGCTTATGAAAAAGTCTAAGTTTGAGTATGAATAATGCAATTATCTCGGCACTTAAGTTACACGCGTTCGCTCTCACCCAGTAAAGCGGTGTTTTTTTATAAAACACCGGAGTCTGATTTTGAACCGCTACAAATAGAGCAAAATAAATTAGTTGGGCAAAAGTCAGGGTTTGGCGATGCTTATCAAAAGCAAAATGTGGCTAAAAATTTAGCGCCACAAGATCTCGCGTTTGGAAACCCTCAAACAATTGATGTGTGCTACGTGCCTCCAACAGTAAATGAGCTATTTTGCCGTTTTTCACTCAGGGTTGAGGCTAATAGCAATGAGCCACATGTTTGTGATGACCCTAAAGTTATTTATTGGTTAAAACGGTTTTTTGAAACCTATAAAAAGAACAATGGCCTTAATGAAGTTGCTACCCGTTACGCTAAAAATATACTGATGGGCAATTGGCTTTGGCGCAACCGTCAATCACCAAATATAGATATTGAAATCCTTACTGAGCACGCAGCTCCAATTATTGTTGAAGGTGTACAAAAACTAAAATGGCAAGGCAATTGGCAAAATAATCAAACAGCATTATTAACGTTGTCAGAAGCTATTCAAGAAGGGCTTAGCAATCCTCAAAATTATTGTTATTTAGATATAACCGCAAAAATTAAAAATGCATTTAGCCAAGAGGTTCACCCTAGTCAAAAGTTTGTAGATAATGTTGCACAAGGCATGTCATCTAAACAACTTGCATACACACAAGTGGGCGATAAAAAAGCAGCAAGTTTAAACTCACAAAAAGTAGGAGCTGCTATCCAAACTATCGATGATTGGTACGAGGGAGGCTACAAACTTTTGCGCACTCATGAGTATGGCGCAGATAAGCAAATATTAGTTGCACACAGAACACCTAAGACCCATTCAGACTTTTATTCATTACTCCCGCGCATTGCTTTGCATATTAAACACATGGAAAAGTATGGTTTAGAGCAAAGTGAAAAATCAAACGCGGTTCATTTTATTGCGGCAGTGTTGATCAAAGGTGGCTTGTTCCAAAGGAGTAAAGGTTGAAACGCTATTATTTTACTATTACTTATTTACCTAAAAATTGTGATGTAAGCCTTCTTGCAGGGCGTTGTATTGGCATTTTGCATGGGTTTATGAGTTCACGCGGAATAAGTAATATTGGTGTGTGCTTTCCTAAATGGAATGAGCAAACGATAGGTAATCAAATAGCGTTTGTATCGATAGATAAAAAGCAATTAATCCATCTGTCTCAGCAAAGCTATTTTGAGATGATGGCTTATGACAAGTTATTTGGCTTATCAAAAATACTCGAAGTACCAGCAAACCAAAGCGAAGTCATGTTTGTTCGCAACCAATCAGTAGCCAAAGCATTTGTAGGTGAAAAGCAAAGACGGTTAAAGCGCGCTAAAAAACGAGCTGAAGCCAGAGGCGAGGTTTACAATCCTGAATATAAATTTGAGGCAAAGGACATAGGCCACTTTCATTCAATACCCGTATCAAGCAAAGGCAGTGGCCAAAGTTATGTTCTGCATATACAAAAAATTGAAAAAGCTGAACCCATAAATAATCATTTTAACAATTATGGCTTTGCTACAAATCAAACATTTCAAGGCACGGTTGCTTCTTTAAAGGCCCTTTAAAAGTAGTTATAAAATATTCATAGTTTTTTCAATAGCTTAAACTTATAGGTAAAAGTAAGTGTAGATCATATAAAAATCACTTAACAGTTTGGTATTTAAGGTAATACGTACTATTATTTATAGTGAACTGCCGAGTAGGCAGCTGGAAATTTTTGAATGTGGTCTGGTCGTTCATTACGATGGTGAACTGCCGAGTAGGCAGCTGGAAATGTCATTAGGGGGTTATCTAGGGTTAGGCTTTTGTGAACTGCCGAGTAGGCAGCTGGAAATTCTAAGTTAACTAATGCTTCTTTACGCAAATCGTGAACTGCCGAGTAGGCAGCTGAAGTTAGGCCGGGAAGTAAACAACCACAAATTGTAACTTTTAACTGCCGAAAAGGCAGAGGGTAAATAAAAAGACCTCAGCAAACGCTGGGGTCTTTTTAAGCGTTATAACCGTGTTTAAGGCTATTAACAACGTTCCTAATTAACCTTCTACCCGCAATTGTATTTACAAATGTTAAAGGTGTTTTAGAGCTAAATTGTAAGGAGTACGTATTTAGCCATTTATTCCATCGTTCAATATTTTCAAAGTAATCAATACAAGCTGATGCTAGATGAGCTAACTCAAAGGTATTTTCACTCAAAGTTGCATTTAAGCGTGTGTACTCTTTTTTATGACGTTTCAAAGTTCTAATATTTGTACCAATTGCTTTAGCAAAGGATTGAATATCCCAACCTAACTGAAGCCTAAACTTCTCAACACTCTTTATATCTAAACCACGCTGAATTAATTCAATTTCATCTAAAGGGTTTGAGCTTAAATTAACTTTTCCATTGCTGAGTATATCTACAAATTTATGATTAGTGCTAGGTTGCATATCACTAGGCATACATACCTCAAAGTCAGGAAAGTTATATTTAATAATAGCACTTCTACTATTAAGCTGATAGTCGGGTTAGAGCGAAAAGCAGACATTGACCGTTAATCGTTTCAACGACGGCAATTAGCCATACGTTGCATGTTTGCTCCCTTACTGGTTTTACGATATCCAAAACCGACATAACGACCATTAAGCAAATACCAAAGTAAAATAGGTATGTGCTCCAATCATATAGCCAAAGAGGATAAAGCGTTAATAGCACTGCTACAGGCCCTAGAATGCTGAAGACAGCTCTGGTATGGTTTTTATTTTTGTGCCAGTTGTATAAGTTTACCAATAGTTCCAAAGATGCAAAAATAGGTAAAAGCGTATTTACAGCTATTCCTTCGAAGTGAGAGAAGAAGCCTAGTCCTAATGCCGATGCAAGTGACCTTAATGCAGGGAGGCAGGCCGTGCCGCTAGCCAAACGCCACTAGAGCCTACTCTGTCTAATATTTTATTTATCATTTGAAAGTCTATTGGTTGATATTACCATCATTCTAAACTCCGTATACAAGTACGGAGTCAATCATTTTAATGAGTCAATTATGGGGCAATGTGTTGGATCTTCGTTTTGCATACAGGTATTTGTCATACCCACAATTACTTTCTCTAAACGTTGAAGGTCATTAATTTTGTCTCGAATGATTGCTAACTTTTGTCGGTTTAATAGCTCAACTTGAGCGCAGTTGCTGTCCATAGACATTAGCGATTTTATTTCTCTTAACGTAAAGCCGAGCGCTTTGGCTTTTGTGATAAACCTAAGTTGTCCTGCTATTGATTCGTCATATTGTCTATAACCAGATATTGGTTTTTCAGGTTGTGTAATCAGTCCTTCTCGTTCATAAAAACGAATGGTTTCTACATTTAAATTTAATGATTGTGCTAATTTGCCAATGGTTTTCATTATTGCCTTTGTGAATACTACTAATCTAAAGTTATATTTAGTTCAACTATCTAATGACTTGATAATGCCACAGACTTCAATTGTACCGTCAGACCCGCAAGAGCTTGCCATTAGTTTTAACTCTTTTTTGAGTGCATTCAATTCCTTCATTCGTTGATTAACTAAAGTTAGTTGCCGATCAATTAATGCATTTACACTAGAGCAACTCTCCTCTGGCTTGTTTTTTAATTCAATGAGTCGCTTAATATCATTAAGCGGAATATCTAAACTTCGACAATGCTTTACGAACTCTAGCTCTTTAAATGCCTTATTAGAATACAACCTGAAATTCCCTTCAGTGCGATCAGGATCTGACAGCAAGCCCTCCTTTTCATAATATCGGATGGTTTGTACTGAATACCCCGATGTTTTCGATAACTCACCAATTTTCATAAAATTTCCAAATAAACTTGACCCTATAGTCACTATAGGATTTATAGTTAGAGCATACAAGTTAATCGGAGATGAAAATGAGCGATTGTGGGTGTGAAGTTGAGCTAAAAGATAACCAGCAAAAAACGGTGCTTTATTGGCTTCTGGCTATCAATGCCTCGATGTTTGTTTTTGAAATTGGCTTTGGTTGGTTATCAGAATCAACGGCTTTAATTGCAGATTCGTTAGACATGCTAGCGGATGCAATCGTCTATGCAATTGCACTATACGCGGTGGGAAAGTCAATCCAACATAAGGCTAATGCTGCTTTAGTGAGTGGCTATTTCCAACTGGGGTTAGGCGTGCTAATTCTAATGGATATTGCTAGAAGGCTGTATGGTGAAAGTGAGCCTCACTCTTGGTTTATGATTGGCGTAGGCATGGTTGCTTTAGTTGCAAATGTGATTTGTCTCATCCTTATTCGAAAGCACAACAACGATGAAGTACATATGAGAGCTAGCTGGATATTTTCAGCGAATGATGTAATTGCAAATCTTGGTGTCGTTATCGCAGGCATACTCGTTATGGTGCTGAAACAGCGTTGGCCTGATATCGTCATTGGTAGCATCATTTCAATGTTAATTCTTCGAGGCGCTTACCGAATACTAAGCGATGCTAAACAAGAATTAGCTGTTGCTGAGAAAACACGTTAAACACCAAATGAAGATAAACAATCAACCTTTGGTTGTTCAAAGTAAGGAAACATCAATGAATAGCAAATATCTAGAAAAAACCAAGATAGTAAATTTTGAACACTCTACAATTCAATCATTAATTTCTGAGCGTAATTGGCAAGAACTCGATGACTTCAACAAAATTGGTGCAGCCTACCAATTTGTTAAAGATGAAATATTATTTGGTTACAATGAGAGTGATGATATTTCAGCAAGCAGTGTTTTAGCCGATGGTTACGGACAATGCAATACCAAGGGTAACTTGCTGATGGCTTTGTTACGAGGATTAGGTATTCAATGTCGTTTTCACGGCTTTACTATTGAGCAGCGATTACAAAAAGGAGCTATTCCAACTTATGTATTTTGGTTAGCACCTAAATATATCATTCATAGTTGGATTGAAGTTTATTTCAAGGATCGTTGGATAAACTTAGAAGGCTTTATATTAGATGAACAATATTTAAGTTCACTACAGCACAAATTTAGTCAAATAAAAAACGAATTTTGTGGTTATGGTGTTGCAACAAAGTGTTTCTCTTCGCCAGATACAGATTGGCGTGGTCAAGATACCTATATACAAAAAGAAGGTATTCATGATGATTTTGGTGTTTATAATTCCCCTGATGAGTTTTATCTCGAAAAAGGAACTAACTTATCAGGAATCAAACGTTGGATGTATCAACGAGTGATCCGTCACTTTATCAATTTTAACGTAGTCAATGTAAGAAATTTAAAAGTTCTTGAGGTGGAAAATGCACAATCATAGCCATAGCCATTCGCATGGAAAAGACGACCGTATAGGTTGGACATTTTTCCTTAATGTTTCATTTACTATTATCGAATTTATTGGTGGTTGGCTAACCAACAGTACCGCTATTATGGCTGATGCTGTACATGACCTGGGTGACAGTTTATCTATAGGATTCGCTTGGATACTGAGTCGTTTCTCGGATAAAGAAGCATCCGATAGATTTAGCTATGGCTATCGTCGTCTTACCCTGTTTGGCGCATTAATTAACAGTATTGTATTAGTTATTGGTTCTGTCTGGGTGCTATTTGAAGCAATACCAAGATTATCTAATCCTGAAATGCCAATGGCTGAAGGAATGTTGGGTCTTGCATTACTTGGGGTTGCTGTTAATGGGTATGCAGTATTTAAACTAAAAGCGGGTAAAACGCTGAACGAAAAAGTACTTACGTGGCATTTGCTTGAAGACGTACTTGGCTGGGTTGCAGTCCTAATTGTTTCTATCGTGCTGCTTTTTGTAGATCTACCAATATTAGATCCTTTGCTTTCTATAGGCTTTACACTGTTTATATTGTTTAACGTTTTGAAAAACCTGAAAACAACATTGGCACTATTTCTTCAAGCTACACCTGATGAAGAAGTGCAGAATAATATTGAAAAAGCGATAAAGGCTATACCTGAAATTAATGGGATTCATCATATGCACTTTTGGTCATTAGACGGGGAAAGTCACGTATTAACTGCTCACCTAGAGTTAGCCCATAACTTTGAGGTTGATAAATTAATTAGGCTAAAACAACAAGTGGCTAAGGAACTTTCTTCTTATAATTTATCTCATACAACCATTGAGTTTGAGTTTCCTCAAGAAACTTGCCGTGACGAGCATGAAAAACATGCGCATGGCTAGTTTAGAAAACCTTTTTTTGATATTATAATTTTTCATATTTAAGTAGGTGTTTATTTTGAAATTCAATGTTGCGTTAAAAATACTATTAGTCGTTTCGATTGTTTTGCAATCGTTAACTGCTGTTGTATCCGCAACACCTGAGAATCACCAAATAGATATAGAGCACCTTCAAATTCAACATGATCATGCAGATGATCGAAATGTCTCAAATGATAATGTAGGTGATGAGCAGCATAATGAAAAAGATTGTCATCACTGCGGACATTGCAGTGGCAGCCACTTATCTTGGATTTTAGTCAGTAATTCAAATACCACGGGCAAACTAAACATTATCAATAAAACGCCTTATCAAATTGATCAAACAAGTACCTTTCTTGAAGCGATACTTCGTCCGCCCATTTCTTAATTAGATTAATTTTTAATGACCTATTTATCCTTTAATAATGGATAAAGGTTTCGTGTTTATTAATTTTAAAATTAAGAATTTTTATGTATATATATTTAAAAAATGCAGGTTTAGTCCTGTCTTTATGTATGGCTGTGAGTTTTTCAGTTGCCACTTATGCCAAACAGAAAAGTATTTCATGGCTAGATAGTCAAATAAATAAAGATCCCGAAGTTGTTGCGGCTAAAGAGTTACTTAATGCAAGTAATCATAGAGCCAAGAGCTTAACTAAAGCCGTATATAACCCAGAGCTTGAAGCAAGCTATGAAAAAGAGGGTGATTTTGATAATTATTCTATTGGTATCAGTCAAACGATTGATTTTTGGGATAAGCAATCAGCAAATAAAAGCATTGGTGAAATTGGTGTTTATGCAAACCAGCAACAATTGTTATCTCTACTCGATTCTAAAAAGGCTAACGCTTTAACTGCAATAGTTAATTGGCAAGCAGCAAAAAAGGTGGCTCAGTTACTTTCAGTAAGAGAAAATCAATTACAAACGCTCGTTGGAATTATTGAAGATAAGCGAAAAGCAGGACTTTTAGAGCCACTTGACGCTGAACTGGTTTATTTAAACTTGTCCCAAGTTTTCAGTGAAATATCTGAGTCGCAAATTGCTTTGAAAAATGCAGAGGTAAATGTTCAGGAGTTATTGCCTGATTGGACGCCTAATACTACCAATTTGTTTTCATTTACTTTTGGAGCAACAAACTATTCATTTAACTCTCAGTGGGTTGAGGAACATCCAAAAGTTAAACTCGCTAGAGCGCAATGGAAGATAAAACAATCTAAAGCTCAACTAACCACTATGGAATCTAAAGCCAATCCAACCATTGGAGTTAACGCAGGGAAAAGTGGAGATGAAGACTTGATTGGCGTGACTTTCTCAATGCCTTTAAATATCAGAAATAACTATTCAGATACTGTTAAAGCCGCTTATTCAGAAGCAATTGCAGCAGAGGCTAACTTTCGGTCGGTTTATCGAAAGCAGTCATTTGAAGCAAAAGCTAATTATGAATCGCTTATTGTCAGTAAAAAATATTATGAGCAATGGCAAAAACTGACAAAAGGCAGATTAGATAGCAGCGAAAACTTATTAAATAAGCGCTGGGAAGCTGGTGACATTAATACTTCTGACTACTTACTTGCATTAAATCAACGTGCGGAAGGGCTTCATGCAGGAATACGTTTGGAAAATCAATTCAAGCTTGCAGAAATATCCTTCATTTTAAGTATGGGTCAGTTATCCAAATTTGAGATTTGAGCGCTTTGTTTTTTCAGTAGCGAAAAACGAAATCTTAAATTTATTAAAAATATAGGTTACAAAAATGAATACAGTAATTAGTAAAAAATTTTTAGCCGTAGTAATTAGCTGCCTGTTAGTTGGGTTTACTACAAATCATGATGCTTTTGCACAGTCGTCAGATGGAACTGGTTCTGTCACAAACGTTTCGAAACAAGAAGAAAAAGAACATCAAGATGAGCATGAACACGAAAAGGGACATGAAGAAGATAAAGGTGACCATGACGAGCACGGCCATGAAGGTGGTAATAAAGAGGGAGAAGAAGGACATGAAGAAGGTATCACTATTGATCCAAAGAAGATGTCGCTTGCTAACATTAAAGTGGAAAGTGTTAAGCCTGAATATCAATTTAGCTCCGTATATGCACCTGGCGAAATAAAAGCTAATGGCTATAAAAGTTATGTGGTATCACCACGTACAGAGTCAGTCATTATCAGTCGCCATGCAGCGCTTGGCGAGTATGTAGAAATAGGTCAGAAGTTAGTTACATTATTTAGTGAAGCAATGGCACAAGCACAAGCTGACTATTTAATCGCTTCAACCGAATGGCAACGTGTAAAAAAGCTGGGTAATAAGACGGTGAGTGAAAGTCGATTATTACAAGCTGAAACAACATACAATGCGAGCTATGGCAAGCTCATTGCTTTAGGGTTAACTGAAAAAGCAATAAATGGTATTTCTAACAAAGACATTAAAGCATTTGGACAATATGCATTAACGGCGCACCGTGAAGGTGTCGTGCTTCAAGACGACTTTATCCAAGGGCAACGTGTTGATGCTGGGGATTCAGTCATGTTGTTAGCTGATGAAAAACAACTATGGGTTGAAGCAAAAGTTTCTCCAAATAAAAAGCTAAATTTATCAATTGATTCTCCTGCGGTACTTAAATTAGAAGGCCAGAGTTACAATGCCAAAGTTATCCAAGAAGCCCATACAATTGATCCCGTAACTCGTACAAGAATTATTAGATTGGGGGTACAGAATGCTGATGATAACCTTCATTCAGGTATGTTTGTAAAAGTTTACTTTCAGTTTGCCACAAAGCAGAAAGTGATGGCTGTGCCAGAAGAAGCATTGATCCGCAGCGCAGATGGTGATTGGACCGTATTTGTCGAAGACCACCCTGGAGAATTTAAAGCTGTAGAAGTAGAACTAGGCCGAGCCTTAGGTGATTTTAGGGAAATCATTGGCCTTGATAGTGGGACGCGAATTGTAACCAAAGGCGCATTTTTTGTTGCTTCTGAAATCGCTAAAGGCGGATTTGATCCGCATAACCACTAAGGAGCAAGACTATGTTTAATAAAATAATAGATTGGTCTGTTAATAATAGACTCCTGATTTTGATTGCGCTGTTTGCCACAATTGTCGGCGCAATTATGGTTATACCAAAACTAAATTTAGATGCCTTTCCTGATGTTACTAATGTTCAAGTTGCTGTAAATACTGAAGCGCCAGGACTAGCTGCTGAAGAAGTTGAACAACTCATTACGTACCCCATTGAAGCGGTCATGTATGCCTTACCTGATGTAGAACAAGTGCGCTCAATTTCTAAAACAGGCTTGTCTGGCGTCACGGTTGTTTTCAAAGAAGGCACCGACATTTACTTTGCAAGACAACTTGTATTTGAGCGTCTTCAAGCCGCAAAAGAACTGATACCAGAAGGTGTCGGCACACCCGAAATGGGGCCAAACACCTCAGGGCTAGGCCAAGTATTTCAGTACCTTCTTATTTCAGATAAAGATGCAGGCTATGATGCTATGGCACTCAGGAGTCTCAATGATTGGGTAGTAAAATTACTCGTTATGCCTGTCGATGGTGTTACTGATGTACTCTCCTTTGGAGGTATTGTTAGGCAGTACCAAGTAAATGTAGATCCATCTAAGCTTCTTTCTTATAACCTAACGCAAGAAGACGTTGTTGGTGCCCTAGATAACAACAATGCCAATGTTGGCGGATGGTATATGAACCGTGGGCAAGAGCAGCTTGTTATTAGAGGTGCAGGTTGGTTTGAAAGTGGTGACGCTGGTATTAGTAATATCAAACAAGTTCCCGTCAAAACAGTTGATGGGACAGTTGTGACGGTTTCGGATATTGCTAAAGTTGAAATGGGCAGTGAAATTCGTCAAGGTGCTGTCACAATGACGCGCAAAACCGAAGACGGTAAAGTCGAAAATTTAGGTGAAGTTGTCTCTGGCATTGTCTTAAAACGCATGGGGTCTAATACTAAAGCCACCATTGATGGTATCAATGCAAGAATCCCATTGATTAATCAAGCATTGCCTAAAGGTGTTCGCTTTGAACCATTTTATGATCAGGCTGATTTGATTGAAAAAGCCGTTGATACAGTAGTTGATGCACTATTACTAGCATTTATTTTCATCTGTATTGTATTAGCACTATTTTTAATGAATATACGTGCAACCTTCCTTGTCCTAATATCTATTCCAATTTCAATTGGTATCGCGTTAATGATCATGGCTTGGTGGGGCATTTCTGCAAACCTTATGTCATTGGGTGGCATTGCCGTAGCCATTGGTATGCTAGTTGATGGTTCAGTCGTGATGGTTGAAAACATGTTTAAGCATTTAAATAGACCAGACTCTACCCATTTAAAAACTGTAAAAGAAAGAGTGCCTAGTGCTGATACTGATCCACATGATGTAGAACAAGATGAGCATGGTATTAAGTTACGTCTTCAAAATGCGGGTAAAGAAGTGGCTCGTCCCGTATTTTTTGCAGCTTCTATTATTTTAGTCGTATTTACGCCTTTATTTAGCTTTGAAGGTGTTGAGGCAAAGTTATTTCAACCTATGGCAATAAGCATCATTTTAGCTGTTATATCTGCTATTGTGGTTGCGTTGTTTGTTGTACCCGCTTTAGCTACTTATTTATTTAAGTCAGGTGTAAAAGAGAGGGAAAGCTTTGTTCTTAGGCCATTAGACAAACTCTACAGAAAAGGGCTTACATTCGCACTAAAACGCACCAAATTAGTCATTTCAGCCGCACTTATATTAGTTTTCTCTGCCTTTGCATTAGTTCCATTAATTGGTACTGAATTTGTACCTGAGTTAGAAGAAGGGACGATAAACTTAAGAGCAACGCTTGCACCTTCTTCCAGTTTAGATACCGCGCTCACTGTGGCACCAATTCTAGAAGAAAAACTAATGGCTTTTCCTGAAGTAACCTATGCATTAAGCCGAATTGGTCGAGCAGAAATAGGTGGAGACCCAGAGCCTGTGAATAACATCGAAATTTACATAGGGTTGAAGCCTGTTTCTGAGTGGACCAGTGCATCTAATCGATATGAACTTCAAGGAAAAATGGAGAGATCTTTAGAAGAATTCCCTGGGTTGCTACTCAACTTTTCTCAACCTATTGCGACTCGTGTCGATGAGCTACTATCTGGTGTTAAGGCTCAGTTGGCGATAAAGTTGTTTGGGCCTGAACTTGAGGTACTGGCGGCTAAAGGTCAAGAAATAGAAACAGCAATTAAAAACATTGAAGGTGCAAGGGATGTTGCATTGGAGCAAATTGCTGGTGAAGCGCAATTGGTGATAAGTCCTAACAGGCAAGAACTATCACGCTTTGGATTGTCTGTGAGTGACATAATGGAGGTTGTGCGTGATGGTATTGGTGGTGTTGAAGCCGGACAAATAATCAATGGTAATGAACGTTATGATATTTACGTTCGCATAGAGGAAGAGTACCGAAGTAACAAAGAAGCTATTGCTGATATTCGGCTTCAATCACCTACTGGTGCTTGGGTGCGGCTGGGTGACGTAGCCTCAGTCTCATTTGAGTCAGGCCCACCACAAGTTAGACGCGATGATGTACAACGAAGAGTCGTTATCCAAGCAAATGTACAAAATCGAGATATGGGAAGCGTGGTTGCCGATATCAGAACGGTAATTACTGAAAAGGTTGACTTACCTTCAGGTTATTCTGTTTCGATTGGCGGCCAGTTCGAAAGTCAAAAACGTGCTCAAAATAGGTTAGCTATAGTTGTACCTTTATCGTTAGCACTAATCGCACTACTACTTTACTTTGCCTTTGGTTCTGTTGGTCAAGCTATGCTGATATTGGTCAACGTGCCGCTTGCTGTAATTGGCGGAGTTTTCTCCTTATATTTATCTGGACAATACTTGTCTGTACCAAGCTCCGTTGGCTTTATTACCTTATTTGGTGTAGCGGTATTGAATGGGGTCGTTATGGTAGAAAGTATCAACCAACGTATTAAAGACGGTCTAGAAGCATCTAAAGCCGTTTTTGAAGGCGCTACTTCAAGATTAAGACCTGTACTTATGACTGCTATAACATCAGCTTTAGGTTTGATACCGATGTTAATGTCTAATGGTGTTGGTGCAGAAATACAGCGCCCATTAGCGAGTGTTATTGTTGGCGGCTTGGTAACTGCAACACTGTTAACATTATTTGTTTTACCTGTTTTATATCGCTGGTTTTCAGAGAAAAAAATAAAAGAGCTATCCAGATAAAATTACTGTGAACTCTAACCCCACGCTAAAGTCACGTTTAGCGTGGGGTTATTGAGTAGATGAACGAAAAGAAAGATTAGATTTAACAATAAACTAATAGTCATGACTGCTTTGTCGGAATATTTGTCGTTAAACAGGCCAAAGCTAACTTCCGCTTTCGTATCTTTGCAGTCTTAATCTCTATGTGTCTCAAGGTCGGATTATGGCACAGACTGTGTGAAAACTCTGATCACCTTTTGGTCTAAGTATGTTCTGCTTATGATCTATTAATCTATACATTTAGTTCACTTAATATACTGATATTTATATAATTAGACTATTGATTCAGTTGAGGGTTGAGGCAGTATGTCAAAGTTTATAAGCGGTGAAAGTCGTGACCAATCAACGTTATTTCCAGAATCGTTGGAAGACTACGTCAGTGAAGATAATACGGTCAGAGTGATTGATGTTTTCATTGAGGAACTAAATCTAGCTGAATTGGAGTTTAAAGGGTTAACTTTAAAGTCCACAGGCCGCCCTAAGTATCATCCAGCCACATTATTAAAACTGTATCTTTATGGTTACCTCAACCGTATTCAATCATCCCGCCGATTAGAAACCGAATGCCAACGCAATATTGAACTGATGTGGCTACTTGGTAAGTTGGCACCCGACTTTAAAACGATTGCTGATTTTAGAAAAGACAACGGAGATGGTATAAAAAATGTGTGCAAAACGTTTGTTGAAGTCTGCCGTCGTCTGAATATGTTTGAGAAACCAGTTGTTGCCATCGATGGTAGTAAGTTTAAAGCTAGCAACAACAAAGGCAATAATTTTACGCCAAGCAAAGTTAAATTCCACATCGACCGAGTCGAAAAGAATATTGAACGTTACCTTGAATTACTTGATGAAGCCGATAAAGAGCAAGCTAACGTCACAAAAATTAAAGCCACAAAAGATAGGCTAGCTGACTTTCGCAGCCAGTTAAAAAAACTACACGAGATTAAAGAACAAGTTGAAGCTCATCCTGACAAGCAAATATCCACTACTGATCCTGATTCACGTTTAATGAAAACTCAAGGTTTTACAAGAGTTGTGAGTTATAACGTGCAAAGTGCGGTTGATACCAAGCACCACCTTATAGTGGCGCATGAGGTGACCAACGTGCCAGATAGAGGCCAGCTTGCGTCAATGACAAAACTCGCACAAAAAGCATTGCGCAAGGAAGATATAAGGGTATTAGCAGATAAAGGTTACTTCAGTCAGCCCGATATAAAAGATACTATCGATTTGGGTGCAGAGCCAATCATGCCCAAGACGGATACATCGTCCTCTGAAAAGAAAGGGATATTTAACCGCTCACTCTTCAAATACGATGCAAATAAAGATATTTACTTATGCCCCGCTGGTAATGAACTTCAAAATCGAATGCAGGTATTTGAGCAAGGTAAATACCTTGATGTTTACTTCAATCACATTGCTTGTCGAGATTGTAAAATAAGAAGTCAGTGCACTAACTCTAAAAAAGACCCTAGGCGAATAAGGCGGTGGGTGCATGAGATTCTGACAGAAGAAATGCTTCAAAAGCTAAAGAATGAACCTGAATTGATGCTTCATCGCAAGCAAACTGTTGAGCACCCCTTTGGCACAATTAAACTCTGGATGGGAGCTACCCACTTACTAACACGAGGTTTAAAAAGCGTGGGGACAGAAATAAGTCTTCATGTCCTAGCTTACAACTTCAGAAGAATGATAACAATTATGGGAGTTAACGGCCTAAGTAAAGCAATTAGAGTAGCGTTGCCATAGCAGTTTCGTTCGCGCGGAGAAAATTGCGATACTGAGAAAAAATCGATCGCAACCATCTTAAATGGTTTCAAACTAAGAACATACCCAAGACAATTTATTAAAAATTAGTTTTTACACAGTCTGGGCACAGAGCAGTCAACTAAACTGGGCTGCATTATTAAGTGGTTAGCTACATAAAGCCTGTATTTGGTAGCTTTATGCCATTATACACTTCAATTTTATGCCAAGTTATACTTCACTTACGACGCTGTAGCTCAGTAAAAGCATATGTTCTTATGCCAACTTATACTTCAAACAACATTGGGTGTATTAAAATTCCATTTTTTAATATTTCTTATTTATATTATTCGTACACTAATTCTAGATCATACCCACTTAGCTAAATTTTTACCTTTATAGACAATAGCTAATGAGTGAGCAATAAGTGGGCGCTTGCTATATTATTATGGCTTTTAGGGGGATGCGCTAACCTTTTTACCTCTGTATTTTTTTGATAGCTCTGAATTTTTATTTGGTCAGACGTTTGTAATACTCAGTTTAGTGTTTGCTGGGCTTCGTTATTCCCTCCTTAGTTTAGCTATTGTCACTGGTTTTTTATTTTATCGCTGGGGGCATAGCTGGGCCAGTGTTGTTTATGTGCTTGAGCTGTTTTGGCTTTATACCTTTTGCTTAAAGCGTTCTAAGCCAATACTTCCTTTAGGTGCAGTATTTTGGTTTTTAGTCGGCTTACCACTGGTGTGGGTTTTGGGTCACTTTGTTATAGGCCTTCCTTGGCTCACGCTTGTTGTGGCTGCCTCAAAATACTTTATCAATGCCATGATAGCGTTAGCTTTGGTCGACTTAGTGAGTGTGTTTGTTACCCACGCAAGCCGGGCTTATCAAGGGCAGCCTCTGGTCCGTATATTAAGTTATGTTGTCAGTATCATTATTGTTTTGGTGGTTTTGATCACCAGTGTCTTTTTGGTTAATCAGCATTACTCGCGCTTAGAATACGAAGTAAATACGCAACTTAAAGAAAAATCACGCTCGATCAGTGCCCAGCTTAGTGACTATTTGTTGTTTCATAAAATGCAATGGTAATAACCAGTGATGCAATGAGTGCCGGAGCACCAATACAGCAGCTTGAGCGGCTAATGGCTTTATGCCCTGGTTTTGCAACTAGTCTGTATGCGAGCTCCGAAGGTTATGTTGAGAAAAGTATACCCAGTGAATTGCTCAGTGGTTTAAGCCAGAGTCAGCGTTATGTTAATGATCGTCCTTATTTCGCTCAAGCTAGATCAGTTAGAGCGGTTTATTCCCAATTTATTTGAGTATAAAGGGGATTTACTTGTTCTTGATGCCGATAAAAAAATAGTATTTAGCTCGTTAAGTCAGTTTACGGTGCTGACTGATTTTAAGCAGCAGGATCTTAGTATCCAACGTTTTAGTGGTAATCAGCTTTTTCGCTCAAACGATAACGAGGTGTACCATACAAATCAGTATGTTTACGACACTACAGGGTGGCAGGTTATATCGCTCTACAATCGTAAATATTTAAGCTTGGTGGTAGTGGATTCTTGGTTGCCCACTATGTTGCTGGGGCTATTTTCTATTGCACTGGTGGTATTATTTATCTATAAATTTACCCATTTGCTGGTTAAACCCATCATAGAGTTAACTCATTTAATTAACAGCTTTAGTAAAACTAAAAAACACGTATTTAATACAGACTCTAGTTGGTACGAAATACTGCAATTACAGCAACAATTTGAAATGTTGAGTAATGCATTTCAGCATTCAATCAAAAGTTTGCAAGCCTCTAATGTAAAAAATGAAGACCTTAATAAACAACTTAGCCAATTTAATCAGCAATTAGAAGATAAAGTAGCAGAACAAACAACTGAGCTAACACAAGCAGTTAAACTCGCTAATGAAGCAAATATCGCTAAGTCACAATTTTTAGCTAATATGAGTCACGAACTTCGCACACCTATGAATGGCATATTAGGTATGGGAGAGGTTTTGCTTCGAGATCAGTCTTTAAGTAATGAACAAAAAGAGTTGTTGCTCACGCAGCAAAAAAGCTCAAAAAACTTGCTTAATATTCTTAACGATATTTTAGATTTTTCTAAAATTGAAGCAAATGCCATGGAGCTAAATAGTAGACCCACGCAGCTAGCTCCATTTATCGAAAATATACGCTCTTTATTTACGCCGATTGTTAGTACTAAAGAGGTGGAATTTAGCATAATTCAAACCACAAATTTACCACTGTACATTAGTGTTGATGAATTACGCTTAAATCAGGTGATTATTAATTTACTCTCTAATGCGTATAAATTTACAGAGCAAGGCTTTGTGCGATTATCGTTCGATTATAACGATAATAAACTTCAGGTTAGCGTTGAAGATAGCGGTATTGGTATTGCAAAGGCACAGCAATCATTATTATTTAGTGAGTTTACTCAAGCTGATGTTGGCGTTGCTCGCAAGTATGGCGGAACAGGGTTGGGGCTGGCTATTTCTCAAAAGCTGATAAAGATGATGGACGGTGAAATTCATTTACACAGCGAAGAGGGTAAAGGTAGTACGTTCACCTTTAGTATTAGTGCGCCAGAATCAGCAGAGGCTCCCTCAAAGTTACCTAAAAAAACAGCCTCGCAGCCCAGTCTTTTGGATAAACGTATACTGTTGGTAGAGGATAATGCGATTAACCGACAGGTGATTGCAAAAATGCTTGAGCCTACTAAAGCGAGTTTAACAATGGCTGAAGATGGCTTAAAGGCGCTTGAAGTCTTGAAGAGTCAGTCGTTTGATTTGATTTTAATGGATTGCCAAATGCCGAACATGGATGGCTATGAATGCACTCGCGCGATTAGAACCAATGAAATTAAAAGCGGCTTACGAGTACCTATAGTGGCGATCACTGCAAATGCTTATGAGGAAGATAAGCAGCGCTGTTTAATTGTTGGTATGGATGACTTTATAGCCAAACCCATTAATAGCGATGATTTATATACAGTGATTGGTAATTTACTCAGTTGAGCAGCAGTTGAAGAGCACACAACATAGATCACGGTTAGTATGCTAAGTGGCCGAGGCGTGCTCGGCGACTCATATTATATTTTTTTGGTCAGCCACATACCGCCAAGTACGGAAGCAAAAAATAACCAAAACTCTGTTTTAAGTGATACCAGTTGTACAAGCCCGGGGCCCGGGCACACGCCGCTTAAGCCCCAACCTAAACCAAATAGAATAGAGCCAGTAATTAACCGCGTATCGACCTTTTTTAAATCGCTAAGGCTTAGTTTGTCGTTAAACACCGGCGTGCCTTTTTTAGTGAGCCAAAACCATGCGCCCATCATAATGGTCATTGCAACAGCCATAACAATAATTAAGCTACCGTCCCATTGCTGATTAAAAGTGAGAAAGTTAAGCACTTTATCTGGGTTGGTCATGCCACTAATAATTAGTCCCAAACCAAATACAAACCCTAAAATAAGCGTAATAATTGCGTGCATGATTTACCCTACTAAATTAGCGGTGATAATGGCGATTGCCATAAACGTACAGGTTGATACCCATGAACGGGCCGAAAAGCGAGACATACCACATACGCCGTGACCACTCGTGCAGCCATTCGCTAACGTGGTCCCCGCACCGACCAAAAGCCCTGCAATAATAATCATCCAAGGCGATAAGTTTAATTCGCCTACTAACAGCTCAGGGGCAAATAATTGTATAAATACACCTGCTAGTAATAACCCCATCACAAAACACAGTTTCCAACGAGAAGCTGCTGCCAGTGGATTAAAAATTGATTTTATAAGCCCTGAAATTCCCGCTACTTTACCAAATAAAACCAGTAATAACGCGCAGGCTAGACCAATTAAACCACCGCCAATAGCCCCAGATAGTGGTGTGAATTCGGTTGTCATCGTTTAAATCCTCCAAGCAAGGGATAAACCCAATCCTGATTGTTCCATTGAAATTGATAGTTGTTGATTAGGCGCTAAATAGTTTGCACCTGTCACATTTTTAGAGGGTGAATAAAAAGCCATTGCGTTAAATTGCACCGCGTCACTAAGCGCATGACTAATGCCGACTGTAAAATGCCATTCTTGCACACCGGGCGCTAAAATATTAAATAAAATGTCAGATGATGGAATGGGTTGCTCAGTATAAGAAGCACCAAACCTAATTTTTTGTTGCTCAGTGCGTTGCCATTGATAACCCAGTTTATAAATACTCATATCGTGTCAACCAAAGCCTGCTCCGGCTTCAGCCCCTAGTGGCGCTGACATTAAATTAGTAATAGGGTTGGCGATACTTTTTACTTCACTGTAATTTATTTTTTGCCAATCAAACACCACTTGGTGCGATGGTAAAAACTGCCAAGCGGTACTGATCTGAATAGAGCTTGGTAAATCAAACCCGCCTTGCTCTGCAAACAGGCCGCTGTAACGGTCAAATTCATCCATAGACGCTGATGAACGGTAACTGGCGCCCCAGCTAAATGACGAATTAATAATGTGGCTGATCCCAAGTTGCATTCCAATGCCTGTGCTGGTATCAACGCCATTATTAGACAGCGCCTCTGGCTTTTGCGAAAAGGCGGCAAAATTTGCCAAACCTTGTGCTTCAAATTGTTGCACTACATAAATAGCAGAAACACCTAGGCGTATTTGTTCATTTAATTGATAGCTCATGGTTGGACTGACAAATAACTGTTTTAAGTCAACACCAGTGGTGCCGCCATAAAATGTGCCTTGAGGGGCAGAAGCAGCCACATATTCTGTGTTCATTCCGCCGTTACCGTAAACTAATAGGCCAATATTAATGCGCTCATTTAATTGATGGCCAATAGCAAATTCGGGAATTGCAAATAAGCTGTTATCACTTTTTTTGGTTGTTGCGTCCAAATACAGTGCATTGGTAAAGTATTCATCGACCTTTGCAGCGGTGTAGTTACGCTCAGGAGCAAATAATTCTATGCCTACCGACATTTGCGTGCCATTAGCTGAAAAAGTAGCCGGGTTATTTGCACCCGACATTAACTCTTCTGATAACGCTACACCAGCACCTGCCATGCCTTTGTGAGTCATACCGTAGCCATGAGTAAAATAGCCATTCGTTGCAAATACATTAAATGTGCTTAACGCAGAGGTGAAAATAAGGCCCGAGAGTAACTGTTTTTCATTTAAATTGAGACTAAGTAGAGATAGTTGGCGAACAATAGCTAACTTTTTATATTCTAAAAAAGAACTTTAAAAGATTATATATACTAAAAAAGCATATTGTTTGTAGATGAGGAACAAGCAAATGAAAGGGCTTACAAAGGAGAGATAAATACGTTGGAGTAAAATAGCATTTTTAAGCGCTATTTTACTCCAGCCAAGTAATTTACATTGACTCTAATTTCATACCGCGTGTTTCTTTAATGTATTTAACCACAAAGAACACACTAATAAACGCCGAGAGAGTGTAAAAACCATAGGCGCCTGCTAAACCAATACTACCTAGCATAATCGGGAAGGTCATAGTAATAGCAAAGTTAGCTATCCACTGCGCACTGGCAGCAACTGCAAGCGCTGCACCACGGATGCGGTTATTAAACATTTCGCCAAGCAGTACCCACACAATTGGGCCCCAGCTTAAACCAAAAAATACCACAAACAGGTTAGCCATTATTAAAGCAAAGGTACCCATATTTTCGCTAAGTGCTAACTTGCCCGCTTCATCAAGACCTGCACTGCCAAAGGTGTAGGTAAGTGCACTTAAACTAATAAACATACCTATACTACCTACCAATAATAGTGGCTTACGACCTACTTTATCGACCAAAGCAATAGCTATAAAGGTCGATAAAATATTAGTAGTGCCGGCAAGTACATTAATAAATAGTGATTGTGATTCATCAAAACCAGCGGCTTGCCAAAGCTCTGAACCGTAATAAAATACCACGTTAATACCAACAAATTGTTGAAACACTGACAAGGCCACACCCACCCAAACAATAGGGTGTACCTTTTTACTGCCATCTATAAATAAATCGCGAATACTTGGTTTTTTATCGCTTTTCAGAGACTGCTTTACGTCATTGATTTGCGCATCAGCATCATCGTCTGAAATTTTATTAAATACAGTTTTAGCGTGTTTAAGCTTGCCTTGTGCAACTAAGTAGCGCGGTGACTCAGGGATAAACAAGACCCCAATTAAAAACAAGCCTGCAGGAACCAGTTCAGCCCAAAACATCCAGCGCCATGCAGCTAAGTCTAACAGTAAAATACCCTCGGCACCGCCTGCGGCATTAGCAATTAGGTAGTTACTTAAAAAGGCAGCAAACAGACCCAGCACAATAGCAAGCTGCTGCAGTGTTGCTAAACGGCCGCGTAAGCTGGCAGGTGCTACTTCTGCAATATAAGCCGGCGCTAAAACAGATGCCGCACCTATACCTAATCCACCAAATAAGCGGTAAAAAATAAACTCAGCTGAGCTATCAGCAATGCCAGAGCCAAATGCACTGATAGCAAATATAAGTGCAGTGACAATCATAATAGCGCGACGGCCAAATTTGTCAGCTAATGGGCCAGCAGCTAAAGCACCCAGCGCACAACCAAGTAAAACAGAGGCAACATTAAACCCTGTTGCTACACTGCTTGAGTTAAATGTATTACCTAATGCCGATACAGTGCCATTTATAACGCCTGAATCAAAACCAAATAAAAAGCCACCAATGGCGGCAACAGCCGATATAAAAATAACGTATAAAAGTGAGCACTTTGTCTGTGCGCTTTGCACACCTTTAGCTGCATACT
The DNA here is from genome assembly GCF_000576475.1 of Pseudoalteromonas sp. SCSIO_11900. Taxonomy (NCBI): domain Bacteria; kingdom Pseudomonadati; phylum Pseudomonadota; class Gammaproteobacteria; order Alteromonadales; family Pseudoalteromonadaceae; genus Pseudoalteromonas; species Pseudoalteromonas sp. SCSIO_11900. The sequence goes on from NZ_KK070023.1 coordinate 1,937,440, forward strand.
GTGTTGTCATGTTGTTCAATCCTAATTTTTATTATGTGTAATGAAGTTAAAGTACCACTAATAATTTGCGGGCAACCTTAGCACAGAGTAATCACGCTAAAAAAGATATTTCAATAGTAATACGTATGCATAAAAAATTTTTATTGGGTTGATAAAAATAATGAGATGCTAGATACTGTTTTTATATACAGTGTAGGCGGTTTTTATGAGAAAAGAGTTACCAGCAAAATATTATTTGGCACATTTTAAAGAGCTAATAGGCTTTGTGAGTGATAAATGTATGCATTTGCTTGAGCAAAAGCACATTACATTTATTAATAAAATAAACACGCTCGACGAGCAAAGCCAATGCATGCTAGCACGTATTTATTCTCGTAAACCTTATTTAGTGCAAACTCAGTCATTAAATTATGAAGAGATTATTTCGCCTTATCAGGCACTTTTTAATTTAAAAACAGCTGGGTTAGTCTGTGAACCCTCACAAGCAGACGCTAAGCAACTGCTTAGTCATCTAACAAAGCCGGCCTTAATTGAGTTGTTAGCTCAACAAGAGCTGCCACCATTATTTAAAAAAAGTGCGGCTAAAAGTTGTTTAGTTGAAGTCGCTATTTCATTTTTTGAATCTAAGCCAGAGCGTCTTTCGCATTTGTATAATCAGTACGTGATCAATAATAGAGAAGAGTATTACGAGTATTTTGAATTTTTGTATCTTGGCAGGCTCAGTGCCGGTGATGTTAATCATCAAAACCGGTTTGTACTAAGAGATTTAGGGGTAACTCCTGTTAGGCAGGGGCATAATGAAAGTTTGTCTCGCTTTGACTCAATTGAGGAAGCGCAATCTAACTATGTGTTAAACCGTTTTCGGTTAGCTGTTAAAAACGCGAAAGATGACAATGAAAATGAGACGCTAGCAAAACAGTTAATAAATGAATTAGCAATAGGAGTTATAGCTCGAGAGCTAAAGAATAAGTTATTGGTCATACTTTATAAGCAACTAAAAACAACTAACCCTGTATTAGCGTTTGATTTACTTAATGCCTGCGAAGACGATGCGCACGCACTAGAAATTCAAATAAGAGAGCAATACCGTTTAGGCAATAAAGAATGGGTAAAGGCGCAACTTGAGGAAATTATAGAAAATCCGCTCACCGATGAGTTATTGTACTTTGCGGATGACTTTTTAATGCGAAAATTTAACAAGCAAACACGCTCACGGCTTAGTGAAATGTTAGCCAGTACACGCTGTATTATAGAAGTTGATGAGCTTTACCGTGGCGATGTTGAGTTAGGTGTAAGTGAGCACTACACTCGTCAAGGCAAACACGTTTTTTATACTGAAAATACGTTGTGGCAAAGCTTATTTGCGCTGGTTTTTTGGCAAGAGCTCTTTATTGAAACCCCAACACCACCTTGTAACGAATTTGATATTTTCCCGCAAGCGTTAAAAACAGACACATTTTATATAAATCAATCCTCACAAATAGAAGCGCGGCTAGCTGCGTGTAGTAGTGCCCAGAAATTGCTGCGTTTAGTGTGTGACCATGCCGCGAAGTATTATGAGCAACCAAATGGCTTATTTAGGTGGCACAAAGATGTATTAAAGCCAGTAGAGATGCTTATATTAAATAGCCCAATAACGGCTTTACTTCAGCATTTAAAAAATATGGCAAAAAACTACCGACAGCTAAAAGATGGTTATCCCGATTTAATGATTGTTGATAACAATAGCGTTCATTTTGAAGAGGTAAAAGCGCCCGGAGACAAGCTTAAAAGAAACCAGCTAGTGAGCATCGATAATTTAAAAAACAGTGGTTTTAAAGTCAATATTGCAGCGGTAAACTGGTATGTAGACCCTAACCGTATTTATAGTGTGGTAGATATTGAAACTACAGGAGGTCTCAAAGGCGGTAACCGCATTACCGAAATTGGTATTGTTAAAGTAAAGCAGGGCGAAATAGTTGACACATGGACTACGCTGATAAACCCAGAGCGGCCCATCCCTCGTTTTATTACCAAACTAACCGGTATTAACGATGCTATGGTAAGTGATGCGCCTATATTTAGCGACATTGCTTCGACTTTATTAAATAAGCTTTCGGGTAGTATTTTTGTCGCTCACAATGTTAATTTTGATTATGGCTTTATTAAAAAAGAGCTTGAGAGGGTGGGAATTAATTTTAAAATGCCAAAACTGTGTACAGTCGTTGAATCACGCAAAGCATTTAAGGGATTAAAGTCATACTCACTCGGTAATTTATCGGCACACTTTAATTTAGATTTAACCAATCATCACCGTGCATTAGACGATGCCAAAGCGGCCGCGCAGTTATTGCTACTAGTTCAACAAACAGACAGCCAGTGATAAATTTGAGCCAGTTAAATGTATTGTACTTAAAGTAGTAAAGTAGCTTGGGTATAAACACAGGGTATTAAAAATTAGGTTTATCTATTTTTAAATGGGTGATTAAAACTGCGCTAATAAAATAATCGCTGTAAGCTTTGCAATCCCATGATAATGTTAAATTTATGCTAACAAATTTTAGGGCGGGTGTTTTAAAAGTGGTGTATGTTTCTGGGCAAAAACAATAATAAATTAAGGATAATATTGAATCATCGACAATTGAGTGCCACTTTGCTGGTATTGATGGCTTTAATAACTGGCTGTAATTCGTCACCAATAAGTCTTTACAACGATAATACCATGAAGAAAAAAAGAATATAATGGTGTTAAGGCATACAGAAAAGGGCAATATTTAGAGCAATAACTAAGCTTAGTATGGGGTGGTTGGGTGTTGCTGCACAAGCAGGCGTTGAAAATTGGTCACAACAATATGATACTTTTTATACTGCTGCGACAACACACGAGAAGCAACAAATAGATGCAATTGTGGCCGTTTATATTGAGCAGTTTAGTGTTAAAGCTCAAAACATGAACTGCCGTAGGTCAACATCACCGAGACGAACATTCGGCGAAATTAAAATTGATTGTAATAAACACGATGGTGTTGTCACCGTTCATGAAATACAAACAATAGAGTAAAGCTAGTTACTAACTAGCTTTTTCTCAAAGTCACTTTTTACGATATCGAGCGCTTTTAATACTTCTTCGGGCTCTACGTCGTGTTGCTCTAATATCATAATTAAATCCACAGCAAGTTTTATGTGTGTAGGGGCGTCTTCTAGCGGGTTACTCATTAATATCTTTCTTTTTAGCAATCTGATCAATCGCAAAATTAATAGCAAGTGCAACGCGTTGCTGCATATCTAAACGATCTGTTTGAGTTAAATAAAATGCCATATCTACATCGTATCGAATATAACGTGGGGGTAATTGATTGAGTACGGTACAGCAAAAGTCAGCCATTACATCGTCGTTGTAACGTTCATTAAGTTTACGTTTTTCTATTTCTTCTAAAACGAGTTTTTCGTAAAAATTGTGTATGTCGTCATCTAATCGCATATTCCAGTCACTTTTTGTTATTGTCTTTAATGAGTCTATACCAAGGACTGTTATAAATCGAGAGCCGCTTTAAATAGTTGTTTATGGACACGGACTAAATCATTAATGTTACGCTGATAACCACCACCTAAAGCACACATAAGCGGGATGTTTCGCTGCTTACATAAGTTAAGAACGGCAAAGTCACGCGCGTATACGCCAGCCAAAGAAACATCAAATAAGCCGAGTTCGTCTTTGGTATAAATATCGGCGCCCGCATTATATAAAATAATATCGGGCTGGTGGAGGCGAACACATAACTCAAGAGCTTGCTCTAGTGTTGTTAAATACTCTGCATCTGTGGTGTTTGCAGGTAAGCCAAAGTCGTAGTTTGAGTGCTGTTTTTGCCGAGGAAAGTTTTGTTCACAGTGAATTGAGCAGCTAATTATCTGCTCGTGCTGTTGGGTTATTTGCGCGGTACCGTCACCTTGGTGTACGTCACAATCAAATATTAATACGGTGTCGGCTTGCTCCGTTGCAATAAGATGCGCTGCCGCAATGGCTAAATCATTAAAAATACAAAAGCCACTGCCGTAATTGCTATAAGCATGGTGGTACCCGCTACTTAAATTAGCCGCTAAACCACTTTTAAGTGCATTCTCAGCTGCTTGAATACTGGCACCAACAGAATAAAGGGTTCGCTCGACTAGTTCAGGTGAGTGCGGAAACCCCATTTTCTTAACCGCTTTGTCAGTTAACGAGCCATTTAAAAAATCTGCGATGTACTCTGAGCTATGACGCAATTTCAATTGCGCTGTTGTTGCTGGCGAAGGTGATATAAATTGTGTGTAGCCTAAACGCTCTATTTCATGCTTAAGCTGCTGATACTTTTTAATTGGAAAGCGATGGCGCTCAGGTAACTCTAATTGCGAGTACAGAGGGTGATAAAAAAGCTGCATTAGCGTAGCTGTTGTTTTTCTACTTGTTGAATTTTGTCTTCGGTGGCAGAAATTGCTTTTCTACAACGGCCGAGTCGTGCATGAGTGGTTAAAATTTCTTGATTAAGCTTTTGCGCTTGCGCTGGTGATGCTTTTTCCATTTGCAATTTACGCTCTTCAATCATTAATACCAGGCGGCGTTCAAACTCATGGTTTTGTTTAAGTTCATCATATAACTCATGGGATGATTGCATGATTTTTTGCACTGCTTGTTTGTAAATAGGCTGTTTGGCACGAGGCTTAAAATGACTTTTGTTTTCTTTCACCCAAATAGGGGTCGATTTAATTACATTAAAGACCGCTTGTACCTGGCTGGCAATGCGCTCAAGTGCATAGGTGTAGGCATGACGGTGTTCGCTCGGTGGTAGGCTGGCTATTTCATCTTCTATTTCTACTACATAGTCGGCTAAGTTCATGCTTTTGGTACTAAATACGCCTCTGTCAAATAAGCTCGGCTGTGCCTGCATATACCGGTTTTTAGCAAATAATTTTGCTTTATCAAATTGCTCTGCCTGTTGCTTAAGCGTAGCAACTTGTTGGCGTAGTTTGTCTAAAGCAGCAGATTGCATGTTAAAAGTATGCCTCGTAAATTAGTTTTAACGCTAAAAGTATAACCATAGTATTAAATACTGGACGAATAAATTTACTGCCAAAACGAATAGCTGAATGTGCGCCAAACCATGCACCAAGCATGATAAAGAAGCCCATTGTAATTCCCAGTAAAAAGTTAACATGGCCAAGTGCAACAAAGGTGATCAGCGAGATAAAGTTAGAAACAAAATTCATTGAACGCGCCAAACCACAATTAAGTAGCAAGCTCATTTTATAAAGCATACCGTTTGAGGCAGTCCAAAAAGTTCCCGTTCCAGGACCAGCTAAACCATCAAAAAAACCTAGGCTTAATCCTTGTAGCCACTGTTTTACTTTTATTGTGCGGGTTAATTTAGGCAGATCATCACTTTGTGTGGTACTTAAATTACCAAACAAGCTGTAGCAAGCCACTAAAATAATAATGATGGGTAAGAGTTTATTTAAAAACTCAATGCTTAAATGATCAACAATAAGTGTGCCTAACAAAGCACCTATGGCGGTAGCTATAATAGAAGCAAACCAAAATCGTGGGTTAAATAACTGTTTTTTATAATAGGTAATACTGGCGGTTAACGAGCCAAAACTGGCGGCCAATTTATTAGTGCCGAGCGTCAAGTGAGGAGGCAATCCCGCCGTTAACAGTGCTGGTACAGTAAGTAATCCACCGCCGCCAGCAATAGCATCAATAAAGCCCGCTAAAAGTGCAACGCCACATAAAATAGCCCAAGTTGTTGGGTCGAGTGCAAGTTCAAACATCAGTAATCTATTTGTCTTTTAAAAGGTGGTAAGGTGTCAAGCATGGCTTTGCCATATCGTTTGGTGACTAGGCGTCTATCTAAAATAGTTATTGTGCCTGCATCACTTTCTTTGCGCAGCAGTCTACCACAGCTTTGTACCAATTTCTTTGCTGCGTCTGGCACGGTTATCGATAAAAACGGATTACCGCCTTTACTTTGCACAAACTCTGCTTGTGCTTCTTCTATTGGCGAGGTGGGCACCGCAAACGGAATTTTGGTAATAATCAGGTTTTCTAAATACTTTCCAGGTAAATCAAGCCCTTCAGAAAGACTTTGGGTGCCAAATAAAATACTGCCTTTGCCTTCATCAATATTTTTAGTATGTAATTTGAGTAAAGTTTCTCGTGACATTTCACCTTGTACTAATAAGTTAAAACCTTTTGTTCTAAGAAACTTACTTACATGGTCCATTTGCCAGTAAGAGGCAAATAACACTAAGTTGGCTTTTTTAGTGTTCAGATATTCGGGTAATGTTTTAGCAATATGATCGCTAAATTCTTTATCTGTTGGCTCTATACTTGAGGCCGGAATGCGTAAAGTGGCTTGTTTTGGGTAGTCAAACGGAGAGGGGACTTTAATAAATTTCACCCCTTCCTCTTTGGCAAGGCCGCTTTCATAGGCAAAGTGATCAAATGAGCCGAGAGCGCTCAAGGTGGCTGAACATAACACGGCTCCAGCACATTCGCTCCACAGCTTATCTTTTAAATAATAACCGACCTCAATGGGGCAGTCGCTAAGCAAGTGATCATGATGGCTTTTATATTCAAGTCGTTTTATCCAACGTGCATGCGGCGTGCCTTCACCTTTAGTGGCGTAACTAAACCATAATTTATTAAGTTGCTCTAATCGGTTTATGTATTGCCCACTTTCAGCCAAAATGGGGTCGGCAATATAAGGTTTAATATCACCGTCGCTTACATCTTGGGTGAGGGTGTCGTGCATTTTATTTAAACACCGTAATGCATCAAGCGTGGCCTCACTAATGTCTTTTGCCTTAGCGTGTAACGATTTAGGTATTTCACCATGTTCAAAGCGATAGGTATCGTCTTTTGAATATTCAAAATCGGCGTTGTCGAGTATATCGCGCACCACTTTTAAATCTTTGTTAGCATCGTTAACGCTATCGCATAACTTAAAGTTTTGCCCAATACCTTTTTGACCCACTAACACTTTGGCCATTTTGCCACTAAATTTAGTGAGTTTGTCGAGCCAATCTATCGTGCCTTTTATTGTAGCCGCAGCAGATGAAAAATCGCGGGTAATATGCGCAAGGTGATGCGCTTCATCGATTACATAAATGGTGTTGTCAGGTTCGGGTAAAATTTTTCCGCCCCCTAAATCTAAATCAGCTAACAGTAACGAATGGTTTATAACTAAAACATCCATTTGCATTAACTGCTGGCGAGCCAGTTGAAACGGGCATGTTTGGTGTGCTTTCATCTGGCGTTGGCAAGCATGCTTATCGCAAGCAATGAGCCCCCATACCCTATCAGGAATGGTATCGGCCCAGCTGTCTCTATCGCCTTGCCATTTTTTATTGATATAGGCATCGTAAAGTTGCTTTAAGCACTTAGTTTCCATATCACTTAATGGCGATGTAAGGGTAGGCATAAACTCCATTTGAGTTTGGCTATCGCTGTTTAGTGCATTATGAAGTTTGTGTGCACAAATATAACGTTGGCGGCCTTTTACTAAATCAAATTTAAAATCGAGCCCTGAGTGTTTTTTAAAAAACGGCAGCTCTTTAGCGATTAATTGCTCTTGCAAAGCCACAGTAGCTGTGGAAATAACCAATTTCTTTTTTTGTGCTAATGCCAGTGGTAGAGCGCCTAGGCAGTAAGCTAATGACTTTCCGGTGCCTGTGCCTGCTTCAATAACACAAATACGTTGTTTTTTATGGTATTCACCGGCTAATGTTTTGGCGATTTCAGCAACTAAATAGTTTTGACTACTGCGAGGGCGGTAATCGGTTAGGTTATTTGCAACATGCTGGTGTACTTGTCTAATTGTTTTTTTAAGTGAGCTCGATAGCATGTGATGATTAACCTAAAATATGTATATAATTACAGTGTATATATTAAGTGGGATCGAACATTGACACAAGCAATCTATCAGGGCTTTATTTTATCAAGGCAACAATACGCGGCTAAAAATGCACAAGGTATTACTTTGTGCTATTGGCTAAGCTCTGATCAGGGCCCACTTAAAGTTATTATTGAAAACCAGCAGGCAGTGTTTTTCATCCCATTGTCAGCGCAACAGACTGCAAATACTTTACTCGCACAGGCAAATATAAAAGCGCAATTTAATAAGGTTGAGTTGTGCCATTTTAGTGGCAGCGAGTGTGTGGCTTGTTACTTCAACGACATACATAGTTTATATACTGCGCGAACTCTACTAGAACAAGCAATGCCAATTTATGAGGCCGATGTACGCCACAGCGACCGCTTTTTAATGGAGCGCTTTATTAAAGGAGGTGTGTGGGTAGCGGGTAACGCCAAAGCTCAAAACGGCTTTATTGAAATTAGTGATGCAAAGCTAAAAGCAAACACCGAGTATACGCCAACGCTTAAGTCTGTTTCTTTGGATATAGAATGCAATGGCGACGGGGTGTTATTTAGTGTTGCACTGGTGGGAAATGGTCTAGATTGCGTATTGATGATAGGTGAGCCGCAGCTGCAGAGCGACTCGACATTTGAAATAGACTGGTGCTATGACGAAATTAACCTACTTACCAAGCTGCAGCAGTACATTATAAATAACGATCCTGATGTTATTGTTGGTTGGAATGTCATTGATTTTGACTTTAGTTTATTGCAAGAACGCGCAGAGGCGTTAGGGCTTACTCTAAACTTTGGCCGAGATAATCAACCTTTATATATTAATAAGGGTCATTACACCCGATTAACACTCCCAGGGCGTTGCGTAATAGATGGCATTGATACATTAAAAAATGCGACTTACCGATTTGACAGCTTTTCGTTAGCTAATGTTGCAGAGCGTGTGCTTAACGAATCTAAATTAATAAAAACCGATAACCGATTATCTGAAATTGTACGCCAATTTAATGAAGACAAGCTCGTTCTTGCTGCTTATAACCGCCAAGATTGTATTTTGGTTAATCAAATTTTCGAAAAATTAAAGTTATTTGAATTTGCCATAGTCAGAACCCAAATAACAGGGCTCGAACTAGAACGCATGGGTGGCTCGGTTGCCGCATTTACAAACTTATACTTACCGTTATTACACCGCAGTGGTTATGTTGCCCCCAATTTAGGCGATCATGGGCTCTCATTTGAAAGCCCCGGTGGCTATGTGATGGAGTCGACTCCAGGGCTGTATAAAAACGTTTTGGTACTTGATTTTAAAAGCTTATACCCTTCAATTATGCGTACGTTTTGTATTGACCCGCTAGGTTTAATCGCAGGGTTAAATGCACCAGAGCATGCGGTTGAAGGATTTAATCAGGCGTTATTCTCAAGAACGCAGCACCACCTGCCAAAATTAATTGAGCACCTGACACAAACTCGCCAAGAAGCAAAAGACACTAATCAACCCATGCTCTCGCAAGCGATTAAAATTATTATGAATAGCTTATATGGCGTACTCGGCTCTAAGGGTTGTCGGTTTTACGATCCGCGTTTATCGAGCTCTATTACTTTGCGTGGCCATGAGATAATGCAAACAACCCGTAAATGGATAGAAGCGCAAGGCTTTGAGGTGATATATGGTGATACCGACTCTACGTTTGTAAAACTTAGTGAAGATACCAGTCCTGAGCAATGCAACGAAATTGGCTGCCAACTTGTTCGACATATCAACGAAAAGTGGCAAGTAGATTTAAAGCAGCGTTATGGTTTAAAAAGCTATTTAGAAATTGAATTTGAAACCCATTACAGTCCATTTTTTATGCCAACTATACGAGGTAAAAAAACAGGTTCTAAAAAACGTTATGTTGGTCAAGTAATAAAAAACAATGAAAAAAAGTTGGTCTTTAAAGGTATGGAAACAGTTCGCAGTGATTGGACTGAGTTTGCACAAGAGTTTCAAACACAGTTATTCGAGACTTTATTTACCGACGACTTCGAAATACAGCAACTGCACAATATAATAAACAGCTACACGCAAAAACTTTATAATGGTGAGTTCGACCGTAAATTAGTATATAGAAAGCGGTTAGGGCAGCACCTTAACGATTACATCAAAAATATTCCTCCTCATGTTCAAGCTGTTAAAAAATACAAAGCGAATCATCCTGAGTTTGAAATAAAACGCGGGCAGGTGATTGAATATGTATACGCAGTAACCGGCGCTGAGCTTTATACCGGTAAAAACATTCTGAACTACCCACTGTACATCCAAAGACAGCTCGACCCTGTTGCGCAAATGATATTAAGCGCATTAAACACACCAACTGAGTCTACCCAAGCTACATTATTTTAACTTAGTCATGAGGTAAATAGACATTTTATAGGTTGTTTTTCGATATTAAGTTTCTACTTTGCATAAAAATTGTAAAAGTTAACATTTGTGATTTTGGTTACATATTTATTCAAAAGCACTACAAAAATAAAAATCTAAACAAAGTAAATAATTCCCCTTTAAATCAGTGGTTTGTTTTTTTTGTGGCTGGGTTTTTTATAAATTAGGTTCGAAAAAGAGCTTAAAAAACGAAACAAAAAAACGTAAAAATGATAACGAGAAGTCACTTAAAGTATTTTTAAAGTTAATTTAATGTTGACCGCCTTGTATTCATAGTATTATCATCTGTGACATGATCACAAATTAATTAACAAAAAGTGGTCGAAAATAAAAAACAAATAGTATTCTAGGGAGAATCAAATGTTAAATAATAAAGTTTCAAAAGCAGTTCGCTTAGCGATCGCTTTTGGTGCAGCTTCTACTGCTGCTTTTTCAGCAAGTTCATTTGCTGCAGAAGAAGAGTCTGCAGAAAAAGTTGAGCGTATTCAGGTTACAGGTTCACGTATCAAGCGTACTGATTTAGAAAGTGCCAGCCCGGTTTTAGTTCTTAGCCGTGATGATTTAAACGTTAGTGGTCAATTAAGCATCGGTGACATTCTTCAACAAATTCCAGCTGCGGGTGCTGCACTTAATACTGCCTTCAATAACGGTGGTACTGGCGCAACAAACATGGATTTACGTAACTTAGGCGCACAGCGTCTTCTTGTATTAGTAAATGGTAAGCGCTGGGTTTCATCTTTAGGTTCTACAGTTGATTTAAACACAATCCCATCGTCAGCGATTGAACGTGTTGAAGTTGTTAAAGACGGCGCTTCTGCTATCTACGGTTCTGATGCTATTGCTGGTGTTGTAAATATCATCACTCGTAAAGATTTTGAAGGTGTTGAGGTTTCTGTATACGGTGGTGAAAACTTAAAGTACAACGATGGTCGTCAGTATTCTGCAGACATCACTGTTGGTACTACTTCAGACCGCGGCGGCTTAATGTTTAATGCTAGCCATGTAACTCAACAAGAAATTTGGGCTGGTGATCGCGATATTTCTTCTATGGGTAACAGTTCTACAACTGAAAAAGGCCGTTTACGTCTTACTTCAAGTGCAATCAGCCCTGGTCTTCGTGATAGCTTACTTGCTCAAGGTTACACTGAAAACAACGCTGGTGAGTCAAACGCTGGTTTTGATTTAGTTCCTAACGGTGCAGGTTCAGCTGTAGGTTTAGATTCATTCCGTGACCGAGCTGGTGATGTTTACAACTATGCACCTGAAAACTACCTTGCAACGCCACAAGAGCGTAACAGTTTTTATGTTCAAGCTTTTTATGACTTAAGTGATGACGTTCGTTTCGTATCAGATTTCATGATGACTAACCGTAAATCTTCACAGCTACTTGCAGCGATGCCATTAACAATTGGTGCATCTTTTGGTGCAGCCGCTAGCCGAGTAGACATCCACGAAAATAATATCTACAACCCATTTGGTGAAACACTGTATGGTGATGCTTCTCGCTCAGGTGTAGAAGGTTATATCCCATTTGCTGGTCAACGTCGTTTTGTAGAAGCGGGTAACCGTATTTACAGACAAAATGATACTACTTACCGTGCAATGGTTGGTTTAGAGGGCGGTATTGGTGATACATCTTGGGTTTGGGATGCTTCTTACATTTATGGTAAGAATAGCCAAGACGTTTTAACAACAGGTCTACTTAACCTTACTCGTATAAACCAAGCATTAGGTGACAACTGTAGTGCATCTACTTCTTGTGTACCACTTAACTTATTTGGTGGTGCTGGCTCAATTACACAAGATATGGTTGATTTTGTAACATTTGACAGTGTTTCTCGTGAAGGTTTAGAACTTAAAGATTACACAGTAAACTTTGCTGGTGATGCATTTGAGTTACCTGCAGGTGTTGTAGGTATGGCCGTTGGCTTTGAACGTCGTGAAGAGTCAGGTTACGATACGCCTGATCCACTAACTCAAAGTGGTGAAACTTCAGGTAACCAACGTGATGCAACTTCAGGTGGTTTCCGCTTAGATGAAGCTTATGTAGAACTTTCAATTCCAGTATTTGATGGTTTAACTATTTCACCAGCAATTAGATTCTCTGACCACAGCGCATATGGTAGTAACTCTACAGCTAAAGTTGGTGTTGAATACCGTCCAATGGATGATTTACTTCTTCGTGGTACTTGGGCTGAAGGTTACCGAGCTCCTTCAATCTCTGACTTATATGCAGGTAATGCAGATGCATACCCTACATTAACAGACCCGTGTAACTCTGTAGAAGGTGTTGTTCCAAGCCTACCTGGTTGTGCTGGCGTACCAAATGGTTACTCACAAGCTAATACGCAGATCCGTGAAACTCGCGTTTCTTCTCCAGATTTACAACCAGAAGAATCAGAATCTAAAACGTTTGGTATTGTTTATAACCCAAGCTATGTTGATGGTTTAGAGTTCACAATCGATTATTACGATATCGAAGTTGAAAACTCAATTGGTCGTTACGGTTCTAATCGTATATTGAACGAGTGTACTTCAGGAAGTAATGCATCTTCTTGTGATTACATTGACCGTGATGCTAACGGTAATATCGTTGATTTACGCAACTTCTTACAAAACTCTGGTACCTACAATGTTGAAGGTATAGATTTTTATACTGCATACAAGTTTGATACTGAGTACGGTAGCTTCAGAACATCTCTTGATTTGTCTTATGTAATGACTAACGAGTTCGATGGCGAAGATCAAGTAGGCGTACAGTATGGCGATGCTGGTTATCCTGAATATAAAGGCACATTTGCTCTAGATTGGTCGCAAGGTGACTTTGATGCGCATTGGCAAACACGTTATGTTGACCGTATGCAAAACTACTATGACTTAGCTTACGGCGCAGAAAATTACCCAGGTATGGCTGATTACATTGGTTCTTACTTTGTACATGATGTATCTGTAGGTTATGCGCTAGACGCTTACAACACTAAAATTAGTGTAGGTATTGAGAACTTATTCGCGAAAGAACCTTCTCGTGAATACACTAACAATGACTTTGCAATCTCAACTAACAACTTCTCTGTTACAGAGTACGACGTTAATATGGATCGCTTTGTATATGTACGAGCTACAGTTAAGTTCTAATAACTTAGAAACTTAAACTTTATTTAAAAGCCACTTCTTAGTGGCTTTTTTATTTTTGGAATATTTATGATTCAACTAAATAAAAATATTGATGTAGTTAATTTACATAGGGAATACTCTAAAAATAAGAGAATTATGGTTGATAGTGTTTTAGAGTTTGATGGGTTATCTCAAATTACAGAAAAATTAAAACACGATATTCCTTATTTGAATGCATATTCTTTAAATGGCCAATACATTCAATCATCAGATGATGAATTAAAAAATATGTCTCCCAATAAAATGAGAGCGCTTCAGCAGACTATTTATGGAAATGCGAGTAAAGGGGTTGGCTTTTTTTATGGGCGATATGAAATAACTCAGAATGAAAAAGATGAATTACTAAAGGAGCTATTTAATTATCTTAATGGCCAAGAAGTTTTAAAATTGATTAGTGATGTTACAGGTGTAAAGGGGTTAAAAAGTGCAAGTGTGCAATTAACACGCTATGTACCAGGAAATTTTTTGACACGACATAATGATGTACTCCCTACAAAGCAAAGAGCAATTGCTTTTGTATTTGGTTTTACACCACAGTGGCATCCAGACTGGGGTGGTCTGTTACATTTTTATGAAATGGATGGAAAGCTGACAGAAACTTTTGAGCCTAAAAATAATGTTTTATCTCTTTTTGATGTGCAATTACCGCATTCTGTTTCTTACGTAACTCCTTTTGCTCGTGCTGCAAGATACTCAATTACTGGCTGGTTTAATTTAAAATAATATTATTTAAGCGGTGCTAAGTTAGTTTTATTAAGACTAATTAACATCTTTATTAATATGAGTAATAGGTAATCAGTAAAATTCTATTTAGACGTGGAGCCATGTAATTCTAAGAAATTGATAGATGAAAAAATTATTATTTGCTCTAAATAAAGCAAGTATTGTGATAATTACCTCATACAAAATAATTACTTAAGTCAAATTAAGTTATTTAGTATTTAAACCTTATAGTTAGTCCAAGCTTTTGATATTAAAGAATTAATTGTTTTAAAAGTATACTTTTAATTTAAGTCGTTTATTTAACCTTTGAAAGAACTTGGTGATATGTAAAAAAAATAAAGTTAAAAATTTTGTTCTTGTAACTTAAGTGTAAATGGGGTGTTGACCTTGTGCATAAGTTAAGCTTAAGATGTTAAATAACAGACAGGTTTTAATGCTGATATTTGCCTGTCTAGTTAAATAAAAAATATAATAGTGTTCTAGGGAGAATCACATGTTAAATAACAAAGTTTCAAAAGCAGTTCGTTTAGCGATCGCTTTTGGTGCAGTATCTACAGCTGCTTTCTCAGCAAGTACATTTGCTGCAGAAGAAGAGAGTGCTCAAGAAGTTGAAAAAATACAAGTTTTAGGTTCTCGCATACGTACAGATAGCTTTGCTAGCGATACGCCAATTACTATTATTTCTGTTGAAGATGCAGCTAATCAAGGGATCACATCTTTAGGTGAGTTATTACGAACAAGTACAATTGCTGCAGGCTCTAGCCAAGTAACATCGGCATTGTCTGTTGGTTATGTAACTTCTGGCGGTTCTGGTGCTGAAACTATTTCAATGCGTGGTCTTGGAGCTAATCGTACATTAGTACTGTTGAATGGTCGTCGTGCTGGTCCTGCAGGTACTCGTGGGCAAGTATCATCATTTGATATGAATGCATTACCAATTTCCGCAATTGAACGTATTGAAGTGTTAAAAGATGGTGCATCATCTCTTTATGGCTCTGATGCGGTTGCAGGTGTAATTAATATTATTACTAAAAAAGGTGATGATAAGTCTATTTCAGTTGACCTTTCGCAACCATTTGAGTCAGGTGGTGAACAGCAACGTGTAAACTTTTCAATCGGTGAAGAGTTTGAAAAAGGGTCGATACGTGTAGTTGGTGATTATAAAGTACAACATGAGTTACAGCGAGGCGATCGTGAGTTTTTCGATTGTACTGCTCGTAGATATTATAACGAAGACGGTGAGCGAGCTGATCCTATCGACCCTCGTACAGGTGATTATCACTGTAATGATACTGGCTTTGGTTTATGGCTAAGCAATGCAGGTGCATCTAATTTCGATTCTGGTTACGGCTCTTATGATTATGATGGCTTTTTTGGTAGCAATGGTTACACCAGCTTTAATGATGCCGCTAGTGGTCCAGGCGATTTCACCACTCCTGATGGTTGGTATAATGTAGGTTTTGACAAAGAATCTGATGGTTGGTGGGATAAACAACACCCATTTACAGATAAAGAGTCAATGATACCTAAAACAGCGACATATTCACTATTTGTACAAGGTGACTATAGCTTTACTGATGACGTAAGTGGTTATGCAGAATTACTATATAGTTCACGTAAAACTGAAACCCAAGGTTACCGTCAGTTCTGGACAGCAGACATTGGTAACTTCCGTCCTGCAAGCGATCACGATGGTTTTGATGGGGATGCTTGGGTCATGCCTGTAGCGCTTACTGATCATAGCGGTAATGAGACAACAGTAGATTATCGTCGTTTTGTGCTTGGTTTAGAAGGCTCTTTAGGTTTTTGGAATTGGGATATTTCTTATCAAAATAGCCATAACGAAGGTGAATATAAAAATAAATTAATTTACCGCGACTCAATGGTTATGGCACAAAATCACTTACTTAACGGAACATCATGTTCTGGTGAGGTTACTGAAATATCAGGTAAAACATGTGTAGATGTGCCTTGGACAGATCCTCAGCAAATTAACGGTAACCCTTCAGATGAAGTGCGTAACTTCTTATTTGGTGAAGAGACCGGTGTAACCATCTACAAACAACATACACTAGAAGCATATATTACAGGCGATTTATTTGAATTACCTGCTGGTGCCGTTGGCAGTGCATTTGGTATGTCTTACCAAAAAGATGAATTAGATGATACCCCTGGAATAAATGGCGCAAGCGGTAATATGTGGGGAAGCAGTAGTGCTAGTCGTACAGCTGGCTCTCAAAACACTCGCGCTGTATTTGGTGAAATTCGTTTACCACTTTTTGAAGATGAATCATGGGCTAAACGCATGGAGCTGACAACATCAGGGCGTTGGACTGATGTATCTACTTACGGAAGTGACACTACGTTTAAAGTTGGCATGACTTGGGAAATTGTTGATGGCTTCACATTACGTGGTTCTCGCGGTTCATCGTTCCGCTCTCCTGCGTTGTTTGAACTATATTTAGCAGGGCAAACGGGTTTTCTTGGTCAGAACTCAGTTGATCCATGTTTTGATTACGGCTCAGGATATGCAGATGGCACTGTTTCACAACGTATTTATGATAACTGTTTAGCGTCTGGTGTACCTACAGACTATGATGGTTTAGGTACAAGCTCAGCAACCAGTGTAACAAGTGGTGGTGCAGGGCGTTTAACAGCTGAAACTTCAATTTCTGAAGGCTTTGGTTTTGTGTGGACAAGCCCGGAAAATACTTATGCATTTTCAGCTGATTACTACAAAGTTGATATTAGTAACCAAGTTGCTAATTTAGGGGGGAGTGATATAACAAGTACTTGTTATAACTCTGAAAACTTCCCAAGTGACCCTATTTGTGCACAGTTTACGCGTAATGATGGTACTAATGGTGATTACAGCATCGATACCATTTACGGTGGCTATACTAACGTTGCAAACCAAGGTACACGTGGCGTTGATTTAAACTTCACTTACCGTGATGATTTTGATTTTGGTTCGGTATACTTCAACATTGAGCATACTGTTCAGTTAGAACGTACCTACCAGCTTTTTGCTGACAGTGAGCCAAGCCAATACATTGGTGAGATTGGTGACCCTAAACATGTTGGTAATATTTCAGCAACATTCAAAAAGGATGACTGGAGCTTAACATGGACTACACGCTATGTTGATGAAACGAATGACTATGAATATTATGATGATTCAAATGAATCAACTTACCGTGGTGAAGATATTACTTTTGTAGCTGAAACACCTAAAGTATTCTACCATTCACTATCAGGTAATTTAAAGCTTGACCAATTTGATGTAACAATGGGTATTGCGAACGTTTTTGATGAAGAGCCACCGCAAGTATCTCCTAGTTATGTTAGAGCCGTTGGTAACAGTGCGCTTTATTCACAATATGATAATTTAGGCCGTAGATTTTTTGCGAATGTTACTTATAATTTTTAATTAGCATTTAGATTAAAGTTTATTTATTAAGCCCTCGTAGGAGGGCTTTTTTATTGATAAGGAAATACTTATGAGGAATATAGCTAAATTTACTGTAGGGATGTTTTTAGCTGCTGCATCAGTAGGGGCTGTGGCCAAGGTCGATAGCGTTAAGTTGCAAAATTACGCTAAGCATGCGCAGTTTATAAATATGAAAATCTCACCTGACGGTAAACATCTTGCAGCTACAACAAGAACGGAAACAGGCGCTATTAGGCTAACTATACTTAATGTTAGTAATCATGAGATTGTTTCTATTACCGAAGGAAAAGAAAGCGAAGCTGTTGCAGACTTTGGTTGGGCAGATAATGAACGAGTAATTATTTCACTCGCTCAAGAATATGGTGCTTATGATGCGCCAATGGCAACGGGTGATCTTTTATCTATAAACGTTAATGGTAAAAGTAAAACTATAATAGCTGGGCCTCGTTCAGGTGATTCAAGAATTCGAATGGCAAGAGTCATTGATCTCTTACCAGAGACTGACGATGAAATTATCATCTCGTCATTTTCGCCATACTCAGACGAACCTTATTTAGAACTACAGCGAGTAAAAGCAAGTTCAGGGCGTAAACAAAGTATGGGGAAGCTTCCTTTACGTGTTTACAAAGGAACAAATACGAGCGTTTTATTGGATCATAATGGTATTGCGAGGCTGGCAACAGGTATTGCCCCAGATAAAAATAATCAAAGTATTGTAGTTACAAGAGATAATAAAGATGATGAGTGGCATGAAGTACTCCGATTTGACAGTGATTCAGGATCTTTTACCCCACTTACATTTTTAGCTGATAATTCAACTGTGATTGGTATTAGTGATAATACAACTGATACGTTATCTATCTCTTCATTTGATCTGAAAACAAACAAACAAACTGTGAAAGTGACTCATCCAAATACAGATCTAATGCCAGTTGTTAGTATAAATAACGGCAAAGTCAGTGAAGTAATTGGAGCAAGTTATGAATTAGATTCAATTGAAAATGTTTTTTTTGAAGATATAACAGATACTGGCTTTGCGAGTTTATTATCGAGCTTATCAAATTCATTTAAAAACCAAACTATAGAGGTTACCTCCTCAACTTTAGATAATGCAAAGCTGGTGTTAACAGTTAGCTCCACTAATAACCCAAAGCAATTTTACTTATTTGATACTAAGAAACGAAGTCTTAGCGCGATAGTTAAAGCTAAACCTTGGTTAAGTCAGGAGGAGATCCCTCAAACAACGCTAATTTCTTATAAAACACGTGATGGGTTAGAGGTTCGCGGGCTGCTAACGCTCCCTGTGAATGCAGATAAGAATTTACCTCTAATAATGCATCCTCATGGTGGCCCACATGGTATTAGAGATTCATTATCAACATTAAGTAGTGATGTAAAAGTACTTGCATCACATGGATACGCTGTTTTTCAACCGAACTTTCGTGGTTCAGGTGGCTATGGTAAAAAGTTTCTGCAAATGGGTTACCAAAGCTGGGGGACAAGCATGATTGATGATATGACCGATGGTGTACGTTACCTAATTAAACAGGGGGTCGTTGATGAAGGTCGAATTTGTTCTTATGGTGCATCTTATGGTGGTTATGCTGCGGTTCAAAGTGCTATACGAGAACCTGAGCTTTATAAGTGTGTTGTAGGCTTTGTAGGCGTTTACGATTTACAGCTAATGTTTGAAGAAGGCGATATCTCAGAATCATCTTCAGGTTTAAATTACTTAGAAAACGTACTTCCGAAGACAAAAGCAGAAAGAGAAGCACAATCGCCAGTGCATAATGTAGATAAACTCAAAGCACCTGTATTCATTATTCAGGGTGGCCAAGATGTAAGGGTGCCTGAAGAGCATGCATTTAGGCTAAGAGATGCGCTTAAAAAACGCAATCACTCTGTAGAGTGGATGTACAAAAAAGGTGAAGGGCATGGTTTTTATAAACCAGAGCATAATGTAGAGCGATGGGAAAAAATGCTAACATTTTTTGATAAAAACATAGGTAAATAAAAGTCTACCCCTGAGTAATTAACTTAGGGGTATTATTAATAGATATAAATGTTTTATCGTAGTATTCCCCATTAAAATGAGTTTTAATTATGCGATTTAAAAACCACGTAATTAATAATTACCTTTAAAGTTAAGTTATTTGCTAAAATCCCTCATTAAAATTTAATTGTTATCTCATGACCTACACCCTTAGACCCTACCAAAGCGAGGCGGTTGAACGAACCGTTTTACACTTTAGAAAAACTAACGAACCTGCTGTTATTGTGTTGCCTACGGGGGCGGGTAAAAGTTTAGTGATAGCTGAGCTTGCGCGTATTGCTAAACAAAAAATATTGGTGTTGGCGCACGTAAAAGAATTAGTTGAGCAAAATGCTCAAAAATATAAAAGCTTTGGTCTTGAGGCGAGTATATTTTCCGCAGGTCTCAAAGAGAAGTCGTTAACCTACCAAGTTACCTTTGCCAGTGTGCAGTCGTTATCGCGTAATCTAAATAAACTTAATGAGCACTACTCATTACTTATTATTGATGAGTGTCACAGAGTAAATGGCGAAAAGAAAAGCCAATACGGAAAAGTTATTAATGCACTTAAATCTCACAACCCTGAATTAAAAGTATTAGGTTTAACCGCGACGCCTTACCGATTAGGGCTAGGCTGGATTTATCATCATCATTACCATGGCTTTGTGCGTGGCAATAAGGAAAGTCCATTCAAACGCTGTATTTTTGAACTACCTTTGCGCTATATGATTAAGCATAACTACTTAACTCCCCCTAAAGAGGTTGATGCTGCAATTAGCCATTATGATTTTTCATCTTTAACTAGCAATGCATTTGGGCAATATAGCAATGAGGATATGAATGCGCTGTTAAAAAAATCGACCCGTGCAACTCAAACAATTCTGCAGCAAGTTATTCAATATAGTGAGAACCGCCATGGCGTGATGATATTTGCAGCTACGGTTTTGCATGCACAAGAGATAATGACTTATCTACCAGAGGATCACAGTGCGCTGATTACCGGAGATACGCCAAATAGCGAACGCGATAAAATAATAAAGCAATTTAAAGCTAAACAGTTAAAATATTTAGTAAATATATCAGTACTGACGACGGGTTTTGATGCCCCTCATGTTGATTTTATAGCTATTTTACGCCCCACGGAGTCGGTGAGTTTATACCAGCAAATTGTCGGTCGAGGCTTGAGGTTGGCAGAAGGTAAAAACGATTGTTTAGTGATTGACTATGCGGGCAATGGCTTTGATTTATTCTACCCAGAAGTTGGCGATAAAAAAGGCGATAGCGATAATGAACCCGTGCAAGTGCTGTGCCCTGGGTGTGGCTTTGCCAATATATTTTGGGGAAAAACAGATGCTGACGGCAAAGTAATCGAGCACTTTGGTAGGCGTTGTAAAGGTTTGCTAGAAGATGATAACGGTTTAAGCGAGCAATGCGATTATCGTTTTCGTTTTAAAGAGTGCGAGCAGTGCGGCGCACAAAATGATATTGCTGCTCGAAAATGTCATGACTGTGGTGCTGTGATGGCCGACCCTGATGATAAGCTTCGTAATGCGTTAAACCTTAAAGATGCATTAGTCCTACGTTGTAGCGGCTTGAGTGTGGTAAAACTTAAAGAGCAATTGTTAAAAATTACTTATTTTGATGAAGACGGAGCCAGTTGTGATGAAGTTTTTGATTTATCAAACAAAGGATCACAGTATTACTTTAATAAGCAATTTGGTAAGCGTGTAGGTCAGGGACAGTCACCAGTTGAATTTAGCAGTGCAGAGCAAGTTATAAAAGCCCAGTTTGATTTAATACCACCGGATTTTGTGATTGCGCGAAAAAGTAAAAAATATGGTTGGAAAGTAGCAGATAGACTTTTTGATTATAAAGGCAGCTTCAGAAAAGCAAACCAGCTAAGTCGATAGACAAAGCTGGATATCATTCATTATTTAAATTAGGGATTATGCTTCTTCTGCGTCTAATCCCCAACCATCACCATAGCCATTAAAACTGTTCGCTATGCTTTCAATGTATTGTTCTGCTTGGCCTAACAGTGCATGTTCAGGCACCATTTGTACATGGGCAATTACTTCCCAAACGCCGGTATCTTTACATTTTTCAACATCAGCAGTTTGCACTAATGCATCGTTTACAATCTCAGTTGCAAATTTTTCGGCATCAGCCTGTTGTTCAAATAAAATGTAAAAATCAATTTGTTGCATTTTACTTAAATCTACACCGGCGGCGGAAATTTCAGCAAGAAGCTGGCCATTGTCATCATCAGGGAATTGCATTAAAAACTCATTAATTTTATTTTGTACTCGTTATAGCTATTGTAACCAAAATAAACCGTTAACGCGTACTAAATTTTGACTGCATCTTTGAGTGTTAATTGCGATTAAGTTAATGTTAGGCTCATTGTGGCTATGGTACTATATTCCTGTCTAGGGTTTATTTTATGGATACCACAGTAAGGATATTTACTTGTTCAATCAGCTTTTAAAGTTTTTTTGTTTTTTTTGCTTATTAGTAAGCCTGTCTTCTATTGCCTCTGAAAATATAATTGAAGATTATGAAATTAAAGGGATCAGTGGCGACTTAGAAAATAACGTTGCACTTTATTTAAAACAACTTGTTGGTGAAAAACCAACCCGTACACTTCGTCGGTATGCAAAAACGCAAGTTGAGAATAGTATCAAAGCCTTAGGTTATTACAGTCCAGTAGTAAATATTGATTTTGATAAAGACGAGCGCGAACTTGTTGTAAATATAGAGCGAGGTCCAGCCACACGTGTTGAGTCACTTAATATAACTATTAATGGTGAAGCAAAACAGGATCCGTTCGTTCAAAAAACGATTGAAGATCTTAATTTAAAACAAGGTGATATTTTAAATCATGGGGTTTATAGCAGCGCGCATCAAAAAATAGAGTCAGTGTTGCTAGAGTATGGATATTTCGATGCAAAATGGCCTGTTAGAAAATTTGAAGTATCACTCAAAAAACACAGCGCATCCATTACTTTTACTATTGATAGCGGAGTTCGTTATCAGTTTGGCGATATTTTAATTGCCAGAAATACTCCAGCTGAAAAATATATCCGCTCTTTGGCGCCATTTAAAATGGGTCAGTCTTACAAAGCATCCTATATCGCCGATTATAATCTTGATTTATCAAGTACCCCTTATTTTAAGAGCGTGCGTGTTTACGCCGATATTACAGCGAGAAAAAACAAGCAAGTTCCTATAAAAGTAGATGTGTTACATAAACCAGAAAATAGTTATGAAATTGGTGGTGGCTTTAGTACAGATTTAGGGCCGAAAGTACGTTTTAAATGGAGTAAACCATGGATCACCGATAACGGGCACTATCTTGAAAGCAATTTAAATGTTTCTCAAAAACAGCAAGATATTTCCATGGCTTACACCGTGCCGGTGAATGATCCGAACGATGATTTATGGCGCTTTTCTGTCGGTTATAAGTTGGAAGATGAATTAACCAATCAAACCTACAGTGAAATATTAACAGGGCAGTTACAGCGCCAGTGGTTAACTGAGCATGAATGGGTACGAACGGCTTTTTTAAGGCGTGAGCAAGAAACCTACCGCATAGGGGATGACGAAGAAAAAACAACTGAAATGTTAATGCCTGGGATCAGTTATGCGCGTAAACAATCAAAGGGTGGCACCACACCTTATTGGGGGGAGCAGTGGTCTATTTCAGCTGAGTTTGGACTCGATAGCGTACTCTCAAGTACCAATTTGGTTAGAGTTCAATTACAGCATGCTTGGTTACGTACTTACCTTGACCGCCATCTGATCTTTTTAAAAGCAAACGTGGGCGCAATGATTGTTAATGATATAAATAACGTGCCATTTTCTTTGCGATTTTATGCCGGTGGCGATCAAAGTGTCAGGGGTTTTGCTTATCAGTCGATTTCTCCGCAAAACGAGCAGGGTGAGCGTATTGGTGGTAAATATTTATTAGCGAGTACCGTTGAATACAACTACCAATTTGCTAAAAATTGGCGGGCTGCGCTGTTTGTTGATGGGGGGACCGCAACCAATGATTTTTCAGAACAATTTGAAGTAGGTGCAGGATTTGGTTTTCGTTATTTAACACCGGTTGGTCCGATAAGAGTTGATCACGCGTGGGGGCTCACAAAAGAAAGTAAAAGTACCCGTTTAAGTATTACCATAGGGCCTGAAATTTAATGTCAGTATTTAAAAAAGTAACGGCGATAGTTAGCGCCGTTTTAGCAACGCTGTTAGTTACACTGTTTTGCGTTTTGTTTACCGCCCCTGGTAATCAATTGCTTGCTTATACAGCGAATAAATTGGTTGATGGATTAACCATCGAAATAAAAAATGGCCGATTTTTATACAATGACGCATTTAACTTACAGTTTGACCAAAATGGCGTAAGCGTTAATGCACAGCAACTAAAGATAGATTTATTTTGGTGGCAATGTGATGGTATTTGTATTGATAATTTAAGCGCTAAGTCGATTAAATTAACCTTGCCAAAAAGCGCTGAGAATAAAGACGATACGCCAACCGAAGCATTAGAAAAAATAACCTTACCCTTTAATATTGCATTAAAAAATCTAGCTATTGATGAATTTATTTTAAATCATTCAAGTGCAAATGTAACACTTAACACTCTGCAATTTTCGGCAAAGGCTGAAGGGTCTGATATTACAATTAAACGTTTAACCACTCCTCGCATTAATGTGGTATTGAAAGAGCAAACCGCAGCTCAACAAGCAGCGGCTAATCAACAAACAACAACGGCTATTAATGAATTGCCAGCTTTACCCAATATCGATTTTATCTCACCACTTAACATCAATGTTGAGCAGTTCAATATCACCAACGTGACAATAAATCAGGGCGAGCAACACTATTCAATTAATGATATTGCTCTGCAAATGAGCGTAGAAGATGCCACTATTAAGGTACAGTCACTATCGGCAGGTTATCAGCAGTGGCAGTTAAAAACTCAGCTTGATGCAACACTTGAAGGGGCAATGCCAATTAACGGCAACATTAGCTTAAAAGGGAATGAACATGGAGCTACTCTTGATATAAATGGTGATCTAGCCAAGCTTAACATTGCGCTTGATACCACAGGATTATTTCCTTTAAATTTGAGAGCCACAGCCAACCTCAAACAGAAAAATTATCCCTTTAGTGTTAATGGCAAAATTAATCAATGGCTTATTAATACACAAAGTAATGAGCTAAAGGTTAAAAACATCAATTTAAGTGCCCAAGGTAATGCTAACGACTATCAATTAAGTTTAACGGGTAATACTCAGCTAGATGCTTATCCAAGTGTAGATTTAAATGCTCAGCTAAAAGGCACACTAAACAAGGCAACGCTTGAAACGCTTGCTTTAAAAGCTAACGATAGCGCTGCGAATATTCAAGCACAGCTTGATTGGCAACAGGGAATTAAAGCGGACTTTACCGGCGTTTTATCAAATTTAAAAGCGCAATACTTAACCGATGCCCTAACCAGTGATGTTTCAGGGACGTTTAAAGGCGTATTTAACGCCCAAGCCGATACCTGGCAGCTAAGAATGAACAATACTAAGCTAGCCGGCTTACTGAACAACGTGCCCTTAGAGTTTGCTGCAAACTTTAAGTTAGATAATCAATTAAAAGCGGATATCGATAGTTTTTATTTAAGTAGTGGTACTAACAAGTTAACTTTGAATGGACAGGTAGATGATACATGGCAAGTTGACGGTGATATTACGCTTAATAGTGATGAGCAGGCTAATCTGCCTTTTATTGCTAACGGTAAAGCGGACTTAAAAGTACGGGGCAACAGATTAACCCCTTCGGTTGACTTAGTTGTTATGCTAGAGCGCTTTATTTTTAATGAGATAAACATTAATAAACTCGCTATAAAATCTCAATTAGATACGGCCGCTGATTGGCAAACTGATCTCAGTGTTAATGTTGCATCTGCACTGGTCGCTGGGCAGCAAATTAATAATATAAACATAGCTGCCAGTGGTGATAAAACAGATCATCAACTTAGCGCGTCGATTGATGCCGAAAAAGGCGCGGTGGAACTTGAGCTTAATGGCAAAATGAAAAATGCCATTTGGAATGGTGAGCTAAGTGACATAACCCTTAGTGATAAAAAGCTGAGTTTTAATAATACTAAAAAAATATCCGTTATGGTGAATACACAAAACGGGGATTTTGATGTGAGCGCTCATTGTTGGCAATCAGCTCAAAGTAAGTTGTGTATAGATACCTTGTCACAAATAAAAGCGCTAGGGCAGTTTAATGCAAAGCTTGCTAACCTCTCACTTGCAGAGCTTAAGCACTTATTACCAGATAATATTCGCACACGTGGAGACTTAACAGGTGATTTTGCTGCTAATTGGCAGTCAGGTGCACTTAAAACGCTCAGAGCGAATGTAAATTCTAATGGGTTAAATGCAGTGCTAACCTCAGAAGAGGATCGATTTAAACTCCCAATAGAAACACTCAATATTAGTGCCTTTTCAGATTCGCAGATTGGTAAAATTGAAGCTAACTTGGCATCCAGTGTGCTAGGTAAAATAGCTACCGAGATAAATATTGACGACATTCAAAATACACAAACACTCTCTGGTAACGTTAATATAGATAAAATTTTACTCTCAGACATTCAGCCATTTTTAGATACGCTTGAGCAACTTAAAGGGGCAATCAGTGGGCAGGTTTCATTAGCAGGAACGCTCAAAGATCCTCAGTTAGATGGTGAGCTTAATATTGCAGACATTAATTTAGAGGGAGAGCAATTACCCGTTGCACTTAAAGACTCTAATATACATATTTTATTTAATAAAACCACGGCAACAATTAATGGCAACTTAAGTGATCCTCAAGGCGGGCAAGTTAAACTTACCGGTGATGTTGATTGGCAAGGCGAGCAACCCGCGGTTAATGTTGCAGTTATTGGCAATGAGTTTTTTGTTAGAGCGCAGCAGGGTGTGATATTTAAAGTATCACCCGATCTAAAAATCGGCATAGCAGATAACGCGCTTAACCTTGTTGGTGAAGTGGTTGTGCCTTATGGGCGTATAGAAATTGAAGAGCTGCCCGAGGGCGCAGTGCAAGTAAGCGATGATGAAATAATTATTGATCAAAAAACACAAGCGGCTAAAAAAGTCCCTTTTGATTATGATATAGACTTAAAAGTAACAGTAAAAAATGATGTAAAAGTTGAATCGTTTGGGCTCGAGTCTAAAGTGACTGGTGATTTAGCGCTTAAAATGAGCCAAGGTACGCCAATTATTGCCACCGGAGAGCTTAATTTAATAGAAGGGACGTATTTAGCCTTCGGGCAAGACTTGATAATTAGAACAGGGCAAATAGGCTTTAGTGGCGCAATCGACAAACCGTATCTCAATATTAAAGCGATTCGTAACCCAGATAATACCGCTGATGGTGTGATTGCCGGAGTGACTTTAACCGGCAGTGTTGAGCAACCTACGTTAAAAGTATTTTCTGAGCCTGCGATGGATCAAGCCCAAGCCTTAGCCTATTTACTCAATGGGCAACCATTAGGAGAGGGCGACAGCTCTACAGATGCTATGTTAACTCAGTTATTACTTTCTCAAGGTGTGAGTCGCAGTGAGGGAGTGGTTTCTAAGGTGGGTGAAACCTTTGGTTTATCTGATGTAAGCTTAAGCTCTAAAGGCAGTGGTGAACAAACAAAAGTAGAGATATCGGGTTATATAGCTCCAAGCTTGCAGGTTAAGTACAGTGTTGGGGTGTTTGACTCACTCAGTGAAGTGGCTGTGCGCTATCAGTTACTCTCTAAACTATACATAGAAATAACCAGTGGCTTATACCAAAACGTAGATATACTGTATAAGTTTGATTGGGACTAGGGTCTGTTGACCTTTGCGGATTAAAATTTGTTCAAACTAGGGGCGGTTTAATCGCGGCGCGAGGTTTGTAACCTAGTGGGCTAAGTAAAAACCGAGTAACAAAGAGTAAATTGCCCCTAGGCAGAACCCGAAGGGCAGCGCCTGTTTGGCATTGATGCTGCGTTATCGCCTATTTATGGGGAATAACCACACCACATAGGCTCTGCCTTGCCTAAATACCAAACAGGCTGTTGCAAATTTAACCTTGAAAGGTCAACAGACCCTAATAGATAACTATAAAAAAGGAAAGGTATGAAAAAGTGTGTAGTGACCCTTTTAGTGTCGGCTTTGTTAGGTGGATGTGCCCAGCAGACTACTCAATCACCAGCCTCGTCGGCTAAAATGCTAACAAGCAGTGAGATTATTGCGGCGGCTAAAGATGATGAATGGCGATGGGTCGAATCAGAGAATATTCTAAAGTTAACCCTGCCCACAGGCGCTGCATATATTGAGCTTAACCCCAAACTTGCGCCTAAACACACTGCGAATATTAAAAAACTGGCAAGACAAGGCTTTTATCAAGGTACTCACATTTACCGTTTTGTTGAAGGGTTTGTAGCTCAAGGTGGCGATAGTACGGGTAAAAAGTTAGCCAAAACTAAAGATAACACGGTGCCAGCGGAATTTTATTTAACCACCACTGAGCCACTTTCAATAACCGAGATGGGCAGTGATGGTTATGCACCCGTAACGGGGTTTTTAGGTGGTTTTGCGGTTGCACAAAACCAAGCGCATACACAAACGTGGCAAGTCCATTGTCATGGCATATTTGCAATGGCGCGCGATAACGATATAAACAGTGCCAGCAGTGAGTTTTTTGTCACCATAGGTCAAGGGCCGCGTTATTTAGACAAAAATATTACCGTGTTTGGTCGGGTGCTTAAAGGCATGGCACATTTTCATCAGCTAGCGCGAACGCCAACTGAGAATACCGAGTTTAACCCCATTACTGATCTACAAGTATTAGCGGATGTAGCAGACGATAGCAGCCAATTTAAAGTAATGAAAACAGACTCTGATTCATTCAAACAATTAATTATTGCTCGGGGTAACCGCAGCGAGGAATGGTTTGCGTACAGCCATAATTATATTGATGTGTGTGGCATGTCGGTGCCAACTAAGCAACTTAATGACTAAAAAAGGAGCCTGAGGCTCCTTTTTTAAGGTAACGTGACACTTATTGACGGTTTATTTTTACCGAAAATGGGGTTTCGTTATAATGTGTTGAGCGATATGGGTTTATATCAAGCCCACCACGGCGCGTATAACGCGCGTATACTTCAAGTTCTTTAATATTGAGTTGAGTGGTTAAGTCGCTATAAATACGCTCCACACATTGCTCATGAAATTCATTATGGGTTCTAAATGAAATTAAATAGCGTAATAAGGACTCACGACAAACTTGCTCACCAGTATAGCGAATAATAATACTCGCCCAATCTGGTTGTGAAGTAATTAAACAGTTAGACTTAAGCAAGTGGCTATGCAAAGTTTCGGTGACTATTTTATTGCTTTGTGATTTAAGTGAATGGGCATCAATATGGTAGTTATCTATCTCAATATCTAACTCATCTATACACTCACCTGGAAGCGGTGTGCAAGGAATACAATTGTAGTCATCAGCGCTGTATAAGGTTACCTTTACAGGGCTGTTTACCGCATTGGATAAGTCGTCAATTAAATGTTGTTTAACAATTTCAATACTCCCAAAACGGCTTTGATTAAAGCTGTTTAAATAAAGCTTAAACGACTTTGATTCAATAATATGACTACTTTGACATTCGAAAGTAAACAATGCCACCGCAACTTGAGGCTTACCTTTAGTATTTAACCAAGACAGTTCGTAACCTGTCCATATGTCTTGGCCTTTAAATGGCAGCGCAGTTTCATCAATACTCAATGAATCACGATTAAGCTTGCGAGCAATAGGAAAAAGCAAGCTGGGCGTGTATTGATCGACATACTCAGTAGATTGACCAAGTACGCTGCCTTTAAGATCGGGAGAATTGCTGTAATCTGTCATGTTTGCTCTTAAATAGTTACAATGGGGGCATTATATATAAATTAAATGAGTTTCACAGTATGTCTGTTGCAATGCAATTAGCTCAACTTCACGAAAAATTTAGCCAACAAACGATTACTAATACACAAAAGCGCCCATTAATCGTCCACGATGAGCAATGGCCAAGCCCATGTGAAATAGGTAGCGCCGATGAACATGGTATGATCCAATGGCAAGCGATAGTTAGAGAGCCTTCAGGTTCATTAACCGATCTCGCTAACGCATTGGAGCTTGAGTTTCCAGAGGCGTTGAGTCAATTTTATGGTCATATGTTTGCTGGCAGTGTTGTAGCCAATATTGACGGACATCAAGTGGAATTATTACAAGCATGGAATGAAGATGATTTTGACCTACTGCAACAAAATATCACCGGTCATGTTTTAATGAAACGTAAACTCAAACAAGCGCCAAGTGTATTTATTGGGTTAACCGACCAAGACGATTTGCTTGTTACCGTATTAGTAGAAACAGGTGAGGTGTGCCTAGAGTATGTAGGTAAAAAGCCACATCATGTACTTGCCAAAAACCTCAGTGAATTTATAGCATCGTTGACAGTATAATTATAAGGTAGTTTTAAGGTGTGATGTTTTTAGACATAGCACCTTAAGTGTGGGATTTATTGAAAATCCCACGAAATATTAGAGACTATACCACACGGTTCACACCTAAAATCAAACAAGCCAAACCAAGGCTCGGGTAATTTCCATTCACCATGGCAACTCGGGCACTTACGCTCAAGTTCAGAGGCTTTATCACCCCCCCCTACACGGTATAAATAATAGTAAACAGGCTTTTTAGTTAAAAAACTAATCCGTTTAGTTATATCTTTACCACGGCGGTATAAATCACTTTGGGTGCTGGCTATTTCTTCAAGCGCTGGAAATTCACAGCGTGTTGCACCATTAATTTGAATTTGATCGCACGCTTGCCAATCTTCTTGCCATTTAATTAGTGTTTTATAGTCACCATTAGCAATCGCAGGAATATTAAATAGTGGCACGGGTAAAAAGTCATCGCCACAATACAGTGGGCTACATGTATGCACATAGGTGGTATATAAAATATAGCTTGATGGCTCTTTACAGCCATCGGCACCATTGGAGTGAATATCTTGGCCGATGACCTTTACTTTGGGAGCAAGCAAACCAGCGCCATGAAGCTTTTCAACACTGTGTTTAACAAACGCACTGTTATTAAGTGGGTGCATGGCGTCTTCGGTCGGGCACATTACACGAGTAATAAAATAGCCATCTTTTAACACCGTTGGAAATTCCTCTCCAATGATTTGGCCATTAAAGCGTAATGCATTCACTAAGCGGTTTATTGCCTGCTCGGCTTGCTCTAGGGTTGTGTCTTGGTAGCAATCAAATGTTAAATCAACAACAAACATTTATAGTCTCAAATTATTTTTGCTCTAGCAAAGCAAGTAATCGATCAAGTTTTTGCTCAATTCTATCTAACTGAGTGTTTTTAGGATCTGAGTTACTTGTTTGCTCGGGTGTTTTCATTAAATTATAAATTGAATCGGGATTATTTTTATATTGACTCACTGCCGCAATAATAACCGGCATAGGAAGTGGTTTTACTAAACGGCTTTTAGTTAGTGCAACAGTGGGGACTTTGCCTTCATCAAGAAGGACTTTAATAGCTTCAAATACAGCAGCATTCATTCGATTTATAACTCTTTAATAAAGTAAGCTCGCAACATGGAAGTTGCGAGCAGGTATGGTAACAATAAAGTGGCTCAGACACATTAAAATGTGCGATTTAATTATTTTGACGAAGGCGAGAGTCGAGTTCGTCAATTACCTCACTCCAATCGCCATCAACCGCCAGCGATTCAGCAATAAAGTGTTGTTGGGCTTCATCCCAAAAGGGAGCATCTTGCAATAATGTGGTATCCGAAATGGCATGCGATGCTATAAATGCATCTATTTCTGCTTCTGTATTAGGTAACCCTAATTGTGCGAACAATGTATTTATGTCGTGCTTAGTCGTATCCATAATCGTGCTCCTTAATGAATTAATACTTAATACTTATTAACTCTAGAGGGGAATGATATATCTAGCCAGTTTAACCCTTACTGAATTTACGCTTTATTTACTCAGTAGTAAGTCGCTAAAGCATGATCTGACTCAATGCAGTGGATGAGCGTACTAACTAAAATGTAAATTCGCTTATTTGTCCCACTTAGGTCTATAGTTATATGAGCATTTGGTCATCGTTGTAGTTCAAAATTAATCCCAAACAAGTTACGCGGCGTAATGACAAAGGTATAAAATAATAAAGGAAATAAAATGACAGCCACAGCAGAATCCACAGACACGTTTAGCGTGCAACATATTGCACCAGAAGATATCAGTACCGCTGCAAGCCTTATATATCAGGCCTACCAAAATGACCCTATTTTACAAACTTTGCTAGGGTATAACGAAAAAAGCCCTCTGGACTATGAAAAAAAACTCCGTGCGCTCATTCGCGAAGAGCTCAGTAGCTTTTGGCAAGAAAAACAGCCTTTAATTGGCCTTTACCGTAACGATAAGTTAAAAGCAGTTGCTTGTGTATTTGAGTCAAGTAGCCAACTTCAAGCAGAGCGTTATTGGCATTGGCGATTAAAGTTGATGTTAAGTGCCGGTTATTTGCAAACGAATCAATTAATTGAAAAAGAAAAAACTATTCGTGATGCACTAAAGCCGCAAGGCAATTACTACTTTTTAGCGTTTATAGCCGTTGACCCACATTTTCATGGTCAAGGGTTTGGCCGCCAATTACTTAAAGGCTTAGATGGTTTATTACATAATAATCCTGAGTCCTCTGGTATAGCGGTATTTGTGACTCGTGACGAACATACGCAATTTTTTAAATCACAAGGCTTTGAGCACTTTAAGCAGCTCACATTTAACCGAGTTAAAGGTGAATTGCTATTTAAAACCGCGATACCTGAATAGGGATTGGAATGTAGATATCATTCCTGTGTTTTTAACCAGTCGAAATGAGAATCTCATTCAGTAGGGGATAAGTTTATTGGCTCCTATAGGAGCTGGTTTAAAAGCTCTTTCATTCGAAGTGAAAAATGTTACTAGTAACTTCATTATGGTTGATGCTCTCAAATTAGGTTATATTATCATAAAAATTAATATCGCTAGCTGAATTAGAAAACTTGCTTGAGCTGGAAGAGTTAGTATGCCAGAGCATCGTAAACTTGGCGGAAGCTGATTTAGGCAGCTTCCGCCAAGTTTTAGCGTCGTTAAAATAATAAGGATATAAGATGCAAATTGAGAATTTTTCAAACAATTGTGAAATAGTTATCGGGTTAGTTGCACCTGTAGGTGTTAATTTAGATGATGTGCATAATCGCTTCGTTTCATATTTCAATCAATTTAGATATGAAGTTAATTATATTCACCTTTCTCAAGTTGCAAAAGAGTTTCAAGGGACTGCCACAGGTCCTTATACTGAGCAAAGTCGCCTAGACACTGCTATGAATATAGGTAATATACTAAGACAATCTAGTGAGCGTGGAGATTTATTTGCGCTGTTAGCAATAAATGAAATCAATAAAAAGCGTTTGGGTGATACACCTGAACCTTTATCCAGACATGTTCATATTATTAGGTCACTTAAGCACCCTGATGAAGTTGAAACTTTGAGGCAAGTCTATGGGCCTGGTTTTATCCTATTAGGTATATCCTCAAGTATAGAAAGTCGGAAACGCTACTTAAAAGATGAAAAAGGAGTTCCTGAAGAAGAGCTTGAAAGGTTAATTGAAAGGGACGATAAAGAGTCTGACTCGTTTGGTCAAAGTACAAGGGATGTGTTTCAAATAGCTGATGCATTTGTGACGTCGGATGATGCAGACTCATTATCCACACAAATAGGCAGAACACTCGACTTGTTATATTCCAAACCAGTTGTCCCGCCAACAGCTGATGAATACGCGATGTTTATGGCATATGCAGCATCTCTTCGCTCTGCCGATTTATCTAGACAAGTAGGAGCTGTTTTAACTAATCAAGAGTCAGATATCCTAGCTACAGGGGCTAATGACGTGCCCAAATCAGGTGGTGGCCTTTACTGGCCTGTTGAGGGTGAAGATAAAAGAGATTATAAATTAGGTAAAGATTCTAACGAAGAGCAAAAAAATAAAATAATATTAAATATTATGAAGAAATTTAGTAATTCAGAAGAGACCACCGACGATGAGTTATTAAAGGAAGGTAAAAAGAAGCTTAAAGATACAGGATTATTAGACATTACTGAGTATGGACGAGCTGTTCATGCTGAGATGGAGGCTCTTTTATCTTCAGCAAGAAATGGAATTTCGACTAGAGGTACTAATTTATATACAACAACCTATCCTTGTCATAACTGTGCTAAACACATTGTTGCTTCTGGAGTGAAAAGAGTTTTATACATAGAACCTTACCCAAAGAGTTTTGCCACTATACTACACAATGATTCAATCAACGCTGAAGGTTGTCCAAGTGAATCTGAAAAAGTTCTGTTTGAACCATTTGTCGGTATAGGACCAAGAAGATTCGTTGATTTATTTTCAATGAATTTAAGCAGTGGTAGAAAGTTAAAACGTAAAGAAAATGGTCGGTTAAAAGAGTGGAATCGAAGAGAGTCTGAATTGCGAGTTCCTATGACTCCCTTGTCTTATTTGGATGCAGAGGTTATGTTAATAGAGCAGCTTGATGAAATTAAAAAATCAGCAAAGGAAAATACAAATGACTAGCACAGATAAAAATATAATAAGAGCAAAACAAGTCGTTGATAGTTGGCCTACATGGAAGAAAAACATTCAGCTAACAAAGTATAAATCTGCTTCGAAAGAAAACTCTCAAGCTTCTCAAAAACAACCACAGCTCCGATATGGATAACTTTTAATTAAATATTATCGGCATTTGTTTTGCCGCTAACTAATCAAAGTTTTTCAGATATGTTTGGAAGCATGAGAAACTATATTGGTTTTGTGAAGATGTAATCATTTTTTATAAATCTAGCTCCCAAGTTAACATTGTTGATAAAGAACAGTTACTGCCTGATATATTGTTTGGTTCGTGTGTTTTAAAGATAAAGGGAATTACAGTTTTGTTAGAGATTTAGAAGAATTAAGGCCAACCTCACACAGGAAAATGATTCAACTAGTCTTACCGAAACTAAACTTGTAGCTTTTTAGTATGAGCCAATGGAATTTAAAAGTAAGCAATGGGTAAATTCTAGCTTTTACCTATCGAGTGATAGATATCTCATGTGTAAACAAACATTCCAAATAGGGCGTACCGGCGTGAGATATATCTTACATTAGCGTGCGCCTTGTCACTTTAATCAATGTTTTTATCCGTCTTTTATTTTTAACTCACTGTTATTTATTAATATTTCACTTTTCAATTTTATGACGGCAAATTTATTTTCTTTTTCCTACTATGATACCAAGCCGTTTGCTTTAAACTTTACTTTGTCAAGACGACATAGCCCAATGATTGAGCTACTGCCACGGATAAGGAATAAGTAGTTACTAGCATGAAGCACAAAGGACAAGTTAACACGGATGCAGGGATGAAACAGGAAGTACACTGAGGACTAAAATAGCTGGGAGCTATTTAAAGGACACCAAGGATGATGCGATAGGATATTGCAGGAGCGTTAGTTTACGCAGGACGGCCAAGGCGGCAAGTGGATATTGAAGGATGCAATGGAGAGTAAACACGTTAGTTTGCTCGTTCAGAGGATGATAAACAGGGAACAGGTAAAGGATACCTTACAGGATGTTGGCAATTGGGGCGTAACTGAGGTTACGCCTTAGTTTTTTGTGCTAAGAAATTATATTCTATGTGGTGGCACAACCACACTTTTTAGTTTTTCATCTTCCATGATTAATACCCCTTGGTAGGCGTTTTCACCGTCACTTGAAAACTCAAAAATAAATTCGCTTTTCATGCCCGGTTTACCACTTTTTAAAATGCCAAATCGACGCTTGTTGCAAGCTACACTCATAAGTTGCACTTGCAATTGCTCGCTTTGGCGTTTGGCATGAACGTTCGCTGCTTCGGCTATTTTACGATTTAGCCAAAAAAAATAAATTACAGCACCAATAAGTATGAACGTCCATAAACTAGCCATTTAAGAGAATAACCTTCCAATTGCGCGAGCTAATGTCTCGCTTCTGTTTTCTTCACGTAATAAAGCTAATAAGTGAGGGCGAATAGTCGCAATTGCAACTAAATCTGCAAAAACGCTAGGAAATAATTCAGCTATTTCCTCATGATGCGCGCATTTATCCATAAAAACATGTAAACGCTGTGGCTGTTCTAACTGTTTAAAGCAGCGACCAGCAATGGTCAACAAAATATCAGAATCCTGCCCTAAAGGTGAGTTAAGCGCGCAATCAACAAGCTGTGCACTCAGCCCAGTAGCTTGCCCTGATGATATTGCACGCAGCGCGGCAGAGGCCGCAACAACATCATTATTACTAAGGGCGGTTTGCCCATAACTTAACAATAACTCACTTAACGAGGGCGGTATTTCGATATGTTCAAGCATTGCACTTAATGGCTGTAATACTTCAACTGGTAATTTAGGCCACGCTGCTTGTAAGTGCTTTAAGTTATCAGCACTATGAAGACGATAAGCAAAATCGGCAATGCCTTGTAACGCGACATTTTGCCAATTATCAAAGCCAATTTGGCCACTAAAGTAGAGTTGGGTGTGCTCGTAGTATTGCGACGCTGGTTGCTTTAGTAAAACTTTAACTTGTGCATTAAACGCCGCTAATTTATTTGCGTTCGGAGTAAATACATAAGGGTTGTTATCGAGTGTGCCATCGGCTTGCTCGCCGGTAATTTCTGTTCCTAGTGCCTGAATAACCATATCTGCAAAGTGATCACGGCTCGCGCTTACTAACTTACTTTGCTCATCAAGTGGGAATTTTAAAAACCACACATAAGGTTCTTTACTGGCTTTGCTATCCCAAAACTGAATAGCTAACCATGCATGACCTGCTAATGGGTAAGGGTAAGGAATTTGCGCTTGTTCAACGGCTAAAAATTGTTGTTTATCAAGCTTGGTAATGTGCCTGCCAATATCAAAAGCACGCCATTGAGTGCCTGCACCATCTAAAAGCTGGCCTAACGTAGCTATATGTTCACTCATGGATTTCCAACTGTTTTTACTACAAAATTACCTTAATTATACGCCATAGCGACTGTTGTGGGAACAGGGTATAATTGCATAATACACAAACCAAAGGGTGATTATGTACCAGCAAACCCACATATATTTACAGCAATTAGCAGCGCTACTTAAAAAGCATCAACTGTGGCAGGTTGAGCCGCTGAATCCCGATTTATTAGATTCTAGCGTACCGTTTTGTCACGATACACTGGCATTTGAACAATGGTTGCAGTTTGTATTTATTGAAAAGTTACAGCGGCTAATTGACAACAAGCAGCCGTTACCGCGCAATTTTGCAGTCGCCCCGATGGCGCAAATGACACTCACTGATAAATCAGGCAGCGAAGACATTATCGCTTTACTGACCCAATTAGACTCATTGCTAGGAGAGTCAGATGAGTGAGCGCCTAGAGCCTATTGAATACGGCGAACTGTCGATTCTTTATCAAGATGAAAATTATGTAGCAATAGATAAACCCTCTGGGTTACTTGTTCATCGCTCATTTTTAGATAAACATGAAACTCAATTTGCAATGCAAATGCTGCGCGATCAAATAGGGCAACATGTGTTTCCGGTTCACCGTCTTGATAGGCCTACTTCGGGTGTATTACTGTTTGCATTAAGCTCAGAGGCGGCGCGTGATATGAATCAATTATTTATTGAGGGCACAATAACAAAACGTTATTTAGCGTTGGTACGCGGGTTTGCGCCTGAATCTGTTTTTTTAGATAAACCGTTAAAAGAAGAACTCGACAAAATAGCCGATAAGTTTGCTGATCAAGACAAAGCCGCGCAAGAAGCACAAACCCAATTTAATTGTTTGCATCAAGCTGCGCTGCCTATCCCAATAGGAAAATACCCAACGGTTCGTTATTCTTTGGTAGAGTGTTTTCCTAAAACGGGTCGCAAACATCAAATACGTCGGCATTTAAAGCACTTGTCTTTGCCTATTATTGGTGATGTAAATCATGGCGATAACCAGCATAATCAGTTTTTTAGGGAGCATTTTTCGCTTCGCCGTCTAATGTTGTTTGCATCAGAGCTTAGCTTTGTGCACCCTTATAGTAATAAACCCATAACAATTAAAGCGCCGCTGGGTGACGCAATGTTAAACATTTGCAAACAGCTGGGTTGGCCAGAACAAGAAGAGGATTATTAAATGGCACATATTAGTATTTTTGTTGGCAGCGTGTATGGCGGTGCAGAGCGATTAAGTGAGCAAGTTAGCGACACGCTAGATCAAGCTGGCCATCAGGTTAGTGTCTTCGAGCAGCCTACTTTAGATGATATAAAAAATGCTTCGCATATTTTAATTATTACCTCGACCACTGGGCAAGGCGATATTCCTGATAATTTAGCCGATCTTTATCATCAATTAAATAGTACTTTTCCAATGCTAACAGGCAAGCCTTTTGGCATTGTAGCCATGGGTGACAGAAGCTACGGTGATACGTTTTGCGCAGCAGGGCGCAGCTTTGATGAACTATTACGTGACTTACAAGCTAAACCTGTTGGTAACCGACTCGAAATCGATGCCTGTGAAGACTTTGAGCCTTGGCCTGTCGCCGAGCCTTGGTTACAAACTTGGCTTGGTAAATTACCCTCTTAAATGCGCAGACTCAAGATGAAAAAACATAAACTGAGTTTGATTGTGCTTGCGGGCGGGCAAAAGAGCCTTGGTTTGGGGTTACCTATAAATCAGAACTGACAAGTATTGCGGCTACTTTGTGCGCATTGCGTCAAGCGTAGCTATTGAATTATTGTCGCCTTGGGCGAAAAGGATGAAGTAGAAAATGAATTCAATTCCTATAGAAGTTTACTTATCTGAGAATTTTGGCCTTGACGATAAGCATGCGAGTATAAAACCCATCGGTAGTGGTCATATCAATACTACCATGTTATTGAGTACACCTAAGCGGTCATTGGTTGTACAAAAGCTTAATACGGTGGTGTTTCCAAAACCACAGTTACTTGTTGATAATGCAAGATTAATAGAACAACACTTAAGCAAAAAGCAGCAAGTAGGTGAGTTCAACTTAGCAATTGTGCGGCATGTAGCGAC
The DNA here is from genome assembly GCF_000576475.1 of Pseudoalteromonas sp. SCSIO_11900. NCBI lineage: Bacteria > Pseudomonadati > Pseudomonadota > Gammaproteobacteria > Alteromonadales > Pseudoalteromonadaceae > Pseudoalteromonas > Pseudoalteromonas sp. SCSIO_11900. The sequence goes on from NZ_KK070023.1 coordinate 1,976,351, forward strand.
AACTCAGCATGACTATTTAGTAAATAATAATGACAATACTTGGCGAGCCCTTGAGTTTATTGGTGGCAGTTACAGCGAAGATGTGGTTAATACTGTTAGCCAAGCGCAAACCGCGGCTAATGCCTTTGGCCAATTTGCTGCAGCATTAGAGGACTTTGACGCTAACAAATTACATGCGGTTATCCCTAACTTTCATAATTTAGCCATGCGTGCAGAGGTTTTTAAGCAAGTTATTAACACCGATCCTCATAAACGTGTAGCTCATTGTCAGGAGGAGGTTGATTTTTGCTTGTCGCAGTTCTCACTCATTGATGAGCTCAATAGCCTTGAAGGAAAAGTACCTATTCGCGTGTGTCATAACGATACTAAAATAAACAACATGCTATTTTGTTCAGATTCAAATGATGCAAAAGCGGTGATTGATTTAGACACCTGTATGCCAGGTTATTGGCTTAATGACTTTGGCGATATGGTCAGAACATTTTGCTCTGCAGAGCAAGAAGACTCAACAGCGCTTGATAAAGTAGGTGTTCGTGAAGACATTTTTGCAGCCATTGTTAAAGGTTATGTTGAACCATTAAAATCAATATTAACGGCCGCGGAAAAACAAAGCTTTTGGTTAGGTGCTAAAGTGATGCCTTTTATGATTGGCTTACGCTTTTTAACCGACTATATAGACGGCGATAATTACTTTAGTGTTAAACATGAGAGACACAATTTAGATCGCGCAAAAAATCAATTTGCGTTGTACAGGGATATAGTAAGTAAGCAGCAGGTATTAAAGGCGATGTTAACTAAGATATAAGCCCAATCGGTTATATTGCTCAAAGTGCTAAAGTTAAGCTTTGAGCAATATAAAGCGAGGTTAAACGCTAAAAATACGTATAAACTTCTAACCCCTCAATCGTTATTAAGCATCGGCTAGTTTTACGCGGATTTTGCTTTTATCAACGGTTGTTTGATTAAGGGCTTTAATTGCGCCTTTAACTTCAATGTCGTTTGGCATTTCTACAAAAGCAAAACCTTTTGATTGGCCAGTTTCTTTATCGAGTACTAAGTTACAGGTGGTCACTTTACCGTGCGCTGTAAATAAAGTACGAAGCTCATGCTCAGTGGTAGCACGAGATAAGTTGCGAACTAATAGTTTCATAATGAACCTAATTAAGGGTATCAGCGGTAATTATCTCAAGTAACCCCGCTTTAGCCTAACTTTATTTTACATTTGCTGAAAATAACGCCCAAAAACAAAAAAAGCTGCTCGTTGGCAGCTTTTTGTTTATCAGCAGGCTTATTTTACTTCTTTACCCGCTGCTTGTTGATCTGCGTGATAGCTTGAGCGTACAAACGGGCCAGAAGCCGCGTGTGTAAAGCCAATTTCATCAGCATACTCTTTTAGTGCATCAAACTCAGCAGGCGGCACGTAGCGTTTTACTGGTAAGTGATGCTTAGAAGGTTGTAGGTATTGGCCTACGGTTAGCATATCAACGTTATGCTCACGTAAATCACGCAGTACTTCTTCAATTTCGCTAATTTCTTCACCTAAACCAACCATTAACCCCGATTTAGTTTTAACCTCAGGGTGTGCTTCTTTAAAGCGGCGTAATAATTCAAGTGACCACTTGTAATCAGCACCTGGACGCGCCAATTTGTACAAACGTGGTGCTGTTTCTAGATTGTGGTTAAATACATCTGGCGGCGTTTCAATTAATATTTCCAACGCTCTGTCCATACGACCACGAAAATCAGGGACTAATATCTCAATGGTGATTTCTGGATTGTGCTTGCGAATTTCACGGATACAATCGGCAAAGTGCTGAGCGCCACCGTCACGTAAATCATCACGGTCTACCGAAGTGATCACTACGTAGCTTAGCTTCATGTCTTTAATGGTCAGTGCAAGCTTTTCAGGCTCTGCTGCATCGGGCTTTAATGGACGGCCATGTGCTACATCACAGAATGGGCAACGACGTGTACAAATAGCCCCTAAAATCATAAAGGTCGCCGTACCGTGGTTAAAACATTCTGATAAGTTAGGGCACGAGGCTTCTTCACATACAGAGTGAAGGCCATGCTTACGCATTGCTTGTTTTATGCCGTCAATCCGCTCGGTTGACTTAGGTAAGCGGATTTTAAGCCACTCTGGCTTACGGAGCATTTCGGTTTTTTCTGTTGGTAAAACTTTAACGGGGATCAACGCCATTTTTTCTGCGTCGCGTAGTTTTACACCTGGTTCCATTTTGACTGGTTTATTCATTCGTTTTCAAACCCTTCAGTATGCTTAACCTGTGTTGCATTAAGCTTTTTGATCATGTGTTTTACCAGCCCTTGACCTGCAGCTTCAAGGTTTTGAGGGCCATTTAATTCTTTAGTTTGCACCATATTCATGCCCGCATAACCACAAGGGTTAATGCGTAAAAATGGACTTAGGTCCATGTTAACATTTAATGCTAAGCCATGAAATGAGCAGCCACGACGAACTCTTAGGCCTAAAGAGGCAATTTTGCTGTCGTTCACGTAAACACCGGGTGCATCGGCTTTTGCGTATGCATCAATACCGTACTCAGCAAGGGATTCAATAATACATTCCTCAAGCCATGTTACTAGCTCTCGTACGCCAATCTTTAAACGACGTAAGTTAAATAATACATACATCATTTGCTGACCTGGGCCGTGGTAAGTTACTTGTCCGCCACGATCCACTTTAATCACTTCAATATCACCTGGGGCGAGCAAGTGCTCATCTTTACCGGCTTGGCCTTGGGTAAATACACTTTCGTGCTCTACCAGCCAAATTTCATCTGGGGTATTTTCATCACGGGTGTCGGTAAAGTCTTGCATTTTTTGCCAAATCGGCATGTAACGCTGACGACCCAGTTGGCGTACGATTAGGGTGTTTTCGCTCACAACAAATCTCAACTATGGATTAAAGCATATGGCGTACGTCATCGATGTTGCTGATCACGTTGTAAATTTCTTCAATGTGTTTGCCGCTTGTTACAGTAGCTACTAGCGTTACAGACTCGTAATTACCTTTACTGCTTGGTTTTACTTTTGGCGCATAATCACCTGGAGCAATAGGTTGTAATTTAGCTAAAATTTGATCAGTTAAGTTTACATTAGCTAGACCCATAATTTTAAATGTAAATGGGCAAGGGTACTCTAAGTACTCATCAAATTTAGTGTCTTTAACAGGTTCAACCACGACGGGAACTCCTCAAACAAAAAGTGTTGGCTTTGCTAAAACGCGAAGCTTAAAACTGACAGGCTAATGGCAATCTTGAAATGATGCTATTGTTGACCCAAGCCAATGATAGTCATTCAATACGATTGGTATATATGGGGCGCATTCTAGCACTTTTCAAGCAAAAAAAAACGCCTCACAGTGGAGGCGTTCATATTACTTTACTCGCAATTACATAATCTGTAAGCGTAAGTAGTCATATATTTTACTAAAGAAGCTACCTTCTTGTATTTCTTCAAGTGTAACTAGCGGATATTGTGCAATATCTTCGCCTTCAAGCTGTAAAAATAAAGTACCTACTTTAGTGCCTTTGGCTAAAGGTGCCTCAAGGGTATCGTCTAGCTCAAAGTTTGCTTTAAGGTTTTTATGCTGACCACGAGGAATAGTAATAGGTGTATCTTCTAAAATTCCTAAAGAAACATTCTCTTTATTACCCATCCAAACACGTTGCTCAGCAAAGCTGTCGCCGGCTTTATACGGGGTAATTGTTTCAAAAAAGCGAAAACCGTAGTTTAGTAGTTTTTTGCTTTCTACTTTACGCGCGCGCTCACTTGAGGTGCCCATTACAACGGCAATTAAACGCATGTCGTTTTTTGTTGCAGAGGTGACTAAGCTGTAACCGGCATCAGATGTGTGACCCGTTTTAATACCATCTACATCTAGGCTTTCATCCCACAACAAAGAGTTGCGGTTATATTGCTTTATGCCATTGAAGGTAAAAGACTTTTGTTTATATAGAGCGTATTCATCAGGCACATCTCTGATAAGTGCAGCCCCTAATGTTGCCATGTCGCGTGGCGTTGTATAATGCGCATCAGTATCAAGGCCATGGCTATTAACAAAATGCGTATTAGTCATGCCTATTTTTTCGGCGTGAGCATTCATTAAATCTGCAAACGCGCTTTCGCTACCAGCAATATGCTCTGCCATAGCAACACATGCATCATTTCCTGATTGAATAATAATGCCATGGTTAAGATCATCGACACTAATTTGTTTACCGACTTCAATAAACATTTTTGATGATTCAGGGAAGTTTTTTGCCCACGCTTTTTCACTAACAGTAACCATATCGGTGGGCGCAATATTACCAGCATTAATTTCGGTACCAATTACATAACTGGTCATCATTTTAGTTAAGCTGGCCGGTGCGAGTTTGGTATCAGCCTCGCCTTGTGCAATGACTTTACCTGTGGTGAAGTCCACCAAAAAGTAACCTTTTGCATTAACTTGAGGAGGCGCTGGAATAATTTGAGCGGTGGCTGAAAATACGGCGGCAGAACAGACTAAGCCGCAAACACCAGTAAGAATTTTATGTTTAATAGATTTCATCATACTCATTAATGGTTAAAGTTAAAAATATGCGTATTCCCATTCTAAAGGGCTTACTGAGTGTAAAGCAAGAACGCGTTTTGAAATTGATTTTGTTTTAATGTTTCTAGTACTTGTTGCGCATGTTGGGCATCTTTTATTGGCCCTAAGTGCAATCTATAAATAGCGTCTTTTTCAACGATATTTGTCGGTAACTTATACTGTTCTCGCAGTGTACTTGCTAACGCTTCTATGTTGGCTAAGGTACTGCCCGCGGCAACTTGAACATAGGTTTTTCGTGCATGGGTATCGGCTAGAGTAATGGCTTCTAGCTTAACCTCTGCTGTACCATACTTATGGTATCCAAGTTTGTATGCAGCGGCATAAGAAAGGTCAATAATTCTATTATCATGAAAGGGGCCACGGTCATTAACACGAACAATAATTGATTTGCCATTAGCCGTATTTGTTACCCGCACAAAACTAGGTAAAGGCAACGTTTTATGAGCTGCGGTCATCGCGAACATGTCGTAAATTTCGCCATTAGAGGTGTGATACCCATGAAATTTACGGCCATACCACGAAGCAATGCCCGTTTCTGAATAGCCGGTTTCATCGAGCATCGGGGTATAGCGTTTGCCAAGCACTTCGTAGGGGCGCGTGGTACTCGCACTTTTAATAACTTGAGTAACAATGGCATCTTGCATTTCTAATTCGGTCGGTGCACGAAGCGGCGCCGCATCATGGCGCATGCTGTAACGACTATTTGAACTGCTGCATGCACTTAAAAAGAGGCTAACGAGAATAATAATTATAAGTTGTTTGTAAAGGCGCATTATTTTAAGAGCATCCTTTTATCTGTGGCAATCGACATAATAATGCCAAATGCAGCCATCAGGGTCACCATTGAGGTACCGCCATAACTAATTAATGGTAACGGTACACCTACAACAGGTAGCAAACCCGATACCATGCCAATATTTACAAAAATATAAACAAAAAATGTGAGCGTGAGTGAGCCGGCTAATAGTTTACCAAACGCATCTTGTGCGTTAACCGCAATATAGAGTCCACGGCCAATAATAAATAAATATAAACTAAGTAAAACACACACACCGAATAAGCCAAACTCTTCACTCAGTACTGAAAAAATAAAGTCAGTATGTCGCTCAGGTAAAAATTCCAGTTGTGATTGTGTGCCTTGCAACCAGCCTTTACCTTCGATACCGCCTGAGCCAATAGCAATTTTTGATTGAATAATATGATAGCCGGAACCCAGCGGATCGCTCTCAGGGTCTAAAAAGGTCAGTACCCTTTGCTTTTGATAATCGTGCATACCGTAGTGCCAAAATGGCCATGCTGCCAAAGCAACAACCGAGCTTAAAAAGCCGATTAAACGCCAGCTCAAGCCAGATAAAAACAATACAAACACACCGGAGCTGGCAATCAAAATTGAGGTGCCTAAATCGGGCTGTTCCTTAATAAGTAAGGTGGGTAACATAACAATGGCAAAGCCAATAATTAAATGAAGTGGACGCGGTGGTAAGTGGTTACGACCAATGTACCAAGCCACCATCATAGGAACCGCTAATTTCATCAGCTCTGAGGGTTGAAAGCGGGTAATGCCTAAATCTAACCAGCGTTGAGCGCCTTTAGAGCTTACACCAAATAGTAGTACTCCAACTAGCATGAGTAATCCTAGGCAATACATGGGAATTACTAAGCGTTTTAACGTAGCGGGGGGGATTTGCGCTAAAAAAAACATTCCAATAATAGCACCTGCCATGCGGGTTACATGGCGGATCATCATAGCCGAGTCTTGCCCTGAGGCGCTGTATACAATGGTGATACTACCGGCCATCATCAGCAATAACGCAATTAAAAGTGGCAAGTCGATATGCAGGCGAAGCCAAATAGAACGCTTATTATGTAAAGCCGTCATGGTACTTTACTCCCTGAGGATTGAATTGGGTTAGCTGCAAAATAATAATCCATTAATTGACGGGCAATCGGCGCACCTACTGAGCTTCCCCCACCGGTATTTTCTACCACAATAGAGACTACTATTTGTGGGTTGTTGTAGGGGGCAAAACCGACGTAAATGGCGTTATCACGTTGGCGCTCTTTAAGTGCATCGGCGTCGTAACGCTCGCCCTGAGCAATACTTACCACTTGGGCAGTACCGGTTTTACCTGCTGGATCGTAGGTAGCGCCTTTAAACGCACGATGGGCAGTTCCGGTGGTTTTTTTAACCGTGTTATGCATAGCATCAATAGCAATGCGCCAGTTATCTTCGTTATTAAGAACAACAGGTGGCTTTTCTTCATTATTGAGCTGAGTAATTTGATCTTCTTTTTTAGCAACTTGCACTAAATGAGGAGGGTGATTTATCCCTCTGTTAACTAAAATATTAGTGGCATTCGCTATTTGAATGGGGGTGGCAGTCCAATAACCTTGGCCAATTCCTACAGAAATAGTATCGCCACGCCACCACGACTCTTTAAAACGGGCTTCTTTCCACTCTTTTGAGGGTAAAATAGCGGTTGTTTCTTCATGAATATCAATACCGGATAATTCACCAAAGCCAAAGCGAGCCATAAAGTTACTTATTTTGGTGATCCCCATTCGATAGGCTGCATCGTAAAAGTAGGTATCGCATGACTCTTCTATTGCTTTGTAAACATCAACATGACCATGGCCCCAACGTCGCCAATCTCGCCATCTATGCTTTACGTTTGGTATTTGAAAAAAACCTGGATCCCACATGCTGGTGGTTTCTTGCACTATGTTTTCTTCTAATGCCAAAATAGCCATGTGCGGCTTAATAGTTGATGCGGGTGCATAGCGTCCTTGAGTGGTACGGTTGATCAGTGGACGATCAGGGTTGAGTAAGGCTTTGTAATCTTTACTGCTAATACCGTGCACAAATAAGTTGGGGTCATAACTAGGGTTTGAATAAAGCGCTAAAACGCCGCCATCTTTTGCATCCATTACCACAATAGCGCCGCGCATATCTTTAAGTGCATGTTGGGCTATTTGTTGTAAACCAATGTCGAGAGTAAGTACTAAGTCATCACCCGGCTGCGGTGGATCCATGCTTAAGGTGCGAATAATACGGCCACGGTTGTTTACTTCAACTCGCTGTGAGCCGACCTGACCATGTAGTAACGGCTCGTAATATTTTTCGATACCCAGCTTGCCAATATCATGCGTGGCTCGGTAGTTTGTGGCTTCATCTTGTTGCTCAAGTTTGTTTAGCTCTTTTCTATTGAGCTTTGCAACGTAGCCTAATGCATGGGTTAAAGTATCGCCAAAGGGATAATATCTCGCTAGGCGCGCTTCAATGCTAAACCCTGGAAATTTATGTTGGTTTACTGAAAACATCGCAACTTCGTTTTCATTTAAACGGGCTTTGAGGACTTGACTTTTAAAACGTCGAGTATGTTTTATATCATCAATAAAATCAGCTTGTTGTTGCTCGGTTATTTCAATGATTTTGCTGATAGACTTCAAAGAGGCGGTTAAATCATCAACTTCTTCAGGGATCACTTCAAGGTTATAAACGGGCTTATTTTCGGCCAGTAAAACACCGTTGCGGTCGTAAATAAGTCCGCGATTAGGTGCAATAGGGATTACTTTTATGCGGTTGTCGTTAGAGCGAGTTTGGTAATCTTGGTGGTCGTCAACTTGAATGGTGTACAAGTTAGACAATAATATGGCTACTAAGGCTAAGATAAAAATAAAACCCACGAATGCACGCCGAGCAAATAAATTAGCTTCTGCTGAGTGGTCGCGAATAGTGGGTCTTCGTTTTAGCATGGCAAGAAACTACTCGCGATGATAAGGGTGGTTGTTATTTAAGCTCCAGCCTCTGTAAAGGCTTTCAGCAACAATAATGCGTACTAAAGGGTGTGGGAGCGTTAAATTTGATAACGACCATTTTTGCTCAGAGGCCGCAATACACTCGGGAGCTAAGCCTTCTGGTCCGCCAATCAGTAAACTGACATCGCGACCATCAAGTTGCCACTTTTCCATGTTTTTCGCTAGCTGGTGAGTATCCAGTGCTTTACCGGTTACTTCCAATGTGACAATACGATTGCCTTTAGGTATAGCGGCTAAGGTTTTTTCACCTTCGGTGTGTAAAATACGCTTTATATCTGCGTTTTTGCCACGTTTACCTGCCGGTATTTCGATTAGTTCTAGTGCCATATCTTTGGGAAAGCGGCGCTGATATTCTGCAAAACCTGTTTCTACCCATGCTGGCATTTTTGTACCAACAGCAATCATTTGTATTTTCACGACGTTACTTCCAAGCGTTGTCTAAAATAGGGAGCTATTAGCCCCAAAGCTTTTCTAGATCGTAATAGCTACGTGCTTGATCTTGCATAACGTGAACAATCACATCACCTAAATCAACGAGTGCCCATTCGCCATCGCTTTGGCCTTCATACCCTAATGGCTCTTCACCAGCGTGGCGAGCTTCTTTTGCTAAGTTATCAGCAATTGACAATACATGACGTCTTGATGTGCCTGAACATACAATCATGTAATCGGTTACGTCTGAGCTGCCAGTTACGTCAAGTTGAATCACATCACGTGCTTTCATATCGTCAATTTTGTCTAGTGCAAAAGCGAGTAGTTGTTTCGAATCCAAGGTTTTGTCTCAATTTAAAATTTAATAGCGGCTATTTTAACACGCTGAGGGGTTTATACCAATCACTCTTGATAAAGCTGATGCTGCTTAATATAGTGACTCACGGCGTCGGGTAATAGTTCACTCTTTTTAGTTCTTTTTTTAAGGGCTTGACGGATTTCGCTGGATGCAGCGTCCAGCTGTTCTCCCTCTAAAAAGTAAAGGTGTCCGGCATTTGTTTTGTTGAGCAGAAAAATATCGTTGGTCACAGCCTGCTGTTTGTAGTTTTTAAGTTCCCCTTGTACATCACAGCTTTGGCCTGGGCGTTGATACACCACCAGATGACAAAGGCGAGTTATTGTTTGCCATTGATACCATTTATCGAAATTGTTGAATGAGTCCATGCCAATTAAAAATAAAATAGGGGTATCGGGGTTTTCTGCTCTTAGCTCTTGCAAACTTAATAAAGAATACGACGGGCCGCTGCGTTGCAGTTCTCGTAAATCAAGTTTGAACGGCGCATAAGGTGTAATTGCGGCTTTAAGCATTGCTATACGATGCTCGGTGCTGATCCCCGGTGCCGCTTTGTGTGCGGGTATTGCACAGGGCATAAAATAGAGTGAGTGTAATTTAAAGGTCGCAACGCATTGCTGCGCCATATTAAGGTGTCCCAAATGAACGGGATCAAAAGTACCACCAAAAATTGCAATCATGTATTTCCCTTTACTGACGGTTAGTATGGCAGGGAAGTGGAATATCGAGCGGTTGGCAGAACTTAATGCAAATATGCGCCAATGCTTGATAAGGGGCAATCAATGCGCCTTGCTTGTAACTTGCATCAAACAATGCCAGTTCACTGCTAATATTCTCTAGGGTATGAATGTTTAGCCTGTTAATGGCTGTTTGTACTGGCGCTTGTTGATTTTTCCAAATCGCTTTTTGTTTAAATAAGGTTGCTAATGACTCACCTTGCAATAATCCCTGCTGCACACTCAATAATGTATTAAGGTCTTTATTGATAGCCCATAAGATACTCACAACCTCAGTGTTATCACTGGCAAGTTTGTTAAGTACTTTTATAGCTTGAGCGGTGTGGCCGTTTAAAAGCGCATCACTTAAATCAAAAATATCAAACTTGGCTTGGTTTAGCAGTCCTTGCATCACCAGTTGTTGCGTGATCAGAGCATTACCGTGTATTAACGCTAGTTTTTCGAGTTCTTGATAGCACGCAAGTAAGTTGCCTTCAGTGGCATTAATTAAACTGAGTTTTGCCTCGTTTTGAATATTTAGTGACAAACGTTGGCACTGCTCATCAAGCCAACGCTTTAAGTGATTTCCGCTAAGCGGGTAGCAGGGGACAAATAACCCATGCTTATCAAGTGCTTTAAACCACGCACCGCGCTGAACATCTTGACTGGCCTTAGCGCCTTTTACGATTAAGATCGTATCAGGGTTTTCAAGCTCTACTATTTTTTTAAAGGTGTTTGCGCCGGGTGTCCCCGGTTTTTGCTGGTTTAAATCTAGCTCAATAATCGTACGCGCACTAAACAACGACATACTTTGGTATTGCGCGATTATTTCATGCCAATCAAAGCCCTGAACTAAAGTAAATTTAATTACTTCATCAAAACCTTGTGCTTTTGCGCTGTCGCGTATGAGCTGTACACAGTGCGCTTCTTGAAAAGGCTCTTCACCAAAAACCAAATAAAAAGGTTTTAACCCCTTTTTTAATTCGCTAGGCAGCTGATTTGCATAACAACGCATTATAGTTGCGACAACTCTCTAACAATACGACGACTCGCTTGTTGGCGAATTTCGCTAATTAGTAGTTCAAGCTCTTTTGCTTTTGCTAGTGCGTTATCTGGGTCGTCTTGGTAGTTACGGTATAACTCAAAGCGTTTTTCGATGGCTTTTTGTTTCGGGCGTTTTACTACATAACTTACGCTGTATGCCAGTTCGTACTCAGCTACTTGCCCGTTTTGGAACAACGATAAGGTTTGACGCTCTAGTTGTTCTTTAAATAAATAAAGCTGCGCTGATTGTTTACTTGCAGGCACTAAAGTGACGTCGCTCATAGCCAGTTCGCTTTGTAAATAACTAAATAAAGCAGATTTTTGATCATCCCCCACAAGCGTTAGCTGTTTTAAATCATTGGGTAGGCTAGACGCTTTTTTAAGATGAAAGCCACAGCTCGATAACAAAAAGCAGACTAGCACTAAGGCTAGTCCGTTTTTAATGGCGTTTAAAGCAGCCATATTAGTTAGCTACCACGTTAAGTAATTTACCGGGTACATAAATAACTTTTCGTATCGTTGCACCATCAGTAAATTTAGTCACGTTAGACTCGGCAAATGCCAAAGCTTCTACTTGCTCTTGCGTAGCATCAGCAGCCACTGTTAGTTTTGCACGCAGCTTACCGTTTACTTGTACGATGATTAGTTTTTCATCTTCAACAAGAGCAGATTCGTCAACTTTTGGCCATGCCGCATCTAAAATATCACCTTCTTTACCTAGGTCTTGCCATAATTGATGCGATAAATGCGGTGTAATAGGTGCCAGCATGATTATTAATGCTTCCAGTGCCTCGTTAGCAATGGCAACATCTTGTGTGTCATTTAATGGCGCTTTTAATAGCTTGTTAGAAAGCTCCATAATTGCGGCAATAGCGGTGTTAAAGGTTTGACGACGCTCTACATCATCGCTCACTTTTGCGATTGCTTTGTGTAGCTCACGACGTAGTACTTTTTGCGGGTTAGTAAGCGCCGATTTATCAAGTGCTTGGTAACCTACTGTTTTAACGTCTACTGCGTATTTCCAGACACGTTTTAAGAAACGATGTGCGCCTTCAACGCCTGAATCTGACCATTCAAGCGTTTGCTCTGGTGGTGCTGTAAACATCATAAATAAACGCACTGTATCTGCACCGTATTGGGCAATAACTTCTTGTGGGTCTATACCGTTGTTTTTCGACTTAGACATTTTGCTCATGCCAGATGAGAACACCGGTTCACCATCTTTTTTATGCCATGCTTTAGTTACGCGACCTTTGTCGTCGGTTTCTGTGTTTACATCACTTGGCGAAATCCAAATGTCGCCACCTTTTTCATCTTTACGATAAAATGTTTCAGCAAGTACCATACCTTGACAAAGTAAGCGGTCGAATGGTTCATCTGAATTAACTAAACCAAAGTCACGTAATAATTTGTGGAAAAAGCGCGAATATAATAAGTGCAATATGGCGTGCTCAATACCACCAATATATTGGTTTACTGGTAACCAGTAGTTAGCGGCTGCTGGGTCTAACATGCCTTCGTCATGGCGTGGGCTACAGTAGCGAGCGTAATACCACGATGATTCCATAAAGGTGTCAAAAGTATCTGTTTCGTGAGTAGCAGGTACACCGTTTACAGTTGTTTTAGCCCAATTCGGATCGGCTTTAATTGGCGATGTAACACCATTCATTACCACATCTTCTGGTAAACGCACAGGGAGCATATCTTCAGTAGCAGCAAGCTCGTTACCGTTTTCATCGCTCAGCATTGGGATTGGAGAGCCCCAGTAACGCTGGCGACTTACGCCCCAATCGCGAAGACGGAAGTTTACTTTACGCTCACCTACACCTAATGCTTCTAGTTTGTCGGCAACAGCGTTAAAGGCGTTTTCAAAATCAAGGCCATCAAATTCACCTGAGTTAACCAGTACGCCTTTTTCGGTGAATGCTTCTTTGCTAAGGTTTACCTCAAGCTCTGAACCTTCAGCAGGGGCAATAACTTGTTTAATATCGAGGCCGTATGCGGTGGCAAATTCAAAGTCACGTTGGTCGTGCGCTGGTACTGCCATTACCGCGCCTGAGCCGTAATGCATCAATACAAAGTTTGCAACCCAAATAGGCACTTGCTCGCCCGTTAATGGATGCGTGGCGTAAAAGCCTGTTGCAATGCCTTTTTTCTCCATGGTTGCCATATCCGCTTCGGCAACTTTAGTGTTTTTACACTCTTCAACAAACATCGCAATCGCGTCGTTGTTTTTAGCCGCTTCTTGTGCGATTGGGTGGCCACCGGCCACAGCTAGGTATGTCACGCCCATAAACGTATCTGGACGAGTGGTGTATACACTAAACTTTTCGTTATTGTCGGTGCGCGTAAACTCGATATCTAACCCTTCAGAGCGACCAATCCAGTTGCGCTGCATGGTTTTAACTTGCTCAGGCCAATCTTCTAGTTTGTCTAAGTCGTCTAATAGCTCTTGAGCATAGTCGGTAATTTTTATAAACCACTGTGGAATTTCTTTTTGTTCTACTACTGCGCCTGAACGCCAACCACGACCATCAATTACTTGTTCATTAGCTAATACTGTTTGATCCACAGGATCCCAGTTAACCGTTGACATTTTTTTGTACACTAGGCCTTTTTCGTAAAGCTTAGTGAAGAACCATTGTTCCCATTTATAATATTCTGGGTGGCACGTCGCAATTTCGCGATCCCAGTCGTAGCCAAACCCTAATTGCTTAAGCTGGTTACGCATGTAGTCAATATTTTCGTAAGTCCATTTTGCTGGGGCTGTTTTATTTTTAATAGCCGCGTTTTCTGCAGGTAAACCAAACGCATCCCAACCCATAGGTTGCATTACGTTTTTGCCTTGCAAGCGCTGAAAGCGAGAAACCACGTCACCAATGGTGTAGTTACGCACATGACCCATATGCAGTCGACCACTTGGGTAAGGAAACATTGAGAGGCAGTAGTACTTTTCTTTGCTCTCGTCTTCTGTGACTTTAAATACTTGGTTTTCTTCCCAGTAGCGTTGGACTTTTGACTCTATGTCTTGTGGGTTATATTGCTCTTGCATTTACGTTTCCAAACTTCTTGCATACTAATAAAAAATTGTCGATAGGATACCCCAAATAAAGCGCTATTCACAGCGCCAAAGCGGCGCTTTTTGTAAATTTGCGAGTAAATTAGTTTTCAGTACAGGTTAACCTATACTTATCTACGTTAGGAGTCAGTTTTAACTTAGCGTTTGTTAATCTTTTTAGTTGAGTTTACACGCAAGTATTTGAGGTTTAAGCTAGGGTCTGTTGATCTTTGTGGATTACAATTTGTTCAAACTAGGGGCGATTTAATCGCGACGCGAGGTTTGTAACCTAGTGGGCTCGATAACTGCTCCTGCGTTATTCTACTGGCTTACATCCATGTAAGAATAAGTAAAAACCGAGCAACAAAGAGTAAATCACCCCTAGGCAGAACCCTTCGGGCAGCGCCTGTTTGGCATTGATGCTGCGTTATCGCCTATTTATGGGGAATAACCACACCACATAGGCTCTGCCTTGCCTAAATACCAAACAGAATGCTGCAAATTTAACCTTAAAAGGTCAACAGACCCTAAACAAAGCCTGTATGGTGTTGTTTTTATCAACAGCTAATAGCGCCGTATAAATATCAGTCCCCTCACAATTTTGAAGGAGTATAAAATGGCAGATTACAGAGCATGGCTTAGTGATTTAACCGATTGGTTAAAAGATGTGAAAGAGCATGAGGTTAAAGCTGCAGTAAAGCGATTTGTTGAATCTGAGCAGGCACTTAAAGATTTAGGTGAAGAAAAATATCAGCTTTATCGTAATTACTTAATGCGCGATATCTCTCATCTACAAGAAAATAACAGCTACTATAATTCGCTTGCATGGCAGGAGCTTAAAGAGTCATTGTGGTTTGAGCTTTCTCATATTGAAGACAAAACACAGCTTGAATGGCAGTCATTAAGTGAAGATTTTAAGCATAATGGTGTTTATCACGCAGGTGAATGGATAGCCATGGGCACATTAGTATGTAAGAATTGCAACCATAGTTACGATGTTTACCATGCAACGCAAATTATTCCTTGTACGCAGTGTGATGGCATCTATTTTAGCCGCCAGGCTTTACAACCCTAAATATAAGTATTGAGTGGCTGTAGGCCACTCAATATGCCCAAATCTAGCAATTAAGCTGGTAAAAAAAGAAGTTAGAATGACGAAAAAACTGCTGCCACTACCTGTATCAAATCTTGCACCGAGTATTTCTTCGAGCCATGTAAGCACTTGCATGAGCAATCCATACCCTGAGCAACTTACCTTTATAGGCCAACAACGTGCGCAAAGTGCGTTGGACTTTTCTTTAGGAATGGACCTACCCGGTTATAATGTTTACGTAATGGGAGAGGCGGCACACGGGCGTTTTACCTTAGTAAAAGACAAATTAAAACAACACGCTAAAGAGCGCACAACACCGCATGAATGGTTATATGTTAATAACTACGACGATCACCGTGAGCCTATTGCCTTATTTATGCATGCAGGGCAAAGCAAACAATTAGCCGATGATATTGACTCGTTTATTGATGAAGTACTCGACACCTTTCCTGCTGCATTTGATAACCCAGCCTATCAGCGTAAGAAAAAATCGATAGACCGTGAGTTTAACGATGCTTACGATGGCGCCATTACATCGGTAGAAATAGCCGCGCTTGAGCAAAGTGTGGCACTAATTGAAGAAAAAGGCGTAGTCGGCTTTGCACCGCTGATTGATGGTAAACAACTTACCGATAATGAGTTTTCTGATCTTGAAGATGACTTACGCGAGATGTTTTTTGAGCGTATAGAAAAATTAGAAGATGCCCTCATTGAGGCGCTTATTGAGTTACCGCGCTGGAAACGTGAATCCAAAGAAAAGCTTCGCAACCTTAAAAAGTCTACCGCTGAGCAAGCTACTAAACCGTTATTAAAAGATTTAGAACATAAATATGCCAGCCATATTGGTGTACTGCGTTATTTAAAAGATATACGTGTAGAAATTATTGATGCCGTGCTCGAATGGCTTGATGATGAAGGTGAAAGCGAAGAAAACAAAGAAGACTTTGATCGTAAAGGCATGCTTACCGACTTTTTTGCGCCTAATATTTTGGTCGAATATAAAGAAGGCGATGCGGCACCGGTTGTTTACGAGCCAAACCCAACTTTTGGTAATATTTTTGGCAAAATTGAATACGCCACATCGCAAGGGTCGTTAATTACCAGCTATCGATCAATTCAACCAGGTGCATTGCACCGCGCGAATGGCGGCTATTTAATTATGGATGCTGAAAAAGTAATGGCTCAACCCCAAGTGTGGGATGGACTAAAACTGTCGTTAAAAACGCATCAAATTAAAAATGACTTACCTTATCAAGACAGTGTAGTTGGCAGTAGCTTTACGCTTCGCCCGCAGTTAATACCGCTTGATGTGAAAATTATTTTGCTTGGTTCACGTGAGCTTTATTACACCATCGGTGAATACGACGAAGAATTTGCCGAGTTATTTAGAGTACTTGCCGATTTTGATTATTACTTACCAAGTAGCGATAAGCTGCAGTATCAGTTTATTACTAAAGTCAGTGATTACTGCGAGCAAACATTAAAGTGCATGTTAAACGAATCAGCAATGGTGCGATTGCTTAAGTTTAGTTATCGCCAAGCTGAGCACCATAATAAACTCTCAGCCCGTTTTGCTGATGTATTAGAGCTGGTGGCTGAGGCTAGTTTTTACGCTAAACAAGACAAGCTAACGGTGATTGATGCTCGCCATATTGACGAAGCGATTGAAGGCAAACAATATCGTACGGGGCAAATTAGTGAAAATATGCTCAGCGATATAAAAGAAGGGCACACCTTAATTGCGACCGACGGGCAAGCCGTAGGTAAAGTAAATGGTTTAACTGTACTGCACATTGGTGACACCTCATTTGGCACACCTGCACGTATTACTGCTACCGTTTATGCGGGCGCCGACGGCGTAATTGATGTGGAACGCGAAGCCGAGCTGGGTAAAGCAATTCACTCAAAAGGGGTAATGCTGCTCACTGGTTATTTAGGTAACAAATACGCGCAACACTTTAGCTTAACACTCAGTGCGAATATCGCTATTGAACAAAGTTATGGCTACATAGATGGTGATAGCGCCTCTCTTGCTGAACTTTGTGCGCTAATTTCGGCGATCACCAGTTTACCAATAAGCCAATCTATTGCACTAACCGGCTCTATTAATCAGCATGGTGATGTACAGGCCATTGGTGGTGTAAACGAGAAAATAGAAGGTTTCTTTAAGCTATGTAAAATGCGCGGCTTAACGGGTGAGCAAGGCGTTATTATTCCAAAATCAAACCAAGTTAACTTAGTACTTGATGATGAAATACTCAATGCGGTTGAACTGGGTAAATTTAATATTTTCGCCGTTGAAACCGTTGACCAAGCGCTAAACTTACTAATGGACATTGACGCGGGTGACATGGTTGATGAACACTACCCAGAAGATTCGGTTAATGGCATTGCATTAGCGCGATTAAAAGACATTGCCGATATTGTTAATGGCGATAACAGTGACGAAAAAGACCACGACTCAGAAGATGAAAAAGGGGAGTTATGATCAATATAATTTTACTGATTGTTATTGCAATTTTTTGTGTTTTAATTTTTAAAAACAGTAAAAAAGCTAAGCAGCAAGCAATCGCTAACGCACAAATTGAAAGTGATTATTTAATTGCTAATGCAAAAACTGAAGGCGTAAATGAAACCGCATCTGGCTTGCAATATAAAATAATCCATAAAGGACAGAGCGAAAATACACCTAGCCCAACAAGTATGGTGAAAGTGCATTATCATGGCACTTTAATCGACGGCACTGTATTTGACAGCTCAGTAGAGCGTAAAACTCCGATTAGCTTTGGCTTGCACCAAGTGATAAAAGGCTGGACTGAGGGTCTGCAACTGATGAGCCCGGGCGATAAATTTCAGTTTTATATACCGCACCAGCTTGCCTATGGTGAAAAGCGGGTAGGGAGTATACCTCCTGCGTCATTGCTTATTTTTGAGGTGGAATTACTGGCTATTGAGTCGTAATTTTAAGGTAAAAAATACGTTAAGCCCTGCTTTAATCAAGTAGGGCTTTTTTATTTGCTTTTATCAGTCAATCCTACTCAAGAGTTTAAAATATCAGTCGATACCTAAAATAGTGACAAATTTATTTTAGGGATAAAATAATGAAGATTTCAACCGCCTCAATTCAATATCAAGCATCTAATTATAACAATCAGGCTTTAGTAGAAACAGAGCGGCAACCTACAGGTGACGAATCACAAGAAGAACTTGACTATGTTTTATCAGAGTTTTTAGACGCAAAGGTTCAAAAATACAGCGAAGATAGCGCAACATCTGCTGAGCAATATCAAAATTTAGAAAAGGCATATAAGCAAGTGGTTGCATTACAAGAGCATGTAAATAAGCTTAAGCAGAGCACTGTATAACGTAGTTTAACCATAAATAATAGCCAATATGGGCCAGCTGAAGACGACAATCGTTTGACTATGGATGCTGAGCATATCGGGGCTAAAAAATATAAAATCGAGCAACAACAAGAAGAGATAAATAGATTGCAGCCGCAACTCAGTGAGGTAAAGTCTCAGCAGGCAGCAATAAAACAACAAATTATTGAGCTAGTAACCAACGAATTTACTTCTTAAATTTAACCCCAAATCCAATCATACCCAATAACAATATAAACCCCCATACAAACCCATTGCCGTATTGGCTATACACGCTATCCCCTTGTATGAGCTTTATATTGGCTTTAAGTGTGGTAGTTTCAAACTGTGGCATAGTTTGACGTGTTTGGCTTATGGGGTCGTATACACCACTTATGCCGTTGTTGGTAACACGCACTAATGGACGCTGTAGTTCTAGGGCGCGCATGCGGGCAATTTGCATATGCTGGTGGGGGCCGATTGAATCACCAAACCAAGCATCATTACTCACCGTAAATAATATGTCTGAGTCGCTTTTGTAGTTACCACGCACTAAATCAGCAAAGACTATTTCGTAGCAAATAGCGGGCAGTAGATTAAAGCCATTCGCGCGTAAGTTATTTTGCACTTTATCACCGCGAGAGAACGATGACATAGGCAAATCAAATAACGGAGCTATGGGGCGCAGTATGTCTTCAAAGGGAACAAACTCTCCAATAGGCAATAACTGATGCTTTTGATAGCGGTTACTGTCTAAGTAACGGTAGTGGCCATGTTCATCATTTTGCTCTTTGTTACCGACCACAATCAGCGTATTGAAAATGGTTTTTGTATCGCGTTGGTAATCGACAATACCCGTTACTAGCGCGGTTTTATTAAATGAGGCGGCACTGTCTAAGCCTGCTAAATATGAATCAGCGAGGGCTTCTATTTCAGGCACTGCAGCTTCAGGCCACACAATTAAATCAGCATCCCAGTGACGGCGCGTCATATCTTGATACTTACTCATGGTGGTCCAAAACTCACTGGGGTCAAAGCGCAAGTGTTGTTTTATATTACCTTGTACAAGCAGCACAGAAAGGTCTTTATTGGAGTAATGGGGTGCCTTTGTAAAATGTGCACCTGCAAAAGCTAAAACAACCACAGCAGCGGTAACAACAGGCATTTTAAATTGTTTTTGCGTTAAGCTGTACAATGCAAAACCAATGGCAATACATAATAGCGTGAGTCCAAATTCACCAATAAAAGGAGCAAGGGCATTCAGTGGGCTATCTGTTTGTGTATAGCCAAAGCTTAACCAAGGAAAACCGGTTATTAGCTTGGCTCGCAAATACTCACTAATCGCAAAACAAGGGAGTAGTAGCGCTGCAAAACTTATAGAGCCGTTTGAAAAACGAGTGGTTCCCCACAGTGCCAACGCAGGAAATAATGAAAGGTAGCTGCACAGTAATACCATTAACGAAATGGAAGCGATAAGTGGCATACCACCAAAGGTGGCGATAGAAACATGTACCCAACTTATACCTGCACCAAACCAGCCTAGGCCAAATATAAAGCCATATTTAGCCGCGGTTTTAGCGTGTTTTTTTCCAGTGAGGTTTGCAGGGATACAATAAAATAATGCGACCAAGCTAAAAAATACAATTGGCCAAATACCAAAAGGCGCGTAGCTAAAAGTCAAAACAAGGCCCGCAACCAGTGCGAGCCATGCTTTTTTATCTTTTGCTAGTAGGGTGAGACTAGTTAGCAGTTTCTTCACTGTCGTTATCATCAGCCTTAGGAATGGTGACTTGCAGTTGTAATATACGACGGTTATCAGAATTAGTTACTTTAAACTGAAACCCGTCTATATCAATAGTTTCGCCACGACTCGGCATATGGCCAAAGGCATGTAATACGATACCACCAATAGTATCGGCGTCTTGCGAGCTGTAACCTGATTTAAAATGCTCATTAAAGTCATCTACAGGGGTCAGTGCCTGCACAACGTAAACATGTTTAGCTAGTTGACGAATATCTTGTTGTTCTTCTTCTTCATCGTGCTCATCTTCGATTTCGCCAACAATGATCTCAAGAATATCTTCAATAGTGACCAAACCAGATACGCCGCCGTACTCGTCTATCACGATTGCCATATGGTAGCGTTGCTGACGAAACTCGTTAAGCAGAGTATCAACCCGTTTACTTTCAGGCACCACCATAGCTGGACGTAAATAGTCACGTAGCGATGGTAAATGCTCATCTTTGTTTAAAATGAGAGGTAATAAGTCTTTTGCGAGTAAAATCCCTTCTACATGGTCTTTATCTTCACACACAACCGGAAAACGAGAGTGGGTAGAGTCAACCATCATAGGTATATGCTCTTCAAGCGGACTATCAATTTCCAAGGTGACCATTTGTGAGCGCGGTATCATAATATCTCGCACTTTAAGCTCAGACACACCAAGCACACCTTCAATCATTTCTTTGGTTTCAGGATCGATTACATCCCGCTCTTGGGCATCGGCAATCACCTCAACCAGCTCTTCTCTATTCTGGGGTTCCCCTTGCAACATGTGGGTTATACGGCCCAGCCAAGTCCTGCCAGAAGAACCCTGGCTAGATTGCGAGTTATCGTCGCTCATTACGTCTAATTGCTCCGTTTATTTAAATATCGTCCCGGTATGGGTCTGCTATGTTTAGTTCAGCAAGTAATTGCTTTTCTATACTTTCCATCTCTAACGCATCTTCACTCTTTATATGGTCAAATCCAAGTAAATGCAAGCATCCATGAATAACCATATGGGCAAAGTGGTCATGAAATGACTTTTCTTGCTCTTGGGCCTCAGCCAAAACGATGGCTGGACAAATAATTAAGTCACCCACAAGTGGGATATCAATACCCGGTGGCGCTTCAAATTCAAACGATAATACGTTGGTAGGCTTATTTTTACCGCGGTAGTCATTATTTAGCTGTTGTGACTGTGCTTCATCGCTAATGACAATGGTCAGCTCAGACTCATCGCGGTATTGGCTAAGTACTTTATCGGCCCACATTGCAAACTGCTCAAGGCTGGGTAAGTTGTCAAACTCACACGCTATTTGTAAATCAAGTTCTGTTTTCACTGTATTACTCTTTAGTCGCAGGTTGCTCATGAGAGGCAAGCGCTTCTTTAGCTTGTTGTTTTTCTAATCGCTTAAGGCGCTCACGTTCGTCGTTGCGCTCATAGGCTTCAACAATACGTGCTACCACAGGGTGGCGAACTACATCATGCGATTTAAAAAAGTTAAAGCTAATTTCATCAACGCCATCTAACACATCAATAGCATGACGAAGGCCAGAGCGCGCTCCCCGAGGTAAATCAACTTGGGTTATGTCGCCGGTGATCACTGCTTTAGAATTAAAACCAATACGGGTTAAGAACATTTTCATTTGCTCTGTGGTGGTATTTTGGCTTTCATCTAAAATAATAAACGCATCATTGAGTGTGCGCCCACGCATGTAAGCCAATGGCGCAATTTCAATGATGTTTTTTTCAATCAGTTTTTCAACACGCTCAAAGCCAAGCATTTCAAATAAGGCATCGTAAAGTGGACGTAAGTAAGGGTCTATTTTTTGGCTTAAGTCACCCGGTAAAAAGCCGAGTTTTTCACCCGCTTCAACCGCAGGGCGAGTGAGCAATATACGGCGTATTTCTTGGCGCTCTAGTGCATCAACTGCCGCTGCAACAGCAAGATAGGTTTTACCTGTACCTGCAGGGCCAATACCAAAGGTAATGTCGTGGTGCAAAATGTTAGCAACATACAAGCCTTGGTTATCGTTTCGCGGTTTAATAACGCCACGACGGGTTTTAATCATCATTTCTTTGCCATAGGCGCTACTAGAGGTGTCTTGCTCAAGCGCTTTAGACTCAGTGATGGCTAAATGTACGTTGTCAGGCTCAATTTCGCCAATTTCCCCACGTACAGGTTGAGTATCAATATAAAGGTTTTTTAAGATCTCTACCGCGCCGGCGCTACTGTGTAGTTTACCGGTTACTTTAAAAAAGTTATCACGATGAATAATTTCAACACCTAGACGGCGTTCAATTTGTTTGATGTTTTCGTCAAACGGGCCACATAATGAAGAAAGGCGTTTGTTGTCGGCAGGTTCTAAATAAATCTCTAATGTTTTTAACTGATTACTCAAAATTACTTCCTATTACAGTGCGCCAGTGTTAACTGGCGCAATGAATTTTTGCAACTAAGGTACGAAAGTAGCAACGCCAATTTCGTTAGCTGTCTCGGTTTTTTGCTCACTCGCTGCTTTGGTTAAAATAGCAGAAGGCGCAATTTCGCGGCGTAAGTTCATTTCTGATTCTGTACGAATTAAATCGCCACGTAAAGAGTTTGGTAACGCTTCGGTAATACGTACATCAACAAACTGACCGATCACTGTGTGTGGGCCAACAAAGTTAACTACACGGTTATTTTCAGTTCGGCCACGTAGTTCCATCGGGTTCTTCTTAGAAGGACCTTCAACTAAAATACGTTGCTCAGTATCAAACATTTGGCGGCTAATTTGCTGTGCCATTTGCGTAATACGATTTTGCAATAAGTACAGGCGTTCTTTTTTCTCTTGCTCGGTTACGTCATCTGGCAAATCGGCTGCTGGTGTACCTGGGCGTGCGCTGTAAATAAAGCTAAAGCTCATATCAAAACCAATATCGTTGATAAGGTTCATGGTAGCTTCAAAATCGGCCTTGCTTTCACCTGGGAAACCTATGATGAAATCTGACGACATGCTTAGGTTAGGGCGAATTTTACGTAGCTTACGAATTGTTGATTTGTACTCAAGAGCAGTATGGCCGCGTTTCATTAAGTTTAAAACACGGTCTGAACCACTTTGGACTGGAAGGTGTAAGTGATCAACCAGTTCAGGCACATCAGCGTACGCATCAATAATGTCTGGTGTAAACTCTACAGGGTGTGAGGTGGTGTAACGAATACGGTCAATCCCGTCAATTGCAGCCACTAAACGAATTAGATCTGAGAAATAGCAAATTTCACCATCGTGTGTATCACCACGGTATGCATTTACGTTTTGACCTAATAGGTTAACTTCACGTACGCCTTGCTCGGCTAACTGTGCAACTTCTAATAATACATCATCAACAGGGCGGCTTACTTCTTCACCACGGGTGTAAGGCACAACACAGAAAGTACAGTATTTAGAACAACCTTCCATAATTGATACAAACGCAGAAGGACCTTCCGCTTTAGGTTCAGGTAAGCGGTCAAATTTTTCAATCTCAGGGAATGAAATATCAACTACAGATGAACCTTTATCGCCTTGTACTTGTTTAATCATCTCAGGTAAACGGTGCAAAGTTTGTGGACCAAAAATAACATCAACAAACGGAGCACGTTGGCGAATTGAATCACCTTCTTGTGATGCAACACAGCCGCCTACACCAATAATAAGGTCTGGTTTGTCATCTTTTAATAACTTCCAACGACCTAGTTGGTGAAATACTTTTTCTTGCGCTTTTTCACGAATTGAACAGGTATTAAGTAAGATAACATCAGCATCAGCAGCTTCTTCAGTTAGCTGATAGCCGTTGGTAGCATCTAGAAGATCAGCCATTTTCTGAGAGTCGTATTCGTTCATCTGACAACCCCAGGTTTTAATATGCAGCTTTTTGCTCATTGAAATATAGCCTCGTGTTCAATTCGATAGTGGCACAAATATGTGCTAGAAACAGGTATAAGTGGCGGAATTATTAAAATTTCGCTCGACTTAAAGGACGCGTATTTTAGCTGGATACACGCTCAAAACCAAGTATAGATTTCATGTTTGTGATCTGAAATCAATATAGTATGGGTTTAATAATAGAATTAAGCGAAGCGCTCACACTGAGCAAACTAATTACGATACAATCTAAGCAGAGTAAAGTCAGAATTAAAATGATGAAAAACATGGCTAAAAATAATGTAATTGTAGTAGGGGGCGGCATGGTTGGTGCCGCTATGGCTATTAAATTAGCGCAACAAGGCAAAGCCGTACGTGTTATTGAAAAACACCCAATAGATGCACCACAGGTGCTTAACAGTGATGATGTTGATATACGTGTTTCGGCTATTAATCGCTTTTCGGAAAAGTTGCTTGACCAGCTCGGTGCGATGCCATTATTGCGAGCAAATAGATTGGCTCCCTATGAACAATTAGAGACCTTTGAACGAGGTAATGATCATTTATTATTTGATTGTCATGCTATTAATACCACCCATTTAGGTCATTTAATCGAAAATAAGCTAATTCAAGCCAGTTTATGGCAGCAATTTGAGCAACATAATATTGAGATGATTAATCCTTCATCGGCTTTAACGGCAATAGAGCAAAACCCTGATAGCATTAGCTTGCACTATAACGAACAAAGCTATACTGCTGATTTAGTCATTGCAGCGGATGGTGGGCAATCACAATTACGTAGCAAAGCCAATATTGGTATAACTGGTTGGCAATATCAGCAGCATTGTATGGGCGTGCTAATAAAGCTCGATGCACCACAACAAGTTAAAACATGGCAGCAGTTTACACCTACAGGGCCTGTTGCGTTTTTACCTATGCAAGCACCTTATGCAAATTTAATTTGGTATGACGATGCAAATACCCTCAAAGCATTTAAAGCCCTACAACCTAGCGAATTAAAAGCCCATATTATTGAAAAGTTTCCAAAGCTTGCTGGTGATTTTGAAGTACAAAGCCATGCTATATTTCCTCTGGCAAGGCAGCATGCCAATAATTATTCACAAGGCAGGCTCGTTTTAGTGGGGGATGCGGCGCACACCATTAATCCTCTGGCAGGACAGGGTGTTAATTTAGGCTTTCAAGATGTAGCTGCTTTAGCTGAAGTGTTACGTACAGCTGATGATGTAGGGTGCCCGCTAATGCTTAAAGAATACGAGCGTAGTCGTCGTAACGCTAATTTGTTAATGATGAGTATGATGGATGCTTGCTACTTTGGTTTCTCAAATCAAATAGCCCCATTAAAATGGGCGCGCAGCACATTTTTAAAGTTAGCTAATAATACAGGGCCGGTAAAAAACTGGGTGCTGAAATACGCAATAAGCGGTGAGCTTAGTTAAAATACTTATAGTTATTAAAAGGCTCAAATTTGGGTCTTTTTTTATGCCCAAGAAAAAGAGGTGTAGGTTATAAAGGTAGAAAAAGAATTAAATATATAAGTTAGATAATTGGAGTTTAGGATAAATCGTGAAGTGTAATCAAAGACGTGTGCAAATTGGCTGGGATACCAGGATTTGAACCTGGGAATGCCAGGATCAAAACCTGGTGCCTTACCGCTTGGCGATATCCCAACTCTAAATTTGGATGAGTTTTAGTTCTAATTAAGAACATGGTGCGGAAGGAGAGACTTGAACTCTCACATCCTAAGATACTGGAACCTAAATCCAGCGCGTCTACCAATTCCGCCACTCCCGCAGTTCTTATTCTTATACAACATTCTTTGGTAGAAGAAGTTGGCTGGGATACCAGGATTTGAACCTGGGAATGCCAGGATCAAAACCTGGTGCCTTACCGCTTGGCGATATCCCAACTAAGAAATTGCTGATAATTTTAATTCTTATCAAGAATATGGTGCGGAAGGAGAGACTTGAACTCTCACATCCTAAGATACTGGAACCTAAATCCAGCGCGTCTACCAATTCCGCCACTCCCGCATCGCATATACAGGTATTAACATCTTAGAATCTAAATCCAGCGTCTAATACAAGACACCTTTCAATTCCAACATTCCCGCATACAAATTTATGTTTATACTCCTAACAGAGTATTTCTTAATTCAACATTCTTTGGTAGAAGAAGCTGGCTGGGATACCAGGATTTGAACCTGGGAATGCCAGGATCAAAACCTGGTGCCTTACCGCTTGGCGATATCCCAACTAAGAAATTGCTGATAATTTTAATTCTTATCAAAGAATATGGTGCGGAAGGAGAGACTTGAACTCTCACATCCTAAGATACTGGAACCTAAATCCAGCGCGTCTACCAATTCCGCCACTCCCGCATCGAGTATGCAGGTCATACTGTTTTAGAACCTAAATCCAGCGTCTAATTCAAGACAACTGCCAATTCCGCCACTCCCGCATTATCACTTTGAATTAATCAAAGAAATGGTAGTTATTTTAAACTCTTCATTGAGCTGCAATTTAACTCTTGCAGAGCCACTTCTAAAAAAGAAATGGTGGCTAAGACGGGATTTGAACCTGTGACCCCATCATTATGAGTGATGTGCTCTAACCAGCTGAGCTACTTAGCCATTGTTGGCTGGGATACCAGGATTTGAACCTGGGAATGCCAGGATCAAAACCTGGTGCCTTACCGCTTGGCGATATCCCAACAATAAACAATTGATAGTTTTAATTCTTATCAAGAATATGGTGCGGAAGGAGAGACTTGAACTCTCACATCCTAAGATACTGGAACCTAAATCCAGCGCGTCTACCAATTCCGCCACTCCCGCATCGAGTATACAGGTAACAATGTTTTAGAACCTAAATCCAGCGTCTAATTCAAGACAACTGCCAATTCCTCAACTCCCGCATTATCACTTTGAATAAATCAAAGAAATGGTAGTTATTTTAGACTCTTCATTGAGCAACAAAAAATAAATGGTGGCTAAGACGGGATTTGAACCTGTGACCCCATCATTATGAGTGATGTGCTCTAACCAGCTGAGCTACTTAGCCATCTTTTTTGTTAACACTTCATCGCTGAGTGCGGGGCGTATTATGCTGATATGCCCCAAATTCGTCAACACCTTTTTTGCAAAAAAACACTTAAGTTGGTTTGTTTGCAGGAAAAATAGGCTAACCGGCTACTTTTTAATTAAAACGTTGCTTTTTTAACACTCTTTGTGAGCTTTGTATTGTAATTTTGGCTTTGCCTTACAATTCAAAGCCTATAGTAAGGGTAGACTAATTATTACTTTTATTCGGCTGAAAAATAAAAAGGCTCGTAAAAACGAGCCTTTAAAAACAATGAGCCACTTAACGTGGTGCAATGTTTAATTATACGTTGAACAAGAAGTTCATTACATCGCCATCTTTAACGATGTACTCTTTCCCTTCTTGGCGCATTTTACCTGCTTCTTTTGCACCGCTTTCACCTTTAAATGCAATAAAGTCATCGAAAGCAATTGTTTGTGCGCGGATAAAGCCACGTTCAAAGTCGGTATGAATTTTACCAGCTGCTTGTGGCGCTGTTGCACCTACTGGGATAGTCCATGCACGTACTTCTTTTACACCCGCAGTAAAGTAAGTTTGCAAATGTAGTAGCTCATAGCCACCACGAATAACAAGGTTAAGTCCTGGCTCTTCAAGACCTAGGTCAGCCATAAACTCTAATTTGTCTTCTTCGTCAAGCTCAGATAGCTCAGATTCGATAGCTGCACACACAGGTACAACAACCGCATCCTCAGCAGCCGCTATTTCACGGACACGATCAAGTAGTGGGTTATTTTCAAATCCGTCTTCAGCCACGTTAGCAATATACATAGTTGGCTTGATAGTTAAGAAGTTAATAGGCGCAATGGCTGCTTTTTCTTCTTTTGTTAGCGCTAACGAACGTAAAGTTAAGCCTTCATCAAGATGCACTTTTACTTTTTCAAGTACCGCATTTTGCTCTTTTGCGTCTTTATCGCCACCTTTTGCTTTTTTCGCATTACGGAATATTGCTTTATCAGCACTGTCCATATCAGCAAGTACTAGCTCGGTGTTGATCACGTCAATATCGTCCGCAGGGTCGATAGTACCAGCAACGTGAATAACGTTTTCATCTTCAAAACAACGAACTACATGGCCAATCGCATCTGTTTCACGAATATTTGCTAAAAACTGATTGCCTAGGCCTTCACCTTTCGATGCACCTTTAACTAAACCTGCAATATCCACAAATTCCATACTAGTTGTAATAATACGTTGCGGGTTAACAATTTTAGCAAGTTCGTCTAGGCGAGGATCTGGCACCGGTACCACACCTGTATTAGGTTCAATGGTACAAAAAGGAAAGTTAGCGGCTTCAATACCCGCTTTAGTCAATGCATTGAAAAGTGTTGATTTACCAACATTAGGCAAGCCAACGATGCCACATTTAAAACCCATAGTAAGATACCTTGTTTAGATTCGTTTAATACGTGCGACCGTATACCCAAAAATTAGGGTTTAAACGAATGTAGTCTGTTTTGTGCTTTTAACACACCGTCTTTAGCAAGTATTTCCATACAACGAACTGCTTCATCAACTGCGGCATCCATTTTTTCTTGATCGTCCTTGGCTGCTTTACCAAGCACCCAACCGGTGACCATTTCGCGATGTCCTGGATGACCTACACCTATGCGTAAGCGCATAAAGTCTTTTTGATTTGCCATTTTTGCAATAATGTCTTTTAAGCCATTATGACCGCCATGTCCGCCGCCTTTTTTTAATTTAGCAACGCCCGGGTCTAAATCCAATTCATCATGGGCAACAAGTATGTCTTCCACGGGGATTTTAAAAAAATTGGCTAAACTACTCACCGCTTTGCCACTTAAGTTCATGTAAGTGGTGGGGATCAGTAATTTGAATTCTTTGCCTTGAATAATCACTTTACCAGTAAGGCCGTGATATTTAGGGTCGTGTTTTAGCGTGCAGTTGTAGCGTGCAGCGAGTTCTTGAATGAACCAAGCACCTGCGTTGTGGCGTGTATTTGCGTATTCGGGGCCTGGATTAGCCAGGCCCACAAGCATTTGAATAGAATTCAAGGTGCGAGACCTTAAATATTATTCTGCAGCGTCTGAAGCGTCGTCTTCAGTTGGAGCTGCTTTGTTAGCTTTGATAGTAACGATAGACTGATCGTGGCCTTCGCCTTTACCAAGCTCAACAGATTGAACACCTTTAGGGAACGCAAGATCTGTAAGGTGGATTGAATCACCAGCAACAAGATCAGATACGTCTACTTCGATGAATTCTGGAAGTGACTTAGGAAGACAAGAAATCTCAACTTCAGTTAACTGGTGAACAACAGTTGCACCTAACTTAGTTACTTTCTCTTCACCGATGAAGTGTAAAGGAACCTTAGTTACTAGTTTATGAGTTGCGTCTACACGTTGGAAATCAAGGTGAGTAAGCTTAGGCTTGAAAGGGTGACGTTGGATATCTTTTAAGATTGCTTCAACTTTCTCGCCACCTACATTTAATGTAAGGATGTGAGTGTAAAAGCCTTCGTCTTCTTGTGCTTTGATCATATCTTTATGAGCAAAAGTAAGCGATACCGCTTCTTTATCAGCTCCATAAAGGATTGCCGGCACTTTGTCTTCGCGACGTAGGCGGCGGCTCGCACCAGTACCAGTTTCTACGCGAAGTTCAGCGTCATAAGTATAAGTTGTGTTAGACATGATGTCTCCAATAATTAAAAGTGTTAGGGCCTTTGCGACCAAGGTCCCTAGCCAAAAGGCGCGCTATCATACCACTGCGGGTTTATAAAATAAACACCGCTTACAAAAAAAGCGCCAAAAGGCGCTTTTATACTCATTAATGTTTAACTTTAGTGTTCAAACATTGCCGAGATAGATTCTTCGTTGCTAATGCGACGAATAGTCTCTGCTAACATATCTGCAAGTGTTAATACTTTTACAATATCAAGCGCTTTTAGTTCGTCAGACAGTGGAATTGAGTCAGTTACAATCACTTCATCAATCACAGAGTTACGTAAGTTTTCTGCAGCTGTACCAGAAAGAATAGGGTGAGTAGCGTAAGCAAATACGCGTTTAGCACCATGCTCTTTAAGAGCTTCAGCTGCTTTACACAATGTACCACCGGTATCAATCATGTCATCAACAATAATACAATCACGACCTTCAACGTCACCAATAATATGCATTACTTGAGAAACGTTAGCTTGAGGGCGACGTTTATCAATAATAGCTAGGTCGGTATCGTTTAGTAGTTTTGCAATTGCACGGGCACGTACAACACCACCAATATCAGGTGATACAACAACCACGTCATCAAAGTCGCGGTTTTTCATATCTTCTAATAATACCGGGCTGCCAAATACGTTATCTACTGGTACATCGAAGAAGCCTTGGATTTGCTCAGCATGTAAATCAACCGTAAGAACGCGGTCAACACCTACACTTGATAAGAAATCTGCAACCACTTTAGCTGTAATTGGCACACGCGCAGAACGTACACGACGATCTTGACGAGCATAACCAAAATAAGGAATAACAGCAGTGATACGACCGGCAGATGCACGGCGTAGCGCATCAACCATAACGATAAGTTCCATTAGGTTATCGTTAGTAGGGGCACAGGTTGATTGTAAGATAAAAACATCCGAGCCACGAACATTTTCATTAATTTGAACACTGATCTCACCGTCACTAAAACGGCCAACAACAGCATCGCCTAATTCAATATATAAACGTTTTGCAACTTTTTGAGCTAGGTCAGGTGTTGCGTTACCAGCGAAGAGCTTCATGTCAGGCACGGTAGGGTTCCTCAGGCACTGAATTTTTGGACTAACTTACATTGAATGAACAAAGTAGGTTAACTTATGATTACTTGTACGTTACTTCATTTATCAATGATGGCGGCTAACTCCGTGTGAGCAGGAGAAGTATTAACGCTTGATGCGATAAATCCCTGCCAAGTATGGGGGAGATTAGCAAGTACATCTTGTGCTTGAACTTGACTAGCAAATTCAACAAAACAACATGAACCTGTTCCGGTCATCTTTGATGGGGCGTATTTTAGCAACCACTGCAGGGTTTTTTCAACCTCGGGACACAGCTTTTTCACTAAAGGCTCACAATCGTTAGTTAAAACCTGCTGTTGCCAGTCATCTAAAAGTTTGGGCGTGTCACGTTTTAAATCGGGGTGAGTAAATATTTGTGCAGTACTGACATGCTGGTTTGGAAAAACTACGCAGTACCATTTTTGTGGCAATTTAACATACTCTAATTGCTCGCCAACGCCATGTGCTATGGCACTTTTACCTTTAATGAATACAGGCACATCAGCACCGAGTTTCAAGCCTAAATCTGCAAGTTCATCTAGTGTAAGAGCGGTATTCCATAGTGTATTTAGCGCTAAAAGTGTTGTTGCGGCATCGGATGAACCACCACCAACACCTCCGCCCATAGGCAAACGTTTAGTTAAATTTATTTTTGCACCTAAATTCACTTTACACTGAGTTTGCAATAATAAAGCTGCTTTATAAATTAAGTTGTCAGTTAGTGCAATGCCATGAGTGTCACCGCTAATACTAATATTTTTATCATTAGTAAGCGTAAAATGGAGCTCGTCGCCATAGTTCAAAAATGTAAACAGGGTTTCTAATTCATGATAGCCATCATCACGGCGACCATTAATATGTAAAAATAAATTTAGCTTCGCCGGCGCAATCAGCGAAAGTTCAAAGGGAGTATTCATAATTAGTTAAACTGCCAATCGTAGAGTTTGATTTTAATTTTAATCTTTTCATGTGTTAAGGTTAGCGCGTTAGGTAACCAAAAACCGTGTTTTTGTATGTAACTGGTGTAGTTTATTTGCCATTTTTTGCCAGCGCCATCAAACCATAACACGCTTTTAGCACGGCCTAATTGATCGACTTCTAAGGTTTGATCGTCAATAGTGGCTTTTAACCATGGGCCGGCGTTATTTACCGGTAAAGTAAACCCCGTTAAGCGTTGTAAAAGTCTACTCGCATTAGTATCAAAATACGGTTGGTCATCAAATATTAATTCAGCCCCCACTGCGGTTTGTTTGAGCGATAAAATTCGGGTGCCAATAAATGTGGTTAACACTAAATGATTACTATTTTGTGTTTGTTGCCAATTTAAGTTAGCAGATTGGCGCTCATCAGGGCTAATAAACGCTAATTTACCTTCCACCTGCCAAGTTTTTTGTGTACTAAGACGTAACTTCCAGTCTTCGTAAGCTTCTGTATTGTAGTTGTTTTTATTGGCGCAGCCCGTTAAAAAAATAAATAACAGGGTTAAAATAAAATATTGTCGAGTCAAATGTTGTTCCTTACTTTCCATATTCCTGAGATTTTTGATAAAATTGCCGCCTATGTAGTAGGGCTCAGCAATATTTGGCAGATATGACCATAATAGCACTTGGTATTAATCACAAAACCGCATCCGTAGAATTACGAGAAAAAGTGGCCTTTTCGCCTGAGCAAATTTCAGAGGCGCTACAACAATTAAGTGGCCATGCCGACTTTAATGAAGCGGTTATTGTCTCTACCTGTAATCGCACTGAAGTGTATTGTAGCCTTGCGCAGCAAAATTCCCAAACATTGTTGCAATGGTTGGCCAGTTTCCATGGTTTAGATGAACATGAACTGAGTAAAAATATCTACTGTCATGAAGACAGCGCTGCAATAAACCATTTGATGCGTGTAGCCTGTGGGCTTGACTCGCTGGTGTTAGGCGAACCACAAATTTTAGGGCAAATAAAACAAGCCTATAATAGTGCCAAAACTCATGATGCGGTGGGCGTTACGTTTGATCGTTTGTTTCAAAAAACGTTTTCGGTGGCAAAAGAAGTCCGTACCGAAACCAACATTGGTGCCAGTGCAGTATCGGTTGCCTTTGCGGCAGTTAATTTAGCAAAGCATATTTATGGAAAGCTGGATAAAACCAAGGTGTTACTCATTGGTGCCGGTGAAACCATAGAGCTGGTAGCAAAACATTTATACCAAAATGAACCGCAAAAAATTACTGTTGCCAACAGAACAATAGAAAGAGCGCGCAGTTTAGCCGATGAAGTATCAGCCGATGTTATTGCGTTGGCACAATTGCCTGAACGTTTGCATCAAGCTGATATTGTGATTAGCTCCACCGCCAGCACTTTACCTATTATTGGTAAAGGTGTAGTTGAGCAAGCACTTAAACAACGCCGCTATAAGCCGATGCTGTTTATTGATATAGCTGTACCACGCGATATTGAAAGCCAAGTCGGTGAACTCGACGACGCCTACTTGTACTCGGTCGATGACTTACAAGCGATTGTTAGTGAAAACATGGCTGCTCGTGAACAAGCGGCTGAGCAAGCACAAATTATTATTAGTGAGCGCACCAAAGAGTTTTTTATGTGGTTGCGCTCGCTTGATTCAGTGGATTTAATTCGCCATTACCGTAATGATGTACAAACAACAAAAGCAGAACTTGTAGATAGGGCGCTTAGTCAGCTAAATACAGGTAAAGATGCAGAAAAAGTAATTTTAGAGCTGGCCAATAAATTAACCAATCGCTTAATGCACGCGCCTACCCGTGCCATCCAAGATGCAGCGAAAAAAGGTGAAGTGGCTCAGTTAAACCAATTGAAAAAAATGTTAGGTATAGATCAGGAATAACAGTTAAATGAAAGAGTCCGTTTATCGTAAATTAGAAACCTTAGTTGAGCGCTACGAAGAAGTTCAAGCGCTACTAAGTGACCCATCGGTCATTAGTGATCAAAACCGCTTCCGTACTCTTTCAAAAGAATACTCTGAGCTTGAAGAAGTGGTGAAAACGTTTTTAGCATACCAGCAAGCACAAGAAGACTTGAGTAGCGCTGAAGAAATGCTAAAAGATTCAGATCCTGAAATGCGCGAAATGGCACAAGAAGAATATAAAGAAGCAAAAGCACAGATTTCGACTTTAGAAGACGACATTCAAGTGCTTATGTTGCCTAAAGATCCGAGAGACAACAACAATGTATTTTTAGAGGTTCGTGCAGGAACAGGGGGCGATGAAGCTGCTATTTTTGCTGGCGACTTATTCAGAATGTACAGCCGTTACGCAGAAACAAAAAAATGGAAAGTAGAGGTTGTTACCACCAACGAAGGTGAGCACGGTGGTTACAAAGAAGTAATTGCTAACATCAGCGGTGAAGGTGTTTATGGGCAATTAAAATTTGAATCAGGCGTGCACCGTGTACAGCGCGTCCCAGAAACTGAGTCACAAGGGCGCGTACATACCTCTGCCTGTACTGTTGCTGTAATGGCTGAAGTACCAGAAGCAGAAGCCATCGAAATCAATACGGCCGATATTAAAGTTGATACCTTTAGAGCATCGGGCGCAGGTGGTCAGCACGTCAATAAAACCGACTCTGCCATTCGTATTACCCATTTACCAACCGGTGTTGTGGTTGAGTGTCAAGATGAGCGCTCTCAACATAAAAACCGTGCAAAAGCGATGTCGGTATTGGCGGCGCGTTTGCAACAGGCTGAAGATGAAAAACGTCATGCTGCTGAGGCGTCTGAGCGTCGTAATTTAGTGGGCAGTGGCGATCGTTCTGAGCGTATTCGCACATACAACTATCCGCAGGGGCGCATTACCGATCACCGTATTAACTTAACGCTTTATCGTTTAAACGAAGTGGTAGCCGGTGATTTAGGCGCTGTGGTTGAGCCGCTAATGCAAGAGCATCAGGCCGACTTATTAGCAGCGATGGGCGACGATTAATCGTGAACCTCACTGTTGAAAACGCTATTACTACCGGTGCTAATTTATTAGCATCAAGTAGTGATAGCGCAAAGTTAGATGCTCAAGTACTACTGCTTAATATTTTACAAAAGCCACGAAGTTATTTATTCACTTGGCCAGAAAAACAATTAACGGATGAGCAATCACAAGCGTTTGAGCGTGCATGTGAGCGTCGTTTAAACGGCGAGCCTGTTTCGCACATTACAGGGTATCGTGAGTTTTGGAGTTTACAGCTTGAAGTAAATCCAACAACGCTCATTCCTCGCCCTGATACAGAAACCTTAGTTGAGCTTGCGCTTTCATGTAATGTACCAAATGACGCCAAAGTGCTCGATTTAGGCACAGGCACTGGAGCAATTGCACTTGCGCTTGGTAGTGAAATGCCTACATGGGATATTATTGCCGTTGATCGTATTGATGATGCGGTAGCACTGGCCAAACGTAATCAAAAACGATTAGCGATAAATAATGTGTGTGTTAAACAAAGCAATTGGTTTAGCGCGTTAAATAATAAAAAATTTGATCTAATTGTAACCAACCCTCCCTATATAGAATATAACGATAAACACTTGCATCAAGGTGATGTGCGCTTTGAGCCTTTGTCTGCATTGGTTGCAGATGATGCTGGATTAGCTGATATTAAACAAATAATTACACAATCACGTGACTATTTACATTCTAATGGCTATCTTTTAATTGAACACGGATTTGAGCAAAGTGCAGCTGTTCGCCATATATTCAACCAAATGGCGTTTATAAATGTAAGCACAGTGAAAGATCTTGGTAATAACGACCGCGTAACTTTCGGACAATGGCCTTAACTTATTAAAAATAGCCCCGTTGTTTGTTTGCATATGTTTTAAGGAACTCTTTGTGATGGAAGATTTTTTATTTTCAAATGAACAACCACCTGAAGTAGTAAGTGAAGAGCAAGGAACATGGAAAGTTCTAATTGTTGATGATGAACCCGAGGTTCATGCTGTTACGCGTTTAGCGTTGAGTGATTTTAAGTTTCAAGATAGACGCTTGGAGTTTATTAGTGCTTATTCCGGCGCAGAAGCGAAAAAGTTGATTGATGATCATCCTGATGCGGCCATCATCCTACTCGATGTTGTTATGGAAACAGACGATGCGGGTTTGCAAGTAGCAAAATACATTCGTGATACCGTTAAAAATAATTATATTCGCATTATTCTACGAACCGGGCAGCCAGGCCAAGCACCCGAGCGCCAAGTAATCGTAAATTACGATATTAATGACTATAAATCTAAAACTGAACTCACCGCACAAAAATTATTCACCGTTATGATGGCAAGTCTTCGCTCGTATCGCGATATTATTTCGATTGAGCAATCGCGTGAGGGACTAGAAAAAATAATCACTGCTTCGCGCAATATTTTTGCAACCCATTCAATGGATAACTTTATTGAAGGCGTGATGCAGCAGCTTACTTCTTTACTAAACGTTGCTGATGAAGCCATGTATGCCACCACCTTAGTTGCACAAAATCCGTCAGAGGAGATGAATAAAAAACTGATTGTTTGCTCTGGTACCGGTGATTTTGCGAAGCGCGAGGGAGAAGAGCTAGAAACCGTACTACCAGAAGACCAACTGTTAGCGTGCCAAGAGGCCCTTGCTAATAAAGCAATTGTGTATAGAGATGATTATTTGTTTGCTTATTGCAGCAGTAAATTTAACCATAATTCAATGTTATTTGTATCGGGTGTGCCGTCAAAGTTGACGGATACACAGCGAAACCTAATTGAAATCTTTTCTCAAAATGTGCAGTTGGCATTTGAAAATGTGCAGTTACACACTGAAGTTGAAGCCACACAACAAGAGCTTGTTTATCGTTTAAGTGAAGCCGTTGAACAGCGCTCGTGCGAAACGGGTAATCATGTAAAACGGGTTGCTTATATTTGTTATGAATTAGCATTAGCCTACGGCTTATCTGAAGAGCAAGCGAATTTAATTCGCTTTGCATCGCCTTTACATGATGTGGGTAAAATAGGTATTCCGGATGCAATTTTAAATAAGCCTAGCAAGTTAAACAGCGAAGAGTGGGAAGTTATGAAAACTCATGCTGGAAAAGGCTATGCTATTTTGAAAGATTCACCGCGTAAAATAGTCAGCGCAGGGGCATTAATCGCACAGCAGCACCACGAAAAGTGGGATGGTTCTGGTTACCCTAGTGGATTAAAGGGGGAGCGTATTGATATTTTTGCCAGAATAGTGGCATTGGCTGATGTGTATGATGCACTGCGCCATAAACGTTGTTATAAAGGTGCGTGGACACTTGAAGAAGCGGTTGCGGAGATAAACGCAAATAAAGGAACGCATTTTGATCCTAAACTTGTTGATGTATTTAATGATAAACTTGAAGACCTCGAAGCGGTACTTTTACGCTTTCCTGACAAAACACATAACTAAACAGAAGTAACAATACCTATGGATTATTTAGCATTAAAACACTCACACATGGCCATTGCGCTAGTGAGTATTATTTTATTTTACGTACGTTCTTTTTCTCGTATGGGCAGTGGCAGCCTTGCCAAAAATAAGTTGGTTTTTATTGGTAGCCACAGTATAGACACTTTATTGATTGTTTCAGCCATCGGTTTAATGGCAATGGCTATAATAAACCCATTAGAGCAGCTTTGGTTATTAGAAAAAATTATTCTAGTTATCGTTTATATTGTTGTGGGTATTATTAGCGCTAAACAAACGACAACCGTTCCAAAAGTTGTATTTTTAGTACTTAACACCGCTGTTATTTCAGCTATTGGTTACTTAGCAACAGCTAAAGCCCCGCTGTTGTTATAATTAACAATGCCTATTTAAGCTTTGCACACCAAAGGTGTAAAGCTTACCTCTTCAATTCATTTCTGATTATTGGTATCTAGCTTTAAAATTAGGTAAACTACGTCCTCGTTTTCTAGAATGTTGTAGTATGAATGACCACCCTCGGGTTTGATGAACACGATGAATCTTATATAGAAGATGCTTACGATGATTTTTTGCCGCCGGCTATATATCGTTGTATCAAAGCGGAAGCTAAATGGGATTCTCAAATAGACTTAACACCAAGTCTTGAAATACTTACTGCGTTTGAGCAGCAAATAGAGGCTATTTGTCAGCAGATGCCGGACGAACACGATCGCCTAGATAAACTACTTGATAGCTTTTATAGTGAGTGGCTATTTAGTGCATCAAGCTTGAAAGTTCCTGAGTATAAGTTAAATAGCATCAGCTATACCTTGTCTATGCGCAGTGGCACACCGACAACCTTAGCTATTTTGTTATGCCACTTTTTACAGCATGCTAAACTCGATGCCAGTGTAAGTATAACTCAAGGCGAAGTGGGCATTCACGTCGCAATGAGTGATGAAGAGGGTTATCTTGTTGACCCTAGCAGTGGCCAACAAAGTTGGTACATCATTCCTGAAAATATTGATGAAGAAAATCCTCAAGAACAAGAGCCTTTAGAGCTTATTTTTGAAGACGAAGTGTATAAATTATTTTTAGCGCAGCAAAAATGGTCTTTCATTAGTGAAAATAAATTTGGTCATGCGTTAACTTGCGTCGATTTATTAATGGAAATATTAGGTGATGATCCCTATGAGCGACGCGACAGAGGTTATTTACTAAATCAGCTTGGCTGCCCTAAAATGGCACGAGATGATTTACAGTTTTTTGTTGATGAATGTCCTGATGATCCTGCTATTGAAATCATTCTACATCAAATTGAAGAACTTGAAGACAATCATAAAACTCACCACTAAGAATAAAAAATAGGAAATGTTATGGCTGATCCCCAAACTGCATTAATTACCAATGATGCCGTTGTACTTGGTTTATTGGCGATTATTTTAGGGTTTATTTTCAAAACCTCAAATAGTCAACGCCCAGGTCTTGTGGCATTTTATAAATATGTACCGGCATTATTGTTGTGTTATTTTTTGCCGTCATTGTTAAATACCTTTGGTATTGTTGATGGTTCTCAATCTAACGTGTATTACGTCGCTTCGCGATATTTACTGCCTGCGTGTTTAATTTTGCTTACCATCAGTATTGATTTAAAAGCGATTATTAATTTAGGTCCTAAAGCATTAATTATGTTTTTAACCGGCACCGCAGGTATTGTGATTGGTGGCCCATTAGCTATTTTAATAATGAGTGCTGTTTATCCAGAAGCGGTAGGTGGACATGGCCCTGACGCTGTTTGGCGTGGTATGACAACCATTGCAGGTAGCTGGATTGGTGGCGGTGCAAACCAAGCATCTATGAAAGAAATGTTTGAAGTGGGTGGCGATATTTTCTCAGCCATGGTCACCGTGGATGTGATAGTGGCTAATTTATGGATGGCAGTATTATTATTAATGGCAGCTAATCATAAAGCGATTGACGCTAAAGCCGGTGCAGATACCACCGCGATTGAAGACTTAAAGCAACGTGTTGAAAAATACCATGCAGAGCATGCGCGTATGCCAACGCTAAATGATTACATGATGATTATAGCTATTGCCTTTGGTATTACCGGTTTAGCGCACTTTTGTGCAGATATTTTAGGACCCTTCTTTGCCAATAATTATGCGTGGGCAAAAGAATACAGTTTAAACAGTAAGTTCTTTTGGCTTATTGTTATATCAACGACGATAGGTATTTGCTTATCGTTTACCAAAGTACGCCATATTGAGGCGTTTGGTTCATCGAAAGTGGCGTCAGCCTTTTTGTATATTTTAGTGGCATCGATTGGCCTGCATATGAATGTAATGGCGATTTTTGATTCACCGATGTATTTTGTTATTGGTGCAATTTGGATGTTAACTCACGCAAGTTTAATGCTCATTGTGGCTAAATTAATTAAAGCGCCGTTATTTTATATGGCTGTTGGCTCACAGGCCAATGTAGGTGGCGCAGCGTCTGCCCCTGTTGTGGCCGCTGCGTTTCATCCGTCACTGGCACCGGTCGGCGTATTATTAGCTGTACTTGGCTATGGTGTAGGTACATATATGGCATATATTTGTGGATTAATGATGCAAGCAGTTGCACCATAAGGAATTAAAATGAACAACCAAGTTATTAATATCAATGAAATAGAACTGGCAAATAATAAACCTTTTGTTTTATTTGGTGGCATGAATGTGCTTGAATCACGAGACTTAGCGATGCGTATTGCCGAGCATTATGTTGAAGTGACCACTAAATTAAATATTCCTTATGTATTCAAAGCATCATTTGATAAAGCCAATCGCTCGTCCATCAATTCTTATCGTGGTCCAGGCATGGAAGAAGGCTTAAAGATATTTGAAGAGATTAAAAATACCTTTAATATTGCGCTTATCACCGATGTGCATGAACCTCATCAGGCAGCACCGGTTGCAGAGGTTGTTGATGTTATTCAGCTACCGGCGTTTTTGGCTCGTCAAACAGACTTGGTGGTTGCAATGGCTAAAACAGGCGCGATTATTAATGTGAAAAAGCCACAGTTTTTAGCCCCACATGAAATGCGTCATATCATTACTAAATTTAATGAAGCCGGAAATAATAATGTAGCCTTGTGTGAACGTGGTTCAAGCTTTGGTTACAACAACCTAGTGGTTGATATGCTGGGCATGGATGATATGAAAACCATGGCTCCCGTTATCTTTGATGCCACTCATGCGCTGCAGCGTCCTGGCGGTCGAGCTGATTCAGCCGATGGTCGTCGTGCTCAAGCAGCAGAACTTGCCCGTAGCGGTATGGCACTGGGTATTGCAGGCTTATTTATTGAAGCACACCCCAATCCAAATGAAGCAAAATGTGATGGCCCCTGTGCATTAGCATTGAGCAAGTTAGAAGGGTACTTATCGCAAATGAAAGCGGTTGATGATCTAATCAAAAGCTTTGCTCCCCTTGATACCAGTGCTAGTGATTTATAAAGAAGTGATTAACTCATTAAAAAGCGACTTAGGTCGCTTTTTTTGTGGCTTGAATATACTCTTTCCCAGCATAGGTATATAATTCACCGCATAAGAAAAACTAATTCTAAGCTTGGTTGCCATGTCAAGACGAGTTCCTCCATTAAACGCGCTGAAAGCTTTTGAAGCTGCAGCACGTCATTTAAGCTTTACTAAAGCCGCAGAAGAGTTGTATGTCACGCAAGCTGCGGTGAGTCATCAAATAAAAACGCTTGAAGAGCATTTAGGCTTAAAGCTGTTTTTACGTAAAAATCGCTCGTTATTATTAACCGAAGAAGGCCAAGGTTATTTTTTAGATATTAAAGAAATTTTTACTCAGCTAATAGATGCAACTGAAAAGCTACTAGCCCGTGGTGCCAAAGGCTCGTTAACCGTAAGTTTAACCCCCAGTTTTGCGATTCAATGGCTTATTCCTCGATTGAGCTTATTTAACGAATTACACCCAGAAATTGATGTGCGAATTAAAGCTCAAGATCAGGATGAAAACTCGTTAACAGACGATGTTGATATCTCAATTTATTATGGTCGCGGTCATTGGAGTGGGGTGCAAGCCTATAAACTGCACACTGAGTATTTAGTGCCGTTATGTAGCCCATTACTGTTAAATGGCCCCAGAGCGCTTAACCAACCCAGTGATTTAGCAAACCATACCTTGCTACATGACACCACCCGTAAAAACTGGAAAACCTGGATGAAAACCGCCGGCGTACGTAATGTACAAGTTAACCAAGGACCTATATTTAGTCATTCATCTATGGTGTTACAAGCTGCGGTACATGGCCAAGGTGTTGCAATTGGTAACAGCGTACTAGCAAAACCAGATATTGATGCAGGACGTTTAGTGATCCCGTTCAATCACAGTTTAGAGAGTAAGAATGCCTATTACTTAGTGATCCGTGAGTCACAAAATGAGTTAGGCAAAATTGTATCGTTTAAAGACTGGATGTTAAGTTTAGTTGAGCAGGAGCAAGAATATTAATGAGCATCGAATGGGTTAGAAGTAGTCAGCAACCGGCAATCGCACAGTTTATATTTGCTCATGGCGCAGGGGCTGGCAGTGATTCTGAGTTTATGCAAATCATGGCTAAACATCTCAGTGAGCACGGTATTGACGTTGGCTTGTTTGATTTTGAATATATGCAAATTGCTAAACAAACTAACAAACGTCGCCCACCAGATCGAGCGCCTAAACTACTTACTTATTTTGAACATATAGTGACTCAAGCTGATGCAAATTTACCGCTATTTATAGGGGGTAAATCAATGGGCGGGCGCATGGCATCGATGCTTGCCTGTTCGACCTCTCATCCTGTTTTAGGTGTGCTTGCGTTTGGTTATCCGTTTCATCCTCCGGGCAAGCCAGAAAAACTGCGTACAGATCATTTTGCAGACATACCGTGTCCTTTTTTAGTATTACAGGGGGAAAGGGATACCTTTGGCACCCGCGAAGAGCTTGCCACAATGGTCATGCCAAAGCAGCCAAAGTATATATGGTTAACGGATGGTGACCACTCACTAAAACCGCGTAAAAAAAGTGGCGTGACTGAGCAGGAAAACCTGAATGCTGCAGCAATACAGGCAGCAAGCTTTATAAAGAATACGCTTGAAAATTTAAAAGAGGATAAACATGATTAAACTATTTTTATTAGCAGGCAGCTTTTTTTGCATGCTTTCAGTGATACTGGGCGCATTTGCTGCTCATGGTCTGAAAGGTCGTTTATCAGAGTACTCCATTGGTATTTTTAAAACCGCCGCTGAGTATCAAATGGTACATGGGCTGGCGTTAATTGCAGTGGCTATTTTAATTAAGTGGGGTATGCACCTCAGCATGGCGGGTGGCTTTTTTATTGCCGGTACATTGTTATTTAGTGGCAGCTTATACTTATTGGCCTTAACAGGGTTGAAGTGGCTGGGCCCAATTACCCCCTTGGGTGGGCTGTGCTTTATTATTGGTTGGATAGTTATTTTAGTGCAAGTTGCACGATTTAAGTTTTAAAGAGTTTAAGGGTTAATATGTCTAGTGTTGTGATTTACTGTCGTAGTGGTTTTGAAAACGATGCCGCTGCTGAAATAACGTTTCACGCTGCCGAACAAGGATTTGCTGGGTATGTAAAAGCAAAACCAAATACCGGTTATGTTATTTATGAATGTTTTGAAGCGCAGCACAGCGACGAAATAATCAAAAAAGTTGATTTTAAAAATATGGTATTTGCACGCCAATGGTTTGCCGGTAACCTAATTGAAAATATGCCCGTAGAAGATAGAGTAGGCGCTATTGTAGATGCTGCAAAAGATTTTACTTTGTGTTCTGAGCTGCGTGTCGAAACCCCCGATACCAACGAGGGCAAAGAGTTACTGACTTTTTGTAAAAAGATATCAACTCCGCTTAAAAAAGCCCTTGAGAAACAAAACACCGTATTGCGTGAACCAAAAGCAAATCGCCCAGTAATGCATGTGCTGTTTTTAGCTAATAATACTGCGTATGTGGGTTACTCATATAGTTATAACAATTCTCCTTTTTTTATGGGGATCTTACGTTTACGTATGCCAAGCGATGGCCCAAGTCGTTCAACGCTTAAGTTAGATGAAGCGTTTAACGTGTTTATTCCTGAGCAAGAGCGTGAGTCGCGGGTACAAGCTGGGATGCGCAGCGTTGATTTAGGTGCATGCCCAGGTGGCTGGACTTATCAGTTAGTTCGCCGTGGTATGTTTGTTAGCGCGATAGATAACGGCCCAATGAATGAAAGTTTAATGGAAACGGGTCAAGTAAAGCATTTTAGAGAAGATGGTTTTAAATACCGTCCAGAAAAAAGAAACATCACTTGGTTGGTTTGCGATATGGTAGAAAAGCCGACTAAAGTGACTAACTTGATGATTGACTGGGCTGTAAACGCCTATGCAAAAGAGCTTATTTTTAATCTAAAATTACCGATGAAAAAACGCTTTGATAGTGTGTATGAATGTTTAAAAATGATCAGAGAAGAAATGGCGAAGTACGGCATAAGCTATGAACTTCAAGCAAAGCATTTATACCATGATCGTGAAGAAATAACGGTGCACTTAAATGTAACTAAAGTGCCACAGAGCTTATATAGTTAATATATTAGCGAGCATAAAAAATGGGCCAGGTGGCCCATTTTTTATTTTAACTACGGTATTGTGGTCGGTAATTTTCAACCCATAATCGTGTGGCACCACATACCGCCACAGGCATAACAATTAAATTTACAAATGGGATAGCGGTTAGCAGCATCACGGCAAAGCCAAACCCATAAGATAACCCTTGTTTGCTTTTTAAGTCATTTTTCATTTGTGTAAAGCTAATTTTGTGATTATCAAAAGCATAATCTTTATATTGCACCGCATACATCCAGCAGGTAAAAAGCACCCATAGCACTTGGCCTATCACAGGTAGTACCCACAATAAAATAAAAAAGCCGATAGCGCGTGGGAGGTAGTAGCAAAGCTTAGTCCATTCCCGGCCCAGCATTCGCGGAACATCTTTAACTAAATCAGCTAATCCGTCGTCGTTAATTTTTTGACCAGTTAAATAAAGCTCTACCTTTTCACTTAGTAAGCCATTGAAAGGTGCGGCGATAAAGTTAGTAATAACGGTAAATAACATACTGTAAGTGAACAGCACCACCAGCACAGCAATTGGCCACATTAACCATTCGAGCCAACTTAGCCATTCTGGGAGCATGGCGGTTACGGCATTAAAGCCATCACTAAGCCAGCCAAATAAAAAGAATAAGGAGCTACCAAATAATAAAATATTAATAAGTAGGGGTATAAGTACAAAGCGTTTTAGCCCTTTTTGACTAATTAACTTAAACCCTGAAAAAAAATATTCCATACCTTGTGTTATTTGCACACT
This sequence comes from Pseudoalteromonas sp. SCSIO_11900, assembly GCF_000576475.1. NCBI lineage: Bacteria > Pseudomonadati > Pseudomonadota > Gammaproteobacteria > Alteromonadales > Pseudoalteromonadaceae > Pseudoalteromonas > Pseudoalteromonas sp. SCSIO_11900. The sequence goes on from NZ_KK070023.1 coordinate 2,021,178, forward strand.
AACCTCATCGATTATTTATGTTTTAGCTATTATAAATAGCTTGATGATTTTAAACAGTACTTTTAAGTAACAAAGTATTTAATAAAGGGTATTTACAGATGGTATGTAAATAAATGATTTGTTGATAAGTACATTTCAAATCGCCACCTTGTATTGAATGACAAACGCGCGTGAAATAGACGAAAATAGCATAGATGCTGATTTCAATATTATGTATAGTCAAAAGACTATTATAAACAGGCCCTAAAATTGAGCGACGCATTTAGCGTTAGTGATTGTTGAGGAATATAATTTGATTGAAATAATGAGAGTCAGAAAGCTGCTTTCTCAGCAACAAAGTATATTATCGAAAATAGCACTCGGTGCGCCACTTGATGAGGTATTGGAAAATATTTGTTTATCTATTGAGGAGCTTATTGAAGACTCCTCTGCAAAGTGCTCTATATTAACGCTCAAAGGAGAACAGCTATTTCATAGTGCGGCGCCTAATATTGCACAGGGTTACTGCCAAGCAATTAATGGCGTGAAAATAGGGCCAACTGTCGGTTCATGCGGTACTGCAGCCTATGAAAAAAAACGTATTATTGCCGCAGATATTACAACATCGCCATTATGGGATGATTATAGAGCAATGGCGTTAAGTTATGGTTTAAGGTCATGTTGGTCTACCCCTATTATTTCAACAAAATCAGACATATTAGGCACTTTTGCAATTTATCATGACAGTGCCAAGTCACCGACACCACAAGATTTAGAGTTAATAGACTTTTTTGTTGATTTCACCAGTATTGCTTTAGAAAAGCACACAGAGTCACTAAGATTAAACGCGTTGCTTTTTGAATTACAGCAAAGTAATGAAAAGTTTAAAGCCTTCGCAAAAGTACTTCCCGATCTAACTCTTATTTTGAGTGAAGAAGGGGAGTATACCAACGTTTACGGCACTACTAATGAAAGTTTATATTTAAGCCAAGAGCATGTGATTAATCGTAATGTCAGAGATATTATGCCTCCTGAAGATGCAAATCCTATTATGGAGGTAATTGCCAAAACGCTGCAAACTAATGAAGTTCAAGTGTTTGAATATCAGCTCAATATAAAAGGTAAGCAGCTTACATTTGAAGGGCGAACAGCTCCCCTTGAAAGTTACCAGCCTAATAACCCGTCACTGAGACATGTGGTGTGGATGGCCAGAGATATCTCTAATCGCAAAGCTGCCGAAGAAGAAGTACAACGGTTAGCATTTTTTGATCCGCTTACAAACCTTCCTAATCGCAGAATGCTCAATGATAGGCTCAGTATGTATGTGGAGCAAATTAAGCAGTCTGATCACACGGGCGCACTCTTATTTTTAGATTTAGATAATTTTAAACGCATAAATGACTCACTAGGTCATAATGCAGGCGATGAAATACTGGTTGAGTTATCACAACGATTAACAGCTATTTTGAACCCGGCAGATACCCTCGCACGAGTCGGTGGTGATGAATTTATTATTCTTATCGAGCATGTCGGTGATAGCCACATGCAAGCTAATAGTGAATCTGAGTTGATTGCTAAAAAAGTACAAAGTGTCTTTTATGAAAAATTTGAAGTGGGCGATTTAGCGTTTCAGGTCAGTTGTAGTATTGGTATTTGTTTGATTAACACGAGCAATGCCATAACCGCTAATATTTTAAAATTTGCAGATACCGCTATGTATCTCTCTAAAATGAAGGGTGGTAATAGTAGTAGCTTTTACGACCCCGCACTGCAAACCTTACTGGAAAATCAAACTGAGCTTGAAACTGACATTGTTAGGGCTATCGCGTGCGATGAGTTTTGTGCTTATTTTCAGCCACAATTAGCAATTGATGGAACCCTTGCGGGTGCTGAGGCATTAATAAGATGGAATCATCCAACTAAAGGGCTTATCCCCCCTAATGCATTTATTCCAATTGCCGAGCAATTTGGCTTAATTCAAAAGTTACAAAATATTGTATTAAGAGATATTTGTATTTTACTTGAAACACTTCGAGATAATAACTTACTCGATGACAGTTTTAGCGTATCAATTAACATTAGCCAGTGTCAGTTTAATTCTTCCACTTTAAAAGGTGAGCTATTTAAAGCAATTGAAGCGTTTGACGTCTCGCCAACTCGAATTAAATTAGAGATCACTGAATCAATGTTAGCGGGTGACTTGATGGGGACCGTAAAGCAAATGGAAGAATTAAAATCGCATGGATTTGTGTTTTCAATTGATGACTTTGGTACGGGCTACTCGTGTTTAAAACATTTAAGCGTGTTTCCTATTGATGAGTTAAAAATTGATAAAAGCTTTATTGATAAAGTGCTCAATAGCGCATCGGGTCAAAGTATTGTGCAATCTATTATTGGCTTAGGTCATAGCTTAAATATTAACATTGTGGCCGAAGGGGTCGAAAGTGCTGAGCAACTAAGAATATTAAAGTCGATGGGCGTGAATGCAGTGCAAGGTTATTTATTTGCCAAACCATTAACGCACAGCAACTATTTAACATGGCATAAACAGCATTAATAACCCTGTATTTATCACTAACTGAGGCGACAGGTTTAGTTGCCCTAATCGATAAGCCGCGTTGTTTGCGTACCCACTGCGCAGCAACGTTTAATAACGTACCGCGCTTTTGCTAAAGCAAAAATGTATATTTTTTGTTTGTTTGATACCGTGATGTAATTTATCTTTTATTATTGTGTAACTACTACACAAATCATTCCTGAGGCATTGGTTTAGCGTTTTTAACGCGTTAAACTAGTCAGGAATTGGCAATAAGTCTACTTGTTGTGACATTACCTAAACGTGAACATAACAAGTACTTAAAACTCGCTTTTGAGTTGCTTTGTCGTTTGTTGAAACTAGGGTTTAGTGTGATGTCATGGTATGTCGCTATGTCGGTAACTTTAAAAAACCATTAGGAGCGATAAATGAATACCACTAAAGCAACTTTAAAGTCGGGTAAAACACATTCTTCCCGAGTTAAGTTTCTGGATGGGGTTGATATACCCGTATTTTTAATCAGTGGCGGTATATTAGTTTTATTTGCCGCGCTGGCCCTTTACGACATAAAACTGATGTCGGATTGGATAAACTCTGCCTTTGCCTTCTCAACCAAAATATTTGGCGCCTTTTGGCAAGTTCTGCTGTTATTAACCTTTGTGATAGGTATATTTTTGGCCGTAGGCCGCACCGGTTCAGTGGTGCTCGGCGGTTTAAAAACCCCTGAAATATCTACCTTTAAGTGGATAAGTATTATTATGTGTACTTTGCTTGCTGGTGGCGGCGTATTTTGGGCCGCAGCAGAGCCAATGGCACATTTTATTTCTCCGCCACCGCTATTTGGTGGTGAAACAGGCACTAACGATGCCGCCTATAACGCACTTGCACAAAGCTTTATGCACTGGGGATTTTTAGCCTGGGCTATATTAGGCAGCTTAACGGGCATTGTTTATATGCATCTTCATTACGAAAAAGGCTTACCGCTTAAACCTCGTACTTTGCTTTACCCCGTATTTGGCGATCGCGCAATGAAAGGGGCGCTTGGTACTATTGTTGATGCATGTTGTGTACTCGCTGTGGTTGCTGGCACTGTGGGTCCTATTGGTTTTTTAGGCTTACAAGTGAGTTTTGGCCTAGATAAATTGTTTGCCATTCCTGACACCTACACCACACAAGTAATTATTTTATTTAGTTTAATTGGCATTTACACACTTTCAGCAGTAAGTGGGGTTACCAAAGGTATTCAGCTACTAAGCCGTTTTAATGTGGTATTAGCTGTGGTGCTGATGTTGTTTATATTACTAATGGGGCCCACTGCGTTTATTATCGACAGTTACATTCATTCCTTTGGTTTGTACTTAGATAACTTTATTCCTATGGCTACGTTTCGTGCCGATAAACCGTGGTTAGACTGGTGGACTGTGTTTTTTTGGGGCTGGTTTTTAGGTTATGGCCCTTTAATGGCGATGTTTGTTGCGCGTATATCGCGTGGCCGAACTATTCGTGAAATGATTTTACTCATCTCTGTGGTTGCGCCAGTGATCACCTGCTTTTGGTTCACCATAGTTGGTGGCTCAGGCATCTTTTTTGAGTTAAATAATCCCGGCGTTATATCAGAACCTTTTGCTGGGCTTAATTTGCCAGCGGCATTGTTAGCCATTACTGAGCAGTTACCTATGGGGTTTATTGTGTCGGTATTATTTTTAGTGCTGACCACCATTTTTGTGGCAACAACCGGTGACTCAATGACGTACTCGGTGTCTATGGTGATGACAGGTACCGATCATCCGCAAACATCAATTCGTGTGTTTTGGGGGATTATGATGGGGGTAATGGCTGCATTACTCATCTCTATTGGCGAGGGCGGAATTTCAGCCTTGCAGTCGTTTATTGTGGTCACTGCGGTGCCAGTTTCGTTTGTGTTACTACCGTCACTGTGGACGGCACCACAAATAGTTAAGAAAATGGCAGACGAACAAGGACTTTAATAATTGATAAAGAGCGCTAATAAGCGCTCTTTTTCTGGGTACATCATATTCTCACCTTGTTATTGAGCTATTTATTATCCTAGCAATAAACTAACCCACTAAAAATAACTTAGCCTAAGTAGGTTGTTCATTCCTATCGATACGGTATAGTTTAAATATATTTAAGCATAACCTTGAGATAAACCATGCAGTTAGTCGACTTAGACCCTTGTGATCAGGATGTGATCAACGTATTTGCAGATATAGATCGACTTATTAGCTCATTATATCCTGTAGCAACTTCACAAGCGCTTACAGTTAATGAGCTTGGTTTACCGGGCGTTTACGCTGTAGGTTTAAAAAATCAAGACGGAATAGTTGCCTGTGGCGCAATAGTAAAGCAATTTGATGGTAGCTGGTATGGCGAAATTAGACGGCTTTACGTAAAACCTAGCTATCGCGGAAAAGGCTTATCGCGGCGTATTATGCAAATTTTATTGCACTATGCAGGCGAAGAAGAAATCCTAATCATAAAACTAGAAACAGGACCAAAGCAAATACAATCAATCCATCTTTATGAGAATTTAGGGTTTGTGCAATGTGCCCCTTTTGGTGAATACACAGAAAACCCGAATAGCTTATTTATGGAGCTTGCGCTCAGCTAATATTGCTTTGTTTGAAGCTTTTATTTATTAATTTCAATCCTAACTCGTTACGAGTAGAAATACTTGTTGGACATGAATCACTATTTTTCTTTTAATGCGCGGCAACTAGCCGGTTTGGCATTCATAAATAAAAGAGAAAGATAAATGAAAGAGACAACATCACTTGAACAAGCTCGTACGAGCTACAACGTTCGTCATTGGAGCCAAGGTTTTTTTGGTATTAATGATCAAGGTGATGTGTATGTTGCGCCCAAAGCTGATGCCCCACAGCAAACCATTGCATTAACAGACATTGCTAAGCAGCTTGAAGACAAAGGTTTAAGCTTGCCAGCACTTGTTCGTTTTCCACAAATTTTACATCATCGCGTGCATAGCTTATGTGGCGCATTTAATACCGCAATAGAAAGCTATGGCTATCCAAAAGACTATTTATTAGTTTATCCAATTAAAGTAAATCAACAGCGCGAAGTCGTTGAAGAAATTGTTGCCAGCCAAGCGCAAGTAGAAAAAAAACAGCTAGGTTTAGAGGCCGGTAGCAAGCCAGAGTTATTAACTGTATTAGCACTGGCTGAAAAAACCAGTGCGGTGATTGTATGTAATGGCTACAAAGATAAAGAATATGTGCGCTTAGCGCTGATTGGCGAGAAGCTGGGTCATAAAGTGTATATTGTACTTGAGAAATTGTCTGAGCTGGATATGGTGCTTAGCCAAGCCAAAGAACTTAACGTAAAACCGCGTATTGGTATTCGTGTGCGTTTAGCCTCGCAAGGCAAAGGTAAATGGCAAGCAAGTGGCGGAGAAAAATCGAAGTTTGGGTTGTCTGCTTCACAAGTGCTGTATGTAATAAACCGCTTAAAAGAAACAGATCAGCTTGATTTAGTACAGCTTGTGCATTTTCACTTAGGGTCGCAAATGGCCAATATTCGTGATGTACGCTTAGGTGTAAGTGAAGCTGCACGTTTTTATTGTGAACTACGCAAGTTGGGCGCGCACATAGAGTGCCTTGATGTAGGGGGCGGTTTAGCGGTTGATTACGACGGCACACGCAGTCAATCACACAACTCAATGAACTACAGTTTAGCTGAATACGCAAATAATATTGTTTACACCATCGGTGATATTTGTAAGCAGTATGAGCAGCCTTTTCCTACCATTATTTCAGAGTCGGGAAGAGCATTAACAGCGCATCACGCGGTACTAATTTCCAATGTAATTGGCACCGAAACGTATACACCGGAAGAAATAGAAGCGCCAGCTGATGATGCGCCGCAGTTACTTAAAAATATGTGGATTTCATGGCAACAATTACATGTGCTTACTGATGACCGTGCATTAATTGAGATTTTTCACGACAGCCAAGGTGATTTAGCTGAAGCGCATAGTCAGTTTGCGATGGGATTATTAGATTTAACTCAGCGTGCATGGGCAGAGCAAATAAACTTACGCGTGTGTTATGAACTTAATAAATTAATGGATAACAAAAACCGTTTTCATCGACCGATTATAGATGATCTGAATGCGCGTTTAGCGGACAAGTTTTTTGTCAATTTCTCATTGTTTCAGTCATTGCCTGACGCGTGGGGTATTGACCAAGTGTTTCCGGTATTGCCATTAAGTGGTTTAACGCAGGCTCCACAAAAACGGGCTGTGTTACTAGATATCACCTGTGATTCAGATGGCGCATTAGAGCATTATGTAGATGGTCAAGGCATTGAAAGTACGTTGCCAGTACCTGAGTTTACAGCAGATAAACCTTATTTAATGGGATTTTTCTTAGTAGGCGCCTATCAAGAAATTTTAGGCGATATGCATAACTTATTTGGTGATACGCACAGTGCTATTGTCAATATGGATGAGCAAGGTGTTGCTAGTATTACAGAAATTAATCATGGTGATACTGTGGCTGATATGATGCGTTATGTACATTTAGATGTTGAAGGTTTTCAGCAGTCATATGCGCAGTTAGTGAGTGCAAAAATTGCACCAGATGAACAGCAAAGCGTCCTCGACGAATTGCAAAGCGGCCTTGACGGCTACACTTATTTAGAAGAGTTATAAGCAATGTCTAGCTTGTTTGGTTGTGTTGACCACTCATTGTACTCAAACGGGATGACGTTTTTACGTCGTCCTATGGTACAAAACATTAATGCGATTGAAGCCGATGTAGTGGTACTGGGTTTACCGTTTGATTTGGCTACTTCAGGGCGCCCTGGTGCCCGCTTGGGGCCTGATGCTATTCGCAGAGCGTCGGTACATTTAGCATGGGAAGATACGAAATATCCGTGGACATTTCCGTTGTTTGAGCGCTTGACCGTGGCGGATGCTGGCGATTTTACCTATCCGGTAGGTGACCCTGAATATTTTACCGCGCAACTAGAAATGGCGGCAGAGCAAATACTTCGCCAAGGTAAAACATTGCTAGGCTTGGGCGGCGATCATTTTGTAACCTTACCGCTATTGCGCGCACATGCAAAAATTCATGGCAAAATGGCGTTAGTTCATTTCGATGCACATACCGATACTTACAGTAACGGTTCGCGTTTTGATCACGGTACCATGTTTTATCATGCGCCAATGGAAGGGTTGATTGATGTTAATCACAGTATTCAGCTCGGCATTCGTACCGACTTTGATCAAAGCAAGCATGAGTTTGCAGTGATTGATGCCATGCAAGCCAATGATCTGCATGCAAATGATATTGCAGCTCAGATTATTGAGCGAGTGGGTGATTTACCGGTTTACTTAACCTTTGATATAGATTGTTTAGATCCCGCTTTTGCACCAGGTACGGGCACACCAGTGTGTGGTGGTTTAACTTCTGATAAGGTACTTAAAATCTTACGCGCACTCAAAGGCATTAATATGGTGGGGATGGATGTGGTTGAAGTATCCCCGTCTTATGACCAAAGTGAGCTTACCGCCATTGCTGCAGCAACAATTGCCAGTGAATTGCTACATTTGTGGGCACTTAAGCATAAATATTAATTTGTGTTAATCTAGTTTAAAAAGCGCCAATCTGGCGCTTTTTTTGTATAAAAATAAAAGTACGATTAAAACTGCATATCGTGTTTCTTAGCATAAATAAAAAATACTGGAATTTCGATTATGACGTAAGTTAAAAAAGTAAACCAAAACCAATTAACTTCAAATATTAACCAGCTAAATTGCACGCCCGAGTTGTAATAAAGGCTAGATGCAATTAATAGCGTAATGCCTGTTGCAAATAAGTCTTGCACCGATACTTTTTTAAAGCTACTGCCTGCAAAGCGCGGATAAATAAATCCGTAGCCAAGCGTTATCATAATGATAACTAATAACAATAAACTCAGTTCAGGGGTCATTGTGGTTTATATTGCCTCGCATATTCTATTCGCTCTTGAGAGCTTGGGTGCGTTGATAAATACTTTAACCAAGTATCATCAAGGGTCGCCTCTTGTGCTTTTAAATTATTTTCCAGTGCTTCAATTGCATCAGCAAAATCGTGGTTAGAATAGCCTAATTTTAAAAGGTTTGTAATAGCATATTCATCGGCTTCTTGTTCCATATCTCGCGAAAACGCTTGTTGTAAAAAAGATGAACCAGAGCCAAGCACGACTTCTAATATACCATTTAAGTCACCAAAAATAACTGCAAATACAACGGTGCTCACTGCAGCTTGTGCTGCAAGGCGAATGCTGTGATGGTGCTGAACATGACCAATTTCATGAAGTAAAACAGCACGCAGGGCATCAGAATCATTTTTTAATAGCTCAACAAGTTCGTCAGTTACAACAACCCGACCACTTGGAAGAGCAAACGCATTAGCTGCTGAATTTCTGTTTGCTTTTAGCAGCAAGTTGAGATGGCTCTAAGGCAAAGCGTACATTACGATGGCGAGTCATACGCATATTAAAACGCAGACCTTGGTTGATGATCCACGGCAATAAAAATAAAAAGCCAATAGCAAATAAAAGGCCTATCGTCGGTGCGAGGCTGCTAAGCAGGGTGTAAATTAAAAATACAATGACCGCTAAAATGCGGCCTTTTAGAATTTGTATAGGCGTAGCTAGATAGTCAAAGCTAAGGCCGTCGATACGCGTATGACCGTAAAAATAACGGTAGGTGCGTACTTTTGCTCATGCAGAATAAATTCCTAAAGTAATAATACTAAGTAGTATATTAACAATCCATATGCCAAAAAATTCGGCGCTTTTGCCGCTAAAATTTACTATACCACTAAAAATGGGAGAGGCCGTGGGTGGTGTAGGGGGATTTGTTTCATTTGAAGTTGGGTGTATTGATTCCATTAAAAAAAGTCCTTGTAATTTTTGTAAACTTACCCTTTTTAGAGAATAAAAACAATCTTTATGATTAGCTAGCTTATTGTAAGTAGGCTAATTTTATTGCTTTTAATGTTTATAGGGCTGCACTTTAAGTCACCTCTGGTATACTGTGCAGATAATTTAACGGGGCTGTCATGATTTCAAAAAACCAACTTAAACTAATTCGCCAGCTTGGCCAAAAGAAGTACCGCAAGCAACTTAATCAATACCTCGTACAAGGCGAAAAAAATGTACTGGAGTTATTAAATAGCCCATTAAAAGTAACCGATGTATTTGCAACGCAAAGTTTTATTGATAATAACCAAAGCGCATACCCTCAAACGCATTTTATTACAGCTGATGAAGAGCAGTTAACAAAGGTAAGTACTTTGGTCAGTAATAATGCGGCTATTGCCATTGTTGATATGCCAAGCACCACATTACCCGATGAAAACAGTTTAATATTAGCCTTAGACGGGGTATCTGATCCGGGTAATTTAGGTACCATCATTCGCGTGGCTGATTGGTACGGTATAAAACACATTGTTGCCAGCACCGACAGTGCCGATCCGTATAATCCAAAAACAATTAGCGCCACTATGGGGTCATTTGTTCGTGTATCGGTAAGCCAAGTTGATTTACCTAGCTATTTAACATCTTTGGATGTGCCTATTTATGGTGCATTTTTAGAGGGCGAGAATGTCCATCATTGCCAGTTTGCTGGAAAAGGGGTGTTATTAATGGGCAGCGAGTCACATGGCATACGCCAGCAGTGTGCCGCGCTTGTGAGTAATAAAATTACTATTCCCGCCTTTGGCAGTGCTGAATCGCTTAACGTGGCAATGGCAACGGGTATTATTTTAGATAACTTTAAACGCCAAGCTTAACCTTTTAGCTATTTATGCGTTAAGTTACTTATAGTAAAAAACAATAATAAATCGGTAATAACAATAAAATGCGCTTAAGCACTATAAAATTAGCGGGCTTTAAATCTTTTGTAGAGCCCACTAAAATTCCATTTCCGGATCAAATGACGTGTGTTGTCGGCCCTAATGGCTGTGGCAAATCAAACGTGATTGATGCGGTGCGATGGGTGCTTGGTGAAAGCTCAGCTAAAAATTTACGTGGCGATGCCATGACTGATGTCATTTTTAATGGCTCCACTAACCGCAAGCCCATTTCGCAAGCCTCTGTTGAACTCATATTTGATAATACCCAAGGTAAATTACCCAATACCTTTGCTGATCGTAGCCAAGTGGCTATCAAGCGTTTGGTGACTCGCGATGGCCAATCGCTGTACTTTTTAAATGGTAGCAAATGCCGCAAACGTGATATTACCGATATATTTTTAGGCACGGGGCTTGGGCCGCGTAGTTACGCCATTATAGAACAAGGGATGATCTCGCGTTTAATTGAGAGCAAACCGCAAGAGCTACGTATTTTTTTAGAAGAAGCCGCAGGGGTCTCTAAATACAAAGAGCGCCGCCGAGAAACACAAACACGCATAAAAAGCACCCGAGAAAACCTAGAGCGACTCCTCGATGTTCGCCAAGAACTACAAAACCAGCTTGACAAACTGGCGGTACAATCGGTTGATGCTAAGAAATATCGCGAATTTAAAACCCAAGAACGCACCTTAAAGGGGCAAATAGCGGTATTAAAATGGCAAAAGCTGCATCAGCAACAAGTTGATAAAAGCGCACAAATAAAAAAACTGGATGAACAAATCAGCTTTTTTAAAACGGCGCATTCAGGCCATGATGATGTTCTGGCAAGTCTTGAAGCTCAAGTACAAGTTCAGCAAGATAAACTTAATGATGCACAGCAACAGCAGCACCATACACATACAGAATTGACTCGCAGTGAACAGCAGCAAATTAGCATTAAACAACAAACGCTGTCACTGAAACAAAATTTAGCCAAGTTAGAGCAACAAAAAAATCAAAGTGAAGAAGTCAAAACGCAGCAACAAAGTCTCTGCCAAGAGTTAGATGACAGCTTACAACAGGCTGTAGAGCATAACTTAATGTGTAGCGAGCAGGTTATAGAGCTTACCGAAGAGGTTAATCGGCTGCTGGAGATTAAAAATGCCGACACATCACACTGGCAATCACTAACAGAAGATTATCAACAATTGCATAATCAGCAGTTAGCGCATACCAACGCAGTAAAACACACAGAACAAAAAATCAGTTATGTTAAGCAACAACTAACGCAGCTTGATGAGCAAATAGATGAGTTAAAACACAGTGAGATAGAGCAGCTATTAACTCAGCAACAACAGCACAGACAGGCCCTGACTGAGCAGCTAGCGAAAGCGCAAACGGCTCACAGTAAAGGCCAAACTGCGCAAACTGCTCAGCAGCAACAGCTAGATGAAGCTCAGCAACAATGGCAGCATTTATTTCAGCAAGTTAATGAATTAAAAGCCGGCATAGCGGGGCTACAAACTACTCTTGGGCTTGAAAAAAGCAGCGATGAAAGTTTAACCTTATTTAAGCAGTTAACTGTTCAGTCGGGTTATGAGTTTTTAGTCGAGCAGGCGCTGTCATCACTTGAGCATATTCATATATCACAAGGTAAAGCAGAAAATAGCACGTGGGAAATTGCATCGCAGTCTGCAGCTAAGCACAGTATTGCCGCGTTTATTACCTCAGGCGTGTATCCTGAGTTATTAAATCATATTGCTTATGATGAAGCCGGCGATATAAGCGCACTTAACGACAATAGTTATATTGCGGTTATAGATAAGCAAGGGGCATTACACGGTCGAAACTGGCATGTAAGTGGCGATAAAAATACAGAAAATTCCTTATTATTAATGCACAAAAAACTCAAGCAGCAAGAAACCTTACTTGAGCAACAACAACAGGCATTGACGGACGCACACTCCACACTTGAAGAACATAAAACGCAGGCTGCATTAATAACCGAGCAGCAAAATGAGCGCAAAGACACTATTCATCAATTAGCACAACAACTTGCTGTAGCAACAACGCGTGGTGATATGCTTAAAGCGCAAGCTGATCAGCATCTGCAGCAGCTAACAAAATTACAACAACAGCGTCTGCCTCTGCTAGAGCAACAACAGCAGTTAAGCGAATTATTGAGCGAAGAGCTCGATAAAAATGAACAGCTTGCACAGCAGTTACAGGCCTTAGCTGAAGAGCTTAACCAAGCCGATAGCACACGCACAAATAGTGATGAGCTTTACAAACAAGCTTTGAGTAATGCTGAACAATATAAAACACTAGCGCATCAAGCAAACCTTAATGAGCAAAAAGCAAGAAGTGAATGGCAGCTCAGTCAAACTAAACTTAGCCATGCTGTACAGGCGTTTACTAGTGCCGAAGAGGGTGCGCAAGAGATAATAGAGCAGATTGAAGCGTTACTTATTCCTGAGCAAGAGCTTGCACTAAGTATTGAGCAATTATTAGTACAGCACCAACAAGGCGAACAAATGCTTGCGGATTTACAACAACAGCTAGCTCAAGCAAAACAAGAATTACAAAACAAACAAGCGAGTTTAAAAACGTCACAAGCTGAGCTGGTGGCACTGCAAGAGCAGCATCAAAAGCTGAGTATTGAAGAACAAAGCTTATTAATTAAAGCGCAAGCGGTACTAGAGCCACTTAGTGAGCTTAATCAAAATTTAAAACAGGTATTAGCAGAGTTTCCTGCAGAGTTGTCATTAAATGCGGCGCAAAATCAACTTGCTGGAGTAAGTAATCAGCTAGAGCAATTAGGAGCCGTTAACCTTGCAGCCATTGATGAATTTGAACAAGCGAAGCAAAGAAGTGATTATTTAAATAATCAGCTGGACGATTTAACCCAAGCATTAACAGCTTTAGAAGGCGCTATTCATAAAATAGATCGTGAAACAAAAACGCGCTTTAAGTCTACGTTTGATCAGGTTAACCACGATTTTGGCCAGCTTTTCCCTAAGGTGTTTGGCGGCGGCAGTGCTTACTTAGAATTAACCAGTGACGATTTACTCGAAAGTGGTGTTAGTATAATGGCAAGGCCACCAGGTAAAAAAAATTCGACAATTCATTTGTTAAGTGGTGGAGAAAAAGCGCTGAGCGCATTATCATTGGTGTTTTCTATATTCAGGCTCAATCCAGCTCCATTCTGTATGCTGGACGAGGTAGATGCCCCATTAGATGATGCCAATGTGGTTCGTTTTTGCCGATTGGTTGAAGAAATGTCACAATCTGTGCAGTTTATTTATATAAGCCATAATAAAATTGCAATGGAAATGGCGGGTAGATTAACGGGTGTAACCATGGCAGAGCCCGGCGTGTCGCGCATGGTTGCTGTAGATATTGAACAAGCGGTGCAACTTGCACATGCATAATTTTATAGTCATTTGCTAGTTGTTTTGGGTAAAATGATGGCAGTTAGGCATATTAATAATAAAAGGTGAGGGGATGGCCGAAGAATTAAGATGGGTTTTAATTGTGATCAGTGTGTTTGTCATTGGTGGCTTATTAATACACGGTTTGTGGTCAGTAAGAAAAAAAGAGAATGCTGAACTCCCTGCAAGCGAGCGAGTTGAACCTGTTCAAGAACAGCAGCCTTCATCTGTGCATACTGAGCCACAAGAGCCAACGTTAGCGCAACGAGAAGAGCCACAAATGAGTGAGTTAAACTTCAGCGCTGATGAGCCACAAATAGATGTTAGCCCTGCTGATACAGCTATTGAAGATGACCTTGAAGTGGTAACAGAAGAGGCTGTAGATACACAACAAGACGCCCCTAAAGATGTTGCAGACTTTGTTATTGTGCATATTCAAATGCCAGAAGGATTGACCATGCAAGGCAGTAAATTACTGCCAGCAGTTAACACGCTAGGTTTTAAGTATTCAGAAGAAGGCTTTTTTAATCGTCACCTAGACCCTGCAGGCCAAGGGCCGGTGTTATTTAGACTGGTAAATATGTATAACCCTGGTACGTTCGATATTGATAATATGGAACAGTTTAGTACCGCAGGCGTGAGCTTATTTATGACTCTACCATGTGATGGCGATGGCCTTGCTGCGTTTAATATGCTGCACAGCGCCGCTAAAAAAATAGCAGATGAATTTGGTGCCGATATTTTAGATGCAGAGCGAAATGTAATGACGGTAGAGCGTATTCGTCAATATGTTGAGCAGGTTCGCGCATTTTCTGCGTAATATACGCATAAGTTAAATTTTGTAAGCCACTGGGCGTTCACTCGTCAAAGTGGCTTTTTTTATGTTTTTGAGGTCTACATGGCAAGCAGCATTAGTGAGCAAATTAATCATCTTCGTACCACGCTTGAGCAACATAATTATAGTTATTATGTGCTTGATACACCCAGCATACCCGATGCCGAATATGATCGCTTGTTACGTACATTGAGCGAATTAGAAACCCAGCACCCTGAGTTTTTAACCGCCGATTCACCTACTCAAAAAGTAGGTGGGGCGGCGCTTGCCAAGTTTGAGCAAGTAGCACATCAAGTGCCTATGTTGTCGCTTGATAACGCTTTTGGTGAAGACGAATTTAATGGTTTTAATCGTCGTATTAAAGAGCGTTTAATGAGCACTGAAGAGCTTACATTTTGCTGTGAGCCTAAACTGGATGGCTTAGCGGTATCGATTATTTATCGTGATGGGGTATTAGTACAAGCTGCTACTCGTGGCGATGGTTTTACTGGCGAAAATATTACCCAAAATGTAAAAACAATTCGCAATGTGCCATTAAAGCTTCGCGGTGATGATTACCCGCGTGAGCTTGAAGTGCGCGGTGAGGTATTTATGGATAGCGCGGGCTTTGAAAAATTAAATGCCGAAGCAGAAAAACGTGGTGATAAAGTTTTTGTAAACCCTCGTAATGCGGCAGCGGGAAGTTTACGCCAGCTCGACTCAAAAATTACCGCAAAACGCCCATTGATGTTTTATGCCTACAGCACCGGATTAGTTGCCGATGGCACCTTACCTGAAGATCACTACCAGCAACTTGCTAAGCTTACCGATTGGGGATTACCGCTGTGTCCAGAAACCAAATTAGTTGAAGGTCCAAAGGCTGCGCTTGCTTATTACAATGACATTTTAACGCGTCGTAGCGAGCTAAAATATGAAATAGATGGCGTAGTAATAAAGGTAAATAAAAAAGCCTTACAAGAGCGCTTAGGCTTTGTAGCTCGTGCACCGCGTTGGGCTATTGCTTATAAGTTTCCGGCGCAAGAAGAAATAACGCAATTATTAGATGTTGAATTTCAAGTGGGTCGCACAGGGGCAATTACTCCTGTTGCGCGATTAGAGCCAGTATTTGTTGGGGGTGTTACGGTATCGAATGCAACGCTGCATAATGCTGATGAAATTGCCCGTTTAGGCGTTAAAGTGGGCGATACTGTGATTATTCGTCGCGCTGGGGATGTGATCCCACAAATTACCCAAGTAGTACTTGAACAACGCCCAAGCGATGCAAAAGAGATTGTATTTCCAACTATGTGCCCAATTTGTGACTCGCACGTTGAGCGGGTTGAAGGTGAAGCGGTTGCACGTTGTACCGGTGGCTTAGTATGCCAAGCACAGCGTAAACAAGCGATTAAGCATTTTGCATCGCGTAAGGCTTTAGATATTGACGGCTTGGGCGACAAAATTGTTGATCAATTAGTTGATCGAGAGCTGATCAAAACCCCTGCTGATTTATTTATTTTAAAGCAGGGACACTTTGAATCACTTGAACGAATGGGGCCAAAATCAGCAAAAAACTTAGTTGCCGCACTTGATGATGCAAAAACGACTACCTTAGCAAAGTTTTTATATTCACTGGGTATTCGTGAGGTCGGTGAGGCAACCGCGCAAAACTTGGCTAATCACTTTTTAACGCTTGAAAAAGTAATCGATGCCAGCATTGAACAACTAATAGAAGTAAGCGATGTAGGTGAAATAGTGGCAAAGCACGTGCGCGGCTTTTTTACTGAAGAGCATAACCTGACAGTGGTAAACGAATTAATAGCGCAAGGCATTAACTGGCCACAGTTAACAGCGCCATCAGAGCAAGAACAGCCGCTAGCGGGTTTAACTTATGTGCTAACTGGGACGCTTAATACGCTTAATCGCAATGATGCGAAAGCGCGCCTACAACAATTAGGTGCCAAGGTATCTGGCAGTGTTTCAGCCAAAACGGATGCGCTAGTGGCGGGCGAAAAAGCCGGCTCTAAGCTAACTAAAGCGCAAGAACTCGGTATAGAAATACTGACAGAGGATGATTTAATTACTTTGTTAGAGACTCATAATGGCTAGTTTTACAAATATACTTAATACGCTGTTAATTGACTTAGGCCAGTGGCTACAAGGCTATTTGCCGCATTTATCATTGCTTTTGATGGTGTGCTTAGTGTCGCTTTATGCGGATGACATTTTAAAGCTCACCAAAGGCGTGGTAGCTAGGCGCCACTTTATTATTAGGGTGGCGTGTTTTGTGTTGATCACCGCGTTTGGGTTTGGTTTATTAGTGGTGTGGTTAAGCCCATTACTAACTAAAGCTTTGCTGTTTTTTGGTACTAAGTGGTTGGGGCTCACATTATTAGCTGCATTTTTTATTTTGGGCACTATTGCCGATAGGAAAAACCAGTTGTGAGCCGTTATGGACCTGAATACTGGGATAAATATGGCAGCTATCGTACGCCAATAGCGTTTCATTTGAGTATTTTAGTGTTACTGCGGGCCTATTTTATTTGGGTGATTGCCGCGCTGAGCCGTCGTCCTGAACTTGATCTAATGTCATTGTTTTTTAAATCAAAAAATGATTTTTTTATTGCCATAGCAATTGGTGCCGTAGCAATTGTACCCACTATTTTGTTTTGTTTACGCAGACCCAGAGACTCGCATCAAGCTACGAAACGGTTAGCGAGTATTTGGCGATACATGCGTTGGCCGCTTATTGCTTGCGCGCTAATAGACTTGTCGTGGTTAAGTATCCAGGCGGCCCATAGTCATTATCGCTTTTCACTGTTTTTAGCTATACAAATGGTGATTGTATTGTGGGTATTGTGGTATTTGGCAAAAAGTCGTTATTTAAGTGTTTTTTTTAGTGATTGGCCCGAGCCAACAGAAAAAGCAACCGATAAAAAGTAAGAGATTATGCACACTATTAATAAAAAAATAGCGCAAGTAGTGGCCTTTATAGGGCTGATTATTATCTGCGTTGGCTATTTTTTATCATTAGGCGAACATATTTGGTTTAAAGGGATATTGTTATTGTGGATAGTGGTATTTTGTTCGTGCTGTTACCGATTAACGCCGTTATTTAAAATGCGTAACCCGCTGCGTAACTTTATTCAGCGTGATCCGCAGCATTTGTTTGTTTTTAGTTTAACCGGGTTGTTTGATAAAAAGAATGGCCCGCATTGGTTAGTCATCAGCAATATTGAGTCAATAGAGATAAAAGACGATGAGCTAATAGTGCATAGTAATAATGACAGGCAATTAAGCGTGAGTATTCCTGGTAGTCAAGCTCAATTACACGCTTATGTAAGCCGTATACTTACAGCAACAGAGAAGCACCGTATAGTGTTTAAATTGCGTTGATCGTGGTGTTAGCCACAGACGTAATGATAGGCTGTCAGTCAATGCTTTTGGTTCAGTATGAAGCAAATTAATAACGCAATGAGGTTGTTATGTTGAAATGGAACGATATTGTTAATTTTGCCAACCATGGCAATCCGACACCGGTTCAAAAAGTAGTTAAAACAGATCAGCAATGGCGTGAACTGTTAAACGAAGAGCAATATTACGTGACCCGTAAAAAAGGCACAGAGCGACCAAATAGTTCAACTAGTTGCACACTATTAGAACCGGGAAAGTACGTATGTGTGTGTTGTGATAACCTACTATTTGATGCAGATGAAAAGTTTGATAGTGGCACAGGATGGCCTTCATTTACACAACCTGCAACGGTTGATGCGATAGGGTATGTAATGGATAACAGCCATGGCATGGAGCGAGTTGAGGTTGTTTGTAATGTGTGTGATGCGCACTTAGGGCATATTTTCCCTGATGGCCCACTTCCTTCCGGCTTGCGCTACTGTGTAAACGCACTGGCAATGAAAAAGCTCTAGGGCCTGTTGGCCTTTCAAGGTTAAATTTGCAGCAGTCTGTTTGGGATTTAGGTAAGGCAGCGCCTATGTGGTGTGGTTACTCCCCCATAAATAGGCGATAACGTAGCATCAATTCCAAACAGGCCCTAACTAATCTCTAGTTTCATTTCTTTAGCAATCTGAAGTAGTTTATCGAACCGCTCCGATTGCTCTTCAGCTAAGGGGGATTTTTTTAATAGTTTAAAGCACTTTTGAGCCAGCACACTATTGAAAGAGTCACCCTGTTTTTTTGACTTATCCACTAAACATTGTAACAAGTTAAGCGCAATACTTGGATTGTGTGGCATGACCCTAAATGCTTGGCTGAATGCCTCTAAGGCAGCATTTAATTGGCCGCGCTCAAACTGCTTAACAGCATGATTATTGAGCTCTTTCGGCCCCATTTTAATATCACGTCTTTCACTTTGCTGTTGCTGTATATAACGCAAGTAAGTAGCATCGCTTCTACTTGGGTGACGTTCGCAATGATCAATAATTTGGCTAAATAGCGCTTGCGCCTTTTGGTGAAAACCTAATTCATGCAGTGCTTTTGCCTTGTCTAGGGCACCATCGACTGAACGTATTTGAGTATCGCTGTCATCAAGTTGTTCAATCAACTGTTTCGCTTTTTTATGTTCATCTTTTAAATAATAAAGGCGTGCATTGAGCACATCGATTTGAGTTTGCGCATTACTGGTTGGGAATTGTGTTTTTAGCTCATTAATATATTTATTTGTTTGACGGGAGATTCTGTTTATTTGGTCACTTTGATCTGTGGTTAGTGCAAAATCAATCCCAGCACGAGCGGCATTTAAATAAATGTCTGGGCTATCATGCATAGAGTACTTAGCATAAGTGGCAATATCTTTTTGAGTTAAGTAGCTGGTTTCATAATCTCTATTAATGAGCGATACGCTGTTCAGTGACTTTTGACGGTCTATATTACGTGGAGCAATATGTGCCGCTTGGCTTAAAAACTCTTGGGCTAGCTCAAATTGGTTTAGTTTTATTTCTAAACGCCCTAATAAGTCTAATGCAACTAGTCGTGTTTCATTACGTTCAAGCATAGTTTTAAGCATGCGTTGAGCTAAAATATGCTCATTGTTAGCAATTAAGGCTTCTACCAATCCTACTTTTGCCCATGCAAATTTTTGAATATTCAAAACTGACTTAAAAAAGTCTTTCGCTTCTTGGTTTTGTTTTAGCGCCAGTAAAATATTACCTTTTAATCTAAGCAGAATAGGGCTGTATTTATTACTTTTATCAAGCTGAGCATTAATTTGTTTTAATGCTTTAGATTGGTTATCGTCATCAATTAAAGTGTATATAGCTTTTAAGTCGCTTTTACGTTTGAGAATACGCTCTATGCGCACTCTTAACTCTTGTACAGAGAAGGGTTTTACTAAAAAGTCATCGGGTTGAAGTTCTAATACACTGTGAACTAACTCTCCGCTAGTTTCCGCAGATGTAAAAATAAACCCAGTAGAGTGTTTTATTAATGCTTTAGCGCGTAATTCTTCATAAAGCTGGTAGCCATCTTGGCGTTTGCTTAGATTAAAAGAGCAAATTACCAAGTCAAATTCTTCATGTAAGCATTGTTCTTTTGCCGCTAGAGCATGATCTGCAAAACGCATATGTCCAAAGCCAATTTTTTCGAGCGACTGTTTCATGTAGCTTTGAGCAAGTGGCTGCTCTTCTACAATCAGTATTTTTGCTTCATTGAAAATATTTTTAGACATTGGCTTAAGCGTAATTGAATTTAACACAGACTATAATCAACAGTTTAGACGCTTACAAGGTAATTTAAAGATTCGCCTCGAAGATGAGAGCTTATTAAGCAAATTAATTCTAAAGGTTTATATTTTTACCTTAAAAGAGCTAAAAACCCATTTAAAGTAAATGAATAGCACGCGTAATAAAGTAAGTTTAAACAAAATGATTTTGGAGATAATAAAACTCGGAAGATAGGTTTTGATATGTGATTGGAATACTGATTTTTTGAAACCGAAGAATTACTTGGTAACGAATTTCTAAATGGTAATTAATACTGAACGTGAACTAAAAGAGTGGAGGATAATGAAAATTAAAATGGAAGATGATACTAGAGGGTTTAGATTTTTGTAATATGCACCATTCAAAGAATGGTGGGTCGTACTGGACTTGAACCAGTGACCCTCGCCTTGTAAGGGCGATGCTCTCCCAACTGAGCTAACGACCCATATTACAAATTTACACATGCGACTATTTATATAATAAATTTTTATATGTGGTGGGTGATACTGGACTTGAACCAGTGACCCTCGCCTTGTAAGGGCGATGCTCTCCCAACTGAGCTAATCACCCACATATAAATTAAAACGCTACTATTAAAATAAGTAGTACTGGACTTTAACCAGTGAACCTCGCCGTTACTTGTAAATAGCGGTGATGCTCTCATTTTTTGTAACTGAGCTAACGACCCATATTACAATTTTAATACATATCACTATTAATATAATAATAGATTTTATATGTGGTGGGTGATACTGGACTTGAACCAGTGACCCTCGCCTTGTAAGGGCGATGCTCTCCCAACTGAGCTAATCACCCACATATAAATTCAAACGCTACTATTAAAGTTTAATAGTACTGGACTTTAACCAGTGAACCTTGCCGTTACTTGTAAATAACGGTGAGCTCTCTTTTTTCTAACTGAGCTAACGCACCATATAGAATATTAGATACGACACATTAAAATGTGGTGGGTGATACTGGACTTGAACCAGTGACCCTCGCCTTGTAAGGGCGATGCTCTCCCAACTGAGCTAATCACCCGCATCTAAACAACACCACATTGCTGCGTTGTTGTGGGGCGCTATTATAGATAGAGTTGCAAATGTGTCAACACTTGAATGATAAAAATGTGCTGAATGAAGCTTTTATAAACAATACAGTGCGAACGGTGTTCACTTTATCAACAAACTAATATTAAACGAACAATTGTTAAGCTTAATGTTTATTTAAAGTCGGCGGCGTAGACTAAATAGATATCATTGGTGGTGGGATAAACAATAAAATATTTATGTAATAAAAGGCTAACTTTCAATAATTGTATTGCGTGATACAAATTAGCGGGTAATAAAAGTTATTTAAAGTTTAACATGCCAATGAACAGCGCTTTTTTAGTAGTAAAACAGCACCAAGCTAATTTGCATATAAATGTATACCCTTTAAATCATATTCAAACTCATATTATCGGTTGAATAGGGTACTCAGTCGTATACATGTGGCGAGTACAACAACGTAAAGCGCAACGTGACATCTAAATTAGTATGAAAATCTGTTTTTTAGCACGTATGATAGCCAGTTTGTTGAAATTTAAACCATTTAAATAATGTCGCACAAAAAACTGTTGACTTTATTTTGGGGGGTGCATAGAATGCGCCCCGCACTAAGCGATACACGACGTGATTATCACCGAGCGTATTGAATAAGTTGGGGCTATAGCTCAGCTGGGAGAGCGCTTCGCTGGCAGCGAAGAGGTCTGCGGTTCGATCCCGCATAGCTCCACCAATTTTTAGTGTTTGTCCTAGGGTAACAGTTTTCTGTGTCCCCATCGTCTAGAGGCCTAGGACACCGCCCTTTCACGGCGGTAACAGGGGTTCGAATCCCCTTGGGGACGCCATTTAACTTTTAGTTAAAGGCGGTTTTACCGAGAAGATAGCGTAACACATAAAGCTCGAGTCTTTATTTGTACTATACGCCATTACCTTAAAAGCTCAGGATGTGAGTTAAACTAATCGATTGTCCTAGTGACACATATTCTGTGTCCCCATCGTCTAGAGGCCTAGGACACCGCCCTTTCACGGCGGTAACAGGGGTTCGAATCCCCTTGGGGACGCCACTTACCTATTTTAAATAGGGAAGTGCAGTGTTATTAAGCAGCTCGCCTGAAACGAGTCAAACCATTCAGTTGTCCTAGTGACACAGAAAATGTTTCTGAGAAGATAATGCCATTCGCCTCGCAGGCTCGGCTCATCTTACGCAGAAATAGCAAATCAGTGATTTGCAAATCAATTTCTGCGTCCCCATCGTCTAGAGGCCTAGGACACCGCCCTTTCACGGCGGTAACAGGGGTTCGAATCCCCTTGGGGACGCCACTTACTTACTTTAAGTAATATATACAGCAGTGTGACACCACACACTCTATCCGCAAATTTAAAAAGAGTGAAAATCTCTTGATACGCCACCTACTATTCATTAGTAATATAGCTTTTAATAAAAGTGTCTAAAATCAGTTTACCTACATTTCCATCACTACTTCAAAATTATCCAGTGAAGTTAAAATCTAAAAATTAAATGTTTTATATAATAACTCCTAAATATTATTAGTTTCTTTCCTTTCTTTATATTCAGCTTAAATATACTTCGCCTATGTTAGGTTACATATAAACGTCCAAATAAATAGGAGGTTATATGGCAAGTGGATGGGCACGCGATGGTGCAATTCAAGATCAAATCGACGCCAGCGTTAATGATGCTGTGCAATATGCTAGAAGTAATTTAGTTTCTGGAGCCAGTGCCGATCTATGTGAAGAATGTGATGAACCAATACCACAGGCACGAAGACTTGCGTTACCAGGTGTTAAGTATTGTGTAAGCTGCCAAGTTGAACTAGAAGGTAAAGGCGCACTTTCTAAAGGGCTTAATCGGCGTGGCAGTAAAGATAGTCAATTACGATAAAAAGGTGCATACAGCACCTTTTTTAAAATTGTATCAGAGTTAAGTTTAAATAATTAAAAAGCCGCTTAGTAAACCTATTAAATATATTTACTAAAATTTATTCATATTTTCTTTTTTCTGAATAAGTTCAATTGAGTAGCCATCTGGATCTTTTACAAACGCTATTTCTGTTGTGCCACCCTTTACTGGACCTGGTTCACGGCTTACGTTACCGCCAGCGGCCTTGATATCAGCACAGGCTTTATAGATATCATCAAACTCAATCGCGATATGACCATAGGCATTGCCTAAATCATAGCTGTCGGTATCCCAGTTATAGGTTAGTTCAAGCACTGTTGTATCAGTTTCATCACCGTAGCCGACAAAGGCGAGGGTATAGCGGTACTCTTCGTTATCAGCACGGCGTAACTCTTTCATACCAAGTACTTGAGTATAAAACGCAATTGATTTATCTAGATCTGCAACCCGTAACATGGTGTGTAGTAAACGCATTTAAATCCTCTTTAAAATTCATATAAATTTTTATAACGCAGCTAGTTTTAACTACTATTGCTGCGCAGTTAAAATATCAATAATCCGATTATAAATTATTTCTGTGAGCATCACAGTATCATCGCCATTAGTATTTATAAACTGCACAACGACTGTATCGATATCTTTATAATAACGAGCAATGCTTGAATACCCTAATACCCAACCTGTGTGTTCATACTTATAAAGTGATGCATACAAAGCTTGCTCTTGTTCATCGAAAAAAGTGCCTTTGTTTAAAGCAAAAATAAAGTCGCCTACATCTTGTGCGGTTGCCACATAGCCTTGATCGAGTGCTTTAAAATCATTCTCATAACCTACGTAGTAACCACTCATCAAATCTACTAAATTGATTTCATGTACAGATGAAAACGTATGCGTTAGGCCCAGTGGCGTTAAAATTTCATCTTTAATAAATTGGTTATGATCATAACCCAGCACGTTTGACATAATTTTTCGCAGCAACAAATAATTGGTATTAGAATAGCCATAGTCAGCATCAGGGCTAAAATCAGCGGGTTTATCGAGCACTAATATAAGTGGGTCAGGGTAGGTTATTGACCAATCGAAATTATCAGTGTCTGTGTAATTGGGTATACCACTTTTGTGCTTTACCATCATTCGCAATGTAATTTTATCTGCGTTTTCAATGCGTCCAATTAATGATGGAAGATAATCAGCCAGTGTTTTATCTACATCAATACGTCCAGCGGCTGAAAGTTTGGTTAAAGCTGCTGCATCATATAACTTTCGAATGCTGCCAATTTTAAAAAGTGCACTAGGGTAAGCGGGTATTTTGTGCTTTCTATTATGCCAACCATTTGCAAAATATTCAGGTTGCTGTCCTTGTTTATGAATATACACAATAATGCCATCAATTCCTTGTTCAATAGCCTCTTGTGTTTGTGCTTGAACATTAGCGGGCAGTGGGTGAAAGTAATATAAAGCAAACTGCCAAGGGGCAAAAATGTATATGCTAGTAAGAGTAACAATGAGAGCTGCAATCCGCAGAAGTGTAAGCGCTTTTTTGTTCTTCAATTGTATCATTGCATTCTGGCTTCATTTATTTTTGGAGTGTGAGGATCAGCTTTTTACTCTACTAAACAGCAATATCATGTGATATTGCTGTTTAGTTATGAGGAGTTCGACTGTATTAAAGTATATCTTTACTTATTAACTTTGCCCTTAAGAACATATATTTCGCCATCAAAACTGCCTTGAATTGTTAATCCTTGTCCTGCCAATTCTTTAAGATAGTCAATATGCTCTTGTGTAATATGCTGCCCCGGAACCAAAAGTGGAATGCCTGGCGGGTAGGGCGTAACTAAACCGGCACAAATGCGGTTATTGCTTTTACTAATAGGCACCGATTCTCGCTCGCCATAGAATGCTTCGCTTGGAATACAGGCTAAGTTTATAGCCGGTAAATTTTCCGGCAAGCGAGAACGTCGCGTTGATGTGGCTAGTTTAACCTTGCCGCTATCGAGTTTTTTCAATGCATTGTATAAACGAATGATCTTTGAGCGCGTGCCGCCAAGCGTCAGTAATACTAAGATGGTGCTGTGAGTGTATTTTTCTATTTCTAGGCCAATTTCATCCAGCAGGTATTTATGAATATCCTTTAATGAATAAGGTAATTCGCTAATATCGATGAGAATTTTTAGCGGATCGTGACCCATGTTATCACCACTAAAGTGCGGGAATATTTCCATAAAGTCTTGCTTACCTAGTACTTTAATTTGTTTGAGTGAAGCCATCTGTTGTTTAAATTCTTCCACATGGTTCAACAAAGCATTGAGTAACTTATAGCCTTCCATCTCTAATTGTTTTTGGCATACATCAAGCGACGCGATAAGCTGATATTTTGGCGATGTACTGGCGTAAATACTGTAAATCTCACGAAAGAAATCAGCATCGAAATCAGGGTCGTTAACATGAATATAAGACGCTTGAGAAAACGCCGATACCACTTTATGCGCCGAATGAGTGACGTAGTCAGCGCCAGCATGAATGGCGGAATAGTATCGTAGGCTTGGATGAAACAGCGAGTAAGCAAACCATGCCTCGTCAATAAATACTTTAATACCATGTTGATGGGCATAATCGACCACCTGTTTCAGATCGCTCAGTAGGCCATCGTAAGTACAACCGGTGAGGACTAGCAATTTCGCATCGGTATTTTGTTCTATCGCCTGTTTAATGTCGGCCAACGACGGCGGCGCGAAGATGCCATATTTAGGATTTAAAATACTCGACAAATAAACAGGTAAACTCGCTGATTGCAAAATGCCATAGTGCACAGATTTATGACAATTGCGGTCGATGATCACTTTATCGCCCTTACGCAGCAATGTCTGCAAGATGATTTTATTTGAGGTAGACGACCCATTGGTAACGAAATAGGTATGCTTGACTTCAAACGTCGCCGCTGCTGACTCTTGGGCACGGCCAATGGTATTGGTGCTATCTGATAATGATCCTAACGAATCAACCGAAACCGACAAGTCGCCCACAAACACATTACGACCATAAAACTGATAAAAATCTTTAATATAAGGAGAATTTCTAAAGCTGGAGCCGCCACTGTGACCTGGTGTATGCCAAGAATCGTTTGCTTCGCCAACATAACGGCGATACGCAGTCCAAAATGGGGTCTCTGAGCGGTCATCGAAATCGTTGATCATATAGCCTAAAATTGCTTCAGGATCAGAAATTACCTCATCTTTAAAAAAGAAAGACTCAATCTCCTCCGACTCATTAACGATTTCTAGCCCCTTCGTATCATCGCCAATAACATAAACTGGCAGCTCAAGGCGGATCCCTTTTAACTGCTCGATAAAGCGACTATAAGTGCGTTCGCCAACCTTATTTTGCAAATCCCAGCTAAGCACTACAGCCTGAATATCACCATCTTCCTCTACAATGTCCAACGCTTGTTTTAACTCAAGACGCTCAATAATATCGATATGAATATCATCTCGCTCAAAATTGACAATGGTCTTCGATAGATTCGTTGAAAGCTCTTGTAAGGTGACTGGATCTTGCTCAATTAACAAGATACGAAGTATTGGTAGCATAGGAATTCTCGCAATAAAATTTCATAATGCTCAACAGCATAACTAAAGGATTGACGCTTGTGAAATTAATACTTTGAAAATGTTCCAATAATTGCTCTTCGCAAGGGTGCAGGTATAAGCGTTTATTTAATTAATTTGCACTATAGAAAAATCAAGGTGCCTAAGTTTGGCACCTGCATTAAGAAATAGAATGTATTGGTAGAGGAACACTTGCCATATAGCTACTCAGTTTTACCTTTAAACTCACACAAGTCTTCACTAATACAGCTGCCGCATTTAGGTTTACAGGCAACACAGGTATAGCGTCCATGCAGTATAAGCTAGTGGTGAACATCGACTTTAAACTCTTTAGGCACTAGTTTTTCGAGCTTCTTTTCTACTTCAACAACGTTCTTACCCATTGCAAACTTAGTAAGGTTTGATACACGAAATATGTGCGTATGTCGGCCAGCCAAAGTATAATGAACGTAGAACGAAAATACTTACTTTTCCAAGACTGCTTTGACTTATGAAGAGACTGTCACGATAACTTTATGTAATTAGTTTTATTCTGCAAAGCCGGCTATCGGCTAACTCGTATTTGCCCCAAAACGAGCTAGAAAATTTTGCTCAAAGGGCTAACAACACCGTTTGCGCCTTGTTGTAAAACATGAATATATATTTGCGTTGTCTTCAAATCGGAATGACCAAGTTTACTTTGAACTGTGCGAATGTCTTCTCCTGATTGCTAAAGATGAGTCGCGAACGACTCTCTGAACGTATGTGGAGTGATTAACTTTGTAATCCCTGACTATTTTAAAGCAGCCTTCACCGCCTTCCTGACACAAGTGGATGAAAATGATGTCGAATTTCTTTTGTTGGCACTTTCAAGCCGCGTTGTCCTATGTTTCTCCTATCCGATAAGCAACAAGATATCCATAAGTATAGCGTCAGCTTGACGTTAATAAATGTAAAAGATGAACATGTTGATATGGTAGTTATGGTTTGGATTTCGACAAAAGTGCGATTAAGGAAGTTACTGTTAAGAGGTAGTGTTGAATATATTCCATACAAAAGATAAGGTAATCCAAAAGCATAATAAAATGAAGGGAAATATGATTGAGGGAATAGACATACACGTTTACTTATCGGCGCTATTTTGCGGAGCCATAATTGTTCTCGCCATCAAAGGGAAATCTAATCACACGAAACGAATTGAAAAAATTGCTGAAATTCAACGTCAAAAGGAAAACCTCGAAAAGGAATCTATTGAAAATCAGGTTGCCAAACTTGAAGGTGAGTTAGAAGAAGTGGAAAGGAAAATCACTTCTGGTCAAGAACATTTTAAAACACTCGAGGAATCCACTGAGAAGCTTGAGCTAGAGAGACAATATATCGAAGTTGGATTACAGCCACCTGTTTATCGCTTTGATGACAGAGAGGAACTTAAAGCTCAAATCAATAAATGTTATGCGGATCAGTATCGTGTCATAAGCAGAGGCCTAGCAACAAACGCATACTCAAAATGGGAATGGTTTGGCTGCGAAAAAACTGGTGCACGAATGGTCGAAGATTACCGATATCTTTCGCTCAAAGCATTCAATGCAGAATTTGATGCCATAAGAAAAACTATGCGCCATTCAACTTATGATACGGCGGTTAATAAACTACATCGTGTAAATGAACAACTTGGTAAACTGGGCGAGACGGCTAATGTAACAATCTCAGCAGAATTTTTTAACCTGAAAATCAATGAGTTAAACGCTTGGTATCGAGAGCTTTTATACAGAGAAAGACAGAAAGCGGAGAGGAAAAAACAACAAGCTATCCTCCGTGAGCAAAATAATCAATCCGGAGATGAAGCCGATGACCTTGAAGACGAAATATCTTACCGGAGCTCTGATCTGAAAAAAGCCCAAGCCTTAGCTTTAAAACTGCACGGGGCAAGCGCTAAAGTCATGGAAGAAAGAATCCAAAAGATGAAATCTGAAATTGCCAAGCTAGAAAATAAATTTCAACGCACAACCTCGCAAGCACAGATCACAAAGGTCGGCTACATATATGTCATTTCAAACCTAGGTAGTTTTGGAGAGGGTGTTGTTAAAATCGGAATGACTCGTAGACTCGAACCGATGGATCGCATTAATGAACTCGGTGACGCAAGCGTACCGTTTAAATTTGATGTGCACACGATGGCATTTGTGCAGAATGCTCCAGAAATAGAGAAGAAGCTTCATAGAAAGTTTGACGAACAACGAGTGAATGTGGAAAACAATCGAAAGGAGTTTTTCAAGGTAAGCCCCCAGCAAGTAAAAGCTGCAATGGACGAACTGAATGTGTCAAGCGACTGGTACTATGATGTAGAAGCAAAGGAATACAGAGAAAGTATTTTGATTCGTGAAGCAATGAACAAGCAATCGCACGAAAACCTAACTGGGTCAATTCCGGCATCAATATAAGGACATAACCATGCTCATAACAATTATATTATTCATTTGTGCATTAGGTGCATTTTTCTTGTGGAGGAAATCATGCGCAGCGCTTGAAATGGTCGAAGCAGATGGTAAGAAAGTTAGAGATGCGTACTTCCCTGTATCGAGGGCAGAAGACAAGCTAAAACAAATTAAAGAGAAATATTCAGACTTACAGATAAAGTACAATAAGACATTCAGCAGACTACGTGACAACAAAAAAAAGCTTTCATTGTACAACCTTGGCGTGGGTACCTCTGATGATACTTCTTACGCATTTATATCGGAAACGAAAGAAGTCAGAAAAATTGAAGCAGAACTTGCTCAAGTTAAAGAAGACATAAAGGAAATGGTAAAAAACAAAACAGCTTGTATCTGCAGTATGAGTAAAGACGTAAGAGTTAATGGCCGCAAAGCTGGCGCTACAAAACTATTTAATCGTGAAATAAAACTCCGGATCCGCTGTTTAGATAATGAGTTTAAAGCGGCATCTTCAATGGTTGATTGGAACAACATCAATAGGCTATCTCAACGCGCCCGTGAAACATTCGACGATATAAACAACTCAGGCCGTATAGTTAAAACGCAATTGTCTGAAAGTTATTTCCGGTTAAAGAATAAAGAGCTCCTACTAACATATGAATTGAACCAGATTAAAGCTGACATTAAAGAAGAACAACGTGAAGAAGCACGTATCGCGAAAGAAGCAGAGCGAGAAGAAAAGCGTATAATTAATGCTGCGAATAAAGCTAGGAAAGAGCGTGAGATTATGGAGCAGCTGGTTGCGCATGAATTGAGCAAACTAGAATCCAGCTCTGATGAGCAAAAGGAACTGTACGAGCTGCATAAATTGGAACTGGAAGTGTTGAAGAAAAAAGAGGCTCGCTCACAATCGCTCGCTCAACAAACACGAGCTGGTTACGTTTATATAATCTCTAATAGGGTGTCATTTGGGGAGGGGATGGTAAAAATTGGCATGACTCGAAGAGCAGATCCAGATGAGAGAGTCAAAGAACTCGGAGATGCTTCTGTACCGGAACTGTTTGATGTCCACGCATATATATATTCGGAAGATGCACCCAGTTTAGAGAAATTTCTACATAACGAATTCAGCAAACAAAGAGTCAACCTAGTAAATCATCGCAAAGAGTTCTTTAAGGTGGATGTTCAAAGCGTTGTTAAGGCACTCGACAATTACCAAGAAGGTTACGAGATCGAATTAGAGCCGCATAAAGACACTGACATGTTAGCAGTGGCATAGTGGCAAGCTGCTGTGCGATAGCTTTTGTATTGCGTTAGCAAGGCGTTATCAACATCTTTCTCTGGCACAGAGCGGTTCTTAGGCTCTAACACGTTTTTGTCAGGCGAGTTATCTGCTGACTCGCCTTTGCCCCAAAATTATATACTCGGAAAATTGCAGATTGGAAAACGATTGAAGAAGCATTAAAACCTGACCCAGCCGCCAAGCCTGAGCGAGTAACCGCTCGACTTGTGAGACCTCAAGTTTCATTGACTAATCAACATAAAGCTCTTTTCCCTACAGCGGTAACAGCTGAAAGAAAATTCAAGTATGACCCTGTGGTCTACCGCCAAATTGCGCTTTTTAAGGTAAATGAAATCGTTCAGGTGACGAATCGAAAGGGGCACAGTTCAACAATACATATTACGAATATAGTAAAATTGAGCTGGAACCAACTCCAACTGTTAGTCTCATGTGGTAACACTAAGTTCGAGAAACAGTATTTACTTTATAAGGAGTACAGTACAAAGCATAGAGCAAATAGCGTTTTGAAAGGGATGAGTTTAAGCCAAGGCGAGAATTCAGAAATTCAAGAATATATCGGTATATTTAAGGCAAATGGGTTCTCAAAACACACACAAGTAAATGATTATATAACTAGCAATAACTTGTGGGGAAACTACCCGATAATTCGATCACTTAACGATCATGGCGAATACAAAGAAATCGAAGGTATTGAGCCTCAGTATTTTGAAGTTGTTTGCCGTATTTTAAATATATCCAGTGAAAGTGGAAGGAGCTTAGATAACTTCAAAAAGTACTAATTTAGAACACACCTAACACGATTTAAGAGGGGTTCGGCACGCATGGCATTTTTACTATGCGTTGGTTTTAATGATTAAGAGGTATGTGACAGCATCAGTATTGTGTGCCTTACACCTTCAAACTACAGTCGAGGCTCTCAATCGCCTCCGTCAGCAAATGTCTAATTTCTCTCGTAAACCTCAATAAACTCCCAATGACCGCTATGTCGGAATAGCGGTTATCAAAGATGCTAACCTTAAAGACCGTTGTTCGCTCAAATAAGACCCTAAAAGTTGCTCATAGCTATTAAGGTTAACGTTTTCAAAAACAGAAGTATATTTCCGATAACTACCTTTGAAGTCCTAGAAACGGAAATTTGCTTCCGAAATATAGCAATATAGGCTTAAAAAACGGATGTTTACTCCCGTTTTGTACTTTAAAATTATAAGCCGGTGTCTATTGAAAGCTGGGAAGTCGATTGACCTAGAAGTCGCTAATCTACAATTAGCTAAAATAATTTATATGTCGCATTGCAAATATGACAAAATAATGTAAAGTCACTGGGTTATATGGACTTTTTTGTATTAGCATCGGAAGCATATTTTACTCAAGCTAGCTAAGTAAGAAGTTCTGATATTCAGAAAGACTTTTAAGTTAGATAAGTAACCAAATGTTAAATGCCCTCAGAAATAAAAAGTTAATTTCGATATACAAGCCGGAAGAATTTCCGATAATTGACAATGAAAAAATTAGTATCGAGCTAGATGTGGTAGCATCTGCAAGGCATCAAGCAAGTAAAGAACTGCCTAATAGCAATGCAAAATCACCAGACTCAAATGAAATTAAATATAGAAGCAAATTTCAGACTCAGCTTATTCAAAAATCACACAGCGTCCAGCAGTCACTTAACTGCCTTAGTGATGAGATAAATAACCTAAGCATTCAACATTATTTTTCCAATGCAACAAGTTCGCCTTGTGAATTCGAACAAACCGTTCGTTCAGAGATGACAATTTCTTTGCGTGAATTAAAAGACCTAAAAAAACAGTTTGATTTAGCTAATGAAGATTTAGCACAATTTAAGTCAATGAATAAATTAAACAGGGAACCTGATTATCCTGTCAGTAGTATTAAAACTTTTGGTTTACTATTTTTCTTTATGTTAATAGAGGCTATCGCTAATGGCTTCTTTTTCGCTGAGGGCAGTGATTCAGGTTTGCTCGGCGGTATTGCAATAGCCTCTGCAATTGCTTTTGTTAATGTAACTTTTGGGTTTTTAATGGGGTTGCTAGTCTTACGGTATAAAAATCATGTAATAAAATGGAAGTCCTATTTCAGTTTAATATTTTTTAGTGTAGTGATGTTTCTTGTGTGTATCGGCAATTTATTTATAGCCCATTATAGAGAAGCATTGAATAGTTACCCCGATAACGCGCCTGAATACGTGTGGAAATTGATAGAAAGTGGATGGTTTTCTGTTTCAGATATTAATTCTTGGTTACTATTCTTCGTGGGTATATTCTTCTTCATTTTGGCTACGTATAAAGGCTACAAATCTGACGATGAATATCCTAAGTATGGCAGATTTGCAAAACTTAAAGAGAAAGCACTTGATGATTTGATGGAAGAAAAACGTGCTATATTAGATTATGTCGATGAAAAATATGAGGAAGCCATCGAAACTATAGAAGCTAATTTCCATATAATAAAAAACTCAACCAAAGGGTTAGCTAACTCTATTAGTTCATTTGAAATGCAAAAAAAAATATTTGATAATTATGTCACTCATTCAGAAAGCGCGTTAACTTATGTCACAAAGTTATACAGAGATATTAATTCAGAAACCCGAACTACCCCTCCTCCTGAATACTTTGAAAATGACTTCAATTTTAAATTAAATTTCGAACCACTACATTTTAATTACAAAGATAAAAGAGATGAATTAATTCAATTAAAAGATAAGCTTGAAAATCAATTGCCTTCATTGAGAGAAAAACTCAACTCATCAAAAAATATGTTTCATAACGAAGTCGATAGGGCTAGCCACTAATGGGTAGAGCAAAGAAAAGAAATAAAAAAAAGGAAGATACTCAGGGTGTTTTATACCTTACATTAGCAATCTTAATACTATTAAGTCTTGTTGCTAGCTACTTTTTTTTAAAAACTGATCAAATTGATAGGGATGCGGTATCTCTTTGTCGGAAAGACGGTGTTATTAAAACAGATAATGTAATTATTATAGACGCAACAGATAGTTTTAACGAAACGCAATCACTTTTGGCAAAAAAAGAATTATTTTCAATAGTTGAAAACTCTTCAGTAGATTCCCGCTTTTCACTTTATGTAATAAATACTGATCTTACAGATAAGAAGCCAATTATAGAGGTTTGCAATCCAGGAGATGGAACAAACAAAAGTGAACTTACTTCAAATAAAAGAAGGTTATATCAACAATGGAAAGAGCAGTTTCATGATAAAATAATCCATCACTTAGATGAGTTAATTGATATTAATGTTGCTAATAGCTCTCCTATCATGGAAACCATAAAATATGCTTCGATCAATTCTTTGTTCAATTCAAGGGCAAGAAATAAAAAATTAATTATATTGTCAGACCTCCTGCAGCACTCTATTTCTTATTCACAGTATTCTAAAGCTGATAACTTTGAGCAATTTTCTAATAGGCCAATATCTTCTTTGTTAATACCAAGCTTGGAAGGCGTAGAAGTAGAGGTACTTTATCTTTATAGATTAAAGGATACCGGTAGACAAAACAGAAAACATATCACTTTTTGGGAACGATTCTTTGCAAAAAGTGGTGGCATACTTACTAGAGTAAAAAAACTAAGCTAGGAAGCATTTATGAGTGAGCTAGAGAATAACAGTGAAGAGCTAAGTGGTAGAAAAGGATACAACCTAGAGTCTTTATCTGTGAAGAATATGTTTATATTAACCCTTTTAATAGGGACTGTTGGTATTATTGCGGGGATTCTACTGACTTCAACATTAGTTTCTATACTTATCCCAATAGTTATCATGGCTATCTATATATACATAACTTTATCAAAGGACACTGACTTACCAATAACTATTATTGGAGATAGTTACTATTATCAAGGCTTTATTTTTACTTTGGTAGCACTTATGGGATCCTTGTTTTCTTTAGGGGTTAAAGAACAAGTTAATATGCACGCAATGGTTGCAAGTTTTGGCTCAGCCCTTGTAACAACTATAATAGGATTAGTTGCTCGTTTATATGTTACTTCATTTTCATTAGTGGCTCAAAAACGCAGAGAGAGGCTGGAGTATCAGATAGAAAAATCTCTAGACCGTTTTACCGGTCAAATAGATACTTTAACTCTGCAAGTTGTAAGTTCTATTAATAAAGTACACGGTCAAACTGAGAGTACATTGTCAGAAACTTTGAAAAAATATAGTGATGTTAATAGCAAAGTTCTTAATGATTATAATGAAACAATGCAATCTAATGCTAAGTTAATTAGCGAGAGTTTAGAGAATGTTTCACATAAAATATCAAGTATTGAAATTTCACCAGATTTAATCTCTAGCCCTTTACAGCAAGCATTAAAAGAAATAATTAATTCTATGCATGATTATGAATCAAAATTCATAGAAATTAACGTTAATTTTAAAGCGTTAGCAGACAAGTTGGTAAATCAGTACGGAAGAAGTGAAGAAACACTCCAATCTCATGTTACAAATTTAGAAAGTAAACTTAGTGAAACTATAAAAACTCACACAAAACAATACAACGATAATTTGAATAATATCAGTGAAGGAATCATAAGCAGTCTATCAGATATAACTGACTTAAAAATAACAACAGAAGAAGCTGTAGAAGCTCGTTTAGAAAACTTCACTAAGGGTATTGATACAGTTGTTGAAAAAATAAACTCATCTATAGAGCCTGTAGCCTCAGCATCTCAATCTTTAAGTCAAGTTGGAGAGCAGGTAACAGACTCTTTAGTCAAAATATCTAATAAAACATCAGACTTGACAGAGTCTATCAACAAATCAATAGAATCTTTTGATAACGTTGAAAGTGTCAATGCAGACCTATCAAAATTGCTAAGAACTATAAAAGACTTTAACTCCTCATTAGAAAAAGCTACTTCGATTAATGATAAAGCTTCCAATAAAATTTACAGCGCTGCGCAATCTACTGAAGATGCATCAGGCCAATTAGCAAATGATATTGCGGAAGTTTATAAACAGCTAACTCTTCAAATTAGAGCTTTACGGAGTTCTCAGAGTTGAGTGACTTCACACATGAAAGAGCTAATTCAATAATTGAAACTTCATTGACTGAGTTAGCATTTATATTTTTCTTTATATTACTTATTTTTTCTTCTTGGAAAATAAGTAATATATCAGAGCAACTTGACTCAAGGGCTGAAGATAAAAGTGAGCTTGAGGCAGAAATTAAAGAACTTAGAGAATCTTTGGAATCAACGTCTGATTTTTTTAGCTCTCAATCTAATATTGCTCCCGAAGAGTTATTTAATGAATTAGTTTTGGGGAGGAAAGCTATAAAGGAGCTAGAAGTTACAAAAATTGAATTACAAGAGGCAACCAGCTCACTTAACGAAATTGTTAATGTTTCATCAAGTGATGATATTGATAATATCAAAAGAGAAATTAGAGAGTTTCAAGAAGCTAAAGAAATAGTATTAAACGAGGGTTTTACTGATAGCTCTTTGCCTGAAGTGTTGCAAGAAATTGTAAAACAACATGCAAATGTTGAAGGTCAAAATAAAAACCTAAGGAATAAAATTGAAAAGTTAGGAAATGGCTTAGATCATCCACCATGCTGGGCTGATAAAAAAACAGGTGCCGCTCAATATGTGTTTAGTATAATTATAAATGAAAAGTATGTCGAAGTTTTAGAAGGTTGGCCTCAAAGTAGAACTACTGAGGCTCGTAGTAATACTAATATTCACAGTGTTATTGGAAAGTACACTACGAACTCAGAACTATGGAAAGCGTCTAATTCTTTATATAGAGAATCGGTAGCTAATGACTGCAGACATATAGTTAGAGTATTTGACCATTCACAGTCGAAAGCGGCTTTTAAGAATTACTTGTTAGGCATTGAAAATCATTTTTACAAATTTTTAAGTCGCGACTTATATGACAGATAAAAAGTTAGATAAATTATCTATAGACAGAGATAATTTTTTAAAGGAGCACAAAGAAACTTCTTTATATATTGCAAAATTGGCTTTGACGAGCACAGAAAATACATCTTCATTTAAGTCTAAGCTTGCTAATTTTTATAAAGCAATCTTTACCAAGAAGTGAATTGAAATTAGGCCCCATCAAAAAATAGTCGATCTTGGGTAGTGTTTAGAAATCTGTGTCATTTCAGTAATATTAAGAAAACAGGAGTGACACATGACTCAATCTTTCGACTTCAACAAAGCATTAGCTGAACTTCAATCTGGTAAAGGGTTAACT
Organism: Pseudoalteromonas sp. SCSIO_11900; assembly: GCF_000576475.1. Lineage (NCBI taxonomy): Bacteria > Pseudomonadati > Pseudomonadota > Gammaproteobacteria > Alteromonadales > Pseudoalteromonadaceae > Pseudoalteromonas > Pseudoalteromonas sp. SCSIO_11900. Next base: position 2,058,040 of record NZ_KK070023.1, read on the forward strand.
GGTGAAGATGGTGTTTTAACACCGCTAATTAAACAATTAACTGAAGCTGCACTCAGAGCAGAGCTAGAGCAGCATCTAGAATCTGATCTGCAACCAAACCGTAAGAACGGCACTAGCAAAAAAACCGTTAAATCATCTGTAGGTCAATTTGAACTTGAAACACCAAGAGACCGCGCTGGCTCCTTTGAACCGCAACTCGTTAAGAAAAACCAAACTAAGTTAACGCCAGAAATTGACCAAAAAGTCCTATCTATGTTTGCGTTAGGCATGAGCTATCGTGATATTCGCAGTCACATTCAAGAAATGTATGGCATTGAAGTATCAGAAGCCACAATAACCGCTGTGACTGACCAGCTAATACCAGAGCTTAAAGCGTGGCAATCTCGCAGTCTTGATGCACTCGACAA
>NZ_KK070023.1:2058456-2525133 GCF_000576475.1 Pseudoalteromonas sp. SCSIO_11900
CCGATATTTTAATCGCCTGTGTTGATGGACTAAAAGGTTTCCCTGAAGCCATTGGCACTATCTATCCTGAAACAGAGGTTCAACAGTGCGTTATTCATCAAATTCGTAACTCGATGAAGTACGTAGCCTCTAAGCACCAAAAAGCCTTTATGGCTGACTTAAAACCCGTTTATCGTGCAGCAACTAAAGATGCCGCAGAAGCAGCACTGGATGAGCTAGATGATAAATGGGGCAAGCTATATCCCATTGTTATCGACTCTTGGCGTCGTAAATGGACGAACCTGTCGGTTTACTTCAAGTACCCAGATTACGTGCGAAAAGCCATTTATACCACCAATGCTATCGAGGCGGTTCACCGCCAGTTTAGGAAATTGACCAAGACTAAAGGCGCATTCCCGAATGAAAATAGCTTGATGAAATTATTGTATGCAGGCATATTGAACGCCTCGAAGAAATGGACAATGCCAATCCACAGTTGGAACCTGACATTGTCGCAATTAGCCATTCACTTCGAAGGTAGGTTAGATGGCGTGATAGATATTTAGCAATTTAGGCTGACACAGAATTCTGAACGCCCTCCAATCTTGCCCAGAGAATCCTATAGCATATGTAGTGGCTTGGTTAATTTGCGCTCCAAATTAGAGGCGTTTCCTTGTTGCTCATCTGCTGCTAGTTGCAACCATTTGCGTAAAGGGCTTATAACCCATATGAGCCTTAACTCTGTCAATAGGCATTAGTGTTCTTTTTGACCGTTTTTATAAATTGACGGTCAATTCTAAACCAATAAACAAATTCGTTTACTTCGTCTGTCGATACGGCTGTTAAGCAAGTAGTTTACGGCAAACACATATAGAGGCTCTCTTATTGCGATCTCATCGCAGCCAGGTTTTTCCCATATCCTTTTGGGGTTGCTGGGGCACTAGACATTCATCGGTTAACCTCATCATGGCACTATTCAAGGCGGCTGGTTTCATCATTATGATCCAGTTAGTTTCAGGCTCAATTCAGGTGTAAGCGACTTTGTTTATTGTATTAATGCACGCGTACTGAGCGTCTAATCAAGACAAGTGGCTTAGGTTTGTAGGCATATAATCAGGTTAAACCTTGTTGGTTATTAACTCATCCAATTGATCGATGCTCAGCCTTATATCCAGTTAGATGTTCAGCTCACTCAGTACCGTGACTAACTCTTTAAGAATTTTGCTTCATCGAATACCGTCTCTTTTTTAAGCATATAATAAACACAGCGACCAAGCTTATGCGCAAGCGCTGACAGTGCTTTGGCTTTGCTCATTCGTTTTTGTAGTTTTTCGAGGTATTTGTTGGCGTTGTGATTGTGACGCAGCAGCAATACAGCCGCTTCGGAGAACGCCCATTTTAGATGTGCATTGCCAATTTTGTTACCTTGGGTGGCATAGGTTTTGCCGGCAGACTCTGCTTTACATTTGACTAACCGTCTATATGAAGCGAACTTTTGTACGCTTGAAAAGCGATTGATGTCACCAATTTGCATAAATAATGGTAAGTGCGAGAATGCGGCCTATACCATTAATTGTTTGCACGATATTAAGGTGGACAGGATTGTGTTGCTTGGCCATTTGTTCAATATAATGCTCTAAAGGCTTAAGCTCATTGTGGTAGCAATCGAGTATGGCCATGTTTAAAGTAATAGCGCATCTTTTTCTCTGTCGCAGACGTTCTTTAAATTCATGTTGTGGGCAGGTAAATTGTACTGGCTGGCGGTATTGGCGACATGGGCTTTTAAATCAGCCCCGTGGCGAACAATTTTAGTTCTTCGGCGTAATAAGTCGCGCGTAGCACGCATATCTTTGTCATAGACATAAGCAAGCGGGAAGTTACCGCCACGGATGAGTTTAGCAATTTTATACGAATCAATTTTATCGTTTTTAGCTTTACCGCCATGAATTGCCTTCATGTATAGGGCATGACCGAGAATAAAGTCGATAGTGTGTTCTTTGCAAAAATCAGCGACCCAATACCAATAGTGCATGCATTCTACGCCAACCACAATGTCACCGGCATACGGTTTAAGTAGTTTTAGTAGTGCTTCTGGGTCATCTTTAATTTTCTTGTGAACAAGGATAAGTCCTGTATTATCAATGATACAGACGTAAAGTAATCGCGCGTGTAAATCGATTCCGCAATAATATGGATGCATGTTATTGTAAAAGTTCATTGAGCTTTCTCCTGTAAGGTTGGTTGCCTTTTCAGCGTAGCGAATAATCGCGATGCTGGGGAGGAGGCTCAATGAGTATCAAGTTACTCAAAAGGACGTAAAATGCTTGACTTGTTCTCCTTCGTCGCTAATTTTTGCCAAGCATTTATGCGGCTCTTAGTAAGGCGTTGAGGCTGTAGAATTATTCTTTTTATGAAGAACAGCCTGTTTTATGGGCTCCAAATGCGTTACCCAGTGCTTTAAAAACGCTTAGAGTTAATTACAGGAGCTCGTTTTTTTAATTGGATTTGGCTGTTGGAGTTATTCTACAGTCTCGTTAGTTGATTAGTGTAGGAGTTAGAGTTTGGCTAATATAGAAACGCTTGAAGAGAAAGTTGATAGGTTTAAAGAGTATTACTTGGGGTTAATTAAAACGGCTGAGTGTGAGCAGAATATTACTAATCAGAAAGTACACTCAAAAATCCTCTCCTGTTCAATTTTTGATGCTATATCAAAGAGTATATTTCCTGAAATAAGCTCAAACTGCCAACGGTTTACTGCTCTTGTTAGGTTGTGTAAAAACTGGCCGGAAAGTCAAAAAGTAAGTTTACTTCATTTGGTTAGGTTACTTGAGATAACCCCAAACTTACCTTCCTCTACAAATGAACTTAAAATATATGCAACTCAACAATTTGAGAGTAAATTTCCAAATTCAAATAGTATAATGAGTAACAATAAAGCAATTAGTTCAGATGTTGAAATAGAAGCAATTCTCGAACTTTGGCCTACTCAGAATGGTAAACCGATTAAAATCGGAAAAGTATTACCTCACCAGTTAAAGCACGAGTATTTATTGTGGTTGTATCGAAATTCAGTTGTCCATGAATACAGAAATCCAGGACGTGGAGTGGAGCTTGGCCTATACGTACCTGAATATGCTTTCTACCAAGAGATGGCTACGGTTAGTAAAATTGATGAGAAAGAGTTTAAATTCACTAGTCACTGGGAGCTCGTATACCCATATAGGTTCTTCATTAATTTATGTAAAGAAGCATTAGATGTAGTTTCATTATTACACAATAAAAATAAAACGAGTCCTTTTCAAGCATACTCAGAGGGAACGTTTTGGCTCCCTAACTTTAACGAGTAATCAGCTAAGAAGAGTCTAAGGTTACGAACGTCCGGAAATGGCACAGACTGTGTAAAAACTAATTTTTAATAAATTGTCTTGGGTATGTTCTTAGTTTAAAACCATCTAGGATGGTTGCGATCGATTTTTTCTCAGTATCACAATTTTCTCCGCGCGAGCGAAACTGCTATAGCAACGCTACTCTAATCGCTTTACTTAGACCATTAACTCCCATAATTGTGAGCATTCTTCTGAAGTTGTAAGCCAGAACATGAAGATTTATTTCTGTACTCACGCTTTTTAAACCTCGTGTTAGTAAGTGGGTAGCTCCCATCCAGAGTTTAATTGTGCCAAAGGGGTGCTCAACAGTTTGCTTGCGATGAAGCATCAATTCAGGTTCATTCTTTAGCTTTTGAAGCATTTCTTCTGTCAGAATCTCATGCACCCACCGCCTTATTCGCCTAGGGTCTTTTTTAGAGTTAGTGCACTGACTTCTTATTTTACAATCTCGACAAGCAATGTGATTGAAGTAAACATCAAGGTATTTACCTTGCTCAAATACCTGCATTCGATTTTGAAGTTCATTACCAGCGGGGCATAAGTAAATATCTTTATTTGCATCGTATTTGAAGAGTGAGCGGTTAAATATCCCTTTCTTTTCAGAGGACGATGTATCCGTCTTGGGCATGATTGGCTCTGCACCCAAATCGATAGTATCTTTTATATCGGGCTGACTGAAGTAACCTTTATCTGCTAATACCCTTATATCTTCCTTGCGCAATGCTTTTTGTGCGAGTTTTGTCATTGACGCAAGCTGGCCTCTATCTGGCACGTTGGTCACCTCATGCGCCACTATAAGGTGGTGCTTGGTATCAACCGCACTTTGCACGTTATAACTCACAACTCTTGTAAAACCTTGAGTTTTCATTAAACGTGAATCAGGATCAGTAGTGGATATTTGCTTGTCAGGATGAGCTTCAACTTGTTCTTTAATCTCGTGTAGTTTTTTTAACTGGCTGCGAAAGTCAGCTAGCCTATCTTTTGTGGCTTTAATTTTTGTGACGTTAGCTTGCTCTTTATCGGCTTCATCAAGTAATTCAAGGTAACGTTCAATGTTCTTTTCGACTCGGTCGATGTGGAATTTAACTTTGCTTGGCGTAAAATTATTGCCTTTGTTGTTGCTAGCTTTAAACTTACTACCATCGATGGCAACAACTGGTTTCTCAAACATATTCAGACGACGGCAGACTTCAACAAACGTTTTGCACACATTTTTTATACCATCTCCGTTGTCTTTTCTAAAATCAGCAATCGTTTTAAAGTCGGGTGCCAACTTACCAAGTAGCCACATCAGTTCAATATTGCGTTGGCATTCGGTTTCTAATCGGCGGGATGATTGAATACGGTTGAGGTAACCATAAAGATACAGTTTTAATAATGTGGCTGGATGATACTTAGGGCGACCTGTGGACTTTAAAGTTAATCCTTTAAACCCCAATTCAGCTAGATTTAGTTCCTCAATGAAAACATCAATCACTCTGACCGTATTATCTTCACTGACGTAATCTTCCAACGATTCTGGAAATAACGTTGATTGGTCACGACTTTCACCGCTTATAAACTTTGACATACTGCCTCAACCCTCAACTGAATCAATAGTCTAATTATATAAATATCAGTATATTAAGTGAACTAAATGTATAGATTAATAGATCATAAGCAGAACATACTTAGACCAAAAGGTGATCAGAGTTTTCACACAGTCTGGGCACAAAGCAGGCCTTAATTACTCTGTCTTCTCTTTAAACTCACACAAGTCTTCAATAATACAGCTGCCGCACTTAGGTTTACGGGCAATACAGGTATAGCGGCCATGCAGTATCAGCCAGTGGTGTACATCGACTTTAAATTCCTTGGGGATCACTTTTTCGAGCTTTTGTTCAACCGCTACCACGTCTTTACCCATGGCAAGCTTGGTACGGTTAGATACACGAAAAATATGCGTGTCTACCGCGATAGTCGGCCAGCCGAAGGCTGTATTTAATACTACGTTAGCAGTTTTACGGCCAACGCCAGGAAGGGCTTCTAGGGCTTCACGATTCTCTGGCACTTCACCGTTATGCTTATCTACCAATATTTGGCACATTTTGTATACGTTCGCAGCTTTGGAATTAAACAACCCGATGGTTTTTATGTAATCACGCAGTGTGTCGTGGCCAATATCTAAAATAGCTTGCGGTGTGTTTGCCACTGGAAAGAGTTTTCGGGTGGCTTTATTTACCCCAACATCGGTGGCTTGTGCTGAGAGCGTAACGGCAACTAGTAACTCAAATGGGCTTGAGTATTCAAGCTCCGTTTCAGGATGTGGGTTGTCATCGCGCAAGCGCGTAAGTATTTGGTGACGTTTTTCTTTATTCATGTAACTTAAAACGCATTAGCTTTATTCAGTTAATGCGTTTTCCCCTTAAGTTAAGCTAGTAACACGCGCTCGTGGGCCTTTTTCAGCCTCTGGCGGCGTTACTTGTTTTGATTTTATTTGTGCATCAATGACGTTTTTAGCGGCGATCAGCAGCCCAAGCCCTAAGAATGCGCCGGGTGGTAAAATGGCCAGTAAAAATTGGCTATCAAAGCTAAATACTTCGATGCGTAAAGCTGAAGCCCAAGGGCCGAGTAATAAATCGGCGCCATCGAATAAGGTGCCTTGGCCAATCAGCTCTCGCATAGCGCCAAGTACAACTAGTACCAGCATAAAGCCTAAGCCCATCATCAAGCCATCAAAGGCAGATAAATGCACTGGATTTTTAGAGGCAAATGCTTCAGCGCGACCAATAATGGCGCAGTTAGTCACAATCAACGGAATAAAAATCCCTAAAGATTGATAAAGGCCAAAAGTGTAGGCGTTCATTAACAGCTGCACAATCGTCACAAAACCGGCAATGATCATTACAAAAACCGGTATTCTGATATCTTTAGGCACCCAATTGCGCACTATTGATACGGTAATATTAGAGCCCACTAACACTAACAAGGTTGCTAAGCCTAAACCTAGCGCATTAGTAATTGTGGAGGTAACAGCAAGTAAAGGACATAAACCTAATAACTGTACTAAGGCGGGGTTATTTCCCCATAGGCCTTCTTTATAAAGGGTTTTTAATTCACTCATGGTGTTACCTCAGGGCAAGCATTCGCTGCTGCAAAAAGATCATCAAAGTTATTTTGTGCATACACTACCGCATTTTTAACTGAGCCAACTACAGCGCGAGGTGTAATGGTTGCGCCAGTAAATTGATCAAACTGACCGCCATCTTTTTTAACGGCCCAACGCGCGTCACTTTCGCTTTGTACTGTTTTTGAATTAAATGAGGTGATCCAGTCTGACTTTTTAATTTCAACTTTATCGCCCAAACCTGGGGTTTCTTCATGCTTAGTAACCCTTACACCAGCAACGCTGCCATCGCGATATACCGCGCTAAGTAAGTTTATATCGCCACTGTAGCCGCTAGGAGTGACATGACGAATGACTAATGCAACGGGTTCGTCATCTTTACGTGCACGGTAAATTACTTGGTTGTCGTATGGCCCCAGTAAAGGGTCTGATATGATCACACAATCTTGAGAAAGTTCATTAGTGTACTTACTGTGCGGTAATACTTCTTGTAACTGGTTAGTTAATTGCAGTTGCTCTTGCTCTGCAATTTTATCGGCCGTTAACGAGTTTATAGTGGCCACTAATCCTGTTGTAAGGAGTGCGAAACCGCATAATATTGCGCCATTTTTTACCATTGAAGAAATAATCATTTTACTGCTCCATGGCCATAAGTTCTTGGTTGTGTGTAGTAATCAATAAGCGGTACTGCAATATTGATCAGTAATACGGCAAATGCAACAGCATCCGGAAAACCACCAAAGGTGCGAATTAAATACACAATTAAACCAATTGCGGCACCATAAATAAGGCGGCCTCGATTAGTGGTTGCAGCTGATACAGGATCGGTGGCGATAAAAAAGGCTCCGAGCATAGTTGCACCACTAAATAAGTGAAACACTAGACCCGGCTCAGTGCCTGGCGAGGCAATATAACCAATTGCAGCGCAGAGGCTTAAACTGGCAATAAAACTCACTGGTATATGCCAGTTAATCACTTTTGTTTTTAATAAATAAAGGCCACCGAGTAAAAAGGCTAAATTAACCCAACCCCAACCTAGGCCAACCCATTCATTAAATACCGGTTTTTGCATACTTTCAGTGACGGTAAGGCTATGAGCAATATCTGTTTTTAACGTATCAAGAGGGGTGGCCATCGTGCTGCCATCAATACCCACTCTGAGCTGATCTAAGCTGTATCCAAGAGTTGTAAAGTCACTAAATATTAGACTAAGCTGCTGGCTAAAAGTAATGCCCGTATTGAGTAACTCTGTAACCGGTAACCAGGCCGTCATTTGCACAGGGAACGACACTAATAAAAGCACATAGGCTGCCATTGCAGGGTTAAATAAATTAAAGCCTAAACCACCATAAAGTTGCTTAACAATAACAATGGCAAACAAACACCCTATAACAATAACCCACCACGGCGCTAAAGGTGGAATACTAATCGCTAACAGCACGCCGGTTAGCCATGCGCTGCCATCGCTTAATGAAGGCCAAATAGGGCGCTTACGCATTAGCATAATGGCTGCTTCAAATGCGCTCACACACACTAATGCTAATAATAATTGAATAAGTACACCGGTACCAAAAAATACAACTTGTGCAATAACACCAGGAATACAGGCCGCAATCACAGTTAGCATTAACCGTGTCACAGACTTGTGACTATGATTGTGGGGTGAACTGGCCATGGTTAGTTTCATGACTGATCGTTTCCTTCTTTTTGTTGCTTCTTAGCTTTAGCACGTGCAATGGCGGCGGCTACGGCGGCTTTTTTCTTCGCTTGAGCTGTTTGCTCTGAACCGTTAGAAGATTCATCGTTGCCTTGTGGCTCAGCATTTTCATTCTGTTGTGCTAATGCATTAGCTTGCGCTGCTTTCTTAGCTTTAGCACGGGCAATAGCAGCAGCTACTGCCGCTTTTTTATCATCTGCAGCCGGTGCTGGTGATTCACTTTCTGTGTCATCGCTTGGCGCTTGCTCATTGGCTTGTGCTGCTTTTTTGGCTTTAGCGCGGGCAATGGCCGCAGCTACCGCAGCCTTTTTATCATCTGCAGCCGGTGCTGGTGATTCACTTTCTGTGTCATCGCTTGGCGCTTGCTCATTGGCTTGTGCTGCTTTTTTGGCTTTAGCGCGGGCAATGGCCGCAGCTACCGCAGCCTTTTTATCATCTGCAGTCGGTGCTGGTGATTCACTTACTGTGTCATCGCTTGGTGCTTGCTCATTGGCTTGTGCTGCTTTTTTGGCTTTAGCACGGGCAATAGCAGCAGCTACCGCGGCTTTTTTATCATTGGCAGCGACTGGCGATTCACTTGTAATATCATCACTTGGTGCTTGTTCATTGGCTTGTGCTGCTTTTTTAGCTTTAGCACGGGCAATAGCGGCAGCAACGGCTGATTTTTTATCATCTACAGGCTCGTCATCACCATTGTTTTGTGCCTTTTGCTCTTTGTAAAGGCGAGCTTGTTCTTTACGTGCTGCGCGCTCTTTGGCAACTTCACTGTTATCTGGCTCGAGTTCGCCACCTTGCTTTTTCGCTTTAGCGCGCGCAATTGCCGCTGCTACAGCTGATTTATTGTCACCATCGCTGGTTTTATCTTTAACGCGGGCAAGAGCATCGGCTACTTTTTGCTGCTCTTCGGTCGATTTAGGGGCAGGTTTACGTTTGTGGCGATTTTTTCGCTCAGCTTGTTCTTGCTCTAAACGCGCTTTACGTGCATCAAAGCGTTCTTTAGCGCGATCTGATTTTATCTTCTCGGCAATTTGCTCTTTAATTTCAACTTTTGCAACGCGGTAATACTGAACAAGTGGTATTTCACTAGGGCATACATAGGCACAGGCACCACATTCAATACAGTCAAATAAGTTATGCTCTTGGAGTTTGTCGTATTCTTTTGATTTAGCAAACCATTGTAATTGTTGTGGCAATAACGAGGCAGGGCAGGCATCGGCACAAGCACTGCAGCGAATACAGGCTTTTTCTGGGCCAGGCTCTGCTAACTCTTTATGATCTGGGGCAAGTATGCAGTTTGTTGTTTTAACAACGCCAATACGAACTGTGGGTAAGGTAAAGCCCATCATAGGGCCGCCCATGATCACGCGTTGCTGTGGCACCGGTGAAAAACCTTGGCAATCAAGTAAGTGCTTAATTTCAGTACCTAATAACGCCCATACGTTGCCAGGGTTATGTATAGTATTGCCGGTAACGGTAACGACACGCTCAATTAACGGTTTACCTTCGTATACAGCTTGCTGAATCGCAAATAAAGTGCCGGTGTTATGTACTAAAATGCCGATATCAGCAGGGATACCGCCGTTTGGTACTTCACGGTTAGTGAGCAGTTTTATTAGCTGTTTTTCACCGCCAGAAGGGTAAACAGTAGGCACAGTTTGTATTAAGATATGCTCGTTATGCTTCGCCGCTTCTGTCATGGCTGTGATAGCCTCGGGCTTATTATCTTCAATACCAATAATACACAGCGTCGGATTGAGTAACTGCTGCATTAGCTCAATACCTTTAACTATTTCAGCGGCGTGCTCACGCATTAAGGTATCGTCAGCCGTGATGTAAGGTTCACACTCAACCGCATTAACAATCAAAAATTCAATAGGTTGTTTAATATCAGCTTTTACATAGGTTGGGAAGCCTGCGCCGCCCATCCCAGAAATACCCGCATTATGAATAACATCAACCAGTTCATCGTGTGATGCAGTGGCTGGGTTTACTAAAGGCGATAATTCACACCAGGTATCGTTGCCATCGGGTTCAATAATAATGCTTAATTCAGGTAATGCCGAAGGATGCGCTGATGGCATAGGCGTAATATCAATAATTGTGCCTGATGTAGGTGCATGTATTGGCACCGACCAATTAGCTGATGGCTTTGTTAAGGCTTGGCCTTTTAATACGTGCTGGTTTTTTTCAACTATTAATTTACCACTAGCGCCAATGTGCTGCTTTAAAGGCAGAACAAGTTTTTCAGGCAAAGGGAGTCTGGCTATAGGCGCACTATTAGATAATGATTTCTGCTGAGGAGGATGTACGCCGCCAGGAAATGCCCAAACGGTGCCTTTTTTTATTTGTTCAAGTAACTTTTCCACTCAAACCTCTAATCTATTTGGGTAACTGGAATAGCGTCTAATTGCCATTTCCAGGTTTGTTTTGTTGGTGCAACAGGTAGCATGTCAATACAATCGACCGGACAAGGTTCCACGCACAAATCGCAGCCAGTGCATTCGTCAATTAGAACGGTATGCATTTGACGTGTTGCACCCACAATGGCATCAACAGGGCAGGCTTGAATACATTTGGTACAGCCAATACATTCGTCTTCGCGGATATACGCCACTGTTTTAACCGGATCTGCTTGTTCACCGCCAGCGAGGGGTTTAGCCTCAACACCCATCAAATCAGCCAATTTTTTAACTGTCGCATCACCACCTGGAGGGCATTTATTTATTTCATCGCCATTGGCAATGGCTTCTGCATAAGGACGACAGCCCGGGTAACCACATTGGCCGCATTGTGTTTGCGGTAAAATGGTGTCTATTTGTTCTACAACAGGATTACCTTCAACTCGAAAGCGCACTGCTGCAAACCCTAAAATTAATCCGAAAATTAACGCCAGCAAACCCAGCGCTATTAAAGCGTACAACAAGGTCATATTAAAACTTCACTAATCCAGTAAAACCCATGAAGGCCATTGACATTAAACCTGCCGTTATCATTGCGATTGAGGCACCTTTAAATGGGGTTGGTACGTCTGCTGCGGCTAAACGCTCGCGCAATGCAGCAAATAAAACCAATACTAATGAAAACCCAACCGCAGCACCAAAGCCATAAACGGCCGATTGTAAAAACGTGTGATCTTCTTTGATATTTAATAAAGCAACACCCAATACCGCACAGTTAGTGGTTATTAAAGGTAAAAATATTCCCAGTAACCGGTAAAGCGTTGGACTGGTTTTTCTGACAACCATTTCAGTAAATTGTACAACAACAGCTATCACTAAAATAAAGCTCATTGTTTTCAGATAGGTAATATCCAAAGGTAATAAAATATACTCATTTACTAAATAGCTTGTTACAGAGGCAAGCGTTAGCACAAAGGTAGTTGCCAAAGACATACCTATGGCTGTGTCAAGTTTCCCAGACACACCCATAAACGGGCAAAGGCCTAAAAATTGTACTAATACAAAGTTGTTGACTAACACTGTTCCAATTAATAACAAGACGTATTCTGTCATGTGTGCCTCACGCTAATAAAATCCCGTGTATTATCCTTTTTTCTACTGTGATTAACAACACGTTGAGTGATTATCAGTTAAATAAACAACGTTAAATAATGGGCTAATTGTAAAGGGTTAAATTTAAGGGAGTTTGCAATTAAAAAACTGTCAGCATTTTAACGATTGAACAGTCATAAAAGCACACATTAAAAAGTAAAAAAGAGCATAAATGCTCTTTTTTATCATTAAATAGGGTAATTAGTTAGATGTCTTTGGGCTTTTCAATGTAGTAACCTTGAACACCATCTAGGCATAACGTATCTACAATGTGTTTTTCTTCTTGGCTTTCAACGCCCTCAGCAAAAACACTAACGCCAATTCTATGAGCAAGGTCGACCATTAAACGCATAAAGTACTGATTATTTTTATCATCCTCTAAGCCTCGGGTATAACTTGCATCCATTTTAATAAAGTCTGGTTTTAAATCTCTGAAAAACTTAAATGAGGTGAGCCCGACACCAAAGCGTTCAACAGTAATTCTGGCTCCAACGCGATGCACCATATCAATAAAACGTTTGCTTGCTTTAATGTTTTGTTGCAGACCAAATTCACTCACCTCAAAAATTAACTTAGAAGCAATATGGGTATCTTTAAGCAAACGACGCTCTAACCAAATCATAAATTGGTCACTATGCGCGCTTGAAGGGGTAATATTTAAGCCAAAGTATTTTTCAGATAAATTACTCGATTTTATTCTTTCTAATGACGTTTCTATTATTAACTTATCAATTTCTATCGCCATATCGAGTTTTTCAGCCATTGCTAAAAATGAAGCGGTAGGCAAAGCTTGGTTTTCTTCTGTTTTGAAGCGGGCTTGAATTTCAGCATAGGCTTTAATGCTTTTGCCTAATGGCATAATATTTTGGATCATTAAATGGACGCTTTTAGACTCGATCACTTCGTTAATCACTTTACGCCAGTTTTGATTACCAAACCCTGCGCTCACATTATTAACAAGATCAGTATCGCGTTGCACATGCCACGCATTAGCTTGCTTAGATTGCGCCATACTCATTGCGTTATCAACGATAGAGAGCAACTCACCTAAAGGTTTGGCTTTTTCGTACCCCACAATACCTGTGTTTGCAACCGAGCTAAGCTCTTGGTTTTGCATATATTGAGTAAAGCGAGATTGTAAGTTTTCACCAAATTTTTCAGCTTCTTTTAACGGGGTATTCGGCAATATAATTATAAAGTCAGAGCTGTTTACTCTAAAAACTTGACTGCCGAAATAGGTGCCACTGATATTTACTATGATATCTGCAACCGACTTAATGTACTCATCACCTTTTTGATAGCCTCGACTTTGATTAATTGACTGTAACTCACTACAGCGGACAAGTGCTAAAGAGCCAAATGTACTTATTTCGGTGTTTTCTATATTTTTTTCGTAGTAATCAACAAACATATTGCGATTACCTAATTCAGTAACGCCGTCTTTGTAGGCTTCACGTTTAATATCGTGAGCTGCATTTTTTATATTGTCATTTTTACTTTTTAAAAAGTGCGATAAACGATTAAAGCTAGGAATTAAACTTTTTCCTAACTTAGCTAACTCAGGTGAATCAATTTTAGTTGCAAAATCATCACCTAGTTGGTTTTGATTGATATATACATCAATAACATCAGCAACGTTCGTACATATATTGTCGTTAATGTGCTTAACAATGGTTTTCATCAATATAATAGGTATTAGGGCGAGTAGGGTGCTAACAATTAAAATAACAAAAAACGCGGTTTGAAACTGCTCACCCAAGTGAGTAATGTTTAATTTAAATTCAATTTTTATATCGGCGTTATTATTTGTGGCGTACTGGGGACGTACTGAGTTGCTACTAGATTGAATAAGCTCAGCAATAATAGGTAATTGCACTGCATTGTTAACCGAAAATACTTCAACGCCTTGATAGTCTCGTAAAACAAAATATGAAAAGGTTTCACTAGTTGCAAGCGTGTTTTTAAGATTTTCTGCTGATATATCTGTCGCAGAGAGATTTTTAATGTATTGCTCAACGGTCGCTTGTGCATTTTTTTGAGCATTGCCGATGGCATTATCAAAATTTTGGCTAATAAAATAACTACCAGCGGATACAAGTACCAGCCAAGCTAACAATTGTATAAGAATAAGTTTTTTGAAAGCTGCCATTATTTAATCTTTTTATGTCAAATGGGGGAGGACACAACCTCATGATTATTAAACTAATTATAACTCGATATTAATAGTTATCAAATAGTTAGTTTTTTAAGCAAAAAAGTTTTTATTTTAAAAGAAGAATGGTAGAGCAAATTGAAGGGTATGTCTATGTGATTGTAGTAAATTGGCTCCCCCTCCCCGACTCGAACGGGGGACCTGCGGATTAACAGTCCGTCGCTCTAACCAACTGAGCTAAGGGGGAAGCGTCTTGCCTTTCAACGGGGCGAAATATTAATGACCGCATAGCAAAGTGTCAACATATAAAAGATCATAAATTCAAAAAAGAGGTCTATTCGTTGTTTTTATGTGCAATCTGCGCGTTTTGTAACACTATTTAAGTAAAGCGCAGTGATACTGTTTTATAAAACAGGGCAATATTTGCATGAAGTTTGTAATTTGAGGCAATAAAGTGATGAGTAAAATTTAAGAAAACGGCTTTTAATAGCAAAAACGCGTTCTATTTCCTGTATTTTTTATAAAGCGATAATTAACTTATTTAAAATAAATGGCTCCTTTTTTTTTGGTACGTTAAAACGGTTGAACTAAATGCGTATTAGTTACGTAAACTAAAATTAGCGCTAAAACATAATATAAATTTTGACTGCAGCAATGCCTTGTACAAAAATAAAACAATCAATGAGTTAGCTACCTGTTTGAATGTGTTACTCACTGATATTAGCCTAAGAAAATATCACCTTCATACACATAACGGGGGCATACAACGCTGTTTGCATATTGGTAACGGAAAAAACCAAATGATCTGACAATTTAGCACCACGTTGTAGCCCTTTATAAACGTGGTGTTGATTGAGTTATCCACGGTTTCTGTGGATAACTCTGTTTATGAAACTTTAAGAACATCAGCACCTCCAGCATTGTAGGGCGCTACAACGATTTCAAGTATTAAAAAGCTTTTTTTTATATATTAAAAAAAACAAAGGCTTATGATTCAGCTTAGATAGCCACCTAAACGATAAATAAAATTTTTCGTGACGATAAAGCATCATCGCTAACTGTGTAATAAAGCAACAAAATCTAAAAGGTAAATGTTGCAAAAGTTACATAAGTGTATTTAATTTGATTTTTAATGTGTTTGTGCAAAATTTATTTACAACAGCGTAAAAGTAATAGTTTGTAGATTAAAGGCTGATTTAGTTGTTTAGATTTAATAAAGCATGGCTTGAACTCTCCGGATGCTTTAAAATATGCAGCTCAGTAAAAGAGGCTTATTTATTTTATGCGCGCACATTCTCAATCACATACTCGCCCTGATTTACTCACTGCTCCAATCTTGCCTACGTTAAAGAAAATGACCGTTCCAATGATCTTTGGGATGATTACCCTGATGATGTTCAACATAGTTGATACTTTTTTTATTAGTTTATTGGGTACAGAGCCGCTTGCTGCAGTTAGTTTTACATTTCCTGTTACTTTTACCGTGATTAGTTTAGCAATTGGTTTAGGTATAGGGACTTCTGCGGTTATTGCAAAAGCATTAGGCAGTAACAATTTAGAAGAAGCGCGCTTTGATGCCAGTGTTTCGTTGTTGGTAGCGGTAATATTAGTATTAATTTTATCTGCTAGTGGCTATTTATTGATTGATCCCATATTTACGTTGCTTGGGGCAGGGGAGCAAGTACTCCCGCTAATTCATGAATATATCAGTATTTGGTTTTTAGGCAGTGTATTTTTAATTACCCCGATGATTGGTAATTCTGTACTGCGAGCCAGTGGCGATACTAAAACACCGAGTATTATTATGGGGGGAGCTGGACTTATAAATGCTGTACTCGATCCCATGCTGATTTTTGGCTTTGGTCCCATTCCCGCATTAGGCATTAAAGGGGCTGCCATTGCCAGTGTTATAGCTTGGGCAGTTGGAGTGGCGATTATTTTTTACATATTAATTGTTAAAAAGCAGTTGCTTAGTTTAAAAGCGGGCAAACAAACTGTTATTGGTGCAATTCGTAAAATTTTAAAAATTGGTTTACCGGCAGCGGGTGCTAACATGCTCACCCCAGTTGCTATGGCAGTAATGACGGCATTGGTTGCTCATCATGGCCCCGAAGCCGTGGCTGCTTTTGGGGTAGGGAGTCGAATAGAATCAATAGCGAGTTTAGTGGTATTAGCCTTGTCGATGACTTTGCCCCCTTTTATTAGTCAAAACTTTGGAGCGAGTCATTTTTCTCGCGTAAAGGATGCCTACCTAGGAACCTTAAAATTTGTGATGTTATGGCAGTTTGTTATTTATATTTTATTAATTATGTTTTCTGGCGTCATTAGTGAAATATTTGGTAAAGAGCAAGCCGTTGTTGATGTCATAAAATTGTTTATTTATACCATCCCATTAAGTTATGGCTTGCAAGGAGTGATCATTTTATCCAACTCCTCGTTTAACGCTTTACACAAACCCATGAACGCCTTAGTTTTGAGCGTTATTCGGTTGTTTGTTTTTTATATTCCCTTTGCGTATATCGGGAACGAACTTGCAGGCTTAATCGGCTTGTTTATTGGCGCGACCATTGGTAATTTATTTACAGCATTTGTAGCCTACAAGTGGTTTATGAAAGAAATTGAAGCGTTAAGCAGTCAAGCATTACAGGAGTGTAGTCATTGAGCGATCATTTTCAGTTAGAATCAAAATTTAAACCCGCTGGGGATCAGCCTACCGCTATCGCTCAGTTGTGCGAAGGTTTAGAAGCAGGGCTTGCTCATCAAACCTTATTGGGTGCAACAGGGACGGGAAAAACCTTCACGATGGCTAATATCATTAGTGATTTAAATCGCCCCACTATTATTATGGCGCACAATAAAACCTTAGCGGCTCAATTATACGGCGAGATGAAAGAATTTTTCCCGCATAATGCGGTTGAATACTTT
The DNA here is from genome assembly GCF_000576475.1 of Pseudoalteromonas sp. SCSIO_11900. Classification (NCBI taxonomy): domain Bacteria; kingdom Pseudomonadati; phylum Pseudomonadota; class Gammaproteobacteria; order Alteromonadales; family Pseudoalteromonadaceae; genus Pseudoalteromonas; species Pseudoalteromonas sp. SCSIO_11900. The sequence continues at coordinate 2,075,273 of NZ_KK070023.1, forward strand.
GTATCTTACTACGATTACTACCAACCAGAAGCTTATGTGGTAGCCAGTGACACCTTTATTGAAAAAGATGCATCCATCAATGAACACATTGAGCAAATGCGGCTCAGCGCCACTAAAGCGCTGTTAGAGCGTCGCGATACTATAATTGTTGCATCGGTATCGGCGATTTATGGTCTGGGCGATCCTGATTCATACATGAAAATGATGCTGCTTTTAAAAGTGGGTGAAAAGGTCGACCAACGTGACATGCTGCGCCGTCTTGCAGAGCTACAATATACGCGAAACGATATTGATTTTAGTCGCGGTACATACCGCGTTCGTGGTGAAGTTGTTGATATATTTCCAGCTGAATCAGACACCTATGCAGTGCGTGTAGAAATGTTTGATGATGAAGTTGAACGCCTAAGTATTTTTGATCCTCTAACCGGTGCCGTCGAAAAACACATAGTGCGTGCCACTATTTATCCTAAAACTCACTATGTAACGCCACGAGAAAAAATTCTCGAAGCCATCGAAAAAATAAAAGTTGAGCTTAAAGAGCGCAGAGCACAATTGCTCAGCGCTAATAAGTTAGTAGAAGAGCAACGCATAGCTCAGCGTACCCAATACGACATAGAAATGATGACCGAGCTTGGTTATTGCTCCGGTATTGAAAACTACAGTCGTTACTTATCGGGGCGCACACCTGGCGATCCACCGCCAACATTACTGGACTATTTACCCGATGATGCATTAATGATTATTGATGAATCGCACGTAACCGTATCGCAAATTGGTGCCATGTATAAAGGCGATAGAAGCCGTAAAGAAAACCTCGTTGAATATGGTTTTAGAATGCCCTCAGCTATGGATAACAGGCCACTGCGTTTTGAAGAGTTTGAGGCCATTGCACCACAAACCATTTATGTATCGGCTACCCCGGGTGACTTTGAATTAGAGCGCAGCAACGGCGAAGTTGCAGAGCAGGTTATTCGTCCAACCGGCTTACTTGACCCTGTTATTGAAGTTCGCCCGGTAGGCGATCAGGTTGATGATTTACTCTCAGAAATTTACAAATGTGTTGAAGCAAAAGAGCGCGTGTTAGTAACAACACTGACCAAACGCATGGCTGAGGATTTAACTGATTATTTAAGCGAACATAATGTAAAAGTACGCTACCTACACTCTGACATAGACACTGTAGAGCGGGTTGAAATTATTCGTGATTTACGAGCCGGCGTGTTTGATGTGTTAGTAGGCATTAACTTACTACGTGAAGGCTTAGATATGCCAGAAGTGGCACTAGTTGCTATTTTAGATGCCGATAAAGAGGGCTTTTTACGTTCAGCTCGCTCGCTTATTCAAACCATAGGCCGTGCTGCTCGCCATCTTGATGGTCGTGCTATTTTATACGGCGATAGAATCACTAAATCGATGGCCAAAGCCATTGAAGAAACTGACCGACGCCGAGAAATACAACACGCTTATAATGTTAAGCACGGTATTGAGCCCAGTGCCTTGGTTAAAAAGATACTTGATGTAATGGATGTAGGTGAAGATGCCTCACCACAAGATAACTTGCAGCTTATTCGTAAAGAGTCTAAAAAAATTCTTAGTGCGAAAGAAATTGCCACGCAAATTAAGCAGCTTGAAACCAAAATGCATGCCTACGCCAGTGATTTAGAATTTGAAAAAGCTGCCACTGTACGCGACGAAATACATGAACTACAACAACAGTTGATTAATTAAATGACAATCGATTTTACTCCTCTTATTAATGCATTAGCAGACACGCCTTTTGCAGATAACGAATTATGCCGCGTATTTCATGGTCGCGGCCACAGCGTAGAAGCGCTAAGCCATATTAACTTAGACTTTTATCCACCGAGTTTGTTTTTGGTGTCATACAGTGAAATTGATGAGGTTACACTCACTACGCTCACCGATACGTTATGGCAGTGGGCACAACAACATCATCCAGAGCTAATTACTGCATTGGTATATCAGCAGCGAGCGGGGCTGCAAAGCCACAATACCTTAGTGCATGGGCAATTGCCCGCGCGCCATAGCGTAGCCGAAAATGGTGTGCGTTTTTTGGTTGATTTAATGAGTAAGCAAAACACCGGTATTTTTCCAGATATGCGAAAAGGCCGTGAGTTTGTCATGCACAATAGTAAACATGCCAAAGTACTTAACCTGTTTTCTTATACTTGTGGTTTTTCGGTAGCGGCTATGCACGGCGGTGCCGATCATGTGATGAACATGGATATGAGCAAGGGCGTGTTAAAAGTCGGTAAGCAAAACCATCAATTAAACAATGTTGATAGGGGCGTCAGTTTTTTACCGCATGATATTTTAAAGTCGTTTGGTAAGCTAAAAAAAGCCGCACCGTTTGATTTAATTATTGTTGATCCACCCAGCTTTCAAAAAGGCAGTTTTATATTAACAAAAGACTACCAAAAAGTGCTGCGCAGACTCCCTGAGCTTTTAAACGACACTACACAGCTGTTGTTATGCGCTAATAGCCCAGAGCTTTCCGAAAATGACTTTAAAGCACTTATTCAAGAACATACTCAAGGTGCTATTGAGTTTGTTAAACGCCTAGAACCGACTGATCGCTTTATTGAAATTGATAGCGATAAAAGCTTAAAAGCATTGGTGTACAAAACAAAAACATAGTGAGTTAAATGAAACTGAGTAAACGTTTAAACGCCATCAATTCATTAATTACAGAGCCTTACGATATTGTTTGGGATTGTTGCTGCGATCATGGCTTTTTAGGGATGGCGTTACTTGAGCGCGGTATAGCAAAACATATAAATTTTGTGGATATTATTCCAACGTTAATGGAAGCGCTCGAACAGTCGCTGCAACAATTTGAGCAAGGAAAGTCTTTACCTTCATGGCAAGTGCGCTGCGAAGATGTTGCGCAGATTAAATTGTCAACAGTTGCAAAGCAAGTGGTGGTTATTGCTGGTGTGGGGGGCGATTTATGTTTAAAGCTTATTGAACAAATTATTGCCAACAACCCGCAAAGCTTGCACCAACTCAGTTTTATTATTTGCCCCATTCAGCATCTTTACAAAGTGCGTGCAGGTTTAAAAGCCTGTAATTTAAAGCTCGAAAACGAGCAAATTATTGTTGAAAACAAACGTTTTTACGAAGTATTACACGTTAGTGTAAATGCCAGCCAAACACTCACTCAAACCGGTGCTCAAATGTGGGATAAACACAATCCACAACATCATCAATATCAGCAGCAATTGCTTAACCATTATACTCGAATGCTCAATAAAGATAGACTTTACTATCAAAAAGTTATAACAGAGTATCAACGAGTATTTGAATGCTAAGTCAGTGTGATCGGTTTTTGTGATTAACTACGTAAAGTGCTTCATAGTTAATATCTTGCCATCAGGCGGATTTATTTGGTTTAAATATGTCAGATAAAAATATAAAAATTGAGCCATTATTGGGCGATGGGCAAAAGTGGCAACACAGTTACGAGCAACCGATTTCGTATGCACCGTTAGTGCAATTGGCCAATAATAACTGGATTGTTCCCCAGCATTTTTTACGTTACAAACATACGCTAGCCAGCGTTAATGAAGTGCTTAACGACATTAGTTTTTCTACTCACTTTAGTGTGTTAGCTGCAGAAAAAAACAGTGATATTTATCTGCAAGTGGCGGTACTTAGTCCAGATAATTACCGTGCTGAGAACAAAGCAAAAAAGTTACTGTTTGGTCGTCGCTGGCCAGTAGAGCAAAATTTGCCAACCTCAGAGCTTATTCAAACAGCATTTTTAGCATTGAAAGTGGCACGCGAGCATGAAGTAAGAGAGCTTTTTCAGCTGCAGCATCAAGGCGCAACCAGCACGCCATTTAATAATCATCATGACTTACCCGTTATGGCTCAAAACCCTGAGCTTGTTAAAAGCACATCGTTTAAAAATATTCCATTGAACGACCTGATTGAGCGCCTGGTGTTTGCGGATAATAAAATTGCGCTAATTAACTGCCAAGCAATAATCACCGGTGAGCAGGTGTATACGGTTAAACTTCATTGCGATAGTTGTCAGCTAAGCGAATTTAATAATAAAACCTTGTCATTTTTAGCACCTAATGCAACAACCAACAGCTTTTTACATAGCTTTATTACCGCACTGGTTGCTGTAAGTAACGAGTATGTGAGTGAGCATTTTAAATACCAAGGCTTTGCGCGCTTTAGTAAAGATGTACACGCAGAGCAGGTAGGGGAGCTAAGTATTGCCATGCGTTCACCAAGTTCAGTTAGTTTATGTTCTATGGGTAAGCAAGAGGCGAATCAGTTAAACTTTGAAATAGACAGCGGCAGGGCACCTCAAGGGGGGGGACAAGCCATTGGCGGGTTTTTAGCTGCCCATGGTATAGAGCAGCCAGAAAATGCACATTTATACCCTAATTATTTATAACTAAGGGACGGCTATAGTTTGTTTATTTCTTGTTTTACGCTATAGCTTGAGTCGGTAACAATGGCTTCAAGTGTTTGTACTCGTTGTTTAAGTTCACTCACTTGAGCGGTTACCTCAGCTAGTTGTTTGTGTGCGTCTTGGTTGTTGTCCTGTACTTTATGTTTAAACTCAAGGTGCTTTTTATACATATCGTAAATAACCCCCGAACCGACAGAAATAAGTACAATGAGAACTATCATTGTTGTGCCAGACATAATTACTTCCTTTAATTTTATTTTAAGTTTAAATTATAACCATAATTAAGCGCCGATAAAGCTAATTAATTGTAACTTTATTTGTATTTATAAAGTCATTGTTATTATTTGTGCCGCCACCATATAATAACCATGTAGTTTTTTTAATCGATACAAGGAATAGGTATGTTAAATAATAAAATCCCACCGGTTGTCGTTGTGGTATTTTTCGCTGCTGTTATGGCACTGATTGCGCATTACACAGTAATAGACTTTACCGCCTTCATAACTTACCTAGCATTAGGATTAGTCGCTATAGGTTGTTTCTTTTGTATTGCCGGGGTCGTCAGTTTTCGTTTAGCCAAAACCACGGTACTACCAAATAAACCTGAGCAAGCAACAAGCTTAGTTACCTCAGGGGTATATAAACTCTCACGTAACCCTATGTATTTAGGCTTTGCTTTTATACTGGCGGGGTGGGGCGTGTGGCTAAGCTCTATTTGGGCTTTTTTAGGTATTGTGGGCTACGTTGGTTATTTAACGCTGTTTCAAATCATTCCCGAAGAGCGGGCGTTACATCAGTTATTTGGTGAGCAATTTGAGGATTACAAATCGCGGGTAAAACGCTGGCTTTAATGTTTTTTCATGCTAAAAAAGGCTACCCTTGGTAGCCTTATAGTGTGCTTATTTTAAACTTTACTCGTATTCAAGCGGGTCAGTTACGTTGTTCAGCTCAAAGGCTTCTAAACGTTCTTGGCAAGCGCCACATTTGCCACAGGCCTTATCACGACCGTTATAACAGGTCCATGTTTGGCTGTAGTCTAATCCCATTTTAATACCATCGGTTAAAATATCGATTTTAGTATTATTTAAATACGGGCTAAAAATTTCTACCGCATCGTAATTTGCAATACGACACACATCATCCATCTTTTTAACAAACTCAGGGCGGCAATCTGGGTAAATAGCATGATCGCCCGAATGCGCACCGTAATATACTTTGCTTGCTTTAAGCGACACCGCATAACCTACCGCTAAAGAAAGTAAAATCATGTTGCGATTAGGCACAATGGTGCTTTTCATGCTTTCTTCTTCGTAATGGCCTTCTGGCACATCAATATCGTCTGTTAACGACGAACCACCAATAAGCTGATTAATTGCCGATATATCAACAATTTTGTGCGGTACATTTAGCTTTTCACATACGCTGGCGGCGACTTTAAGTTCTTTAACATGACGCTGACCATAATCAAACGAGAGGGCATAAACATCATGGCCTTGCTGCAGGGCTTTATTTAATACAGTAAATGAGTCCATACCGCCGGAATAAATAACAACTACTTTTTGCGTCATACGTGGTTTGCTCTTTAGTTTTGATAGAGGTTTATATCAGGGCGCGATATACTACACGGCCAAGGCATAAATGACAATTTTTGCACCGTGCTTTGTGATTTCTAATAGTAACAATTTTGCCGTCAGGTTGTAAGTGAGATTTCTTTTGTACAAAATTAATGAAGTGTTTGAAACCATTCAAGGTGAAGCGAGTTTTACTGGTACGCCGTCTATTTTTCTACGCCTGCAAGGTTGCCCTGTGGGATGTTCATGGTGCGACACAAAGCAAACCTGGGATGTTGATAACGTATATAAAGTATCACTTGATGACACGGTAGAAAAAAAAGCCGACTCAGATCATTGGGCTGAGGCCAGCGCAGCGCAGGTACTTGAATTATTTAAGTCCCGTGGCTATACCGCCAAGCATGTTGTTATAACCGGTGGCGAACCTTGCATGTATGATTTGAACCCAGTATGTAATTTACTGCATGATCATGGCTTTAGCACACAAGTAGAAACCAGTGGCACCTTTGAAATACTCGCCCCTGCACAAACGTGGGTCACGGTATCGCCAAAAATTAATATGCGCGGTGGCTACAAAGTACTCAGTAGTGCCATGCAACGCGCCGATGAAATTAAACACCCAGTTGCTATGCAAAAACACGTAGAAGAACTGGAAGAGCTATTTACCGCCACCGGCGTAAACCCAAAACTGGTATATTTGCAGCCAATCAGCCAAAAAGCCTCAGCCACTAAATTAGCCATTGATACTTGTATCGCTAAAAACTGGCGCTTATCAATTCAAGTACATAAGTATTTGGGGATTAGTTAAAGAGCAGCTGTAAGCTGCTCTGCGTTAAGTTATATAACGTAGATACAAGGTTGGGTTATAAACCCAACCTAACTAAACAAATTTTAACTCATAAAGTTAAGCTGGCTTTAAATATAATTTTCATCAATAAACTGACACCACAGCTGTGTGTTTAATTCTGGTACATTTGGCTTATCTCTAATACCGAGTTTAAACATGATCACAGAGCGCCATTCTAAAGAGCCAATGTCTGGCCCATGTTCATAACCGTCACCGGTATTAATTTGCTGCTCAACATAGTTAAACCACGCCTCAGAGCACGGCGAATATTGTTCATCTTTTTGCGCAACACTACTGCATCCAGCAATAATGAGTATTAAAGGGGCCATTAATAGTTTCATATTTTACCTATGTGTTTATTTTGCTAATCGCTGCTGTGCTAAGGTTAAACGCTTATGTGACCTGTATACTTGCAACCTTTCATCGTCCGTAATTAAAAATGCATCCATTTCTACAGATATTAAAGCAGATATGGGGAAAATCTCTAAAATACCAAAGTCAGCAAGTTTAGCTGAAAGAAGTGCCGTTTTGCCATTAGCAATAAAAGTAGAATCTTGATCACGAAAATCGCCATCAACATATAGTATTGCACCACCAAACCATGAGTTAACAATTTTAATTTTATGACCCTTGACCGTGAATTCGAACTCTTTTCGCATTTTCAAACTCCATTTTTTAAAAACCTATAAAGTTTTAACAACGTGTTATATGAAATTTATGCAGAACTTTAATAATACACTCTCAAAATTAATTCAAAGCGATAAATACAAAGCGCTTATATATCACTTTGCGGCTGATTTACCTGCTGAAGAGTTTAATAAAATTTATCAGCAAGCACTGTTAGATGGAGAGTGAGAACGCAAGCACAGCGTAGTTTTTTAACCGCTAGGGTAGGCTATTTATTATTGAAATCTTTGCTCTGAAAATTCAAACAATGGCACTTACAAGTGCCCCCGCGTCTGTAATACCTGCATCCTTCATGGCTTGGCCGATCATTTGCACGAGCGCAATTACCTGAGATTGTGTTGATGAAACGATGTTTGCTTGTGCTTCAATTTGTGCCTGTATTGCCTCGTCTTCTTGGTCCGATTGAGCTTGTAATTGAGTGAGTTGCTCTTTTTGTTCTTCAAGCAGCTGCTTGAGCTCCTTAAGTTGCTCTATCATTTTAGCGATATATTCAGGCATTTCTGAACTTGCTGTTTTTTCAGCATTTTGCTCAGCCTTTTTTCCTGAGAGTTTATTGCGCTCTTTATCTGATAATTGATAATCAGTGTTGTCCTGATTTTTTGTTGTGTCTTTTGTTTGTAGTGCAATATTTGTTTTTTCGGCTGTAATTTTAACGTAAAAGGCTGAGTGTTTATTTAGCTGTATCACGGTTTATTATCCATAATGTTATTCGTTACCAATTTAGCTATCGGCAGAGATACTAATGTACTAAAGCAATAAATACAAAAAATGACATCTCATTATATATGTTCACTTCGATAATTATGCCTCTTATCGCTTATGTATTTACCAACCTCTAAATTTATTTTTTATTTTAAATTATATAATTTTTATATTGACACACTGAGTGCTTATTACTACATTTGTAATAGATGAAAACTACAACTGTAGTAATAGAGGTTAAAATGAAACTTAGTGAATTTGAATTAGACATAATGCAGTTGCTTTGGCAGCACGAGCCTTGTACTGCTAGCCAGTTACATAAAGCCCTACTTGCTGATACAAAAAAAGATAAGCAAGTAGCTTACACCACAGTAAAAACAATCGTTGATAGGTTAGAGCAAAAAGAGGCGATAGTACGCTGTGGGAACGAGGGGAGAGCGATCGTATTTAAATCAGTGATCACTCAAAGCGCATTTTCAGCACAAGCAATGCCTAGCTTTATGCAGCGTTTTTTTAAAGGTAACTCTCGCAGCTTAATTGCCCATTTTATTAAAGAAGAAAAACTGAATGACGAGGATATTGAGTACCTACAATCGTTATTGAAAAATAAAAAGCAAGATTAAAGGAGAAGGCTATGATGGATTATTTTGTAACTTGCACAATTATTAGTGTGTGTTGTTTGCTTGCATCATTAGGGATGAAAAGTGCCCCTTCTAGATTAAATTTTTACGTAATAATGCTGGCTTTAATAGCCTGGTTTGTTCCTTGGCAATACTTTTCTCAATTGCCATTATTTGAAAGTACATCGCAATATACTGTTAATGTTGCTGAGTTTAGTTTTTTAAATACGTTAATAGCCCCTACCAGTGCGCAGGTCATAACATCAGAAAGTAGCATTATTGCACCAGTGAGTTGGTTACCATCATTAAACCATATTTTTAGTGTATTGCTGTTTAGTGGAATTGGCTTGTTTACATTGCGTGTTGCTATGTATGTAAAGTTAGTCAAAAACTTAAAAGCTAACTCAAGCTTATATAGCACTTCAAAACGAGCAAACTGTATATATCCAATAAGATTCACCTCAATTGGAGGGCCTGCTTTTGCAACAGGATTAGTCAATCCGGTTGTTTGGCTTACTCCTGAGATGGAAAATCGAAAAGAATTAAACTCTGTTATTGAGCACGAATTAACGCACTTACAACAAGGTGATATTTATTGGACATGGCTAATTTGCTTTATAGAAAGTGTTTTTTGGTGGAACCCAATATGCTCAAAACTAGCGCGTTTGGCAAAAGAGCAGTTAGAGCTTAGTTGTGACGAAAAATGTATGCGTAAACTCAAAGGTAAGTATCAGTTAGATTTAGCCAGTTTGTTACTCTCTGAGCATGAAAAAAAATCTAAATATAACTTTTTCACTCCCCCTCTTTTGAATATTGAACACTCAAAGAGTTTTAATATTCAAAGGATTAAAATGTTAAACAAGGAAAAAACAATGAAAAGTAAACATATGGTAATGGCTTTGGCTGCACTGTCTTTTAGCGCGTTGGCAGCAGCACAAATTGTTGATGAAAATCCAAAGAATGAACAACATAGTGCGCAAAAACAGCCCGCAGCTAGTAATCAGTATAACCAACAGTTAGCGCAACTTTTAGAGGTAGCTGGTGATGCAAAAAGTGATCAATCAACACAACTAATACAAACGGCAAAAAATATTCAAAAATGGTATGCAAATAGAGATGTGCTATCAGGTTTTGAAGAGGGAAAAATTAAATTAGAAAGTTATACTTTACTCGTTCATGTTTTTTCTAAACTTGAACAATATGAAGATATCTTAAGTGCTTACGAAACATGGTATCCAGCAGGAAGCAACCCGCCATATTTTACGAAAAACTCGCTTGCTAATGCCTACATACAACTAGGTCGTTATGAACTGGCTATAGCTGAATTAGAGGAGTTGTCTAGAGAGCTTGACGGTAACTTACACGAAGGTTCTGCTGGGAACTTAGCATTAGCTTATATTTATAGCGCAGATTACGATAAAGCATTAGACACACTGCAACAAGCTAGTTTAGAGGGAAGTGCTTATGGTGATGTTTTAAAATACTACATTTTTGATCAGCAAAATAATCAAACAAAAATGGCTGAATTAAAAGGACGTTTACCAGCAGCCTTTGCGGTAACACCGGCTCTACTTCCTCGAATAGGTATTCCACAATCACCGTTATTAGCTAAATTATAAATAAGCAAATATAAAAAAGCGTTGCCCTTGAGCAACGCTTTTTTTTATCTTGTTTAGCCTTTAGCCTTTAGCCTTTAGCCTTTAGCCTTTATTCAGCTGCTAAATAATCTAATACCACTTGGTGGTGATCTTTGGTTTTGAATTTATCAAACAAGTGTTTAATTTTACCGTCTTGGCCTACTAAGAAAGTGAGGCGGTGGATACCGTCGTACTCTTTGCCCATAAACTTTTTATAGCCCCACACCCCAAAAGCGTCAGCAATGGCATGATCTTCATCTGAAAGTAGGTCAAAGTTAAGCTCTTTTTTTGTTTCAAAGTTTTTAAGACGCTTAATCGGATCTGGGCTTATGCCAACAACATGGGTGTTAAATTTAGCAAGTTCTGCTTGTTGGTCACGCAGGTTTTCGGCTTGTACGGTACAGCCAGGCGTTGACGCCTTAGGATAAAAGTATACCAGTACTTGTTTTTCTTTTAATAACTCGCTGAGCACGACAGTTTCGTCATTTTGGTTTTGTAAGCTAAAAGCCGGTGCTGTGTCGCCACTTTGTAATGGGGTAATTTTGTTCATGCTAAACTCCTTAGCGAATACGTCGAAAGATGTAATCTACGTTTAAAACGTGCGAAAGGTTTTCAAAACTAATTTTAAATTGGTCAATATCAACGTCAACGGGAATATTAAATTCAAGTTCACAGCGCATTTTAAGCTCAGTTTCTTCTTCGTAGGTGTCTGATTTTAATGAGCAAATATTAATATTATTATCTGCAAAAAAACGCGTTACTTTGCTTAATGTGCCAGGGGTGTCTATGCCGGTATATTCTAAGGTATAGCCTGCACAAAACTCGCTTTGATTATGGCTTGAAGTACGCTTCATCATAGTGAGCAGTCCAAGCTCCATGCCTTTGGTGGGTAATGTATGCTCTATGCGGCTAATGGCTGACATATCACCGCTAAGTAGCATAATAAAGGTGAATTCGTTGCCTAAAATTGCAATACGGCTATCTATAATATTACAGTGGCAATCGCTTACGAGTTGCGTAAGTTCACTGACGATGCCCGATCTATCCTCGCCAATTGCGGTTAAAACAATTTGATGATTTGAAAATGCAGTCATGGGTTTTAAAGTACCTAAGTTACTTGGATGAAAACAACCGACTTGGCAACAAAAAAATAAACACGTAGCGTTGCACGGCGGCAAAGTTTAACACAAAACCCGCGTTAAACTATAGCAGCGGTTAATTTTAGGCGGTTAATAGTGCAGTGTTTCTTGTTTTTACAAGCTTGTGAAAGTACCATAGCAAAAATGTGTCTATTTGTAGCCTAGTCCGTTTGTTATCTCATAGGCTGAATGCAGTTAGGCAAGCAAATTATAAATGTAAAGTTAATATTGATTTTACACTGAACCAAATCGGCATTACCCACTCATATATTTGTTAAAACAATTAAGGGTATGCTAAGGAGAATTATCTGTGCAGTATTGGATCCCAAAAGCACTAGCAGTAAGTGTATTGGTAAGTTTGTCAGGGTGTAGTGTATTTACAAGTGATGCTCATAATGAGCGTAATTACCGCGCCCATGAGCCGGTTAAAGTGCCTGCATCGTTATCTCAACCCGCTCAAGATCCTGTTTATAAAATGGATGTGGGTCAATATGATAATAATCCGGAGGCAACAAACTATCGTCCGCCGGCGCAAGTTTTAACCATTGCTAAAGGCAGTTGGGTTGAGGAAGCAGATAAACAAGCGCGTATTTATTTTGATAAAAATGACGGCATTGAAGATTTAGATGTGTTTATTTGGGATTCGATTCAAGCGGTGCTTGCTGATAATAACATTAGTGCAACACAGCAAGATAAAACGCAAGGAACACTTGTAACCGATTGGTACGCTATTATAAAGCCTGAAGAAAGCTGGTTATGGGGCAATGATGAAAGCGTTGATTTAGAGCGTTTTAAATTTACTATTGAAGAAAAAGAACACCAACGCACAGCCTCGTTAACTGCTGAGCTTATTGATTTTAAAGGTGATAAGCCGCTAACTGATTTATTAAAACAACAGCTTGAAGTGCGTGCACTTAACCAAGTAGTGAGTGAGTTTGATTACCGCTACCGTCAGCTTGAAGTTGATATGCGTAAGCGCCAAGGGATCATCTCGTTAGAACTCGGGTTTGATAACAAAGGCAATGCCGCACTTGTTACTGAGCAGGCTTACGATACGGTATTCGATCGCTTTTCTGGATTCTTAGAGCGTTTATCTTTTACTATTGTTGAAATAAACCAAGAGACAGGTTTAATTACAGCAGATTATGCGAAAGTAGAAACCAGTGTGTGGGATTCAATTTGGGGCGATGAACCAATAGAGCTTCCAATTGATGAAGGTCAATACCAAATTTTGGTTAGCAAAACCAAACAAGGTGGCACCAGTCTAACGTGGATGGATGACAAAGGCGAAACACTTGAACCAGGTACAATGAATGGGTTACAACAAGCATTAGAAGCGGCGCTAATTAAGCGCGGTATTAAAATTTAATAATTATAAATACTTCCCACAAAAAGAGCTTTTTGCTCTTTTTGTGGTTTTTACAGGTTAAAAATATGTCTCAGTTAGATTCATCACGCCCAGCACCGGTCCAAAAAAGTTATGATTTGAAAATATGGTTGGTTTTTTTAATTCCTTCATTAATCGGTGTGTTTTTGTTTATGACGCCAGTACCGTCTGGCGAAATAATGACGATTCCTATTGCGGTAATGGCAAAAGCAATTCAAGCTTTATTTAGTCAAATAGCGCTTGGGTTAATAGCGACGATTATTTGTATTACTGGCGTTATGTCGTTGGTATTTAGTGTGTTTAAACCGAAAAGCTTAACCAAATTTCGCTTATTAAATCATTTGTTTAATGTGAGTTGGATTTGGTTAGTAACACGGTTATTAGGTATGGTGTTTGTGCTTTTAACTTATTTTCAAGTTGGGCCGCATGCTATTACCTCAGAAAATACCGGCTTGCTGGTATTGAAAGATTTACTACCAGTGTTGTTTTCGGTGTTTATTTTAGCGGGCTTGTTACTGCCGTTATTACTTAACTTTGGTTTACTTGAGCTTGTGGGTACCTTACTTACTAAAGTAATGCGCCCATTATTTGGCGTACCAGGGCGCAGTGCAGTTAACTGTGTTGCTTCATGGTTAGGTGATGGTAGCGTCGGTATTTTAATGACTGCGCGTCAGTATGAAGATAAATATTATACTCAACGTGAAGCTGCGATTATTGGTACCACTTTCTCAGCTGTTTCAATTACCTTTTGTTTGGTTGTTATTGGCCAAGTAAAGCTTGAATACTTATTTGCACCTTTTTACCTAACTGTGTGTTTAGCGGGTGTAGTGGCTGCGATAATTGTTCCGCGTTTACCGCCACTGCGGTTTAAAAAGGACGTGCTTATTGATGGTAAAGAGCCCGATGGAAACGCTGAATTGGTTCCTGAAGGCAAAACATTACTTAAGCATTCACTTGATGTTGCATTAACTAAAGCAGAAAAAGCACCAGGCTTAAAAGGCACAATTGAAGAGGGCTTACACAACGCATTTGATATGGTGTTTGCAGTATTACCTGTGGTAATGGCTGTGGGTACATTTGCGTTAATTATTGCTGAGTACACGCCAATATTTCAATATTTAGGTATGCCGTTTATTCCATTTTTAGAATTGCTACAAATACCTGAAGCTGAAATGGCGGCACAAACGATTATGGTTGGATTTGCAGATATGTTTATCCCGTCTATTCTAGCCGCAGGCTCAATTGAAAGCGATGTAACACGTTTTATTATTGCGGCAATGAGTGTAACGCAACTTATTTATATGTCTGAAGTGGGCGCACTTTTATTGGGTAGTAAAATACCGGTTAATATTTTTGAGCTATTTGTTATTTTTATTCTCAGAACCTTAGTAACCTTGCCTGTTATTGCCTTAATGGCACACTGGTTAGTTGGCTAGAACAGTCATTTAAACGAAAAAAAGCCCTGATTATTCAGGGCTTTTTTGTTTCTTTGCTTTGCGCAGATGAGCGTGGTGCTGAGGGTTTAAACTCGCTTTTTGCACTTAAACGCAGCAGTACTAAATTGCCGATAACAATAGCCAGTACAATCACGATAACGAGTACGATTTGCCAAATTTGCATTGCGATGCTCTTATTTTTTATTAAGCGATAATTATGACCACTTTAAATAAAAGCTGCAATCCTCTCTAGGGCTGTAAATAAGCAATTAGAACCGTTGTGCCACCGATAACGTTAAAAAGTTAATACCTGGGTTGGGCGCTTTGAATCCGGCGTTTGAATAGTGAATAATTCGCAGCGCTACATTAGTTTCACCAAAATCTGCCACTAGGCCTATCCTATCTTCAAACTGATAGTGAGTACTTAGGTTTTTACCAGCAAAATAGCGCTCATCAAGTAATGAAAAACCAATGCCAGCCTCTACATAAAAGGGGGTGTTGTATACACTAAATACTGGAAATTGCACCACCGGTGACACAGCCAAGACCACGTTGGATTGTGATTGTTGATCATGGCGGTATTGCCACGCATTAACGCTGGTTTCTAAATAAAAACGAGCATCGCCGACAAAGTTTTGCATTCCTTGAGGGTGATATTGATACGCAAGCTTTGCCCCTGTTACATTGCCTTCTCCTTTTAATAAATCGACGGCATAACCATGGTTAGAGGATGCATAAGCGGCTTTGGTAGCCAATATAAACAGGGTAAAAACAAGAACTAAAAGTCTGTTGTATGAGGTTTTCATAACGGCCAACTAGGGTTTAAGTCAAAATAGTAAAGGGATAATAAGGGCGGTGAATTGGTGTTTTCAATAAGGACAAAAAGCCGCTTGTATATGGCTTGTTAACTGATTTATTTAACCAATTGAATTTATTTAATTAATTTAATTGGTGCCAATTAGGCATTAATAAGTTGCTTATTTATGCCTTTTTTATTGCCTGTTATTTGCGTAAATTACGCTTAAATTAATTATTTAAACTATGCATTTTTTATGAAACTTATAAAGCTTTTAATGGTTATTGCTGTTTTTTTCAGTAGCACTTTGTATGCACAAACGCAGCCATCACCTAAGCAGTTATTGCAAACTGTAGCAGAATCATTATTTAACGATATTGGACAGGTAAATGCGAAAGGCGATGCCAGCAAAGAAGCCATGTCGTTAATTGTTCAGCAGCGTTTAATGCCACATATTGATGTTAAGTTTGTGTCGTTTAAATTATTAGGTAAGCATATTAAAGGTATTAACCGTGACCAAGGTGTTGCGTTTATTAATGCTGTAGAGCATTACTTAACAGGGACTTATGCCGGTGCGCTCATGAAGTACACAGGGCAGGATGTAATATTTGAGCAAGACGCTGCTGCAAGCGACTCTAAATTTGCTACGGTAAAAACGCAAATTATTGAACCGAATAAGCCAACCATTGATTTGCACTTTAAATTGCGTTTAGGTAACAACAACCAGTGGAAAGTATACGACATTGTTGCAGAGGGAATTTCGTTACTCAGTGCTAAGCAAAAAGAGATCATTCAACGTATTTCTGATGTGGGATTAGACCAAGTCATAGCAGAACTTCAGCAAAGTTAGTACTTTTGCAATTAACAGCTCCAACCTTAAAAGCAGCTAATGACGTATGTTGTTAGCTGCTTTTGTATTTTGGCCTATATTGCATGAGTTTACGCTAGCTTGGCTACCTAGCTGTGGTAGAATATTAGCTTCTTTGATTAAGCGTGGTGTCAGCTAAATACTGTTATAACTGACTACTCACCCGAGCTACACTGGAGTTGTGTTGTTTTAATGGAAAATGTACTAATTTGGCCAAAGGAATACCCGTTACTGGTCAAAGGGCTGGTTGAGCAAAACGGTGCCTTCATTTTAGATGCTTTAGAAGCTTGGCCCGCCTGTCGCTCTACTGAAGAAGATAATGGTGTATGCACCACTGTTTTACCCCCAATTTATTATTTAACCTGGTTAACCCCCTTAGAGCCATTCGAAGAGTGTTATTTTCAGCATATTTCTGAATATGATGAAAACGCACAAGAGTATATTGCTGCACTGAAAGAGCATTATTTTGCCAATGATTACAGCATAGAAAATATTGTGCTAATGCTGTGTCAGCGACTTGAAAAGTACGCAAGTGTGTCGGCACAAAATAACATTGAAACGCCACTTTCTTTAATTAGCTTATTTTTTAGTAAACGCTTTTTTACTCTGATAGAGCATGCACTAGAGCAAGGTGCAAAGCTCTCAGCTGCAGATACCTTAGCTATTTGGAAAGAGGTCGATTTTAGAGAGCGTTTAAGTGCGCATATTCCCCAGTCGATTGCTGATATTGACCACTTAGCAGAGCTGACCAGCGAAAAAGTGGCTGCTGGCAAAGATTACTTTACTTTGTTAACTCAGGTGTCTCCTGATGTTGATTCTATTGTGCTTTTAGAAAATGCCTTACTTGCGCATTTAAACAAGAAAAAAGCTAAGCAAACCATGGCAATGCGCTTTATTGAGCAAGGCGCCACGGGCACCTTAACCGATGAAGGTAATAAAACAGCATTTATGTGGGCGGCAGAAAAAGGCTACGTAAATGTAGTAGAAACACTCCTGCAGTACCAAGATAAAAAAGCGGTAGACGACCAAGGTAATACGGCGCTGCATTACGCGGTGATAAGTAAAAACGAATCGTTAATGATTTTACTGCTCAAAGCAGGGTATGACTTTAGAGCGCGAAATAACGAGGGGTTAAGTTGTTACCGATTAGCGGTTAGTATAAAAGCCAGCAACTTAGTTAAGTGCCTTGAGCGTGACTTTGGTATTAAAGAGTTATCGCCAGAGGGGCAGCTAGAGCGAATTAAAAAGGTGCATGTGCTACATGCGCTTGTGGCTTTATTATTACCGCTACAGTTATTTTTCTTTTTTGATGAAAACATCACTATAAAAAGTGAGCTTACTCTTTTTATGACCATGACGGCGGTGGTGTGTTTTTTCTTTGCAACGAACTTAAAGCGTTGCTCATTGTATCCGCATGTAAAACACCCATGGGGGTTGTTTTTAATACGAATGATGTCGGTTTTTAGTCTTGTTGCACAACTAGGTTTAGCCTGTATTGTAGGGTTGGCAGCTTTAAGCGAGTTAGTTTAAAAGTTAATGTTTTGCTACAAAAAAACGCGCTAATTAGCGCGTTTTTGCATTGTTGGGTATTTATTACGGATTGTTTTTATCGTGCTCGTGTGCAGCTTTTTCTTCAGCGAGCTCATCTTTAAGCTTGCGAATTTTAAGCCCAAGTTCTTGCCCTCTATGGCGCGCATAATAAGTACAGCCAATAAACATAGATGAGGCAAATAATAACTCAAGCAATACCCATATAAGCTCATCTTGTGCGACCCACAGCAATGTAAAGCCATGAATAAAGTAAAACATAACAATAAAATTAGCCCACGCATAGGTGTAGGTTTTATCTTGTAATATGCCTTTTAATGGCAGTAATAGTGGCAATACATACACTAAGAAAAGAAAGGTGTTACTGTGACCGTCTCTAGGGGCTAATACAAACATCCATAACGGCATTAAAATAAGCAGACCAATATAACCAAATAAGGCTAGGCGCTGAAATTTAATGGTAATCGGTTTTTTAGCAGGCTCGCTTACTTGAATCATTTAAGTTTACTCGCAACTTGAGTCAGGCGTTTTCCTACGCTTTGACATATTTTAATTTCGTCTTGACTTAGGGTTGAGCTGTTATTGCTACCTGCAACGTGAGAGGCGCCATAAGGTGTTCCTCCTGTTTCGGTGCCGAGCAACTCAGGTACATCGTAGGGTACGCCCATCAACATCATCCCATGGTGTAACAAAGGCAATGACAAATTGAGTAGGGTTGCTTCATTGCCACCATGCATACTGCTTGATGATGAAAACACACAGGCAGGTTTATCGATAAGTTGGCCTTTGAGCCAAAGATCGCTGGTGGTTTCCCAAAACGTTTTTGCTTGTGAGGCCATCATGCCAAAGCGGGTCGGCGTACCAAATGCAAGCCCGTCACAGGCAACTAAATCATCTTTACTGATCACAATGTCATGCGGGTTTTTAGCCACAAAAGTACGCAGTAATGCAGTTGCACCTTGTTGCTCTATTGACTCTGCAATCTCATGTGCCATGGCTTCTACTGAGCCATGGCTTGAGTGATACAGCACCACGATGGTTGTGCTCATTATAGAACGCTTAATACGTTTTCAGGCGGGCGACCTAGGGCGGCTTTATTGTTATTTACTACAATAGGGCGCTCAATTAGTTTTGGGTGATTGACCATGGCATCAATAAGCTCTGACTCGCTATTTTCATCTTTTAAATTAAGCGCTTTGTACTGCTCTTCTTTGGTGCGCATCAAATCTCGTGCCGAATTAAACCCAAGTTGAGAAACTAAGGTACTAATTTGCTCATGAGAAAGCGGTGTTTTTAAGTATTCAACAACACTCGGTTCAATGTTTTTACTTTGTAATAGGTTAAGGGTTTCGCGTGATTTTGAACAACGCGGATTATGATAAATAGTAACTGACATAATAATACATCCAAAGTATAAATTGTGGCTATTTTAGGTGAACTCACTAAAGACTTAAAGCCTCGCAAGCTCTTTTTGCAATAACCGATACTGTGTGAGTAACGCTTTTAAGCGCTGTTGCTTAACATTTTCACTTGGCTCTACAAAATTAAGCGCTTTTTGTATTTCGTCGGCCGCTTTTAAATACGCGCCATACTGAGATAATACATCGGCATTGGCTTCATGGTAGGCCGCCAATTTTTCTTGTTTTTTGTAGGCGTCAGTTAAAAGCTGTTTGCCTAAATTGTGATCGGGTTTTTCCAGTAAAAACGACTTTAATATATTTTCAGCTAACTCATATTGCTCAGCCTCTAATGCCGCGTTGGCGTAATTTAAGGTGATCACTTGGTTATTTGGCCGATAATTATTTAGCTCGCTTAAGTAACTAACAGCTTCTGCGGCTTTTTTTTGTGCAATGAGTAAATCTGTTTTGGTATCAATATAAAATAAGTTTTTAGGATCGTCTGCCAGTAACTCATCAAGAATAGGTTGTGCTTCATCCGTCTTTTTTTGATCAAGCAAACTAATAGCTAAACCGTATTGTAATGCTACGTTGTTATAGGTGTTTTCGCGCATTAACTTTCTAAATAAGGCTTCTGCGTTTTCGGGTTTGTTATCGTAACGCGCCAGGACTCGGCTTTTTGCTAAGTCAAAATCAAGGCTCGAGCTTACCTGGCGTTTAGGGTATTGCTCGGCACGAAGGCGAACATCTGACACACGACTTTCAGGAAGAGGGTGAGTGAGTAAAAACGCCGGTGGTTTATATTTATAACGAATTTGTGCGGCAAGTTTAGTTAAAAATTCACTTGATGCTCTGGCATCAAACCCTGCATTGTTGAGGGTTTGCATGCCCATTCTGTCTGCTTCTTGTTCGGCAGAACGGCTATGTGTCAGCTGACTGAAAGCTGATTGTGTTTGGCTGGCTGAAATAATAGCCATACCGGCATCAGGGGCTACAACCGCGGCTAAAATACCAGCAATCATGCCTGCAATAGTAAGCCCGCTATTATCTTGTTGCTGCTGAATGCGCCTTGCTAAGTGGCGCTGGGTGACGTGTGCTATTTCGTGGCCAAGAACCGATGCAAATTGACTCTCGTTATCGGCTTGGGCTATTAATCCGGTGTGTACACCAACATGGCCGCCATAAAATGCAAATGCATTGATTTCGGGATTATTTAACCAAAAGAATGAAAACCCAAAACGCACATCATTGGCGTTAGCAACTAACTTTCTACCTAAGGTTGTTAGGTATTCATCAAGCACCGGATCGTTAATCAAAGGCGATGAGCCTCTGATCTGCATCATCATCACTTCACCAATCGCTTTTTCTTTTTCAATTGGTAGTGCTTGTAAGGCTGAAGTGCCTAAGTCGGGCAGTTGAAGATTGGTTTGTGCCTTTAACGGCTCACTTATCAGTAGGCTAAACGTAAGCGCTGCACTGCATAAAGTGATAAAGGCTGATTTTAGCTGCATTATATTCCTTGTTTATTTTTTATCAGGGGCACTTGAAGGATCATGTCTATATAAACGGCTGTCCTTTTCACATAGTTGATAAAACGCCTTTATTGTGACCCCATCAACCTTAACAATGTTCAATTGAGTTTGTAAAAAAGCAATAATTTTATGAACCACTTTGTGAGAATGTAATATAAGCGCTTTATCTGCTTCATCGCCTTGGTCTAAGTAAAAGCCAATAAATTTATGTAATTGATTAATGCGAATAACGGTTTTCATGGTCAATGGATCCCATAACCTAAACTCCATTGTCTCATCATGTCGTGCGTATCTATCGATGGCGGTATCATTAGAAAAAGGGAGGGCTTGTAATTCAAAACCACGCTCGGTAAACACTTGATGCAGTGAAATTCGTGGTTTGTTATTGCTTTCTTTTTCATAAAGTTCGTTGGGGTCTATTCTCAGCGCTTCTAAATTCCAATTGCGTTTGTCGATAATACGCTTGATGGCATTATCAAATCCGTGATCTAAAATACTTTCACATTCACTTACCGACGAAGCCACTAAATGATAAAAATGCGGCAGCTCCCCCCAATTAATTTGCTTTTTAAACCAATTAATTTCTTTGAGAGTTGGATTGCTAGGCAATTGCGCTTTATTATGCGAATTAGGCATTAACGTATCCTGATAGCTAACGATGCTATAAGGATAAACCATTGCAGAGGTTGTTTTAAGGAAAAGTTAAATTTAACTGCGGTTAATCTCAATTGACCCTGTTATAGGACTTATTATTAATGTGAATAGGTAGCGAAACGAGTATGCTAGAGCTAAATTTACGCACTTATAAATGCCCACAGCAATTTATTCAGTTTAAATTAGGGCTGCGTGATGCAATATCGTTAAAACAAGCAATTACCTTTAATATCTCACAAGAACAAAACACTGATGATATTGAACGATATTTGCAAAAAAAAGCGTATTATTACAAGTTAAATAAACAACAGGGGTTGTTATTAGTGGAGCCGTTTTGTGTTTGAATATGTAAAAGCATGGTATGAAAAAAAGTTTTCTGATCCCGATTCAGTCACTTTACTTTTTTTATTGTTGGTACTGGTTGCCATGTTGTATTTTTTTGGCCCATTAATTGTGCCTGTGTTAGTGGCACTGATCATAGCTTATTTATTAGATTGGCCTGTGGTTCACATAGAACGGTTTGGCCTTAAGCGTTTTACTGCCACCAGCATAGTAATGCTGATATTTATTGGCATTATGCTCACTTTAATATTGGTTATAGGCCCTGTGCTTTGGCAGCAAAGCAGTAACCTAGTCCAAGAAACACCGCATATGGTCGAACAAGGTAAATCGTTTTTACTCGAACTGCCTGATAAATACCCCAGCCTTATTAGCGCAGAACAAGTGCAGTCGATTGTAGTAACCGTTGAAACCAAAGTACTCGACTTTGGCCAAGTGGTATTGTCTGCGTCGCTTAATTCATTAAAAGACGCTGTAGCATGGTTAATTTACCTTATTTTGGTACCGCTACTGGTGTTTTTTATGCTCAAAGATAAAGTAGAGCTCAGTGCCAGCATTGCTAAAATGATCCCACGCCAACGCCGCTTAATTCTACAAGTGTGGCATGAAATGAATCAGCAAATCATGAATTATATTCGTGGCAAAGTATTTGAAATTTTAATTGTTGGTTCTGTGTCGTTTATTGCTTTTACCATACTGGACTTACGCTACGCCGCGCTTTTAGGCGTTCTCGTAGGCTTTTCGGTGCTTATTCCGTTTGTGGGCGCAGCGTTAGTAACTATACCAGTGGCCGCAGTAGCGCTGTTTCAGTTTGGTTTAGAAACTCAATTTTGGACCGTTTTAATTATATACGGCATTATTCAAGCGCTCGATGGCAACGTATTGGTGCCTTTACTGTTCTCTGAAGCGGTTGATTTAAATCCGGTATTTATTATTGTTGCGGTGCTATTTTTTGGTGGGCTATGGGGTTTTTGGGGAGTGTTTTTTGCCATTCCATTAGCATCATTAGTCAAAGCACTTATTAATGCCTGGTCATCCAAACACGAAGAACCCGGTAACTAAAAGGTATAGTAAACGCACTTTAATTACTAAAGATTATTACTCATTCCTGTCAAAACTATGTACTATTGGGAATAAGATATATTTTTTAGTAATAAGGTGCGTTTTTAATGTCAGAGTTTTTATTGCCAGATGAACCCAAAGCTCAAGTTTATCTCGATGCAAATGCGACCACACCTGTATTGCCATGTATTGCAGAGGTGGTGTGCCATGCTATGCAAATTTGTTTTGGTAATCCCTCAAGTCCCCATATAACCGGCATTCAAGCCAAGCACTTATTAGAACAAACCAGGCAAAAAGCCCGTATTGTCATTGGCGCGCAGCAAGGTGATATTTTATTCACCTCGGGTGCCACTGAGGGGATTCAAACCGCCATTGTATCTACGCTCATTAATGCAAAACACCATACAAAGCCAAACCCCGTTTTATTGTACGGGGCAACCGAACATAAAGCGGTGCCTAATACGCTAAAGCATTGGAATACAGTGCTGGAAATTAACGCAGACATTATTGCTATTCCGGTTAATCGTGATGGTATTTTAGATTTAGACTTTATTGCTCAGCATATTGATAACGCTTTGATGATTTGCACGATGGCCGTTAATAATGAAACCGGTGTTTACCAAGATCTAAGCGCCATAGAAAAGGTGATTCGTAGTCGTAATAGCCAAGTCACTTGGATGGTTGATTGCGTACAAGCGCTTGGCAAACAACAGCTCAACCTAAGTGAAACCACGATTGATTATGCGCCTTTTTCAGGGCATAAACTTTATGCACCTAAAGGCATAGGTTTATTGTATATTCGTCAAGGCAGCCCATACACGCCCTTTATAGCCGGTGGCGGACAAGAAAGTGGCATGCGCTCTGGTACAGAAAACTTGCCTGGTATAGCTGGGCTCAATAAGCTGTTTAGTTTGCTGCTAGATAAACAAGACGAGACATTTAAATCAACAGATGTACTTAACTTGTATCGAGATAAACTGCATAGCGCCTTAGTTGATACTTTTGGAAGTATTACCTTTAATCATGACTTTGCCTGCTCAGTGCCCACAACGCTTAATTTTGCAGTTAACGATTTAACCAGTAAAGAAGTTATTGATTTATTTGACGCTGCAGGTATTAGGGTCAGCGGTGGTTCTGCATGCAGCACGGGAGCTACGCAGAGCTTTGTGCTTGATGCGATGGGAGCCTCACAGTGGCAAAGTGAAAACGCTATTCGTTTGTCATTTGGCCCTGCTGCCACGATGGCGCAAATAGATGATGCATGTGAACAAATTAGAGCGCTTAAAACGGTATTACAAGCTAACTGTTTAGTGATTTCTGATAGCAGTTTTCCTGTGCAAGAAGTATGTGCTTTAGGGCTTACCCAATTTAGACACCAAGGTGCATGTAGTTGGTTGTATGTAACAGATGATCAACATGCATTTATTATCGATCCGATTATTGAATTGATCCCTCGCTTTGAAAAAATAGTAACTACACAAAATTTAACTATTACCGCTATTTTAAATACGCACGAGCATCAAGAACGTCACTGCGCACTTGATTTAATGCGCAGCGCACTTAACGAAAACCTAGTCGCTGGAGAGGTTGATAAATTAGGCTGGCCAACTAATAGCGAAAAATTGCAATTAACCACTCACGTACTCGAAAAGTTAGCCACACCAGGGCATAGCCAAGATAGCGTGAGTTATTTATTAAAAGCGAATAATGGTGATGTTGAGTACTGTTTTTGCGGTGATTTAATTTTACCTGCAGGGCTTGGAAATACCGCGCTTGATGGCGGGGATGCAATGCAAATGGCGCATTCCTTGACGAGGTTAGCAGCAGAGCTGAATCCGCTAAGTGTGGTGTGTTCAGGGCATGATTACCAACAGTGCTTTGCAATGAACTGGGCTGTTCAACAGCAGCAAACGCCATTATTACAAACCTTAATTAAAGGTGATATTGATGACGCTGAATTTGCCGCACAAAAACAGCAAGCAGATTTACAACAGCAAACACAAGCTAACACGCTCTGTGGTTATGTTAATGCTAAGCCTGCTGTAGAAACTTCGCAATTAAGTTTTAACCAAGCAAAAGAAATACTGGTAAAGGGCAATGCGTATTTAATTGATACCCGAGAACCTTATGAACATGGCGCTAATAATTTAAGCGTATTGCTAAACGTACCCATAGCTAAAACCTTAAATATTCCTTTAAGTCGAATGGCTCATGCACTTACGCAAGGTCAATTGGACAAAAACAACCAGTATATTTTGGTGTGTCGCAGTGGTAACCGTTCAAAAATTGCGGCAGCAAATTTGACTGAGCTTGGTTACAGCAGTGTTTATAACTTAGCAGGTGGTTTAGCGTTAACCGGTTAATTGTTTTTTTAGAGGAAAGGCCGACATTTGTCTAATGCGGATCGTTTAAGTTAATTGAACGATCTTTGAGAGGCTTCATAATAGGCTACAACAAAAGTTGTGGCCTATTTTTATGTCTGAATTTATTAAAGAATTACACCTTACTACTGAGTTTAGCCAAGATCGTGATATTGATTCGTTTACTAAGCATATTCCCCTTGAGTGGATTGAAGCAGCCGTTACTCAAACAGGGAGAGCCTCTGTGCGTAAACGACGTTTCCCCGCCGAGCAAGCTGCTTGGCTTGTATTAGGGATTGGTTTATTAAGAAACCGCTCAATATCTGAAGTCTGTGACAAACTAGAGCTCGCTTTTCCTGACGCTAAAGGAGAGCTTCCACCATTGGCGACTAGCAGTATTATAAAAGGGAAAGAAAAGCTAGGCGCAGCGCCTATGAAACACCTTTTTAAACATACAGCAACGCAGTGGGAGCAGTCGCAAACTTTTGATGACGTGTGTGGTTTAAAGCTGCTCAGCATTGACGGTACACAATTTAAAACTCAAGATACACCGAGTAACCGTCACTTTGGCTATGCTAAATCGACAACAAACTTCCCCTCAGTACTTGCTGTGACCTTGATGTCGACAAGAACGCATTTAATATCCGATGCAGCGTTTGGCCCCATTACTCAAAGTGAAATTCATTATGCTCAACAGCTTGTTGGCTCAGCACCTGAATATTCATTGACGCTATTTGATAGAGGTTTCTTTTCGGCTGAACTATTTACGAGCTGGCAAGGCGTTAGCGAAAATCATCATTGGCTTACGCCCATCAAAAGCAAAATGCGCTATGAAATAACGGAGTCATTTAGCGATTACGACCACTTAATAACAATGCCTATTTCACCACAAGCTAAGAAATCAGCCCCTTACCTAGGTGATACATGGCAAGCAAGGCTTATTCAAATTCCGACACCTAAAGGGGAAATAAAAGGGTTCATCACCTCATGCGTCTGTCCAGAAAAGTACCCGCTGAAAGCGCTACTCGATGTGTATTGGCAACGATGGGAAATAGAGCGAGGCTATGGTGAGCTCAAGCAATATCAACTATCAAATAAACCAGCATTACGGAGCCTGAAACAGGAAGGTATTTATCAAGAGCTCTGGGGTATTCTGACATCATATAATATCGTGAGACTTGAAATGGCAGAGATGGCTAAAGCCCATAAAGTTGAGCCATTACGCATCAGTTTTATTAACGCATTATATCTCATACAAGACGAGTTTTTATGGTGTTCAGGTCGAAGCCCAGGGACAATCCCTAAAAAGCTAAAAGAACTACGTGAAAACGGTAAACGGCTAATATTACCGGAGAAAAGAAAGCGAAAAGCTTATCCGCGAGCGGTGCTGGCAAAGACACAAAAATATCCGGTTAGATATAAACGAAAAAACACCACTCGTTCTTAAACGAGTGGTGTTAGACATTTGTCGGCTTTTTTTTTGCTCGCTTTAATTTGGATCAGTTAGAAATTAATAAAATCTTTATTAAAGAGAGGGGCTGATCAGTTGTTAAATTCAATTTTTAATTTTATGATACCGGTGTCAAAAGCAAAAAATTGCGCTATTATCTGCATCAAAGCTTATAAAAATAACGCAAATTAGACTTTTTAAGCTATAATATTGGGCTTTGCTTTTTACAAAATTTGGTTGTTTTGCGTCGTAAAAAATTAAATAAAGCGCTTTAAATCAATAGATTAATACATTAGGGGATGTTTACATGGCGAGCCGTTCTGAGTTAGTAAGTTGGCAAGCACTAGAAAATAGTGCACAAAAGATGACACAAACACATCTGAAAACTTTATTTGCACAAGACGATTCTCGTTTTTCTCAATTTTCTACTCACATTCCCGGTGTATTGTTTGATTATTCAAAACAACGTATTGATGAAACAGTTTTCGCTCAATTAATCTCATTAGCTAAAGAGTGTGATATTGAAGCGTGGCGTGAAAAAATGTTTGCCGGTGAAAAAATAAATATCACCGAAGACCGTGCTGTATTGCATACCGCACTTAGAAATCGCGCCCATACACCGCTTGTTGTTGACGGTGAAAATATTACTGAGGCGGTCGATAGCGAACTTGCTAAAATTAAAACCTTTGTTGAAAAAGTACGCAGTGGACAGTGGTTAGGTTACACCGGCAAAGCGGTGAAAGATGTAGTGAGTATTGGAGTAGGGGGTTCAAACCTAGGCCCTCAAATGGCAACTGAAGCACTTAAATCAGTGGTTGATAAGCCGTTAAACGTTCATTATGTTTCTAATGCTGATGGCGTACAAATCGCGTCGGTATTGAATAAAGTTGACCCTGAAACAACGTTATTTGTTATTTCGTCAAAAACGTTTACTACATCAGAAACCATGACCAACTCAAAAACAGCAGTTGATTGGTTTTTAAATAGCGCCAAAGATAAAAGCGCCATAGCAAAGCATTTTGTGGCAGTAAGCACTAATTTAGAAAAAACCGCGGCATTTGGTATTAGTGACGAAAACGTATTTACCATGTGGGATTGGGTTGGCGGTCGTTTTTCACTTTGGAGTGCGATTGGTTTACCTGTTGCACTTTATGCCGGCTTTGAAGCATTTGAAGCTATTTTAGAAGGGGCGTTTGAAGTTGACGAGCACTTTAAGTCGGCGCCGCTTGAGCAGAATATTCCTTTAATTATGGCGCTGTTGAGTGTATGGAATACCAGCTTTTTAGGGTTTGATTCGCAAGCTATTTTACCTTACGACCAAGCATTGCATATGTTGCCTGCATATTTACAACAAGGTGAAATGGAAAGTAACGGTAAACACGTCACTTTTGACGGGCAAACCGTACCTTACACTACCGTGCCTATTATTTGGGGCATGACGGGAATAAATGGCCAGCATGCGTTTTATCAATGTTTGCACCAAGGCAATATAATTGTCCCTGCGGACTTTATTGGCTCTGTAAAACCACAAGTTAACGTTGATAAGCATCACAATATTTTATTATCGAACTTTTTTGCACAAACCGAAGCATTAATGAATGGGGTAGATGCGCAGCAGATAACCGCTGATTTAACAGCCAAAGGCAAAACGCCTGCGCAAATTGAAATGCTACTAAAGCATAAAATTCATCAAGGAAACCGCCCAACAACGTCTATATTATTAGACACGGTTGATGCAAAAGCGGTGGGTCGTTTAATTGCATTGTATGAACATAAGATTTTTTGCCACGGTATTCTTTTACAAATATGTTCGTTTGATCAGTGGGGCGTTGAGCTTGGTAAAGGCTTAGCCTCTAAAATTGAAGCTGAATTAACCGACGATAACGTGGTTAATGAGCACGACAGCTCAACACAGGGCTTAATGGCGTACTACAAACAACACCGTACGCAGTAACACATTCACTTATTACACAATAAGTAACCAAATACCTTTGAACGGGTAGCGCTGGAGTCCTAGGGCCTGTATTTTTGTGAGAGGAATTACAGTGTCCCTAGACCCATATTTTATGGCGCATATAACGAACAACATTAGTAGGCTTTGTGCTAAGGCCTGCATTATCCAGATAATAAACCGCTATAACTGATTACCAATATGGTAGTGGCAGGTAGCATAAACGTAGAGAGTAACTATGCTTAATCCTTTTGATATTATAATTTTTGGGGGCGGTGGTGATCTTGCGTTACGCAAATTACTTCCTGCAATGTATCGAGCATATCAAGAAGGTAACTTACCGCAAGGCTCACGTATTTTGCCTACCGTGCGCGAACAAAGTAAATGTGATGAATACATTGATACCGCACACAAAGCATTACAAGAATTTTTAAGCGAAGGCGAGTATAACGCTAAGGATTGGAAATCGTTTTCAGCGTTTTTAGTGCCTGTAGTGAGTAATGTTACCGAAGCGGATGATAACTGGGATGTACTGAAAAAGATTCTTGATGAAGACGACAGCGATAAATCTCGTGTGTTTTACTTATCTCTTCCGCCAGCTGTGTATGGCACTTGTTGTGAAATTCTATCTACTAAAAAATTAATAACAGCCAATTCACGTGTTGTTGTAGAAAAACCAATTGGTTATTGTGGCGAGTCTGCAGAAGTTATTAATGCGAAAATTGCACAGTACTTCGACGAAGATCAAATCTTCCGTATTGACCACTACCTAGGTAAAGAAACCGTTCAAAACTTAATGGCATTGCGTTTTTCAAATTCATTATTTGAAAACATGTGGGATGCTAAATCGATTGATAATATCCAAATTAGCTTATCAGAAACGGTAGGGCTTGAGAGCCGCGCTGGTTTTTATGATAAAGCCGGTGCCTTGCGTGACATGGTGCAAAACCACTTGTTACAGCTACTTTGCTTAGTCGCAATGGAGTCACCGCATAAACTTAAAGCCAATAGTATTCGTAATGAAAAGTTAAAAGTATTAGAAGCATTACGCCCATTAGAGGGCAGCGATGTTGATGACAATATTATTCGTGGGCAATACGTACCGGGTGATTTAAACGGTAAAATAGTCCCAGGTTACTTAGAAGAGCTAAACGAAGGGGCAAGTAAAACTGAAACGTTCGTGGCTATTCGAGCGCACATTGATAA
Source organism: Pseudoalteromonas sp. SCSIO_11900 (assembly GCF_000576475.1). Lineage (NCBI taxonomy): Bacteria > Pseudomonadati > Pseudomonadota > Gammaproteobacteria > Alteromonadales > Pseudoalteromonadaceae > Pseudoalteromonas > Pseudoalteromonas sp. SCSIO_11900. The sequence goes on from NZ_KK070023.1 coordinate 2,104,912, forward strand.
TTGGCGTTGGGCAGGTGTGCCTTTTTACCTGCGTACCGGTAAACGTATGGCAAAGCGCTGCGCTGAAATTGTGGTTGAATATAAAAAAGTATCTCATAACGTGTATGAGGACAGCGTAGGTAATATCGAGCCAAACCGTTTGGTGATCCGTTTACAACCACAAGAAAGTATTCAATTAACGCTGATGTCGAAGCGTTTGGATAATTTAGACATGCAACTTGAGCCTGTAACGATGAACATTGAGCTGTCGCAAGCATATAGTAATGGCTTTCACTCAGATGCTTACAAACGTTTAATGCTTGATGCTGCAGCGAATAATCCATCATTATTTATTCACCGCGACGAAGTACGCCAAGCGTGGAAATGGATTGATCCAATAATTGAACGTTGGCAAGAAAAAGGTAAACCAGCACTGTACAGAGCCGGTAGTTGGGGCCCTGAAGATGCAGATGAATTATTAGCAGAGAATAATCATGTTTGGTTTAACACTGGCGATAAGGCATAAGTGATGGCAACATTAGTAGAAAAGTTTTTTGACGATAAAGCTGCGCTGACTGATGAATTATCTCAGTCGTTAGAGCATGCTTTACGTGATGGTATTGAACGTGATGGCCGTGCAGTATTAATGGTTTCAGGCGGTTCTTCACCTGAGCCGGCTTATAAACATTTATCGACCCTTGATTTAAACTGGGCAAACATTGATGTTGCTATGGTTGATGAGCGCTGGGTTGAGGCAAGTCATGAAAAGAGTAATGAAGCATTCATCAAGCGTACTTTGTTACAAAACCATGGTGCAGCGGCTAATTTTATTAGCATGAAAAATACAGCAGCCACTGCAGAGCAAGGGGTTGATGCCTGTGAAGCGCAGTTTCAAGCATTAAAACGTCCTTTTGATGTGACTATTTTAGGCATGGGCCCAGATGGCCACACCGCGTCGTTATTCCCACATGCACAGGGCCTGAAAAACGGCTTAGATTCAAGCCAACTTGTGTGCGCTATCAACGCGATACAAAGTGACGTAACAGGCAGTATTACTGAGCGCATGAGCTTAACGTTAAATGCGATTGCACAATCTAAAGTGGTTAAATTGTTAATTAGTGGCGATGAAAAGCTGGCTGTTTATAAACAAGCTTTAGCGGGGGGCGATGTGAATGACATGCCGTTACGTGCGGTATTAAATCACCCTGAGATCAACATTGAAGTGTATTGGGCGCCCTAATTTTAATATAAATTAGATGTGCGCTAAACCTCTTTGTATTGATGGTTTAATGAAAGGTCAGTCGCTTTTGCTACTGACCTTTTTTATTGCTGATCTGTTTTACTCTTTGCTGAATTAAACAAAGCCGCGCAGAGATAAAGATGAAATGCTGAGTATTGCCCCCACAATTAGCAGTATAAAATAGGCTTTTACACCGATTGTAAATCCTGAATAAATTTTACTTATAGAAAAAAATCAAATGGTTAAATTTATTAAACACTAACTCACAAGCATGTTTTACGGTTTGAAAATTCCTACTCACCACGTTGTTTTAAACAAAATCAATTTAAAAATGCTTCAGTACATGCTGGAAATTGATCGACAATTAAATTAGCCGGTTTACATGAAACTAATGAAAGCAAACTTTTATGAAGAATAGACTCTTGGTAGTTTTTGTTTTCTATTTTAGGTAATATTTCATTTTGAAAAAATGCGTGCAACAACCTCAAGTAAGGTTGTGGCATATCATAAGTAACGTTTTTATATATATTTGTCTAAATAATCAACGATAATTTTTTGTTAATTAATATCCTACAAACTGCCACAAAATTTTCACTTCCTTTTTGTTGCCAAAACCTTTAGCCTTAGGGCACTAACAGTAAAAAATCAAATTTATAAAATAACGGAGCAGTAACATGGCGGAGCAACAAGTACAGCCTTTACACAACGAAAAACATGCCAACACTAAAATTAAAAATGGCATCAATATCGAATTTATGAAAACTCAACATTTAGTGCCAGTTGTAGCACACGAGTTTGCGCGTATCGCCAATGAGTTTCCAATGTCTTTTGTTAAAAATAACGAAACAGGTACTTTTCAAGCAGTTGCTATGTTTGGCCTAGAGCCAGGTGAAAACTTATTTGTTGATGGCGACAAATGGACAGCTGCGTTTGCACCTATGGCAACGACTCGTTACCCATTAGGTTTAGTAAAGCACCCTGAGCAAGATCAATTTGGTATTGTAATTGACGAAGCGAGCTCATTAGTTGGTGAGGAAGAGGGTAATGCATTATTCGAAAACGGTGAAGAAACTGATTACCTTAAGCGTCGTAAAGAGGCGTTAGTATCGTTCATTGAGTTTTCACAAGTCACTGATGCGTTCACTAAATTCCTTGCTGATAAAGAATTACTAGTAGCACAAACGCTAACGGTTGATATTAAAGGCGAGAAAAAAGACATCAACGGTATTTACCTTATCGATGAGAAAAAACTAAATGAGCTAAGCGATGCAGACTTTCTAGAGCTTCGTAAACGCGGTTATTTAGCACCTATCTATTCTTTCTTAACGTCTACTCACCAAGTAGCACGTTTAGCACGTTTAAAAGCGCAACAAGCGTAATTTTTAAACAGAATTTAAAAAGCGCCTCAGGGCGCTTTTTTTATGCCATTAAACTCAGTTCACTTGAAAAACCCCACGTAACCATTCACATTAGTTTTAATCTTAACTAACAAAAGAACGCACAATGAAAAAATCACTATTACTAGGACTGCTTTACGGTAGTTTAATGAGTGTGAGCTCATCTGCATTGAGTGCGAGTACGCCGTTTGCCATTGCGATTCATGGCGGGGCAGGCACAATCGAAAAAAGTAAATTTACACCTGCTCAAGAGCAAGCTTACCGCGATAAATTAGCTCAAGCTGTTGAGGCCGGGTATAAGGTACTTGAACAAGGCGGAGAAAGTCTTGATGCAGTCACAGCAGCCATTGAAGTGTTAGAGCAATCGCCTTATTTTAACGCCGGACGCGGCGCGGTATACACCTATGATGGTAGCCATGAGTTAGATGCCTCTATTATGGATGGTCGTAACCGCCAAGCTGGAGCAGTTTCGGGCATTAAGCACATAGAAAGTCCAATTAAACTTGCCCGTTTAGTGATGGAAAAATCGGTGCATGTGATGTTAAGTGGCCAAGGTGCAGAAGAGTTTGCTAAAGAGCAAGGCATTAGCTTAGTAGAGAATAATATATTTGATACAAAGCATCGCTATGAAGCTTTATTAAAAGCAAAGGAAAAACTAGAGGCGAGCAAAAACACCAATAAAGATTATCAAGCAGCGCATAAGGCGTTACCCGCTAATTATAAAATGGGTACTGTGGGTGCGGTGGCACTGGATAAACAAGGTAATTTAGCCGCGGGCACGTCAACTGGCGGGATGACCGCAAAACGTTTTGGCCGTATTGGTGATGCACCAGTTATTGGCGCGGGTACCTTTGCAGAAAACGCCTCGTGTGCGGTATCGGCAACTGGCCATGGCGAATATTTTATTCGTTATAATGTGGCAAGCGATATTTGCGCACGAGTAAAATACCAAGGTAAAACCATTGCCCAAGCCGGGGATGAAGTAATAAATGGGGTGCTTAAACCGATTGGCGGCACAGGCGGTGTTATTATTGTTGATACAAAAGGCAATATTAGCCTGCCGTTTAACACCACAGGCATGTACCGTGCGAGTAAATCGAATACGCAAGCGACTTATGTAGGTATTTTTAGCGACGAATAAGCGTTTTTCTTTAGTGGCTGGAGGTTTATATAATAATCTGCTGATTGTTATGTCCTTTACAGGATTAACCCCAGCCATTTAATTTGCTACAATCGGGGCTCTTTGACTAATTTTTATAAGGTATGCAGGTGGTAAACCTAGGTCAGTTGTTTGGCGAGCTAAAAACGTGCTTAAAAAAAGATCAATTCAGTTTTAAAAAGCGCCTTCATGGCGTAAAAAAAATTACCGACGAGGCAAAACTTACCAGTGCGCTTGAAAAAATTACGGCTGATATCAGTCGCAGTCAATCGCTTCGCGAGCAGCGTTTAGCTGGGCTACCTAACGTTACTTATCCTGAGCAATTACCGGTCAGTCAAAAAAAAGATACCATTAAAGAGGCCATTGCGAATAATCAAGTGGTGATCATTGCTGGTGAAACCGGCTCAGGTAAAACCACACAAATTCCTAAAATGTGTTTAGAGTTAGGACGTGGGGTTGATGGGTATATAGGCCATACTCAACCTAGACGTTTAGCTGCACGTAGCGTTGCCAATCGTATAGCAGAAGAAATGCAATGCGAGCTTGGTCAGCAAGTGGGTTTTAAAATTCGTTTTAGCGATCAGGTTTCTAATAACAGTTATATAAAACTGATGACCGACGGTATTTTATTAGCTGAAATACAACAAGACCGTTTTTTGAATCAATACGACACCATTATTATTGATGAGGCGCATGAGCGCAGTTTAAACATTGATTTTATTTTAGGTTACCTTAAAAATTTACTTCCTAAACGTCCTGACTTAAAAGTTATTATTACCTCTGCGACCATTGATCCAGAACGTTTTTCTAAGCACTTTGATGATGCGCCAATTATTGAAGTATCAGGCCGGACATTCCCTGTGGATGTACGCTATAACCCCATCAGTGACATCCAAAAAGAAGACATGGAAGCCGAAGGCGACCAGTTACAGGGGATTTTTGATGCGGTCGATGAACTTTGCGCTGAAGGCCCCGGTGATATTCTGATCTTTTTAAACGGTGAGCGAGAAATACGCGATACCGCCGATGCGCTAAGTAAGCGTAATTTAAAACACACCGATATATTACCTTTGTATTCAAGGCTATCGAACGCTGAACAAAATCGTATTTTTGCGCCGCATTCGCGCCGCCACATTATTCTTTCAACCAACGTGGCTGAAACATCGCTAACGGTGCCAGGTATTCGTTATGTTATTGACCCGGGTACGGCGCGTATTAGTCGTTACAGTTACCGTACAAAGGTTCAACGTTTACCCATAGAGCCTATTTCGCAAGCTAGTGCTAATCAGCGAATGGGGCGTTGTGGACGTGTTGAAGCGGGTATTTGTATTCGCTTGTATTCAGAGGACGATTTTTTATCACGTCCTGAATTTACCGATCCTGAAATATTGCGTACTAACTTAGCGTCAGTTATTTTACAAATGCTGGCATTAGGATTGGGTGATATGGCGCAATTTCCTTTTGTGCAAGCCCCAGATAGCCGCAACATTAACGATGGTTTAACACTGCTTGAAGAGTTAGAAGCGGTAAAAGAAGCTAAACGTCATCAAAAAACCAGTTTAACGCAATCTGGTCGAGAGCTGAGTCGTTTGCCAGTGGATCCGCGTTTAGCAAAAATGGTGCTGACTGCGCATAAGCTGGGTGCATTACGTGAGGTGATTATTATTGTTGCTGCGCTCTCAATTCAAGACCCACGAGAACGACCACAAGAAAAACGCCAGGCAGCGAATGAAAAACACGGTCGCTTTGACGATCCAGACTCTGACTTTATCGCCTTTTTAAACTTGTGGAATTACCTCGAAGAGCAGCAAAGTGAGCTGACCAATAGCCAGTTTAGAAAGCTATGTCAAAAAGATTTTTTAGCGTATATGCGCATTCGTGAATGGCAAGACATCGTTTATCAAATCAGCACTGTGTGCAATGAAATGAAAATGAAAGCCACCACTAATGTTGCAGACAGCGAGCTTATTCACAAAGCACTGTTAAGTGGCATGCTTAGTCATATCGGTTTTAAAGACGAAAAGCAGCTGTATAAAGGCGCACGTAATAGCCAATTTCATATTTTTCCAGGATCAGGCTTGTTTAAAAAGAGCCCCAAGTGGATGATGTCGGCTGAATTGGTAGAAACCAGTAAACTCTATGCCCGTATTAATGCCAAAATAGATGTGAACTGGGTAGAACCGTTTGCTCAACATTTGGTAAAGCGAAGCTATACAGAGCCACACTGGGAGAAAAAGCCCGGTGCAGTCATTGCCTTTGAGCAACAAACACTTTACGGCCTGCTTATCGTTAATAAACGCCGGTGTGTGTATAGCAAGATTGACCCTAAAGTAAGCCGCGAATTATTTATCCGCTCGGCGCTGGTTGAACAAGAGCTTGGATTAAATGAAGCATTTTTAGCATATAACCGCGAATTAATTGAAGATATTCAAGTGCTCGAGAACAAGTCTCGTAGACGCGATATTTTAGTTGATGAGCAAACCTTGTTTGAGTTTTACGAGAAGAAAATACCCAGCGATATTAACAATCGTGCTGCGTTTATTAAGTGGTATAAAACACAAAAACAACAAGACAAACACTACCTGCACATGACGCGCGAAGAGCTCATGCAACATGGCGCCAGCAGCATTACCGAATTTGACTACCCAGATACATGGCAGCAAGATAATTTGATGCTGCCGCTTACCTATCACTTTGATCCAGGCCAAGCGGTTGATGGCGTTGCCGTACAAATACCCGTTGCACTGTTAAACCAAGTGCAAGAAAGTGGCTTTGATTGGCATATACCAGCATTTCGTCATGAGTTAATTTGTGGGTTAATTAAGTCATTACCAAAGTCATTGCGTCGTAACTTTGTTCCTGCGCCCAATTATGCCGATGCGGTATTAGCGGCTATAGAGCCATTACAAGGCTCGTTAATCGACTCGCTAAGCAATCGATTACTGCGTATGACCGGCGTCCGTGTAGACCCTGAGGCGTGGGATTTAACTGCGCTTGCTCCGCATTTAAGTCTACAATTTGAGGTGCGCGATGAACACGACAAGCTACTGGCACGTGGACTCGATTTAGCTAAACTTAAAGCGCAGCTACAAGGCAAGGTCACCGACACCTTATCTAAAGTCGCCGACAAAGGCATAGAAAAAACCGATTTAACACAGTGGGATTTTGGAGAGTTACCAACATCCTATGTGAAAAAGCAAGGTCAGTACGAAATTAAAGCGTACCCTGCGCTGGTGGATAAAAAATCAACGGCGGCAGTGGAGTTATTCGATAACGAAATTAAAGCGCAATTAGCGCACCAGCAAGGGTTACGTCGTTTAGTGTTATTAAACGTGCCATCACCCATTAAATACCTGCAGAAAAATTTACCAAACAAGGCTAAGCTAGGGTTGTACTTTAATCCTTTTGGTAAAATTGCCGATTTAATTGATGACTGCATTGCATCGGGTGTTGATAGCCTATTAGTTAAATATGGTGATATTCGTACAAGTGATGCATTTGAAGCGGTTAAAGAGCATATTCGCGGGGAATTAGGCGACACCGTAGTAGCAATTGCAACCCAAGTAGAGCAAGTACTGAGTATTGCTCATGCGCTGCATAAAAAAATGAAAGGGCGTGTAGATTTAACCATGATCACTGCCCATGGCGATATTAAATCTCAATTAGAATCGCTTATTTTTAAAGGTTTTGTGAGCCAGCATGGGGCGGATAAGCTTGGCGATTTAATTCGTTACTTAAAAGCGATTCAAAAACGACTAGAAAAGCTACCCGTTGACCCAAATCGTGATAGATTATGTGTGCTAGAGCTTGAAAAAGTAGCGCAAGAATATAAAAAACTGACGAATAAAACCCCTAAAGGAATGCCATTGCCTGATGATGTTGAGGCTATTTTTTGGATGCAGCAAGAATTACGCGTATCCTTATTTGCGCAAACCTTAGGTACGCCTTATCCAATTTCAGCAAAACGTGTGTTAAATGCGATAAAAGAAATTGAATAATCCCTTTATTCGCTATTAAGCTAGGGTCTGTTGACCCTTGCAGATTAAAATTTGTTCAAACTAGGGGCGGTTTAATCGCGGCGCGGGTTTGTAACCTAGTGGGCTAAGTAAAAACCACACCACATAGGCTCTGCCTTGCCTAAATACCAAACAGGCTACTGCAAATTCAACCTTGAACGGTCAACAGACCCTAAGGGACTAACTTGAGAAGGAAATGACATTGCAATGTCCTCATTACTAAAACACCAAGCGCGACAATTGTTAGTGGTTGATGATGAGTATTTCAATTTTGAAATACTCAAAGCAGGGTTAGCATCAACATTTGATTTAAGCTATGCTGATTCTGGTAAAAGTTGTTTAGCGTCTGCCATTGCTAATCCGCCTGATATCATTTTGCTTGATGTATGTATGCCGGGGCTTGATGGTTATGATACCTGTCGCATACTTAAACATACGCCAGAGACAAAACACATTCCGGTGGTGATGATATCAGGACTTGAGTCAGAGCTTGAGCAACAAGCAGGCTTTGACTCAGGCTGTGATGCTTACGTTGTAAAACCTTTTTCCATCGCCGTACTACGAGAAAAAATTAATAATATTGTGTAGAGGGAATTATGTTTACTGAAGATAAGCGAAACTACAGACGCATGCAGGTTAACACACCCGCTAAGTTAACCTCGATTGAGCCCATCGCAGGACTAAGTTACACAGGCACCTGCCTTGACTTAAGTGCAACAGGGCTCTCCTTGCAGCTCGATGATTTATTAGAGCTTAACTCAATTTTATCGGTTGATATTGCATCAACCCATCCAAGCATTGCACCGTTAAAAGCCACTGCAAAGGTGATACGTGCCAGCACAGAAGAGGATGGCACGATAACCGCAGGGCTAGAAATTATTGAGTTTAACTAAAATTAGTGTTTAGTAAACCTTACAAATAAGGCCTTTAAGATAAAAGCCTTCAGGGTAGCTGCCCGCAATAGGGTGGTCAGCTGCTTGATTTAAGCGCTCCATGATCAGCAAATCTTTACCTGCATCAAGTGCTGCATCTGCAACCACTTTTTGAAACAAATTTTGTTCCATTAAACCAGAGCATGAGAAAGTAAACAGTGTGCCGCCTGGTTTTAATATTTGCATCGCAATCATATTAATATCTTTGTAACCCCGACACGCCCCAGTTAACTGCGCTTTATTATCAGCAAATTTAGGCGGATCCATCACAATTGTATCAAACATCACACCGTCTTCACGGTATTGGCGCAATAACTTAAATACATCTTGTTTTACAAAGTCGACTTTATTTAAATCAAGGTTGTTATGTTCAACATTGCGCTTTGCTGTATCAAGAGCTGGTTGTGAAACATCGACATTGGTTACATGCTTACAGCCACCACGCAGGGCATAAAGAGAAAACGTCCCCGTATAACTAAAGCAATTTAATACGGTTTTATCTTTTGAAAAACGCTCCAGCGCAGCGCGGCTGTCACGTTGATCTAAATAAAAGCCGGTTTTATGGCCTTCAAGAATATCAACTTCAATTTTTAAACCATTTTCTTCAATGATAACTGGCGCTGTGGGTTCATTACCCCAAAGCACTCCCTTAATTGGCTCCAAGCCTTCTTTAGTGCGCACATCTACATCTGAGCGCTCATAAATATTAGAGCCTGGGAAAATAGCCATTAATGCACCAACAATTTCACCTTTGTGGCGCTCAGCACCGGCACTGAGTAACTGACAAACCAAGGTGTTATCAAATTTATCTATGGTAACACCCGGTAAATAATCTGACTCAGCGGCGCAAAGCCTAAAACCGGTCAGTCCACTTTCTTCAATCGCATGGCTGCGAGCTTCTAAAGCACGACGAAGGCGACGCTCGAAAAAATGTTGATCTATGACTTCTTTTTCATCAAAGCTCCAAACACGCGCGCGAATTTGTGAATGCGGGCTGTAAGCCGCGGTGGCTAAAAACTTACCTTCACTGTCGTGTATGGTTACCGTGTCACCTAATCCAGGTTTACCTTTAATTTTTTTGATGGCTTTAGAAAATAACCAAGGGTGTTTTCTTTTTAATGATTTATCGCGACCAGCTTGCAGGTAAACGGCAGATGACATAGGGCTTCTCTGTAGTAATAAATAAGCGCTGTATTTTAGTCAAGCCACGCGCAACATACAATGAATGTTTTGCAAGGGCTTTATAAATCGCGTTAAAGTAGGGGATATTACCTCGTTTAAATAGATTTTTGGAAGCTCGGTGAACAATTTACCCCTTAGCCCTTCATTAAAGCAACTTGATCAGCAATGCAGAGAATTTATAACAGCGCTTATCCATGCTGATGTAGCCCATGATATCACTCATATTGAACGCGTTGTCCGTGTAGCAGTTAAATTATGCACTGCTGAAAAAGCCAATATGAATGTTGTTTTACCTGCTGCGTGGTTACATGATTGTGTGGCCGTAGCAAAAAACCACCCCGATAGGGCAAAAGCTTCAACGATGGCTGCCGATAAAGCGATTAGTTTTTTAGCGTCTATTGGCTATGATGAAGCACTATTTGATGATATTCACCACGCCATAGCCGCGCATAGTTTTAGCGCCAATATTGCTATTAAAACCGTTGAAGCACAGATTGTACAAGATGCTGACAGAATGGATGCCTTAGGGGCTATTGGTGTTAGTCGTTGTATGAAAGTGGGGGGCTCAATAAGCCGACTTTTGTACAATCCTAATGATCCATTTTGTTTAGAGCGTGAACCTGATGATAAACAGTACACCTTAGATCATTTTTTTATAAAGTTGCTGCATATTGCAAAAAGTATGAATACACCTTCAGCTAAAGCTGAAGCACTTAGAAGAACAGATTATATGTATGACTTTTTAGAGCAGTTAAAATCTGAAATTGGAGGGTAAGACAGTGAGGCCAAAATTGAACGGTATTGATCATTGTCATTTAAATGTTCAAAGCCTCACCCAAGCCGTTGATTGGTATGAAAAGGTGCTTGGTTTTACTGTAGTAGAGGAATTAGCATTTTGGAATGAAGAAGGCAAAGGCCCTTTAACGCTTGAAGATGAAAACGCATCCACACGTTTAGCTTTATTTGAGGCGCCAGGGCGAAGTAAAGGAATCGCTTTTGCTGCAACCGGTGAGCAATTTATAGCGTGGTTAGCACATTTTGAGCAACTTGAAATTAAAACGATACTGGCTGATCATGGCGTGACTTTTTCTATGTATTTTAAAGATAACAGTGGGAATAGCCATGAGATCACTTCCCATGACTACCGCATTATAAAACAGCATTTTCCAGCTGTAGCGTTAGGCTCTCACAATGCCAAAAGAAGCTAGGTCCTGTTGAGCTTTGTGCAGTAATATTTGTTCAAAAAAGAGACGATTTAATCGCATTCTTGATGAGCCTTTTTTATCGCTAAAATAGCGTCTATTTTGCTAATAAAAAGATCAACCAGCTGAGGGTCAAAGTGTTTTCCTGCTTGTTGTTGCATATGCTCTAGTGTTTGCTCAATGCTCCACGGCTCTTTATAAGGACGTTTTGATGTAAGTGCATCAAATACATCAGCAATCGTTACAATCCGCCCCTCAATAGAGATTTCCTCGCCTTTCAATCTATTAGGATAACCTGTGCCATCCCATTTTTCATGATGTTCAATAGCCAATACATGGGCAAGTTGCAATAAGGGGGAAGGTGAGTCGGCCAATATTTTAGCCCCTATAGCGGCATGCTCTTTCATGTGTGCAAATTCGTCGGGGGTTAATTTGCCAGGTTTTAACAGTATCGAATCAGGAATACCTATTTTTCCGACATCGTGCATTGGCGCAGCTTGGCGTAATAATTCTGCGTGTTGTTCATTCATTCCCAGTGCTAAAGCAAGTACTTTGCTGTATTGGCTCATTCGTGCAATATGCTCACCCGTATCGGTATCTTTGTACTCTGCCGCGCGACCCAATCGCTCAACTAAATCTACATGTGCTTGTTTTAGTTGTTCGGCTTGTACTAAAGAAAGATGAGTTTTTACCCTTGCCTTAACAATCGCAGGGCTAATAGGTTTGGTTATATAGTCAACCGCACCTAGCGAAAACCCTTCCGATTCATCTTGTTCTAGCGTGAGGGCAGTGACAAAAATGACCGGAATGTGTGCGGTTTTAGGATTAGCTTTTAAAATTTTGCACACTTCAAAGCCATTCATATCTGGCATCATTACATCAAGTAAAATGAGTTTTGGCGGATCGTTTTCTATTAATTGCAATGCCACAGCCCCCGATTTAGCAAACGATAAACGGTAGTTACTCGCTAAGACCTCGCGCATTACTTTTAAATTTGCAGGTTCATCATCGACGATTAATATTCGCGCCTGACTTATCGATTGATCCATCGTCATCCTCAGAAGATCTAGTTATTGAGTGTTGTTAATAATGCGTTGAGCTGTGTTTGTGCATTATCAAATTCAAAGTCATTAAACTGCTCATAAATATTCAAAATAGCAGCTTTGTATTGTTCGGGTGTTATTCTTTCAATATAACTTAATAACGTATCATCCAACTCTGCTCGTTTAGCTTGGCTGAGTAAAAGCGTTAATTGGTGAATAAATTCAGCATCTGACACGGTTTCTTTTTGTAATTCATTCTCTTTAAAAGCAATGTGTAAGTGTGATAATTCATCTGCTAGCTGCTGCCACTCTTGCTGACATTTTAATATGCACTGAGTATAACGTGTTATATCACGTTGTTTTTCAGCTTGCGCAATTAAGTAAGATAAATTATTGAGCGCTAAATTACCGGCAAGACCTTTTAAATTATGCAAAATATGAGCATGATGTTTATCGTTTAGCTTAGTGGCCGCCAAGGTTTGCATACTATTTTGATGCTGAGCTAAAAAGAGTACAACCTCTTTGAGATGTTTCTCTTTGCTGCCCCACATTTTTTCACCTTTATTAAAATCTATACGAAGTTTTGAATCTATTGGATCGTTAGTTACTAACTGGCTGATAGTAAGCCCAAGCACCCGCGCTATTTCTTGGTTGAGTTGGTTTATGTCAACGGGTTTCGTTGTAAAACCATTCATACCCGCTTGTTTGGCTGTTAGCTTATCTTGCTGCAGCACACTGGCCGTTAAGGCAATTATTGGCGTGTGCTTTAGTTGTTTTTGCTGCTCTAAAGAGCGAATTGATGCTGTGGCACTGATCCCATCACATTTAGGCATATGAATATCCATTAAGATAATATCAAAGCGATGCTGATTAAACATGTCAATGGCCTCAAAACCATTATTTGCTTTACTTACCTGATGGCCTGCTTGGGAAAGCATAATTGTGAGTAGTTCGATATTTTGTTCAATATCATCCACCACTAAGATTTTTAATGGGGGTAAGCTAAATGCGTTTTTACTAATGGCTTGCACCTGACTTTTTTCGCCTGGCTCAAGCCCAACAGTAAAGGAAAAGCAGCTACCTTGACCAAGGGTACTTTGTGCGTATATTTTGCCACCCATTAATTCAACCAGCTGCTTACTAATTGTTGTGCCAAGCCCTGTGCCACCAAATCGGCGTGTTGTGGTGGCATCTGCTTGCTCGAAGGGTTTAAAAATAGCCTCAAGGCGACCTTTTTCGATACCTATACCGCTGTCTTGTACTTCAAATAAAATGGGTTGATTGGGTTTATGAGTAACCGAAAGAGTAACATGGCCTTGCTCAGTAAACTTTATCGCATTGCCGATTAAATTGGTTAGCACTTGGCGTAAACGCGTATCATCACCAAAATAAAATGGATTTACATTGTCAGCTATTTTTAAAATGAGCTGTAAGTCTTTGCGTTTTGCATCAAGCCAAAATGTCGACACAATATTATCAAGCAATTCTTGCAAGTTAAAATGTACTTTTTGAATTTCGAGTTTACCTTTCTCTAGCTTTGCTGAGTCAAGGATATCGTTGAGTAAATGCAATAAAGAACGCGCAGCGTTATTAACGGTAATAATTTGTTTTTGTTGCTCTTTATTAAGCGGACTATCCATTAAAATATCACTAAAGCCAATAATTGCATTCATGGGGGTACGTATCTCATGGCTCATATTTGCCATAAAAGACTGTTTAGCTTGCGCGGCTGCTTCAGCCTCGTATTTGGCTTGCTTTAAGCTTTGCTCATATTCACGGCGCTTAGTTATATCAACTAAAACGCCATCAATCCAGCGTGTATCATTTTTAGAGTTAGTGATAATGCTTGCTTGATCGAGTACCCAAATAATATTGCCGTTGCGATGGCGAATGCGGTACTCAATTGAGTATTGACTGGTCGATGCAACTGCTTGATCAATGGCTAAAGAAATCGCTGCTTCATCTTCTTTAACAATAAGCTCGGCAAAGGTAATACGCTGCTCAGTAAATTCTTCAGCGCGATAACCCGTTAGTTCATAGACGCTAGGGCTGATAAACAACATACTCCAGTGTTCATCTAACAAGCAGCGAAATACCACACCGGGCATATTGTTCATCAAGGTACGGTATTGTCGCTCTTTTTCAATTAAGCTTTGTTGTAACGCTCTTTGTTCAGTTAAATCGGTAATAAAGCCCACAAACAATGTTTCAGTTTGTAATTGCTTTACTTCACCAATCCCCAAGCGAATTGGAAATTGATGACCATTTTTATGTTTTGCCCACACATCGCGATTAACACCAATAACACGTTTTACCTCATGGTTTGTTGTATTTTTTAAAAAAGCATCGTGTTGATTCGCAATATCATCAGCCATTAATATTTTTACATTCTGGCCAATGACCTCATTATCTTGCCAGCCAAAAATTGTTTCTGCGGCTTTATTAAAGCTCAAAATAGTGCCTTTAATATTGATAGTAACGATGCCGTCAATGGCAGTTGATAAAATAGCATCAAGGCGAGACTCTTCAGCTGATTTTTTCCCCAACAGCATTCTGTAACGGATCATGCCATTGATGATCACAACCACCGCTGTTAATAAAAGCGTGGCGAACGACACACTAATAGCAATAAAGGTTAGATGTGATTGGTTTGTTTGCTCGTTAATTATCGGGCTTGTTGCAATAAATCGCGTAGCGGCCATGCCCATAAAATGCATACCAGCCACGGCAAGGCCAAGAATAAGGGCACAAATAATACGATTATGCATAGGCGTTAATTTTTTAAAGTGTGCTGGTAAATGAAAACGTGCATAAAGACTTATAAAAGACAGCAGCACTGCAACAACAATTGAAGCGCCAAACCATATTAGATCATAACGAAGTAAAGGACTTAATTGCATCGCGGCCATACCGCTGTAATGCATGGTACCAACACCCGCGCCAAATAAAAGAGAGCTTAGAATTAAATTGATAATACGAGGGTGAGAGCTATATGTTTTCAAACAAGAAAAAGCAATGGTACATGCCAGTAAAGCCGGTATAAACGACACAAAAGTGAGTGTGGGGTCGTATTCAATTGTAGTGCACAAAGAAAATGCGAGCATTGCAATAAAGTGCATGCTCCAGATCCCTCCGGCAAGGACTAAGGCTGCGGTTATATTGGCTAACTTTCGATAAGATTTAAAATGTGTATTATTTGCTAAATCGAGAACGTGCAAAGAAAAATAAGCTGCAAAAATTGCGGTGAGTATAGATAGTGTCACTAAACTTGGGTCGTATACACCATTAATAATTAGGCTTGGATCTGGTTCGTTTATAAAAAAATTAGCTAACATCAATCATTCACATAATAACTCTTAAATTCAGTCTAATATAAAATACATTAATAATCACAAGGTATTGAGTTATAAATAACAAAAGTAACGTAAGTGTTTTAAGCTCTAAACCATACTATTTATTGAGTAGCACTAAATGCATTGTTATTAAAATGGCATTTAGTGGGGATTATTTATAGATTAGCCGTTATGGTACAAGGTAAAATAAAACCCAGTGGTTAATTATAAATAGGCAGCATTCATTGTTGGATTACACTTTAAAGCGTAGTAAGCGAAGAAAAACAGTGGCTATCAAAGTCGCACAACGTGAGCTTACGGTATATGCGCCCCATTTTGTAACGAAAACACAAATTAATGAATGGCTGTTAAGTAAACAGGACTGGATTGATGCTCAGTTACATAAGCAACAAATTCAAGCCGATACACGACAGTTTCCACTCAAAACCCAGAGTATTAAATTATTTAATGAAGCTGTTAATGTGCAATTTGAAAACGCAGCACGCACTCAATGGCAGCAGCACAATGAAAGCCAAACGCTGTTACTGAGTATTTCTTCACGTGTAAAGCATCAAACGCAAATGTATCAAAGTTTGCTAGAGCAGTTTTTGCATGAGAAATTAGAAAGTTATATTGAAATGCGAGTTAACGATTATTGTCAGCTGATGGGTGAAAAGCTACCGAGTAATATTCGTATTCAATTGTATAAACGTCGCTGGGGTAGTTGTAATCGCAGGCGTGAACTAACCTTCAACTTACACTTGGCAAGTGCACCGACATGGGTCATTGACTACGTGATTGTTCATGAATTAGCACATTTAAAATATTTAAATCACAGCGCTCAATTTTGGCAACGTGTGGGATTATTTTATTCAGATTATAAACAAGCAAGTAACTGGTTAAACAATCATGGTATGAGTTTACAGTGGGTATTTGAATAAAAAGAAATAATGTAGAGAAGAGAAGTGGTGGAGGGAGCTGGATTCGAACCAGCGAAGGCTGAGCCGTCAGATTTACAGTCTGATCCCTTTGGCCGCTCGGGAACCCCTCCACACTAACTGTTATTGCATTTGGCCTCACTTAACTTAGCCTAAGAAAAGTGGTGGAGGGAGCTGGATTCGAACCAGCGAAGGCTGAGCCGTCAGATTTACAGTCTGATCCCTTTGGCCGCTCGGGAACCCCTCCAATGCAACGCGGCAGATAATAGCAAACTTCTTATTTAAGTAAAGAAAAAAGCTAAAGAAAATTCAAATTTAGCCGATAAATACTTATTAATTAGTTAAATAGGCTAAAGTCTATGCAGATTGGTGATTTGTTAATCACGGAGAGCCAGTTAAAAACGAGGCTTAACGAAAGTGTGCACGAAAACCGCCGAGGCGAGTTTGCACTTTTATTAGCAATGCTCTCTCACGATGCACTCGATTTTAGTGAATTCCACCTACCCAAAAGTGACACTAAGCATTATCAAGCTGATGAAGATGCTTTGCGTAAACAATTTGGCGCAGGTCCAAAGCAGCCATTAGCGCCAGATACCTTTAATATGTTAATTGGTAAAAATAACACAGAGCTTTTAGCAAAAATGGGAAGCGCTGTAGGGATGAGTGATATAAAGTTAACTCAGTGCTTAAAGCCTGAGCCATTTAATATTCGTGATGATAAAAACCACATTCCACTGACTGTCATTGATAACTGCGAACTAGCAGTCCGTCGACGAATTCAAAATACCAACACCGAGCTATCAAACCCTCAAATGGATGCGGTGGCATTTTATGATGATTTACAAAATGAAGCTATCCACCAGCCATTACATTTGTTTAGTGCCTAATTATATGTGTTCAATTGCTGCTTTATACATGCCATTTGATTGTAATAAACTGTGTTTATAGTAGAAAGTAACTATTGATTTTATAGATGCTTTATTTTAATAACTGATTTAATATAAAAAAAGCATCCAAAATTTAAATGCAATTGCTATAATGGCGCAAATGGTATGACATTAAATGCCATTATCATTAAACCAAGGTAATTAGGAACGTAATGAAGAAAACATTCACGCTGAATCATGAGAAAATCAAATACCCTCGTATGGTTGATGCTGCAAAGCATGAAGTGAAAAAATATTTGAAAAGAGAACGTAATAAAACTTTACCTGTTGATGCCGACTACTGGGCATTTGATTGTAAGTTTGGTAACACGGTTGAAGAAGCCCAAGTGGTTCACGTTGCTGAAATTAACAATCACATCAGTGAAATTGAAAAGCAAGGTTTAACTTCTTTTTACTTAGAGATTTTAGCAAGACCTGCACAGCGTCAAGATTTCGATGAAGATGATGGCGAGTAAAACGCTAATTTGCGTTTAGTGTAGTTTTGAAAATGGGCCTTGTGGCCCATTTTTTGTAGCTGTTATTTATACACTATGACACTTTTTATACTTTTTATTACTGCCGCAAGGGCACGTATCATTGCGTTTTACTTTAATATCGGCAACCGGTGTAATCTCACCATCAAGGTATCGCCATTGTCCATCTTCTTTAATAAACCTTGAATTTTCTGCCAACTCGCAATATAAATCTTGATAAAAGTAGTGAGCTTTAAATGTAACAAACCCTGTTTCATCATTATAACCAGAGTCTAATATGGTTAAGTTTATAAAACGGCAACTATTTGCAAAATCTTTAATTTCTGAAATTGAGTTTTCAGCTTGTTTTTCTTTTGAATAACTTTCACGAACAAAAACCGCGTTTTTAACAGCATAAGCACTGTAGCGTGCACGCATAAGTTGCTCTGGTGTGTGTGGCTGTTTGGTTTTTAAATGAAAAGGCTCGCAGCAATCAGCATAAGGTTGCTGACTGCCACAAAAACATAATAGGGCGTTAGAAGTCATGATAAATGTACTGTGTATTAAAACGCTAGTTTATCAAGCTTATTGCGTAAGTGAAATCTCAGAATGAGCGCTTTTTTTGCTAAAGCAATACAACTTAGTGCGCGTATGGCTCAAGTTTAATGATAACTGCGACAGTTGTTGGTTATTTATTATGTCAGTCCAGGTGATCACCGCGGCAAAATTTCCATTGTGAAGTGCAGAATTTAAAACATACTCTAAATTAACTAAATGTTTTTGACGAATAACCAGTAATTTACTGGTATCAATTGAGCATGAATCAAGTAGCGCTTTGCTCGGTACGTTATCTGGTGCTATTAACAGTGTCCATGCGTTTAGGCTGTTGTATTGGTGTAATACTTTTAATAATTCAAACGTTGCTGAAATTTCATCTTCAATTTGTACAACGTTAACACAATCTGATTGGTCATCTTGCTGGTAACTTTTAACTGTTCTTACGGTAATTGGCTGTAACATAATCTTCTCACTCACTGGGTTTTTATACAGTACATTCATACAGTAGTTTATACAGTTGTTTGGTGCAAGTGTTTTTTTGTACAGTTATTCATCTTAAAACGCGACAGTTACTATAAATATATAAATAATCTATATATAACAATGGTTTAATTTTTATTGAAAGTTAATGCCCACAGAATTAATTTTAAGGCTGGGAACAAATAACGACAGATGAGCAGGGGGTATACAGTAGTTTAAATTAATTAAGCGTGCTTGTTTTGGCTATAAATGCTTAATTAATTTACAGATGAAATGAGTTGCTGGGCAGTGAAATTATTTTTCGCTACTAGGAGGGATCAAATGTGAGAATTGTAACTGGTGAATTTGTTCATACAGGCTGGCTGCGTAGCATTGAGCATCTTTAAGTCGTTTGGTACTAATATGTTTTCGTATATCGCTCATTGCTTTTATGGCAGGTTCATAGCCTTGACTACCGGCTAAGCTAAGCCACGCAGCACCATGAAATACACTTTGCGGCACACCTTGTCCTTTTATAAAAAACAGCCCTAAATAAAACTGCGCGCGATAATTTCCTGCCATTGCTGCCAAACGCATCCATTTTGCGGCTAAGGCGCCTTGTTCATTTTTAAGGTAATAAAGGGCTTTATTTAATGTGTCTTGATCGGTGTTTTTAGAGCTCGCAGGGAGATTTGCATCGCTTGGTTGCGTTACAAAAGAAAGAATGTTGTCTAATTGTTGCTCTAAGTCTTGGCCACTTGGTGTCGTTTTGATCATGCTACTTCGTTTGTTATTTTAATCACTTAGCTAGTTTAGTATATAGCAAGGTAAAATGTCCTGTAAAAAGTTATTTTTATGCTAAAATCTCGCCACTTTTTACAACCATAAGTTTATTATGCTCGAAGCCTTATTCAAAATCCGTGCAAATGATTCTTCGGTTCGCCGTGAATGTATTGCCGGTATGACTACATTTATTACGATGGTTTATATCGTATTCGTTAACCCAGCTATGCTTGCTGAAGCGGGTATGGACCAAGGTGCTGCCTTTGTTGCCACCTGTATTGCAGCTGCAATAGGGTGTTTTATTATGGGTTTGTGGGCCAATTACCCACTGGCATTGGCACCGGGTATGGGATTAAATGCATTTTTTACCTATGGTGTTGTATTAGGTATGGGTTATAGCTGGCAAGCTGCGTTGGGTGCGGTATTTATGTCAGGGTGTATATTTTTAATTCTAAGCTTATTTAAGGTGCGAGAGTGGATTATTAATGCAATCCCTCTGGTGCTCAAGCAAGCAATAGCAACGGGTATTGGCGCATTTTTAGCTCTCATCGCACTTAAAAGCGCCGGTATTATTGTATCAAGTCCTGCAACACTGGTGCAGTTGGGTGATATTACCTCGCCTGGTCCTTTATTGGCTATTTTCAGCTTTTTTGTTATTGCTGCACTGCTTTATCGCGATTTTAAAAGTGGCGTACTGATCAGTATTTTACTAGTCACCGCGATTGCTGTGTCTATGGGGTTAGTGGAGTATCATGGTGTTATTGCAATGCCACCTTCTATCATGCCGACCTTTATGCAACTGGACTTTAGTGCCGCGTTTGAACTGTCGATGTTGAGTGTTATTTTTGCGTTTTTATTCGTTGATTTGTTTGATACCTCAGGCACGTTAGTTGCGGTAACTCAGAAAGCTGGTTTAGCAGATAAAAACGGTAATATGCCGCGTTTAGGTCGTGCATTAAGCGCCGACAGCACAGCTACCATTGCAGGTGCAATGCTCGGTACTTCAACAACCACGTCATACATTGAGTCTGTTGCAGGTGTATCTGTTGGTGGTCGAACTGGTTTGACCGCTGTGGTTGTGGGTTGCTGCTTTTTACTGATGATGTTTTTTGCGCCTTTAGCTCAAATGGTGCCTGCATACGCAACCGCGGGAGCTATTTTATATGTATCTGTATTGATGCTACAAAACTTAAAGTTTGTAAATTGGGACGACATGACTGATGCAATTCCGGTGAGTGTTGTATTATTAATGACACCGCTGACTTTCTCAATTGCACACGGTATTGCACTTGGTTTTATTTCTTATACGGCGGTAAAAGTGCTGTGTGGCAAAAAAGATCAGGTAAGCATTAGTGTTTGGATTTTAACGGCCTTGTTTATTGTTAAGTTCGCATTTTTATCTTAATGCAGGCAGCTTGTTAGAATATGTATATGTTCTAGTATGTAAACACAAAGTGGGGCAAAATCCTATTCAAAAAAAAGCCCATGCAACTGCATGGGCTTTTTATTTAGAAAGGATGTTACCATTTCTTTTTAGGTGCAAATAATACGTCTAAATCATCTTGCTCTTGTTCGTTCTTTTTCTTCAATGATGTAGCATTTGATGCCTTGAGTTCATTACTTATCGTTTCAAGGTAGCCTTCAACTTCAGCCCGTTTTGCAGTAATGTAATCGTCATTAAATGAAACACTGTTAAGTGTGGAAGCTGCTTTTTCAAAGTACTGCCTTGCAGAGCCTATCATTCCAGCTGTTTGTGCTGCTAGACCACGTTTTATCTGGCTTTCAATGTTGATTCTTAGTTGTAGCTTTTCAAGGCGTTTGTCTTCTGCAATAAACGCTTGGCTGTCTACTTTGCCTTTATTATGCTCAGAACGAATAATAGTACGGAGCTTTTTTATACCCTGTATTAGTGATATCAGTTGCTTGTCATTACCTGGTAAAACAAAATCATCTGAACCGTCTTGAGTTGGGTTTTGTAGTCGCTCTTTTGCTTCTTTTAAGCGGTTTTTTAGTCCACTACCTCCGCTTGAAATAGGCACCATTTGACTGAGCGCATCATGAATTCGTCGTTGTAATATTCGCTGAGTTGCCTCTGAAAGTGGAATGTTGGCGCTATTCATTAATGCTTCTTCGGTTTCTTCAATGATTGCTTTTTGTTTTGTTAACTCTTTGCGTCGTTCAGCTTCTTGTTTTTCTTTGTGTTGCTGAACAGCACTAACCAATAGTGCAATGACTATAAGTGCAACAATTAATACAATTATAATGGAAACGATCATGTTATAATTCTCAAGTTCTTAACCTTATTATCTAATCTTACATTAAATATATAAAAGGTGGGAAACTTTGCTCAGATTAACTGAAAAAAGCGTCACCATAAAGCGTTTAAATCTTAATATGTTATGTTTCGATTGCTGATAATCATTGCTACCTCAAGTGTATTTATTGTGTTAACCTGAAATTTCAATATATTAATTGTTACATTGTGTAACCTTAATCAGCCTTTTATATAGCTACCTATAGTTAGGGTGCGTTTTTATCTGTCAATGTGAATTATAACGAAACTACATAGCCATGAAATTACAACAACTTAGATATATCGTAGAAGTTCAAAATCATAAATTAAATGTTTCAGCTACGGCTGAGAGTTTATTTACCTCCCAGCCTGGTATTTCTAAGCAAGTGCGTATGTTAGAAGATGAGCTCGGTGTACAAATTTTTGGCCGCAGTGGTAAGCATTTAACTCATGTTACAGGCGCTGGCGAAGAAATCATTAACATATCACGCGAAATACTCTCAAAAGTTGAGGGTATTAAAGCGGTTGCGAATGAACATACGCTGCCCGATCAAGGCAAACTTAATATTGCGACTACGCATACACAAGCACGCTATGCGTTACCAAGTGTAATTAAAGGCTTTACTCAAAAATACCCAGCAGTGTCACTACATATGCACCAAGGTACGCCTCAGCAAATATCGGATGCAGCTGCGCGCGGTGATGCAGATTTTGCGATTGCTACTGAAGCACTGCACTTATATTCAGATTTAGTTATGTTGCCTTGTTATCACTGGAATCGCAGTATTGTGGTTGCTAAAGATCATCCACTTGCGAAAAAAGCCGATAACTTAACGGTGGCAGATATAGCGCAGTATCCATTGATCACTTATGTATTTGGTTTTACTGGTCGCTCAGAGCTTGATAAAGCATTTAACGCCTACGGACTTGAGCCACATATTGTATTTACTGCCACCGATGCTGATGTTATTAAAACGTATGTGCGTTTAGGACTAGGTGTGGGTGTGGTTGCATCTATGGCAATTGATCAGGTAAACGACAGCGACTTAGTGTGCATTGATGCTAGCCATTTATTTGAGGCGAGCACGACTAAAATTGGCTTTAGAAAGGGCAGTTTTTTACGCACCTACATGTATGACTTTATCGAACGTTTTGCACCGCATTTAACTAAAGAGCGAGTAGAGCGTGCGAGTTTACTGCGTAATCAAGAAGATGTTGATAAGTTATTTGCTGATATTGAATTGCCGGTTAAGTAACCGCCATAAACAGCAATGAAAAGCCGCTTAGTTTTGCAACTAAGCGGCTTTTTTTGTGCTATGTAATTAACCTGAACTGTGGATAATAAATCCATCTCAAGCAGCTATTTTCAGCGCTAACTGCGTTGAATTTACTTGCAATAGGCGAGCTATTGACGCGTAATTTCGCCTTGTTTTCACTAAAAATCTCTAGCTAGAGAAAATAAACATAAATATCATTTTGATTCAATATGTTAGTAAATCTCTTAACCAGAGTTCAGGTTAATTAGCACTCGATAATATTAACGGCCAGTCCACCGCGAGCGGTTTCTTTGTATTTTGTTTTCATATCGTTACCCGTATCGAGCATGGTTTTTATTACTTTATCCAGCGATACTTTTTGCTCACCACTACCGCGAATAGCCAGGCGCGACGCATTAATTGCTTTAATAGCGCCCATTGCATTACGTTCAATACAGGGGACTTGCACTAAGCCGCCAACAGGGTCACAGGTTAACCCTAAGTTATGTTCCATGCCAATTTCAGCGGCATTTTCTACGTGTACAACGTTACCACCAACAATTTCAGTAAGTGCGCCTGCGGCCATTGAACAAGCAACACCGACTTCGCCTTGGCAACCCACTTCTGCACCAGAAATAGAGGCATTCTTTTTATATAAAATGCCTATTGCAGCGGCAGTTAATAAGTAGCGGGTAGCAATATCACGGTCTACTTCTTTAATAAAAGTATGATAATACATTAATACTGCAGGTAAAATTCCGGCTGCGCCATTTGTGGGGGCAGTTACTACACGTCCTCCTGCTGCATTTTCTTCGTTTACAGCTAATGCGAATAAATCAACCCAGTCCATGGCGCGCAGCGGGTCGTTACTCACTTCTACATTAAGCTTTAAATATAAGCTTGGCGCACGGCGTTTTACTTTTAATCCGCCAGGTAAAATACCTTCGGTGCGCATACCTCGCTCAATACAGGCTTTCATTACTTGCCAAATATTAAATAGCTCATCTTTAATGGCTTCTTCACTGCGTAACGTTTTTTCGTTTTTCATCATTAACGTTGATACGCTGTAACCCGACTCTTTACACATTTCGAGTAATTCTTTAGCCGTTCCAAACGGGAACGGGGCAGGGTTTTCTTCACGAATATCTAAGGCCGCTTGTTTTTCTTTTTCAAACTCTTCATCCGAAACAATAAATCCGCCACCAATAGAGTAGTAAACTTTGCTATATACTTTTTCGCCATTGTTATAGGCAATAATTTCCATTGCGTTGGAATGTTTAGGGAGTGTCTTTCTGCGATGAAAAACAATCGCGCCCTGCTTAGGGAATTTAGCTTTGTGAGTTTGGTTTAGGTAAATAACCTGTTCTTTTTCAATTTTAGCGAGTATGTCATCCACTAAATCGGCATCAATGGTTTCAGGATCATACCCTGCTAAGCCAAGTATCACTGCTTTACCAGAGCCGTGGCCAACACCTGTTTGGCCAAGCGAGCCGTAAAGCTCTACTTTTACATCGGTCACATTTGCTAATAGTTGTTGTTCATCTAGGTCATTAACAAATAAGCGTGATGCACGCATTGGGCCAACGGTATGTGACGATGAAGGGCCAATACCAATGCTAAACATATCAAATGCACTGATCATAATGTGTGTCTCTACTTAGTTTTCTCAGCATTCAGCTGTTCTTTGAACGGTCGACTATAATAACGTGGAAATGCAAGTGTGTAACCCTTATTAGCAAAGATTTAAACTGGTATGGCGAGTTGTTTTGTAAAGTTTTTAATAATGCTGGCTGTGGCACCCCACAAAAGCCCGTGAGGAGTGATAAAGCCATTTAAAGTTAGGGCTCTTCCATTACGTTCAAAGGGGATTGGTTGCCAATTAGCTTCGTTGTTCAGCGCTTTTATAGAGAGTAAAAAGCTGGCTTGTACTTCGTTATGATCGTTCTCCCATACCGTTTCTTTTTTAATTAAGCCCACAAAAGGACGTATAGTAAATCCAGTAAGGGTAGAGTATTCCGGCAGCTGGCCTAAAACTTGAACATTATGCGGGGCAATGTTTAGTTCCTCGTGTAATTCACGCAGTGCCGTGGTCCGCAGGTTAACATCATTAATTTCAAATTTACCACCTGGTAAACAAATCTCCCCAGGGTGGTGATGTAAATAGGTTGGCCGCTTACACAATAAAACATGTGCTTCATTATCTATATCAATCAAAGGTAGCATCACTGCACTGGCGCGCTTTTTTTTATTATCTTTGAGCTGATCCACAGTTAAACTGCGGTTTAATTGAAAACGAGCCGAAATGGTTTCACTATTCAAAGCGACCCTCATTTAATATAGGGAGTATTTTATTAACTTTATCGTAAGTTTCTTGATATTCCAATTCGACTTTTGAATCAGCAACAATGCCACCGCCAGCCCAGCAGTGTATTTGTTGTTGATGTGTAACTAAAGTTCTAATAGTAATACTGGTATCCATATTACCGCAGGCGCTAATATAGCCAATAGAACCACAATAAATGCTGCGTCTGTGCGGCTCCAGCTCTTCTATTATTTCCATTGCGCGCACTTTTGGTGCCCCGGTAATGGACCCTCCAGGGAATGCAGCTTCAAGTTGATCGACTGCTGTTTTTCCTTCATCAAGGATGGATGTAACTGTACTTACCAAATGGTGTACTGCCGGAAAGCTTTCAATAGCAAATAAAGAAGGTACAACAACAGAGCCCGATTTTGCGACTTTACCTAAATCATTTCGTAGCAGGTCTACTATCATTACATTTTCAGCGCGGTCTTTACTTGAATTTGCCAGTAAGGTCGCTTGTTTTGCATCCTCAAGGGCATCTTCTTTGCGAGGTAAAGTCCCTTTAATGGGTTTTGTTTCTACTTTATTGTCGTGTACTGCAATAAAACGCTCGGGTGAGATTGATAAAATAGCGCCCTGAGGATGATTAATAAAACTAGAAAAAGGCGCTTTATTAGCCTGAGTTAATTTAACATAGGCGCTCCAAGGCGAGCCTTGGTAATGTGCGCTAAAACGCTGCGCTAAGTTAATTTGATAGCAGTCACCACTTTTTAGGTATTCTTCAATCGCGGCAAACTTTTCGCTATAGCTAGTCTGACTCATATTTGACTGCCACGGTGATGTAAGCGAAAAGCTCTCGTTTTTAGGTGGTTGCGCTAAATATTGCTGATATAGCCAAAGGCGGTCTGCATTGGGCTGCGAAACATAAAACCACGTGCGCAGTTGTTTATCGTAAATCAGTGCATCAAGGTAAAGTCCAACCGCCATTTGCGGTAAATTTATGTCGTGTAAAGCGCTGCTTGGTAGTTGCTCTATAGTACGGCCTAAGTCATAGCCAAAATAACCCAGCCAGCCACCATTAAAAGGTAAGTTGTTGGCGGCTTTAGTGCTGTCTAACTTCGCCAGTTCATTATTCATTATTTCAAAGCAGCTTTTTATGTTTGGCTGGTTATTAAAAACGCTTTGATTATTTTCGACTTCAAGGGTGCTCTGGGGGGCAATCGCAATAATGTCAAAACGACTGTTTATGTGATCACTATCACCCGAATCTAATAAAATGGCGTAAGGCAAATGAGCAAAATGCGAAAATACCTCAATACAATTTTGTGATATGGCTAATTCAACACAATTTTTTTTATTGTTTAGCATTTACTACCCCTATAAGAACTGGCTCCAAACGGGCTGGGAGGGTATCATAAGTCAAATTTATTTGGCAGCGTTTAGTGAGCGCTGTAGTTGAAAACAGTTCGAACCACCGTCACGGGTTTGATATCGCTTACGTACTGCGTGAGTAACAACAACTTAAGGAACCACTATGAGTACAATACGTCAGCAAGACTTTATTGATAGCATTGAAGATGCCTTGCAATATATCTCGTTTTACCATCCTCTTGATTTTGTTCAAGCACTAGAGAAAGCGTATAACAAAGAACAAAGTAAAGCCGCTAAAGATGCGATTGCGCAAATTTTAATTAACTCGCGTATGTCGGCAGAAGGTAAGCGCCCACTGTGTCAAGATACCGGGATCATTACTTGTTTCGTAAAAGTAGGGATGGATGTTAATTGGGATAAAACCGACTTAACAGTACAACAAATGGTTGATGAAGGAACGCGTCGTGCGTACTTAAATCCAGATAACCCTTTACGTGCATCGATTGTTGCAGATCCTGCGGGAACACGTAAAAACACTAAAGATAATACGCCATCAGTGGTTCACATTGACTTAGTTGCAGGCGATAAAGTCGAAGTGATGGTCGCTGCTAAGGGCGGCGGCTCAGAAAACAAAAGTAAAATGGTGATGTTAAACCCATCTGACGATGTGGCTGAGTGGGTAGAAAAAACGCTACCAACAATGGGGGCGGGTTGGTGTCCACCTGGCATGCTAGGTATAGGTATTGGTGGCACGGCAGAAAAAGCAGCGGTAATGGCCAAAGAGTCATTAATGGATCCGGTTGATATCCATGAGCTAATTGAGCGCGGCGCAGAAACAACAGAAGAAAAACTACGTTTAGAAATTTTTGAACGTGCGAATAAATTAGGTATTGGTGCGCAAGGCCTTGGCGGTTTAACCACGGTTGTTGATATTAAAATTAAAACAGCGCCTACTCACGCAGCTTCAAAGCCAGTGGTTATGATCCCAAATTGTGCTGCTACGCGCCACGTTCACTTTACCCTTGATGGTTCAGGCCCTGCGAATTTAAAAGCACCTAAATTAGAAGATTGGCCAGAAGTGACTTTCGAAGTAGGTGAGGGTACACGCCGTGTTAATTTAGATACTCTTACTAAAGAAGACACTAAAGAATGGAAAATGGGTGAAACCGTTTTACTCTCAGGTACTATTTTAACGGGTCGAGATGCTGCTCATAAACGTCTTCAGGATATGATCAACTCAGGGGAAGGTTTACCTGAAGGTGTTGATTTTGATAACAAGTTTATTTACTACGTTGGCCCTGTGGATGCAGTAGGCGATGAAGCAGTAGGTCCAGCGGGTCCTACAACGGCAACACGTATGGATAAATTTACCGATATGATGTTAGAAAAAACCGGCATCGTGGGTATGATTGGTAAAGCTGAACGAGGCCCAGCAACGGTTGAGTCTATTAAAAAGCACCAGTCAGTGTATTTGATGGCCGTAGGCGGTGCGGCTTACTTAGTATCTAAAGCAATCAAAAAAGCACGTGTTGTTGCCTTTGAAGATTTAGGTATGGAAGCTATCTACGAATTTGAAGTAGAAGATATGCCAGTAACAGTTGCCGTAGACAGTGAAGGAGCGAATGCACACACCCAAGGCCCTGCTATTTGGAAGGCAAAAATTGAAGAGCTAGACAGCAAAATGAAGTAAATTTTTACTTAAAAAGCAATCATATAAGCGAGCACTGTGTGCTCGCTTTTTTATTTACTTTTATATTTGCAAAGACTTATACACCTCATACCAGTTTATACTGCATAGGCAATTAGTGTATAAGTCACTGTATTTTAAGGTGTAGTGTACTTTTTTAGGGTGTATGATTAAGTTTACAAATAATTGCATGGTGACGTTCACGTAAGCGTAAACTTTAATTGCAATGGTGTTTTTAGCTTTAATACTTAATCAGATGGTTATTTTTGGATTTTTTATGCTTACTTTTAACGATAAGTCGTTTTATATTTCACTTTGACGGGCTTTATCTGGTTTATCTACTCATAGTATGGCGAACCATTAACTGACGTGATAAAGTCTCGGCAATTTGTAGCGTGCTTGCCCAAAAGGGCCCATTATTTTCGGAGTATTTAAAGTGGTTGTATTTAATCAAGTTGAATTTGATAACCATGAACAAGTGGTTTTTTGTTCAGACAAAGCGTCTGGTTTGAAAGCCATTATTGCGGTACATAACACAAACTTAGGCCCTGCGGTAGGCGGTTGTAGAATGTGGGATTATGTTAACGATGAAGATGCAGTATATGATGTGCTGCGTTTATCAAAAGGGATGACCTATAAAAATGCCGTAGCAGGCTTGCCATTTGGTGGTGGTAAATCGGTTATTATTGGTAATGCCAAAGAAATCAAATCTGAGCAGTTATTTCGCGCATTTGGTCGCCAGTTAGAGCGACTAAATGGTAGCTACTACTCAGCAGAAGATGTAAACATTACCTGTGATGATGTGGCGTTAATGAACAAAGAAACAAATTACGTGCTAGGTCTTGAAGGAAAAAGTGGTAACCCTTCGCCGTTTACAGCCTATGGTACGTTTTTGGGTATGAAAGCAGCGCTTAACCATCAACGCGGTATTCAAGACTTTTCTGGTATTAAAGTTGCGGTGCAAGGTTTAGGTGCAGTAGCTTATGGATTATGTAAACATTTGTTTGAAGCTGGTGCTGAGTTATTTGTTACCGATATTAATCAAGCTGCAGTAGAACGTGTAGTAAATGATTTTGGCGCAACTGCAGTTGGTATTGATGAAATATACGACCTAGATGTGGATGTTTATGCACCCTGTGCATTAGGTGCCACTATTAATGACACAACAATCCCACGCTTAAAAGCAACGATAGTAGCAGGCTGTGCAAACAATCAACTTGCTGAATCACGCCATGGTGAAATTTTACGTGAAAAAGGTATTTTATATGCGCCTGATTATGTAATAAATGCAGGTGGTATTATTAACGTTTATTACGAAACTGCACCAGAGGGTTACAGTAAAGAGGCTTCTAATAAACACGTAGAAAGAATTTACGATACACTGAGTGAAATTTTTACCCGTAGTGAAAAAGAGCAAAAATCAACCCATTTAATTGCCGATGAACTGGCACAAGAAATTATTGAAAACGGACTTTAAGTTTCCACTCGATTTAAAATAGGAGCGAAATACGCTCCTTTTTTATACCTTATATAAGACTTTAGTATAACTACACTCAAAGCGTTATTTTAGTTAATGCGAATATAGATAAAGCACGGTAAAATTTAGTTTTACACTTTATCTATATTTTATGTCCTCTACTGATTTTTCTATTACCCCTCTTGATTTTGAGCAATGGCCTCGAAAGCAACACTTTGAGTTATTTCAGCAGTTCACTCAGCCTTATTTTAATGTGTGCGTACAACTGAATGCGAAAAAGTTATATATCGCCTGTAAACAAGCTAATATTGCTTTTTTTCATGGTTATATTTATTGCTTATTAAAAGTTTGTCATAAGTATGAGCCGATGATGCTGCGTATTATTAACCAAAAACCTTGTTACTTAAGTGCTACGCGGGCAAGTGTAGTCGAGCTTGCCGATGACGAGTCGTTTCGCTTTAGTTATTTTAAATTATACGAGTCGTTAAATGAATTTGCCCGTGAGGCGAAAGCTATTAGCAATGCCACAAAATTAAACCCACTGTTTTCTGATGCGTTTGCAGCAACTGAAGGGCAAGCAGATTTAATTCATGTTTCTGTATTACCTTGGTTAAACTTTAGCAGCTTTTCACATGCATTTACCCACGGTCAAAGTAATGGTATTCCTAAATTTGTGTTTGGCCAATACAATACTGAGACAGGTAAAATGCCGCTCGCTATTGATGTTCATCATGCGTTGTTGGATGGGCTTCATGTCGCTAAATTTGTAAAGCAATTGCAGTATACATTTAATAATTTAAGTAATAATAATTAATTAAAAAGTTGTAAGTTTTATGTTATTATTTACCAGCAGTGCTTTTAACTTAAATTGTCGCTCTAAACTTACCCAAATATAAAAATTAATAATTAATAATTATAAAGGCAATATCTGATGAATCGCTTAGTGATTTTATGTATTTTGTTGGTGATTTTTTCTGTTGACGCACAACAGCAGACTCGTTTGCCGTTACGTGATTATTTTTTTGAAACCTGGAATACACGTACGGGTCTTCCTCACAATAGCATTAATAGCCTTGCACAAACACAAGATGGATATCTATGGGTGGGTACTTGGGAAGGACTTGCCCGCTTCAATGGCCGAGAGTTTAAGTTATTTACTCGCTCCGAAATTATTGACTTGCCTGACTCAGGCGTACGTGCGCTAACCCCAACATCTGATGGCGGTTTACTTATTGCGGGAGCGCGCGGCGGTATTAGCTTATATCAACATCGCCAATGGGACACGCAACCACCTGCCCAAGCGATGGTTAATCATATATTTAAAAGTAAAAATGATAACTTGTGGCTAGCGCTTGAGAATGATGGTGTGTTTTATCGTTCAGCTAGTAGCACTCAAGACATCCCAATAATACAAAATGTCAGTGCGTATCGAATCATTGAAGACCCCAAGGGGGTTATATGGGCGGCGACCAGTGATGGCCTGTATAAAATAGTCAACTACAAACCCACTTTGATGACGCCACAACAAGGGGTACCAGATGCTCCCGTATATACCTTATTAATCACCCGTGAAGGTCGACTCATTATAGGAAGTGAAAGAGGGGCACGAATCCTTAATGGTGGGCTATTTGAATCGCCTCACCCACAACTCGAGGCGGAATCTATTTCCAGTTTGTTAGAAGATGATCATGGGGATCTGTGGTTTGGCACCATTAATAAAGGTGTTTTTAGGCTTAGCGTCGATGGTTTAGAGCAATTAGATGCTAAAAATGCTTTACCCGCTAACCGTATTCTTTCTTTGTTACAAGACAGAGAAAATAGTATTTGGGTAGGCACCAATGCTGGTGTATTTAGGTTAAGAGAAGCGCCGTTTTCATCGTGGGGCAAAAAGCGAGGCTTATCTAGCGATTATGTGCGTACGGTATTGTCACATTCTGATGGCAGTTTATGGATAGGCGGAAGCACGGGTTTAGATCGGCTGCACAATAATCAGATCAGCCATATTAAAGGCACTAAACAAGGCTCGCCATATTCAATACTAAGCTTACTAGAGCAAAACCAAGGTGATGTCTGGGTAGGCACATACACCTCGGGTGTTTTAAAAGTGGTTAATAACGAACTCGTACCTTATTTAAACCGTGATAATGGCTTAGGTAGTAATGAAGTAAGATCTTTACTTTTTGATTCAAAAAATCGCTTATGGATAGGCTCGGCCATGGGGCTGACACGCGTTAATACCGATGGTAGCTTAAACCAATTTACTAATGAAAAAGAGCTGCCGAGTGGGTTTATTTTAGCCTTGAGTGAAGACAACTCAGCTAATATTTGGGTAGGAACCGGTAATGGGGTCGTGGTTTATGACACTCAAACTGACGTGTTTAATCCTGTTGAGTTTCCTGCTGAATTTGCCGCCCAATATGCGTTTGGCTTTTACATTGATGATAAATACACGTGGATGGCTACCGATCGTGGCTTAGTCCGTTATCAGCATTCAAACGCAAAGATGACTATTTTAGGGCGTGAATTAGGTTTACCCGTTGATAAGCTTTTTCAAATTGTGCCGTTTAAAGACTCACTTTGGCTATCAAGTAACCGTGGCATTATTGAAGTCAATTATAAGCAGGTAAATGAGCTGCTTGATTCAAAATCTAACAATAGAGGTACGCTCGCCTTTCAATTATACGATGAGGCTGATGGCATGCACAGTGCACAAGCAAATGGCGGTTCAACCCCCTCTGCAACCGCTCATTCAGATGGCACAATTTGGTTTGCTACCGCAAAAGGGGTGAGTACAGTAAAACTGGAACGCTTAAAAGAAGCCACTAAAATAGCGTTACCAACGATTGTTGAAAGCTTTTCTGTTGATGGTAAACCAACGTCCTTACCTATAGACGGTGAAACTATTATTTTACCACCAGGAGTGACGCGCTTGTCATTTCAATACGCGGGACTGAGCTTTATTATGCCGCAGCGATTAAACTTTCAAACAAAATTGGAAGGCTTTAATAACGAATGGGTCAACCGTCAAAACATAGCGACTGCTGAATACACTAACTTACCTGCGGGCAAGTATTCTTTTGCTGTACGTGCAGCCTATCCAAATACTGATTGGCAGCAAAATCACAAAGTCGTTAACTTTGAAATTCAATCGCACTTTTGGCAAAAAACAAGCTTTAAGTTGTTTATGTTTTTTCTTTTTGTGGTGGTGATATATAGCGCTTATCGCTACCGCTTATATCGTTATAAACAAGTTGAAAAGGAATTAACGAGTCGAGTGGTGAAGCAAACGCAAGCACTGCAAGAGCAAGCCAGTGCCTTTGCGTATCAAGCCACACACGATCAGCTTACTGATTTACCGAATCGCCGCGCATTTGATGGCTGGCTGGCGGATAACTTTTCAGACTTTAAAGCATGTAAAAAATCACTTGCTATCGCTATTATGGATATTGATCACTTTAAACGGATTAACGATGGTTGGTCACACCTCATAGGTGATCAGGTTATATGTGAAATAGCTAACATTCTTAAAGCGCACTGCGAAGGTGAGCAAGAGGTAGCTCGCTGGGGTGGCGAAGAGTTTACTTTTGTGTTTCCCGATACGAGTGCAGTGCAGGCCCAAGAAATGTGCGAGAAGTTACGCAAATGTATTGAAAATAAAAACTTTTCAAATATCGCAGAAGGCCTCAGCGTAACCGTGAGTTTTGGTGTTTCTGACTCTGGTGATGTTGATGATTATGACCGATTATTATCACGGGCCGACCAAGCTTTGTATAAGGCAAAAAACAATGGTCGAAATCGAACTGAAGTGATGTGATTGAAAAACAGCCTCACTGCACCCATTACTATTTTAATAATACGGGCGCAGCATTTTAGCGTTAAAGCTAAATGGTTTGATTTAGGACGACCCAATGATAAATGGGCTATTAATTTTTGTTTTAATTGTATTTATTATAATGTTTTGGCGCTGGCCTGATATTCAAAATGCCGTGTGGCACCGTAAATACAGTGGTTTATTATTAAGCGAGCAACAACATACGTTGTTACTGCGTGCTATGCCCATATACAACAAAATGACCGATGCAGAGCGAGCAAAGTTAGCATCCCATATTGTGTGGTTTTTAAATGAAAAGCGTTTTGTTGGCTGCGATGGGTTGCAACTAACGGAGGCAATGAAACTCATTATTGCCGCCGATGCCTGCTTGCTGGTGCTTAACAAGCCTTGGCCTTTGTATAAAAACGTAAAAGAAATTTTACTCTACCCCAGCGCGTATTACGCGCCCCAATCAAGCCGCGATAACGCAGGCCTTGTCAGTTTTCATAATACAGTAAGGCAAGGTGAATCGTGGCCGGGGGGAACATTGGTGCTTAGCTGGCATGATGTGCTTGAGGGCAACCGCTTACCCAGTGATGGGCATAACT
Source organism: Pseudoalteromonas sp. SCSIO_11900 (assembly GCF_000576475.1). Classification (NCBI taxonomy): domain Bacteria; kingdom Pseudomonadati; phylum Pseudomonadota; class Gammaproteobacteria; order Alteromonadales; family Pseudoalteromonadaceae; genus Pseudoalteromonas; species Pseudoalteromonas sp. SCSIO_11900. The sequence continues at coordinate 2,139,336 of NZ_KK070023.1, forward strand.
TAGTGTTTCATGAATTTGCACATCAACTTGATCAAGAAACCGGTAAAACCACCGGCACGCCACTACTTGCATCACAGGCAAAATACCAACAATGGGGCAGAGTATTTAGCCGAGCGTTTTCGCAGTTAAAAACCCATGTTGCTTATAGTATGCCGCATGTAATACATAGCTATGGAGCCACCAATGAGGCTGAGTTTTTTGCGGTGATCACCGAAACATTTTTAGAAAAGCCTGCCGATTTACGCCGTGAAGACCCTGAAATTTACCATTTGCTAGTGGATTTTTATCAATTTGATCCTATTGTTTGGCACTGATTTTATGCACTTCATCCTATTACGCTGGTAACTTGCTGGCGTTTTTGTTGCAATCATGTAATAGATCAACACACAGCAACAATAATAAGTGAGATAAGCATGAAAAAAATGCTGCAAACAGCACTCGCGTTATCAGTTTCATTGGCATTAGGCCACGCACACGCAGAGCAAACGGATGAAAAAAAATGGCAAGTTGATTCACCTAAAGGGCAATTTGTTGATGCATCTATTAGTGTAGAGCAAGGCACATGGATGAATGTCGATATAAGTCCTGACGGAGAAACCTTAGTATTTGATTTACTGGGCGATATTTACACCATGCCAATGAGTGGTGGTAAAGCGACTAAAATAACCTCAGACATTGCATGGCAAATGCAGCCGCGCTTTAGCCCAGATGGCAAGCACATTGCTTTTACATCAGATCAAGGCGGTGGTGACAATATTTGGATAATGGATGTTAACGGCGAAAACCAAACCGCCGTCACTGACGAAACATTTAGATTACTCAATAGCCCTGCGTGGAGCCCTGATGGTGATTATTTAGTTGCACGTAAGCATTTTACCGCCAGTCGCTCGCTAGGTGCGGGTGAAGTTTGGCTTTATCACAAAGCCGGCGGTAAAGGGGTGCAACTGACTAAACGTGAAAACGATCAAAAAGATTTAGGTGAACCCATGTTTTCACCGGATGGTCGGTATGTTTATTTTTCTCACGATGCAACCCCAGGTAAAACTTTTCATTATTCAAAAGATTCTGTTGCCGGTATTTATAAAATTAAACGTTATGACCGTGAAACAGGCGACATAGAAACCATTATAAGTGGCATGGGCGGGGCAATAAGACCGACGCCGTCGCCAGATGGTAAAAAACTAGCGTACATAAAGCGTGATGACTTTCAAACCAGCCTGTACTTATATGATTTAACCAGTGGTGAGCATACTAAGCTATACGATAAGCTAGAGCGCGATATGCAAGAAACGTGGGCGATTCATGGCGTATATCCGACTATTGCGTGGACCCCAGATAACGAAGAGCTGGTATTTTGGGCTGGTGGCACCCTTCATAAACTTAATGTAGATAATAAATCAGTCAGCGATATTGCATTTAAAGTAGACACTACGAAAAAAATTCAAAAAGCAGTGCGTTTTACTCAAAATATCGACACTGATGAGTTTGATGTAAAAATGCTGCGTAATGTGCAAATTAGCCCTGACGGTGAAACCGCACTTTTTGAAGCATTGGGCTATATTTACATGCGCGACTTAGAATCAGGAAAAATAAAGCGCTTAACTAAGCAAACCGATCATTATGAGTTATTCCCGCAGTATTCTCGTGATGGCAAAAACATTGTCTACACCACGTGGGATGATAACGAACAAGGCACCGTGCGTGTCGTCTCTGCACGCAGTGGTCGGGGAGACACTATTACACAAGAGCCGGGAAAATACGTAGAGCCAACATTTAGTCCAGACGGCAAAACCGTGGTGTATCGTAAAGCCAGCGGCGGCAACATTTTAAACCCTAAGTGGTCACTGCATCCTGGGGTATACAGTGTTAGTGCTAAAGGCGGAAAAAGTGAGCTCATTTCTAAAAGTGGCTATCAACCTCAGTTTGGCAGTGCCAACGATCGTGTTTATATTATGAGCCCATGGCCTAAGCCGACATTAAGTGTGGTAGAGCTTGAAAGTAAAAAAGTACGTAAACTGTATGAATCAGAGCACGCCACTGAATTTAGAGTCTCTCCTGATGGTGAGTATTTAGCTTTTGCTGAGCGCTTTAAAGTATTTGTTACTCCATTTGTAGAGCGCGGCAAAACGATAAATATTGGGCCCAAAGACAGTCAATTTCCAATTGAGCAGCTATCTGTACGCGCCGGTGAAAACATTAGCTGGAGTGCAAACAGCAATAAACTGTATTGGACACTGGGGCCTGAGCTTTACCATGCCAGTTTAGAGGGGATGTTTGCGATTAATAAAGCGGATGATAAAGACGTTAAAGTAAAAAGCGGTACTAACATCGGCTTTAGTAAAAAAATGGCTGAACCTCAGGGCATGATTGCATTAACTGGCGCTAAAATTATTACCATGGAGGGTGAAAAGGTCATTGAAAATGGCGTTATTGTTACCGATGGCAAACATATCAAAGCCATTGGCACTGCTGCTGATGTGAGCATTCCTAAGGGAGCAAAGGTCATTGATGTAACAGGTAAAACAATTATGCCAGGCATTGTAGATGCCCATGCTCATGGCTCACAAGCCAGTGATGAAATTATCCCGCAGCAAAATTGGAAAAACTTAGCAGGTCTTGCGCTGGGTGTTACTACTATTCATGACCCATCAAACGATACCACTGAAATATTTACCGCGAGTGAAATGCAAAAAGCGGGGATGATCGTTGGTCCGCGTATTTTCTCTACCGGTACTATTTTATACGGTGCGAATATGCCTGGGTATACCTCGCATATTGACTCATTAGATGATGCTAAATTTCATTTAGAGCGTCTTAAAAAAGTGGGTGCGTTTAGTGTTAAATCTTATAACCAACCGCGCAGAGAGCAGCGTCAGCAAGTTATAGAAGCAGGGCGAATGCTTGAAATGATGGTAGTCCCTGAAGGGGGGTCATTATTACAACATAACTTGAGCATGGTAGTCGATGGTCATACAGGTATTGAACATTCAATTCCTGTTGAACATATTTATGACGATATTAAGCAGCTATGGTCACAAAGTGATGTAGGTTACACACCTACATTGGTGGTTGCCTATGGCGGTATTTGGGGTGAAAACTACTGGTATGATAAAACGGACGTATGGAATCATCCACGTTTAAGTAAATTTGTGCCTAAAAACCAATTATTACCGCGCTCAATGCGCCGAGTTAAAGCGCCCGATCATCACTATAATCACTTTAACAATGCTCGCGTAGCGGCTGAGTTACAAGATTTAGGTGTACTTGTTAATTTGGGTGCGCATGGCCAACGTGAGGGGTTAGGTGCGCATTGGGAAATGTGGATGTTTGCCCAAGGCGGCATGACGCCACTGGAAGCAATTAGAGCATCGACACTCGATCCGGCAAAATATTTAGGCCTAGATAAAAATGTGGGTTCATTAGAGGTCGGTAAACTGGCAGATTTAATGGTTATTGATGGCGACCCACTGAAAAACATTCGTGATTCAGACAAAATTGATTACACCATGATCAACGGCCGTTTGTTCGACGCAGCCACCATGAACGAAGTAGGCAAAAAACAGCGTGAACCATTATTTTTTGAATAATGTAGCCATTTTTTAGTTAATAAGCGGCTATTTAGCCGCTTTTTTAATACTGTATTTACCTATTTAACTAACTGCTGCTACTATCGCTTTTAAAATATTATCACTAGGTGGAGTCACTGTTACATCATGCATCACCCTCGCTCTACATATATAACCTTCCTTTAAAATAAGTAAGTGTTGCGTGGCTTCAATTGCTTTTTCTCTATTGTGAGCAAATTCAGGTGTTTCTAAAAGAGCTGATAGTATGATCTCAAAGTTCGCTTGCTTGTGCTGTTTGCAAAGTTTGGCAATAGGGTCGTTCTCTATAGGGTACTCAGCTGCAGTATTAATAAAAAACAGCCATTAAAACACCCTAACTCTGAAATCTCATTATTAATCCACTTTTTCAGTCCGGCAAAAATTGTCTGTGCGACTAACATAGCACTAGGTTGTATACATATTTTTTTAAGCCAAGCGTTAAAGCAGATGTCACGTGCGACTAAACAAGCACAAATAAGCGCGTCTTTGCTTTCAAAGTGCTTATATAAGTTTTTTCTGCAATGCCCGATACAGCTAAAATTTCATTAATACCAACAGCGTGTATACCCTTTTTATAAAAAAGACTCAGCGCCGTACTGATTATTTGTTGTTGTTTATCCATGATATTCCAAATTTGAGCAGGCAATATGCATAGTGAGGAAATAAAGTCGGTATTAATCGCAGGTGTTTTTTCTACTTTTGTTTTGGGGTTTTTGGCGTGGCTAAATTATATGGGTGATTACGGTATTTGGTTAATGGCGCCATTCGGCGCAACAGCTGTACTTGTTTTTGGTATACCGCAGAGCCCGTTAGCTATGCCAAAAAAGTAATAGGGGGACATATGCTGACCGCAATGATTGGGGTTGTTTTTAGCTGATAGTGCGATTGTGGTTGGGCTGGCTGTGGGTATTACTATAACATTAATGATAATCACAAAAACTATTCACCCGGTTGCCGGCGCAACCCTATCTTAATTATTGAGTCTGGCCAAAGTTGGGATTTTTTAATAATGCCAGTACTGGCAGGAACTGTATTTATAGTTTTGTCTGGCTTTGTTGCGAGGTAGTTTATTCAATACTTGATGGATAATAAATATAAAAAAACCGCTTAACGCGGTTTCTTTTATACAAAGCACTCAGCAGATCAAACGACACCGCGAGGTAGGCGGCAATCGTGATCTTTGCGAGCAAGCTCAACTATCCAAAGCTCTTCTGCTGTGTAGCCTTCTTCGTTTTGTGTGATCACGGTGAAAGGCGCTTTTTTCTGTGCTTTTACAGGAGCAGCTTTTTTAGTTTTTTTAGCAGGTGCTTTTACTGCAGCTTTTTTTGTAGACTTACCAGAGCTTAATTCTTTAGTCAGCTCTGCTACATCAGCTAGGCGCATGTTCTTGCCGCCATCAATGCTATACCAGCCAGGTTTAGTTGTTATTTCAGGTTTTTTACCGTTGGCAGCTTCATATGCAGCTTCAAAGGCAGATAACACTTCTGTTTTGTCTAGTTTGCTCATCAGAGACCCAATACGTTGTTTACACAGATAAAGAAGAGGTATTTATACCTATTTTAGAACTGTTTTTCAATTTTTTGCGATTTTCCTTTCATTTTTAGCGCATAACCGCCAAAATTTGTACAAAATTCAGTGCAAAGTAAGGTAAGTAGTATGCAACGTAGAGAATTTAATCAATTATTAAACACCCTGTTAAAGCCAGAAACCATTAACGATTTTTGTCCAAACGGGCTTCAGGTAGAAGGTAAAGATGAGATACGTACCATAGTAACGGGTGTAACGGCAAGCCAAGCACTTATTGATGCCGCGATTGAAAATAATGCCGATGCCATTTTGGTACACCATGGCTATTTTTGGAAAGGCGAGTCACAACCTATCACTGGCATGAAAAAACGTCGTGTGGCTGCGCTTTTAGCTAACGACATCAATTTATTTGCCTATCATTTGCCGTTAGATATTCACCCTGAAATGGGTAATAACGCACAGCTGGCGCAATTGCTCGATATTGAAATTGAAGCAGGCCTTGAGCCAACTAACAACAGTGTAGCGATGAGAGGGCGTTTAAAAACGCCGCTAACGGGCAGTGAATTTGCTAAAAAAATAAGCCAAGTGCTTAAGCGCGAGCCACTAACGAGTTTAGTACGTACTGATAAAATTGAAACCATCGCTTTGTGTACTGGTGGCGGGCAAGGGTATATCGACTTAGCAGCCGAGCATGGTATTGATGCTTACATAACCGGTGAGGCATCAGAGCAAACCATACACAGCTCACGCGAGCAAAATATCGACTTTTTTGCCGCAGGTCATCACGCCACCGAGCGCTACGGTATAAAAGCATTAGGCGAATATCTTGCTAAGCAACATGGCTTTGACGTGACATTTATTGACATAGACAATCCTGTGTAAACACCTAGCTTAAAAGTAATTTTATAAATAACCTACTTGTAACGTATTTCGGGTAGGTTATTTAAATCTAGTGTTCTAAATAGCTAATTTAGCAAACAATAATAAGCCAGTATGTTGATTTTTTATATACCCGCATACCCTTTTATCTTTTTGTGAGTTAATTATTTTTGGTTTTATGCATCCCAAAAATTGAATAAACGTAATAGATATAAACCTACGCTTAAAATCATAATTACATCCATTCTTATATTGCAAAAAACACAGATCTTTCGCTGTACTTACCTCGTTTAAATTACAATGTTACTTTACTTGCTACTAAGGTAGTTACTTTAAAGGAATGAAATGGAAGGGGTATTAGCTTTAATTGAGCAGTACGGGTTGTTGGTTTATCTGTTACTTTTTGGTTATTGTGTGTTAAAAAGTGGTTGGCTACCTTTGTTCGCAGGCTATGCTGCACATACTGGCGCACTATATGTTGGTTTTGTTGCTTTGGTTACTTGGTCGATTATTTAAAACAGCCAGTGAGCGCCATGGCACAGCCTACATTTTTATATCGTTATCCTAAAGGATTACGCACGATTGGTGCCCTTCCCGTAGGGCTTACAGCAATTAGTTGGCGCCGTTTTAGTGTGTTAAATGGATGCTCTACACTGCTATGGGTTATTGTTTTAGTCGGTGGAGGCTACATTTTCGGTGCTACTTTTGATGCTTTAGGTGTTGAGAATTTAACAGCAATAAGTCTGCTACTTCTTTGCGTATTTTTAGTGACACTGTACCGGCTTTGGAATAAAACAGCTGAGGTTAAAACCCTCTAAAAATAACAAAACACCCAACGCTACTATAAACGAATATTCAGTTTGATTTTTTCATAACCCCCTGTGTAAACGCAAATAATTGCGGTTTTTTAGGGGGAGTTTATGCAGCGTAATAAGCGTTAACTTAATTAAAGTGCTTCAGGGTTAATTGTACGGCGTACATTTATCCACGCATTGCCAATAACTTCATGAGCATACTGGGTGACTACTAGTAGTGCTTTTGCATTGGGTATGAGTTGTTTATACCAAGGGAAAGTGGCAAAGTTGTGGTAATCGGTTGCGGCAGGGATAACGTTAATGCCTTGCGCATTAAATAAATTTTTTGCTCTGGGCATATGGCTTACTGAGGTGACTAAAGCGACCTTGTAATCAACGAGTTTTGAGGCTAAAAGTTTTGCCTCTTGGGCGGTATCCATTGCGTTTGGATTTTGCACAATACGATTTTTATTAATACCTAAGCTAATTGCGGTTTTATACATTAACGCGCTGTTGGTGACTTTTTCATAGCCCCCACCTGAAACAATCAGTTGCGCATGGGGATAAATGTTAGCAAGTCTCATTCCTTCCACCAAACGGGTTAACGCACAATTACCTAACTGACTGTTAGCACTCAATGCAGGGTTGGGGTTTATGTCACAGCCAAGCACCACAATTTTATCTATATTGGGGTGTTTAAGATAATTAAATGCAAATGAGGTTGGTTGGCTATTTTTAATCAGTAAGTTGGCCACCAAAGGGGTGCTGGCAAGTAGCAAAGTTACAAGGCTCATTAAAGATAAAGCGATTGCGACCTTTCGTTGTTTGAGCGCAAAAATAAGTAATATTAGGCTTACTAAACCCAACAAAGGTAACGGCATGAGCAAGCCGCCTAGTATTTTTTTTAGTTCAAACATAATGAGCAACATGGTTAAGTATATTTATTAGCATGTTACTCATAAGTTTAAGGTTTATCGACCGTTATTTAATTTACAGGTGTTTAAAAAGTGACGATAAACTGGATTATCTTTCATATCTTTTTTCATCGCTAAGTACATTGGACGCGTTAAACCAAGCGCGCCCAGTGGAATTGACTTAATTAACCCTTGGCTTTCATACGGGGTTACTAACCAATCGGGTAAGGCGGCCACACCCATACCTGCACTGACTAATTGAAATATAAGTAAACCTTGATCAACCGTTTTTAGCGTGCCGTCAAAACGCGCATTTTGGATGAAATGCTTAAATATATCCTGGCGCTCACGCGGAATAGGGTAAGAAATAATAGTTTCGCTTTTCAAATCAAGCGCAGTTACATAGGCTTTTTTCGCTAAGTCGTGATCTGGTGCCACAATCAGTTTCAGCTTAAAGTCAAACAAATGGGCGTATTCAAGTTTGTCAGGGTCGCGAATATCTGATGTAAGCACGAGATCTAATTCATCATTTAATAAGTCTGGGATAGCGTCGTAACTAAAGCCACGCTCGTAATCAATTTTTATATCAGGCCAAAAGTTATTAAATTCTTTAATGGTAGGCAATAACCAATGAAAACAGGCATGACATTCAACACTTAAACGCAGCTGCGAAATAGGCTGGTTTAGACTTTCTTTGAGTCGGCACTTGGTGGCTTCTAATTTAGGTAATATGTCGTGTGCTAATTCAAGTAATAACATACCTTGAGGTGTAAATCGGACTGGTTGAGTTTTACGCTCAAACAACTGGCAGTCTAATTTGTTTTCTAAATCTTTGATTTGATGTGATAAAGCTGACTGAGTTAAAAATAGTTCGCGGGCTGTATTGACGAGAGAACCCGTTTCCTTAAGGGTAGCAATTGTTTTTAAGTGTTTAATGTCAATCATCTTTAATAAATCTCATAGATATGGTGAGTATAGCTCAGATTCATTACATACTACGCCTTTATAAAAACCGTTTCAACGTCTGGACGGCTATAAAGTTGCACTTTAGTGTGTTTTTTACTGCGAATATTAAGTTTTTTAACTTTGCTGAGTAAAATAGTGTTTAATCTTTTATATGTTGTTGAATTTGTCTCATGTTTATTTGAGTTTTTTATTAATGATTTTTGTCCTGGTAACAGATAACTTTATTGTTATGTAACTCTCTAAAATAAGTAGGTTATAGCGCGACATTAATATTTAACCTGAACTCTGGATAATAAATCTATCTCAAGCAGCTATTTACAGCGCTAACTACGTTGAATTTACTTGCAATAGACGAGCTATTGACGCGTAATTTCGCCTTGTTTTCACTGGAAATCTCTGGCTAGAGAAAATAAATATAAATATCAATTTTGATTCAATACGTTAGTAAATCTCTTAACCAAAGTTCAGGTTATTTAGATGTTTCATAGCGAGGTTAAAATGTTAATTAAAATTTACGGCGAAGGGTTTGGCAGGCAAAAGCTCAGTAAACGCAACTCGGATTCAAAGGATACACGATTGAAAAAAGCAGCGAATGCAGGGATTTAATGATTAGCCGCTACTCATTGGCGCACATTAATACTAATTCGTATACGTCTTTAAATAATATAACGTATTAAAGCATTCTCTAATGGCGTTAAAGATTTTACTGAGAACAATGTGACATAAAACTAATTATAAGGTTTTCTACTGGTTAAATAGACCCTTACTTAAGTAAGTAGTTATAAGGCAGAGTGTAAAAAGCTGTAAAGTGACGTCGCATGAGTTAGTGTTGGCAAAATAAGTCATATAGCATTCAACAGAACAGCCAGCTAATGGGCTGGCAAAAGCGTGTAAGAAATTACTGTGATTTTTAAAAGCCAGCAACCCTGGCTTATTAATTAAAGAGGGCTATGTATTAGTAAAATAGCTTCTTTTGCTGTAACAGGTTTAGACTTTAAAAAGCCTTGGCCATAATCACATTGGGTTTTTTGCAAAATAGCGAGTTGTTCAGGGCTTTCTATCCCTTCTGCTATAACAATAAGATCTAATGAAATGGCTAAGGTTAAAATAGCATCAATCAATGGATTGGCCGTGGTTTTTAAATTATCGATAAAGCTTTTATCAATTTTAAGGACATGAATAGGCAGTTGATGCAAGTAACCAAGGGCAGAGTAACCGGTGCCAAAGTCATCTAAACAGAGCAATACTTTTAAAGGCGACAATCCTTGAATAATTTGTGTTGCTAACTCTAAATTTTCAATCAATCCCGATTCGGTTATTTCTAGACATAATGAGCCTAAAGGTAGTTGATGTTTTTTGTAGATCGCGTGAAGCTGATCTACAAACTCTAAACTTGCGAAGTGGCGAGATGAAACATTAACCGTAACGCGTAAAAAACGATGCCCTTGTTGTTGCCATAAAGCGATATGCTGTGCTGCAAGGTCGAGCAAATGCAAATCTAAATTGATAATCTGCCCCGTTTTTTCTGCAATGGGGATAAAGTCACCTGGCGATACAAACCCTTCTCGTGGGTGATGCCAACGTACTAAAGCTTCAAACCCCATAACGTCACTGCTAGTAATGTTAAAAATAGGCTGAAAATACAGTTCAAACTCATTATGCTCAATACCGTGTTGTAAATCATTTTCAAGGTCGGCATGTGTTTTTAACTTGTTACGCATGACATTATTAAAAAACTTAACTTGGCCACGCCCTGATGATTTTGCTTCGTACATAGCCGCGTCTGATTGCTGTAATAAAACAAATGCTTCATCGTTTACATTATTGCTAAATGCAATGCCAATACTGGTAGAGGGTTGCAGTAAATGACCATCAATATCAATGGGATCTGACAGGGCGGTTTTTATTCGAGCGAGGGCATCGTTTACTTGGTCACGATGACTGAGATTTTCCATAAAAATAGCAAACTCATCGCCACCTAAGCGAGAAAAGGTATCAGTATTGCGAATGGTTTGAGTAATCAATTTACAAATAGCAATTAAAAAATGGTCACCTACTTCATGGCCTAACGAATCATTAATACTTTTGAAGCGATCGAAATCAAGGTAGAGCAGAGCATGAAAAGTACCTTTTTTTGCACGATTCAAGCGTAAAATTGCATGCTTCATTCTTTCTATTAGTAACGAACGATTGGCAAGCCCTGTTAGTTCATCATGCAGTGCTTTGTGCTCGAGTTCTTGGCGGGCTAAATGCCTGTCTATAACCATACTTATTTGTCGGCTCACATACGTCAACAGCGAGCTATCATGTTCGTTGTAGTAATGTTGCTTGTCATAGCTTTGTACGACAATAACGCCACTCATGCGCTCATTAACTTTATATGGCACACCAAGCCAAGAGTCTGCTAGTTCACCGACCAATTTAAAGTGGCCTTGCTCTATATAGTGTCGGTATTGCTCTTTATTAAGCAGTAAAGGGCGCTCGTTAATTAATAAATAGTAAGAGGCTGTTTCTTTTAACTGATCTTTTGAAATAATTTTATGTGTGTTTGTTTGTACACCGCCTTCAACGGTATAGACAAAATCTAGAACATCTTCTTTTTTATCATACAAAGCAATAAAAAAGTTACTTGCATTAAGAAGGCTATCAATAATCACATGCAGCGATTTAAAAAAGGTATCTAAATTTTGTGCTTTATAGGTTAAGTTAGCTATTTGCAGTAGGCTACTTTCTAATTTTTGCGCATTATTAAGTTGCCGAACGGTATCTTGCAAGCTGTTGACAGTATTCACTTGATTTATTTTTGCGCTTAGTAAGTGGGCAACGGTAGTTAAAATTTCTAAATGTGAACTGGTAAAGTAATTTTTTATTGGGTGTTCACAGTCAATTACGCCGAGTACTTTATCTTTATATATTAAAGGCACACACAGCTCTGATTGTGCAGGGCGCTCATCAGCAATGTAGCGGCTGTCTTTAGTTACATCGCCTATTATTAACGCTTGCCCAGTTGATGCAGCATAGCCCGTTATCCCCTCATTAAAGCGGATTAACTTTCGTTCTGACTGGTAACTAGTGTGTTCGCTTTCAATACCCATAGACGCCACTTGATTTAGCGTAGATTGGCTGTCATCGGCTAAATAAATCACGCAGTCGACAAATCCAAGTCGATTAACAACTTGTGTAGTGACATAACTAAAAAGCGCTTCTAACGTATTCAGTTGCAATAAACTTGAGGAGAACTGATTTATTATACTCAATTGATCCGTTTTAGTTTCGAGCGCTTTAGTAGTATCGATAATGTTCGACATAGGCAACGAAGGTAGGCCTTATAATTATTAAAGATACATACGTTAACCTAATATTAACCTTTCTACAAAATAAAACGACAAATGAGAAGCGTGAAGTGTAAAGTTTACTTTATATATAGTATCTAAGGATTATTTTTAATAAGGTCTTTACTCGAAAACCCCATATGCCTATGATCAGTTAACTTAAGCATTAGGATTTTACGATGACGAGCAAAATGACAACTTTAACGATTACTAGACCCGATGATTGGCATGTACATTTACGCGACGGGGATCAGCTAAAAGATACAGTACGTGATATCAGTCGTTATATGGGCCGCGCGATCATTATGCCAAACCTAGTACCGCCAGCCACGTGTACTGAAACCGCATTATCGTACCGAGAGCGCATTATGGCAGCGAAACCTCAAGGGCAGTTTGAGCCACTAATGGTACTTTATCTTACTGATAAAACGACACCAGAAGAGATAAAAAAGGCAAAAGCAACGGGTAAAATATTTGCAGCTAAATTGTACCCAGCGGGTGCAACCACAAATTCAGATTCTGGCGTAACATCGGTTAAAAATATTTATCCGGTGTTAAAAGCAATGCAAGAAGTTGGCATGCTGTTACTCGTCCACGGTGAAGTAACCGACTCGTCTATTGATATATTTGACCGTGAAAAAGTGTTTTTAGAGACTATTCTAGGCGATGTTGTCGCTGACTTCCCTGAGCTTAAAATTGTTCTTGAGCACATAACAACGAAAGATGCAGTCGAGTTTGTAAAAAGTGCCTCTGATAACGTAGCAGCTACAATTACTGCGCATCATTTACTATATAACCGTAACCATATGTTAGCAGGGGGCATTCGCCCACATTATTATTGCTTACCTATATTAAAGCGAAACATTCATCAGCAAGCACTTATGGCGGCTGCAACGAGTGGCAATAAAAAATTCTTTTTAGGCACTGATTCAGCGCCACATTATAAAGATAAAAAAGAAGCTGCATGCGGTTGTGCAGGTGCTTACACTGCACATGCTGCTATTGAACTTTATGCTGAAGCTTTTGAAGAGGCTGATGCGCTTGATAAGTTAGAGGGCTTTGCAAGCCATTTTGGTCCAGATTTTTATGGCTTAGCGCGTAATACCGACACTATTACCTTAGAAAAATCGCCTTGGACAGTGCCGGCAAGCTACTCGCTAGGCGACTCTGAAGTAGTACCAATCAAAGCCGAGAGCGTTATCGACTGGCAAGTTAAATAGTTAATATTTAAACACTAAACTCTAAACCACCTTAAATTCAAGGTGGTTTTTTATTTTAAGTGGCTAAAAAACATACTGATAAAAACTATTTTAAAGCAATTGTAATCTGTTTATAAAAAATACAATGTTTTGTTTGTTATTTTCTATAAAAATTAAAAGGTTAGACCGTAGTTAGTAAAACAATGAAACTTCAAAAATAAATCCTAAATAATAGAGCTAAAAAAATTTTAATGTGTTAATCTTAATTTGCTTTGAGTTTTTGCGTATTGAATTACGGTATTGTGCTGCGTTTAAGGTTACCGGTTTGGTTATTACTTCTTCCTGTACTATCACCTCCAGTTTTTTGGGCATTGACTCAGGGAGGATATTGCCATAATTATATGGCTGAATTTTAATTATTGACTTACAGGAAAATTTAGTATGTCGGTTACTGGTAAAGTAAAATTTTTCAACGAAGCTAAAGGCTTTGGTTTCATTGAACAAGAAAATGGTCCTGACGTGTTTGTACATTTCAGCGCAATCGCTGGTTCTGGTTTTCGCACTCTTAGCGAAGGTCAAGCAGTGACTTTCAGCATCAAGCAAGGTCAAAAAGGCCCTGAAGCTGAGAACGTAGAAGTAGCATAATTTATTATGTGAACCTAAGTTCATCGTGGTGAAACACTAACCTGTTTCACCATAATTCTTAAATAATTATCAACTCTATTTTTAATCTCTCTTTATTGCCTTTCATTTCTGATATCCATTATTTATATTTTTAACTCCGATATACCAAATTAAACGTAAACCTTTATGCGCTACTCCGTAGTTGGCCAATGATCGCCTAGCGATTTAAATTTAGTCTACTGCTTGATATGAGTTTAATGATATTGAGTTCATAAAAGTGTGTAAGATTGATATTTCTCCATGGAAAAATATAAAAAATCGGCAGGATATTAATGATCAGTAGAAACAAAAAAACACAGGTGTTAATAAAAATGATTCTTTGTAATCTATTTCCCCTCCTTTGTATTGCTTTTTAGATAATCGGCACGTCCTTATTACTATGCGACGAATGCGCGAATAATAACGATTAGCTGTATTTTTAGCTTAAAAAGTCTCAAAAACCACTAAAAAAGAATATTCGGGAGAGAATATAAGCTTATTTTTAATTTTTTTTCAGCCACGATTAAGTTAATTTTAAATGTTATATTTTTGTTTACTTTAACTAGGTGGTTTATCATTATTCTTACTATATCTGGCTTTGCTGAAATTGCATTTGTCACGTTGGTTACGATAATGTTAATTTTTTTGTGTGAGCCCTTTAAATATCTTACAAACAAGCTGATTTATTTATAGGTTATGCGAAACATGAAGTTGACATGACTTAATGCATTTAGCATTATTGGTAAGTTGATATCTATTAAAAGATATCAGGGTTGTCTTCCCCTTACGGGTTGATAATTAAATTATAAAAGTAACATTACTTAATTGGTTGGGAACTATGTCTGTTAAAATCAGAAAGAGTCTTGTAGCAACTGCGTTGGTTGGCGCTTTTGCATTTGCAAGCAGCAATGTGATTGCAGATCCTTTGAATGACGTGCAAAAAGCAGGTCAAACAATTCAAAAGGCTGCGGTTAAGTCTCAAACTAAAATTGACAATGTATATGGTCAAACTCAGGAGCTAATCGCTGAGTACCGTAGCATCGTTGATGAGACTGAACTTATGAAAGTGTACAACGATCACGTAGCACGTTTGGTCGCAGACCAAAACGCGTCTATCGCATCGTTCGATCGTCAAATCGCGACTATCGATAACACTAAACAAAACGTTGTGCCTTTGATGTATCGCATGATCGATACGCTTGAGCAATTCATCAAAGCGGACGTTCCATTTAACCTTGAAACTCGTCTTGGACGTGTTGAAAGATTACGTGAGATCATGGCATCTGCATCTGTAACAACGTCTGAGAAGTTCCGTCAGGTACTTGAAGCGTACACTGTTGAAACAGCATACAGTTCAGCTGTAACTGCTTCTCAAGGTACTTTAGATGTTGATGGTCGTAGCATTAACGTAGATATTGGTCGTTTAGGTCGTATCACTTATGTTGCGCAATCATTCGATCTAAAACACGCTTGGGTGTGGGATAACAACACTAAACAGTGGAAAGAATTAGGTGAAGAATACCTAAAACCTGTTAAAGAAGTGATCCGTATGGCGCGTAAGCAAGCCACACTAGAACTTGTTAAACTACCAATTTTTGGCGCGGAGTAATCAATAATGAAGAAACTATTTAAAGGTTTTGCTGTTGCAGCAGTACTGTCTGTTTCTGCCGGTACCGCGCTTAATGCACATGCAAATACTGATGCTTTAGATAAAATTCTTGAGCAAGTAAAGCAAGAGCGTATTTCTGAAGGGAAAATCAATAAGCAACGTGAACAAGAGTTCTTATCAGATCGTGCTGATAAGCAAGCGTTACTTAACAAAGCGAAAAGCCAATTAGCTGCTGAAAAAGCACGTGGTGATCGTCTTAGCAAAGAATATGCACAAAACGAAAATACTTTAGCGGAAAAAGAGCAAGCTCTTCAAAACGCGCAAGGTACGTTAGGTGAAATGTTTGGTGTTGTTCGTCGTGCAGCAGCTGACGCGATTGGTTCAATCGAAGCATCTTTAGTAAGTGCTGAAAAACCAGGTCGTGCTGAAGTACTTCGTTCATTAGCTGCGGCTAAAGAACTTCCAACAGTTCGTGAGTTAGAAGAACTTTGGATTTCACTTCAAACAGAAATGACTGAGTCAGCTAAAGTTTCAACGTTTGAAACTGAAGTTGCAGGTCTTGACGGTAACCCGTCAATGAAAAAAGTAACACGTATCGGTAACTTCAACTTAGTTACAGACGATGGCTACTTAATCTACTCACCAGAGACTAAGTCTATACAGCCTCTAGGTAAGCAACCTGACAGCTATATCTTAAAAGGTATTTCTGATCTAGAAGGTACTTCAGCTGATAACTACGCTGGCGTATACGTGGATCCTACACGTGGTGCAATTTTGCGTATCAACACGCAGAAGAAGTCTCTTATGGAGTACTACGAGCAAGGTGCCGAAGTTGGTTACATCATCACCGTATTGCTTGCTGTAGGTCTTTTAATCTTCTTAGTACGTTTCGTTGATTTAGCGCTTACTACTTCTAAGATCAAAGCTCAGCTTAAGAACTTGTCTACACCGAATACAAACAACCCATTGGGTCGTATTCTTAAAGTGTACTCTGACAACAAAAATCAAGATGTTGAAAACCTTGAGCTTAAACTTGATGAAGCGATTCTACGTGAAACGCCACGCATCGAAGCGGGTATTAACATCATCAAGATCCTTGCTGCTATCGCACCATTACTAGGTCTACTAGGTACAGTAATCGGTATGATCCTAACGTTCCAAACAATCACATTGTTCGGTACGGGCGATCCGAAGATCATGGCTGGTAACATCTCTCTAGCACTTGTAACTACAGCGCTAGGTCTTATTGCAGCTCTACCACTTATCCTACTTCACTCTATTGTTGCAAGTCGTAGTAAGTCGGTATTACATATCCTTGATGAGCAAAGCGCGGGTATCATCGCGACTCACGCGGAGAAGGAGAAAGCCTAATGCTAGTCCTGATGGAGATATGGGAATCTATCAGGGATTTTGTTGGCACAGGCGGCCAGGTATTATACGTGGTCGCGATAGCACTCTTTCTTATGTGGGTTTTAATGATTGAGCGCTATTGGTTCCTACTTGCTGAATTTCCTCGTTTAACGAAGGAAATAGTAGCCAAGTGGGATGCCCGCCAAGACACTACGTCTTGGTACGCACACAGAATCCGTGAAGCATGGATTTCTGAAGCGTCTGAAAAATTAGATCAGCGTATGTTGTTGATTAAAACATTAGTAGCTGTATGTCCTTTAATAGGCTTACTTGGTACTGTTACGGGTATGATCGCGGTTTTTGAAACCATGGCAACCCAAGGTACAGGTAATGCACGTTTAATGGCATCAGGCATATCAATGGCAACAATCCCAACAATGGCTGGAATGGTTGCGGCACTATCTGGGGTATTCTTTAGCTCACGCCTTGAGGCAAGAGCGAGAATGGTGAAAGCCAAGCTTATAGATAGTATGCCTCATCACTAGAGAGAGAATTAAATATGGCACGTAAACAACGTTTTCGTGAAGAAGAAGAAGCAGCGGTAGATATGACGCCAATGCTTGACATCGTATTTATCATGCTTATTTTCTTTATCG
The DNA here is from genome assembly GCF_000576475.1 of Pseudoalteromonas sp. SCSIO_11900. Taxonomy (NCBI): domain Bacteria; kingdom Pseudomonadati; phylum Pseudomonadota; class Gammaproteobacteria; order Alteromonadales; family Pseudoalteromonadaceae; genus Pseudoalteromonas; species Pseudoalteromonas sp. SCSIO_11900. Next base: position 2,156,830 of record NZ_KK070023.1, read on the forward strand.
TAACTACATCGTTCGTTAAAGAGGCTGGTATCGAGGTCAATAAACCAAAAGCTGCCCAAGCTACGAAGCAAAAAAATGCTAACATTTTTATTGCAATTCGCAGTGACGGTGCAATCTGGATTGATAAACAGCAAGTTGATGTTGAACGTGTTTCAGCAAAAATCGAAAGTTTATTAGCAGAACAACCTACTGATGTTGTAATTTTGCAAGCTGATAAAGAAGCAAAACACGGCACAGTGGTTAAAGTGATGGACCAGATTAAAGCGACGGGTGATAACCTGAGAATTTCAATAGCTGGAGATCAGTAATGATTCGTTTTCTGTTTTCACTGATTGCAGGTGGGGCAGTTACTTTCGGCTTGTTCTACTTCATGGCATACCTCATCTCTGGTGGGGCTGACCGTAATACGGAACAAAAAGAGCAGATCATAGTCGAAATTATGACGAATCCGCCTGAATCTAAGGTGCAGGAGAGGAAGCGTGTACCGCCTCCGCCTCCGCCACCGCCAAAGCAGCCGCCTAAACCGCAGCCGCCACAGCCGGAAAATAGCAACCCAAGTACGAGCTTGTCGTTTAATATGCCAAGTATCGATGTGGGAAGCACGGCCGGTGGACTAAGTGGTCCAGGTGCATTTGGACGAGATGGTGATGCGACACCTATCGTTCGTATTGAACCAAAATATCCAACACAAGCAGCACGTGATGGTAAAGAAGGTTGGGTTCAACTTTCGTTCACAATTGATGAGTTAGGTGGCGTGATTGACGTTGAAGTTATCGACGCAGAACCAAAACGTATCTTTGACCGTGAAGCTAAACGTGCATTGCGTAAATGGAAATACCGTCCTAAGATCATTGACGGGAAACCACAAAAACAAGTTGGTTTACAAGTTCAACTAGACTTTAAACTTAACCAAGGCAACTAAGGAGGCGAGTAATGAGAAATTTTTCTAAAGTAACTGCACTTGCAATTCTTATGTCTGTGTCAGGTGCATCATTAACTGCACCTGTTTTAGCGGCGCCAGATTACGCAAAGATTGAAGAGCGTAAGAAAGCAAAAACTAAAATCATGGGCGAACGTACTGGTAAAAAAGTAATTAAAGCGTTCGATTTGTATAACGAAGATGATGTTGATGGTGCAATAGCGTTATTGAAAGAGTTAGATCCGTCTAATGACTTTGATAAAGCAACTGTTAATCGTTACTTAGGCAGTATGTACGCTCAAAAAGAGCAATACAAAGTTGCAATTAAGTATATGAAAGCAGCGATTGCACCGGATGTATTGAACTTTGCTGATCAGGCTCAAGGTTTAAAAACCTTGGGCGATATGTATGCGGGTACTGAACAATACAGTGCTGCCAAGCAAGCATATTCTGATTGGATGGGCTTCACAGGTGAAGAGGACCCGAAAGTTTACACTCGTATTGCGCAAGCAAGCTATGAGCTTAAACAATTTGATCAGGTCCTTGAACCGGCAAACAAAGCAATTGAGTTAGCTGAAGAGCCAAATAAAGCTCCTTATCAACTTAAATTAGCTGCCTATTTTGAGAAAAAGCAATATCAAGATATGGTTAAAGTTGCAGAAGAAATTGTTCGTGTATGGCCTGAAGACAAAAAATCTTGGGTAGGCTTAGGTAAGTATTATTTACAAACCGAAGACTACCAAAAAGGTCTAGCAACTATGGAAGTTGCATACAAGAATGGTTACTTCGAAAACGAAGTTGAATACAAAGTACTAGCTAACTTTTATTCTTTAAACGAAATTCCTTACAAAGCAGCAGTAACGCTTGAAAAGGCTGTTAAAGAAGAGAAAGTAAAACGCACTAAGCAAAATATTAGCGCGATTGCTAGTAACTACCATCGTTCGAAAGATATAGAGAAAGCTGCTAAGTATTACGAAGAAGCTGCTAAATTTGATGACGACGCTGAGCTCTACCGCAAAGCAGGTTCATTACTTTTACAATCTGAAAAATTCAGCGCTGCTGTTGTTCGTTTGAACAAAGCATTAGAGCTTGGCTCTGATAAAAAAGGCACTATTTATTCAGATTTAGCTGAAGCGTTTTACTACCAAGGTAAGTATAAGCAAGCTTATGCTGCTATTACTAAAGCCATGGACGACCCAAGCACACGTAGGTTTGCTAAAGGTTGGGCTACATATATTAAAGATAAAGCCGCTCGCAACGGTGTTAAAATTTAGTATTTAATGTACTCTAGTATTTTTAAAAAGCCCCAATGGGGCTTTTTTTATTGGAATTGACATGAAAAAAACGCCTATTATTTCACTGCTATTTTGTTTGCTTTTAGCATCATGCTCAAAGCCAGCTGACTTATTTTCATCTTATGAAGAAGCGCAAAGCGCGTTAATATCACTTAATACGGCTTTAAGTGCGCAGCCTAATTCACAGGTTACACAGCTCAGTAATGAGCAGCTCCCTTTTACAGATGCTTATTTAGAGCGTCGCCACGCTATTTATCAGCAGCTAATGCAAATGCAGTTATCAGCAGAGCAAACCAATCAGGTTAATTATTTAGTTATTGCTGAGCGATTCCCAGAGCGCTATTTTGCATGGCCTGCACAAACAAATGTTTTGGCTATTATGCTCACTATGGCGAAAAATGATGCCCAATATAAAAATATTGAGCAATGGTTAAGGTTTGTAAAATCTCAGCTAGAAGCTGCCGAGCAAAGTAATTTAAAGCTAAATAAAGTTGAACATAGTTATTTAAAAAAGTACGTGCAACAAGCCATAAATCGCACTAACACACCGGTTGAACTTAATGCAGCGTTGAGTGAGTTAAACAATTATTTGGCGCACTATAAGCCAAGAGGCAGCATTGGTTTATCAGGCCTTGCTAATGGCAGTCAGTGGTATCAAAGTAAATTAAATTATTTTGCAAATGCTGTGCTCTCACCGCTTGAGTGGCTAAGTCGTATTGATAGCAAATTCAAATCAATGCAGAGTCAAAAACAGCAAACAACGGTAGAAGCCTCAAATGCCTCACAGCTTACCACATTACTTTTAACTGATTCGAAAATAGCGGGTTTAGACTGGTTAACGGGTTATACGCTATTACCTCTGAGGGCTAACGCTTTACAATTAGAACCAGCCGATGAACTGCTCTATATGGCTATGATGGAGACTGATCTAGGGGTGCATTATCACGCTTGGACATTGTCACAAGCACGCTTAAATTTACTTAAACGATTAAACATAAGTGAAGAGGAAGCGACTTTATTAGTTGAAGATATTCTTTTTTATCCAGGGCAAGCGTTTAGTTTTGCTCCACAACTACTTAATTAAACTTTAGTGCGCTATTAACTAGCGCACTGATCACATCGCTGCGCTGCAGGGTCTTGCTCTAAGCGCTGCGCTGATATTTTTTCCTCACAGTCACAACAGTAACCATACTGGCCAATGTCAATTTGGCTTATTGCCGCTTCAAGCTTATTCATACGCTCAATCAAGGGGTTGTACTCGGTGCCTAATTGCTGAGCTGCCATATCAAGCCACTCTTCATTTGAGGTACGAGTTAGTATACAAAGCAAATTTTGATGTGTAGGGTGAGTCGATTGTGACAGCAAGCCTAATATAGTCGCTTTAACACTTTCAATTTCATCGTTTAGTCGTTGCTGATGATGCATTAGCAGTATAACCCTTAAATTAGTCCTCAGTGATATTGCTATTATCTAGTTAGATTATCTTAGATGTTATGATTTGTATCAAATTGTGGCGCTTTCGCATACTTTTTTAATACCTCTGCCACTTCATCTTTGGCTTTTAAACGACGTATTTCGTCAAATAATAGTCCTGCTTGTGGGTACTGACGTTTTAAATAACCAAGCCATTGTTTTGTGCGTGAGGCAAAGTACTTGGTATCTTTACTGGCGGTTTGGTGCATGGATGAGTAAATAATATGGTGTAAAATATTTTCCCATGTTAACTCACTATAATCTTCATTATTAATATGAGCTTTAATTTTACGAGCTAAATCAGGATGTGAAAGGGCGCCACGGCCAATCATTAAGTCAGTGCAACCGCTGCGCTTTTGGCATAAAAGGGCATCTTCTACCTGCCAAATCTCCCCATTGGCGACCACCGCAATTTGTTTATCTTTAACTAGAGGAGGGATTTTTTCCCAATAGGCAGGCGGGTTATAGCCATCGCGTTTAGTTCGCGCATGAATGGCGATACTGCTCGCACCAGCGCTAACAACGGCATCGACAATTTCTTGGCTATTACTATCATCATCAAAACCTAAGCGAATTTTAGCACTTACCTCATTTTCACTGCTTACGGCATCTCTTACAGTTTTAATTATTGAATACATATGCTCAGGGTCTTTGAGTAAAACAGCGCCCCCTTTGCTTTTATTCACCGTTTTTGCCGGGCAGCCAAAGTTTAAGTCAACACCATGAGAGCCCAAACTAACCGCTTTTACTGCATTTGCAGCAAGGGTGTCAGGCACTTGGCCCAATAACTGAATTCGAACTGGCGTGCCACTACGAGTGAGCCCCGCATTTTTAAGTTCAGGGCAATAACGGTGAAATACTTTATCTGGAAGGCAAGTATCTACAACACGGATAAATTCGGTCACACAAAGATCGAAGCCACCTATGTCGGTGAGTAGTTGGCGCATTTTAAAGTCAACGACACCTTCCATCGGTGCTAAAACAAGTTTCATAGTGTGATTAATTTATTACTGAAAAAGAGCGCCAGTTTACCTGTAAATTATAAATTGATAAAACGCTTATTAGGGTTCATAGTTAGTTTACTAAGTTATTTTAGAAAAAATAGATAATGTGAAAGTTTTTAGTTTTATGCAGGTCTACTTGTATAATGATATCTGACAAGTTTAGAAGGTAATAAAAAATGAATACTATAAAGAAAAACTCAATTGCATTAACATTAGGCGCAGTGGTTGTTGGCAGCGCAAGTATGGCCAGTACTGATGTTCAAGCTAATCCATTTGAATTTCAGCAAATGGTAGCTGGTTACCAGTTAGACGCTGGTGAAGGCAAGTGCGGCGAAGGTAAATGCGGCGGCGACGCTAAAGCGAAAAAAGAAGGCAAGTGCGGCGAAGGTAAATGCGGCGGTGATGCTAAGGCTAAAAAAGAAGGCAAGTGCGGCGAAGGTAAATGTGGTGGCGATGCTAAGGCCAAAAAAGAAGGCAAATGCGGCGAAGGTAAATGCGGTGGTCACTAAACTTTTCTTTTAATTACGTTAAGCTATAGGGCCTATTAGGCCCTTTTTATTTAATATGAGGTATTATTATGGCCCACATTCCAACACCTGACTTTGGCATGGTTGGCTTAGGCCTACGCAGGGAAATGCTAGGTGAGCTAGACGGTGCTGCACCAAAACAAATTGAGTTTATGGAAGTGGCCCCAGAGAACTGGTTAAAGCTAGGTGGGCGCTTTGAAAAGCAGTTTAAACAGTTAACCAATACTAATCACTTTGTTTGCCATGGTTTGTCACTTTCCATTGGCTCGCCTGAGCCACTAGACCTTGAATTTGTAAAGTCGTTAAAACCGTTTTTTGATACTCATAATATTAAAGTATACAGCGAGCATTTAAGTTATTGTTCAGGAAAAGGACACATGTATGACTTAATGCCAATTCCTTTTACTGAAGAAGCGATTAAACATGTCGTTTCTCGGGTTAAACAGGTGCAAGATATATTAGAGCGACCACTTGCGCTGGAAAATGTGTCTTATTATGGCGCGCCTGGACAACAGTTAACTGAGCTTGAATTTACAAACGCTATTTTAGAACAGGCTGATTGCCAGTTACTACTAGATGTAAATAATATCTATGTTAATTCAGTTAATCATGGTTACGATGCACATGCCTTTTTAGCTGCATTGCCAGCTAACCGAATTGCTTATGCCCATGTTGCAGGGCATTACAACGAAGCCGAGGACTTGATTATAGATACTCATGGCGCCGATGTTATTGATCCCGTATGGCAGTTGCTCGATAGCGCTTATGAAACACATGGTGTATTTCCGACGCTGTTAGAGCGGGACTTTAATATTCCACCTATTAACGTGTTAACCAAAGAGCTGGATATAATTCATCAATTACAAGCAAAGCACCTGCGGCTGTTATCCACTGAGCAAAGTGCTTAAACAGTCCTATGCAGCTATTAATAACAACAGCATGGTTTTAAAAGAGTATTAACAATGAGTTTTATCGATATTCAAAATGAGTTTATGGCTCATATTCGCCAGCCCAACACGAACCCTTGCCCAGCAGATGTTGAAGACAGACGTATGGCTATTTATCGGGAGCTTTTTTTTAATAATATTAATGGGTTTGTTTCATCAGCATTTCCAGTTTTAAAAACACTCTATAGTGAGCAACAGTGGCTATTACTGGTTCGTCAATTTTTTAGTGAACATGATTGCCAGTCTCCTTACTTTTTAGATATTGCTGAAGAGTTTATAACGTATTTAATGACAAGTTATGTGCCCAAAGAGTGCGACCCTGTGTTTATGCTAGCGCTGGCGCATTATGAATGGATTGAGCTTGATGTATCGGTAACTCAGGCTGACTTGAATGAGAGCGAACTGGTAACGAATCAATTAACCCAAAGCCCTTTATATTTATCTAAAACGGCACGTAACTTAAGCTATGAATTCCCCGTACAACATATTAGCGAAGCGTTTCAACCGCAACAGCCCTCTGAGCAGCCACATTATTTTGTGGTGTACAGAGATAAAGACGATGAAGTACAATTTTTAGCAACTAATGCGATGACCGCTATGCTGTTGTCTATTATTGACAATAACGCAGGAAGCACATTTGCGCATGTTTGCCAGCAAGTCAGTGAAAATGCACCTCAATTTAGCCTTGAGCAAATAACTCAAGGCGCATTAAGTACCTTAACGGCTATGGCACAGCGTCAAATTATAGTGACAAAAAATCAAGATTAAGCTCTTTATAGATTATTTCACATCGTCTATTATAACGCCTTTATTTGTTGTGCTTAATAAAAGGTTGTACCGATGTCAGATGATAAAGAGTTTAAAGACCCGTTTAATGCGGCTTACTTTTTTGCATTTTTAGCCGTGTTTGCTGGAATAGGGTGTTTAAATGCTATTTTAGGTTGGATCACCAGCTTGACGTAATTTTTGCTTTATTTCATAAGGCTGTTGTTTTCATCAGCCTTATATTTTTTTATCTTGTTTACCCTTCCTGAATTTTTATAACTACCGCAAACTCGCAATTTACGCTCACTTAAGGTTATAATCACCTGCTTTGTAATATGAACCATTGAGCAGTTAAAATTATGACTCAAGTAACACCAGCAATTATCAAAAACAGCATTACTACAATTGCTGATTACCCTAAAGCGGGCATTATGTTTCGCGATGTAACAACCCTAATGGCAAACCCTGAAGCGTTTAAAGCAACCATAGATGCATTTATTAACGCCTATAAAGATCAAGGTTTTACTAAAATTATTGGCACAGAATCGCGTGGCTTTATTTTTGGTGCACCGCTATCTTATGCCTTGGGAATTCCTTTTATCCCTGTTCGCAAACCTGGTAAATTACCGCGCGAAGTTATTCGCCAAGATTACCAACTCGAATATGGTGAAGATACATTAGAGCTTCATACTGATGCAATTGTAGCCGGTGACAAAGTATTGCTAGTTGATGACTTGTTGGCGACCGGTGGTACAATTGAAGCAACAGCCAAGTTGGTTGCAAAATTAGGCGGCAACGCCACAGATGCAGCATTCGTTGTATCGTTACCTGAACTAGGTGGGGAGCAGCGTGTTGAAAAAATGGGTATTAAAATCCTAAAATTGGTTGAATTCGAAGGCGAATAATCGATGAGTTATCAGGTTCTAGCGAGAAAATGGCGTCCTCAAACCTTTCATGAATTGGTTGGGCAGTCTCATGTTAAACAAGCGCTGGTTAATGCGCTGAATCAAAATAGACTGCATCACGCTTATTTATTCACTGGAACCCGTGGTGTTGGTAAAACGACCATTGCGCGTATTTTTGCTAAAAGCTTAAATTGTGATGAGGGCATTTCTGCCACACCATGTGGTCAATGTAGTAGCTGTGTTGATATAGAAGCAGGGCGCTACATTGATTTACTCGAAATAGATGCGGCCTCACGCACAAAAGTTGAAGATACTCGCGAAATACTCGATAACGTTCAATATGCGCCAACCCGCGGACGCTATAAAGTGTACTTAATTGATGAAGTACACATGTTGTCAAAGCACAGCTTTAATGCCTTATTAAAAACGCTCGAAGAGCCACCTGAGCATGTAAAGTTTTTACTGGCGACCACCGATCCACAAAAATTACCGGTAACTATTTTATCGCGCTGCTTACAGTTTAATTTAAATGCCTTGTCGCAAGCTGAAATTAAGCAACAGCTTGAGCATGTTCTTACGCAAGAGCAGCTCAATTTTGATAATAATGCCCTAAGCATTATTGCTAAAGCAGCCGATGGCAGTATGCGAGATGCGCTGAGCCTGACCGATCAGGCTATTGCTCAAACAAATGGCGATATTAATAATCAAGCTGTTCAAGCCATGCTTGGTTTAATGGATACCCATTATAGTCAGAGTTTACTCGCTGCATTACTCGCGCAGGATGGCGCAGCCTTAATGGCTGAAGTTGCCCAAGTCGCGAGCAGAAATCCGAATTACATTGCACTACTTGATGACTTAATTGCACTTACGCATATTATTCAATTAAGCCAATTAGTGCCTGAAGCGGCAGCACTTGATAGCAATAATGCTGACTACATTAAGCATGTTGCAGCGCACACTCATGCTCAGCAAATTCAAGTGTATTATCAGTTATTACTGAATGGCAAAAAAGATTTACAGTGGGCGCCTGAGCCACGCTTAGGGTTTGAGATGATTATGCTACGATTGTTAGCATTTCAACCTGAGCAGTCACAAACGACGCATTCAGCGCCTAGCTCGCAACCCGCGCCAGAGCAAAATGCCGCAGGGCGTACCAATGCATTGCGTGATATTTTAAATAAAAATAAACCAGCGCAGAGCAATAGCACTGAAAGTCAGCCATCAATACATAATGCACAGCCAACAGAGGCCGCTGAGCCTGAGGTTTCGCGCTCTGATAATAGCCTGACTCACATTGAGCAAGAGTCAACACAAAGTCAGCCAAACGTGTCTGATACAACGCCAATGAGCGATGAACAAGCGCAGCGTCAAAGCGAAGATGATGCCTACATGCAGCACAGCGATGTAGAACAAACCATTGCAGCGCAATACGATGATGTAATGAGTAGCGCGGTTGATCAAGGATTTAATCCTGAGCTATCAAACGCACCTAGTAGCACTGAGCATTCAGCGCCAACAATGGGCGAGCAAGAAGCACGTGCACAGTCTGCAATAGCGCGTATTTTACGTGACAGAAATATTTCCGGTGCGGGTAAACTGTCAAGCGCAGCAACCGAAAAACCTGTTGTGCCAAAATCGACCCCTGCTAGGCCCGTCGATAAACCTATTAGCAATACACCTCAAACTGTAGCGCAGGAGCCGCCTCCATGGGATAGTGAGGCGGGTCATGAGTTACCAAAAAAGCCAGCGCTCCCCATGTCAGGGAGCAAGCCACAGGTAAGCACTAAACCTGCAAATAAAGTTGACTTTAAAGCAAAGCATCAAACAATTACCGAAAATCTTGCACCTGAGCTATTAGAGCAAATTAATCCGCAAAAACCGGCTCCTGCTGTTGAACAAGCACCAAGTATTCCGGTACCGGATGATTTTCAAAGCCCCATCAGTGAAATTAGATTTGCCCATCAACAAGATGAATGGGCTTATTTAATTAAGCGAATGGGGCTTGGCGGGCGTATGCGCCAGTTTGCCTTGCATTCAATTTTTACCAAGCAAGATAATCATTTTCATATTGAAGTGGATGAATCGCAAAAGCATTTAGATACGCCTATGCTGCGCCAAAAGTTAAATGTGGCGTTATCTGCTATTTATGGGCATAACGTTGAGCTAAATATCGACTTTGCCAGTGGGGTGATTGACTCGCCTTATCTGATTCAACAAAAAATTGATGCAGGTCGTCACCAGCAAGCGATTGATGTGATCACAAGCGATGAAAATATAGTACAATTTCAACAGCTATTTAGCGCTGAAATTGACGAAAACAGTATTCAGGCATTGTAATTAACTATCAGTGCCCTTATTTATACTTCAGTTAATGTATTAAAAGAAAGAGAGACGATTATGTTTAAAGGTGGAATGGGTAACATGATGAAGCAAGCGCAGCAAATGCAAGAGCGCATGCAAAAAGCCCAAGAAGAAATCGCAACAATGGAAGTCGTTGGTGAAGCTGGTGCAGGTTTAGTTAAAGTAACCATGCTTGGTAACCACAACGTGCGCCGTGTTGAGCTTGATGAGAGCTTAATGGAAGACGACAAAGACATGATTGAAGATTTATTAGCTGCAGCATGTAACGATGCTGTGCGCCGTGTTGCCGACGAAACGCAAGAGCGCATGGGCAAAGTAACAGGCGGTATGCAATTACCACCTGGTATGAAAATGCCGTTCTAAGCAACTATGCAACTTTCAGATAGTTTAACATCGCTTATTGAAGCACTGCGTTGTCAGCCCGGCATTGGTCCGAAGTCTGCTCAGCGTATTGCGTTTCATTTGTTAGAGCGCGACCGTAAAGGCGGTGCTCAACTTGGTAATGCCCTGACTAAAGCAATGAATGCTGTAGGTCATTGCCAATCGTGCCGCACATTTACCGAGCAAGCGCATTGTGATATTTGCTTAAGCACTAAACGCCAAGACAGTGGTATTTTATGTGTTGTTGAATCGCCAACGGATGTACTGGCCATTGAGCAAACAGGTCAATACAAAGGGCTTTACTTTGTATTAATGGGGCATTTATCACCGATTGATGGCATAGGGCCTAAAGAAATTGGCCTTGATGTACTTGAGCAAAAGCTCGCGCAAGGCGGTATTAATGAAGTCATTTTAGCCACAAATCCTTCGGTTGAAGGCGAAACAACGGCGCATTATATTGCTCAGCTTTGCCACAAAAACAATGTGGGTGCATCGCGTATTGCTCATGGTATTCCTGTTGGTGGTGAGCTTGATTTAGTCGATGGAATGACGCTTATGCATGCATTTAGTGGTCGGCGCTTAGTCAGCCATGAATAGTTTATTTTAAGCTTAACTATTTGAACTTATTTTAAAAGCCTACATACATCTTGTAGGCTTTTTTATTGCCTTTGATGCAATATAAATAACAACTTAAGGATGGTATGGCTGCAATAACTCAAAGTGCTAATGTGATTGTTGATGATTTTATCGCACCTGTTTGCCATGAACACACAGAAATCATTTATCAAGATGATGATATTTTGTTGATCAATAAACCTAGCGGTTTGTTGAGTTTATCGGGTAAAAACCCTCTTAACTGGGATTCGGTTCACTATAGGCTTGTTAATGGTCAACAAGGCGTTACCGCAGCGTTTCCTAAAGCCATATTACCCCACCGTTTAGATTTGGGTACCTCCGGAGTGATGGTGGTAGCACTTAACGCGCAAGCAGCTAAAGCACTGAATCTGCAATTTCAATACCGAAGTGTTAAAAAACAATACCGCGCAATGCTCTCAGGGTTGGTTGCTGTGTCTCAAGGAGTGATTACTGCGCCTATAGCAAAAGATAAAATGCTATTTCCGAAAGTGAAAATTTGCCACCACAGCGGCAAACCCGCGCAAACCGAATTTAAAGTGGTTAAACGTTTTCACAAAGAGCAAAAAACCTTAGTCGAATTTACTCCTATAACTGGACGCACTCATCAACTTAGAATACATAGCCTAACGTTTGGCCACCCTATACTAGGGGGTGATTTATATACAAATGATTGCAGTGAGCAGAGAACTCAACGGTTATTATTACATGCCAGCGACTTATTTTTTGTGCATCCACGCACTGATAAGCTAATGTACGGGCATGCCGCAACGCCTTTTTAGTTGATTAAGCCTTTTAAAGTGTCTTTGAATGGGGTTTTTTATATTTTTTTACTTGAAGTTCTCACACCTCCCCCCATATTAAGTGCATAACGCAGACACTTTGCAAATTGGAGATACATAAATGACTGCAGCACAAAAAGAAACATTAGGCTTTCAAACAGAAGTAAAACAATTATTAAACTTAATGATTCATTCACTTTATTCTAATAAAGAAATATTTTTACGTGAGCTTGTATCAAATGCATCTGATGCAGCCGATAAATTACGCTTTTTAGCGTTATCAAACGGCGACTTATATCAAGGTGATGCTGATTTACGTGTACGTATTAGTGCTGATAAAGAAGCGAATACGGTAACCATTTCTGATAATGGTATTGGTATGACACGTGATGAAGTGATCAGCTCTTTAGGTACAATTGCAAAGTCGGGTACCGCAGAATTTTTCAAAAACTTAACGGGCGACCAAAGCAAAGATTCACAACTTATTGGTCAATTTGGTGTGGGCTTTTACTCAGCGTTTATTGTGGCTGATGAAGTGACAGTGCGTACCCGTAAAGCAGGGGAGACAACAGCTGTAGAGTGGCAATCAAAAGGTGAAGGTGAATACACGCTGCAAGAAATTGAAAAACAAGGCCGTGGTACAGACATTATTCTACACCTACGTGAAGAAGAAAAAGAGTACGCAGACGAATGGCGCCTTCGTAGTATCGTGACTAAATACTCTGATCATATTTCTACACCAGTACAAATGTACAAAGCAGAAGTACCAGAGTCTGAAGGCGAAAACGGTGAGAAAATTCCAGCAGTTCCTGGTGAGTGGGAAAGCATAAACCGTGCTACGGCATTGTGGACGCGTGATAAGTCTGAAATCTCTGAAGATGAATACAAAGAATTTTACAAACATGTAAGCCATGACTGGGAAGATCCACTTAGTTGGGGGCATAACAAAGTTGAAGGTAAAACTGAATACACCAGTTTGTTATACATTCCGAAAAAAGCGCCGTTTGATTTATGGAACCGTGAGCGCCAAAGTGGCTTAAAATTATACGTGCAACGTGTATTTATTATGGATGATGCTGAGCAGTTTATGCCAAGCTACCTGCGTTTCGTTAAAGGTTTATTAGATTCAAATGATTTACCACTGAACGTATCGCGTGAAATACTTCAAGATAACAAAGTGACCCAAGCTATCCGTAAGGGGTGTACGTCGCGTATTATTAAAATGCTTGAGCGTATGGCGAAAAACAAAGCCGATGATTACCAAACGTTTTGGAATGAATTTGGTCAAGTAATGAAAGAAGGCCCAGCAGAAGATGCGGCTAACAAAGAGAGCATTGCTAAGCTGTTACGTTTTGCTTCAACGCATACCGATTCAGACACTCAAGATGTATCGCTTGAACAATACATTGAGCGTATGAAAGACAGCCAAGATAAAATTTACTATGTTGTTGCTGACTCATTTATTGCAGCTAAAAACTCACCGCATTTAGAAATTTTCCGCAAAAAAGGCATTGAAGTTTTACTACTAAGTGACCGTGTTGATGAGTGGATGATGAGCCACTTAACTGAATTTGCAGACAAGCAATTTCAATCAATTACTCGCGGTGATTTAGATTTAGGTGACTTAGACGACGAAGAAACGAAAAAAGCACAAGAAGAGTCTGAAAAAGAAGTTGCAGGCCTTATTGAGCGTATTAAAACCGCATTAGGTGATGATGTTAAAGAAGTACGCTTTACACATCGTTTAACCGATTCGCCAGCCTGTGTGGTGAGCGACGACAACGACATGAGCTCGCAAATGCAAAAGCTGATGGAGTCAGTAGGTCAAGCAGTGCCAGAAGCTAAACCTGTGTTTGAGCTAAACCCTGAACACCAGATTGTTAAGCATTTAAATGATGAGCAAGACGAAGATAAATTTGCGCAGTGGTCACATGTATTGCTAGATCAAGCATTACTAGCTGAGCGCGGTACGCTTAAAGATCCAACTGGATTTGTCACTCGCTTAAATAAACTTATGCTTGATTTGAGCAAATAAGTATTAAAAATCAATGATTGAGTAAAAAGGGAACGTTTGTTCCCTTTTTTATGCGCTGGAGCATAGAGTTTATTGATTTGTAAAGGTTAAATTTTCTGCATAGGCGCTGCCCGAAAGGGTCTGTCTGCCTAAATGGGGGGTGGCAAATGGCGTGAGCAGGACGCAGAAGCTTTGCTCGATTTTTACACAGCCTACTAGGTTGCAAAGCTTGTGCCGCTATTAAAGTGCCCCTGGTTTGCACAAATATTAATCCGCAAAGGCCAACAGACTCTAGACAATTAGTATAAGTTACTTGAGTATCTGCGGCGCTTGTGGAAGAATTCAGACTTTAAAATAAACTCTCATATTAGGGGACAATGATATGCGCATTATTCTTTTGGGCGCGCCGGGTGCAGGTAAAGGTACTCAAGCTCAGTTTTTAATGGATAGATACGGTATTCCACAAATTTCTACCGGTGATATGCTACGAGCTGCAATTAAAGAGGGCACACCACTTGGCCTTGAAGCAAAAAAAGTAATGGACGCAGGTCAGTTAATTTCTGATGACATCATCATTGGCCTTGTTAAAGAGCGCATTGCAAAACCTGATTGTGAGAAAGGCTTTTTACTTGATGGCTTTCCACGTACCATTCCACAAGCTGATGCAATGAAAGACAATGGCGTTGTCGTTGATCATGTTATTGAGTTTGATGTTGCTGATGAAGTAATTGTTGAGCGTATGGGTGGCCGTCGTGTTCATCCTGGTTCTGGTCGTGTTTATCATGTTGTTTACAATCCACCAAAAGAGGAAGGTAAAGACAACGAAACAGGCGAAGAGCTTATTATCCGTGAGGATGACACAGAAGAGACAGTTCGTAAACGCTTAGGCATTTACCATGAGCAAACAATGCCACTGGTTGACTACTATCAAGCAGAAGCGCAAGCGGGTAATACGCAGTACCATAAATTAGACGGTACTCAAGCGGTTGAAGCTGTAAGCAAGCAACTAGCTGAGCTTTTAGGTTAATTTTTATCTAAAATTAAAGCATAATTAAAAAAACCGCTTTATAGCGGTTTTTTATTATCTGAAATTTGACCTTTAAAGCGTTTTAAGCTTTTCAATAACGCTATCGTATTCAGGCTCGGTTGATAAGCTACTAACTAATTGTTTATATATAACTTTATGGCTTTTATCGAGAATAAAAACAGCGCGAGTAAGTAACCCCATATCTTTAATTATTAACCCATACTTTTGGCCAAAATCACGCCATACAGAATCAGAAAGTGTCGTAACTTTATCGATATTTTCTGCTTTGCAAAAACGTTTTTGTGCAAAAGGTAGGTCGGCACTAATCGTCAACATGGCTACGCTAGGAAACTGTTGCGCTACTTTTTCATTAAAATGTTTTGTTTGCAGGCTACAAATACCAGTATCTAAGCTTGGTACTACGCTGATCAATATAGCCTGTCCTTGGTAATTTTCTAATGTAATGGCAGTAAAGCTGTCGTCGACCACTTTAAAATTTGGCGCATCAGCACCGACTTTAAGGCCTTGGCCTAGTAACGTAACAGGTTTACCTTGCGCTGTTACTTTTCCTGCATCTAAGGTGTTTTCAGGTAACTCTGATGCAAAACTAGTGCAACAAAACAGGCTTAATGCAAAAGCTAATGAACGACGCATGGGTTTTTTCCTTTTAAGAATTAACGTAATAGTGGTGAGTGTATTATACAGTGACGGAGTTACCAAGCAGAATAATTGACGCGTTTATTTTTCCCTAAAATTGTAAATAAGCAATACTTTGATTAATATGTATATATAATAAATAGGTAATGATTAATAATATCCGTGCCTTTATTTTTTGCGGTGTCAGCGTACAACAAGTTTTAAAATAGAGAGATAATATGTCAACATCGGTTTTAATTTGTGATGATTCAAAATTAGCTAGACGTCAATTAGCTCGCTCTTTACCCGATGATTGGGATATTAAAGTTGAATTTGCATGTGACGGTGTAGACTGCATAAAACAAATAACTAAAGCCCAGCCTGAAATTCTTTTACTTGATCTAAATATGCCAGAAATGGACGGTTATGGCGTGCTTGCTGCAATGAAAGAGCAAGGACTCGACGTTCTCACTGTTGTGGTATCAGGCGATATTCAACCGAGTGCGCATCAACGTGTGCTTGAGCTTGGCGCCATAGATTTTATTCAAAAACCGTGTTCCCCCGAAAAGCTTGCTGCCATTATTGAACATCATGGTATTAGAGATAGAGCACTGCGTGAACGCATGTCTCACTCGTTAGGTGAACAAGTTGACCCTGATGTTCGTGATATATATCAAGAGCTGACTAATGTTGCCATGGGTCAGGCGGGAGATTTACTAGCAAGACTGCTTAATGTATTTGTTAAGTTACCCATTCCTAATGTTAATGTTTTAGAAGTCAGTGAGCTCAACATGGCGTTAAGCTATGTTGATACCAATGACACTACATCGGGTATTTGCCAAGGCTTTATAGGCGGCGGGGTATCTGGCGAGGCATTATTACTTTTAAATGACTCTAGTTTTAAAGAAATAGCCTCACTGATGAATTACGAAGGTGAACTAAACGACAAGGTTGAGTTAGAGTTGCTAATGGATGTAAGTAACATTTTAATTGGCGCTATTTTAACCGGCTTGTCAAAACAGCTCGACATGACCTTTAGCCAAGGGCATCCAATAGTTTTGGGGCAGCATCGGGACGTTTCTGAACTTGTTCAATCGAATAAGTCGCGCTGGCAAAGGACTCTAGCCATAGAAATAAGTTACGGTATTGAAAATCATGATATTAGTTGTGATTTAATGTTGCTCTTTACTGAAGATTCACTGAAAACTTTGAAATACAAAGTTGCTCATCTACTAGAAGATTAAATATTTATGCCAGCTGATTTAGATGTGAATGAAATCCATTGGTTAATGGATATGTTTAATACGGTTGATGTCGGTCTTGTTATACTCGATCGAGAATACAAAGTGCATGTATGGAATGGTTTTATGGAAAATCATTCTGGTTTGTTACCGAGCGCTGTGAAAGACAAAGACTTATTTGATTTATTTCCGGCCATTGATGAAAAATGGTTTAGAAGTAAATCTGAGTCAGTGTTTGTATTAAAGAATCGTTCATTTACTATTTGGGAACAACAGCCTTATATTTTTCGTTTTAAAAACTACCGACCAATTACCGGTAAAGCGGACTATATGTATCAAAATGCCACGTTTATCCCACTTACCAATGTGCGAGGCGAAGTCGAGCATATTTGTATTATTATTTACGATGTGACAGATATTGCGGTTAACAAAAAAGAACTAGAAGAGTTAAATAAAAAACTAGAACAAGTAAGCCAAACAGATAGTTTAACCCAGCTTGCCAATAGAGGGCACTGGGAGCATTTATTGCACCAAGAATTTTTACGAACGAAGCGAAACGAAGGTTGTTGCTCGTTATTAATTTTTGATATTGACCACTTTAAAAAGGTAAATGATGATTTTGGACACAGTGCTGGAGATGTAGCACTTCGTCATGTAGCGAGTTTACTGAAAACTGCATTGCGTGAAACAGACATTGCTGGGCGATACGGCGGTGAAGAGTTTGTTGTTACTTTATTAGATACCGATAAACAAGGGGCTATTGTATTTGCTGAACGCTTACGCCAGCAAATTGAAACCTCTCCAGCGAAATACAATGAGCACACGCTGCATTTGGCCATTAGTGTGGGTATTGCGTGTTTTGATGGTCAATTTAAAGATCACGAACGTTGGATTGAAGCTGCCGATAAAGCGCTTTACCATTCAAAAGAAACGGGTCGAAATAAAGTGTCGGTATACGCTGATATAAAAAATGATGCTTAGGCATCATTTTTTAATTGGGGGGTAAAATAAGCAAGTCAGTTTTAAGTAAGCGCATTATTTTTTCTGCAGTATTACCAATGAGTTTTGCTTTAATTCCTACATTCCCAACAGATCCTATAATCACTAAATCAGCATTGAGCTTGGCTGCTAAGCTTGGGATCACCTGCTCAGGTAAACCCGCTTTAATATAAAGTTTGTCGCGTAAGTTATTATCAATAATGAGTTGTTGCTGTGATTGAGGTAATTTCTCAAAGGCATTGACTAGTTGCTCTTCTGAAAATACTAAGCCTAAATCTCTTAATATTGGAGAAATATACACTGTGTAGCCGGCATAAAATTCACAGTCTGTTCGCTGTGCGTATGCTAGACCATATTTAATAATTGACTGATTAAGTTTATGTTTTGCGGTTTTTTCGCTAGCTAAATCAAGTGCGGCGAGTATGTTGGTATGCTTGCGCCATTTGTTATCTGCCGCTAAATACAAAGCGATGGGTGTAAAGCGGATAAGTTGCCAATCAAGCTCACTAAATTGGCTATCGCTGTCGATATGGCGTGTTTTTATCACCATTTCGTAATCATCAGTATTAATATCTTCGTTAAGCCACTGCTCGGGGGCTTCATGCCATGCGGTTTGAAAGGTATAACTGCAACCCTCCAGTTCATCGCTGATCAGTGGCTCCAACTGAGCCCTTAATGATGAAAGGCATTTATCTTGGAGTGAAAGCAATTGTTCTGGCGACAGAGAAAATAAAATATTGCTGGTTTCTTCAAAGCTAAATGCAACAATATCAATATGTTTATTGCCTTGCAGCGCTTTTTGTTTAGCGTGCTGCAATGACGTTTTTGCAAATTCAACCGAATCAATCAGTACAAGAAGCTTTTTTTTGTCCATTATTTTTACTCTGTTGTATGGCGTGAATCATCAATTGGACATTGACCAATGGTTGAAATCTCACCCGAATTTGACTCCTGTTCCAGTTTTACCTTAAAGCCCCATAGTCTGTAAAGGTGTTTTAATACTTCCCCATGGGAGTTAGCCAGTGGAATAGCATTATGGGGTACATATCGTAGAGTTAAAGAGCGGTCGCCGCGTAAGTCAACATCGTAAACTTGTATGTTAGGCTCATGATTACTAATGTTATATTGTGCAGAAAGTGCTTCTCTAACCGATTTGTAGCCATTATCGTCGTGAATAGCGCCTATTTCTAAATGTGGGTTACTAGCATGGTCGACTATGGTGAATAATTTAAAGTCCCGAATCAGCTTAGGGGATAAAAATTGGCTAATAAAACTCTCATCCTTGAAATTTTGCATTGCAAAGTGGAGTGTCTCGAGCCAGTCACTGCCCGCATGCTCAGGAAACCAGCGTTTATCTTCTTCTGTTGGGTTTTCACAAATACGACGTATATCAACCATCATATTAAAGCCCAGTGCATAGGGGTTAATACCCGAGTAATAATCGCTATTGTATGGAGGTTGGTACACAACATTAGTATGGCTTTGTAAAAACTCCAACATAAATGAGTCGGTTAGTTTTCCCTCATCATATAAATGGTTCAAAATAGTATAGTGCCAAAAAGTGGCCCAACCTTCATTCATTACTTGGGTTTGTTTTTGCGGATAAAAGTATTGTGATATTTTTCGCACTATCCTGACGATTTCTCGCTGCCATGACTCGAGTAAAGGGGCATTTTTTTCAATAAAGTACAGAATATTTTCCTGTGGCTCTTGCGGGAAGTGGCGTTCGTGTTTTTTTGACTCTTGCTGTTGAGAAGGAATGGTACGCCATAATTCGTTAACTTGTGATTGCAAATACTCAGCCCGTTCTTGCTGACGCTTTTGTTCTTCAAATAACGAAATTCGTTGTGGACGTTTGTACCTATCAACACCGTAACTCATTAATGCATGACATGAGTCGAGTATGCTTTCTACTTCGGAAATACCGTACTTTTCTTCACAGCGGCTAATATAGTTTTTAGCAAACAATAAATAATCAATAATTGAGCCTGCATCAGTCCAAGCTTTAAATAAATAATTACCTTTAAAAAATGAGTTATGCCCGTAGCAAGCATGTGCCATAACCAGTGCCTGCATCGGAAGGGTGTTTTCTTCCATTAGGTAAGCAATACAGGGGTTGGAATTAATCACAATTTCATACGCAAGTCCCATTTGGCCGCGTTTATAATTTTGCTCTGTTTGAATAAATTTTTTACCATACGACCAGTGAGTGTAGCCAATGGGCATGCCTACACTTGAGTAGGCATCCATCATTTGTTCTGCGGTGATCACTTCAATTTGGTTAGGGTAGGTGTCTAACTTGTAATGCTCAGCCACACGGGCTATTTCGTCTTGGTATTGTTGCAATAGTTCAAAGGTCCAATCGGGCCCATCACTTATTCGATTATCGTTCATAATGCTACCTCGCTTTGGCTATGCAGCCCCTTGCTGTTGACGACCTTTTTTAAATAGCTCCCTAAATATAGGGTAAATATCTTCAACACCTTGGATATGTTGGATGGCAAAATTACTGTTCGTTTGGCTAATGCTTTTATACTCGCGCCATAAACTTTGATGGGCACGTGTGGTAATTTCTATATAGGCAAAATAGCGAACAGCTTTAAGTATTTTATTACGTAAAATGTGTCCACATTGGGGCGTGTCATCGGCCCAATTATCGCCATCAGAAGCTTGTGCTGCGTATATATTCCATTCATCAGCATTATAGCGCTCAGCTATTATTTCATTCATCAGTTTTAGTGCACTTGAAACAATGGTACCGCCTGTTTCTTGTGAATAAAAAAACTCCTGCTCATCAACTTCTTTGGCTTGGGTATGATGGCGAATATACACAACGTCGATGTCTTTGTAGCTGCGAGTTAAAAACTGATAAAGCAAAATGTAAAAGCGTTTTGCCATGTCTTTTGTTGCTTGATCCATCGAACCTGACACATCCATAATACAAAACATCACCGCTTTACTAGTTGGGTGTGGTTGCTTGTCGTAGTTACGAAAACGTAAGTCGTAATTATCGATAAAGGGCACGGTTTTTATTTGCTGTTTGAGTGTGTCGATTTCTTTTTGTAATAAGGCCACAGCGGCTTTATCACAGTGTGGTTGTTCAAGCAGCAGTGCTAGTTGCCCCTCAAGCTCGCTAAGGCGGCGTTTTTTACTTGCGGTCATTGCAATACGACGAGCTAGAGAGCCTTGTAATGAGCGCACTACATCAATATTGCTGGGCATACCATCACTGCAAAACCCAGCGCGATGGGTTTTCATTTGCACTAGCTTATCAAGCTGATTTTCTTGCAAATTAGGGAGTTCTAAATCCTCAAATAACAAATCAAGGTATTCCTCTTTAGAGATAGAAAAAACAAATTCATCTTGGCCTTCGCCAGAGTCACTTGCTTCACCTTCGCCTGCGCCACCGCCTTTGCCTCCTTTAGGGCGTTCTATTTTGTCGCCAGTAGAGAACTGATCGTTCCCAGGGTGTATTTGCTCTCTATTACCGCCTCTACCTTGATGAAAAGTAGGTTCGCTAATATCACGCTGCGGAATAGAGATACTCTCTCCAGAGCTTGAATCAGTGACACTGCGTTTATTGATCGCATCAGACACCGCTTCTTTGATCTGCTTTTTATAACGCCTAATAAAACGCTGGCGGTTAACTGTGCTTTTGTTTTTGCCATTTAAACGCCTGTCGATAAAATGCGCCATAATGACCTCCTAAAAACTGCAATTATGAAGGTTATTGCGATTTTCTAACCCGTAAATACCACTCAGATAGCAAGCGCACTTGTTTTTGCGTGTAGCCTTTTTCAACCATACGATTAACAAAGTCCTCATGCTTTTGCTGATCTTCAGCTGATGTTTTTGCATTAAATGAAATAACAGGGAGTAAGTCTTCCGTGTTTGAGAACATTTTTTTCTCAATAACCGTGCGTAGTTTTTCATAACTCGTCCACAGCGGATTTTTGCCATTGTTATGAGCGCGAGCACGCAGCACAAAGTTAACAATTTCATTTCTAAAATCTTTAGGGTTTGAAATACCTGCAGGCTTTTCTATTTTTTCAAGCTCAGCGTTGAGTGCATCACGGTCAAATAATTGCCCTGTATCAGGGTCGCGGTATTCTTGATCTTGAATCCAAAAATCAGCATAAATAACGTAGCGGTCAAAAATATTTTGGCCATATTCTGAATATGACTCTAAGTACGCGGTTTGTAGCTCTTTACCTATAAACTCAACATATTGTGGAATTAAATAGCCTTTTAAAAAGCTTAAATAACGTTCTTCAACCTCGGCACTAAATTGTTCACGCTCAATTTGCTGCTCAAGCACATAAAACAAATGCACAGGGTTGGCGGCCACTTCGGTGGTGTCAAAGTTGAATACTCGCGATAAAATCTTAAACGCAAAGCGGGTTGAAAGGCCGGTCATGCCCTCATCAACACCAGCGTAATCACGATACTCTTGATACGACTTCGCTTTTGGGTCGGTGTCTTTAAGGGTTTCACCATCGTAAACTCGCATTTTAGAGTAAATGCTTGAGTTTTCCGGCTCTTTTAAGCGCGAAAGAGTGGTAAATTGGGCTAAAATTTTAAGTGTACCTGGCGCACAGGGGGCGTTGTAAAGCTCACTGTGTTCAATCAGCTTATCGTAAATTTTAATTTCTTCGGTCACTCGTAAGCAATAAGGGACCTTAACAATATAAACACGGTCTAAAAAGGCTTCGTTGTTTTTATTGTTTTTAAAGGTTTGCCATTCTGATTCATTTGAGTGGGCGAGTATCATGCCGTTAAATGGCAGGGCGCTTATGCCTTCTGTGCCGTTATAGTTACCTTCTTGTGTGGCTGTTAGCAGTGGGTGTAACACTTTTATGGGGGCTTTAAACATTTCCACAAATTCCATTAAGCCTTGGTTGGCTAAACATAATGCGCCTGAATAGGCATAAGCATCAGGATCATTTTGTGCAAAGTGTTCAAGTTGGCGAATATCGACCTTACCGACAAGAGCAGAAATATCTTGATTGTTTTCATCTCCAGGCTCTGTTTTAGCAATCGCAACTTGATTTAAAATTGATGGGAAGCGTTTAACCACTCTAAATTGACTAATATCACCATTAAATTCTTGTAAACGTTTTGCGGCCCATGGCGACATTACCGTTTTGAGGTAACGAGACTTAATTCCATATTCTTTTTCGAGTAGGCTGGCATCTTCAACGGGATCAAATAATGACAGCGGATGGTCATTAACCGGGGAGCCCTTAATTGCATAAATAGGCACTTGTTGCATTAAATACTTTAACTTTTCAGCAATCGATGACTTACCGCCACCTACCGGACCAAGCAAGTAAAGCACTTGTTTACACTCTTCTAATCCTTGCGCGGCGTGTTTTAGATAAGAAACAATTTGCTCAATGGCGTCTTCCATACCATAAAAATCGGCAAATGCAGGGTAACGTGCAACAACACGGTTCGAAAATAAGCGACTTAAACGAGTATCGGTAGCGGTATCTACCATTTTAGGCTCGCCAATGGCCATCAGTAATCTTTCAGGAGCACTGGCATAAGCAGACTTATCGGTTTTACAAATTTCTAGAAACTCAGCAACACTGTACTCTTCTTCTTGTGTTGATTCATAACGTGCTTGGTAGTGATCAAAAATAGTCATAATGACCTCCGAAACCTACTTGGAAAATGTATTCACCATTTAAAGTCTAGTCACGAATTTAAATTTTTGTGCAATAAAATTAAAAATTTATATGAAAAATGATCATGATGCACTTTTAGAAAACAACCTACGTATAACCTTAATCAAATAAAGTAGCGGACATAAAAAAAGACGCCTAAGCGTCTTTTAAAGATTAGTTTAAAACTAATTATGCGAAGTTAGCGTTCGCGAATTCCCAGTTAACGAGTGACCAGAAACCTTTAAGGTAATCTGGACGCACGTTACGGTAATCAATGTAGTATGCGTGTTCCCATAAATCCACGGTTAGGATTGGTGTAACACCTGCATCTGTTAATGGTGTTGCAGCGTTAGATGTATTAACGATGTCTAGTGAACCATCTGCTAGTTTAACTAACCACGTCCAGCTTGAACCAAAGTTATTTACTGCTTTGTCGTTTAACGCGTCTTTAAATGCGTCAAATGAGCCCCATTTAGCGTTAATTGCATCAGCAATTGCACCTGTTGGAGCGCCACCGCCATTTGGAGATAGGCTGTTCCAGTAGAAAGTGTGGTTCCAGATTTGAGCAGCGTTGTTAAATACACCGCCTTCTGAAGAACATACGATCTCTTCAAGTGATTTACCTTCAAACTCAGTGCCTGGGATCAAACCGTTAAGTTTAGTCACATAAGTGTTGTGGTGTTTACCATGGTGAAACTCTAACGTTTCTTGTGAAATATGTGGCTCAAGTGCATCAATTGCATACGGTAGTGACGGTAGTTCAAATGCCATTTTTTATCTCCATCTTCTTTTGGTTGATAGTCTATTTAGTAATACGTAATGCCTGCGCAAACAGGGCACTTATCTATACCAAACAGGAATATAGTGTTACTATAATTGTTGAGTATTTTACTCAAGTTTTAGCAAACAGCAATGCTCTTGCTAAAGCTATTTAAGATTGAGGCTTTAATTGCCTATGTTAATCTATATATCTGAGGCCACAGTGAAACTTTTTCAAGGCCTAATGTGTTCGCTATCGTCATTTTGAGGTTGTAAATGGAAACCATCGATAAAATTAAACAGCAAATTGCTGAAAACCCAATCATCTTATACATGAAAGGATCACCAAAACTGCCTAATTGTGGTTTTTCTTCACAAGCATCACAAGCATTAATGTCGTGCGGTGAACCGTTTGCATATGTGGATATTTTACTTAATCCAGACATTCGTGCAGAGCTTCCTGCTTACGCTAACTGGCCTACCTTCCCGCAACTTTGGGTTGAAGGCGAGTTAATTGGTGGCTGTGACATTATCATTGAAATGTTTCAACGTGGTGAATTACAACCACTGATCACTGAAACAGCTGCAAAGCATAAACCTGCAGACGCTGAATAAGCGTTTAAGTAAAAAAAAGCTGCAATTTGCAGCTTTTTTTATGTCTATAAAGTATTTACTCATAGTTGCTTATACGATGACAGTACCGAATGAGTAGGCAGCTTTTCGCGGTTTTTACTTAGCTCACTAGGTCATAAACTTCAGAACGCGATTGTATCATTTCTAAATTGGATGAGTTTTCAGCCTTAAAGCTAAACAACTCTCAAGGTAAACTTACAAAAACACTGATCCCGCCGACGTCCCGATTGTGTAGGCTAATTTGCCCATGGTGGGCTTCAACAATTTCTCGACACAGTGCCAAACCTAATCCACTTCCTGCCACCTTGGTAGAACAAAAAGGGATAAGCGCACTAGCCATAACTGTTTCACTCATGCCTTTTCCTTTGTCGCTCACATTAATATGAGTGCCGAGACTATCTTGTGTTACTTTTAAACTAATATGCTCTGCTAGCGACTCTGATTCATGTGCATTATTCAACAGGTTAATGAGCAATTGTTCTATTTGGGTTTGATCGGCTTGTGTAGTGATGTCTTTTTGAAGGTCGAAATTAAATTGCCATTGGCTTTGTAATTGGTCGAGTAATGAATGCCAGTCAACCGTCGTTATTATAGGTGGTGGAAGTTTAGCAAACCCAACCATAGCCTTGAACGAACTCGTTTTTTAAGGTTTTGTGCACCTTGGTACAAGGTGAAATCAGCAAGTTGACCGTCTACAACTTGAATGTTTCGAGGGGCACGCCGAGCAAGTTCTGCATCATGGGTAACCATGACAATGGTTGCGCCATCACGATTTATTTGTTCAAGCAGCTCCATTATTTGACGAGCCATAAGGCTGTCGAGATTACCAGTTGGTTCATCGGCTAATAAAAATCGTAGCTCGCCTTCAAGACGAGCTAAAATAGTGTTGCTGCTTTAATTCGTTTGTGAACTTGGGGCTCTCAACCATGGCTATTACATCATTCAGTTTTACTGAGTCACCAGCATTTACCTTCAATGAAACAAAGCCTCGTTCAGGGCTGTAAACTTTTGGTGCTCTGGCGGCCACAATTTTACCGCTGGCTGCAGCATCGCGTATTAGCGATTGGCGCACCTCTGTGGCTATTTGTAGGCTTACTCTATCAACCGAGATAGTACCTTCTTGATCAGTATTTAATAATGCATATACACATAGAGCAACTAAGCCCACAATAAATATAAACAGCCATATGTTTTTTTAAAATTTATAGGTCGTGAGATTTGCATGTCTTGCCCGCTAGTGTCTTTAATCATTATTTGTTCTCTTTGCTTAGTGTTTTTCAAACACAGTAATCATTAGCGAGGCAATAAACAGAATAATTGGTGAAATTAAAAATAAGCCAATAGTAAACATTAAATGCCCTCAAAATTAATGTAGTTATGCGATACTCGAATAGCGCTCCATTTTTTATCTTTTTGAATTTAATTACTTTTTATTTTTATATGTCCGCGGACATAAAAAGTGTCCGCTGCGGGGTGAGATTACCTCAACGTAAAGCAAAGAAAGTTGATAATTAATGCATAGCATAAGACTAACGTGCAAATTCATTGAATAAACTATGTGCTAATAAAAGTCGATGTAATTAAATGTCATGTTTAGATGTATTACGAATAAAGCAAAAATGATTGAATGACATTCGGTGAATAGTTATTCACATTGTGGCTCGTTTACGTTTACGTAAACTGCTTATTGTGAGGAGGCTTTATTTACAAGTTATTAAAAATAACACCGGTGTCATTAAAGTTTTCGATCCAATATCTACTCAAATGTTAATATTTAGCATTGTTTTATGATTTTTAATGAAGTTGAAATATATTCAATATAATGAATATATATTCAGAAAGATATTGACTCAGTTTAGGAATAACGCTAATTTTGATCGTCTGTTAGCAAATCGTCGAGCCGTTCATCCACGTTAACAGTGCAGCAAGGGGAGGGGTCCATGTTATATGACTCAAAACTAGAAAAAGATAATTGTGGCTTTGGCTTAATAGCCCAAGTTAATAACAAAGCGAGTCACCGACTCATCCGTACGGCGATCACCGGTTTAGATCGCATGCAGCACCGCGGCGGTATATCTGCTGATGGTAAAACGGGTGATGGTTGTGGCTTGTTACTTCAAAAACCAGACAGCTTCTTTCGTGCTATTGCTGCTGAAAATAATTGGCATTTAGGTAAAAATTACGCCGTTGGGATGATTTTCCTCAATGCTGATCCGGTATTAGCACAAGCAGCTAAAGATGTTTTAAGCGAAGAACTAGAAAAAGAAACGCTTAATATTTTAGGTTGGCGTGTTGTCCCTACCGATCCATCAATGTTAGGACCTATAGCCCTAAAGCAATTGCCTGGGTTTGAACAAATTTTTATTAGTGCGCCTGAAGGCTGGCGTTCTAAAGATTTAGAGCGACGTTTATATGTTGCACGTCGTCGTGCAGAAAAGCGCTTGATGGATGATGAATCATTTTATATTGCGAGCTTATCTGGGCTAGTCACCATCTATAAAGGCTTAATGATGCCTGCTGACTTGCCAAATTTTTATCTCGATCTTGCTGATATTCGCATGACCAGTGCTATTTGTGTTTTTCATCAACGCTTCTCTACAAACACACAGCCTCGCTGGCCTTTAGCGCAACCATTTCGTTATTTAGCGCACAATGGTGAAATTAATACTATTGAAGGTAACCGTCAGTGGGCCCGTGCACGCTCTTATAAATTTGCTTCGCCGCTTATTCCTGATTTACAAAGCGCAGCGCCGTTTGTTAATGAAACAGGGTCTGACTCATCTAGCCTCGATAATATGCTAGAGCTGTTTTTAGCCGGTGGTATGGATTTATTCCGTGCGATGCGTATGCTGGTACCGCCAGCATGGCAAAAAAACCGTGCTATGGATGACGACCTTCGCGCATTCTATGATTTTAATTCTATGCATATGGAACCGTGGGATGGCCCTGCAGGGATTGTTATGTCGGATGGGCGTTTTGCTGCCTGTAACTTAGACCGTAATGGCCTGCGCCCTGCGCGCTATATCATTACTCAAGATGGCTTTATTACTTTAGCCTCTGAAGTTGGGATATGGGATTACACCGCTGACGAAGTGGTCGAAAAAGGACGTGTTGGCCCGGGCGAACTCCTCGTTATTGATACTAAATTAGGCAAAATTTGGCATTCAGATGAAATTGACCAAGATTTAAAATCACGCCACCCTTATAAGTCGTGGTTAGAAGAAAACGTTAAACGATTAACGCCTTTTGAAGCACTTACCGAGCAAGATGCGGGCAATCGCTCATTTGATGATGAAACCCTTGTCAAATACCAAAAGATGTTTGGCTATACTAACGAAGAGCTAGACAGCGTCATTCGTGTCATGGGTGAAAATGGGCAAGAAGCCACTGGCTCAATGGGTGACGATACGCCGTTTGCCGTACTGAGCGAAGGGCACCGTTCACTTTATGATTATTTCCGTCAAAAGTTTGCTCAGGTTACTAATCCGCCAATTGATCCGTTACGTGAAAACCATGTAATGTCGTTGGCAACGTGTATTGGCAGTGAGCAAAACGTATTTAATGAAACAACAGGGCACGCTAAACGCCTGCAATTTGATACGCCTATTTTAATGTACGCTGATATGCAGCAGCTACTTAACGCCGATGAAGCGCACTACAGCTATTGTAAGATTGATATTACTTATACCGTAGAAGAAGGCCTTGAGAATGCGGTAAAGCGCATCTGTGATGAAGCACAAGCAAAAGCCGCATCTGGCTGCATTATGCTGGTATTAACGGATCGTAACTTTGATGACAATCAATTACCTATTCCTGCTGCTATGGCGGTGGGTGCGGTACAAAAACGCTTGGTAGATAATAACTTACGCTGTGAGTCAAATATTATTATTGAAACTGGCAGCGTTCGCGATGCGCATCAATTTGCGGTACTACTTGGATTTGGTGCAACCGCAATTTACCCGTATTTAGCGTACGAGTCACTTGTGGCTATGAGCGATACCAAGGTAATTAATAAGTCATACAGTGAAGTTACACTGGCTTATCGTCAAGCAATTAATAAAGGCTTGTACAAAATCATGTCTAAAATGGGCATTAGTACCGTGGCTTCGTATCGTTGTTCAATGTTGTTTGAAGCGGTTGGTCTATCGGACGCTATTGTTGAGATGTGTTTTAAAGGCGTGGCGAGTCGTATTAAAGGGGCATGTTTTAGCGACTTTGATGACGATCAGCAAAGCTTGCATAAACTGGCGCTTAGTAAACGTAAATTATTAAGCCATGGTGGCTTGTTTAAATACGTTCACGGCGGCGAGTACCATGCTTACAATCCTGATGTGATTCAAACGTTACAAAAAGCAGTACGTAGCGGCGAGTACAGTGATTACAGCGAATACGCAAAGCTAGTTAATCACCGTCCAGTTGCGACTCTGCGCGATATGTTGACATTAAAGCTGCCAGAAAAGGGTATAAGCATTGATGAGGTAGAGCCTGCCACTGAGCTTTATAAACGGTTTGACTCAGCGGCCATGAGTATTGGTGCATTATCGCCAGAAGCGCATGAAGCACTCGCAATTGCCATGAATCGTTTAGGTGGCTGCTCAAATTCTGGTGAAGGTGGCGAAGATAAGCTGCGTTACGGTACAGAAAAAAATTCACGTATTAAACAAGTAGCCTCGGGTCGATTTGGTGTAACGCCCCATTATTTACGTAGCGCTGATGTTATTCAAATAAAAGTGGCACAAGGCGCTAAACCAGGGGAAGGCGGACAACTACCAGGTGAAAAAGTCACTCCCTATATTGCCAAGCTTCGTTACTCGGTACCGGGTGTGACACTTATTTCACCTCCGCCGCATCACGATATTTATTCTATCGAAGATTTAGCCCAGCTGATTTTTGACTTAAAACAAGTAAACCCGAATGCATTGATTTCTGTAAAACTGGTATCTGAACCGGGTGTTGGCACAATTGCAACCGGTGTAGCGAAAGCGTATGCCGACTTAATTACTATTTCAGGCTATGATGGTGGCACAGGTGCAAGTCCATTAACCTCGGTTAAATACGCTGGCAGCCCATGGGAGTTGGGACTTGCTGAAACACAGCAAGCCTTGGTAGAAAATGGCCTTCGCCATCGCATTCGCCTGCAAACAGATGGTGGTTTAAAAACGGGCCTTGATATCATCAAAGCGGCCATTTTAGGCGCCGAAAGTTTTGGTTTTGGCACAGGGCCTATGGTGGCATTAGGCTGTAAATACTTACGAATCTGTCACTTAAATAACTGTGCGACAGGTGTGGCAACACAAGACGAAACATTACGTCAAAAGCATTATCATGGCCTGCCAGAAATGGCGATGAACTACTTTAAGTTTATTGCTCAAGAAGCGCGCGAAATTATGGCAAGTTTAGGGGTTGCAAACCTAACCGATTTAATTGGTCGCTTAGACTTACTCGAAGCCATTGAAGGCAAAACAGCGAAGCAGCAAAAAATAGATTTATCAGCGGTTATCGCTCAGCCAAATAACCCAACAGGTGAAACTTTGTTTTGCAGTGCACCAAATAGCTCGCATTATTTAGGTGAGTTAAATGAGAGCTTACTAGGCAAGGCACAAGAGGCAATAGATAACTCAAGTGGCATTTCATTAGTAAGTCGTATTTGTAATACCGATAGATCGGTTGGCGCTATGCTCTCTGGTTATATTGCTGATAAACACGGTAATCAAGGCATGGCCGCAGATCCGGTAGTTATTGAATTACATGGTACAGCTGGTCAGTCATTCGGTGTATGGAATGCTGGTGGCCTTGAAATGACTTTGGTTGGCGATGCTAACGATTACGTTGGTAAAGGGATGGCGGGCGGTAAGCTAGTTATTCGCCCACCATTGGGTTCGTCATTTGAAAGTCATAAAGCAACAATTATTGGTAATACCTGTTTATATGGTGCAACCGGCGGTAAATTGTTTGCAGCAGGATGTGCAGGCGAGCGTTTTGCTGTACGTAACTCAGGCGTGCAAGCCGTTGTTGAGGGCGTAGGTGATAACGGTTGTGAATACATGACCGGTGGCGTTGTGTGTGTACTTGGTAATGTAGGAGTGAACTTTGGTGCAGGTATGACCGGTGGTTTCGCTTACATTTTAGATGAACGAGGTGATTTTGAGAAACGCATTAACCCAGAGTTGGTTGAAGTGGTTACTTTAGATGACTTAAGTTCACATCAAGAGCATTTACGCGGCTTAATTGCTGATCATTTAGAGCTAACAGGCTCATGCAGAGCAGAAACTATTTTAGCTAACTTTGAACTTTATTTACCGATGTTCAAATTAGTAAAACCTAAATCAAGTGACGTAAAAAGTTTACTCGGGCACCGCGCTCGCAGTAGCGCCGAACTACGTGTTCAGGCGCAATAAGGGGGCAGTATGAGCGAAAATGTATATCAATTTATAGACGTGCAGCGTGTAGACCCACGCAAAAAACCAATCTCGTCGCGTAAAAAATCGTTCGTAGAAATTTATGAACCCTTTTCAGAAAATCAGGTTAATTCACAAGCGGATCGTTGCCTTGATTGTGGTAACCCTTATTGTGAGTGGAAATGTCCAGTACATAATTATATTCCACAATGGTTAAAACTGATCCGTACAGGGCGTATTTTAGAGGCCGCTGAGCTATCGCACCGTACTAACAGTTTGCCAGAAGTGTGTGGACGAGTATGCCCGCAAGACCGCTTATGCGAAGGCTCATGTACATTAGATGAAGAGTTTGGTGCAGTAACAATCGGTAATATTGAAAAATACATCACCGACACCGCGTTTAAAATGGGCTGGAAACCAGACATGTCCTATGTGACATGGACTGATAAAAAAGTTGCCATTATTGGCGCAGGGCCTGCGGGCCTGGGCTGTGCAGATATCTTAGTGCGTAATGGCGTAAAGCCTGTGGTATTTGACCGTCATCCTGAAATTGGTGGGCTGTTAACCTTTGGTATTCCTTCTTTTAAATTAGAAAAAGAAGTCATGCAAAAACGTCGCGAAATATTTACCGAAATGGGTGTTGAATTCAAGCTTAATGTCGAAGTAGGTAAAGACATTAGCATGGATGAAATACTTAATGAGTATGACGCTGTATTTTTGGGCGTGGGGACTTATCAGAGTATGCGAGCGGGGCTTGAGAACGAAGATGCACCGGGAGTACATGATGCCCTGCCATTTTTAATTGGTAACACTAATCGTGTTATGGGTTACGATGAGTCTAAACAAGCTTGCATTGATATGGCAAACCAAAAAGTAGTGGTACTAGGTGGTGGTGATACAGCAATGGACTGTGTGCGTACCTCTATTCGTCATAACGCGTTAAAAGTAACGTGTGCTTATCGTCGTGATGAAGAGAACATGCCTGGTTCAAAACGCGAAGTAAAAAATGCCAAAGAAGAGGGCGTCATTTTTACTTATAACGTTCAGCCTAAAGGGATTGTACTTGATGACAAAGGTGCTGTAGCCGGTGTTAAAATGGTAAAAACTCAGCTTGGCGAGGCAGATGAAAACGGCCGCCGTCGCGCCGAGGAAGTACCGGGTTCAGAGCATATTATTGAAGCCACACAAGTGATTATGGCATTTGGTTTTAAGCCACATAAAATGGATTGGTTAGAGCAGTACGACGTAGAAATTAACCACTGGGGTGGTATTAATGCACCCGAGCAAGGTGAATTTACACATCAAACCACTAATCCTAAAATATTTGCTGGTGGCGATATTGTTCGTGGTTCAGACTTAGTGGTCACCGCTATATTTGAGGGGCGTAACGCTGCAGAAGGCATTATGGATTATTTAAAAGTGTAAATAATGCTTTTGTTAGAATGGAGTCAAAAGCAAACCTTCTGGTTTGCTTTTTTTATTTCCTCAGTTTTACAAACAAAGGTAAATATTTATGGTTCCATAGTCGGTGTTTAAGGTCTACAAAAAGGGACGTAGGTTTTGACCTAGCTATTTACAATTATAAGATTTTACAAATAAAAAAGCCCGCAATACATAGATTGTGGGCTTTTTTAAACGCGCTGTTAGTTAATCCATCGAGAAGTGATCTAGGCTCGGTTTCACTCTGGCTTGTCGGCGTTTCACACTTTTATAGCAAATAACGTTACAAACAAGCTGTAGGCCAATAACTAACCAACTTAGTGTTATTAAGCCACTAATAGCTGTGCTGCTAAAAACTAACATAACAGCAATAACAATATGTACAATTAATGCCACATTTAAAAAGCGATATAAGCTCTGCTTAAATTGTGTATGTTTAAACTTACTAAAAACAGCCAAAAGTATACTGACAATCAGTAGCAGCCAGTTAATTGCTAAGCCAAAATAAATGACCGTCGTTTGCATTAATGTATCCTCACCGTATCAAGGTAACGCACTGTAAAGCGATTCACTTTATCCGTGCGCTTTTATAAGCTCTTTTGCATTTGCTTTAGCTGTTTTGCTAATGTTATCACCACCCAGTAATCGAGCAATCTCATTTACTCGACCATCTTTATTCAATGCCAGCATATGCGTAAATGTTTCACCGTCTGCAATTTCTTTGGCAACAAAAAACTGCTGATGAGCGCTACTGGCCACTTGCGGTAAATGGGTCACACAAATTACTTGCGTAGACTTACCTAGTTGGCGCAGTAGTTTACCAACAGCAGCAGCTGTTGGGCCAGAAATACCAACATCCACTTCATCAAATATAAGCGTAGGGGTCGTGACTTTTTGCGCAATAATAACCTGAATAGCCAAACTAATGCGTGATAGCTCACCACCCGAGGCTACTTTTGCTAAAGGTTGCAATGGTTGCCCTGGGTTTGTTGATACTAAAAATGAAACATTATCAAAGCCTAAGCTATTTGGAGCGCGATCGTTTTGTGCAGTCAATGCTATTTCAAATACGCCATTTTCCATAGATAGATTAGCCATGCTTTCGCTGATCAATCCATTTAATGTATTCGCATATTGGTGGCGACTTGCACTTAATTGTTCACTGGCGTTTTGATAATCCTCAAGAGCATGTTCAATTTCACCTTCAAGTTGCTCAAGACGTGAGCTGTTATTACTTATCGACTCAAGCTCTTGTGCAATAGTTTGATGAAATTCAACGAGCTCTTGGGGTTTTATATGGTGTTTTCTGGCTAAGTCCATTGCACCACTGAGTCTGTTTTCTACCTCAGTTAATCGCTGAGGGTCCAAGTCGGCTTGTTCAGTGTAATTACGTACTTCTCGGCTTGCTTCTTCAACTTGGACAGCGGCTTCTGCTAATAATGTTGCCACACTGGCTAAGCTTTCATCATACTGTGCAAGTTCAGTAAATTGCTGGGCGCTGTGCTGTAAAAGGGAGCACGCATTTTGTTCATCACTTTCATATAAATGCTGCAACTCGTGCTGGCAGGCTTGCAATATAGTTTGGCTATTACTGAGTTTATAATGTTCGGCTTCTATTTGCTCAAACTCATCTGGCTGCAATGCAAATTCATCAAGCTCTGCAACTTGATACTCCAATAGCTGCTTTTGCGCGGCTTGTTGCTGCTGCTGTTGTTCTAGCTGTTTAAATTCTTTTTGTAAGTCAGCAAATTGTTTATAGCGCTGGCTTACAGCATTAACAAGATTATGATGGCCTGCATAAGCATCGAGTAGTTGTAGCTGGTGTTCTGCTTTTAATAGATGCTGGTGCGCATGTTGACCATGAATAGAAATTAAATATTGGCCTAGCTCTTTTAGTTGTGCAGCGGTAACAGGGCTGCCATTAATATAGCTTTTACTGCGACCATTTTTACAAACAACTCGACGAAGTAAACATTCGTTGTCGTCGTTATTAAGCATGTTCTCTTCTAAAAAGGCATGAGCGAGTGGTAAATTGCTTAAATCAAATTGTGCACTTACCTCTGCTTTATCAGTACCTGGGCGGACAGCAGACGCTTCTGCTCGCTCTCCAAGACACAATGATAATGCATCAATGGCTATCGATTTACCTGCTCCCGTTTCACCGGTGATAGCGGTCATACCCGAATGCCATTCTGTGCTTAAATTACTTACGATTGCAAAATTTTTAATTTCTAAACCAATTAACATACTGTTCATCCATTCAGTGAATTAACTGTTAATTTATACAGTGTTTTAGGTTTTTGCAAATTAAATTTCTATAATTTAAGCGAGTCTCGATTCATTAAGCGTTACTTTTTCATCATCAATAAGGGGTATTTCATCGCTAAGCTCAATATTATCAATTGGTTGCGCTATTTCTTCAGTTTTTAACTTTAAAATTAGCGTAGGAAGAACTTCTTGGTAAAAGTTTTTGTTATATAAAATACCTTGAGCTGGCAACTCTGCTATAAAATACTGAGTGGTGTCGGAAAAAGCTTGGCTGTTATTATTTTTATAGGTTTTTATTAGTTCTTCATTAAGTATATTAATAAGTAAATCGCATAGTGACTCTAGCTTATTTAAATTTTCATCGGTGTGTGGCTGTACCACAAAAAAATTACTGACGACTGCTTGAATTCGAGGAAGGTGTTTAGCACTAATGACTTTTGCATCAAGTAACTCGTTAAGTTTTATTTTTAAACGTGATTGAGTACTTGCAACGCGCTCGTTAAACAGCTTTTTCTTTGCTTCTATAGTCTTTTTACGATTACTTTCAATGAGTAAGTAACTGCCAAGTAAAGTAATTAACAATAATAAAGCAAGAAATACCACATAATTCATTACTACTTTTTCCTGACGATATTTAAAATTTCTAGTCCAATATTTTGCGCTAAAGTTGCACGTTTGGCAATAAAATTAGTATAACCGGCTACCCCAGTTTAACTTCTTACGAAGCACATTATAATAAGAGTAATTTTTTGGGTGAATTAATCGTAATTTTCTATCTGCTTTGCGAATAACGACCTCATCACCGGGTAATACGGCAAGTACAACATGGCTGTCGCAACTTACCTGTAAGCTATCGGTATTTTCTAAACTAAGCTTTAAACGTACTTCGTTATCGGCATCTACCACTAAAGGGCGGCTTGATAAAGTATGCGGGAACATAGGAACCAATGACATGGCGTTGAGTTCTGGGGTTAAAATAGGACCGCCGCCCGATAAAGAGTAGGCTGTTGACCCTGTTGGAGTGGATACAATCAAACCATCGGAACGTTGTGAAAATACAAAGTCATCGTTTATAAAGGCTTCAAACTCAATCATATGTGCTACTTTATCAGCATGGAGCACAGCTTCGTTTACGGCAGAATTAGCGCTTTTAAGTTCGTTATGTCGATACACTTCAACTTCTAATAGAAAACGTTTTTCTTCAATGTAATCGCCGCTGAGTACCTGCTCTAAACTGCCCTCAAACCCTTCTGGATTCAAATCAGTTAAAAAGCCTAAATTACCTCTATTTACACCAATTACGGCTATATCAAAGCGAGCAAGCACCCGTGCAGCACCCAGCATGTTGCCATCACCTCCAACCACAATCGCCAAGTCGGCACGCTCGCCTAAATCAACGAGCTTTACGAGTTTGTCGCTTGGTACATCGCTAAGTTGACTCCCTGTACGTTTTTCAACAATCACCTCAAAGCCTAAAGCTAATAAAAACGTATGTAATCGTTGTAAAGTAGCGGCAGCATTAGGGTGATTTTGCTTACCAATCAAGCCGATAGTATTAAAGGGAGAATCCATAATAAATACACTGAAAGTTCTAATATTTGTAGAGTAACCTAAAACAGAAGTGTTTGAAAACATGGATTTTAGTAATACCCAGCGGATTTAATTAATTCACTGTAAAATTTAGATTTATTGTATTTTTTTTACTTGAAATAATAATAGCTAGCCCCGATATAATAGTCATGTATAAAGATGTAGATAACATGAAACTAAATCCACGAGATCAGCAAATATTTGCCGCTGTTATGAGTATGTACTGTAACGGCGATGGTTTACCTGTGCCGTCAACAAAAATTGCAAAACAAAAAGGTATGGCGGTATGCTCTGCCACTGTGCGTAACGCGATGGCGCGCCTTGAAAAAATAGGCTTGTTGTATTCACCACACACATCGGCTGGTCGAGTGCCAACCAATGATGGGTTTGACTATTGGTTTGATGAGTTTTTTACTTTGGGTGCTATTGCTAATTATTGGCAGCCTGAACAGGCTGAGCTAGTCGAATTGGCCCATGGTTTGAGTCAACGTTACCAAGTGTGTTGTTGTGTGGGGCTACCGCAGGTTAGAACACAGCAGGTATTTAGAGTAGAAGTGCTCGACTTTGATGCAAACAACTGGCTTATCTTACTTTTAGACAGAGCAGGGCAAAGCCATAATATTTGCATTAACAAGCCTGATGATCCTAGTGACGGCCAGCGCTACGAGTTTGCCACTTGGCTTAACACTGTATTTAGTCAGCAAACGCTCATTGAAGGGCTATACAGAATGCAGGCCATGGCAAATACGGCACCGCGTAATTGTCATGACTCTTTAACTCAATGGACGCGTGAACTAAGCCAAAAATTAGGCTCAGATAACAGTATCGTGGTGGGCGAAAACTACCTTTATAAAAAAATAGATTGTGAGCAAAGTCTTAATATTGGTGTTTCATTTTTAAATTTTGTGGAAGATAAGCTTGCATTTAAAAATGGGGTCTCAATTCTCAGTGCTGAAAACTTACCTTTTAGCACCTGTGATGATCTCATTGTGATCACTGTGCCGTACTTTCAAAATCAGGAATATCAAAGTCGTTTTTGTGTTATTTGTCCGAAATCAGCGCAATTAGAGAAAATAATCCAAGAATTTAAACTATTAGAGCCATCGGGCTCTTGAATCTTTTTATTCAATCCCCATAATTACCGCAGTTGTAAAGAATTGGAGCGTATATTTTATGTCTGAGCAGACACAAAACCCAGAGCAAGAAGTAGAATTGAACGAAGAAGTGGCGCAAATGGAAGCCGACGTTGAGGCTGCAGTAGAAGCAGCAGAACAACACGCTGAGCAAGAGCAAAGCCCTGAAGCAGAAATTGCAATGCTATATGCTGAGTTAGAAGCGGCAAAACAAACTATTGCAGATCAGAAAGATAGCGTCGTTCGCGCTGCTGCTGACGTTGACAATATGCGTCGTCGTGCTGCACAAGATGTTGAGAAAGCGCACAAATTTGCACTTGAAAAATTTGCTAACGAATTACTTCCTGTTATAGACAACTTAGAGCGTGCTATTGAGTTCTCTGATAAAGAAAATGAAACGCTTAAGCCTTTGTTAGAAGGTATTGATATGACAGTAAAAAGCTTTAACGATGCAGTGGCTAAATTTGGCGTTGAAATTGTAAACCCACAAGGTGAGCAGTTTAACCCAGATTTTCATCAAGCAATGTCGATTCAGCCAAGTAATGATGTGACGCCTAATACTGTGTTAGCAGTAATGCAAAAAGGTTACACATTAAACGGTCGTTTATTACGTCCTGCAATGGTTATGGTATCTAAAGCAGCTGATGCTTAACTAAGTATACAATTAAAAAATGCCTCATTATGAGGCATTTTTTTTGTCTTTAAAATAATGAACTAACTGCACTAGAATAGTGAGTACAACTGCGCTGAACATTAAACTTGAAAATGGAACTGCGCTTTGTGCATGCATTACCGCTAATATAGGGCCTACTAATGCGCCACTACCAAAACGTAAGGTGCCAATAACCGCGGTTGCAGTCCCTGTATTTTGCTCAAATTTCATCAAAATCAACGAATCTGCGTTACTTGCTATTATACCTAGGCTCATCATCAACGGAGCAATAGCCGCAACAATAAAGTAAAGTGATAAGTTTAATACGCTAAAGCTAAGTAATGCTGCGCCAGAGATAAAGCCACACATTAAGCCATAATAAAGCATTTTGCGTGAGCCAATACGTGGCACTACGCGAGTATTTAAAAAATTACCAAACATCAACGCCATTACATTAAAAGCGAATAACAGGCCAAACAATCGTTCTGATACTTTAAATAGGTCGAGGTAAATAAAAGGGACGGACGTTAAAAAGCAAAAAAAGCCAAACGACACAAGCATCGAGCTTAAAATATCGGCGCGGGCGTGCGTATTACTTAAAACCACTTTATAACTTGAGAAGAATAATGCTAATCCTTTTCGCTCATTTTTAAATATTGGAATATCGATTAAGTAACGTTGCACAAAGAGTAAAATAACAAAGCTATAGCTCGCTAAAACAATAAAAATAGTCGACCATACCGAAAAGCCTAAAATAACCGAGCCGATAGAGGGGGCAAGTAAAGGCGCTATCATCATAATCATAGACACGTAAGACATACCTTTAGCAGTATTTTTTTGATATATATGCCTAATGATCCCTGGGACGACAACCGTAGCGGCCGCGCCTGTAAATGCCTGTACAGCTCTTAACCCCCAAAAAGCATGCACTTCAGTGGTAAATGCTAACGCCAGTGAACTTAAGCCAAATAAAATGAGACCTATCCGTGCCAGTTTACGCCTGCCAATTTGATCCGCTATAGGACCAAAAAACAACATGCCCAATGCATAACCCGCTAAGTATATACTCAACGATATTTGAACATTTGGCATGCTGGTATTGAGATCATTGGCAATCACCAGCATCGCCGGTAAATACATATCAATGGCTAAAGGCGTGATCGCGACAATACTGGCTAATAAAGGCAATAAAATACGGGTATTAAAAGAAGAAGCCGAAGCACTCATTTAAAAACTCAAAACAACGAATATAGGCCCAGCATTATAACAGGGCAGTAGCCTTGGATAAACTTAGTTTGCCTGCTAACTTAATTGTTTAATCGCAAAAAGCAAAGATTTTAAAATAACACCGCGTTTGGTATTCTATACTTAGTAACAAACTTTTTTAGGGTAACACAATGAAAAAATTGGTTTTGGTAGTTCTAGCCAGCGCAGTATTAGCAGGTTGTAAAACATCACCAACTGGGCGCACGCAAATTGCGCTTTACTCAGATCAGCAAATGACTCAAATGGGCACTGCCAGTTTTGCAGAGATGAAAAAAACGCAGCCGATAAATAAAGACCCAAAAGTAAATAGTTACGTCAATTGCATTGCTGAAAAAGTCGTGGCCGTGCTTCCTACAGAATATGCATCTCAAAATTGGGAAGTGGTGGTATTTGAAGATGAATCTGCAAACGCCTTTGCATTGCCTGGCGGTTATATTGGTGTACATACGGGGCTCTTAAAAATAGCCACAAATCAAGATCAGGTTGCCACTGTTTTAGGCCATGAAGTTGGACACGTGATTGCTGAGCATTCAAATGAACGGGTCTCACAAAGTTCTATTTTACAAACGGGAATGCAGCTGGGCAATGCGGCGCTTGAAATAGGTAACGTGCAATACCGTGATGAAATTATGCAAGGCCTTGGTTTAGGTGCTCAATATGGTGTGGTTTTACCCTTTAGTCGTTCACACGAGTCAGAGGCGGATACAATTGGTTTAGATCTTATGGCGCAAGCAGGGTTTAATCCCAAAGAGTCTGTGACGCTTTGGCAAAATATGAGCCAAGCGGGCAGTGGGGCTACGCCAGAGTTCTTATCAACTCACCCAGCACCGACCAGCCGTATTAGCAATTTGCAGTCACAAATGAGTAAAGCGCTTAGTGAGCAAAAAGCAGCTAAGGCAAAAGGTAAAAACCCGCAGTGTAAGTTGTAATTTAAATAGTCATTATACAATTAAAAAAGCCTGTAGATATAAACTGACAGGCTTTTCAATTATCATGTTACTAGAACCTAGAACCTAAAAAGTCCACTCTAAGTGAACTTGTGGTACTGATTCGCTAACATCAGTACCAAATTTATTGTGCCAGTATTGCCATTCCATACCTAACAGTAAGGTATTTTCTTTCATTTCTAGCGCATGTCCCATATCCCATACAATAATAGGTTGGGCTAAAAACCAAGCACGCACATCGTTACCAAACTCATCTTTTCGTTCAGCAATGTACTCTGCATGGCCTTTTACGTTAAACTTTTGCGAGCCAATCATGAACGGGTAATCAAAGGCTACATCAAACATCCAGCTGTTAGTTTCAATGGGGGCACCGCCTTTTGCAACGCCTTCGCTATCATCAATGTATGCACTGATAAGGGTTGAAAAGAAATTAAAACCAGGCACATCCCAGCTTAATTTTACGCCTGGTAAATATTTAACTACTTTAGCATCGCCAGCAGCATTAATACCCATGGTTAGACCAACATCAACGAGGGCCCCTGACGCTACTTTTTCGTCCATTACAGCAGATAAGCTAAGGGTAGAGTAACCTTCAAAATAAAAGTCTTGATCTTGAAAGCCATCATCGTTGCTGTCGGTACTGTAATCAATAAAGAAAAAGTTATCGCCATAATCATGCCCAGAAGCATGTTCAATTGAGTACACCGTGGTATTAGATTTTTGTTCAGTAAATGGGTTTTTGTGGTTGCCGTTGTTAATATGAAGCGCCGTATTGCTCCAATTAGC
Source organism: Pseudoalteromonas sp. SCSIO_11900 (assembly GCF_000576475.1). NCBI lineage: Bacteria > Pseudomonadati > Pseudomonadota > Gammaproteobacteria > Alteromonadales > Pseudoalteromonadaceae > Pseudoalteromonas > Pseudoalteromonas sp. SCSIO_11900. Next base: position 2,198,280 of record NZ_KK070023.1, read on the forward strand.
AGCGGTAGCTGTTGAACTTAAGGCACACACACTTAGTGCAACGAGAGGAAGTAAGTTTTTAATTTTCATAACCATATTTTATGTGACACGCTGAATATCACATTATAGCAAACACGGTTAATTTGTTAATTATTTATTGAGATAAACAGTGCATTAGCACGCAGCTAATACACTGTTTAAACAAGCTTTAAGCTTTATTACGACGTAAGCAAATCACCGCAATCGCGGTAAAAGCTAAAATAAAGCAGTAGTAAGATGAGGTTGAAACATCCCATGGGCTAATTTTAAATGTAGCACCGAGTAATAATGCTTGCGCGCCATAAGGCAAAGACCCTTGGGTTACACAAGCAAAAATATCTAATAAACTGGCAGAGCGTTTACCACTAATTTCGCCATCATCAGCCAGTTTTTTAGCAATAGGACCTGTCACAATAATAGACACAGTATTATTGGCAATACACATATTACTGGTGACAACTAACGCCGCGATCCCTAACTGATCAGCTACTTTACGGTGCCATTTGGCAATGACTTTAGTAATAGCTTGAATCTTTTGAGCGATGTAGTCGAGGCCGCCATTAATACGAATAAACTCAGAGAGGCCACCAATAAATATAGACAGTAAAAATATTTCCTGCATTTCACTAAAGCCTTTGTAAATATCTTTTACAAAGCTTGCACCTTCATAGCTGCCAGTAAAGCCCATTAATGCGGCAAACACAATACCGCTTAACAGCACGACAAACACATTAAAGCCCATTACCGCCAAGACTAAAATAAAGGCATACGGAAGTACTAATAAAATATCGTAGTCTTTGGTATTAACTACTTGTGCTGCAGGCGTTAAAAGTAATAGCAATGCAATAGTGAGTATGGCGGCCGGAACTGCAATTTTAAGGTTTTCTTTAAACTTATCTTTCATTTCACAGCCTTGCGTACGCGTAGCAGCAATCGTGGTGTCAGAAATTATTGATAAGTTATCACCAAACATAGCACCAGATACAATGGTACCGGCCATTAAAGCAGGATCAATCCCTGTTTTCATTGATACTGCATAAGCAATTGGGCCAATAGCACCGATAGTTCCCATTGACGTGCCCATCGCAGTAGAAATAACCGCCGCTATTAAAAACAAACCAGGCAGAAGTAATGAAGGGGGAATAAGTGAGAGACCAGCATTAACAACCGCGTCAACGCCACCGGTTGCACCTGCAACCGCAGAAAAAGCACCTGCTAATAAATAGATAAGACACATGGTAATAATATTGTTATTACCCACGCCTTTAATAAAGGTTTCTACACTTTGATTAATACTGGCTTTATTTAAAATAAAGGCTAAAACAATCGCAGGTAAAATAGCGACCGGTGCTGGGAGTTGATAAAATGCATAATCAACCCCTTGAGATTGCAAATATAAGCCTGAGCCTAAAAAAATAGCAACAAAGGTGAGTAGGGGGAGCAAAGAAAATCTTGCTTTATTTTTATCAAATGATGGCTGCATTGTATTCCTCATAACCAGTTAATATAACCACAGCCAAAACTCCTCTTTTAGCTGAATTTAGTAGATCACTCTTTAATTGAAAAGTAGATGACCACAGCGCCCGCAAGCCAAAGACCAAATCGACGCGAAAGAGAAGTTTAAATGTATAGATGGCTAAAGTAAACTGGTATTGTTATTATTATTTAATTAAGGGCTTACCTGACTATTGCACGACTTTTAGATAATATCTACCGGTGTGCGATTATATGCGGCTAATAATTGCTCAAAGCAAGTTTAGGTCGGCAAATTAGTCAGGGTACGCAACAACAGATCCAACTAAATCAGATTAAGGCAATAACAATGAATCGAATAGGTGTTTTTGGTGCTAACGGCAGAATGGGCTTAGCCCTATTAGAAGCCGCGACAATTAAAGAGCAAACACAACTTGGTGGTGCGTATGTTCGCAGCAGCTCATCGTTATTGGGTATTAATGTAAATCAAGTAAACAGTGCAGCCGACAAAGCCATTAGCTTTAGCGACGAGAGCAAGGTTGCTGATGTTGATGTGCTTATAGACTTTACTTTGCCTGAAGGCATGAGAAATCATTTAAAAACAGCCGTTGAGCAAAAAACACCTATGGTAATTGGCACCACCGGCTTAACTCATGACGATATGGCGCTATTAACGGATGCCGCTAAACATATTCCGATTGTATTTGCGCGTAATTATAGCGTGGGCGTAAATTTACTGCTTAACTTAGTGCAAACGGCAGCGACAAAACTAGGCGATGATTTAGATATAGAAATTTTTGAGGCACATCATCGTCATAAAATTGATGCGCCATCGGGCACTGCACTTGCCATTGGCGAGTCGATTGCTCAGGCAAAAGGGTGGGATCATGATGAGGTTGCCGTTTATGATCGCAACAATATAGAGCAGGCCAAATCACAAAATGAAATTGGTTATTCGGTGCTAAGAGGCGGTGATATAGTAGGTGAACACACGGCCTACTTCGCTACAATGGGCGAAAGACTTGAATTAACCCATAAAGCAAGTTCGCGAATGACCTTCGCGCTAGGTGCTATAAGAGCTGCGCAGTGGTTGAAAAATAAACCCGCAGGACTTTATGACATGCAAGATGTGCTAGATTTAAAGTAGTTAAGTTCCTTTTTTAACGCTTTGAGGTGGTTTTTTGCTATAACCACTTATTTATTGCAACTTACTAATTAGCGTTAGACCTAAAAGCCAACTTCATGTAGAATGCAGCCAATTTGCCAAAAATTACTAAATGCGTGTTTCCAATTATACTCATGTGGTTAGCAAAACCGGGGTTTGTGTGGGAATGAAAAGAGTTTTAGGCAAGAAAAATGAATGAAGGTTTAGTGGTTTACATCGGCATCATTTAAGACTGCGTAAAACAATTTAAGCTCACAGAAATCAGGTTTTGACCAATTATCTGAGTATTGGCGGGGTGTTAAGCAATTTGCTTACTCCCGTTTTTTACTGTTAGGAGGTTTAACTTGACTAAATCCGCTCTGTTAGTCCTAGAAGACGGCACAGTGTTTCGCGGTACTGCAATCGGCGCTGACGGCATGTCAGTCGGTGAAGTAGTATTCAATACGTCTATGACTGGTTATCAAGAAATTTTGACTGATCCATCGTACGCGGAACAAATCGTAACTTTGACGTACCCACATATCGGTAATACGGGTACCAACAGCGAAGACGAAGAAGCGAGTCATATTTGGGCTAAAGGCCTAGTGATCCGTGATTTGCCACTGCTAGCGAGTAATTTTCGTAACGAGCAATCGTTAGATGATTACTTAAAAGAACGTAATATTTTAGGTATTGCGGACATCGACACCAGAAAACTAACCCGTATTTTGCGTGATAAAGGCGCACAAAATGGCTGTATTGTTGCCGGTGACGAACTAGACGAGAAAAAAGCGCTTGAAGCTGCGCAAGCCTTCCCAGGCTTAAAAGGCATGGATTTAGCAAAAGTTGTCTCAACCAAGGAAAATTTCCAGTGGCGCGAATCAAGCTGGACATTAGGTGAAGGGTTTAAAACCTTACACGCTGATGATGAAAAGTTTCATGTTGTTGCCTACGACTTCGGTGTTAAACGTAATATTTTACGTATGCTTGTAGATCGTGGTTGTAAACTAACGGTTGTACCCGCACAAACCTCTGCCGCTGACGTACTAGCCTTAAACCCAGATGGTATTTTCTTATCAAATGGCCCTGGCGATCCTGAGCCATGTACTTATGCCATTGATGCAATTAAAACCTTTTTAGAAACCGACACGCCAATTTTTGGTATTTGTTTAGGGCATCAACTACTAGCGCTTGCCTCAGGTGCTAAAACAGTAAAAATGAAGTTTGGCCACCATGGTGGTAACCACCCAGTTAAAGATCTTGACCGTGATGTTGTAATGATCACCGCACAAAACCATGGTTTTGCTGCAGATGAAGCCACATTACCAGATAACTTACGTGCAACGCATAAATCGTTATTTGATGGCACATTGCAAGGTATTCATCGTACAGATAAACCAGCGTTTAGCTTCCAGGGTCACCCTGAAGCAAGCCCAGGCCCGCACGATGCAGCCCCATTATTTGACCACTTCATCGATTTGATGCAAGCGCGTAACCACTAATTTAACCGGAGTAATAATGCCAAAACGTACCGACATAAAAAGCATTCTTATCTTAGGCGCAGGCCCAATTGTAATTGGTCAAGCTTGTGAATTTGACTACTCTGGTGCTCAAGCGTGTAAAGCACTAAGAGAAGAAGGCTATCGAGTTATACTCGTTAACTCAAACCCAGCCACTATCATGACTGACCCAGAAATGGCCGATGCAACATACATCGAACCAATTCACTGGGAAGTGGTAGAAAAAATCATTGAAAAAGAAAAGCCAGATGCTGTCCTGCCTACAATGGGTGGCCAAACAGCATTAAACTGTGCGCTTGATTTAGACAAGCACGGTGTATTGGCTAAGCATGGCGTTGAGCTTATTGGCGCAACAGCCGATGCAATCGATAAAGCAGAAAACCGTGAGCGCTTTGATGTTGCTATGCGTAACATCGGCCTTGAATGTCCACGTGCTGAAATTGCCCATTCAATGGATGAAGCGCGCGATACTATGAGCCGTATCGGCTTACCATGTATTATTCGTCCTTCTTTCACAATGGGCGGCACCGGTGGCGGTGTGGCTTACAACATGGAAGAGTTTGAAGAAATCTGTGAGCGCGGTTTAGACCTTTCACCAACCAGCGAGTTATTAATAGATGAATCGTTAATTGGTTGGAAAGAATACGAAATGGAAGTTGTTCGTGACAAAAAAGACAACTGCATCATCGTTTGTTCTATTGAAAACTTTGACCCAATGGGTGTGCACACAGGTGACTCAATCACGGTTGCGCCAGCACAAACATTAACCGACAAAGAATACCAAATCATGCGTAATGCCTCTATGGCCGTATTGCGTGAAATTGGTGTTGAAACTGGCGGTTCAAACGTACAATTTGGTGTAAATCCAGTTGATGGCCGTATGGTTATCATTGAAATGAACCCACGTGTATCACGTTCATCGGCACTGGCGTCTAAAGCAACGGGTTTCCCTATTGCTAAAATCGCCGCTAAGTTAGCGGTAGGCTACACGTTAGATGAGCTTCAAAACGATATCACTGGTGGTAAAACCCCAGCATCGTTTGAACCGTCAATCGATTACGTGGTAACAAAAATTCCTCGCTTTAATTTTGAAAAATTTGCTGGTGCAAACGACCGTTTAACGACGCAAATGAAATCAGTGGGCGAAGTAATGGCGATTGGTCGTAACCAACAAGAGTCATTACAAAAAGCATTACGTGGTTTAGAAGTAGGCGCAACAGGCTTTAACCCAATTGTGGCACTTGATGACCCTAAAGCAAAAGAAAAAATCATTCGTGAATTACGTGAGCCAGGTGCAGAGCGTATTTGGTACATTGCCGATGCAATGCGTCATGGTATGAGTGTTGAAGATGTGTTCGAACTGACTAAGATTGACCCTTGGTACTTAGTACAAATTGAAGATATCTTAAAAGACGAAGCTAAAATTTCAGAAGTCGGTATGGCCGGCTTAAATGCAGACTTCTTGCGTAAACTTAAACGCAAAGGGTTTGCCGATCCGCGTATTGCAGAAATTGCCGGTGTGTCAGAAGCTGAAATCCGTAAAAAGCGTCATCAACTCAATATTGTGCCTGTGTACAAGCGCGTTGATACGTGCGCTGCCGAATTTAGCTCAGACACGGCTTACATGTACTCATCTTACGATGAAGAGTGTGAAGCTAACGCATCTGACCGTGATAAAATCATGGTGATTGGTGGCGGTCCTAACCGTATCGGCCAAGGTATTGAATTTGACTACTGTTGTGTTCATGCTGCGCTTGCGCTTCGTGAAGACGGTTACGAAACTATTATGGTTAATTGTAACCCTGAAACGGTATCTACCGATTACGATACGTCAGACCGTTTATACTTCGAACCAATTACACTTGAAGACGTACTAGAAATTGTACGTGTTGAAAAGCCAAAAGGCGTTATCGTACAGTACGGTGGTCAAACGCCACTTAAACTTGCGCGTGAGCTTGAAGCGAACGGCGTACCAGTAATTGGTACTTCGCCAGATGCGATTGACCGTGCAGAAGACCGTGAACGCTTCCAACAACTTGTTGAGCGTTTAGACCTACTGCAGCCAGAAAATGCGACGGTTACCTCTACTGAAGAAGCACTACTTAAATCAGCTGAGATTGGTTTCCCACTGGTAGTACGTCCTTCGTACGTATTAGGTGGTCGTGCGATGGAAATTGTATACGATGAGCAAGACTTACGTCGTTATATGACCGAAGCTGTATCTGCATCAAATGAAGCACCCGTGTTACTTGACCGTTTCTTAGATAACGCAATCGAAGTTGACGTTGATGCTATTTGTGATGGCGAGCAAGTCATCATCGGCGGCATCATGGAGCATATTGAACAAGCAGGCGTTCACTCTGGTGACTCAGCGTGTTCATTACCAGCTCACTCGCTAACGCAAGAAGTACAAGATGTAATGCGTAAGCAAGTAACTGATATGGCCCTTGAGCTTGGCGTAGTTGGTTTGATGAATACACAGTTTGCGGTTAAAGATGGCAAAGTGTATTTAATCGAAGTAAATCCACGTGCAGCACGTACAGTTCCATTTGTATCTAAAGCGACGGGTGTAGCACTTGCAAAAGTTGCGGCACGTTGTATGGCAGGTCAATCTTTAGCAAGCCAAGGCATTACTAAAGAAGTGATTCCACCGTACTACAGCGTAAAAGAAGTGGTATTGCCATTTGCTAAGTTCCAAGGTGTGGATCCTATCCGTGGCCCAGAAATGCGCTCTACGGGTGAAGTAATGGGTGTTGGTGATACTTTCGCCGAAGCGTTCGCAAAAGCACAATTAGGTGCAAGCAACACTTTACCACGTGGTGGTCGCGCGTTACTATCTGTACGTAATAGCGATAAGCCACGTATTGTAGAACTAGCTAAAACCATGACAGACCTTGGTTTTGAGCTAGATGCAACAGGTGGAACAGCTGCTGCACTTGAAGATGCTGGAATTACGGTTCGCCGTGTAAATAAAGTATATGAAGGTCGTCCGCACATTCTTGATAGAATCAAAAATGGCGAGTATAGCTATATCGTTAATACCACCGAAGGTCGCCAAGCGATTGAAGATTCGAAGGTGTTACGTCGTGGTGCATTGCAGCACAAAACCAATTACACTACGACATTGAATGCGGCATTTGCTAACTGTACTGCTAACCAAGCAGATGACCGCAGTAAAGTGACGTCTGTTCAAGAACTACACCTGCGATTGAACTAAGGAAATGTGCCAAGGCCGTAACCACGGCCTTGGGATTAAGTGAGAAAAGTATGCAATCAATTCCAATGACAGTTCGTGGCGCAAAATTATTGCGCGATGAACTTAACGAATTAAAAACTGTTACCCGTCCAAAAATTGTATCTGATATTGCTGATGCACGTGAACACGGCGACTTAAAAGAAAATGCTGAGTATCACGCTGCGCGTGAGCAACAGGGTTTTTGTGAAGGCCGTATTCAAGAAATTGAAGCAAAACTTTCAAACATGCAGATGATTGACGTAACAAAGATGCCTAATACAGGTAAAGTGATTTTTGGTACTACAGTAACCATCGTTAATGTTGAAACCGACGCTGAAGTTAAATATCAGATTGTTGGCGATGATGAAGCAGATATTAAAAGTAATTTAATCTCTGTTAATTCACCAATTGCTCGCGGCTTAATTGGTAAACAAGCGGATGACGCTGTGATTATCAAAACGCCAAAAGGTGATGTAGAGTACGAAATCATTGAGGTTGAGTATATTTAATTAGTTAACTCACTTTAGCGTTTTATAAAAACCAGTGCTTAGCAACAAGCACTGGTTTTTTTATGCTTGGTTTTTATATTTGGTTTAGATACCGGTCAATTATTATTCATTGTTTGTAAATGTAGGCTATGTTGTTATGGTAGTAGCCTATTCTTCAATAAGGAAATAATATGGCAAATATACTGTATCCAGCACCTTTAAAAATGGGATCTAAAATCGCCGTGTGTTCTTTATCAGCGGGGATCAAATCAAAATATCACCCACGGTTAGACATCGTCATTAACGGCTTAAAACAAAGAGGTTATGAGGTTGTTGAGGGGGAGTTTTTACGTCAAAACGAACCGCGAACTCAGCTAACAGCCAAGCAGCATGCCAAGCAACTAATGGACTTTTTATTAGATGATGAAATAGATGCGATTATGCCGCCAATGGGCGGAGAGCTGGCAATGGAAATATTGCCGTTACTTGATTTTGGCGCAATTAAAAATGCCAAACCTAAATGGTTGGTGGGTTATTCAGATGTCAGCACGATTGCTTGTGCACTGACAGCAAAATGTAACTGGGCAACACTGCATAGCGCCAATTTAATTCAGTTACACCCCGATGAAAAAGATCCGTATTGTTTACAAATTTTTGAAAGTCTAAGCTATGAGGCTAATAGTGAGTTTGAGCAAGCCCCCTCTGTTTATCACCAGCATAGTAAACCTGATTATGCACAAAACCCAAACGCATTATTTGATCACAGCGTGCCCACCCAATGGCAATGTTTAAATTACACCGATAAACGCAGTATCGAAATGTCAGGGCGATTGTTTGGTGGATGTCTTGATACGGTTGGACTGTTGCTCGATTCGCCTTTTTTGGCACTGCATGAGTTTAAAAAGCACAGTGCCTCGCAAGGTATTGTGCTTTATTTAGAAAGCGCAGAGCTCACGCCTGCGACGGTTGCACGGTTTTTATTGTCACTCAAATTAGCCGGTATGTTTGATGATATAAACGGGGTGATTATTGGCCGCCATGTAACCTTACAGGGGCAAGATCTGGGGTTTGATTATCGCCAAGGCTTAAATGCTGCTTTTGGCGGGTGTTTATTTCCGGTGATCATTGATGCCGATATTGGTCACATCCCTCCTAATTTAAATTTAATCAATGGAGCTTTATGCACTGTTACCGCAGATGTTGATCAAGGCAAAGTTATTAGTGCGTCTGTGGTCACAAAACTAGCCTAATGAAGTGAGCTGCTCACTAACAATTTAAAGTGAGCAGCTTTGACTTATAAAACCTGAATTACTTGTTCTTTGCTTAAACGTGATTTTGGCAGCTTAGCATTGTAGTCTTCTTCTGCATCATGGTAACCCAGCGCAAGTGCCACATCACAGATGTAGCCGTCTAATTCGCTTGCGAACTCCTCACCAATCAGCTGTGCATCAACGCCTTCCATCGGCGTGGTATCAATCCCTAAGCGTGCTGCTGCATGCATAGTATTGCCTAAAGCAATGTAGGTTTGTGCTTTGGTCCACGCGGCATTATTACCTTGCTCATCGGTATTTAAATCAACAAACGCAAAGGCGCCAAAAGCTTGCTCGCGGTTTTCTCTTTGAGTTCGGCCATTCTTTATATCGGCATCAATTACGTGTCCGTAATCTTCACGAGTATATTGCGGATTATGAGCAAATAAAATAATGTGCGACGCCGCTTTAATGTGTGGCTGATTAAATTGAAACTTATTAGCAAAGGTAGTGTGCATACGCTCTTTTGCAGCGTCTGATTCAATCACTACAAATTTCCAAGGCTGCGAATTAATTGACGAAGGAGAAAGACGCATCGCGTCATACAATATCGCTAAATCGTCTTGAGAAATGCGCTTTGTCGCGTCGTAACGTTTAGCAGTATGGCGGCTTTCAAGGTCGCGAATAATAGGGTGAGTCATAGTCTCTCCATAATAAAAAAGGGCTAATAAACAGTGTTCACTGAGTGTATGAGCAACATAATACAATTTGCTTTATTTAAAATAAACAGCATAATTATTGAATCATTATCAAATAAAAATAGATAATATGCAGATTGATGACTTAAAACTGATTTTAAAAGTAGCAGAGTGTCGAAGTATTACTTTAGCTGCTGCTAAGTTAGATATGCGCACAGCAACCGCCAGTGCGGCTATTAAGCGCGTAGAATCAGCCCTTGGCTGTGAATTATTTATTAGAACAACTCGGCACTTGCGTTTATCCAGTGCAGGGGAGCGATACATACCCCAATGCGAACAAGCGCTGGCTGTACTTGAAACGGCGAGGCAAAACCTCAAAGGAGAACATGATGCTATTGAGGGAGAATTGCGGGTGGCTACTTCATCTGATTTAGGGCGCAACCTAGTGATCCCCTGGATTGATGACATTATGGATAGGTACCAAAGTGTGAGCTTGCGTATGCACATTAGCGACAGTAATATCGATTTTTTTCGTGATTCGGTTGATATTGCACTGCGTTATGGCTCACCCAGTGATAGCAGTGTATATGGATTTAAAATTTGCAACGTACCGCGACTACTCTGTGCTACACCAACCTATTTAGCTAAATATGGTGAACCTCAGCACCCTGACGATTTAGCGCAGCATCACGGATTATTTTATCAGCTGCAGGGTATTATCAATAATGTATGGGAGTTTACCGATGGCCAAAAAAAATACAAAGTAAAAATGCAGGGCAGACGTGCCTCAAACGATGGCGATTTAGTCAGGCGTTGGTGTTTAGCAGGCAAAGGTTTAGCGGTTAAATCAGCGTTAGATATTGCCGATGACTTATTAAATAAACGCGTTGTGACTGTGATGCCTAACTATCAGCACACCCAAGGGGAGCTGTGGCTAATTTGCCCAAGCCGACAATCGATTACTCCCGCTGTACGACTACTACGCGATGTGTGCAGAGAAAAAACCGCTCACTTATTGAACCAGCTAGTAAAGCAGGGAATTGTTGATAAACGTGTATTAATTAACGAGTAACAAATTCACGCTTAGTAATGTTAACTTAAGTGGTTATTAAAAAACGCTAATGTACGCTGCCATGCAAGTTCGGCATTTTTTTCATCGTAGCGGCCAGTCGAATCGTTATGAAAACCATGATTTGCGCCTTCGTACATGTGCATAGTGTAATCAACATTGTTTGATTTTAAGCTCTGCTCATACTCAGGCCATGTGGCGTTTACACGTTTATCCAGCTCGCCTAATTGAATCATTAACGGTGCTTTAATGTTTTTATGTAAGCTTTCACTTGCAGGTGTACCATAAAAGGGCACGCCTGCAGTCAATAAATTACTGTCTACGGCAGCTAAATAGTTAACAATATAGCCACCAAAACAAAAACCAACCGCGCCTAATTTACCATTACTATTTGGATGTGCCTTCAAAAAATGCGCGGCGGCAACAAAATCATTTTGTATTTTAGCGCGATCCATTGTGCGTTGCATGGCACGACCTTCATCGTCGTTACCTGGGTAGCCACCCAATGGATATAACGCATCGGGTGCAAAAGCGATAAATCCGGCTTTAGCCAGTCGCCTTGCAACATCTTTTACATACGGATTTAAGCCGCGATTCTCGTGTATTACTAATACAACAGGTAGTTTGCCTTGTGTATTTTTTGAAACCACTAAGTAGCCTTTGCCTGAACCATGGCCATCAGGTGAATCAAACGCTTGGTAAGTGGCTTTTATGTCATCGTCGTTAAATGAGACTTGCTCAGCTTGAGCGTAATTAGGTAATAATGCACCTGTAAGCACCGTCATTGAAAAGCCCAATGCGGCTAAGCCACCGAGCTTTTTCATAAACGTGCGTCTATCAATTAAACCGTGAGCGTATTCGTCATACCAATCAAATGCTTCTTGAGGAATGTGTTCAGACTGAGGGGAATTCATAGTTGTGCCTTACTTTATTATGATTATTAAATACCATAACGTAAAAAGCGTAAAAAACGAGCAGTTTTCCTTTAATTATTGTAATTGTTATAAAACTACTCGTTAAGTAATAAAAGAATAGCCTCTCTTTGTTGCTTTGATATTAAAGCAACCATTTCAGGATGATTTAAACTTTTTACCTCGTTAATAGTTATATTTTTATTATTGAGAGTGTATAAATCACTATATGGACTTACTTTGTCAGCGTTACTTGCAAAGATGTAAGTTTTTTTAGTGTAACTAGGTGCACTAAGTATATTGAATAGATTAAGCTTGTAAGACGGAACTCCACTTTCTTCAATTATTTTATTAGCCACTTCGTTCAAATAATCACCCCCTAAAAACGTGCTATAAATAGGGTGGGTTAACCTAGCAATAGTATTTAATGCAGTTTTAAAATTAATCATAGGAGCAATAAGTATGTGTTTATTAATATTCAGCTTGCCTATTATGTGATTGCTCGCAACTGCACCCATTGAATAGCTAACAAGAGATATCTTTTCATATTTTTGCGACTTTATATATTCACTCACAATATTTGCATTTACTAAACCAAAGTCAAATGGTTCATTTTGGTTAGGCGAAGGGGCAACAACAACGTCGGCTCCCGTAAAATGAGCAAGCCAGCGTGATTGTATTCCATAGATTGTATAATCAATACCATAACCTGGAAGTAAAATGATTAAATTATTGTTTTTAATAGAGTGTTTATTTGTATGATTTAAGGTTTCCTCAAACGTTTTAATTGTTGTGCCATTTTTTAATTCAAAATTGAGTGTAACCGTTGAAATTTCTTTGCCTTTATAAAGTATTGTTGGTGAGGTGTATAAAAAGTTTACACACTGTTTTTTACTTATACAGTATTGGGTTTTCTGGCCCATTACATTGCTATTCAATACCGATTTATCAAAAATTACTGGTCTAACAGGCTTAGTTATTTGTTTGGCAATAAAGTTCTGGCATCCACTCAAAAGAACTATAAAAGACATGATTAGTGTTATAAAGCGCATTAAAACTCCTTTTTCTACATATACAATTTTTTGTAAAAAGCTAAAACCTTAATTGCCTAATATTTAAGAACCCATAGAGTCTGAGTCAAAGTGAATTTGAATAATGTGAGCTTATATAGCTTTATAAGTTTTATCCATAATCAGTCCCTGATAATCCTTCATCAAACCCGAGTAAAAATTCTAACCCGGCAAATGAAAAAGAAATAGTTATTGCACCCAGTAGCGTAAAAAACGAGCAGTTTATTATGCTCATCATAGGATCTTTTTAATCACGCAATTAAACGTTGAAAAACATAGATAAAGCTAACCCAGTAATGAGTAATAAAAATCCGATAATTTGTGTTGCTATATCTCTTTTGCGAACGAGAGTTTCCGCTATAGGGCTAGTTAGTTTACGAGTAAGAAAGTTTGCTGGGATTAAGCGAATGCTTGCAAAGCCCATAAAACTAAAGCCAAAGCCAATGAGGAAGCTCGAATAGGTGGAGTCAATAATGCCACCGATAAACGTGAATAAGGCGATTAAATAAAGTGATATACTTGGCCAATGTATTACTTTTTTATTCATAGTCAGTCCCTGATAATCCCTCATCAAACCCGAGTAAAAATTCTAACCCTACAAATGCAAAAGAAATAGTTATTGCACTCAATAGCATTAAATTACGGTTGTTCTTTTTGTAACCCAGAGTAGTCAATACGGCAAAGACGATAAATAAGATAAGCTGAAATGTGCCCATGGTTAATCCTTTAAGAGCAAAATTTAGAGTTAAATTACCAGTAGGGAGACAAACTGGCAAATAGTTGAATGCTATTTTATAACTATAAATAAAAAGCTCGGCATAATAATACCGAGCTTTTTGGTTGGGATTTTACTTAATTTAGTGATTTATCGTTGCTGGTTGGCCATCGACTAGGGCATCTTTACCGCGCCATTTGCGGATCAGGCGTTTTGCATCTTCAAGCGCAACATATTGACACGGTATAAGAATAAGCGTTATTACCGTGGCAAACAGCACACCAAAAGCGAGCGATACCGCCATCGGTATTACAATTTTTGCTTGTAAGCTGGTTTCCATAATAATCGGCATGACCCCAATAAAGGTGGTGATTGAAGTTAGTAATATGGCTCTAAAGCGACGTGCACCGGCTTGCATTACCGCTTGTTTTATTGCCACACCTTCAGCACGCGCTTTGTTTACAAAATCTACCATCACGAGTGAGTCATTAACTACCACACCGGCTACCGCAATAATGCCAAACATCGATAAGCTGCTCATGGTCATACCTAGTACCATGTGGCCAAACATGGCACCAACCACACCAAATGGAATGACCGACATAATAATTAATGGTTGCGAGTAAGAGCGCAGAGGAATGGCCAATAATGCAAAAATTATGATCATCGATAGCGCAAAGTCACGTAATTGCTCATCAGCGCTATCCATTTCCTCTTGAATACGACCAGCCACATTACTTTGCACCCCTGGATAGTTTTTAAGTAATGAAGGTAAGTACTCATCACGAATTTGTTGTGCAATCGCAAATGGCTCTACTTGGTCAGTATTTACCGCAGCCCATACGTTTACTGTGCGTTTTGAATTTTCACGGCGAATACGATTAACCCCATCAACTAATGAAATATTAGCAACTTCACTTAATGGTACTTCAGCGCCTGTGGGGGTGATAATACGTACGCTGTCAATATCGCTGATTGAGTTACGCTCATCTTCTGGGTAGCGGATCATCACTTTGATTTCTTCACCTTCGCGAAGAATACGTTGTGCTTCTAAACCGTAATAACTAAAGCTCACTTGTGAGGCCACATCTGCAAGGGTTAGCCCCATGCTGTAAGCAAGTGGTTTTAAATCTAGCTGTACTTCATCGGTAGCGCTTTGCATTGAGTCATTAACATCGCCTACGCCTTCCATACTTTGCAACTTGGTTTTAAGTTTACCAGCGACTTCTTTAAGTACTTGTGCATTTTTACCTTCGAGTTTAAAGCTTACATCGCCATCGTCTCGACCCCCGTTCATAATACTGTCTTGAATGGTTAGGGTTTTAACGCCCGGTAAGTTAGGCATTTGTTCGCGCCATAATGCACTCAGTGCAAAGGTATCAATGGGGCGCAGGTCGGGTTCAACTAAAATAGCCATAATGTTTGCTTGCGTTCGCCCACGTAAACTAACTGATAAATCGTGGATCATCGGTTTACCGTATTGCTCTTTGAGCTGGTTATCAACGCTCAGTATTAGCTGCTCTATTTTTTTAGCTGTCTCAAGCGTTGCTTGCTCAGAAGACGCTAAGTTCATTTCTATATCAATGCGTGGAAAATCGTGCGGTATTTTAGGGTTAGGCACAAATTTAACTAAACCACCGGCAAACATTCCCGCACTGACAATCAGTAAACACATAAAACCGACAATTACGGTATAGCGATAATGAATGCAGCGGCCAACAAACGGGGTGTAGTAGTTATCAACAAAACTTTTTAGGCCGTTATCCATTACTTTACGTGCACGGTGAAGCGGGTTTTTTGGATTTGCTTTACGATCTTTCATTGCCGCAATATGTGCCGGCAAAATAAGTTTTGATTCAATTAGTGAGAAAATTAAACATAAAATAATCACCCCACCAATGGCTTTAGAAAAAGCCGCACTTGGGCCTGTGGCAAGAGTTTGCGGTAAAAATGCCGCAATAGTGGTAAGTACGCCAAATGTTGCTGGCATTGCCACGCGCTTTACGCCGCGTACTACGTTATCGAGTGTATGGCCATGTTTTTCTATTTCAGCACTAGCAGATTCGCCCACAACAATGGCGTCATCAACCACTATCCCAAGCACCAGTATAAAGGCAAATAACGAGGCTAAGTTAATGGTAACATCTAAAAAGCCAATTGGCATAAACAAAAAGGCACCTAAAAATGACACAGGTAAACCCATCATTACCCAAAAAGCTAAACGTAATGGTAAAAACAGCGCTAATACCAACATAACTAGTAAGCCACCCCAAATCATATTGTCGACCATCATATTGAGGCGACCTTCGAGGTAGTAAGTTAAATCAACAATAGGAGAGAGCTTAACACCTGCGGGCAGTTGCGATTCTTTTTCAGCCATATAGGTTTTAAGTACTTTAGCAACATCGGTAATATCTTGATCTTTGGAGGCGTTTACTTCAAACGACAATGAGTTTTTACCATTGTATTTTGAGTATTGTAGGCCTTCTTCAAAGCCATCATTTATAGTGGCAACATCACCTAAATATACTTGCGCGCCATCGGCAAGGGTGATCAGTGGTAGCTTTGCAAACTCGCTACCACGGTAGGCTTGTTTCTCAACGCGCATTGAAATATAGCCATTTTCAGAGCGAATTTGCCCAGCTGACATATTGGCAGAAAAGCTTTGCACTGCACTGGCAATATCTCTAAATGTTAATCCATAAGCACGCAGTTTATCAGGGCTTACTTCAATACCAATTTCGTAATTAAGGCCACCATTAAAGTTAACTAAATTAATATTAGGTAGTGCCTGAAGCTCGTCTTTTATATCGTTTCCGAGCTCTTTAAGTTGGTAGTTACTCATGTCACCGTAAAGCGCAAGTATCATTACTTCTTGTTTGTACTTATCGCGACGAACAATAGGGCGCTCCATACCCGCAGGAAACGTATTAATTGAATCTACTTGTACTTTAATTTCATCGAGTACTTCTTGCGGATCAAACTGCTCTTCTATTTCAATCCATGCTTGTGAAGAGCCTCTATTGGAGTAGGTGATAAGGCGCTTTATTCCCTCTATACCCTCAAGGTTCTCCTCAACTTTTATAGTAATGCCCTCCTCAACCTCTTGCGGGGCTGCGCCAGGGTATACAGCGGAGACACTGATCCAGTTACTTTCAAATTGTGGAAACATTTGTTTGCGAATAGTAAACGCCGTTAAAATGCCACCAATAAGTATAAATATCATCAATAGATTTGCTGCAACAGGGTTGCGCGCAAACCATGCAATTAGGCCTCTTTCACGTGTAGACATAAGTTACTCCTGTTTCAATGCAAGTTGAGTAACGTCTGGGGTTGTTACAACGTCTTCAATTTTTACCGCCATTCCCTCGGTGGGGTATTCAAGGGCAGAAGTAATTAGCTGTTCACCTTCATTAAGCCCTTGGTCTGCGATCACCATGCCGTTTTGTTCACGTATAATATTGAGAGTTTTAAACGACAGGGTTAAATTGTCGTTTAATATTGCAATTTTATTTTCTTTGACTAAATGATGTGGCACAACAATGGCGTTATTAACTGCACGACCTTCTATGCTAGCGTTAACATAGGAGCCAAAACGCAATGGTTGAGTTTTGTTAGCATATGGGATTGGTAATTGTGCCACTAAGTAGCTCATACGGCTTTTTTGATCTATCACCCCTTCACTGCGTACCACTTTAGCCTGCCATGTGGTTTCTTTGCCCGCGAACTGCGCACTAAATAACACTGTTGCACCAATGCCGCCATTATTTAAGTATTGCAGTTCTTTATCGGCAACCGGTAAACGTACTTCAGCGACCGAGGTGGCACTGAGTGAACCAAAGCTATTACCTGGATTTACAACAGAACCCAAACTAATGCTGCGTGCGTTAATAATCGCGTCGTAGGGGGCTTTAATATAAGTGCGTTCTAAATTACGTTTAGCACGTTTTACACTTGCTTGCGCTGAACGATAACGTGCCATTTTCTCTGCTAATTGCGGTTTACGTAAATAAAGCGCAGAAGCGGTGATATCGCTTGAGTCTGATTTAATGCGTTCCCATTCAGCTTTAGCAACATGTGCTTGAGCACGTTCAATCTCAAGCGCTGAACTTGCTTGGGCGAGCCCAGCCTGGGCTTCAATTAAATCAGCTTCGTAATCATTTGGGTCAATTCGTGCTAAAATATCCCCTTGCTTTACGAAGGCACCTTCAACAAATTGCCCTGCAACAGAAATAACTTGGCCACTTACCTGAGCAATCAGTTCAGTGCGGTCTTTAGGTTGCACAATACCGTACGATTTAACATCGAGAGTGATTGCATCAAGGTGAATAGGTTGTGCTGCAACCAATGGGCGAGTATCTTGTTCTGGTTTTTCTTCTGGTGGTTTTTTCATTGCTGAAAAGCCCGCCGCAAGGGCGATGCCACCAACAAGGACCGCGATAGGGAGTATTATTTGTTTTTTAGTCGCCACAGGGCATTCCTTCATAAATTGTGCTGATGGGCTAATGATACGCAATAAAGTGTTTACAGTGTGTTTGAAGATGTAACAAGTCATTGCATAATGCGGTTGCAAATAGAACAAATTGCTCTGTTTGTATGCAAAACAGCAACAATAGAATTGAAATTTATTACTGAGGTTATAATGAAAACACAATCAATGGCGTGCCGTTTAGGCTGTGGAGCATGTTGTATTGCACCAAGTATTAGCTCGCCAATACCGGGTATGCCAAATGGTAAAAAGGCCGGAGAACGTTGTATTCAGCTAGATGAGCGTAATTTATGTAAACTATTTGGTGATGAGTCGCGCCCTAAAGTGTGTAGTGATTTTAGCGCCACTTTAGATGTATGCGGGACAACCAATGAACATGCATTAACGTTAATTACAGAATTAGAGCAATTAACCTAATTTATTGTATTAAATACACATATATTTACAATTTATACCCTTGAAAAGTGTAGACACGTACTTTTTGTTTCTAAAAATAGTACTAAGAGAGTGCAATTCCGTATCCACTTAGCATTGTCGCTAATGTTTTTTCTCATTCAATCCTCTTTGTTCATACGGTTTTAATGATAAATGTACAACAAGGGCGAAGAGACGCTGCGCTTTAAGAGTAAGTGACTTAGACACAAAATCACTTGGTTTAGTGAGTCGTGTTTTTCTCACTTTCTTCTCATTCAATCCTCTTTGTTCATGCCGTTTTTAATGATAAATGCACAAAGAGGGCGAAGAGGCGCTGGGCTTTTAGAGTACGTAAAGTAGGGTGAGCTGTGGTATAAAATTTTTAAGTCAGTTTGTTGCTAGTCTGTTTATTATTTCAATTTAAAAAACACGCTCAGCGTGGGATACACCCTCGCCGAGCTAAATTGTTACCAGCTATACGTGGCGCTTAGCGTATATTGCTCACCGCGACCCGGCGTGCCTGGAATTTCTTCAAACGACTCATCCCACAAGTTATCAGCTGCAAGACTAATAAAGAAGTTAGGCAGGGCTGGTGGAGTTATTTTTACTGTCAGTTGAGTAAATAACGCCTCGTCACCTGAACGGCGTAGCGCATTTCTATGCTGTTTACGCCATTCATTATCTACTCGAAACTCTAACAGATCCGTCGGGTTCCAAATTGCACCGAGCGTTACACGATGATCAGGAAAGTTTAAGGCGTAAAAGCTAGCATCAATATTTTCAGCGCCGTAGGTTTCTGTTTTATGTAAGTACGCATAGCTGGCAATAATTTCTGCGTTATCAAATTGCTTAGTGGCTAAAAACTCAAGGCCTGTGGTATCAATATCAACAGGCTGTGCAAATCGTGCTGAGCTTGAATCAAAGTTAAATGTCCAATCGGTTAGGTTGTTATCTTTACGATAAAAAAGCGCTGAATTGAGTTGCCAGCTTTGTTGCTCGAGTAATAAGCCCAGCTCTAAGTTTTTGGTGGTTTCACGCTCAAGATTAGCGTTACTTCTGAACAACCCACCAGTCTCGCTGCCACCAATAGCAGTATAACCGGCTACTTGGCTTGCCTCGGCATACGACAAATACAATGTTCGCTCAGTGCCATCGTTATTTTGGGTATTTAAACTAACATCACCAATTAACGATAGCTCAGAATCATCACGATTGGTGTTATCAAATGCAGCCCCTAAACGCACCGTTAGTTGCTGGTTGCTTGCTAGTGCTGTTGTGTATTCAGGCAATACACTAAGCTTAAAGTAGTTACGTGAAGTAAAGTTATTTTCAAGGGTGGTGGAGTCAATACTGTCTTCCATATATTGCGCAGAGTAATTAACCGCAACTGACTTTGTTTGCGCATGGCGACCTGAAATAGCCAGTGATGTTACTTGCGTTTCATGAAATGCTTGGAACGCGCTTGGGTTCTCTCTTGAATAAACATAATGGTCGTTATGCTTGCGGTAATAAGCCGATACTTCAAATTCACTGTTGGTAGCATAGGCTTGCTTATGGTTGAGCATCCATAATTGGGTTTCTAAGTCTTCGGTTTCATTTACACCAAAGGGGGTATAAAGGTTTGGCCAACCAAAAAACTTTTCTTGTAAGCCGTAAAATAAATCAGTTTGTGAATCGCTCCCGGTTAACTGCACTCTTCCAGAAGTACGGGTAAAGTCATGATCGCCAAAATCAATTGAACCATCACTTTGTGAGTGCGAATATTCACCTTCAAAACCAATACGCCAATTAGCGTTTGCTTCAATTGGAGTACTCACACCTGCATGAATTGTTTGTAGGTTAAAGTCATTTGAGCCAGCGCCCAAAGAGACACTGCCACCCGTTGTTATTGGTTTCCAATTAAACGACACAGTACCTACCGAGCTATTCATGCCATAAAGTGCATTATCGGCTCCGGTTAATACGCTGGCACCCGTTAGCATTTGTGGTGCAATAGGAATTTCTGCAAAGTAGTGACCAGACTGCGGGTCTAGTAGAGTTGCACTGCCGACTCTAAAGCCGGTATTTTCAAAAATACCACCGCGTATCGTTACATCAGCTTGTGCTTCAGCCATATTGCGTGATTGCAAGTCAACACGCGGGTCGTACTCTAAATTTGAAATAGGCGAATCAAATGTACCAACAGGTAATGTATTGGCGGTGGGTGACGCCTCAATTGTTATTTGTTCTATGGTTGCTGTTTCTTTACTCTGCTCTGCATAAGCAACAGTTGAAATACTGGCTAGTACGGCCGGTATTATAAGGTGCGGGGCACGATTCATATCATTACTCTCATTTTATGCAATGGCGCTAACAATTAAATACCTTTCATTTTTTATCACATGATAAGGTAAGCTCACTAAGCTAGGGTGATTTTGGGCGCTATTGTACATTAATGATAAAAAACTGCATTTGATAATCAAATCTAGCGTTACAAAATAGTAACTCTGCATCCTATAAGTTATTTACATTGGTCACTTTATTATGCAAACACAACAACCGAGCCATTCATTAAATCAGCACACACTTTATTTTGCTGGTGGTTGCTTATGGGGCGTGCAAGAATTTATGAAGTATTTACCTGGAGTAGTGACTACTGAGGCGGGGCGTGCCAATGGCACTAGTAACACAACACAAGGTGAATACGATGGCTATGCCGAATGCGTGAAAGTAACCTTTGATAGCCAAGAAGTGACCTTAAATGAATTAATCGGCTATTTTTTTGAAATTATTGACCCATACAGTATCAATAAGCAAGGTAACGATGTAGGCGAAAAATACCGTACCGCCATTTTTAGCCAAGACAGTAATCATCTAAACATCGCCAGAGACTATATTAGCCAGCGGGACGATGCAAAAAAAATAGCGGTACAAGTAGCGCCATTGACTAATTATGTCCCTAGCGATCCCGAGCATCAAGACCGTTTAACCAATCACCCTGATGATTATTGCCATATCCCGCTTGATTTATTGCACAAGTATAAATCGTGATAGCTTTAAGGGTACTCAGGCCTTTCAAAACGATATAATTTGAACGAGCCAGTTTGAAGTGTTGTGCCTTTGTGGTTTGAGTACATATAGCCTTTAAGTTCTCGGTTGTCTTTATGAATAATTAGCTTATTTGCGAAAAGTGGGTGGCTGGTGGTTATTTCCAATATCCTCTCTTTTTCTTGAATGTCTTGTGGCATAAAAGAGGTGCTAATTATGTCATTGGTCCCATTTGTAAAATAATTGAAATACGACTTTTTATTGGGGTGAAATTCAATACTTGCTAGTTCTTGCTTGCCGTCTAAATTTAATAATCCTACCCAAAAACCATGTAGGCCCGTCTTTTCTATAGCAGCTAACTCATCTATTTTAGAGCGGTATTTACCTATAAATGTACGAACGGTAGATTGCCCTTTTTGTTCTTCCAATCGGTATGTTTTTGACATTACAAAATTATCGTCTGCATTAGAATAAATTTCTAACACCTCGAATGAATTATCTAAAAAGGGGCTTAAAATCAATGTAAATTGCAGATGTTCTTTATTAGGGCTAACAAGTTTGATAGTGCAATTAATGCGACTGCATTTGATATCATTATTGCTAAACGCAATTGATTTATTTCTATAAAATGCATTGGCGATACTTGCTATTATTAAACGGTGTTCTCCGTTTTCTTTAATTTCCAGTACATTGTACTCAAAATGATCTTTATAAATTCCTTGCCATATACCAGGCTTTAACTGTAGTTGAGTGCCGTACGCATGGAACGCACAAAGCAGGGGTAAAAATAAGCTAAGGGTTAGGAGCTTTTTAAATGTCACCGAAAAATTCCTTTTCTCACAAAAAAGCCCGCGAGCCTGCGGGCTTTTTAAATATTAATTAAAACTTACTGCTGCTTTTTTGGCGGGAAGTTGCTTAAAATATTGGCAACCGTTTCTTTAATAGCGGCTTCACGCTGTGATGGTGTTTGTTTTTTCTTTAAACGACCATCTTTAGCACCACGCCAAATTAATTGGTTTGACTCACGATCAATAATATCGATAACTAACGTGCCTACTTCATACTCACGTGCGCTTACATCGTGGTTAAAGCCTGTGCCCCAGTAACCCCAACGTGCACCGTAGCCTACGTTAAAGGTATCTACTTCTAGCTCTTTATCAACACTTGCATGGTAATTAACAAGTACATCAGCTTGCGCTACGTCAACCAATTGCATACCTAACTGTTGGCTTAGTTGGTTGTTTACCGCATTGCGAACGCGTTTTTCCATAAGGCCACTGATTTGGTAGTTATTCGTGTCTTTGGTTAGGCTCGCGTTTTCTACCCAAGCAAACGTTTTGTAGTTACTAAAGTTTGCTGATTTATCGTAATCCCAATCGGGCGTTTGTGTACAGGCGGTAAGTAGCGCCAGTGCTGCGACAATAAATATATGTTTCATACCGTTTGCTCCAATAAAGTGCGTTTGTTTAAACTACCATGGGCGAGGGTAATTTAAAATCTAAAAATAAGTGTAGCTGGCTAAGATGAATAGCCAATTAATTCTTAGTCCAGTAGAGAGGCTTTATGTTCAACCTCAATCCAATCTTTTTCATCTACCCAGTTTTGTGCGCCGTCTTTTACTGAACGAATTGGCACAATATAATCACAACTTATTTGCGGTTTAACCGAAGCAAATATTGGCACAAAGCCAAAGCTCAGGGCGGTTTCTATAATTGCTTTTTGGTTTTGCGGATCGATATCAGCCGCTTCATCTATGTAAATAGGTATACGGTATAAGTTTTGTTCCTGATCGCTTAATAAGTAACGAATAAACAACATGCCACATAACAGCTTAATGGTGATACGCGTACCATTTGAACCAGCCGAATCTATTTTTTCAAAGTGCTCGGTTTCGCCCGCGCGGTTAACCACTTCAAAACGAATATCAAATAAATCGGTAAGGGTCAGGCCTGCTTTGTCTGAGGCGAGTTTAATTAAATGATCTTTTGCGTCGTTTACCGCACTTTCGCTGTACGGCTCATGGCTGAGTAAATCCAGGGTATCGCCTTGTTCAATTTGGTTAGAGGTACTGATAATGGTATCAATGCTATCTACCAACATTTTGCGCGGGATAATATTAATTTTAAACGCTTGCAGGTTTGAAATGCGGTGCTGGCTTATGCCTTTATTAAAGTTATTCATTTCACGGCGTAGGCGGTCTAAATCTTCACGTAAGCCTTTAATCGTGGCGGCCACTTCGGTGAGGGCAACGCGACCTTGGCGCTCAACGGCATCACGTTCGTTATCAATATTATGAAACGCGCTAATAAGTTTTTGGTATTTACTAAACTCATCGTTTTCGTTATCGAACTTGGTAATACCTGCATTGTAAATATGCATATAGGTATTACGTACATTTATATCGAAATTACGAAGCTCTTGGCAGTCTTTATTAAAGTGATGAATTAAATCGCTTAAATTATCAAAATCGATTTTTATATCAATCATGTAAGGCGTCACTTTACCACTGTATAAATCTAACGTGTGGTCAATACGCTCGGTTTTAACTTGGCGCAGGCGCTCTGTTTGACGATTAATTTGCGCTTGTTTTGATTTGATTAGTGATCGTCTGTCAGCAATTGAGCCACTGTTTTTTTGAATATCTTGTAGGTAGTCGTCAACTTGTTCGCGTTCGGCTAAAAGCTGCTCTTTTAGCATCGCCTGCGCGTCAACCGATTGTTGCATCACTTCAAATTGCTCTAAGCGTTTAAGTGCACTTTCAGCACTCATAAGCTCATCGTATAGCGCGTCTTTTTCTTTTTGCTTATCTGCAACATTGGCGGCCACTTCGCGCTGTTGTTTAAACTCTTTTAATGATTGCTCAAGCGCGGTTAATTGAGCACTCAGTTGCTCTTTGTTTTCGCCGCTTTGCATTTGCACAGGTGAGAGTTTTTTAAGTTTAATACTGGCACCGGGCAGGGTGAGCACACCGCCTTTCACGTTTTCACTAAGCTGTGATAAAAATTCACCAAAGGCATCTTCGTCATCAATGGTTATATCGCCATTGCTGGTGGTGGCAAAGGAGAGAAGATCGGGGTTTAATAGCCGCGATATTTCTTCAACTTCTTTCAGTGATAAGTCTTCACGCATACGAGTGAATAAATTATATTCTAAGTTTTTAAGTTGTAACTTTAAGCTTTTAATTTGTTTTTGTGTTTCGCCAATTCGGTAATCAAGGGTGTGCAGGCTTTGCCCTTGAGCACTCGTTATTGAGTGTGACAACGACTCGTAGTCATTTTTTAACTGCGTTAAGCCGGTTTTTAGCGTGGCTTTATTAACCAGCTCAAACTCACTTTTAAGGGCGTTGTAATCTAAAAACCACTGTTCAATTTGGGTTTGTTTGCGCTCTATATCGCGTGATTGCTGTACGTATAGGCTTTGTTTTTGTTCAAACTCGTGTTTTTCTTGCTCAATATCTTCAAGAGCGATGTTGAGCTCGCTTAGTTGCTCTTCCTGATACGTATCAAAATCAATCAGTGCTTGGTCAATTTTTGGCGCATAAGCGGCCAGTTTACCTTTAAGTACTGTTTGGTTTTCAAGCATTGATTCAAGGGCGGCTATGGGCTCTTGCATTGACTCGAGGGCTTTTAATTCACGTTTTGCGCGGTTTACTTTATCAAACGACCGGCGCCATACTTCGTAAAAGTCGACCTTTGAATTTGACATGTGGCGTTCAAACACACGTAACATAAAGCGCTTAACGTCGTTTGCACCTAATTTATGTAAATTAAGAATACGACGAAATATTTCTTTGTATATTGCAGAGTCTTGAACGTTGTTAAGGGGGATCATTTTTAAATTGATCTCACCATCAAATTGCGTTGCACCGCCTGTAAGTAGGGCGTTTAACTCTTGCGCTTTAAGCTCTATCGGGTTGTAACCTTGCTGCTTTAAGTGATTAAACAGCTTGGTAAACTTAATAATGGTATTGCCTTGGGTGTACTGGGCTAAATCAAGTTTGCCTTGATAGCAAAAGTATTGGTGTGCATAACCGGCAATTTTACCTAAGCCGGCTACGCCAATGACAACTGAGCCATGGGGTAAATCGGCTTGCAATAAAATGTACGATTGATCTGATGAAAAATAAAACTTACGGGTTTCATCTAAATCGTGGCCATCCCACTCGGTTAGGCGTAAATCATTAATTAGCGGAAATTGCAGTGCATTAATTACTGAGCTTTTACCTGTGTTGTTAGGTGCACAAATCGAGCTACTTTTATCAAGTGGGATCACACACTTTGCATAGCCTGCAGTATTAAGTAGGGCGAGTTTACTCAGTCCGTATAAGTTTTTCATTCCTCGTCCTCTCCTAAAAAGGTTTCTTCATTTACTTCCATTAAGGCATCAATATAGCGATGAATTGGCGCCTGTAGCATAAAGCCGCCTTCCACTTCGCGGGCAAGGCCTAAACGTACCATGCGTAAATACACATCTTTGCGTAAATCAGAACCCGAGAATATTTCAAGCTGATCAAATAAATGTTTATTAAGTTGTACCAAGGTTTGCATTAGCTCTAAATCGTTTGGCTCATCAAATAATGCACGCATTGGGTCTTTACCTGTGTTGGCAAAGTGTTCGATTAAAATATAAATAGTGAGCGCTATCGCGCGCGATATTTTGCCCATATTGGGGGTGCTTTCATCGCTAGCAAAATAATAAAAGCCACGACTGTCGTGCTTTAAATCATGGCCTAATGCTGTGAATAAGGCGCTGTAAGCTTCAATTTGTTGGTCAAGCTCTTGCCACATTAGGGTGTCTTGTTCGCAAATGTGGTAACCCGCGACTAATTTTTTATTAATGGCTTGTAAGTGAGAAAGCTCATTTAAGTTTATCTGTGTCATGGTGATTACTCGTGCTCGGCTTTATCAGCCTGAGGCTCTGAATTAAAGGGGTACAAAGAAAAGTGCTGGCCTGCAATGTTAACGCGGGCTTTTTTATCGCTTTGGCTAATGTGTAGGGTGTTATCGCTCACTAGCTTTTGATATAAAAACAGCATTTCATCGGCTTCAAGCTCAGGGTAGCTTTCGTCTAAAAATTGCAGCAGAGGCTGTGGTTTTTTACGCTGCTTTTTGAAGCGTTTTGCAAACTGCGCTTTTACATCGTGATAGTCAGGAATGTTTGGCGTGACAAACGCAGGCACATCGTTTTGCTCTGGTAGCTGATATTCGTGATGCTCAAACTCAGCCAGGCTTGCCATGTAGGCTACTATATGGCGCTGTTGACCCAATGAATACTTTTGCGCATCGCTTACAAAATGCGGCTGCACGGCGCTGAGCATATTATCTACCCCATTTTTACGTATTAGTCCTAATACTTTTGCTACTTGGCGGGTAACAAGGTTGTTACGGCGCAACTCTTCACGCAGTGGCATAAGCATATCGGCACTTTTTCGTAAGCTTGTCCGGCCAACTAAGTGCATTTCTAGAATGCGGGTACGCAATTGCTCAAGCATGCGTTTATCGTTGTACGCTTTGCCTGAGCGTTCAATGTGTTCTATTTGGGTGCTAATTTGTTGCTCAATAAGGGTAAAGCAGGCATGAAAGTCGCCTCTAATATCCACCATTTCCAGCATGGGTTCTATATACTCATCAAACGCTTCTATCACGGCTTTATAGCGTTTTTGTAGCGACTGCACCGCATTATTAGATTTGGCTTGCTCAACAATATTTAAAATAGCGTTTTCGTTGTGTAAAAACAGTTTGATTATTTTACGCACCCGATCATCCATAATACGGCTAAAGCGGCGTAAATCATCAAAATCTTCCATTTCACCGGCATTGAATAGCCGATTACCTAAACGGGCCAAATCATCAACCAAGACACTAATTTCTTGTGCTAAGCCTAAATGCTCTTCTTGCAGTAAAAAGGTGGCAAAGTCGGCAATGGCGCGGTTAATTTCCAGTTGTGACGATTTAGCCAGCGGAATAATAATTTCTTGATTCAATAACCGGTTGGTTTCTTTATAAATACGCTCATTATTCCACGTGGGTTGCTTTTGCTTAATGGCATTTTGAAGATCTTTAATACTAAAGTCGGCCATTTTAAAGCGCTTAAATAATAGCTCTAATACACCCCAGTGTTCATTTAGGGTATTAAGTAGCTTTTTAGCTGGGATCATAAGGCGTTGCAACTTCCTAGTATTCGTTATTTTATATTTCTCGAACTTATATGGTATTCGTTTTTGCGACGATTTAATAATAGTTTTTACACCCGCTTAGTGATAGTATCCGCGCCGAATATAGGCACATAGAGTTTGTGGGTATATTTTTTACATGGTTTCAATTTTTACTTAACCCCGAAGGTTGTTTAATATCATGGTTTCCTCGATTATCCTGACGCTGATAGCGATTGCATTTTTGCTTATCGTTATTGAGGATGTGATCCACGTAAACAAAGCAAAAACGACATTATTTTTTGGTACACTTTGTTGGATTATATCCTTTATTTTTCCTCTTAATGGGCAAAGCCCCGAAACGATTCAAACCCTCCTAGACCACAATATTTTAGAAATTGCTTCTTTATGGCTGTTTTTAATGGCCGCAATGACCTTTGTTGCCTATTTAAACTCTAAAGGACTTATCGAAAATGTTGTGAACCGGATTATGCCAACCAGCATTAGTGAGCGTAAGCTGATGTTTTTGGTGGGGTGTTTTGCGTTTTTATTTTCATCTATTTCAGACAACGTTACGGCCACGCTAATATCACTGGCAGTGATTATGTCATTAAAACTTGAAGCCAAAAAGTTAGTTAAGTACGCCACGCTTATTGTATTTGCTGTAAACTCCGGTGGTGTATCACTTATCACGGGTGATGTAACCACACTTATGATTTTCCTTGATGGTAAAGTATCAATTAGCAATTTATTACTGTTAATTGTGCCTGCGTTACTAAGTGTATTATTACTCGCTACTTTGTTATCAATTGGCATGAATAAGCAACTCGAGTTTAAAAAAACTAAATTTAAACGTATTGAAAAAACCGACATAACCATTGCGGTTATTTTCTTCACTACGGTTATTGCTACGCTTACATTGAGTGTTTTATACAGTGTACCGCCTCTGCTTACTTTTTTATTGGGTTTATCTATTATGTTTTTAGTCGCGCAATTTTTAATGCGCAAAAAAGACATCAACAAAGATATGATCGATTTTATACGCGACATAGAGTACGACACCTTATTGTTTTTCGTGGGTGTGTTACTGCTTGTTGGTGCGTTAAAAGAAGTTGGGGTACTGAGCCAATTTACTAATTTGTATACGGTAATGGCGCCAGAGTACGCAAACTACTTAATGGGTATTTTATCTGCAGGTGTTGATAACGTGCCACTAACGGCAGCGTTATTAAAAGCCGACATTGTAATGAGTCAACAGCATTGGTTGTCGTTTACGTATGCAACCGGTGTAGGTGGCTCTATGCTAATCATTGGCTCGGCAGCCGGTATTATAGCCATGAGTAAGGTAAAAGAGCTGACGTTTGCAAGTTACCTTCGCTTATCGCTATATTTATTACTGTGTTACACCTTTGGTTATGCGGGCTCTTACTTAATGGGTAGTTTTATTTGATTTTAGTGTAAAACGACTTGACAGCTAGACGTCTAAACGATAACTTTCAAAGCCGCACTCTTAGTGCGGTTTTGTTTTATTAGCCACAGGTTAATAATACATTCAGAAGAGGTGCGATACTTAGGTACTTAATGTGAGGCAACGACAGCCTGCGACCATTAAGGAGGGAAGTACTCGCCGAGGAAAATAATGGGTCGTTACCATTGTTTTTCGGTTTATGGGGCTGAATCCTCAAAACTGTCACCAATTTAGGTGGAGAGCTTCTGGCAGTAGATTTTTCTTATCTTTATTTCCTGCCAAGTTCTTCTTGTTTTATTGCGGTTTGGATGCCGCGAAAGGAGACGAAATGACTACCCAATCAGTGCCACAAAGTTCACAGTGCACAAAATCAGATTACATTGTTGCCAAATTTGGTGGCACCAGCGTTGCTAACTTTGAGGCGATGAGCCGTTGTAGCGAAATTATCGTAAACGATAAAAATGTACGTATTGTTGCAGTAAGCGCCAGTGCCGGAGTGACCAATCATTTAGTGGAGCTTTGCAAAGCGGGTATTGAAGCCGCTAAACGCCAACAGCATATTGATGGTGTACTTGCGATTCAGCAGGCTATTTTAAATGACCTGTCGTTAGATAATGATTTAGCCCTTGGGTTTAATCAAACGCTTGATGCATTTCAAACGTTGGCGGCACAAACACTCAATACTGAGCAGCAGTTCGATGAGCTACTTAGCTTTGGCGAGCGTTTATCGTCGTACTTATTTACCCAAGTACTAAGGTTAAAGGGTTTAAATGCCACTCGTTTTGATGTGCGCCAGGTGCTTAAAACCGATAGCCAATTTGGTAAAGCAACACCAAATGTGGGCGCCACAGCGCAAGCCGCTAAAGCACATTTAATTCCGCTGCTTGATGATAGCGTTATTGTAACCCAAGGGTTCATCGGTAGCGATGCAAACAATTTAACGACCACGCTCGGTCGAGGTGGCTCAGATTATAGTGCTGCACTGCTTGCTGAGGCTATTAACGCTAAAAGTGTGCATATTTGGACTGACGTAGTGGGTATTTTTAGCACCGATCCTCGTTTGTGTGTAAAAGCTACTCCTATTGCGCGTTTAAGTTTTGATGAAGCAGCAGAAATGGCGACCTTTGGCGCTAAAGTGCTGCACCCAGCTACAATTTTACCTGCCAGTCGCAGCCATATTAATGTGTTTGTTGGCTCAAGCACAGAGCCTGAACTTGGCGGTACGTGGATTGAACGTGAAAAATCGCAGCTACCTGGTATACGTGCGGTAACGCAACGTAAAAATCAAATATTATTAACCCTTAAAAGCCCAGAAATGTTATTAGCCAGTGGCTTTTTAGCGCGTATATTTACTATTTTAAGTGAGTGCAATATTTCGGTAGATTTGGTCACCACCTCTGAAATTAGTGTAGCAATTACCCTTGATAATGCGCCTAATGCATCACGTCCAGAGCTTGATCAAGCATGTTTAGATAAGCTTGCTGAATTTTGCCATGTATCGGTTGAAAACAATTTAACGCTGGTAGCGTTAATTGGCTCTGAAATTGTTTTGCGCCAACATGAAATGAATTTAATGAAAGTGTTAAGTGATTTTAATATTCGACTCATTTGCCATGGTGCAAGTAAACATAACTTGTGCTTTTTAGTTGAGCAAAGCGAGTCTGATGCTGTGGTTCAAGCGATTCATAGTCGATTACTAGAAAGTGATTGCGCTGCGTAAATCGTTAATAGTTATTATTGAGCACCGCCAGTCGGTGCTTTTTTTTGCCACAACGCTAATATCAAACATGTCGTTATGTGCTCCAACCACGGTATTGCTACAAGCTGTAAGCTGAGTGTTATTAAGTTCGTTAAACACATTAGGGCTTAATAATTGAGCAATGGGGCGGCTGGTGGCTTTAGCCAGCGCTTCTTTTAATGTCCAAATCCTAAAAAAATGATGTGCTTGAGTTGTTATGTTATCTGAATCGATTATTAAGCTCACTTCGGCTGGATGGTAAAAGTGTTTAGCGAGTTTATTAAAAGGGCGCTTTAAATTAATTTTTTCAATATCAAAGCCAAATTGAGTTGATGCTACATTTAACGCTGCACCTACAAAACCATGAGAATGAGAAATACAGCAACTGATCACGCCTGTTGTATTTTTAATATGTAATTCTAATTTACTGTTATCGGGGTTAAATTCAGAACTAATATCACACAGCTTTAATGATGCGTAAGAAGAACAAGCGGTTTTTACTAGGTATTTAAGCACTAAACGTGTGGCTAAATATTCTTGTTTAGCTTGTGGGGTTTTACGCCGATTAATAACATTGAGCTCAAAAGGGCTTAAATAGTGGGGTAAATCAAATTCACCCACATTGAGGGTGGTCGCGTTAAGCAACGCAATGCAATGGCTGTTATTTGCTAAAGCGGGTGTGACTGCTAGCTGGTTTTCAAAGTAAGTTACACTCATCATTGCTCGTTATAAATGACGACCGATTACATATTTATTACCCAAAGCTGGATAGTTTGTGAGCGGTTGTTAGTTGTTGTGAGCGCTAAGTACATTTTTATTACTCAGTCGCTCTTAAATATGGTTTAATTCGCATTCGTTAAAATAATAACAGATTTGTAGGTGTATGGCACAAGTGCGTGATGGTTTTCAAAGTCGACTAGGTTTTGTATTGGCAGCAGCCGGTGCAGCGGTAGGCTTAGGTAATATATGGGGTTTTCCTACGCAGGCTGCTAATCATGGTGGCGGCGCATTTTTACTGGTTTACTTTATCGTTATTTTTTTGCTGGCGTTACCTGCTTTGTACACCGAGCTGTATTTAGGTTACAAAGCCCAAGCTAACCCTGTTAAAGCGCTAAGCCAAGCATGGCAAAATCACGCCCCTAAAGTGGGAGCCGCAGCAGGCTATATTGGCCTTGCCGGTGCCATCGTTATGTTAAGTTTTTACTCAATTGTGGCCGGTTGGATGCTTTCCTACGCTATAGAGCCTATAAGTAGCTTTTTTGGCTTGCAGAGCTTGAGTGAGTTTTTACATAGTGACTCTATGTTACGTAATTTTATTTTTACGCCGCTTATGCTTATTCTAACCGCCAGTATTATTTTAAAAGGGGTGAAGTCGGGAATAGAAACCTGGTCACGCCGTTTAATGCCGCTTTTACTTGTTCTCCTCATTGGGCTTATTATTTATATTGCAACGTTAGATGGCGCAAGCGAAGGGTTTGCTGCCTATTTAGTGCCTGACTTTAGTAAAATACTCGACCCTGATTTAATTATTGCCGCAATGGGGCAAGCGTTCTTTTCGTTGTCGCTTGGGGTAGGCTGTATGATGATTTACGGCTCATATTTAAAACCCGGAGCTAACTTACCAAAATTAACCGCAAGTGTTGCGCTACTTGATACCAGCGTGGCGTTTTTGGCGGGCTTATTAATAATTCCGGCTATTTATGTTGCCCAGTACAATGGCGTTGAAGTATTTAATAACGGTAAATTAATTGGTGAGGGACAACTTATTTTTGCCATATTACCTGAGCTATTTGGCACTATGGGTGAAATTGGTTTATTGGTTGGCTTATTATTTTTTGTATTGATGTCGATAGCTTCAGTTACCTCAACTATTTCGTCAACTGAGATCCCTGTGGCATTTTTGGTTGAAAACCACAGTGTAGATAGAACCAAAGCAACATGGGCAGTCAGTGCTGTTGTGCTTATTTGTGCCAGTACCATTATTTTAAACTTTGATTGGTTGTTTGGTTTAGTGATTATGGTATTTACCCAATACCAATTGCCGTTAATGGGGCTGTTTTACTTTATAACGGTAGGCTGGCTATGGCAACGTGGTAATAAGCTGCACAAAGCAAGTAGTGGGCCGCACTATTGGTTTGCACAATATATTCGCTTTGTGTGTCCTATACTTATGACCTTAGTATTTATAAATGTAGCGTTTGGTTAAAAACTTTTAAACGCGAATTTAAAAATGCCGTTTTAAAAAGCGAACTATTGGGAGTCACCCGAAAGTTCGCTTTTTACAGTTTAAATGACTTGATATTACAATACTTGATTGGTTAGCGTTTGCCCTTGAGCAAGCTCGTTTGCATTTTGTAATGTTATATTAGCGATTTCGGTTAGAGCTTCTTGAGTAAAAAAGCCTTGATGCCCTGTTATTAACACGTTTCTAAAACTCACTAAGCGAGAAAATATATCGTCTTGATTTATTTCTTCACTGTGGTTTTTAAAAAACAGCTCTGATTCTTGTTCGTACACATCAAGCCCTAAATACCCCAGTTTTTGTGATTTAAGTGCTTTAATACACGCTTGGCTGTTTACCAGCGCACCGCGCGAAGTATTAATGAGCATGACCCCGGTTTTCATTTTATTAAATGCAACGTCATCGATTAAATGATGCGTGTCTTCGCTCAGCGGGCAGTGCAGTGAAATTATATCGCTTTGGGCAAGTAGGGTATTTAAATCGGTAATAGTGTAATTGCCTGGTTTTGCAAAAGGGTCACACACTAAAACGTTAGCGCCAAAACCATTTAAAATGTTACACAGTGCAAGGCCTATTTTACCGCAGCCTATAATACCTATGGTCTTGTTATGTAAGTTAAACCCAAGTAAGCCATTTAAATCAAAGTTGTCTTCGCGTACGCGGTTATAAGCTTTGTGTGTTTTACGGCTGAGGGTAAGCATAAGGGCAACACAATGCTCCGCGACTGCCTCAGGGCTGTAGGCGGGTACGCGTAATACGCTTAAGTTATGCTGTTTGGCAACGGGCAAGTCAACGTTATTAAACCCCGCACAGCGTAATAAAATAGCGCTAACACCCAATGTGGCAAGTTGCTCAATTACCGCTTTATCAACAGAATCGTTGACAAATACGCACACAGCGTCAAAGTTTTTAGCTAATATTGCCGTCTGCGCCGATAAACTTTGCTCAAAATAAGTAATAGTGATGTTAGAAAAGCCATTTAAACTTTGCTCAAAAAAAGGGCGCTCATATTTCTGAGCACTAAAAAAAGCAATATCCATTAACTAGCTCCAAGTAATCAATTATTTTATTACCATAAACTATTCTTACTATAGATGCTTCACTCTTGTTGTTTTAATTACGACAGGATTATTTTAATACAGCCGAACGGACTCCTAAACGAGCGGTCGTCGGTTTTATAACGGGCACTGATTCTAAGCAGCTTGTTATTACATTATGTAATGACTCCGGTTTAGTTCGCGGTGCATAGCGAGCAACCAGCTGCCCTTGTGCATTAACTAAAAACTTAGTGAAGTTCCATTTTATTGCTCGGTTTTGTGCAATACCCCGTGTATGAGATTTTAAATAACTAAACAGTGGATGCGTATCTGGGCCATTTACCATGACCTTATTAAACACCTCAAAATTAATTGAAAAATGTTTTTGATAATAGTCTTTAATGGCCATTCCCTCTAATGGCTCATTTTTATCAAATTGATTACACGGAAAGGCTAAAATAGTAAACCCATCGTTTTTGTATTGTTGATATAGCTTTTCTAGCGCGCATAATTGCGCAGAAAAATGACATTTACTGGCGGTATTAACAATAAGAACCGCTTTTCCTTTTAGCTGACTCAAAGAAAAATCATCGTTATTACAAAGTGGTGCGTTAAATTGATAAATACTATCCATAGATTACCTACCTAATTTCCGTATGAGGGAAATTTTAAAAGACTTTCATTCGCTTTTTTTGCGGCCGATTGACATAATCGAGCTTATGTTTCTAAGTTATCAGTTAAATAGGTCATTTTTATGTCAGTTAAAATTGCATTTATAGGTTTAGGCGTAATGGGTTACCCAATGGCAGGGCATCTAGCAAAAGCGGGGCATAGCGTATGTGTTTATAACCGCACAGCAGCTAAAGCACAAAAATGGGTTGAAGATTTTAACGGTAGTTTTGCACCTACCCCGCGTGAAGCTGCAAGTGGTGCCGATATGGTATTTATGTGTGTTGGCAATGACGACGACTTACGGTCAGTGGTATACGGCGATGATGGCGTTTTAGCTGGTATGGAAAAAAACACGATTTTAATCGATCACACAACTACTTCTGCTGAGGTAGCGCGTGAAGTTGCGGCAAAAGCGGCTTTACAGCATATCGACTTTATTGATGCGCCAGTATCAGGCGGTCAAGCAGGTGCTGAAAACGGGGTGTTAACCGTTATGGCCGGTGGCAACGAAACGGTATTTGCTAAAGCACAACCTATCATGGCGGCGTTTAGCCGTTTTAGCCAGTTATTAGGGGAAGTTGGCTCAGGGCAATTATGTAAAATGGTCAACCAAATTTGTATTGCTGGTGTAGTGCAAGGGTTAGCTGAAGGCTTACATTTTGCTAAACAAGTAGGGCTTGATGGCGAAAAAGTAATAGAAACCATTTCTAAAGGCGCAGCTGGTTCGTGGCAAATGGAAAACCGCTACAAAACAATGTGGGCAGGCGAGTACGAGTTTGGTTTTGCTGTAGATTGGATGCGTAAAGATTTAGGTATTGCACTCGATGAAGCTAAAAATAACGGTGCAACGCTGCCAATGACTGCAACGGTCGATCAATACTACGCTGATGTACAGGCACTTGGCGGCGGCAGGTACGATACCTCAAGTTTACTAGCGCGTATTGAAGCACTGCATAAAAAGTAATGTAATTGGTAAAAGTAAACTGTTCACAAAGAGGCTAAGAGGCGCTGCGTTTTTAGAGAAAGTGATACACATAAAAAATGAATGTTGGTTTTATGTTTTCTCATTCACCTCTCTTGTTGAGATAGTTTTTTGGTTTTTTACCTAGTAACAAAAAACGCGACACTTTTTGCTAAAGTGTCGCGTTTTTCATGGGTTATATACACTAAAGCAAATTACATGCTTTGCGCGTAGTTATACAGCGCTTTTAAAATTGTAAGATTTTTTTCGCTGTCGTCATGTTCATGCGCTAGGTTTTCAAGAGTGATCATAAAATCTTGCGCGCTGATTGATGGCTGATCTTCGCCATGCATTAACTTGCTTTGGCAATATTGACGCCATTGATCAAGCTCTTGCTGGTTTAGCGTTTGTGGCCAGTTACGGGCGCGGTATCTAAATAATAAAGTATTGAATTTAGGGTCTTCAAATTCAAGCTTTAAACTTGCCAAGTCTTCAGGTTTTGCATCACGAATAATCGCAAATTTAGCTTTATCAGCATGGCTAGTAAAGCCATCATATAATAAGTAATCCACGTTTGTGGTGGCGCTGTAATCGCCTTGCTCGTTAAATACCTCAGTGACTTTATCGCGAAGCTCAGTATTGGCTTTTAAAATGGCTAAATTAGCCAAGCATTGCTCGCGGTCAATACCCAAGCGAGCAGCGTTTTCAGGCAGTAGCGTTTTAGCTGGCGCTAAAATAGGGCACTTGTTTAAATGCACCAGCTTTAAACCTACGGGTAAATCACCCTCTGCTAAATCTGTACGTTTGGTGTATAAACGCTTGCGTAGCTCTTCTACATTTAAATCAAGTAATACCTGTGGGTTTTGGGTTAAATCAAAACAAATAACTGCGTTTTTATTAACAGGATGAAAGCTCATAGGTGCCACCCACGTGGTACAACCCTGGGTTGCTGGAATACGCGATGAGGTATGCACTAATGGGGTCATGTTAAACACGTCCACCAATTCAACAAGGGCTTTTTTATTGCGCAAACTAAAAAAGAAGTGATATAGCTTAGGTTGCTTTTCTTTTATTAATTTAGCCAGTGCAATGGTAGCCGTTACATCACTTAATGCATCGTGCGCAGCGGCATGTTCAATACCATTAGCGACAGTTAAATGCTCAAGTTTAAAGCTTGGGCTGCCATCTTCTTTTAATGGCCACTCAATACCCTCAGGCCGAAGTGCATAGCAGGCACGCACTAAATCTATAATATCCCAACGACTGTTATTGTTTTTATATTCACGCTCATATGGGTCGTAAAAGTTACGATAAAAGCTATATCGGCTTACTTCATCATCAAAGCGAATACTATTATAACCAGCCACACAGGTATTGGGCACGCTAAATTCGGCATGAATTTTAGCAATAAACTCAGCCTCAACTAAGCCTTTTTGCATCGCCACTTGTGGGGTAATACCAGTAATTAAACACGCCTCAGGATGCGGTAAATAATCCGCTTGAGGCTTACAGTACTCAATAAGCGGCTCGCCAATAATATTTAAATCAAGATCGGTGCGTACACCGGCAAACTGACTCGGCTTATCCTTTTGCGGGCTTGCCCCCCAGGTTTCGTAGTCGTGCCAATAGATTGTTGCTTGATTTTGCTCTTGATAAGCCATTTAAACACCCTATAAGTTAGCTTGAAACGGTTGGTATTCCGCCAAGTTACTAAATTTATGAATTATTTAGATTATGGCATAGGGTCACAGAGGTTTATAGGTTTGAATAAGGAAATCTATCAGCCAAAACATGATTTAAGCATGATTGACGTGATTATTTATTTTTAAGGGTATGCGTTAGAGAATTTATTTATAAACATAGTGCTTAATGTTATAAACTTAAGCTAACTACTAATTTGCTTTAACAATATGAAAATAATACTAAAAACGATTCTATTTTGGGTATTAATCACCTCAAGCGTTGTGTTTGCTGAGCTTGCTAAAGTGCAAGTAAATGGCTTTGATATTGAATATGAAATGGCGGGTAGTGGTAAACACACTGTTTTACTTGAGGCAGGTGGCTCTGCCGGTTTAAGTGATTGGGAACCCATTTATAAAGCGATTACCAAGCATGCAAAAGTAATTCGTTATTCTCGAATTGGCAATGGCGGCTCAGCGCAAATAAAGAAAAACTATAGCTCAGAGGAGTATGCTGCTGAGGCTTTACTATTACTTAAAGCATTAAAAATTGAAGAGCCGGTGATTTATGTGGCGCATTCTTATGGAGCTTATATCGCAAGAGTATTTGCAGCAAGCTAGCCTGATAACATTAAAGCGTTAATGTTAATTGAACCCGCCTCAGAGCATGATGTTGATATTATGCGTAAGATTGATTTATCGCGCACTGAAAAAGAAATTGCCGCTATAAAACGTGATGATATGAAAAACGGTATGTCAAATCAGTATGTAGACTTTTGGTCTAAGCGACCTTTGCCCGATTACCCACAAATAGCTGATATTCCTGTGACGGTTATTGCCTCAGTTAAAAAGTATGAAAATCCGTCGGTGTTATTTTTTACTGATAAAGGGCGTGAAATGTGGGGGGAACTGCATGCAAACTGGGCTAATGCTTTTCCTCAAGGTGTGACAGTGCTAACCGGTAAAAGTTACCACTATCCACAAAATAATGAGCCAAGGATGGTAATCGCGCAAATCCAAAAATTGCTAAAGCGTACTCATTAAATAAAAAGCTAAGGCAGTTTTTTAGATTGTTTAATCAGTTTAATTAAAATGATAGTGAGTACCGCTGCTGGAAGTAACCAAATAAAATCACTCATTGTTGTAACTTCTTATAGTAATTCACTTAAGCTTTAGTGCTTAAAAGTAAAGTTAGATCAAAACTTTGGACATAAAGCGTGGCTAAAGCCTTTTTCGGTTAGCAAAAAAGTGGCGCTGGGCGTCGAAAATATATATTCCTCATGAAGAAGAAACGCGATTGTTCCTTTTATTTGCTCACCTTGATGTTCTGAGGTGTCGCTAATTAATTGTTCAGGATCTAACTGGCTTGGGCTTGGAAAGTTATTATAAAGATGCTTAAAAATTAACGTAGCAATTGTGTTAAAGGTATCGTTATTTTTCATTTTTTGAGAGTCCTTAATTTATATATGTAGCAACAAACTGGCTGTTTTAAATATGATTTTTAAATAATAACACATTAAAAATAGGTACATGATCATCCTGCTATTTTTTAAGCTTTAATTTTGCTAGCTGCTGCTTTCATTTATTAAAATGATGATTAATTGTTATGCTTACCCCGCTAAAAAGTAGTGTGTGTGTTGCGCAAAATCATAAAGTGTAATTGAAGAGTTGTAAAAATACGTTATCATTGTAAAACAACATGTAAAATCAAGCAGGTACTTAGCTCACGCTGACCAAGTTCGAGTTAATAACATCAACAAGGCAAGCAAGGACAAATTATGACACCTATGAAACCTTTAGCACTGGCAGTGGCTATGGTTGTTTTTTCACATCCGGCACATGCAGATACAGATCTTGATAAAGTAAAGCAGCAATTAAGCAGCTTACAAAAACAAGTGGAAATGCTGCAAAAGCAACTTGCAAAAGCAGAGCAAAAAAGTGAAAAATTAATCGAGCGCACCATTGAACAGAAAGAAGATATAGCTGAAGTTAAAGTAGCTAAACATGAACACAAGCCTCAGGGAATTAAAATTGGCGGTGCTGTTCGAACCAACTATAGCCACACCTCGTATGATGACGATAATAAAAATCGCGGTGGCGATTTTGATTTTGATATTTTTCGTCTAAATTTCTCAGGCGATGTGGGTGATGTAAAATTAAACGCTGAAATTCGCTTTTTTGATTATATGACCGCTGTTAAATACGCTTATGCAGCTTACGATTTTGCTGATGATTGGCAAGTTCAAGCAGGTATTACTCAGGTTCCTTTTGGTAACTGGCCATACAACTCACATAACTACTTTTTCAGCACTAACTATTACGTTGGCCTTGAAGACGACCACGATTTAGGGGTGTTATTTAAGCGTAAAATTGCCGATAACTGGCAGCTTGATTTAGGCTTTTTCAAAAATGATGAATTAGGTGGTGTTGATGGTTATGTAGATAACCGCAGCGATCGCTATTCTTACGACATTGTTGGTTTTAGAGAAGCCGGGGATGGTGTTTACGCTGAGCCGACCAATCCAATTGGTGAATATAATACGTTCTCAGGTCGTTACGGCTACCACCTAGAGCATGAGGGTGGTAAAACTGAAATTGGTGTGTCAGCGCTTGCTGGTGGCTTGCATGATGGTGTTGACCGCGCAGGTGATTATAACGCATGGGCATTACATTTAAACAGTAATATGGGCCCTTGGAACTTGCAATTACAACATGGCGAATACAACTACGATATTGATAACGTAAACCGTATTGCTGTAGGCGCTTACTCGTTTTACGATAGCATGGCAGCGGAAGCAACTATGTCGAGTGCAAACATAGCATACAGTGTGCCGGTGCAATGGGGCGCAGTAACAAACTTACAGTTTTATAATGACTACAGCGCTATTTACGACAAATCAGACAACAGCAAAGATACCTGGATGAACGTAACCGGTTTCTCGGTCGCTGCAGGTGGTTTATTTACATACTTTGATTTAGTTCATGGTAAAAACATGCCGTTTGTTGGCGGTTCATTAGCGGGCGATAGCAGCGAAACTGAACGCCGCTTCAACATTAATATTGGCTATTACTTCTAATAAGCTAGTATTCAAAGCACACGTCTATATACCGGGCGTGTGCTGCTCTGGTTTTTAAAAATTATTTTACCCTACCAATTTCAGCACCTACAAATTGATAAATCTCTAATCAACTTCTAGTATAAAAGTTCAAATGGAATTAAATAAATAATCCATATAGCTTAGCTGGAGGCTAGACATCGATGATTGTCGTTAATGAGCAGGTATTATCAGATGTAAATAAAAACTTTATTATTCCCCCAAAACCACAAATTTTAAATGACCTTGAATTATTAGCATCTGCACAAGAGCCCTCGCTTTCAGACGCCGCAGAAATCATTGCTAAAGATGTGGCTATAGCGTCTGCTATTTTAAAAATTGTTAATTCACCCGCTTATGGCTTAGTACGTAGTGTGTCTGATATTAAACAAGCCATCATGTTTTTAGGTTGGAATGGCATAGAAGCACTTATTCCTGCGCTTAAATTAAAGCAAATGTTTTTACAAAAAACATGTTGTATTAGTTTAGAGCGTTTTTGGGATAACGCGTCTGAAATTGCTAATGTAAACATGATTGTTGGACAGCGAGTAAAAAATAAAATTCCAGTTGAATACTTATACACTCTCGGTTTATTTCATGATTGTGGCATAGTTCCGATGGCGATTAAATATGACGACTACGTCAATGTGCTGCATGGTTCAAATAGAAGCAGTAAAGAAAGTTTAGTTGATATTGAAGATCGTGTTTATGGCGCTAACCATGCCATTATCGGCTATTACTTAGCATCGAGTTGGCATTAACCAAGAGATATTTGCCAGCTTATTTTACGCCATCATGATTTAAGTTTACTTGAGGATACATCCGATCCTAATCAACAACTCTGTTTTTGTGTATTAAAGCTCTCTGAAAGCATAGTAAATAGTATTTTACGTGATGAAAAAATTAAAGATTGGGAGCGCCTTGAACCGTTTATACTTAAAAAGTTAAATATGTCTGAAGATGAATATATTGATTTACAAGAAGAAGCTATGTTAAACGAGCGGTTATTTGTCGCTTTTATTAAAACGAATATGCTCAGTTTAATTAGACTAAAGTCTATAGGTTAGTTTTTTTCACTTATTGGTTTGTTTTTAATCGTTTGTCGAGATTAAGTAAACACTCTAAAGTTTAGTTGTCGGCAACAAGCACGACTAACCAAATAGGAAACTAATCATGAAACGCTCACTTATCAAAACCATAGCTCTTGGCTCTTTATTAACTTGCTCAGCTGCTGTAATGGCTGATCAAAGTGACTACAAGTTAATGGTTATTGAAGAGGCTGCAACAGCCCCGCAAGAATTCGAAGTTGCATTTAACAGTTGCGCATTAAATGTAAAATCAAAAAACTACAGCCAAGCTGAAGAAATTTGCTCAAAAGCAATTACATTATTACAGCAAAGTACAGGCCCACGTTTTAAAGTACGTGAGCTGACTTCATTTGCTTTAAGTAACCGCGGTGTTGGCCGTTTAATGGCTAAAAACGAAACCGCAGCGTTATCTGACTTTTACGAAGCACAGCAAATATCAGGTAACGAGTTAGTGTCGCACAACTTAACACGTGCTAAGCAAGATCTTGCTCTATAACATCTATTAGTGATTAAAAAAGCCCATGCTAATTTTGTTAGCATGGGCTTTTGCATTTATGTAGTTGGCTTATTTCATGTCTGTAAATTATTGTCGATTAAAAGTTGAGTCAATTTTTTTAATCCTTTACCTTTGTTGGTTATTTTCCATGCAAGGTATAAGTCTTGAATAGGACGTGGTTCAATGAGCTCCACAACATGAAGTGTTTTAGCTTTAATATGTTCAGCAATAAGGTTTACTGGTAAATAACCAATCCCGATTCCCGATAAAATAGCGGTAATTTTTTGTTTTACGGAGCTTACATAAAAACGTTGACTACCTTCGATTAAATTAGCTGACCACGGAATACTTTGTTTTGCAGAATCATGAACTATCACAGTGGTGTATTGACCAAGAACACTAGGCTTGATTGGTTTTTGCTCTTTTACTAAAGGGTGGGATGGGTGAACCACAAGTACATTTTGAATATCCGTTATTTTCACTGCCCTGATCCCTTTTTGAGCAGGCACGGGGGCGGGTGCACCAATCACTAAGTCAACATTGTCTTCTATTAATGCCTCCCATGTACCGCTCATGACCTCTTCTTTTACATCAATTTCAATGCTTTTATGTTCAATTAAAAATTGTTGCAAAGCAGCAAAAACATTAGTTACGTCAATAATTGAGTCACAAGCAATCCGTATTCTAGGCTCCCAGCCATTAGCTATGGTTTGTGTTTGCTCCGATAAATTATTTATAGCATTGAGCACTTTACGCCCCTCGCTCAGTAAATGTTTACCTGCGGGGGTTAAAACTGCTCGCCGACCTTGGCGCTGAAACAAGGTTACATTTAATTGCTCTTCAAGTTTATTAACAATATACGACAGGGCTGATGGCACTTTATTAAGTTGTTCTGCAGCGGCTGCATAACTGCCACGATGCTCAATGGCGTCTAATACCAGTAAAGCTTCTATGCTAATAGGGGGTGTATTCATCATCATACCAAATATTAACTGTTCAAAATATTTGAACATATAAAGCAAATAATAGGAGTTATTTAATTTTAATTCAACTTATACAATAGCTGCATAATCAACAAAAACAATACAGGTAAACATTATGACGATTAAAAATATCCAGCTGCCATCACAAAAACTGAACAGTCTTTTGCAACACTACCATTAAGGCTTATTGCAGGATTAGTGTTTAGTGCTCATGGGGCACAAAAACTGTTTGCATGGTTTGGTGGCTATGGCTTGGAAGGTACAGGGCAATGGATGGAGTCGATTGGCTTAGCACCGGGCTATTTAATGGCATTAATGGCGGGTGGCGCTGAATTTTTTGGTGGATTACTACTCATCGTTGGTTTGCTGGTGCGTCCTGCGAGTTTTGTACTGGCTATCACTATGGTGGTTGCTATTTTTACCGTACATATAGATAACGGCTTATTTATGAGCAACAACGGTTACGAGTTTGGTTTATCGTTGTTGGCAATTACCTTAGCCTTATTTATTCAAGGAGCTGGAAAGCTATCCCTTGATGGAAAAATTCATAACAAATTAAACCAATAAGCTGATCATATAACTGATTGAATTTTAAGCTGCCAATCTGCGTAAGGTTGGCACATTCTACATACTTAGGAGACGGACATGGGATTACTTGTTAACGGTGAATGGGTC
This sequence comes from Pseudoalteromonas sp. SCSIO_11900, assembly GCF_000576475.1. Taxonomy (NCBI): domain Bacteria; kingdom Pseudomonadati; phylum Pseudomonadota; class Gammaproteobacteria; order Alteromonadales; family Pseudoalteromonadaceae; genus Pseudoalteromonas; species Pseudoalteromonas sp. SCSIO_11900. The sequence continues at coordinate 2,242,086 of NZ_KK070023.1, forward strand.
GATAAATGGTACGACACCGAAAAAAGCGACGGTAAATTTGTACGTCAAGACAGCCGTTTTAGGGATACTATTTCATCAGCGCCACAAAGCAAATTCCCCCCTGAGGCGGGGCGTTATCATTTATATGTATCGCTGGCGTGCCCATGGGCGCACAGAACGATTATTTTTCGTAAATTGAAGCAGCTCGAAGATATTATTTCTATGAGCATTGTTGAAGCGCCAATGATGGAAAACGGCTGGGAATTTGGCGAGCAGGGCGATCCACTTTATAACTTAGATTACGCCTATCAATTATATTTAAAAGCCGATCCTAGTTATGAAGGGCGGGTTACTGTGCCGATTTTATGGGATAAAAAAACGCAAACTATTGTAAATAATGAATCAATAGAGATCATTCGTATGCTTAATAGTGCGTTTAATGAGCTAACTGGCAATACTGATGATTATTATCCAGAACCACTTCGTGAAGAAATCGAAGCCGTGAATAACCGTGTCTATAACACCATTAATAATGGCGTATATAAAGCCGGTTTTGCTACTACACAAGAGGCTTACAACGAGGCTTACACCGCACTATTTGATAGTTTAGACTGGCTAGAAGCGCGTTTAGCTAAGCAGCGCTATCTCGTTGGTGATGTTATTACAGAAGCTGATTGGCGTTTATTTACAACCCTTATTCGCTTTGATGCGGTGTATCACGGGCATTTTAAGTGTAACCGTCAAAAATTAAGCGAGTTTCACCATATTAGCAATTACGTTAACGAGCTGTACCAAGTACCGGGTGTTAAAGAAACCGTCGATTTAGAGTACACAAAGGTGCATTACTATGTAAGCCACTTAACGATTAATCCAACACAAATAGTACCGCTGGGTGCAAAGCATCATTTTGATGCTTCACACGACCGTGAACGTCCATATTAATTAATGTTTATTCTTTTTGAGGAAAGACCATGATCAATCATTATCCAAAGAACAGTTTAGGCAGTGCCGATCACGGTTGGCTTAAATCTAAACATCATTTTAGTTTTGCACATTACTATAATCCAGCTCGTATGGGCTTTGGTACATTACGCGTTGTTAATGATGATTGGGTTGCACCTGAAATGGGATTTGGAGCGCATCCACACAAAAATATGGAAATTATTAGTTTCATACGCAGTGGTGCCATTACTCATCAAGATAGTATGGGTAATAAAGGTATAACCGAGCAAGGAGAAGTGCAGGTAATGAGTGCAGGCACAGGCATTGTGCATTCTGAGTATAATCGTACCAATAAGCCTCTTACTTTTTATCAAATTTGGATTCAAAGTAATAAACAAGATGTGCCGCCGCGTTGGGAAAGTAAAAAATTTCCGACCGACGTAGCTAACGAGCTTACGCTTTTAGTGTCGGGTTATGCAGAAGATGCGGGTAACTCCTTATTTATCAATCAACAAACACGCATTTATGGTGGAAAGCTTGCAAAAGGTACCACCATCACTCAGCGTATTGATCATCAAGCTTATGTACTTGCATCTGATGGTGTATTTACTGTAGATGACAAAAACAGTGTAATTACCATGAACAAAGGGGATGGTGCTGAGGTCACTCATGCTGATTTTATCACGCTAACTGCAACAACAGAGTGTGAAATAATTATTATTGATACACTAGCCTAGGCTATTCGGCTTAGTTGGGTTTATCTTAATGGCGCAGTAAACGCTGCGCCATTGTTTTACAAGCTTACAACACTATACCTTAAAGCTATCTACTTGCGATTTCATTTGCTTGTAAAGCGCTGATATATTTTTTGACGGTAGTGTTGTTTGCTCAGAGATTTGTTTCATTTGTGCTGCTTGTGCGGTTTCGGCCGACATTTGCTGCACTTTTTCAAAGGTGTGAGTTAGGTTGCTAAAAATACTAATAACGGCATCAAAATTACTTAGTGTGGCATTAGCATTTGTTTGACTGTTTTTAAAAGAATCTGATGACGCTTTTACATTGTTATTTAATCGTTGGATCATTGTATCTATTTCATCGGTGCTTTGTTGTGTGCGGGTAGCCAACATTCTAATCTCATCAGCGACAACGGCAAACCCTCGGCCTTGCTCACCAGCTCTGGCAGCCTCAATCGCGGCATTTAACGCTAATAAGTTAGTTTGTGAAGCGGTCTTTGACTTGTTCAGCGTTTTATAAAAACTCTGCTTTATTGGTCTCATTATCGCCTGTGGCACTGAGTAGATTTTCCAGTGCAATACGTGCTTGGTATATGTCTCTGTCAGCATTTAAAATAACGGTAACGGCTTCAAAAAAAGGTTTCGGTTTGCCTTTTCATCGCGTTGTCTTGTATGTAGAGTAAACATTAGTCACAGTAGGAAGTTATGCCAAGGAAATAGATAAATTGATTGGTTGTTTTTTGTTCTACTTTAACGCGTTGAAAATTTTACCGCCAGATTTATTATCCTTACAGCGCGTATTACCTTAAAATAGCGTTAATTAGTTCATTTTTATAAAGGAATTCTGCTGTTAATGAATTCTATTTTCCCCAGCGTATTTGGCCGCCTGTTTACCCCACACCTCGCTGTTGATATTAATCAACAAGGTTTAGTCATTAACAACAAAAAGCTCACAGATACACTGAATTGGTGCGATTTAACCTCGCCTATTTGTTATGAATATGGGGTGCTTGGACAAACACTACGTTTTTCAACACAGTCTGGGCAGTATCGAGTGTGGATGAGGGCTTATGGTAGTCACCGAATACTTAAAGCCAAGACGGATCAGCTATGGGTCACTAATAATATTGAACCATTAAATGAGCTGCTAGAAAATATTAACCAATTTGCACATCATCAATTTTTGCGTCAATCCTATGTGGCAGATATAAAACAGCGCGTTAAACAACAATACAACCGCTGGTTACCTTGGATAAAAAAGAGTGAGGCATTGGCAGTCGTTAGCACGCAAATAAAACTACTCGAACAATATAGTCAGTGGAGCGATTCATTAACTCGCTTTTTACAGCATAAATACACACAGACACAGTTGCAGCGTTATGCTGGTTTTTTCGATAACGTTGAAGCAAACCCACTTACTGAAAAGCAAAGACGGGCATGTATTATCGATGACGATAATAACCTCGTATTAGCCGGAGCCGGCACAGGTAAAACCAGTGTAATGGTGGCGCGAGCGGGCTATTTAGTTAACAGTGAGCAAGCTAATTACGATGATATTTTATTACTCGCCTATGGTAAGCAAGCTGCCAGTGAAATGGACGAACGTATTAAAACTAAGCTGAAAACACAGGCTATAAAAACCGCCACTTTTCACAGCTTAGGTTTAACAATTATTGGTGAGGTTGAGAGAAAAACGCCTAAAATATCTAAACTTGCTGAAAACGAAACAGCTAAAATAAAATGGGTTGAAAGGTGTTTTGAATCGCTTGCTAATGCTAAGCCACAGTATGCTAAAGCATTGGTAAACTATATAAATAACAATCTTAATGACGTTAAAAGTGGGTTTGAATTAAGCACTGCAAAGCCTAATCATATAGCGCTTCTAAAAGAGATAAAAGCTGGCGGTTATTTAACCAAATTAGCGACATTATTTAGTCAATTAATTAGCGTGTATAAAACAGCAAATATAACGCTTGAGAACGATTCAAAGCAGATACAGCAGGCTTGGAAATTATTAAAGCCATTATTAGCCAACTATAACCATTATTTAGATACTCAAGGTGAAATAGACTTTGACGATATGATCCTCAAAGCCCTCGATTATGTTAATACAGGAAAGTTTATATCACCTTGGCGTTATATCATGGTTGATGAATTTCAAGATATATCGCCTACGCGTGCGGCGTTGGTTAAAGCGCTGCGCGATAGTAAGCCTGGAAGCTCATTGTTTGTAGTAGGCGATGACTGGCAAGCTATTTACCGTTTTAGTGGTGCTGATATGCGCCTTACCACAGAATTTGCCGCACATTTTGGTTTTACCACACAAACCATATTGGATGTTACTTTTCGTTTTAATAATAAAATTAGTGAGGTTGCTTCATGTTTTATCATGAAAAACCCTGCCCAGTTAGCTAAGCAAATTAACTCGTTATCACAAGTGACAGAGCCCGCTATTAGCGTATTAAAAACAGCGAATGTTGTCTCAAGCAAAAATACAAAAATAGCTGAGCTAAATAATGGGGCACTTGCCCATTTACTCGACACTATCAACAAAAATAAGCCCGCTGTTGTGTATTTACTGGCACGCTATCGCTTTCAGTTACCTACTAAAGCCGATATTAACGCCTTGCAGCACACCTTTGCTTCATTACAAATTGAGTGTGATACCTTTCATGGTTCAAAGGGTAAAGAAGCCGATTATGTAGTTATATTAGGTATGCATGGCGGGCAATTTGGATTTCCAAGCACTAAGCCATCGCCTGCAATGTTAGAAGCTCTCTTACCCGCTAAAGATTTGTATGTCCATAGCGAAGAGCGACGCTTATTTTATGTGGCGCTCACTCGTGCTAAACACAAGGTGTTTATCATAAGTGATGACAACAACCGCAGCTGTTTTGTTGACGAGCTCATAAACGAGCATCAAATTGAGCTAAAAGAGTTAAAAAACATAAGCAGTACAGTGTTAGCGCAGGTAAAAACCGCTTAGTGGCAAACGAATAAGCTTAAGCGGTTTATCGCGTTAGTTAACCTGCAACAGGGGTGTTACCTGTAGGTATTTTTTTCATACTTTTTATGAGCATATAAATACAGGTGGTAATTAAACAACCACCTAAATAAATAAGCACACCATGGCTTGCATCAGAAAAATGCGTTGCCAACAACGGGCCTAATACAGAGCCGACACTGTAGCTGAGCAGCATTATTTCAGTGGCTGACACTATTTTTGCCATAGGTAAGGAGTCACACGCTAAAGTAATTGCAATCGGATAAAGTGCAAAACTACACGCACCTAATACAAAGTAACTTACAACTAATCCGCCAAAGCTATGTGCGTTTAATATTCCCATTACGCTGGCAGCACCAACAAAACAAAAAATAGCCATAAGTAAGCTTTTTATAATACGGGTTGATAAATAACTCACTAAAGGTTGCACCAGCATACCACCTAAAATAATCACCGCCATAAGTAAGCCGGTATATTGGGCTTGATCAGTTTGCGCGGCTATATAAACTGGTAATAACCCGTAAATAGGGCCTAGTAATAATCCCGATACTAAACAGCCTAAAATAGCAGGGCGGCTTAGAGTTTTTAACTCTTTAAGTGGCAGCTTTTGTAATTGCTGAGCATTAGGTTGGCCTGTGGTAATTAATAATGGAGCTAAAATAGCCAACGCCAAAAGGGCTACGACAAATAAATACGGTACGGCACCTTCAGTGCCAAGCGGTGTGATTGCTAATTGCCCCACAGCGCTGCCACCATATAAAGAGGTCATATATAAACCTAAGCGTTTAGCTCGCGCCTTAGGAGTATTTGCCATTAACAACCACGACTCAACCACGACAAATACTCCCGCAACAGCAATACCAGCAATAAAGCGAGCAGTTAACCACATAGTGGCTGTAGGGGAAATGATCTGTGCAATAACACTGATGATCAGCAACATTAAAAATGCGATAAATGCCATACGGTGGCCAATTTTTACTACCACACGCTCAATACACAGCGCGCCAATAAGTAAACCAAAATAAAAGACGCTGGCAAGCCAAGGCGCAAGATCAATACTTAACTTAAAAGCACTCAGTGATAACGGGATCAGGCTCATTAAAAAGCCCGAAGCAATAGCAAAAAAAGATAAACCAATAACAGGGGCTAAAGGATTATTTGATTTACTATTAGCGGCAAGTTCCACCATTAGATTATTCCGATAAAAAGGGTTTAAATAATTGCTGATTTAGGTGTGATAGTGGCGCGATTATTTGAAGCAGATTAATTTGGCTGCGAATTTATGCTGCTTTTTATACCAAGTAAAGTGTTTTTTAGTTGCTCAATCAAAATAATTTTTAAAATGTTTTTTTACGTAAACTAATCGCTTAATTGCAATCTGATTGTAGAAATAAGTTAGCGTTTTTGTTTTATATTTGTTGAGTTTTTAAAAAGGGTAATAACTTAATAATGGCGGGGCATAATTAAAAAATAAAAGCCCATGTTGGGCTTTATTGGTGTTTATTTTAGTGCATGGCAAGCGCAAACTTATGGTACAAACCAATACCAACAATCACATTAAACGGAAACGTTACCCCTAAAGAGCTCAGCATAGCTAGGCCAATATCAGCCTTGGGAACGGCTGCTTTAATCGCCGCAGGGGCTGCAATATAGGACGCACTAGCCACTAAACTACCGAGTATCACCACCGAGCCTAATTCCAATTTTAATAGTGTGCCTACAGTTACGCCGATAGTACCTAAAAATAGCGGAGTGACAATAGTAAATGCAGCGAGTCTCCAATGCTGCCAAGGAAATGGGCGCAGAGTTTGCGCAGCCACTAAACCCATTTCAAGTAAAAATAACGCCAGTACTACTTTAAAACTACTGGTTAAAAGACTGGTTACTTGGCTGCCTTGCTGTGTGCCGTACATCATTCCGATGATCACACCGCCTACCAATAAAATCACGCTTTTGTTAGTGAGTGTTTCGTGCCAAAGCGCTTTGAGCGACAGTGTATTACTTTGGCTATGTTGTTGGTCGAGTTTACGATACAGTATTAAACCGACAATAATGGCAGGTAATTCGAGCATCACTAAATACAGTGTAACCTCAGCACCTACCTCTAATTTAGCCGACTCTGCATAAGCCAATGCAACTGCAAAGGTACCTGCACTTACCGAGCCATAATGCGCGGCAATACTGGCGCTATTGGCCACACTGAGTCTAACAATATATTTTAAAATAGGGTAAAGAGTGAGGGGAATAAGGCCACCGAGTAACATAACCGAGGCCATTTCAGGAAGAAGCTGCCAGCTTAAGTTTCCATGCAGCACCATACCACCTTTTAACCCTATGGTGAGCATTAACAATAGACTTAGTGTGTCATAAGTGGCTTTAGGTATCGCTAAATCAGAACGTAAAATCCCCGCCACTAATCCTAAAATAAAAAACATTACGACGATATCAGGCACACTGTTCTCCTTTTTGTTATTAGTTACTCAATTTGTTAAACGGCGCTATTGTAAACCTATCTTTGTATAGTAAATAATAAAATGAATGATAGTATCTTATAGATAAAAATCTATGAGGTGAATAATGAACACAAGGCAGCTATCATTTAGGCTACTCGAAGTCTTTATGAGTGTAGTTAAAACCGGCTCCATTAGCGAAACAGCTCGGCAATTGCATTTAACCCAGCCTACCGTTTCTTTGCAAATTAAGCGCTTACAAGAAGCCGTTAATGAGCCTTTAATTGTTATGCAACAGCAAAAATTACAGGTTACCGAGGCTGGCTTACAATTATTTAGAACTTGTGAGCAAGTGTTTGGGCACTTTGATGATTACCAAGACTATTTAGCCGAGCTTAAAGGCGGGGAGCGCGGGCGCTGTAAAATTGCCATGGTAAACACTGCACAATATATTTTGCCTAAGTTACTTGGGCCTTACAGTAATGCCCATCCTCATGTAGAGCTGCCATTAGAAATTGGCAACCGCTCTGCAGTATTAGCGCGTTTTGAACGTGGAGAAGACGACATTTATGTGTTTAGCCACCCACCATCACTTGAACATGCCCAAGCTGCGCGTTTTTTACATAACCCCTTGGTCTTTATTGTGCCGCTTGATCATCCGCTTGCCGATGTAAAAGCATTAACATTAGCTGATTTAATGCCATATCGATTTTTATTAAGAGAGCCAGGCTCTGCTACGCGTATGCTTTTTGAAAGCGAATTACAAAGCCGTGGTTTAGTCCTTAGCGATAGCGTGCAAATGGCCAGTAACGAAGCCATACGAGTTGCTGTTTCCTCGGGAATGGGGGTTGCGGTGCTTTCCCATCATGTATTACCAAAAGGTGATAACAGTTTTAAAGTGCTCAATGTAACCGACACCTGCTTAGCAAGCCATTGGTATTTTGTAGTGCGCACAGACAGGCATATTTCTCATGCTGCGCGCAGCTTTTTAAAATTTGCCCAGCTGAATTTAGAGCAATATCTCGATAAGCAATGGGTGCGTAATGAGCTAAATGGGCTTAATTTAAAATAAAGAGTTAAAGCGAAGCGAATAACAAATATAAGTTGGTATTAAAGTTGCTGTAGTTATTCCATACACGTATCTAAGTGAAAATAGTTAAAGATAGATATTTTAACGCAAAAATGGATTTGAGCTGATGACATCAATAACCTTTAAATATCAATATAATACTTATGTTAGTACAATAAATAAACCGGCAAAAGCTGACGAAGTAGCGGCAACTTCTGGCCCTGTGGCAACAGCTAAAACCAGTGATAGCGAACAAACACAAATCGCAAGCACTAAGCCACAAGACAAAAGCTTTTCAGAAAATGCGCAAGAGGCGCTTATTTATCAACGATTAGGGGTTGATAAAGAAAAAATTGCTGAGTTAAAAGCAGCAATCGATGCATTGGCAGAAAAACTTCAAGAGCAAGGTGCTGATATAGAGACCATTAAAGAGCAGCTTGCAGAGTTACAAAAAATGCTAGAGCAAGAATACGAAAAAGGCACTGATCGAATGGTCATGCAACCTACGCATGAAAATGGCAAGCTTGTAACCGCGTTAGCTTAGATAACGACACGTTGCAAGCTCATTTACTTCTGATTTTAAATAGATTTTAAGAATTATGCACAAATAGGGCAAAGAGACGCTGCGCTTTTAGAGAAGTTATCTAAACCATAACTTTCATCTGCAACCAAAAAACCAAGCTTGGGCATATAAAAAGTATCAACATGCCTACACTAAGCAAGTTGCCTTTAAAGAGATTAAAGTCATCAAAAATTCTCTGTCACTTATATTTAAATAAATACCTACCCAAAAAAATATCTAAACTAAGCATTATCATTAGCCACACTAAGCCTAGCTTTAAAGAATCTAGGTAATTTGTAGGGGCAACCCATGGCAGGGCTAACTAAGTTATAGCAAAAATAATGGCGATGCCTGAGAATAAACTAAGTGTTTTAGCGCGTCGTTGCCCATATAATCGATGCAGAACTCGCACCCGAATGTTGCCATTAATTTTCTCGCCTAAAGCAAGTAATAAGCCTATGGCTAGGGCTTTTAATAACATGATGATTTCCTTAAATTACAAAGGCCAACAGTTAAACATTTATTTCAAATAGTTTACATCAATACCCAATTACAGAGCCATTAGTTAGCCTTTTAATTTATAACCATCGGTATTTGTTGTTATTGTGCGCACTTTTTTATAAGGTGAATTTTGCTTATAAAAATAACAACGGGATCAACCGATGAAAACTCTACAACAACAACTTGGCCAGTATGGCTTGTATCATCGTTCAAAGCGTAACGTATTAACTCATTTTTTTGGTATTCCACTCATTGTGTTTGCCGCTTTATGCTTACTCGCCCGAATTGAAATCCCTATTGCTAATTTTAGCATTGATGGCGCGCAAATTTTTGTATTAGCCTCTGTGGTTTACTATTTTATGTTGAGCTTTTCGCTTGGTTTAATCATGGGAATTATTTTCACTTTATTACTGGTAGCTGCACAACCAATTGCTGCTATGGCTTTGGTGCCATGGTTAGCAATTGGAGTTGGGGTGTTTGTATTTGGCTGGGTATTACAATTTATTGGTCATTATTTTGAAGGTAAAAAGCCCGCATTTGTTGATGATTTAGTTGGCTTAATTATTGGCCCTTTGTATGTCACTGTTGAGCTGTTGTTTTTGATGGGCTTTTATAAAAATTTAGAACAGCAAGTGAATGAAATAGCGGGCCCAACTAAAGCATAATCAGTTAATAAATATAAGGTAAACCATGGATTATAATAATAAAACAGTGTGGATAACCGGCGCATCATCAGGTATTGGTGAAGAACTTGCAAAACAATTTGCAGAGCAAGGTGCAAAGGTTATTTTATCAGCGCGAAATACCGATAAACTCAACCAAGTAAAAGACGAGTTAAAAGGCGAGGGGCATCGTATTATCCCGCTTGATTTATCAATGCCTGAAACCGTTTTGCACGATGTTTCAGCACAAATAGACAGTTTAGGCCCGATTGATATTTTAATAAATAACGGCGGTGTATCACAACGTAGCTTATTTTTAGAAAACGACTTTAAAGTGTACCGGCAACTTATGGAAGTAAACTACTTTGGCTTAATTGCACTCACTAAAGCGGTATTACCTTCAATGGTAGCGCGTAAAAGCGGCTCTGTAGTGGCTATTAGTAGTGTGGCAGGCAAAGTAGGATCTAAGTTCAGAACCGGATATTCAGGCAGTAAATACGCTGTAGTAGGCTTTATGGATTGCTTACGAGCAGAAGTGACAGAGCACAACATACATTGCTTAACTATTTGCCCAGGCTCCATTAAAACGGCTATTGCCCATAACTCATTAAACGAGCAGGGAGAGGCACAAAATAAGCCTGAACCCTCTATAGAAAATGGTATGAACGTTAATGTTGCCGCGTCAAAAATGATCACCGCAATTTACAATAAAAAAGATGAAGTAGTGGTTGGCCAAGGGTTAAGTGGTTGGGCACCGTTTATAAAACGGTTTTTCCCTAGTTTATTTAATCGCTTAACCGCCAAGGTAGAATATAAATAGGCTGAGAATTAGTGAACTGTTAGCAAAAATTTAAGTTAAATTTGTGCTGACAGTGTACTTCTATTTTTTAAATAATGGAGACGTTAAAGTTAATGATGCATAGTGTTAAGCTAAGAGTATCTTTATCTGTAACTTTCCTTTTAGATAACAATTCGTTACGAGGCTTTTACTGCTGACTCTTTTGATTTATTGAAGATCACAATAGAAAATATAACTTCTGTTATGCCGCCAACAAAAGCACCAATGACGAAGTTAGCATTTAATAATATACAAACTACTCCCGCTAGCATAAGCACAGCACCTAAAAGCCAATAAACTTTTGCACCATATAAAGTATTAAAAATTAAATAACGCACACCTATTGCCAACAGCATTATTGGATAAAACCATTGCAGATGCAGCTTAGAAACATAGAAGGCGAGGAAAAAACCAACAAATAAAATAACGGTACTTTCTAAAGCAAGTTTGCCTAATGGGTTTGTGGAGTCATGTTGTCCAGGGCGCTTAAGTACTTTTGATAGCAACATAGCCAGCGGGTGTATAAACATACCACCAATAAACAGGGTAAGCATACTCGCTTTAGTTGAGTACAGTACTGCAATTAAACCAGCACAACACCAAACTAACCCAGAAATAACAACACCTGTTGCGCCACCAAAATAGGCGAGATCCATGTCTTTTTGTGCTTGCTTAAATTCCATAAATACCCCGTGACCTAAAAGTGGATATCCCTCAAACAGAGGAAAGTAATTATTGGTTAATAATTCCACTAATTAACTTTAATGTAAACAACTGATTATTCGAGAAATAAAATGGCTTTTGAATGTCGCACCAATAGGGCTGTAATAACGTGATGGGGGAAATGCAAAGTGAACTTATAAGAAGTGTATTTAATTTTACTTAGTTGGGTAAATGTTTATCGAAGTTATTTAGTCGGGGAAATACAAACCCCGCACTGTTAATGCGGGGGATAAATTTAAACTTATTTGTTTAATGTTTAATGTTTAATGTTTAATGTTTACTGGGCCTTTTTGGCTTCGAGCGCTTCTATTTCATTCCAGATTTTTTCAGCCTCATCAGTTAACATCGCATAGCTTTTTATATCGCCTTTTCTTTGCGCTTGCATGCCTTGTTCTAATTTTACGTCGTATTCTTTACGTAATTTTTTGATTGGATCTGGCTTTAAAAATGAAAACATCAACACCCTCGTTGTTAATTAGCTAGTTACAGTAACAATACGCAGTGAAGACGCAAAAAGTTTGCTGTTACTGTAATTAGCGTATTAAAAGATTACTGTGGGTCAAGGCGCACAATGCCTTGGCCGTCTAATCCTAAGTAAATAGTGCCATCATCACTTTGTGCTAGGCTGCGAATTCGGCCAATGCCTTCCAGTAATTTACTTTGTTTAACGACATTGCCATCTGCTATTTCAAGTATGCTAATAAAGGCGTATTTCATTGAAGCGAGTAAAAATTTTCCTTTAAGCTCAGGATATTTGTCACCTTTTACGAGCAGCATGTCAGAAGGGGCAATAGACGGTGTCCACTGCAATGTGGGCGCTTGCATGCCTGATTTTTCGGTTAAATCGGTAAACGAGGTGCCGCTGTAGTTAATACCGTAACTCACCACTGGCCAGCCGTAGTTAGTTTTAGGTTTAATCATATTAAGCTCATCGCCGCCACGTGGGCCGTGTTCGTGTGCCCAAAATACATTATTTTCACCATCGAACCACATGCCTTGTGGATTACGATGCCCGTAAGACCAAATCGCTGGTTTTGCGTCTTTTTGGTTTACAAATGGGTTGTCGGTTGGAATTTTACCATCGTCGTGTAAACGATAAATTTTACCGCCATCGCGGCTTAAATCTTGTGGGTTAATATCTCGCGAGCCGCGATCGCCAATCGAAAAATACACATAGTTTTGGTTATCAAACACAATGCGGCTGCCGTAGTGCTGGCCTTTTTTAGAGTTATGTTCGCCTTTGTATAATTGTTGTGGCTCGCGCAATTGGCTGTGATCGTTAGTTAGCTTTGCACGCATAAGTGCGGTGTTACTGCCAGCACCGTCACCTTCACTGCTTGAGTAAGTGATATACAGCCATTGATTATTAGCAAAATCAGGATGCAGCTCTAAATCAAGTAGGCCGCCTTGGCCGTTGGCATCAATTTTAGGTAGCCCAGTGATTTTAGTTAAGCTGGTGGTATTTTTACGCAATAAATATAAGGTGCCACTGCGCTCGGTTATTAATAAATCACCGTTTGGCAGAGCCTCAATAGCCCACGGAATGGAAACCCCTTGGGCAACAGTGACTGGTTTTACATTAAGCGCTAATTTATCCAGTTCTTTAAAATCAACTGCATGAGCACTAAGGCTGGTAAGCGCCGAAAATGCTAATGCACAACTGGCTGTGGCAAGTATAGAAAATTTTTTACGCGTTGTTACTTTGTTCATAATGGCTTCCAAAATTAACTAAATTTTAACTACCTTAGCACGCTATTTATCATGGTGTTAAGTATTTGGGATAAGTACAAGTGCACGCAATTTAATCGTTCTCCAATAGGTACTTAAGCGTTGTTAACCTTTAAATACCGCTCTAGAGAAATTGAATAATTACTCTAATGGGGTTGAAATTTAAAAATTCGAGCGTACACTTGTGCGCTGAGGTTTGGGCTTACACGTGTATGCTCAAATATAAAGCCCAGCAGAAACTAATGGGTAGTCGATTTAAATAGAGAATTTATAACCATGTTAACTCCGGTATTAGACCAATTTTCAAAATGGTTTTTACACCATCAAAGCTTTGCAGCTTATATTGAGCCAATAATGCAAAAGTTTAAACCTGCGTGGCGCGCTGACCTTTTTCGAGCCAAGGTTGTTGATGTTCAAGCGCTAAGCGGGCGATTTTTAAGTATTTCACTTAAACCAAGTAAAAAGTGGCCTATACATATTGCTGGTCAACACATTAGCTTAACGGTGGAAGCTAATGGACGTTTGCTTACTCGAGTGTTTACTTTGGCATGCAGCCCCGCACAATATAAGGCGACAGGTTTACTTCGTTTATTAGTAAAAACAGATCAGCAAGGTCATTTTACAAGCCAATTGCAAAATGCATTAGCGGTGCAGGCATGGTGTAATATTTCTCCACCAAGTGGCGACTTTGTATTTAAAAGCTGGCACAAACCCAGCACGTTTATTGCTGGTGGTTCGGGAATTACGCCTATGCTTGCTATGCTTGATCAGCAGCTAGGTAATACTGAGCATCAGATAAAATTAATTTACTTTGCTAAAGCAGGTGAGCATCAATGCACTAATGAGTTAAAAATGCTGACACAGCAATATAATCATTTTTCTTACGTACTGCTTACACGGGATCGAAGCCCATATTTAACTACTCATATAAATACGGACGATAATCCTGATATATATTGCTGTGGTCCTGCTGGCTTTATGCAAGAAGTTGCAGATTTTACTCGTCTACTTAATTTAACCTATTACCAAGAATCGTTTGCTCTATCCATGCCTAAATTGACTGACGACAATCATTTTTCAGTAATAATAAATAAAGACACGCATGTAGTGACTAGTAATGAGGTGCTATTAAACCAGTTTGAAGCAAAAAAACTCCCTGTGCAGCGTGGTTGCGGCATTGGTATTTGCCATCAATGCCAGTGCATTAAAAAGTCGGGAGTGGTGCGTAATTTAAAAACTAATCAATTATCAGATATTGGTGAGCAGTTAATTCAACTGTGTGTGAGCCAAGCCGTTAGCGATTTGGAGTTACAGCTATGACAACTATAAATTATCAACAGTTAGCCGATGATTTAGATGAAATTAAAATGTCGACATTAGCTACAGTTGGGCAAAAGGATGCAAACTATATTCGTTCTATTGTGCGTAAGCAGCGGTTTTGCGAAATAGGCGGACGGATTTTATTGATGCTTGGCTTTGTACAGCCATTATTGTGGGTAGCGGGTGTTTTATTACTTGGTTTGGCTAAAATTCTCGACAACATGGAAATTGGCCACAATGTAATGCATGGTCAATACGATTGGATGAACGACAAACAGCTTAACTCTAAAAGCTACGAGTGGGATATAGCCTGCGATGGCCAAAGCTGGAACCGCGTTCATAACTTTGAACATCATACTTACACTAACATTATCGGAAAAGATCGTGACTTTGGTTATGGCTTATTAAGGTTGAGCAATGACTTTAAATGGCGACTAAAAAATACATGGCAGTTTATTACTTATTTAAATCTGAGCGTGCTGTTTCAGTGGGGCGTGTCGTATCACGAGCTCGCAGGCGAGCGAGTCTTTATAGGTAAAAAGAAACCAAACCGTGAAGGTGCTGTGGCGCATAGCACGTTAAAAAAACGCTTTTTTAGTAAAGGGGCGCGCCAACTAATTAAAGACTATGTGTTATTTCCAGTTTTGGCGGGGCCATTATTTTTGTGGGTATTAAGCGGTAATTTGCTGGCAAACTTAATTCGTAACCTATGGACCTCAACCATTATTTTTTGTGGCCATTTTACCGAGCAAACCCATACCTTTTATGAGCAAGACTGCAAAAACGAAAGCCAAGGGCAGTGGTATTATCGCCAAGCGCTGGGGTCGTCAAACATTAAAGGGGCACGTTGGTTTCATATTTTAACTGGGCATTTAAGCTTTCAAATAGAGCATCATTTATTTCCTGATTTGCCATCGTCCCGTTATCAAGAAATTGCGCCTAAAGTACAAGCTGCATTACAAAAGCAGGGCATTGCTTATAATACTGGCGGATTTTTTCATCAATACACCTCAGTGTTAAAGCGTATATTGCGTTATTCATTTAAATAGAGGTTAATAAAATAACCGCTACTATTATGTATGCATTAAATAATCAGCTAACCTTAAATTGTTAGCTGATTATTGCATTAAAGTGTTGGTAAACGCTTTTTTGATTAAATAACCATCAGTGCATGCAAAAAATTCGTCTAATTAATTTAAAAACAGCCTGTTTTGCTATGGTTAAATAGTAGCGGGTTGTCATACAATGGGGAAAAATAGACCACACAAGAGAGAATAAAAATGGCCGCATTTGGTACTGTGTTTATGCCGCAGATGGTTCAAGCTAAGTTTTCTGACAATCAGTGGGGCGAAAGCTCAATCGTTCCTTGCGATAAGCTTGAGTTGCATGCAGGTGCACACGTTCTTCATTATTCAAGTACATGTTTTGAAGGGTTAAAAGCCTTTCGCCATGAAGATGGTTCAGTAAATATTTTTAGAATGGATGCAAACATTGCACGTATGCAGCAAAGTTCTGAATTATTAAGTTTACCAGCGGTTGATGGCGAGATGCTAAAAACAATGATCATCGATATTGTTCGTGAATACGCCGATGAAACGCCGCTTCCTCCTGGTTCTATGTATATTCGCCCAACGCACATTGGTACTGAAGCTGCCATTGGCAAAGCGGCTGCGCCTTCAATGAGTTCACTGCTTTACACTTTATTATCGCCAGTGGGTGATTACTTTTCAGGTGGCGCTACCGCGTTACGTGTTTTATTAGAAGAAGACGGCATGCGCTGTGCCCCGCATATGGGTATGATCAAAAGTGGTGGTAACTACGCCAGTGCATTAGGACCAATTTCAGCAGCGCGCACTAAATACAAAGCGGATCAAATTTTATTTTGCCCAGGTGGCGATGTGCAAGAAACCGGCGCGGCCAACTTTATATTAATTGATGGCAACGAAATAATTACTAAAGCACTCGACAGCACCTTTTTACATGGTGTTACTCGTAATAGTATTTTAACCATTGCGAAAGATTTAGGAATGACGGTAAGCGAGCGTAACTTTACCGTAACTGAGCTTTTAGAGCGTGCAGCAAAACCAGGCACTGAAGCAGCACTTTCAGGCACTGCAGCAGTATTAACACCAGTAGGTACGTTTATCCATAACGATAAAGAATACAAAGTGGGTAATGGTGAACCAGGACCAACAACAGCACGTTTACGTCAAGCATTGAACGATATTCAATGGGGTAAAAGTGAAGATACACACGGTTGGTTAACTAAAATCTAATCGGGTTCTAGGGTCTGTTGACCTTGGCGGATTAAAATTTGTTCAAACTAGGGGCGGTTTAATCGCGGCGCGAGGTTTGTAACCTAGTGGGCTAAGTAAAAACCGAGCAAAGCTTCCGCGTCCTGCTCACGCCCCTTACCTACATCCATGTAGGCAACAAAGAGTAAATCGTCCCTAGGCAGAACCCTTCGGGCAGCGCCTGTTTGGCATTGATGCTGCGTTATCGCCTATTTATGGGGAATAACCACACCACATAGGCTCTGCCTTGCCTAAATACCAAACAGACTGCTGCAAATTTAACCTTGAAAGATCAACAGACCCTAATCTATTAAAAAGCCACACTAAATAGTGTGGCTTTTTGTTTTTAGCTGCAGCTTAAAATTTCATTTCAACTTTGCCGTAAACATAGCGGCCATTAAAACCAAATGGCGAAAAGCCCGAGTAAGAGAACAAACGAGAGAAAGTGGTTACATCGCTCACTAAATCACGAGTTGGATCTGGGTATACATCAAACACATTATTCGCGCCTAAGCTCAGAGTAATGTTGTTATTAAGTGAATAGGCAACATCTAAGTCGGTGATCCACTTTGGCTTGAGCACTTCGTTACGCTCTGGAATTTCTGATGGGTCTTGTGTTTCACCATAGCGAGTGCTGCGAAGTGTGGTACGCCATTCGTTTAGTGTCCATGTCGCGCTTAGGTTGTATTTATTACGCGGGGTACTTACTTCAAAACGGCGTAGTTCATTACCCGAAAACAAATTATCTTGTTCAACACCTACGCTTTGTAGCTCAGCGGGTGGGGCAATAATATTGGTCACTTCGTTTTTGCCGTAGTTATAGCCTAAATTAAACGCTACATCGCCGTAGTTATCGGTCACTAGGTTGTAAGAGGCAACCACATCAACGCCACGGGTTTTGCTATCAATCGCGTTTAAGAAAAACCGCCCTTGGTTAGCCCCTGTGCCCTCAAGTAAGCTTGCTACACCTGCGCCCGACAGGTTATTTGATAACACAATACGGTCATCAATTAATATTTGGTAATAATCAACAGATAAGCTGAAATTAAAGTCGGTTGACCAGGTAAAACCTACCCCGTAGTTGGTGGCTTCTTCTGCATCTAAGCCCGGTGATCCCAATGCAACGGCTACATCACTACTTGGGGCAAACGTCCCTGTTTGTGTTGGAATACCATCAACAAACACGGTCGCTACTGAAGTAAAATATTGTTGTTGCAGAGAGGGCGCTCTAAAGCCGGTTGATACAGAGCCGCGTAATGCTAAATCTTCTGTTAGCGTATAACGGGTAGCAATTTTACCATTAAGCGTATCACCAAAGTCAGAGTAGTCTTCGTAACGCGCTGCGACGGCAACGTTCCAGTTATCTGTAATAAAGGCTTCTAAATCAACGTAAAGGCTAACGTTATGGCGGCTGTTATCACCCGCAGACTCAGGTGTGAAACCGGGGAATACTTGCGAACCTGCAGAGCCAAATGGGCCATTAACTGGATCGGTTACTGCGCCACCAGGGCCAAAAGTGCCTTGTGCGTATGAGGCTTCTTCGCCTGCTTGAATTTCGTAGCCTTCACGACGATACTCAGCGCCCACTGCGACGTTAATTCCACTAGCTAAAAAGTCAGCATCAATCTCGCGGCTAAAATCAAGGTTAATAGTCAGCTGATCGTAAGTAAGTGTACCGGCATCAAAACTGGTTTGACTGCTAGGCCCATATGAGGTGTTTAAGCTATCAATAACACCAAAGTTAAAGGCATCTTGGCCGTATACAGCAGAAGCGTCGTAATTCCATTCATTAGCAAAACCTTTTACGCCAAGTGCTAACGAAAAATCGTCAATATCTGAGGTGATCACCGGTAAAAAGCCATCAGGATAAATATCTGCTATGTTACGGCTGTCTTGTGCGCGACGATAAAAACCTCCGCCCTCGCCTTCACGCTTGCTGTAAGAGCCAAACGAGTAGAGCTCGGCATCGTTAGTTAATTGATAACCAGCATTATAAAACAGCGCGAAGTCTTCAACGGTGCCATTGCCAAAGTTATGATTGTAACGATCCCATGTGAACTCACGCGGATCAAGAGAGCCATCAGGTAGGCGGGCGTAATTTTCGCGCTGGTCATAATCAGAGCGATTCGTTGAGCTACGATCGCGATATTCAGTAGAAATACTTAAAAAGCCGTTATCGCCCAATTCAAACCCCATATTACCTTGCAGGGTTAAGGTTTGGCCGTCGGTCAGCGAGCGGTCGCTGCCTTCATTAAAGGCTAAGTTGCCATTGGCGTCTTCAGAAACGGATTCTAGTTGAGGCACACCCTGCATTTCGGTTATGTTTGCTCCATATACAGCACCTAGGCTGCCGCCACTGCTATTACTTTTAAGGACAATATTAATCACACCGGCAATAGCGTCTGAGCCATATTGCGCTGCGGCACCGTCGCGCAATACTTCTATTCGCTCAATGGCATTGGCTGGAATAGCGTTTAAATCAACCGATGATGACCCACGACCGGTTGAACCGTTTAAATTAAGCAGTGCATTACTATGGCGACGTTTACCATTGACGAGCACTAAGGTGTGATCAGGTGCTAAGCCACGCAGTTGAGCGGGGCGCACATGGTCGCTGCCATCGGTGATTGATGGCTGAGGGAAATTAAAGCTTGGTAATAAAGTGCTCAGTAGTGCATTGGTTTCAGTTTGCCCTGAACTTTTTAGGGCATCACCGCTAATGATATCAATCGGAACTGGGCTGTCTTCAACTGTGCGGCCGAGTCGGCGAGAGCCAATTACACTAATTTGTTCAATATTTTCTTCTGCTTGTGTGTCTTGCTGTGCGGCATTTACCGACCAGGATCCAAGTAGTGCAATGGTAACACTGAGTGTAATGGTTTTTTTTGCTGTAAATAGCTGTTTTAGTTGCATGATTAGTTTCCCTCATTCAATGCTCTACAGGTAATTCAATTATTAATGAACTAATTGAAATTTCTGTTGTCAAGGTAGACCATTTTTACAACCAAGGTCAATTGAATTACATTCAATCTACAATTTATTTACAGTGGCAGGTGGAGTATTTGAGTAGCTTGTAGCGTAAGTCGCCATTTACCATTTGATTTTACCTGTGAGCATATCTTTAAACATTACCCAATCGCCCCATAAACTATACAACGGGTGCTTAAATGTAGCAGGGCGGTTTTTTTCAAAAAAGAAATGCCCAACCCACGCAAAGCCATAACCAATCACTGGTAATAACCATAACAACATAAGTTGTGAGCTAAAAAACGCATAGCCTGTTAGTAACAGTACTAAACTACTGCCTATAAAATGCAATCTACGACAGGTTTGATTACGATGCTCTTTTAAGTAATAAGGGTAAAAGCGTTTAAAGCTTGTAAAGGATTGGGTTTCTGTCATTACTTAGCCTATTGGTGTTTTAACGTTGTTCATTAAAGTATTTAAGCGTAACTAAGCGCAGGTTAACAGCGATAAATGACGTTTACCGCATCTTAATAGACACAAGCAGTAAAAGTTAATAACTTAGAGTGATTATCAACAAGGGAATAAAATAACAATGCTAAAAAAAACACTGACCTGTGCGGTTGTAATCGCACTTGCGGGTTGTTCACAACCTGCAGAAAACACCACTCAAAATGAAGTAAAAACAGCGATGAAAGCAGTTAACTATCTAAATTACCCTGAAACTAAAAAAGGCACAGTGGTTGACACTTACTTTGGTGAAAATGTGGCTGATCCGTATCGTTGGTTAGAAGATGATATGAGTGATGAAACGGCTCAATGGGTTAAAACACAAAATAACCTAACCTTTTCTTATTTAGAGCAAATACCGTACAGAGATACGTTAAAGCAGCGCCTTGAAAAGTTAATGAACTACGAAAAAATCAGCGCGCCGTTCACCGAAGGTGATTACACCTATTTTTACAAAAATGATGGCCTGCAAAATCAGTACGTTTTATACCGCAGTAAAGACGGAGGCGAGGCTGAGATTTTCTTAGATCCTAATACCTTTAGTGAAGATGGTACCACTTCAATGTCGGGCTTATCATTTTCAGAAGACGGCTCATTGTTAGCATACCAAATATCGGAAGGTGGCAGTGATTGGCGTAAAATCATTGTTATAGACACCGAAACCAAAGAGCAAGTAGAGCAAGCACTGGTTGATGTTAAATTTAGTGGCGTAAGTTGGTTGGCAAATGATGGTTTTTATTATTCAAGCTACGACAAACCAGAAGGCAGTGAGCTTTCTGCAAAAACTGATCAACATAAAGTGTACTACCATAAATTAGGCCAAGCCCAAAGCGAGGATACGCTAGTATTTGGCGATACCGCTGAGCAAAAACACCGTTATGTGGGCGCTAAAGCGACCAAAGATGGCCGCTATTTGTTTATTAGTGCTAGCGTATCGACCTCAGGCAATAAATTATTTATTAAAGATTTAACTAAGCCAGATAGCGAGTTTGTTACCGTAGTGGGTAATACCGACTCTGATACCAGCGTGATTGATAACGAAGGCAGCAAGCTATTTTTGGTTACTAACTTAAATGCTCCAAATAAAAAAGTAGTGACGGTTGATGCAAGCAACCCGCAACCTGAAAACTGGCAAGACTTTATTCCAGAAACCGAAAACGTACTTAATGTAACGCTTGGCGGTAACACATTCTTTGCCAACTACATGGTTGATGCTATTTCTAAAGTGAAGCAGTACAACAAGCAGGGCGAATTGATCCGCGATATTAGTTTACCAGGCGTTGGTACGGCGGCTGGCTTTGGCGGTAAAAAAGAGCAAACTACGCTTTATTACTCATTTACTAACTATAAAACCCCTGGCACGACTTACAGCTTTGATGTACAAAGCGGTGAGTCAAAAGTATATCGTAAGTCAGGGATTGATTTTAATAGCGACAACTACACCTCAGAGCAAGTATTTTATACCTCTAAAGACGGCACTAAAGTACCGATGATTATTACTTACAAAAGTGATATTGAATTAGACGGTAGCAACCCAACTATTTTATATGGCTATGGTGGCTTTAATATAAGCTTAACACCTCGCTTTAGCTCTACAACAGCGGCTTGGCTTGAGCAAGGAGGCGTATACGCAGTGGCAAACATTCGTGGCGGCGGTGAGTATGGTAAAGAGTGGCATAAAGCAGGTACGCAATTGCAAAAGCAAAACGTATTTGACGACTTTATTGCCGCCGCACAATACTTACAAGATAAAAAATACACCTCTAAAAAGCGCCTAGCACTGCGAGGTGGTTCAAACGGCGGGTTATTAGTCGGTGCCGTAATGACCCAGCGACCTGACTTATTTCAAGTGGCGCTACCTGCGGTAGGCGTACTGGATATGCTTCGTTATCATACCTTTACAGCGGGTGCTGGCTGGGCATACGATTACGGTACTAGCGACCAAAGTAAAGAAATGTTTGATTACTTAAAAGGCTACTCGCCAATACATAATGTAAAAGCAGGGGTTGAATATCCGGCGACGATGATCACTACAGGCGATCATGATGACCGCGTTGTACCGTCGCATTCATTTAAATTTGCAGCAGAGCTTCAAGCGAAGCAAGCGGGTACTAACCCAACGCTTATTCGTATTGAAACCAATGCAGGCCATGGTGCAGGTACACCAACCAGTAAAATTATTGATCTTTATGCCGACATGTACGGTTTTACGCTTTACAACATGGGCATTAAATCACTTTAATGTGACTTTATAAGCTAACAAAAAGCCGAGTTACTTAAGTGACTCGGCTTTTTTATGCTCACTACTTTATTGTATGGGTGAGAACAACCGTTGATAGGTTTTATAAGCGTATTCGTCACTCATACCGCTTAAGTAGTCACAAATAATTCGCATGCCTTGATGGTGTTTTTCGGCTTCTAGGTAAAGTGCTTGCGTGGTTTCGGGTAATAACCGCATTGGATCGCTGGCAAATGCGGTAAACAGTTCAATAAGCAGATTTTGCCCTTTAAATTCTATTTGTTGCATTTGTGGGTCGCGTATCAAGCGTTGAAATACAAAATGTTTAAGTATTTGTAATACGTTTTGGTATTGCTGATCTAATTTAACGGTGTGCTTTAAAATAGGGCATTCAAAGGCATCGTTTTGTATGTCTAAATGAATATGGATAATAAAGGTATTTACTAATTCACCAATGGCATCTTTGCGCTCATGTTCGTGTTTTGAAAATAATCGCTCTGTAAGTGAGTTAAGTAGCGTATTTAACCAATCATAGTTGAGTGCTAGTAAGTGCGGCAATGCATGGGTTAACCAATCGTCTAGGCTTAATACATCGGTGGCTATGGCATCTTCAAGGTCGTGTACGGCATAGGCAATGTCATCAGCCAGTTCCATAATGGCACTATCAAGAGATTTATAGCGTGTTTTAGCTCGGTATGAATCTACAATATTTTGGCTGGTTAATAATGCTTTATCGTTTTGGCTTAGTGGTTCAATGATCCAATTAAATATAGGTGCATCGTCGTTGTAAATACCTTTAGCAGGTCGCCAGTCGTCGGCTTTTATAAACGCGCGTTGTTTATCTACTTTGGGAATGTTGTACCACAGCTGGTTGATAAAACCAGGGTACTTTATAAACCCTAATAATGTGCGTCTTGTTAAGTTCATGCCATAGCCATTACTGTAAGGCTCTAGTTTGGCAACTATTCGTAGCGTTTGTGCGTTACCTTCAAACCCACCATGATGACGCATCATGTAGTTAAGCGCAATTTCTCCGCCGTGCCCAAAGGGCGGATGGCCGATGTCGTGAGCTAAACACAAGGTTTCGAGTAATCCGGTTGATGGAAAATGTTCAAAACGAGGGTGCTGGGCTTTTAAGTGACGTAATATGCCCGTGCCTATTTGCGATACTTCTAAAGAATGGGTAAGACGTGTGCGATAAAAATCATTTAAACCAATACTCATTATTTGAGTTTTGGCTTGAAGGCGTCTAAATGCTGCAGCATGAATAATTCGAGAGCGGTCTATTTGCCAAGGAGAGCGGTTATCGTTTGGGCGGTGCTTATATTGTTCAATTATTCTATTTTGCCACTGTTTATCCATGTCACAACCTATCTCTATATCTACGACTTTAACGCTTAGTATATTATAAATAACTCACAATAGGCGTATGAATTTTATTCAGTTGTTCGGTATTCGCGTTTATAAAGTGGCTTAGGTATAATGAGCGTTCGTATGTATGTGACTACACCATACATAACTTAGAGTTTAATTGAGATAATACATGTTAAAAACTATTTTTCAGTTGTTGTTAGCCGCCCTTGTTATTTGGGCACTTACTCATCCATTTATACAAACTGATGAGTTTGTTTCAGATGAACAAACACGTGCCGACGACATTAAAAAAGAAAAGAAGAAAGAAAAACCATTGCACAATGTTAAGTTGCCAAAATTCTCAGAATACACCGATGTAAAAGAGAAAAAGCATGCGTTTTTTAACTTCATTAAGCCTCATGTAGAAGCCGAAAACAAAAAGATTTTACAGCAACGTGCAAACATTGAAATTGCGCGCATGATGCTAGAACACGACGAGCCGTTAAGTAAAAAACAAGCGAGCGATATTAAAAAAATACTTAAATTATACCGCTTACCTGAAACCTTAGACACGCTTACACTAACTCAAGCGCTGCGCCGTGTAGATATTATTCCTAAAGAACTTGCGCTAATGCAAGCAGCTAATGAGTCGGCATGGGGTACCTCTCGCTTTGCCCAAATAGGCTTAAATTTTTTTGGCCAATGGTGCTACAAAAAAGGCTGTGGCATGGTGCCAAGAAGACGTAATAATGAAGCCGAGCATGAAGTGGCTGCATTTAAATCGGTTCGCGCTGCAGTAACGTCATATTTTAGAAATATTAATACACATAATGCTTATAAACAATTACGCAGTATACGTGAAGATTTACGCGCACAGCAAAAGCCAATTAAGGCGACTAAGCTAACCCTTGGGCTGATGTCCTACTCAGAGCGTGGTGAAGCGTACATTGAAGAGCTAAATACGATGATCAATCAAAACCGAGCGTACTTTGATGAATAAACCAGTATTAAAATTAGTGACGACTATAGCGACCTGTTTTTTAACAATAGCGGCAAATAACGCCTATGCCAAAGAGTTTGTTATGTCGTATGACGGTTTTTACGACCGGTTAAAAGTAGTAAACAAAGGTGATTTTCAATACGCCCGTGTAAACTTTTATATCAGCGATATTGGTACTAATGAGGTGTGTAGTATTAAAAGCGGCACTATTTTAACTGAAAAAAATGAGTACCCGCTTAATTACACCGACAAAGCGCAATTGTTATTACCGTATGATAAGCAGCTTGATACTGACAAAGCGGTGATTGTGGTTCAGCCTAAAAATCCGGTTCATGATTGTCAGTTAAAGCTTCAAATAGAGGCCAACGAGCTAGAAGGGCTAACCTTTTCAAAGCAATCATTATTAACCATTAATAATGAGCTTGAAGCGCTTTTAACAGACTTGTCGGGCTTTTTTGTTAGCAAGCTAATGTGGTTTTTACTGCCTGAGCAAAAAGGGGTGGTTGTTACTTTTAATGCGCCTAAACAATTTGATGATGAGCACATAACATGCGAAAAATCAGTGTGTTATTTTGAAGTAACAGACAGCTGGCAAAACGACACCAAAGTATTGGCTGATATTAACGAGGTAGTTAAAGTAACACCTTGGATCAGTAAGTAATAAATTAATTGGTTTGATTATAAAGCGGGGTCAGGTTTGCCCCCGCTTTTTTATTACTAAATTAAATAATAGCAGTGGGGCTATTCATGAGTGCGCTTTTTTCATCATGAGTAACAACTTTATTGCGACCCGTTTCTTTGGCAAGATAAAGGCGTTTATCAGCTTGTAATAGCAGCGCTTGCATATTTAAATCGCGAATAAGTGCGCTACTTACTCCGGCACTAACAGACAGTGCAATGCTATTACCATTAAAATAAAAGGGATATTGATCAATACTTTTGCATAGCTTTTGGGCTAACTGCCTTGCTTGAGTAAGATTTTTTTGGTTAAGGAAAATAGCAAACTCTTCTCCGCCAATTCGAGCGGTAATGCCTGCTTCAAAAAACAATTCGTTAATATGTTGTGCAATCCACTTTATTGCTTCGTCGCCAGTTTCATGGCCATATTGGTCGTTCACTTGTTTAAAAAGATCGATATCGAGCATAATTAACGACACTCTGCTGTCAAGCGGTGCAGTGTGGGTTATTTTTTTACACAGGCGGAAAAAGCCTCGCCTGTTTAATAATTGTGTAAGCGGATCGTGATACGCTAAGTTTATTAGTTTTGATTCTTCATTGGCAAAAGCAATAAACGGCAGAATTAATGCACTGGCTGTGGTTAAAAATAAATGCGAGACCAATAATAGTTGTAATCCCGCGGCTAAGTTCGCCTGACTAATTTGGCTAAAGTAGGGTAAAACAAGGAGTACAACTTGCAACAGCATTACTACACTGTGTAGTGAAAAGCAGGCAATTAGTAGTCGTTGCTGTACTTTAGCAACACTGGGGGTTTTGACCATTAAATAGGCCGCGTAGCTAAATAATACGGCAGTAATGATACTGGTAATAATTTGCCCCGCATCAATGAGATACACAGCAAGTAGCAATGTGCAACATATAGCACAGGCATAATATAAAGGCGTTAGCTTTACTGCAGGTACCGTGCTTTGTGGTATTAACCCTAAAATAAGCAGGAGTGGGGTTAAAATAATAAATAGGTAAGCAAAAAAGTAAGTTAAAAGTGGATAGTCAATCAGCCCTCTTGAACCAATTAGGGCAATAGCAGTTATAAACGAGCAGCAGGCAGTAGCAAAAAATAAAAAGCTAGGTTGTTTTTTATATGAATACACAGAAAAAAAGAACACCGCAATAAACAAGTTAAGAATAAAACAGAGGCTAATTAATGTGGGTAAATGAAGCATGTTTTAGTTGCTCTTTTAGCTGAATAAGAAATAACGCTTAACTCATTATTAGGTAGTAACGCTAAAATAGCAAGGGAGTAAAAAGTATTGACTTTATACTCCCTCGCTACAATCTTAACCCTTTAAGACCTCTCGTTAAACTAAACTTTTTAATGCGGCATCGATTTCAGAAAAGTGAAAACGGTAATTATTTTCTAATGCTTTTTTAGGCACCACAAATTGGCCAGTTGTAAGTAGATCTGCCATTTCTCCCATTAAAACATTGAGCACAGCTGCAGGCATGGGCATAAAGGCAGGGCGTGACAATGCTTTACCCAATGATTGGCTAAATTGTTTATTGCTCACCGGATGCGGGGCAGTTGCATTTATAGCACCAGAGATATCTTGGTTACGAATCAAAAATAAAATGAGCTGCACCATGTCATCAATGTGGATCCACGACATACCTTGCTCGCCATTGCCAATTGGCCCGCCTAAACAAAGCTTAAATGCAGGCAACATTTTTCCAAGTGCGCCGCCCTTTTTAGCCAGTACAATACCTGTGCGAAGTAAGCAAACACGAGTATCGTCAGACTCAGCTTTTAATGCAGCGAGTTCCCAATCCTTACAAAGTTGGTGACTAAATTCATCGTGGGGTTCTGTGTTGTTTTCATCAACTTGGGTTTTACCTTGGCGACCATAATAGCCTATTGCACTGCCTGAAATAAACGTATGTGGTGGTGTATGACACTGATTAATTGCATCACTTATGGCTTGAGTAATTATAATTCGGCTATCGCGTATTTTTGCTTTTTGTTTATCACTCCAGCGTTTATTAACGATAGGTTCGCCGGCTAAATTAATGACAATATCGACCGTATTTAAATCGACATCGTCTAAGCTGCTAACAGCATTTACTCTGTGGCCTAACAACACTTTAGCTTTGGTTGGGTTTCTACTCAGTACCGTAATGTCGTGGTGGTGCAACAAGAAAGGGCAAAGGTGCCTACCAATTAAGCCCGTGGCGCCTGTAAAAAATATATGCATTGCAACTCCAAAATTATAAATAAAGCGGGATGTTTAAAATTTATACTCTCCAGCTCAACGATTTGCAAATTTATACGTACTAATCATTATTATGATCACCTAGGGTCTGTTGGTCTTTGCGGATTAATATTTGTTCAAACTAGGGGCGATTTAATCGCGGCGCGAGGTTTGTAACCTAGTGGGCTAAGTCAAAACCGAGCAACAAAGAGTAAATTGCCCCTAGACAGAACCCGAAGGGCAGCGCCTGTTTGGCATTAATGCTGCGTTATCGCCTATTTATGGGGAACAACCACACCACATAGGCTCTGCCTTGCCTTAATACCAAAAAGACGGCTGCAAATCTAATCTTGAAAGGCCAACAGACCCTTTAACATTTCATTCTATTAGCTTTTGCCTTACACTGAAGCCAAATAACAGTAATAGGATAAGAGTATTGGCAAGTTTAACTGGGGTAAATAAAAGCTTAATTATTTTTGCAGCGTTGGTCATTGTATTGGCGGGCATTAAAGCCGCAAGTGCTATTGTTATTCCGTTTATTTTGGCAGCATTTATCGCCATTATTTGTAGCCCACTCATTAATTTTTTTGCTCGCTACCGTATTCCAAAAGGCATAGCGGTTGTGCTTGTGGTGCTTATTATTATGGGCTTAGGTGTCAGCTTAGGCGGTTTAGTGGGGCAGTCGGTTAACGATTTTTCAAAGCAGTTACCTGAATACAAAGCACAGTTAAAAGAAGAATTTGTATGGCTGGTTGATATGGCGTCGCAATACAATATCTTAATTAATAAAGAACAAATTTTGTCTATGTTCGACCCCGGTAAAATGGTTGATGTTGCCACCAATATGTTAACCGGCTTAGGTAGCGTAATGGCCAATATGTTTTTAATTATTTTAACGGTTGTTTTTATGCTGTTTGAAGGGCCCATACTTGGTAAAAAAATACATTTAGCACTAGACGACCCCGACAGTAAAATTAAGCAAATTGACCGCTTTTTAGACTCTATCAACTCTTATTTGGCCATTAAAACCCTAGTAAGTTTAGCCACCGGTGTAATTGCTGGTTTTTACTTGTGGATACTCGATGTTGATTACTTTGTACTTTGGGGCGTACTGGCATTTATGCTTAATTACATTCCTAACATTGGTTCAATCATAGCGGCTGTGCCAGCACTGTTACTGGCGCTTATTACTCAAGGTCCTTTAGTGGCAGGCCTCGTTGGCGCGGGTTATTTAACTATAAATACCGTAATGGGTAATATTGTAGAGCCAAAATACATGGGTAAAGGGTTAGGGCTTTCTACGTTAGTGGTGTTTTTATCGTTAATATTTTGGGGCTGGTTATTAGGCTCTGTGGGAATGTTGTTATCGGTGCCGTTAACCATGATTGTAAAAATAGCGCTAGAAGCCAGTGACGAAGGGCGTTGGTTAGCAACCATGCTTGGCACAGGTGAAGAAACCGTCATTAAATCTGAAGACTAATACCTTACAAAGGCGTGCTTAAGCACGCCTTTGTAAGGTATTAAGTATTTATTAAATTAGCTAAGGCGCTATCTACGGCGTTTATAGCCCCCTCTAAATAGCCAGCCTCCTGTTGTGCAAACTCACTCCCCACAAAATGCACTGTTAGCTGTTTAAGTTGCTCGCTGAGCCCTGAAAAATTAAATTCAGGATGCTGCGATTGCAGAGGCATCATGTATTTCTACCATTGGGCCAACACGGCTAAAACATTGCCCAGATAAGTTTTTATCTCGCCAAAAAGCGTGCTCAAAGGTGGCAACAAACTTTGCTTGGCCTGCCATCCACGTAGGCACCGACGTTAAACGCTGTGTTAAAACATTATCAGCCTATAAATTCGGGGTTAAATGTGTTGGCTGATCATTCTTGGGGGGTAACGCCAACAGTAACTGTTCGCAAGTAAAGTGCTGCGTACTCCCTTGGTAATTAGCGCTTATATGCCAGCCGTTGGAGAGCTTGTTCACTTCGCTAACAACGTGTTCTAATTTAACGGTGTTTGGCTGGTCATTTGTAGATTATGGCCCAGAATATTGTAGTTTTACCGCACAAGGGGTTGATGGTGGTTTCTTTAAATCTGACTTGGTTGTTTCTACTAAAAACGGAAGCCCGTTAATTGTGTTATACAGTAATGACCTTGAAGTGACTCAAAATAAAATTGAAAAAGCTGGAGGCAAAGTAATTAAGCCTACATTTTCATTTCCCGGTGGTAGACGATTTCACTTCAGCGGTCCTAATGGAAATGAATTTGCGGTATGGTCAGAGTAATCACATTGCAAACTATATAACTACTAAAATGAAGTCTTTAAGGCTGCAGTTCCCAAAACACCAATAAACTATTCACTTAATTACCAAATCAAACCAAACCTAAGCACACATCGCTTACCTATAAACTAATTAAAGCCCCATTTTAAGCTGCTGAATAAACTGCTCGGTCATTGCTATTTCACACTCTTTGTAGGTAACAACGGCTTGTTGTGCATTAGGTTGTTTAAGCATGTAGCGCCATTGGCAGCTTCTTTGAATGTAGTTGTCTTTTGCGTTAATACTTAGTTTAAATAATGACAAAATTTGGGTGTTGCCGGTTTCGCTTTCTAATGCCGATAATTCAAAGGTACGCTTTTGGATCCAGCTATCTTGTTCTTGCTGTACTGTATTTAATTTGGCATCTAAACATTGTGTATATGCTTTGATTTGTTCGGGTAGGGCGTTCTTTTCAAGTGTGCATTCTTGCGGCGCTGCAACGCTTGGAACAGCCCAAGCAAATAACAGGGCTAGAGTAAAACAAAGGATATACTTACTTTTTTTCATGGTAATTAAACTCGAGAATAAATTTTGCGCCGCCCAAACGTTGCGACTGAGAAATAGTTAACAACCCGTGATACGACTTCACCAAGTCAGATACAATCGCCATGCCAACACCATGGCCACTCTCGTAAGTATCAAGGCGAGTACCGCGTTGAAGCAATGACTCGCGTTTATCTGGTTGAATACCCGGGCCGTCATCACAAATACTAATGCTGAGCGTTTTAGCTTGTGAAACGTCAATACTTACTTGGGATCGACAGGCTTTGCAGGCATTATCTATTAAGTTACCTAATAACTCCATTAAATCGGTTTTATCGCCTAAAAAGTAATCTTTATCACTCACTTTGCAATTAAATATGATGTCTTTATCGCGATAAACCTTACCCATTGCACTTAAGATAGAGTCGATAACCGGTTTGATGGGGGTTTGCTTTTTCCATGTATCGGAAGCCCCAGTAGCAGCACGTTTTAATTGGTGCTCGATCATCACATTAATTCTGTCGAGTTGTTCTTGTGCGTCGGCATCGTTGGCCAGTGGGCTTGATTTTAATACCGCCAACGGCGTTTTAAGTGCATGTGCTAAATCGCTGAGTGAGGCGCGGTAGCGCTCTTTTTGGCGTTGCTGCGACTCTAACAATAGGTTGAGGTCGGCTTTTATTGTTTGTAGCTCAACGGGGTATAAGCCTTTAATTTCTTGAATATCACCCGATTCAATGGCTTTTATTTCTTTATCTAGGCGCTGCAGCGGCCTTGCACTCCAAATAAAACCAATAGCCATTAACCCTGCAATGGCAATCCCCATTATAAACATCCAATCGACTAAGGTTTGTTTAAACCCGTCCATTAAACGCAGTAGGGCATCGTTGCGTTTTAGTAAAATAAATCGTGCTTGTTCTGATTGGTCAATATTATTAAGAATGACCGTTAAGCTTAACTGCCAATAGGCGGTGTTGTTATAAACCACGCGTCTAAAGTCTGCGGCACCGGCTTTGGGCTCTATATACTGAGGTACAAAATTAACGTTAACCGCAGACTCAGAATGCCAAATAGGCACATCGTCACGGTAAATCATGGCATAAGTATCAGAATTTAAGTTGTTGAGTTCGGGCGTTAAGATAGAGCTGGGCATGATAATACCGCGCTCTGTAAAATCAACCTCGGAGATGAGTGAATACAGGTGCGCTTCGAGGTTTTTTTCGGTGGCATCAACAAGTGACGCGTAATACGCCTTACCTATGGAGTAAAACAAAATAGGTAAGGCGACTAATAAAACAAAGACAAGGATAAATCCTTGCCTTATTTTTAACGAAATCTGCGGTGCTACCACTGGCTTTTAAGCCTGTAACCACGCCCACGCAGCGTTTCTACTGGGTTAAGCACACCGTCTGGGTCGAGCTTTTTACGTAAACGCAGTACAAACACTTCAATGACGTTTGAATCAAGATCGAAATCTTGGTCATAAATATGCTCTGTTAACTCAGACTTTGAAATTACTTTTTGCGGGTTAACCATTAAGTATTCAAGTACTTTATACTCGTATGCGGTTAAGCTCAGCTCTTTGTCATTTACCCACACTTGTTGTGAACGCGTATGAATTTTAATTGGGCCGGCTGTCATTTCTGGGTTTGCTTTACCTGCACTTCGACGAATAAGCGCATTACAGCGAGCAATGAGTTCTTCAACATGAAATGGCTTAGTTAGGTAGTCGTCAGCGCCGGCATCTAGGCCTTCAACTTTGTCTTGCCAGCGATCGCGTGCCGTTAAGATTAAAATAGGGATAGTGATGCCTTGGGCACGGGCTTTGTTAATAAGCTCAATGCCGTCTATTTTAGGCAGACCTAAATCAACCACCGCCATGTCTAAAGGGTATTCTGTTATATGAAAAAGGCCCGCTTCGCCATCGTGACATAAATCAACACTGTAACGCTCTTTTTCTAATGCATTGCGCAGATTGTCTGCCAAATGTAGATCATCTTCTATTACTAAAATTCGCATTGGTTAATCCTTTTTCACTTCGCCAGTTTTTTTGTTTATCTTCAAATCGACGACGTGGCCGTCAGCTTTTAAAATTCGTACTGTATAAAATTGTGTTTCTTCAGAGATTTTTAATGTTGTACCGTCTGTGGTTTGTTTTGCAAGTATTACTGCTTTCTTTTTGCTTATCTCAATTTTATCGGGTGTGCTGTTAGTATTATTTGCATGGGCAAAACTAGCCAAACAAAAAACAGCGATTAAATTGAGTGTTAATAATACACGCATTACGAAACTCCTAGAACATACCTGCTTAGCCTAAAAACTAAGCCACTAAAATTTAAATACTCTACTGGGTATTTAAATTTTATAAGACAAAGTCTAATTAAAAATGAGTGAACAAACCCTGAATTACTGGTTGCAGTTAAACAGGGGATCCCACATTGATATTAAGCAGGGAACACTTTTTTGAATGGCTTAACGATTGAGTTTTCATATACGCCACCCGCAACATAAGGATCATCTGCGGCCCATTCTCTGGCATCTTCTAAAGAGTTAAATTCAGCAATCACTAAAGAGCCAGTAAAGCCTGCATCTTGAGGGTCTTCACTATCAACCGCTGGAAGGGGGCCGGCTGTTAATAGTCGGCCTTCGTTTTCTAGCGTTTGTAAACGTGCTAAATGAGCAGGGCGAGCGGCTTTTCTGTGCTCTAAGCTGTTCTGGACGTCCGTTGAATAAATCATATACAACATAAAAATACTCTCAAAATTTGTTAAATTTAATTAACTGCATACTAGCATAGCGTTGATAATTGGTGAATTAAAAGTGTTTATGGCGATGTTTACAGCAAGAATGTTTTTTTACGCGGTAATTGCTTGAAAAGCGTTGTGTAACACTGGTAGAGTCCCTTGGATAAAATAAATAATAACAAGGTTATTACATGAGTGAAAATAGAGAGCACTTTAGCTCCCGCTTAGGATTTATATTAGCAGCGGCGGGTTCTGCTGTGGGCATTGGTAACTTAGTAGGCTTTCCAGTTTCTGCGACTAAGAATGGCGGTGGTGCATTTTTGCTCGTCTATGCTTTGTTCGTCGCATTCATTTGTTTACCCGTCATGATGGCCGAAATGGCTATGGGTCGCCACGCACAAAAAGATCCTCTTGGTGCATACAAGGCGTTAGCCAATAACGACAAAAAATGGAAGTTTGCTGGCTTTTTAGCCGTGTTAACGCCATTTATGATTGCCGTTTTTTACATGGTGATCACAGTGTGGATTTTTGGTTACTTAAGCCAAACCGCATTTGGTAATTTGGATAAGTTGGCAAACCCTGGGCACTTTGATGAGTTTATTAATAGCTACACGGTGTTTGGCTACATGGCACTGGTTGTGGTGATTGTTAACTTAATATTGGTCGGTGGCGTAAAAGATGGCATAGAAAAAGCGGCTAAATTTTTGATGCCAGCGTTATTTGTCATGCTTATTATATTAGTGGGTTACGTACTCACCCTTGATAACGCAATGGCGGGTGTAAAGTACTATATCATTCCTGATTTTAGTAAAATGAATGCCAGTGTTCTTAATGGCGCATTGAGCCAAGCGTTTTTCTCGTTGTCGTTAGGTATGGGTATTTTAATTACGTATGCCTCTTACATTTCTAAAAAAGATGACATTGTGGGTAGTGCGAAAATGGTTGCCATTACCGACTCATTAGTTGCCTTTGTTGCAGGCTTAATGGTGTTACCGGCTATTTTTAGCTTTGACCCAAATACCGATCCAACAAAGTTATCTGACTCGTCAGTTTCAATGATTTTTGTGTACTTACCAAAAATATTATTAGCGTTACAACACGATATTGGCTACTTTGGTGCCTCTGCCGTGGCGTTTATTTTCTTTTTGCTGGTATTTTTTGCCGCAATTACATCATTGGTATCGATTGTCGAAGTGCCGACTGCCACACTAAGTGACCGTAAAGGTATTAGCCGTAAAAAAGCGCTAGGCATACTTACCTTATCAACCGGTGTGTTAACCATTATGTGTATTATGTCGTTTGGTATGATTGACAGCCTTACAACCCTTACTAGCTACGGCAGTGGTAACAAGAGCTTTTTTGATATTGTATATGACGTGTTCTACGACACTATTTTACCACTCAATGGTTTAATGGTGTGTTTGTTTGTAATGTATAAATGGAAGAAGGTTCGTTTAAGTGAAGAGCTAAGACAAGGTTCGCCTAATTATGCGAATAGCTTTATGGAAAAGTACGTTAACTTTTCACTGCAAACGTTTATTCCAGCGATTTTACTGCTTATTTTTGTAAACACCGTTGCGACCAAGTTTTTTAATATCAGTATTTTTGGTTTTTAATTAAACTTAATTTAATCAAGCCGCGCTTGTCGCGGCTTTTTTGTTGCGGTTAGTTAATTCAGTGCACCCGAATCTAAGTAGTCACCAATCCCTAGGGTAAACATCCAAATACCCCATAAGCTGTGCTCAATAACACAGGCAAAAGTTGAGCGGCTTTGCGCGTAGGTATAGGCAAATAGTAAGCCACCGACAAACGCTAAACTAACAGCTATCCAATTGGCGTATATAATATGTGCCAATGCGAATACACTGGCACTAATAATAATGCGCAACCATTTACTGGGCATAATGCGCTTATAGCGATGAAAAAAATACGTTCTAAATATTAACTCTTGCGGGATCACCGACAACAAAGGGTAGAGCAGCAATAGCATCAGCCAATCGGTGAGGTTTTCACGCGGTAAAGTAAACCAGTGTCCTTGGTAGAGTAGGTTATAAAACACCCCTGAAAATAATGCGCCAATAAAGAAAAAGCTAAACATACGGCGCTTCACAGCAGAAAAGTGCCCCATACTGGTTAATCTAATGCGCTTAAAGTGAATGTCGTTTAGCAGCAGCATACAGCACACACTCATTAAAATGATCAGTGCTGGAATAAGCCAGTTAGATAAATACTGGCGAATATTAAAGCCAATTAAAGGCAGGATGATAAAAATAAAGGTAAATTCAAACCAGCGGTATTGATTAGCGTTCACGTTTGCTCACGGTGATTTTTATTTCATCTTAGCAAGCGATTAAGTCATCTTTATGACTATAAAACAGCCAAACTGATTATATTTAACGCCACTCATTACCCCTTATGCACTTTGGGCTTGGTTAAGGTTGACTTACCCCCTTGTAACCCTTAGCCTGCCTGCTTTTATTTTTACATCATTGTATTGCCACGCTAGTTGGCTAAAGCCAGCGCGTGTATTTAGGAGCAAAAAATGAATAAGGCAGAACTTGTTACAGCCATGGCACACACGAGCGAGTTAACAAAAAAAGACGCACAAGCAGCGTTAACCAGCTTACAAAAGGTGATTACCAAATCATTGTCTGAAGGCGATCAGGTACAAATATCTGGTTTTGGCACTTTTGCATTAAGTTACTACCCAGCCCGTACAGGTCGTAATCCACAAACCGGCGAAGCAATAGAAATAGAAGGGGCTAATAAAGCCGTATTTAAGCCAGCCAAAGCGTTAAAAGACAGCCTTTAATTGTCAATGCCTGTAAGGGAGTTTTGTTATTCAAACAAAGCATGTACCTTGCAGGCTATTTTTATTATTCCTAAGTGGTCGTGTAGTATCTGCAACCACTGTAAATAATTTACATAGCACTCTAATCTCCTTATATAAAACGCCAATATTATCAGTATGTTATTTTTGGTATGTGGTATGCAAACTGCTCTGTGTATCAAAAATAAGATAAGGAGTATTTAATGAGTAATTTACATAGCAGCACCCGTTTACAAGGTAAAAAAATTGCCATTTTAGCCACCGATGGATTTGAACAAAGCGAGCTACTTTCGCCGCAAAGCGCATTACTAAAGGCGGGCGCCGATATAGAGGTGGTGTCTATTAAAGAAGGGCAGATCACTGGTTGGAATAAAGATAATTGGGGTGAAAAAGTAACCGTTGATAAATTAGCATCAGATGCCAATGCCACTGACTATGATGCACTTTTATTGCCAGGTGGTTTGTTTAATCCCGATAGCTTACGTCAAAATAAAGATGCCAAAGCGTTTGTTGATGGCTTTTTTGGAGCTAAGAGAAACAAACCCGTGGCCGCTATTTGCCACGCGCCGTGGTTATTAGCTGAAATTAATAAGCTCAGAGATAAAAAAGTGACTTCTTTCCCTAGTATTAAAAGCGATTTAATTAACGCCGGAGCTCATTGGGTAGATCAAGAGGTGTGTGTTGATAACGGCTTAGTCACTAGCCGCAGCCCTGAAGATTTAGATGCATTTAATGCAAAATTTATTGAAGAAATACTTGAAGGTAAGCACCAAGCGCATTAGCTGTGGGCTTTTAAATAGAAAAGGGCATATTACATTAATGCGGATCGTTTAAGTTAATTGAACGATCTTTCAGAGGCTTCATAATAGGCTACAACAAAAGTTGTGGCCTATTTTTATGTCTGAATTTATTAAAGAATTACACCTTACTACTGAGTTTAGCCAAGATCGTGATATTGATTCGTTTACTAAGCATATTCCCCTTGAGTGGATTGAAGCAGCCGTTACTCAAACAGGGAGAGCCTCTGTGCGTAAACGACGTTTCCCCGCCGAGCAAGCTGCTTGGCTTGTATTAGGGATTGGTTTATTAAGAAACCGCTCAATATCTGAAGTCTGTGACAAACTAGAGCTCGCTTTTCCTGACGCTAAAGGAGAGCTTCCACCATTGGCGACGAGCAGTATTATAAAAGGGAAAGAAAAGCTAGGCGCAGCGCCTATGAAACACCTTTTTAAACATACAGCAACGCAGTGGGAGCAGTCGCAAACTTTTGATGACGTGTGTGGTTTAAAGCTGCTCAGCATTGACGGTACACAATTTAAAACTCAAGATACACCGAGTAACCGTCACTTTGGCTATGCTAAATCGACAACAAACTTCCCCTCAGTACTTGCTGTGACCTTGATGTCGACAAGAACGCATTTAATATCCGATGCAGCGTTTGGCCCCATTACTCAAAGTGAAATTCATTATGCTCAACAGCTTGTTGGCTCAGCACCTGAATATTCATTGACGCTATTTGATAGAGGTTTCTTTTCGGCTGAACTATTTACGAGCTGGCAAGGCGTTAGCGAAAATCATCATTGGCTTACGCCCATCAAAAGCAAAATGCGCTATGAAATAACGGAGTCATTTAGCGATTACGACCACTTAATAACAATGCCTATTTCACCACAAGCTAAGAAATCAGCCCCTTACCTAGGTGATACATGGCAAGCAAGGCTTATTCAAATTCCGACACCTAAAGGGGAAATAAAAGGGTTCATCACCTCATGCGTCTGTCCAGAAAAGTACCCGCTGAAAGCGCTACTCGATGTGTATTGGCAACGATGGGAAATAGAGCGAGGCTATGGTGAGCTCAAGCAATATCAACTATCAAATAAACCAGCATTACGGAGCCTGAAACAGGAAGGTATTTATCAAGAGCTCTGGGGTATTCTGACATCATATAATATCGTGAGACTTGAAATGGCAGAGATGGCTAAAGCCCATAAAGTTGAGCCATTACGCATCAGTTTTATTAACGCATTATACCTCATACAAGACGAGTTTTTATGGTGTTCAGGTCGAAGCCCAGGGACAATCCCTAAAAAGCTAAAAGAACTACGTGAAAACGGTAAACGGC
Source organism: Pseudoalteromonas sp. SCSIO_11900 (assembly GCF_000576475.1). Lineage (NCBI taxonomy): Bacteria > Pseudomonadati > Pseudomonadota > Gammaproteobacteria > Alteromonadales > Pseudoalteromonadaceae > Pseudoalteromonas > Pseudoalteromonas sp. SCSIO_11900. Next base: position 2,280,375 of record NZ_KK070023.1, read on the forward strand.
TAATATTACCGGAGAAAAGAAAGCGAAAAGCTTATCCGCGAGCGGTGCTGGCAAAGACACAAAAATATCCGGTTAGATATAAACGAAAAAACACCACTCGCTCTTAAACGAGTGGTGTTACATATTACATGCCCTTTTTTATTGATAATGATAAAACACAGCTTGCTATTAAAGTGCAGTAGCGGCTTTCATATCGCTTACAAATGTTTTTAGCTGCGTGGTCATTGCATCTAAATCATCTAAGTTTGCTTCAATAACTTTTACCACAGCAGAGCCCGAAATAGCCCCCGCAGCACCGGCTTTAAGTGCCGCTTTTACATCTTCAGGCGTTGAAATACCAAAGCCTAATAATGCAGGTGCACTGTGGTACTCTTGTAAGCGCGTAACCACATGGGTTGCTGGCATTTGTGCTTTGGTGTCTGTACCTGTTACCCCAGCACGAGAAAGCAAGTAGGTGTAGCCACGGCCGTATGATGCACATTCACGCAGGGTATCGTCACTGGCGTTCGGTGTAGCGATAAAAATCGGGTCGATACCATTGGCCATGGCGGCTTTTCTAAACATTTTAGACTCATGTAATGGCACATCAGCCACTAAAATAGAGTCAACACCCACTGCTTTTGCATCGGTGTAAAACTTTTCTAAGCCACGTTTAAATATTAAGTTTGAATACAATAACAAACCAATTGGAATGTCGGCGTTATATTCACGGATCTCTTTAATAATATCAAAGCAGTCTTGCGTATTAATATGCACGTTTAAGGCACGAATATTGGCTTTTTGAATGACAGGGCCATCGGCAATCGGGTCGGAAAAAGGAATACCTAATTCAAGCCCGTCAGCACCGCCGTCAATTAAGCTTTTAATAATTTCGATGCTTTGCGCTTTACCTGGATCGCCAATGGTCACAAACGGTACAAAAGCACCCTGGTTTTGCTCTTTAAGCGCGGCAAACATTTGTCCATAACGGTCAGTTTTTACGTGGCTCATAGTTGACCTTCCTCTGATAATACCTTGTGTACGTGGGCTAAGTCTTTGTCGCCACGACCACTTAAATTAATAACAATGATACTGTCTTGCGTTTGCTCTTCTGCATATTCGAGGGCATAGGCTAGCGCATGACTTGATTCAAGCGCAGGAATAATCCCTTCGTGTTTAGCTAATGCTTGAAAGGCATCAAGTGCTTTGGTGTCGGTAATACCGACATATTGAGCACGGCCAGTTTCGTGCAAAAAGGCATGTTGAGGGCCAACTGCGGGGTAATCTAGTCCCGCCGATACAGAGTAAGACTCTTCAATTTGGCCATCTGTATTTTGCATAATATAAGTGTAAGTACCGTGCAAAATACCTTTTGTTCCTTTACAGATAGTTGCGCCATGTTCGTGCGTGTCTAACCCTTTACCTGCAGGTTCAACGCCAATGAGTTTAACGCTTGGCTCATCAATAAAATCGCTAAACATACCAATTGCGTTAGACCCACCACCTACACACGCAATAACCGCATCAGGCAAACGGCCTTCGGCTTTAAGTACTTGTTGTTTTGCTTCTTCACCAATAATTTTTTGATATTCACGTACTATAGTCGGGAATGGGTGAGGACCCGCTGCAGTACCTAAAAGGTAATGAGCTTCTTGATAATTGGCAGACCAATCACGCAGTGCCTCGTTAACCGCATCTTTTAATGTACCCGAGCCTGCGGTTACCGGAATAACTTCAGCGCCCATTAGCTTCATTCTAAATACATTTGGTTGTTGGCGTTCAACATCTTTTGCACCCATATAAATGCGGCATTTTAGTCCAAGTAACGCACAGGCAAGTGCCGTTGCAACGCCGTGCTGGCCGGCGCCTGTTTCAGCAATCACTTCTTTTTTACCCATACGTTTGGTAAGCAGTGCTTGGCCTAAAACTTGGTTTGTTTTGTGCGCACCACCGTGGAGTAAATCTTCACGCTTTAAGTACAATTTTACTTTTGGGTTTTTAACTAAGTTACGCGTTAAAGTAAGCGGGGTAGGACGACCCGCATACTCGTTGAGTAATTTACTTAGCTCTGCCTGAAATTCAGGATCTTTTTGTGCTTTATTAAATTCGTTTTCTAACTGCTTAAGCGCAGGGACAAGCAGTTGGGGTACAAACATACCGCCAAACTCGCCAAAATAAGCTGGATTTTGCATTTTAACCTCAATAATTTCTGATACTTGTAAAAGCATGATGTAGTTTGTTTGCACACTTTTTACCTGGAGACTCTTCAACACCTGAATTTAAATCAAGCCCAAGAGCACCTTGAAAAAGTGCATCGCTAATATTGTCTGGGTTTAAGCCGCCAGCAAGCATAAATGGGGTCGTGGCATCGCGAAGTACAGACCAATCAAATGTTTTGCCTGTGCCGCCAGCCTGTGAATCACTGTGGGTGTCGTATAAATGGCGATCGGCTCCTGTAATCGGTTGAGGCAAAGCACTTTTGATGGCCTGTGCTTTCCATATTTCACAATGACGTGGTAGTTCATTACGTAAGGATGCAATGTAATGTTCATCTTCTTGGCCATGTAATTGAACAGCAGACAGTTTTAGTTGTTTTGCGTGCTCAGCAACCTCTGCTATGGCGGCATTAACAAACACCCCAACAAATTTTAAAGGGGCACTTTGGCTGATTTCTTTGGCGCAATCTAAATTGACAAAGCGCGGTGATTTTGGATAAAAAATTAATCCGCCATAAAGGGCACCGTTGTCGTAAGCCGCAATGGCATCTTGATTACGGGTTAATCCACAGACTTTGTTTTCGCCTAGGATTACGCGGCGGCACGCTTGTAATAAATCAGCCTCAGCCATTAATGAGCTGCCAATTAAGAATCCATTACATAAAGGCGCTAAACGTTTTACATCTTGATGGGTATAAATACCTGACTCTGAAATAACCACTTTATCGTTAGGAATAAGTTTACGTAGTCGTTCGGTTGTGGCTAAGTCGGTGCTTAAATCGCGCAAGTCACGATTATTAATACCTATTATTTGTGCATTGAGTGCCAGTGCACGATGCACTTCTTCTTCGTTACTCACCTCAGTTAGTACCGACATATTTAACGAATCGGCGACGGCATGCAGTGCTTTATACTGCTTATCGTCAAGCACTGATAGCATCAGTAATATAGCGTCACCACCATAAATACGTGCCATATAGACTTGGTATTCATCAATAAAAAAGTCTTTACAAATAAGTGGCTGCTCTACTTGGCTGCGCACAAACTCAAGGTAATCAAAGCTACCCTGAAAGTACTTTTCGTCAGTTAATACACTCATACAAGTGGCATACTGCTTATACGCTTGGGTGATTTCTGTTAAATCAAACGGCTGACGAATTAACCCTTTAGAAGGCGATGCCTTTTTGCACTCTAAAATAAACTGCGTGCCAGGTGCCGCTAACGCTTGATAAAAGCTACGTGTGGTGGGTTTAGCTTGATGCTTAAAGCTCTCAAGTGGGCGCGCTGCTTTGCGTTCAATGAGTTCTATTTTTTTATCGGCAATAATTTTGTCTAATACATTAGCCATGACTTACCTCAATAATTGCATTTAGTGTGTCCATGGCCTTGCCTGAACGTAATAATGAGTGTGTTATTTGTGCACCTTGTTTTAACGATTGTGCTTGGCCAGTTAAGTACAGCAATGCAGCAACGTTAACAATAATAGCGGCGTTATGTGCCTCGCTACCTTTGCCCTGTAAAATGGCAAGGCTGGCGTTTGCATTGTATTGTGGGCCTTCACCGGCTAATTGTTCAAGTGAATAGTTTGCAAGGTCAAAATCACTAGGGTTGAGTGTGTATTGGGTGATTTTGCCGTTATCCAGCTCAACAACCTGTGTTGGGCCATGCAAGGCGATTTCGTCGGTGCCAGAGCCGTGAACTATCATAGCGCGCTTAGTGCCCAGAGTATGAAGAGTTTGCGCCATAGGTAGGCACAAAGATTCATCGTATACCCCCAGTAATTGAACATCAGGGGCCGCAGGGTTAGCTAGCGGCCCAAGAATATTAAAAATAGTACGGGTTTTTAAAGTGGTTCGTACGTTCATCGCATGGCGCACGCCGCTGTGATAGTGCGGTGCAAATAAAAAGGTAAAATTTGTATGTTCAAGGCATTTAGCCGCTTGCGTGGGAGTCATATCAATATTGATCCCCAAGGCTTTGAGTAAATCAGCAGACCCTGAGTTACTCGATACACTGCGATTGCCATGTTTTACCATATTAACACCGGCAGCGGCTGCCACAACTGCCGCGGTTGTACTGATATTAATAGTGTTCGAACCATCGCCACCGGTACCACAGCTATCGGCAAGTTGAGTTTTATTGGTTATAAATGCCACGGCGTTTTCACGCATTGAGGCCGCGGCACCGGCGATTTCATCGCTTATTTCACCTTTCATTTTAAGGCTAATTAACAGTGCAGAGAGCTCAATATCGCTCATATTCCCTTGCATTATTTGATCAAAAAGTGTTTTTGCTTGTGCATAGCTCAATGATTGCTTGGCAATAACGTGCTCAATAGCCTGTTGAACATTAAGCGAGTTTTGTAATTGTGTAGTCATAATGTTCCCTTTATTTGGCACGCGTTAAATAGGCAACGCTTTGCTGCAGCAGCATAGCGCCATTGGGCGTTAAAATAGATTCTGGGTGGAATTGATAACCCAGCGCAGTGTCTTGATGATGATAAATAGCCATTGGAATATTTTGATACTTTGCAATAACCGCTAAGTTATCAGGTACTTTTGTGGCCATTAATGAGTGATAACGCGCCACTGGCATAGTGCTGCCCATTCCGTTAAACACCGGGTGATCGTCTAACTCAATAATTGATGATTTACCATGTACGGTTTCACCAGCATGACCGATTACTCCGCCGTAACTTTGTGTTAGTGCTTGTTGGCCTAAACAAATGCCTAGCATTGGAAATTTACCTTTGCACAAGCTAATTAATTCCATTAGGCAGCCCGCATCACTGGGTGCCCCTGGGCCTGGCGATAAAACCAGTAATACCTGCTTGTGCTCTGCCTGCATTTTGTTGAATATTACTTCAGCGCTAATGTTATTTCTGTAAACAACTAACTCAGCACCTAGCATTGTTAGTTCATCAACAAGGTTATAGCTAAATGAGTCAAAGTTATCTAAAAAGTAAATTTTAATAGGGTGTGCTTCACTCATTTTATACAGCCTCATATGTCGATTTAATCGCGGTGATCACCGCCTGTGCTTTTGCGCGGGTTTCGTTAGCCTCTGACATTGGGTCTGAATCAAACACAACCCCAGCGCCAGCTTGCACATAAGCAATATTATTTTTAACAAAGGCTGCACGAATAACAATACAGCTGTCCATTGCACCATCACCAGTTAAATAGCCAACTGCGCCGCCATAACTGCCGCGGCGCTTTCCTTCGGTTTGGCGCACAAGCTCTGCAGCTCTTACCTTTGGCGCGCCCACTAATGTGCCCATGTTCATACAGGCTTGATAAGCATGCAGGGCATCTAGTTCGGGTTTTAATTTCCCCACCACGCGCGACACTAAGTGCATTACTTGTGAGTAACGGTCTACTTTTAATAGCTCTTTGGCATGGCGCGTACCCGGCATGCTAATGCGCGCCACATCATTACGCGCTAAATCAACCAGCATTAAATGCTCTGCACGTTCTTTTTGATCGTTTCTAAGCTCAAGCTCAATACGGCTATCTAAATCAGGGTTGATTTTTCCATTAGCAAATTTGCCGCGAGGGCGTGTGCCGGCAATCGGATAAACCTCGACCTGTTGGGATTTAACTTCGTATTTAAGCGCGGACTCAGGAGATGCGCCAAATAATGAGAAATCTTCATCGCGCATATAAAACATGTACGGACTAGGGTTTTGTTTTTTTAGCTGGCTGTAGGCATGTAAAGAGTCAGGACAGGGTAGTGAGAAGGTACGAGAGGGCACCACTTGAAAAATATCGCCATCGACTATGTGTCGCTTGAGCTTAATTACTTGCTGGCAGTATTGCTCATCACTAATATCAACACTCACTGGGCAGTCGCCAGTTTGGCTTGGTGCGCTGAAATCAGCAGCATGGTTGCATAATGTATTCAAGCGCTCTAATTGTTTGCCTACTTCAAAGCAGTTTGCATGTACATCAGGGCCATTAAATACGTTACCAATTAATTCCGTTGTTTGTTTTTGATGATCAATAACAACCAGAGTTTCTGCTAAATAAAAAACATAGTCTGGACAGGTGTTTTCCCCGTCGGGTACATAGGTGAGTTGTTCAAAATTAGCCACCATGTCGTAGGCAAATACACCGCCTAAAAACACCGAGAATGGATTGTTAGTGGTACTTTTAATGCTGTTTAAACAGGTGCGTAATGCGCTAAAAGCATTATCTGCAATCAGCTTACTGGCTTGGTCTATTGTGTCATCTGTTGGGTGATACGCCAGTGTTAGTGTGGTATCGGATAACTGTGATGCGCAGTTTTTTACATTAGCTTGTAAATAACTGAGTAACTGCTGCCCGTTATTTGATTGTGCTGTTACGCTCACTTGATTGCCTTGGCAGACAATACGCAGTGCACAATCAACGAGTATTAAGCTTTTTACGCTATCTTTAGAATCTATCTCTGCAGATTCAAGTAATAGTGAGTTAGGTTTATCAAGTGCGGCATACAATGCAAGTGGGCTACTTATGTAGTCTCGTACTTGCGTTATGCTGGTCACTTCACCTGGTGTTGTTGTTATATGACTAAAAATCAAACCTCATCCCCTAAAAAAATAAAACCCCGCAATGCTAAGCAGTGCGGGGTTTGAATAACGATGTCTAAATTATAGATAGACCATTACCGTCCCGCTATGCCAGGCGCCACCACCAATGATGTGTAAGAGTGTTTACGTTATTCATGTTTTTAATTCCTGTTAATTTTGTATTGCAAAATTTAGTTATAAAAAAACCCGCATGGTAGCGGGTTAGAATTTTTTGTTTAGACACGACAATTCATCACCCTTGATTTTAAGAGTGCCACCACCAAATGATGTTGTGAATTGTATTTTTCATTGTTGTTAATTCTTTAATGTCTAAAAGTGGCTACAGTAAAACGTATCAACTGCTTTTGTGTCAAGTGTTTATTTAAAACAATTTAGTTAAAAAACTTGTTATACTGAGTAAAACACCGTTAAACCCTAAATTTAAGTAGTTTTCATTTGATAAAATACGACCTACATAGCCACACCACGCACTCAGACGGCCATTTAACCGTTGAGGAATTATTAGCGCGAGCAGTCGACAAAAATATTGATGTATTTGCTATTACCGATCACGATACGGTGGCTGCTATTGAACCTGCACGGGCTTTTATCAAAAGTGAAAATTTGCCGCTTAAACTTATTAACGGGGTTGAAATATCAACCAAGTGGGAAAGTTTTGAAATTCATATTGTTGGACTAAATATTGATACTAACGATAGTACCTTGCATATATTACTGAGCGAGCAGCAGCAAAAACGCGAAACCCGCGCAATAGAGATTGGCCATCGACTAAATAAAAACGGATTCGATGGTATTTACCAACAAGCTCGCGAGCTGGCCGAAAATGCACAAATTACCCGCGCTCACTTTGCCAGAGCATTGATTGAGCGTGGTGTAGCTAAAAACTTTCCTGGGGTATTTAAAAAGTATTTAGGGCGAGGTAAAACCGGTTACGTGCCAAGTAATTGGTGTAATATGCAAACAGCTATTGCGGCGATTCATGCCGCAGGTGGGGTGGCCGTTTTAGCGCACCCAAGTAGCTATAAAATGTCGAACAAGTGGCTACGTAAATTGTTAGTGGAATTTAAATCAGTAGGCGGAGATGCAATGGAAGTTGCGCAGCCGCAGCAGGCGCCAAGTGAACGTCAGTTTTTAGGGCTATTGAGCCAAGAATACGAGCTACTTTGCTCACAAGGCTCTGATTTTCATTTTCCGACTAGCTATTTAGAACTTGGAAAAAATTTATACTTACCTAAAGATTGCCAAGGGGTTTGGCAAACATGGGAAAAGCACGAAGGAGTTGCATTATGAGTCAATTATTTCATATACATCCAGATAATCCACAGCCTAGATTAATTTCTCAAGCTGTTGATATTATTAAACAAGGCGGCGTAGTTGTGTATCCTACAGATTCAGGATACGCGATAGGCTGTAATTTAGGTAATAAGCAAGCTAAAGAGCGCATTGAACGTATTCGTGGTATTGAAAAACATCACAATTTTACTTTGGTATGCCGTGATTTATCTGAGCTGTCTACTTATGCGCGTGTTGATAACCAAATGTTTAGGCTTATTAAAAATAATACCCCAGGGCCTTACACGTTTATTTTTAAAGGTACAAAAGAAGTGCCTAAGCGGTTATTAAACGACAAGAAAAAAACCATAGGCATACGTGTTATAGAGCACCCAATAGCGTGTGCTTTATTAGCTGAGCTGGGTGAGCCCTTAATGTCGTGCTCACTTATTTTACCGGGCGAAGAGTTTACTCAAGCTGATCCCGATGACATTTTAGAGCGCCTTGATAAACATGTGGACTTAATTATTCATGGTGGGTATTTACCTGAGCAGGCGACCACAGTGATTGATTTATCAGAAGATGATATTCAAATTCTTCGTGTTGGTTGCGGTGATACAACGCCATTTGAATAACAATGAAACAGTCTGAGACGCTATCATCAACGCCAACACCTGATATGCCAGTGCAGCAAAAGCTGCCTCTGGCTTTTTTACATGGTAAAGCCGTTGTTGATAAACCCGAAGATTTATATATCCCGCCTGATGCGCTTGAAGTTATTTTAGAAACCTTTGAAGGGCCTTTGGATCTGCTGCTTTATCTAATTAAAAAGCATAAGCTAGATGTTCTTGAGTTGTCTATTTTTAGCATTACTGAGCAGTATGTAAAATATGTAGAAATGATGAGCGAGTTCCAGCTAGAACTCGCGGGTGAATATTTAGTAATGGCGGCATTGCTGGCCCAAATTAAATCTAGGCTGTTACTGCCTGTTCATGAAGAGTTAGAAGAAGAAGACGATCCCCGCGCCGAACTTATAAAACGCTTACAAGAGTACGAACAATTTAAAAAAGCGGCCGAAAATATAGACAGCCTACCTCGTGTTGGCCGCGATATCTTTATAGCGCAGGCAAGTGTGCCAGAACTAGCAGAAAAAAACCAGCCATTACCTGAACTGGCAATTAAAGATTTATTGTTAGCGCTAAGCGATGTCATGGCGCGTGCAAAAACATTCGAGCATCATTTAATTAGCGCTGAAAGCCTTTCAACGCGTGAGCGCATGAGCTTGATTTTAAATACCTTATCCCAATCAAAAACGCCGGTTGCGTTTACTCAACTATTTACCTTTGAAGAGGGACGCAGTGGGGTTGTTGTTAGTTTTATCGCTATGTTAGAACTAATAAAAGAGGGCCTGATTGCCTGCTTACAGGTTGAACCTAATAGCCAAATATACGTGTCTCTTAACGAGTCAGCTGCTAGCTAATTCCTTCTCAACGTTATTTGCAATTATACTAACCTTATATCATTTACTGTGCGTATACGCACGATAAGTGTTTACATATGCTATTTTAATCACCACTTAATCATTATATCGTATTGTTATTACTAAATAAGAGATTGGCAGTAGGGAATGTTTAAAAACTCAAAAACCAGCTATGGCGTGGTGGCTATATTTTTACACTGGCTAATGGCGCTGACCGTGTTTGGTCTGTTTGGTTTAGGTTTATATATGGTTGAGCTGACTTATTATGATAGTTGGTATAAAGGATCATTAGACCTACACAAAAGCATTGGCCTTAGCTTAGCAGCGGTTTTTGTTTTTAGGCTGTTATGGCGACACTTTAGTGTTAAACCAAGTCCGATTGGCAGTAACAAGCAGTTAAATCAATTAGCCCAAACAGCACATATTTTAATGTATCTGTTTTTACTGATCATTATGGTGTCAGGGTATTTAATTTCGACGGCTGATGGACGACCCATAGAAGTATTTGGCTTTTTTTATGTAAAAGCTATCGACTTTGCGTTTGATTCTCAGGCTGATATAGCTGGGCAAATCCATTTCTATAGCGCATGCTTATTAATTGGATTTGTAGTATTGCACGTGTTAGGTGCGCTAAAACATCACTTTATCGATAAAGATAAAACATTAATTAGAATGATCACATTACAAAAGGATGATTAAAATGAAAAAATTATTTTTAACTTCAGCGTTATCAGCAGCGATGTTTATGACAGCGACCACTGCGAATGCCGCAGATTATGTTATTGACACAAAAGGTGCGCATGCTTTTGTAAACTTTAAGATTAAACATTTAGGCTATAGCTGGCTGCACGGGCGTTTTAATTCCTTTGACGGCAAATTTAACTACGATGCTAAAAATCCAAATGCGTCTCAAATTAGTGTAAATATTGATACGGCAAGCCTAGATTCAAATCACGCAGAACGTGATAAACACTTACGTGGTAGTGACTTTTTAAATGTAAGCAAATACCCACAGGCAAGCTTTAAGAGTACAGCGATTAAGTTTGACGAAGACGGTGAAGAAGCCACAGTAACCGGTGACTTTACTCTACACGGTGTTACGAAGACAATTACCTTTGAAATAGATAAAATTGGTGAAGGTAAAGATCCATGGGGTGGTTACCGTGTTGGTTTTGAAGGAGAAACTAGCTTAAAACTGGCCGACTACGGTATTGACTATAACTTAGGCCCAGCATCTACCCATGTTGATATTGGTTTATTTATTGAAGGTATTCGCCAGTAAGACTATTTTAAAAAAGCTAAGCGCTAATTAGTAACACGCTTAGCTTTTTATTATTGTAAATGCGCTTCTAATTTGGGTTTGAAATGACTTGGTAACCACCGAGTTAATATCTGTTTATAGTCTTCAGTCTGCTTAATCAGTTTGAGTTGTTGATTAAGCGTAGCAATATCCTCTGCACCTTGCTCGTTTTTAGTACAGCCAATGTAACCGTAACTTATTTCTGGTGCTTCAGTGAGCACCCGCTGGGTTAAATTATCAGTAAAGCCCATTGTTTTTGCTAAATAATAATGTTCACTTGGGTAACCTAATAAAATATCAATTCTTTTAAGGTTAAGCATATATGTTAACGTACTGAGGGTATCGCGGGTTGGCCGAATGACCAGATTTATACCGGGTGTGGTGTTGATTATTTTATCAATTTCACTGCCATAGGAGCGATTCATAGATACACCTAAGGTAAGCTTTTTATTAACTAATAAGTTGGTTAATGACACCGGTTTTGCGTCTTCAATCTCAAGCGCACTACTTAGCTTGGTATGCATGGCAATCGATGGCGAAAGCCCTGCTGTAGAGCTTTGATGTGTGAAATAAACACGCTCTTCGCGGTATTTATTCTTATAGAGCGACAAAGCACAGGCATTAGACTGCAGGTTTGCGAGTTCCTGAATCACTTTACCTGAGGGGATGATCACTTTTTCAAAGGTAATATGCGGCAGCTGTTGTTCTAAAAGCGAAATAATACTTTCGTCACGACCTTGGGATTTGTTGGGCCCGCTTATAATGTAGTAGGGCGCAAAATCATGTGTTAACCATTTTATTGTTCTGGCATTACACTTTGTGCTTAAAAATACACAGACTAACAGTATTAACCACGAAAACCGCATTGGCACTACAACGAATAAATAAACAAGGATTTAAGTGTAGTCAATAATACACCAAAAAGTAAAATGCCAGCTTCACGCTGGCATTTAGATTTATTTATAAGTGTTTAACTTATCAATGATAATTAGCTGGCTTTGAGCCACTTTACAAATTGACGTGCATCACTTGCTTTTTGAAACAATGCATTTTTCAAACCTTGTGTATCGCTAAAGATTACACGATGTTTGTTAACCGAAATTGATTGCACTGGATGTGCTATTTGGATCATAGATCCGTTATATTTGTATGACATAATAAAACTCACTTTATTTTTGTTATTTATTCTGGGCTTTTTCTTAAAGCACATTACAGATGATAAATAATCACATTGTGTTTAGCTTCATTACAGTGTTGACGATCTTTATGACACTTTTACGATGATATTAAAAATAAATCATCAAGGTATTAATAGGGGTTCTCGCCGTACAATAACTTAGCTTTTGAATATACGTTTTGCGGGGCTTACTGGATCAGGGTAAAGAGGTTAACCGCTAGGGCTTTTTATAGCCAAGCAGCGATACTACTTCACAACATTTTACTTTGCAAGTAATTTATTAAAATACTTTGAATCGAGTGGAATTCGCATATAGCCATAAATATTAATTTGCAAAGGTCAACAGACCAGAATATATCTGACTATACTCAGTTTTTAACTGAGGGGGTCAAATGAGCTCATTATCTACGCCATATCAACATTTTTTATCTGATCCAATAGCAAAGCCGCCTTGTCGTATGCACATTGCGACTATGTATGGTTTTTTTGCTGAGATAGAATTAGCTAAATCACAAAGATATATTGATTCAACGCTAAACGTAGGCGTTAAAGGGAATATTCGTTTTAAAATACTTGGCGAGTTTGCACTTATTACATTTACAGATATTGAAAAAATAGTCTCAATGACACCGCCTTTCGATCAGCATTGTTGGATGCAAGAAGCAGATATTATCATTTGGTTGCCTATCACTAAAGTTGAAGATGAGGATATAACCTACCTATATTTATATCCTGCATTTATCTGCGTTAATAACATTTATGCACTCATTAATGGTCGCGAAACGTGGGGTTATAATTAAATACTTATGTGATTACATTATGCCCGAGTGTGTAACTGAGCTTTCGAATTTTTCACTATCTTTAGAATGCTTTGATCATTTTTCGCCTGAATCAAAGCTACAAATGCATGAGCTATTTACAATTACAATAAATTCTCAGGGGCACGAAAATGATTTTTTCTCTGTCCTAGATGATTTTGGTGAGCAAGTAGCAAATTTGTTTTCTCGTAAACATTTAGGCATTGATTTGTCATTATTAAAGCAGCTATTGAGTGGGTTTGTTAATCCACAAATGGATCAAATATTGTTTAAGCAATTTCTCGATGGCAGTAGTGATTCAGCGGTATACCAAAGCGTAATGCACTCACCCTCTATGATTAAAAAAATACATCATTTTGAAATTTTTGAAACCTGAGTTTACTTTACATCTTAATAAATTAGATAGTTTCCCCCTTGCCGATATGTTTGGTCTGAAGTTAGGTAGTCAAACGCTGCACTTACCATTTTATGTTCAAATGGATTTTGACCAGTTAGCCACAACTAAAATTTAAATTGCTTAGAAGGATTTATCATGGGCCAAGAAAAAATTGTGATAATTGGTGGTGTATTGGCTATGACTGCTGCACTGTATTTAACTGAGCAGCGTGATTGGCAACAGCATCGAACTATTACTGTATACCAACAAGGTTGACGTTTAGGTGGTAAAGGCGCAAGTGGTCGTAATGCGGCTCGTGGGCAGCGTATTGAAGAGCATGGCTTACATGTTTGGTTTGGTGCTTATGTAAATAGTTTTAAAACAATAGAAACGGTTTACACTAAGTTACAACGCCCAGTCGATTCACCTTTATCTACATGGCAACAAGCATTAAAGCCGCATAGTTTTATAGCACTAGAAGAATATATTAATGATCAATAGCAAACATGGCCAATAGATTTCCTCTTATTACCTGGAAATCCTGCGGAGGATAGTTTAGATATTACGCCATGGGACTTTATCAAAATGACCCTAGCTTGGCTAAAAAAGTGGATACTGGATTTACAATTAGCCGCAAAAAAAGCCAATAAAAATATAAAACTGAGCACAAAAAAATCTCGTGATCAGTCTTTATTACGCCATGTACATCAACAAATTGCTGACTTGGATTTGTTATTGCGGTTATACAAAGCCAATATAGTTTTAATAAATACTTATTTGCCTATTACAAATAATCTCATTTAGCAGGTTAATTTTATAATTATCCGGTGGTTAAAATTAATCTGCACTTATGCTCTACTCAGTAATGTTCTATTTGGTCGGGTGTTAAATAAAATGTCTGATGCCATCTTGATTAAAAAATCGTTCCCTCATTTTTACTAATAGTGAATACCGTGCAGTTATTCGCTGCGGTGATATCAATTATAAAAATGCAATTACAGACACCTATTAACTAACATGCTTTAATGGAAAGAGGATGTTTTTCTAGGTGTTAACAATGCAATATCAACATATTACTGTGCCAGAATATGGTGAAAATATACTTATTGATGAACAAGGACAGTGGCATATACCCGAACACCCTATTATTGCTTATATTGATGGTGATGGCGTTGGGCTGGACGTGATGCCAGTGATGCGAAAAGTAGTGGATGCCGCCATAGAGCATAGTTATGGCGCAAGACGCAAAATTCATTGGATGCAAGTTTACAATGGTGAGCAAGCTGCCAAGCTTTATGACGGTGATTGGTTCCCTCAAGAAACGATTAATGCAGTACGAGAGTGTAAAATCGCGATTAAAGGCCCTTTAACCACACCGCTTGGAGGCGGGTTTCGCTCGCTCAATGTCGCGCTTCGTCATGAAATGGATTTGTATGTAAATATGCGAACCATTAAAGGATTTAGTGCATTACCGTCACCCTTAAAAAACCCATTTACCACGCATATTACTGTGCTGCGTGATAGCAGTGAAGATGTGTACTCAGGAATTGAGTGGCAAGCGGGCAGTGTTGAAAGTGAAAAGATGCTCGATTTTTTATGTGAAGAAATGGGCGTAACACGGCTTCGTTTTACCCAAGAATGTGGTTTAGGTATTAAAAATATCTCTAAAGAGGGATCAGAGCGATTAATACGCTATGCAATTAATTATGCCCTAAAAAATAATAGTGAATCACTCACTTTAGTTCACAAAGGTAATGTACTTAAGTTTACCGATGGCGCATTTAAGCGTTGGGGATTTGCACTGGCCAAACGTGAATATGCTGCCGTTGAGCATCAAAACGGGCGCTGGCTTGAAATACAACGTGCTGATTTACCGCCGCTGGTTATTAAAGAAGTAATTGCCGATAATATGCTTCAGCAGTGTTTAATGGATCCTGCTCAATTTGATGTGGTGGCCACCACTAATCAAAACGGAGACTTTTTGGCCGATATGCTCAGTGCACAAGTCGGTGGAGTAGGGATTATGCCGGCGGCAAACTTAAATACCGAAGTTGCGTTTTTTGAACCCACACATGGTACATTTGAGCGCATAGCAGGGCAAGATAAGGCAAATCCGAGCAGTAGCTTATTGAGTGCGGTGTTAATGCTTAAGTTTATGGGATGGAGTGAGGCTGCTTGTTTAATTGAAAACGCGCTTGAAAGCACATTTGCCAGTGGACAGGTTACATTTGATTTAGCTCAATCAAATCATAACTCGACAACCTTAAGTTGCAAACAATTTGCCAACAAGGTTATCGAGCACTTTTAAAGGGCAGCATTTTACGCTGCAGAGGCGTTAGCTGTTTGCTTGCGATGAACGCATGGACGCTCTGTCAGTTCTGCAGCTCTGTGGTAAAGTTTATGGGCGCTTGGCTCATCACAGAGTGTGCCACTAAGCGTATCCATTAAAGCAACCACAATAATTGCAGGCACTTGGCAACAGTATTCATCTAGAACCGCTGCGGTTGTTTGTGCATCTACATGACAATGTGGATGACTTTTACGTTGATATGCATTTAATAAAGTATTCACGTCGAGAATGTCGTTTTCTTGGTGTTTTGTTTTACGACATGTACACCCAAACTCATCAACTAACGTGGCTAACGCTTGGTAAACGTGTTGCGTTTGAAGTGTTGTTTTACGACACAATTGTTGTTCAATGAATTGATGTAAATTTGCATCAATGAATAATCCGTCTTGTTGTGTGAAGCTCGCTGATGTTTGCATAATTATTACTCTTAGTTTGTTGGCTTAACTTCACTGTAGCGCTAAGTGTAATATTAATGAAATTGTTGTTTTCAATAACTGATATTGATTTTATCAATATTTTAATTCTTTACCTATCAATCACTGTATTTGCAAACGCCAACAACTCGCGTCTAAGCCATTGGTGCGCTGGTGTATGGTGTAACAACGGGCTCCATATCATTTTTACTTCTATGGGGACGATTTGAAATGGCACAGGGCTAATCACTAAATTAGTATGGCTAGTTAAAAGCTTTGCTTGACGGCGCGGAAGGGTTGCAATGAGTTGCTCAGATTGACACAGTAAACTGGCAATCATGTAATGACGAGTAAACACTCTTATTTTACGTGTTTGTTCTAATTGCCATAATGCCTCATCGACCCAGCCTAATTTTTGTTTACCTGATTTATTGGTTACAGCGGGTTCGGGGCCCCAGCCGGCTCGATTAACCCAAATATGTTCACTTTTTAAGTATTGGTCTAAGTTTGCATCGTTTAAAAATGGATTATGTGGATGGGTTAAACAACAGTAGTTATCTCGCCATACAGTAGCTTGATGAAAAGAGCGCGGCAGACCATTAAAACGGTTTATTGCCAAATCGATAGTGCCTTTTTCCATATCCTGTAGGTTCACGTCGCTGGGGCTAAGTACATCGAAGTCAATGCCCGGATTTTTAGCTAGCTGCTCGCAAATAAAGGGGGCAATTAGCGTCGATTCTAAATAATCGTTTGCCATAATACGAAACGTCACGTGGGCGGTAGCCGGATTAAACTGCTCACTTGGTTGCGTGATCTCTTCTGCCATTTTTAACAGCGCTTCAATTTCGGGCTTAAGGGCAAGGGCTTTAGCTGTTGGGGTCATGGAGCCCGCAGCTCGTACCAGCAAAGGATCGTCAAATAAATCTCTTAGACGTTTTAACGCATTGCTCATAGCTGGTTGTGTTAATGCGAGTTTATTGGCCGCTTTAGACACACTTTTTTCATCAATTAATACATTTAAATAGACGAGTAGGTTGAGATCGACATTTCTTATATTCATATGATTAATTTTATTTATTTGCTGTATTAATTATCTAAATTAAAGCGTGCTTGCTAAGGTGTAAACCTCTAATAAAAAATAATCAGCATAATTGCTAAAAATAGAAGCGCCTATACTATGCCTAGCACGTCGTTAACGTCTACCCACAATCCTATACAAGTACTCATAGCCACTAAGTTAGCACGCGCTGTATTTGCTGGCTTTGAAGCTATGTTTGCACAGTTTTTAAATATTACTTTAGGGGCACAAAGTCGCTTTGAACAACGCCAATATCATGAGGTGCAAGCGGCAATGCGAGCGCGCTTGCAAGTATATGAGCGTCAAGTAAAGCAGGTGAGTGAGGCCGTTAAAGTGATTGCCTATGATGAATTAAACTGTCCGCAAACATGGCAACGTGCAAAAAATATTTATGGCGAAATGGTTAAAGAGCATGAAAACCAGCCAATTGCACATACGTTTTTTAATTCTACTTTTGGCGCTATTTGGGATGATAAAAAAATTCGTACGGTGCATTTATTTGTCTTAAAAGCAAAGTACCGTGGGCAACCACGTTCTTATGAAGGATTAGTGAGTCGTATTTCCTTAAAAGAAGGGTTTGATAGCGCAGTTAAAACCTTAGTTAATGAACAAGTGTTTAGAGTGCCATTTAAAAGTTTAAACGAAGACTTAGCTAAACTACAAGCAACGTTAACCCAAGGGGCGCAGCAACAATGCCGACAAGTGTATGAGCTAATAAGTTTAAATGACGGCTATATTGAGTACGCTAACTCACACTTTTACCGAAATAAAGCGTGTTATGTAATAGGACGATGTATTGCTAAAAATGGCGATAATATGCCCTTTGCAATTGCCATTTTAAATACCCCAGACGGGCTTACAATTGATGCTGTAATGATGGGCGCTGATCAGCTGAGCTTGTTATTTGGCTTTGCGCGCACGTACTTTATGGTAGATACCGACCAACCTGCACGGTATGTAGATTACTTAAGTGTGTTAATGCCTCACAAACAACGGTTTGAATTGTTTAATGCGATTGGTTTTATTAAACATGCGAAAACAGAATTTTATCGCTATAAGGTGGACACGACTAAAAGTAGCCCCGAGCAATTTAAATATCATTTAGCACCAGGTACACCAGGTATGGTGATGCTTGTTTTTACAATTGATGGCCTAGACTATGTGTACAAAGTAATAAAAGATAAGTTTAGTGCGCCAAAAACGGCGACAAAACAGCAGGTAAAAGATAAGTATAACTTTGTAAAACAGGCTGATAGAGTAGGGCGATTAGTTGATACTCATGAATTTAGATACCTAGCCTTTGATTTAAGTCGTTTTAGTGATGAACTGCTTACTGAAATGAAAAAACACATTGGTAATAGCTTAATTATTTCGGGCAAAGCGTTAATACTCAAACATGTCTATGTTGAGCGAAAAATGACACCGCTTAATTTATATATCGGTCAATGTAACAGTAAATCACTGCAGCAGGTGATGGTTGACTATGGTAAAGCGATAAAAGAGCTTGCCAGTGCAAATATTTTTGCCGGTGACATGCTAATGAAAAACTTTGGCGTGACACGTTGGGGGCGAGTGGTATTTTATGATTACGATGAAATTTGCCCTCTTACTGATTGTAATTTTAGAGAAGTGCCAAATACTGACAACGCGTTAGAGGAATTAAGCTCACATTCTTATTTTGATATAGACCAAAATGATATATTCCCGAGTCAATTTAAGGTGTTTTTTAGTGCCAGTAGCAGTGCCTTTAGCCATTTTAATCATTATCATAGTGATTTATTTACGGCAAAGTACTGGCAAATGACTCAGCAAGGTATTGAGCAAGGTCAGCTTCCTGATGTGTATCCTTATAAACAGAGCTGGCGCTTTAATAATTTATAGTTTTGTTTATCTTTCATAGTTAAATTCGAAGTTGTGTTTTTAGGCAAGGCTTCTCCTGCAATTGCTGATAACGCAGCATAAATGCAGAACATGCACTGCCCAACGAGTTCGGCCTAAATTGAACAAAGGTTAGTCCACAAGGGCCAATAAACTGATTAAATCAGCGCTAAATTTTTGTACTTTTTTGTACTTAAGGCGCTGTTAACTCCAAAAGGAGTATTATGAGGTTTATATTAGTTGGCTTCGCTTTTTTGTCAGGCTTTGTGTTTGCCAGTGCCAAAACCCCGAGGTTACATCAATAAAATTAATAACCGCTACACACTTTAATTACATTACACAGAAAATAACGAGTTAGTTGAAGCCGAAGTATGGCGAAAATCAAATAGAATAAAATACGAGGAGATTTATGCAGTACATTTCACATCAAGATCAGCAATTAACGTTTGAACAAACCGACAAGCCGAAGATTAGCAGTAATGAAGTACTGGTAAAAGTAGCAGCGATTGGCGTTAACCGCGCCGATTGTATGCAGCGCCAAGGTAAGTATCCTGCTCCTGAAGGGGATAGCCCTATACTAGGACTCGAATGTGCAGGTACCGTGTGTGAGCTTGGCAGTGAGGTAGACCCTAAATGGCAAGATAAGCGTATTTTTACTCTATGTGCCGGTGGTGCGTACAGTGAATATGTCGCGGTAGATGCGCAGCAATTAATGGAATTGCCAGATAATATTTCTATGGCACAAGGTGCTGCTATTAGTGAAGTGTATTTAACTGCCTTTGGCGCACTCTTTGAGTTAGGAAAACTACAATCAGGGCAAACGGCGCTTATTCATGCCGGTGCCAGTGGCGTAGGCGGAGCGGCTATTCAAATGGCAAAAAGTGCCGGTGCACAGGTGGTAATAACAGCAGGGTCTGATGAAAAATGTGAACACGCTAAAGGCTTGGGTGCTGACCATGTGATTAATTATAAAACCACTGATTTTGTTGAATATATGAAGGCACATAACTTAAGTGCAAACGCCATAGTCGATCCGGTTTCTGGCCGCTATTTGAATAAAAATGCCAAAGTGGCCGCAATGGATTGTCAGATTGTGATGCTCGCATTTTTAGATAGTCGCTTTGCCGAAGTCGATTTTGCACGCTTATTACAAAAACGCATTTCGTTTCATGCCTCCACATTGCGTAATCGCAGTATTGCGTTTAAACGCGCGTTAAAGGATGCATTTGTAGCGCGCTTTTATGATGATATTGCCAATCAAAAGTATGACTTTAATATTTATAAAACCATGCCATGGCAACAAGCTAGTGAGGCACATGCCATTTTAGAGGGTAATGAAAACTCAGGTAAAGTTGTATTATTGGTAGAGTGAAACAAGTAATGCCACAGGGATTAATATTGTTAATCCCCGTATGAGGCCATATACTTTAATAAACTATTTCGATTTTAAGGTTAATAATGAATCCAATTATTGCAATATTAAAAGAGCACAATGTCAGCGATGAAAAAGTAGCGGCATTATTTGAAGCATTTACCCAAAACCCAATGATGGCTATGGCTTTAGTACAAGAGCTGGGCATACCACCTGAAAAACTTCAGCAATTGATGGCGGTAGTAATGACCCAACCTCATTTAATTAAAGAAGCAACGGATGAATTAGGTTTAGATTTTGCAAAAGTACAAGAAGCGAAAGACAAGTTAAACCAGCAGTAAACTATCTTTAGAGGCATGTTTTATACATGTCTCTATCCCTAAACATGTTTTGTTACACACTCATTTGAACGGCTCTGCATTTATACAATCAAATAAATACTTAACCTATAGCAGGGACAAAGCATGAAGCGACTTTATAAATTTTGGAAAAATAACCGTTCTTAAGGGCCTGTTAACCTTTCAAGGTTGAATTTGCAGTAGTCTGTTTGGTATTTAAGCAAGGCAGAGCCTATGTGGTGTGGTTATTCCCCATAAATAGGCGATAACGTAGCATCAATGCCAAACAGGTATTGCCCAAAGGGTTCTTCCAAGGGGCGATTAACTCTTTGTTACTAGGTTTTTACTTAGCCCACTAGGTTACAAACCTCGCGCCGCGATTAAATCGCCCCTTGTTTGAACAAATTCCAATCCGCAAAGGTCAACAGGCCCTATTGTTTTTATTATTTTAATGAGCGTGCTTCGTAGTGCCGTCGCCGATTGGTACGAAGTACCAACAGGTTCAATGAAACCGACTATTGAAGAAGGCGACCGAATCCTTACCGATAAAATGGCGTATGATTTACGTATTCCATTTACGCATGTATCCCTGTTAAGACTGGCAGAACCAAAAACCGGCGATATTATTGTATTTGATTCTAAGGTGGCGGGTAACCGTTTAATAAAACGCGTTATTGGCACACCAGGTGATACAATTTCATTTCAAAACAACGAATTGACCATTAATGGTGAGAAAGTAAGTTATAGCACTTTAAACAAGAGTATTCAGTGGCTAGATAAAACTGAGCACTTAAAGGGGCATGCTCATACCATACGGCTTACCAAATCGGCAGCAAGCTTAGTGCAGTTTCCGGCAACATCGATAGCAGCAGATCATTATCTTGTTATGGGTGATAACCGCGATAACAGTGCGGACTCACGGGTTATTGGATTAATTACACGTGATGAGTTGCTTGGTCGGGCAGAGCGTGTGATTGTCTCGCTTGATTATGATGATTACTACTTGCCAAGAAGTGACCGATTTTTGAAGCGTTTAGAATAAAAAACTTACTATTATAATGGCCAAGCAAGATTGGTTAGCCATTGCTGTTTTTGCAGGTAGGATTATTTAAGGCATTAATCAATATCAATCGAGTAAGCTTCTAATAGCTTGTTAAGCTTAACTTGCTCTGAAGCATCAAACTCTATACCAACGCTAAGGCGGTTGCCTTTCATTTGGTTATTCCTAATGTAAGACGTAATAATAACAGGCTCGTTGTCTAATGGAGAAAGTATATGCACAAAAACTTGACGTTTTTTTAGTGCAACAAATCCAGAGCTTACGTGAATAGCAAAGCGACAACCACTCGGAGAAATATCAATAATTAAACCGTGCAATAAGCTTTTACTATCAGCATCAATATCGCTTTTATGTAAACTAATTTTAGCCGGAATGTGTGTAGGCAACCTGCTAGTTTCACGTAATTGTCGGCTTTCAATTTTTTTAGGGTAAGCTAAATAAATTAATCGTTCTGGGCGAAATGAAATCGCTAATATGCTGGTTGAAAAAGCAACACATTCGCCCCGTTCGTCTTCAATGATATAACGTACAATAGCCCCATTACCTTCAACTAAAATGTCGCTGTAATCATTTTTACCTGCTTGAGCAGGGTATTTTAATATTAAATATTTACCGGTGTCGTAGCCGATTAAAGTGAGTTTAAAGCGAACCTGAATGGGATTGTTAAATTGTATATCAATCATCTTTCCCGGGAGTAAATCGAGGAAAAACTTCTTTTGATCTTCAGTTGGCTTATCTTCAACAGTAGTATTATTTTTATTTGTTTCCACAAACACTTTCTCAATATTAACAGATGCTTAATTATCTTTTAATATAGTGTAAAAATCACTAGTATAAAAGAGGGCATTTAGTAAAAGAAATCGATATTTTGTGCTTATAATAGTGAGCGGAGTTAGTATTTTACTCCGCTGTTGAGATTAGGTTGTTACTCTTTTGGCAACAAAACAGTATCAATGACATGAATCACGCCGTTGCTGGCTTTTACATCTGCCATTACTACGTTGGCACTGTTGATCATGACAGAGCTATCATTGGTGGTTACATTCACAGACTGGCCTTGCACGGTCGTTGCACTGTCTAATTTTACAACGTCTGCTGCCATTACTTTACCTGATACCACATGGTAGGTAAGAATTGCAGTTAACTTGTCTTTATTTTGACTCTTAAGAAGGTTTTCAACGGTACCTGCTGGTAGCTTAGCAAATGCTTCATCAGTTGGCGCAAATACAGTAAAAGGGCCATCTCCTTTTAACGTATCAACGAGGCCTACCGCTTTGACAGCTGCAACGAGTGTTGAAAAAGAACCATTGGCAGCAGCTACATCAACGATATCTTTTTTCATACCATGGTGATCGGCATGAGCTGCTGAAGATAGGGTTAAACGTGCTAATACAAAAGTCAGAACAGACGCTATTTTCTTAAACATGATACTTTCCTTTAAATTGATTAGTTGTCGGTTAAATATTGCGCAGTGTTGCTAGCTTACGATCATTTTTTAAAAAAGGGTGCGTCATTGCCTTATCCCAATAAAGGTATTTAATAAAAAGCAAAGCCAGCTATTAACCCTCCTCGTGAAAGCTTTTATGAGTAAGCACGGTCTGTTTATTTTCAATTTTTTATATCCAGTTCAGCGATATAACGTCATTAATTAACAATAGGAAATAAACCATGAAAAAATGGGCTATTTTTACAGCGCTCATTACATCACTTTCTTCATTAGCGTCTGTTGCTGGACAAACTGAAATGCAGATAAATACTCATAATCAACAGCTTGAAAATGTGGCTATGATGGCACAATTAACGGGTAAAATGGCACAGCGTATAATCAATGCAGCGTCTGCAGCGGCGCACAAAGACAATTTAGCTGTATCAATAACTGTTGTGGATGCATCTGGACAAACGCTGGCGGTACTTCGCGATCATCGTGCCGGTGTTCATACTATTCGTGCCAGTTATAAAAAAGCCTATACCGCCAATTCGCAAAAGCATGAAACCGCAGTTATAGCAAAAGGCATAAAAGAGAGCACTATTCCAGCAGACCTTCGTTATTTAGGTGAAAACATTTTAATATTTGATGGCGGGGTGCCTATTTATATAAACGATACTGTGGTGGGGGCTGTGGGAGTTGGCGGTGCTCATGGCAGTGAGGATGTACCTGTTGCAAAAGCAGGGATCAAAGCGTTATGGTTAGCGCAGTAGAAAAACAGATCACGTTACTAAATATCCCCAAAAGTGATAGTAAAGGAGTTTACAGATTATGAACGAGACTGATTTAGCGCACTTAAAACGCACCGTAGCACTAGCTAAAGAGGCGTTAGAAGCAGGAGATGAACCGTTTGGCTCTGTGCTTGTTGATGCTAATGGGCATGTCTAAGTGAAATGCACGTTGCTACAGCACCGGTCAATCCTTTGCCTATTGAGGCTATTTCTCCCAATACGGCGGTTTATGGTCCAGTACCGGCACTTGCAGAGCAAGTTCATGCTTTGCACCGCCAATTTCACCAAGCAAGGTAACTAAAAAAGCAGCGAGCTGTCCTTTTATAATTCAATTAGCAAATAATGAGTGTATGTTATAGTTACCTGTACTCATTTTTAAATCAGAGCTGCAAAAGGCATAACTATGATTATTAAGATGTTTGATAAACTACTATTTGCTTGCGCTTTTATTGTTTCATTGCAACTACCGCAGCTGAGTGATCATTACCAACAACATTTAGCGGGCTTATACCATGCAACAAAATGGCAAGTCGACGGCTATGCAAAAACGGCCAAGCAATATAACTTTTCTAGCACGCAAGCGATGATAAACCGCCACTTAGCTAACGCTGAACCTAGCGTTAGAGCCGATGCAAATCAAAAACAGCAAACATTACTGCAATTTGCCGATTTAAAAAAAGGGATGGCTATTTTTGAACAAGGAAATCTACTGCAAAAAATGCTGTATATGTTCTCCCTTGAGCGCGTTGACAGATTACAAAATACACTTGATAACTTTAAGTTAGGTATCCCTTTAACCGCAAGTGCAGTGTTGTTTGCATTGGTATTAGCTATTTTATTAAATCAATTACTTATGCTGCCACATACTTTATATGTTTGGCGTAAAAAGCGTATTGCATCCGATGCAGTAAAATTTAATAGCTGATCGTCAATGAGTTATCATTGGTGATTTTCACTGTCCTTTTTAACAACAAATGCGCCACGAATGTCACCCAGTTTAAAATCAGTTGCCTGATCATTAGGGTATAAAGTCGCTATTTTTTTAGAAACAGTGGGGTCAACCTGACTGCCATGACACGCTAAACATGCTTTTTGAGTAGGAATCGCTTTTACAAAATACCAGCCATCCGGTCTTTGCTCTTGATATTCTATGCTTGCTACCGGCTCGCCATTGAGCTTACGTTGTTCAAAGTTTAATAAAACATTTTTGAGCCATGCATCGGGTTGATTATCTGAGTTACGAGTTTTCAAAGCACTACGGCTAATTTGCCAAGGACTATTGCTATGTTGTGAAGCGATAGCGGGTGCAGCTGTATTACATACACTTATTGCCGCTAGTGGGCCGCTTTGTTTCATAGTACTAACCAGTACCTGTTTTAAATCACTTGAAAATGCCTTAATGGTTTGTCGTGCCTCGTCGGTATTGTTAGCAAAAGCAGCGGATGAAAGAAATAAACTGGAAAAAAGCAAAATAATGCGCATAATACACCTCTTAATATTAGAATATTCTAATATACAGGGTATCAGGTGTTTTTCAAGTATATCGTTTAGCGTTTAAGCACTTTTTTTACTCAAGGCACCGCGCCTAAAATCGATAAACAGTTTCAAGAGAAAAAAT
Organism: Pseudoalteromonas sp. SCSIO_11900; assembly: GCF_000576475.1. Lineage (NCBI taxonomy): Bacteria > Pseudomonadati > Pseudomonadota > Gammaproteobacteria > Alteromonadales > Pseudoalteromonadaceae > Pseudoalteromonas > Pseudoalteromonas sp. SCSIO_11900. The sequence goes on from NZ_KK070023.1 coordinate 2,305,887, forward strand.
ATGCACAATAAGCACGGTGAGAGTAAAATAATAAACCAACAAAATAACCATGATGCTGGTGGACTTAATGCACAAGATCCATTAGCCGCTATTAAAGCAATTCGACTCGAACAGTTAGCGCAATGTAGGCTTAAAACACGAAAAGAAATACAACACATGCAAAACAAAAAATAGCCTTGGACGATAAAAACTTGCTAAGTTAACGTTATTAATTTTAAAGGTTGGATAGTGCAATTAATCCGTTATCTATAAAACATCCGCATCAAATTATTACTTTTATAGCTTGGCTTTGCGCTTTAGCTGTGATGTTAATAGGGCTACTTGCGCCTGAAAATAAACGTGTTTTAATGCTGTTGACTCTGAGTTCGCTCTGCTTACTTATGTATAATAGTGTAACGATGTCAGCTTGGGTATTTAAACGTTTTAAAGAGCAACAATTACGCTTTATTGCTCTTTTAGGCAGTGGCGCTTTTCTGTTGTGTATCGCGGGTGATGTGGTTAATTTTAATTTACCTCAACACTATTATCGCTATAGTACCTTGATAAAACATGATTACTTAGTTGATTCAATCTTATTTTTTGCACCTGGTTACAGCCTTTTATTTATAGCCTGTGTGTTAGCTTTTAATCTAAAACGCCGGGTGTCGCTTATAAAAAGTGCACTTTTTTTTGTTGTTGTGTTGGTGCTAAGTAGTGCGTCGCTCTCTACTATGTATCTTGAGGGGGCAGGAGATACTATTTTAGCTATGACAGGGGTTTATAGCTTAGTGATAACGGCTGTTGGACTTATGGGTCTGGTATTAGTTGTTGCCTATGGTGGGATTAACGCACCCAAATCAATAGTGTGGGTGAGCTTAGGGCTTTTTCTTGCTGCGTTGGCTGATGCTATTATTGGTGCTTTTTGGATTTATGGTAATCAGGGGCAAGGCTTTTACCCTCAAGTGCGCTATATAAACTGGTTTGTGTATATTAGCTCGCAAAGCTTGGTGATTCACTTAGCAAAAGTTGTTGCAGTAATACCAAATCGCAATAATGCTTAATTATTTTTCAGGGAGCAAACCAGAGAATAGCAGTGTTAAAAATTCTCATTAGAATAGCTAAATAACAAATGAAAAAAAAGCCGCTAAATATTAGCGGCTTTAAGCGATAATAATTACATTACGCGCATACCCGGCTCAGAGCCGTCGTCTGGGTTAAGAATGTAAATTTCTTTACCACCAGGGCCTGCCGCAAGTACCATGCCTTCAGACATTCCAAAACGCATTTTACGTGGTTTGAGGTTAGCAACCATTACCGTTAATTTACCTTCAATGTCTTCTGGTGCGTAAGCCGATTTAATTCCAGCAAACACTTGGCGAGTTTCACCGCCTAAATCAAGGGTTAATTTAAGCAGCTTGTCAGCGCCTTCTACGTGCTCTGCTTTGGCAATTTTAGCAACACGCAGGTCTACCTTTGCAAAGTCATCAAACTCAATCTCTTCGCTAATAGGCTCTTTTGCAAGTGGGCTATTAGGATCGATTTTGTCTTTTTCAGCAACTAAGCTTTCTTTTGATTCTTCAACCATTTTATTCACTTTATCCATTTCTACACGTTGCATTAACGGCTTAAATTTATTGATAGGGTGGTTTACTAGCGCTGTTTGCGCACCCTGCCAAGATAATTCATCATTTAAAAAGGCTTCAACATTACTTGCCATGCCAGGTAGCACTGGTTTTAAGTAAGTGATCAACACGCGAAATAGGTTAAGTCCTAGTGAGCAAACCTGATGCGCTTCTTCTTGCTTTGACTCATCTTTAATAAGCACCCAAGGCGCGGCATTATCAATAAACTGGTTTGCTTTATCAGCAAGTGCCATGATTTCACGAATTGCACGGCTGTATTCACGGTTCTCGTAATATTCGGTGATTGTCGCTGATGCGTTCTGGAATTCTGCAAGCAGTTGAGGTTGCATAACTGTATTGCTCAGCTTACCGTCGAACTTTTTAGTAATAAAACCAGCACAACGACTGGCAATATTCACTACTTTACCTACTAAGTCTGAGTTTACACGTTGTGCAAAGTCTTCAAGGTTTAAATCTAAATCGGTAATGCCACTATTAAGTTTAGCTGCGTAGTAGTAACGTAAAAATTCTGGGTCTAGGTTATCTAAATAAGTACGCGCTTTAATAAACGTACCTTTTGATTTAGACATTTTTGCGCCATTGACCGTAACAAAACCATGGGCGAATACGTTAGTTGGCTTTCTAAATTGAGCGCCTTCTAACATGGCAGGCCAAAATAGACTGTGGAAATAGATGATGTCTTTACCAATAAAGTGATAAAGCTCAGCGTCTGAACCTTCTTGCCAAAATGCATCAAAGTCGATGCCCTGTTTATCACATAAGTTTTTAAAGCTCGCCATATAACCAATAGGCGCATCTAGCCATACGTAAAAGTATTTACCTGGTGCGTTTGGAATTTCAAAACCAAAATAAGGTGCATCACGGCTAATGTCCCATTGCTGGAGACCATCGGCAAACCACTCATCTAACTTGTTGGCCATTTCTTGTTGAATTGTGCCTGAATGTAGCCACTCTTTAAGCATGTCTTCAAAGGCGGGTAAATCAAAAAAGTAATGCTCAGAATCTTTTAAGATAGGCTCAGCACCCGACATAACAGAGCGTGGGTTAATCAGCTCGGTTGGGCTATAGGTTGCGCCACAGGCATCACAGCTATCCCCGTTCTGATCTTCCGATTTACATGTAGGACACGTGCCAGTGACAAAGCGATCTGGCAGAAAAATGCCTTTTTCTGGATCGAATAACTGTGAAATAGTGTGCTTTTTAATATGACCTGCATCGTTAAGGCGATTATAAATAAGCTCACTAAATTCTTTATTCTCTTGGCTATGGGTACTGTGGTAATTATCAAATTTGATATTAAAGTCAGCAAAGTCGCGTTGGCGCTCGATACTAACGTTTTTTACCATTTCCTCAGGCGTGATCCCTTGCTTTTGCGCATTAAGCATAATAGGTGTGCCATGAGCATCATCGGCGCACACATAGTATGCTTCGTGGCCTTGTAGTTTTTGAAAACGCGACCAAATATCAGTTTGAATATACTCTAATAAATGCCCTAAATGGGTAGGGCCATTGGCATAAGGTAATGCGCTAGTAATCAGGATCTTTCGCTGTGCCATAATCATTCCGAATTAAGCGTTCCTAGTCAGGAACAGATGAAAATTATTACATTATCGATAAGCAAAGTGATAACAAAGCACACTGCTTATCGATATTTACTAATTGACTGGTGTTAATGCCCTGAATGTTACATAATTCCGTGGCACTTTTCATCAAAGAAACGCTATTTTATTGCTATGTTTGGACTGTCGAAACTATTCTCTGCAAAATCGGTGCAAAAACAACCGATTATTTCTGCTCTAGCGGCCTATCGCAGTGCCGCTTTCGCTGTGGGTATTGAGCAAGATTTCATTGCTGATATCACTCAAAACACTGATAAATCAATTACGGTTAAACTCAATCTCCCTTTTGCGGCGCAATCTGAAATGCCGCATGTGGCTCAATTTTTGACTGAGCGTTTAAAGATTGATGTAAACGTAACGGCTAGTGTTCACCTTAAAGAGGCTGCGAAATTTAAAGCCATTAAACATATTGTTTTAGTCGCCTCAGGAAAAGGGGGGGTGGGTAAATCTACTACGGCTGTAAATCTTGCGGGTTCGCTTAAAAATGAAGGTGCAAAAGTAGGCATACTAGATGCCGACATTTACGGTCCGTCAATTCCTATGTTGTTAGGATTAGTTGGCAGTGAGCCGGTTACAAAAGACAATAAACAATTACAACCGTTTGATGCCAATGGTATTAAAGCGCAATCTATCGGTTTTTTAGTCCCCAGCGATGATGCCACCGTATGGCGCGGTCCAATGGCCTCAGGGGCGCTTAGTCAGCTTTTAAATGAAACCGATTGGGGTGAACTTGATTATTTAATTGTAGATATGCCGCCAGGTACCGGTGATATTCAATTAACCATGAGCCAAAAAGTGCCAGCCAGTGGCACCGTGATTGTCACGACGCCACAAGACTTAGCGCTTGCTGATGCGCAAAAGGGTATTGCTATGTTTAATAAAGTAAATGTGCCAGTGCTCGGTTTGATTGAAAATATGAGCCATTACATTTGTGAGCATTGCGGCGAGGCCAACCATGTATTTGGTAAAGACGGTGCGCAAAAATTAGCCCTTAAGCATGGTGTGCCTGTGCTTTCGCATATTCCGCTTGCGATTGATATCAGAGAATCCTCTGAGCAAGGTAAGTTGATTGCCGATAATACAGATGCGGTTATTAGCAAAACTTACAGCGCGGCCGCGCGATTGGTTGCCAGCACGCTTTACTATCAACAACATCACAACGCGATTGACGTTGTGATTACGGAAGATTAAAAATGAGACTTTCAGATACACATATTAAAGAATACTTAAACGATGGGCGCATTGTTATCGAGCCCGCGCCAACGAGTGAAATGATTTCAGGGGTTACCGCTGATCTTCGCTTAGGTAATAAGTTTAGAACATTTCATGCCCATAATGCCGCTTATGTTGATTTAAGTGGTCCAAAAGATCAGCTTAATAAAGCGTTAGAATCAATCATGAGCGACGAGATTGTATTAGCTGAAGGCGAAGCGTTTTTTCTACATCCTGGCGAGCTTGCGTTGGCAATAACCTATGAAAAAGTAACCCTACCTGCAGACATTGTTGGTTGGTTAGACGGGCGTTCATCGCTGGCACGTTTGGGTTTAATGGTGCATGTTACAGCACACAGAATCGATCCTGGTTGGAGTGGTAATATTGTTTTAGAGTTTTATAACTCTGGTAAGCTGCCGCTTGCACTCAGACCTATGATGAAAATTGGCGCAATGAGTTTTGAAACACTTACCGGTCCGTGTGAAAGCCCTTATAACACCCGCATTGATGCAAAATATAAAGATCAGAATAGTGCGGTAGCAAGCCGTATCAGTGACGATAAATAACTGAGCTAAACAATAGCTTATTTTTCTAGTTGATGAAGCGCATAACCTAATAGTTGAAAATAATGGTTAAGCGCTTCATTGGCGTGTAACGTGTGATTTAGCTCAGGATAAATTAAGTTATTATTACTCAAACCGCCGACTAAAAAACTGTTTTTGATTGTTTGATGCTCGTTGATACAGGCTTCAAAACACCGAGCAGCAAGCTCCTCTGGCATACTCATATACAGCTGATTATGCGCTTTATCAAACGCAATGCATTTATTTACAAATTCATTGGCATGTTCACCGCTTTGCTCTAAAAACACCTGTTTATAAAATTGATTAAGTGCATCATTAAGTGGATGGCTTAAGTCGGGTGAGTTTGATAACCATAACTTAGAAGCGAAACCAAAGCGGGTTTTTGATTTAAACAAATGCTCACTAATATGATGATCAAAAGCATGAAACCATTCATGGGCTAAAGCGCCACCGCCTGCATTTTTAGCCAGTGCTAAGGTTTGGTCATACGCATTATAATGTGCTTGCACGCCTTTTTGTCCACCGTGACCAAAAGCGAAATTAAGCTTGCCACGCAGGCCAATGGCTGTGGGTGGTAAATGCAAAATCTGCGCTAAATCAGCCAGCGCATCATAAATTAAGTTGGCACTAATAAAGCGCTCTTCTTTAGTAACCCATTTACCAACCACCATAGAACGAAAACCAAATGTGGTTCTTATATCACTAAAATCGACTTGATCGTCAAAACGATAGTCGGGACCTTGGCGAGAAAACCCGCGTTTTAATCGAGATGTGGTATTACGCATCGGTTATTTTATTTCAGCTTATTACAAGTAACGTGCTTTTACGTGAGCGGGCATGTGTTGGGTTTGTTTTTTTATTAATTCCTCTAATAAACCATACAAGGGGGCAGGGTTTAGTGCTTCTATGAGCCATAAACTATGTGCTACTGCTTCTAGTGTCGATAAACTATCTGCTCTAGGGGCTTTACGAATAGCATAACGGTTGGTGGGGATATGGCTAAAGCTTACCGTTTTAAACTGTTGTAATAACGAGGTTAATTGCAAAATTTTAAAGGCTTTATTCCATGTACCATCAATCACAATTAAATGCGTAATCTCTTGTAGATTTTCTTTACTATTCGGTCGGTCTAATTTTACGGCGCTCTCGCTTGGGTAGAGTAATACGCTCGATTCAATAGGCAGGTCTTGTAAACTGGCGAAGTCCTGATTATTTTCGCCTCTAATAATTTTACAGTGGGTTAAACCCAAAGCTAATAGCTGCGCCGTATTTTTGCTAACTTTTGCTTCACTGGGGTGCTGCAAAATAATAACCTGAGTTTGGTTATTAACACGGGTAATTGCGCTGCAAATACAAGTGCTTAGCGAAAAGTTACACTGTTTACAAAGAGGGCGTGCCATTGAATACACTATGTCGTTAGTACATTTGGCGTAATTATACATTTTTGCACTAATAAAGTTGGTTTTTTTTGTGCTTAGATATAGAGTAAGAGATAAGAAGAAAATCGATGGACCGTATTGAAGGACATGAATATGACAGAGATCAATATTGACGAATCCGCTTTAGAAAGTATGGAATCGCTATTAGGAGAACAGTTTCCAGATACGCTGGAATTTTGTTGTGCGGAATTTGAGCGATTGGGTAACGAAGCAATTGCTGCGATTGGGCAAGATAAAGAGGCTGCTATTCGCCACTCTCATAGCCTTAAATCAAACGCCGCTCAATTTGGTGCGGCAAGTTTAGCCGAAGTTGCCCGTTTAATTGAATATAATTTAAATAACGGGAATGACGAGCAGGCTGTTAATGCAGCCCATGGATTAATGGCACAAGTTACTGGTTCACAAGCAAAACTAAATGCATGGTTAGCTGGACGCTAAGCGTGTTTTAACAGTAATAAAAAAGAGTGTTAACGTGAATTTTTTTCAGTTTTAAGCGCTTAATTTTTCTAGTAATTCACGGCTTTACTGCGTTAGTCTAATGACTAACTTGCTCTTTAGAGGTAACAATGTCAGAAATAAAAAAGAGTCATAAATTAGACGGCGTCTGTTATGACATCCGAGGTCCCGTTTTAGTGCAAGCTAAAAAAATGGAGGATGAGGGCCAAAAGGTATTAAAGCTTAATATAGGTAACCCCGCCGCATTTGGTTTTGATATGCCAGAAGATATGCATCGCGATATCATCCGTAATTTATATTCAGCTCAAGGGTACTGTGACTCTAAAGGTCTTTATTCTGCGCGTGTTGCTATTTATCAGCACTACCAACAGCGTGGCTTACACAATTTAGACGTTGATAATATTTACATTGGTAACGGTGTGAGTGAACTTATCCAAATGGTTACTCAAGCACTGTTGAATAATGATGATGAAGTGTTAATTCCTGCCCCAGATTATCCACTTTGGACAGCCTCGGTAAGATTAGCAGGTGGTAATCCGGTTCACTACTTGTGTGATGAAGAGCAAGATTGGTTTCCTGACATTGATGATATTAAGAGTAAAATCACCTCTAAAACCAAAGCATTAGTGCTGATTAATCCCAACAACCCAACCGGGGCTGTGTACAGTGACGCTTTGCTTGAAGAATTGATCAATATTGCTCGAGAGCACAAACTACTGCTGTTAAGCGATGAAATATACGAGAAAATTCTATACGACGGCGTTACCCATACTTCTATTGGTTCATTATGTGATGATCTCCCTATCATCACCTTTAATGGCTTAGCTAAAACATACCGTGCTGCTGGGCTGAGAATGGGCTGGATGGTGTTAAGTGGTCGCACGGCATTAATGACAGATTTAATTAAAGGCTTAGATATTCTTGCTTCAATGCGTCTTTGTGCCAATGTGCCCGCACAATATGCAATTCAGCAAGCACTGGGAGGGGTTCAATCAATTGATAGCTTAATAGACCCCGGTGGGCGTTTATATGTGCAGCGAGATATTGCTTGGCGCGGCTTAAATGCGATTGATGGAATTAGTTGTAAAAAGCCAAAAGGGGCGCTTTATGCTTTCCCTAAAGTGGACACCGCTAAATTCAATATTAAAAGCGATGAACAAATGATGTTTGATTTGTTAAAAGCAGAAAAAATATTATTAGTGCATGGGCGCGCCTTTAACTGGCCAGAGCCTGATCACTTTAGATTGGTATTTTTACCTAATAAAGATGATTTATCGAGTGCAATGATGAAAATGCAGCGTTTTTTCAAAGATTACCGACAAGAATAAAGGAAAAACGAGCCAAGGGGCTCGTTTTTTAGTTAATGCACTAAAGTAAATGGTCGTGTTTCAAAGCATGCAATAGGGCACTGCATACGTTGCCTTGGGATACCTGCTTCCATAAAGACGTGGCCTTGCACAGTAAACCCATTATTTTTGAATCGTTCTACTTCGTTTAAAATACAATTAATACTGATTGCTTCAATACCTTGCTCCGCTGCTAATTTAACAATGAAATTAAGCAGTGACTTATAAACATTGCGGTTGCGATGCTGCGGCAATACGGCGATTCTTCCAATTAAACCATCATTACATAATCGACCTGTGGCAACAGGTGAGTGCATATTATCGGTGACCAGAATATGTTGAGCGAGTGCATCTAAGTTGTCAAATTCAATACTTTTAGGAATATGTAACTCATATACAAACACTCGCTCCCTTATATGTTGCAGTTGGCTTTTTTCACTTTGCCAATCAACTTTGTCAACGGTATAAACCATGACCTCCTCCTAGCTAAACCAAATACCCTCATTAACCAGTGTAGTAAAAGTTTCGATAAAATCTAGGCTAGGTGTGGTTGCATTAAGCACGCTACTATCAAATTCAATAAAATCAGTAAGCTGTTTTACCGCTTCTAAATCAGATAAGGGTAAAGCGTAGTTTTCGCCATTGATACTTAGAAGTAACTCTGCATCCATACATTGATAAATAGCACGTGTGCCCCCTAAACGCTTAAATGTTACTTGGTTTTCAAGCAGTTGTTGTATTTGTGCGACACTAAATGGGTCTTCTTCAGGGGCTAAGTCCATATCATGCTTAGGTTGGCTAAGGGTGTTACCTAACCAGTGTTTAAATAAACTCTCGTCTTCAAGCAATGCTTGCATTAACGTTTTTACTTTATCGACTTCGCTTTGGGTTAGCTCACCTTTGGAATCACGCAGGGCGAGGGTATGGTCGGTATACCTTTTTTGGCCGCTTTCTGTGTCGATAATATGATCAGCAAAACTTGAAAGTAAATCTTGCTGATTAGGTGCTCTAAAACCGACTGAATAGTTGAGTGCATTTTCAACCGCATAGCCTTCATGGGGACAACCGGGTGGTATATATAAAATATCACCGGGCTCTAAAATACAATCAATCACAGCACTAAAAGCTTCAACTTGCAGTAATGTTTTATTTTGGGCAAATTGTTTTAGTGTTGGGTCGGGTAATCCTACCCGCCAATGGCGTTTACCTTCACCTTGAATAATAAATACATCGTATTGGTCTAGATGTGGGCCAACACCGCCACCTGGGGTTGAGTAGCTGATCATCAAATCATCTATGCGCCAATTTGGTATAAAGCGAAAAGGTTCAAGTAACTGAGCAGCCTCTGGGTGCCAATGATCCACTGCTTGCACGAGTAGCGTCGAATGCTGATCAGTGAGTATTTCAAAATCGTCAAATGGCCCCTGATGCGATTGCCATTGTTGGTTGTGGTTAGTAATAATGCGCGATTCTATGCTGTCTTCCATAGCAAGGCCTGCGAGTTCATTCGCATCAAGTGGGTCTTGAAAATCTTTAAAACCAGCTTTGATCAACAGTGGTTTTTTTTGCCAATATTGACTTAAAAACGCTTGCTCTGATAATTCATTTATTTTTAATTGATACATAGAATGCCTATAACGTTAAGACCTAAATGAAAAAAGCGAAAGGCAGGTACCTTTCGCTTTTTATTAGTAGATTTGAGTGATTAAACTAAATCATCAATAAACTTAACAGCGCGACCAATGTAGTTAGCCGGCGTTAGTTTTTTCATTTCAATTTTTGCAGCTTCTGGTAGGTCTAAACCATCGATGAAATCAGCCATAATTTCTTGATTTACACGTTTACCACGGGTTAAATCTTTTAGCTTTTCATATGGCTTTTCAATACCGTATTTACGCATAACGGTTTGAATTGGCTCAGCTAGAAGCTCCCAGTTTTGGTCAAGCTCATCTGCCAAACGTTGCTCGTTTACTTCAAGTTTGCTTACACCTTTAAGGGTTGATTGGTATGCAATTACCGCATAACCCATACCTACACCTAAGTTACGTAATACGGTTGAGTCAGTTAAATCACGTTGCCAGCGAGACACAGGTAGTTTTTGTGCTAAATGACCAAAGATAGCATTGGCTAAGCCTAAGTTACCTTCTGAGTTTTCAAAATCAATTGGGTTAACTTTGTGTGGCATAGTAGATGAGCCAATTTCACCCGCAATAGTTTTTTGCTTAAAGTGATTAAGTGCAATGTAGCCCCACATGTCGCGGTCAAAATCGAGCAAAATAGTATTAAAGCGTGCAATTGCATCAAAAAGTTCTGCAATGTAATCATGCGGTTCAATTTGCGTGGTAAACGGGTTGAGAGTTAAACCTAGGCTAGTTACAAACTTATCGGCGTGGGTATGCCAATCGTAGTCAGGGTATGCACTAAGGTGTGCATTGTAGTTACCCACAGCACCGTTTACTTTACCTAGCATTTCTACTTGTGCAATTTGGTCACGTTGACGCTTTAAACGCATGTAAACATTTGCAAACTCTTTACCCATAGTTGAAGGCGTTGCAGGCTGTCCATGTGTACGAGTCATCATTGGAATGGCTTTGTACTCAATTGCTTTTTCTTTAATAGCGCTTAATAACTCATCACAGTAAGGTAAAACGACGTTGTTACGCGCTTCACTTAACATTAAACCATGAGATAGGTTATTAATATCTTCAGAGGTACAGGCAAAGTGAATAAATTCATTAATTGCGTGTAGCTCAGCATTATCAGCTACTTTTTCTTTTAGTAAATACTCTACGGCCTTAACATCATGGTTTGTCGTGCGTTCGATGTCTTTAACTCGCTGAGCATCAGCTTCACAGAAGTTATCTACAATGGCATTCAACAGCGCATTCGCTTCGTCGCTAAAAGCGGGGACTTCTTTAATCTCGCTTGCTGCAGCTAACGCTTGCAACCAACGCACTTCAACGGTTACGCGGTATTTGATTAATCCAAATTCGCTAAAAATACTGCGTAGTTCAGTGGTTTTGCTGCCGTAGCGACCATCAACCGGAGAGATAGCCGTTAACGCTGAAAGCTCCATAATAACTCCTAAATTTTAGTTTGAACGATAATTAAATTTTTGTTTTAGCTATGGCGAGAATTTTTCTTTTTGCAAAAAAGAAATGACGACGTTTGCCGCCCATTTGTCGCCATAATACTGCACTGCGAATTCCGGCTAAAAGTAATGCGCGGATTTTATTTTGCGTGAGCTGCTGTTTTAATAACTCGGGTTTACCATAAACCTGAATTCGGTGCCCAAGGGGGCTTAGCACCGACGAGTATATATCTGCTAAACCGGCAACAACACTGTCATCGGTAATAGCAAAATGGTCTAAACGACGATGAATATCATCAATACGTTTACCTAATTCATTGAGGCTTTTACTGTTAGCACTAAGCGCACGCTCTAACTGCATTAAACCACCCACATATTTGACTATTTCTACATCTTTTTGAGCACCGGCACTCAGTTGTGCCATCAATGTTTTATAGCCATCACGTAAGTTATGCTCACCTTGATACACATCTTCAGGGGACGCTGGCGAGGTTTGCACAATACTCGATAATAAAATCGATAAATCTTGTTCATCAGCGCGACCATATTGAGCAACCTTCTGAACTTGCTTAGCCACTTGACACATGGCTGCAAGCGCCATGACTTGGTGTTGATTCATTATTTGATCACCGAGTCAATAATACCGCCACCTAAACATACTTCATTAGCGTAAAATACCGCAGATTGTCCTGGGGTTACCGCTTTTTGTGGCTCATCAAATAATACGCGTGCCATACCATCTTCACCGACTAACAAGGTACAGCTTAGGTCTTCTTGACGGTAGCGTGTTTTTACGGTGCAACGAGTAGTTCCTTGAGGACCAACACGATCTACCCAGTGTAATTGGTTGGCATTTAGGCCATTACTGTAAAGGCGAGGGTGATTTTTACCTTGGCCCACAATCAATACATTGCGTTCAACATCTTTGTCTACAACATACCAAGGTTCGCCTGAGCCCTCTTTCATACCACCAATTAACAAGCCTTTGCGCTGACCTAAGGTGTGGTACATCAAGCCTTCATGTTCACCAACGTTGTTACCATCTGTGTCTTCAATAACACCAGGTTGAGCAGGTAAGAATTTTTGTAAGAAATCTTTAAATTTACGCTCGCCAATAAAACAAATGCCGGTGCTGTCTTTTTTATCATGGGTAATTAAATCTTGCTCTTCAGCAATACGGCGCACTTCTGGCTTGGCAATATCTCCCACAGGGAACAGCGTTTGCGCGATGTGTTCATGACTCAATGTGTACAAAAAGTAGCTTTGATCTTTATTATCATCTAGGCCACGGCACATAACATATTTATCATCTCTGAGCTCACGACGTACGTAGTGGCCCGTTGCTATATAGTCAGCACCAAGTGCTTGAGCCGCAAATTCTAAAAAGGCTTTAAATTTAATTTCTTTGTTACACATGATGTCTGGGTTAGGTGTGCGACCAGCTTTGTACTCAGCTAAAAAGTATTCGAATACGTTGTCCCAATATTCTGCTGCAAAGTTAACGGTATGAAGTTCAATACCTAATTTGTCACAGACAGCTTGGGCATCTTTTAAATCTTCAGCGGCAGCGCAATATTCATCATTGTCATCTTCTTCCCAATTCTTCATAAACAAGCCTTCTACTTGGTAGCCTTGTTGTTTTAATAAATATGCAGATACAGAAGAATCAACACCGCCGGACATACCAACGATGACTTTAATGTGACTATTTTCGCTCATGAATAATTTCGCTTATACAGATTACTGTTAACTTGGAAAGGCCGCGATTATAGCATGTATTTTGTAAGTGCTTAAAGAGAGGAAGGGCTATTGAATAGATTTTGTTGCTTTTTTTTATGTTGGTTAGGGATGATTTACTCTTTGTTAGTCGATTTTTACTTAGCCGATTTGATTACACATTTTGCGGTGCTATTGTAGCCCTTTTGTTTGAACACATTTTAATTTGCAAAGAACAACAGGTCCAAATGTCAGGCCATTAAATTACAAACACTCATTTAAGTTATAAATGATGAGTAAATGTTGTTTATTTAAGGTGTTAGTACTATTTAAAGAATATCAAAGAATATATTTATTATTGTTATTAACAAACCTTTACAACCAAATGATTATGCAATACCTTTAGATGAGTTTAAATTGAATAAACACGCAAATAAGTATTTATAATATAGTCAATGGAATGAATATATGAATTATGCTTCTCAAGCACAAAAGGTAAAATCTTACGTTGTTGAGTTATCAACAAAGGTACAGCGCGATGATTGCTTAGTAGCAGAACAATTACCACATAACGTTAAAGAATCAGCCTACCAACTGTTTTATCAAACCATTAGGGTTCCTCGTCCTTACCGCTTTGAAGAACCCAACCCTATTTCAGCGCTATTTAGACTCATTGAACATTCTTTAGACTTTATTAATCCCTTTCAACAAGTCATTTTAAAGCAGCTAGAAAAGTGGTGGTTAGAATGGCATTTTGTTGCCACTATGAATGCTTCTCTTGAAATGAAACACGTTGAACAGCAGCGTTTTGTTAGTAGTGCAACTGAACATCCAATGCGAAAACATGAGCTGAGCCATTATGCAAAATTATTTACTATTTTGCCTTTGCCCGTGTGTAATGTTTGTATGGTAACCGGCGATATTTTAAAGCTTAATCAACGCTTTGTAGATGTATTTGGTTATACAATTGATGATATTCCTAATTTAAAACAGTGGTGGAAGGTCGCGTATCCTGAGCCTAGTTATAGAGAGTCTGTTCAAACGATGTGGGGTGAATCTTTGGCGCAGGCAAATAAAAATAATGACGATATTCCCGCTAATGACTATCAAATTGTATGTAAAGATGGCTCGAAAGTGATAATGCAAGTGTCAGGTATTAGTGTAGAAAGTGAATTTATTGCTGTATTTAACGATGCGACGGAGCGTTTGAAAACCCAAGAGATACTCAGCGATATGGCCTTTTTAGACTCATTGACTAAAATTGCCAACAGACGCCGTTTTGACGAAAAATTACATGCTGAATTTAAAAAACTGATAAAAGTAAATACTCAACTTTCTATGATCATTATTGATATAGATAATTTCAAAAAATTTAATGATAGGTATGGTCATATTGCAGGGGATAAGTGTTTACATAGCGTAGCGCAAAAGCTGGCAGAAACAGTCAGTCGTCCTGAGGACTTTGTAGCGCGCTATGGCGGAGAAGAGTTTGTTGTTTTACTCCCTCAAACAGATGATCAAGGTGCGCTCTTTATTGCCGAACAAATACAAAAATCTATTGAAGATTTAGCGATAGCTCATGAAGATAGTTTTACTGGCTTTCTCTCTGTGAGTATGGGCGTTCATACGGTAAAACATGGCGAAAAAACTAACCATGTCGATTTCTTTAAAGCAACGGATAGTGCGCTGTATTATGCAAAAAAGCAGGGCAGAAATTGTATTGCCTTAGGAAGGCATGAATAACACAGCATGTTTAACCTTTGCTTTTAATACCAGATAAGCAAAGGTTAACGTAAAGTATTACTGTTGGTTAGTGGTCCACTGATTTTATATTGACCTGTTTCAATTCCATCGAGTGTGTATTTACCAATACTATAGCGAATTAACCGTAACGTTGGGTGGCCAATGTGTGCGGTCATTCGTCGAACTTGACGGTTTTTCCCCTCGTTTATAGTGATACTCAACCAAGATGTTGGAATTGATTTACGTTCTCTCACTGGGGGAGTGCGTGGCCAAAGCGCTGGTTCATCGATTAACTTTACCTGTGCAGGTAAGGTTAATCCATCTTTGAGTTCGACCCCTTGACTGAGCGCATCAATAGATGCTTCTGTAGGCACCCCCTCAACTTGTACCCAGTACGTTTTGTTGGTTTTTTTACCAGGAGCGGTTAAGGTATTTTGTAATTTCCCGCAATTGGTCAATAATAACAAGCCTTCACTGTCTCTGTCTAAGCGACCCGCAGCATAAACATCTTTAATAGGAATAAAATTAGCCAGTGTTTGTCTATTTTGCTCGTCTGTAAATTGGCAAAGGACATCATAAGGTTTGTTAAATAAAATAACTTTTTTATCGCTTTGGGCTATCTGTGGCTTAATTGCTCTTTTTATCGGGCTCTTTTTTACAGCACTGCGCGAATATGTACGACCTGTATTGCGTTTACTTGTTGAAG
Source organism: Pseudoalteromonas sp. SCSIO_11900 (assembly GCF_000576475.1). Lineage (NCBI taxonomy): Bacteria > Pseudomonadati > Pseudomonadota > Gammaproteobacteria > Alteromonadales > Pseudoalteromonadaceae > Pseudoalteromonas > Pseudoalteromonas sp. SCSIO_11900. Next base: position 2,321,421 of record NZ_KK070023.1, read on the forward strand.
ATGACGTGTTTTTAGCTTTTTGTTTCATTAAATACACCGTGCAGGTTTAGGTAAGCCCGCAATTTTAGTGGCTTGTTTAGCTGGTCCCTTTGGAAAAAGTTTATACAAGTACATGCTATTACCTTTATCCTCACCGAGCGCTTTAGCCATCGCTTTGACTAACATTCTAATTGCCGGGCTGGTGTTGTATTCAAGATAAAATGCGCGCACAAAGTTAACAACTTCCCAATGCTGTTCGGTTAATATAATGCTTTCATGTTGTGCAATAACATCGGCCAATTCTTTAGACCAATCAGTATGATCTAGCAGGTAACCTTGCTTATCTGTGTCTATTGTTTGATTATTAAATTCCAGCATAAATCACCAAGTAATTGATTGTTTAGATGATAAACTTAGGGTAACGAACTCATCATAGCTAATCGCTTTATCATTCAAATTTAAAGAGATACCACGCGCCGCTGCATCGTCCTTTAAAATATAAAGCGAATCGGCAAATTGTCTGTATTGCCCTTTAGCAAAACAGGCATCACCCACTAATAAAACCGAGTCTGTTAGCATAATCAGATTATCGAGACTGTTTGCACTGTAGTAATTCAGTGGTTTTGAAAATATATGTAAAGTGCTCATAGCGTTACCACGTGCTGCTGATTTTGAATTAACTGTTTTTGGGCATTAAAGTTAACGGTTTTTACTTCAATAAGTAGCTCATTTTTACTTAAACCGTAGTCAATGAGTGACTTCTCACACACGTAGATATTGTCAACATCATATATTTCTAGGGTTTTAATATTTTTAAAAAAATCTTTAAGCCCCAAACTATTCGGGCTTTGATTTTTTTTAAGAGCTAGCACCGCAGGACCGCTAAACAACCAACTTATATTTTGATCAACTGCGGCAAAAATAAGCGTCATATCGAGTGCATCGCGAATATGCATGTCATCAAATGGGCTTGATTGACTAATAACGAGTACATTAATCATTTAAATTGTATCCATTTATCTGCTTCACTGGCTAACATAGCAAATTCAGCGAGGCCCGCTACAGCGAATACACCAGTATTTTGCATATCTAAGCCACGCTTTTCAGCTGCCGTAACGCACAGCATTAAATTAATATTTTTGTCGGCTAGCTGTTGCCAAAGTGAGGATAAATTGAGCTCATCTGAGGCAAGTTCAAAATGCGTAGAAGCATGATAGATAGCATCTTGGTATAAAAATATTGCATCAATACTATGCCCTTGTGCTAAACAGGCGTGAGCAAATTTAACAATACGCTGTGTGGTATCGTGATCCGATGGTGGAGTATGTAAAGAAAGTACAAAGCGTGCCAAAACTATTCCAATAAAAAAGCCCCAATAAAGGGGCTATTTTAACAGAACTATTTAATTAGTCATTATTTGCGCCAAGTAACGCAAGTAAAGACGTAAATAAGTTATAAACGCTCAGGTATAAAGAAACCGTTGCGCGGATATAATTCGTTTCGCCACCATTAATGATTCTGCTCGTATCGAACAAAATTAGGCCAGACATGATTAATACCACGGCTGCGTTTAGTACCATAAACATTAAAGAGCTACCTAGGAAAATATTTACAATACTTGCCACGATAACCACAATTAAGCCCACAGTTAAAAAACCACCCATAAACGAGAAATCTTTTTTAGTGTTAAGTGCATAAGCAGATAAACCAAAGAAGATTAACGCTGTAGAACCTAGCGCTTGCATAATTAGCATAGGGCCATTAGGTAATTGCGCATAGTGATTAAGGAGTGGGCCTAAACCAGCGCCCATTAATCCTGTAAACGCAAACACCCAAAATACACCAGATGCTGTGTCGGCCTTTTTGTTTACAACAAAAAGAAGGCCAAACGAAACCAGAGTGAACACTAGTCCCATGAAATAAGGTAATTGCAGTGCCATTGAAATACCAGCGGTGACGGCACTAAATGCAAGTGTCATTGCAAGTAGAAAATAAGTGTTTTTAAGCACTTTGTTTGTTTCAATGGTCGACATTACCGGCTTTGCAGTATTGTACGATTGATTAAATGCCATTGTAGAGCTCCTGTAAGTGAAACTAAGTAGTTCCTGTAATTTAACTAAAATTAGATTATCAACTCTTATGTGTTTGGGCAAACCTTTGTAGATCAATAGACAATTAAATTTAAATAAAAGTTCACTCGGCGTATAGGAATTGCTCTTTTGCTTTATGTTTAAACAAATTAGTTGTTTTTTAATCACTTGAACAAATAATTGAAAAAAAAGCTTCACAAAGCCCATGGGTTTCCCTATTATTCAGGCCGTGCGGAGAGATGGCAGAGTGGTCGAATGCACCGGTCTTGAAAACCGGCAGGGGTTTATAGCCCCTCTAGGGTTCAAATCCCTATCTCTCCACCACCTTATTAAAACAACTATGAGTACTCTCTTACTTGTAGTTTATGCACTTTCGGAGAGATGGCAGAGTGGTCGAATGCACCGGTCTTGAAAACCGGCAGGGGTTTATAGCCCCTCTAGGGTTCAAATCCCTATCTCTCCACCATTATATTAAAGCCCGCTTATTAGCGGGCTTTTTTGTGTCTAATTTTCGCTATACCTAACCTCAAAACCAAGTATATTTAGTTAAAAAATACGACCATAGTCTCTATTTATAAGCTACAGCGCTTAGGGCATGCTAAGAAATAAAATTTATGCTTGTGTATTTAAGGTTCTTACTATGAAACATCAACTTGCTAAAAGCGTCGCACTTTCATTATTATCTCCTGTTTTAATCGGCAGTATGCTAGGAATATATTACGCATTGACTATGCGTGGTGACGCGGTGTCTATCTTTTTAGGGCTGTTGATGACGGCCATTGCTAATGCCCACATTGTAGGGTTAACAATGGCTGCGTTTGTGGTGCCAGGCTACTTACTTATGTTTAAGTATTCTAAGGTGAATTATTCTGGGGTATTAACACTTGGCTTACTGGGTGGCGCTATTTTTAGCTATCTGCTTAGTGCGACTACTGGCGAGATATTTTTAATCAATAGTGTGATGTCGGGATTTGCTGCAGGACTGTTTTTATGTGGCTTGCGTAAATCGGTACAAAGCTAATTGCAGAATATTTAATCAAGTGTGTCGTAAAACTATGTAATTTCCTTTTTTTTACCCGCAAAAGGTTTCAATTTTTAGTGACAAAGAGTACCTTTAGCTACTGTATGTTTAATAAGAAGTAGTTTGGTATGCAAAAGCACGATTTTTACCAGTCATTAGTTAAGCAAACTGAATCGCTGATAGGCGGTGAATCAAACATAATTGCCAATATGGCAAATATTAGCGCGCTGTTATTTACCTCTTTAGAAGATGTGAATTGGGCGGGCTTTTATTTTATGGATTCACCAACTGAATTGGTACTTGGTCCATTTCAAGGTAATCCAGCTTGTATTCGTATTCCGGTAGGAAAAGGGGTATGTGGCACTGCTGCGGCAACCAAGCAAACCCAATTAATTTCAGATGTGCATGCGTTTGACGGTCATATAGCCTGTGATGCGGCGTCAAATTCTGAAATAGTTGTACCTATCATGAAAAATGGCTGTGTATTTGCGGTACTTGATATAGATAGCCCAAGTATTGGCCGATTTGATACTGATGATCAAGCAGGGCTTGAAGCACTTGTAAAATGCTTAGAGGCTAGCCTGTAATGAAAGATTTGCTAAATGTTCAAGATTACCTATTCGCCGTTCAAGATGTAGGTGATTGGGAAGGTGAAGAAGAACATGTAGCGGAAACGCTCAATACTTTGATTCACATGGCCTGGGATCGTCTACCTGATGATTTAGACTGTGATTCAATTGATGAAATTATAAATGGTATTTGGGAACATTTACGTGGTGATATGGCTGTGATTGAAACTGACTTTGAAGAGTTAGTTGATTGGAGCATCCACTATGTTGATTCTGCCCTTGATGAAAAGATGTGATTAAATAGGTTCTAAAATGGAAACCACAAACAAGCTAAAAGATATTAATGAAGTATTGGAGTTCTTATACCAAGAATTTCCACAATGTTTTAAACAAAAAGAAGGCATTCAGCCGCTTAAAGTAGGTATCTTTAAAGATATCGCTGAGCGTATTGAAGGGTCTGAAAAAGTTAGTAAAACACAAGTACGCCAAGCACTTAGAAAATACACATCTAACTGGCGTTATCTTGAAGCGGTTACTAAATCTGAGTTCCGTATTGATCTTGACGGAAATCAAGGCGAGAAAGTTGAGCAAGAGCATATCGACCACGCACAAAAAGCGTTGGAAGAAAGCCGTGCTAAAATGGCAAAGCGCAAAAAGCAGCAACGTCCACGTCAAGACTCAGATGCAAAATCTTTTAAGAAGAAGCCAGCGCATTCAGCTAAAAATCCATCAGCTGCAGCAAAACCTGCTAAAGCCGCTGCGCCTAAGCGTTCAGGAAAAGTTGAACCTTTACCTGCAGGCGAGGTCAAGGTTAATAACAAGGTTAAAGTTAAACTTGGCCAAGCACTTGTTAATGCAGTAATCACTGAAGTAAACAAAGACGATGTTCACGTTGAACTAGTGACAGGTATGCAAGTAAAAACCAAAGCCGACAGCTTATACATTATTTAAGTTGCGAAAAAAATTAAGGAGTTGTGTATGAGTAAAAAGTTTACGCTCATTCCGTTAGTTGCTGCGCTGTTTTCAGGTTCGTTATTTGCTGCAGTAGAACCGGTAACATTAGAAGACTTACCCTTGTTAAAACAAGAAAGTCAGCACGGTACAGCCAGCAAACGAGTGGCTAATCTATTTACTCGTTCACATTACACACCCGTTCGATTTAACGATGAGCTTTCGAGTAAAGTATTTGATCGTTACATCGAATCCCTTGATTTTAATAAAAGCGTGTTTTTAAAAAGCGATATAGACTCATTTGAACAATATCGTAACCGTTTTGATAACGCGCTTCTTAGCGGTCAGTTAGGGTTTACGTTTGATATTTTCAACTTAAGCCTTAAACGCCGTTTTGAACGTTATGAATTTTCACTGTCACTACTTGAAAACGAAATGACGTTTGACGAAGAAGATGAATATTTTTATGACCGCGAAGATTCACCGTGGGCAATTACTCAAGCTGAGCTTGATGAAATTTGGCGCGAACGGGTAAAATATGATGCACTGCGTTTAAAAATGACTGGCAAAGATTGGCCAGGCATTAAAGAGGTGTTGACTAAGCGCTATAAAAACGCAGAAAAACGCCTTGTTCAGTCAAAATCTGAAGACGCATTTCAAATTGTAATGAACTCGCTAGCACGCAGTATTGAAGCGCATACTTCATACTTGTCACCTCGACGTGCTGAACAATTTAAAATGGACATGGACTTAGAGCTTGAGGGGATTGGCGCAGTATTAACGCCTGATGAAGACTACACGGTTATTCGTAGTCTAGTTCCAGGAGGCCCTGCAGACAAATCTGAGCAGATTAAAGCCGATGATCGCATTATTGGTGTGGCTCAAGAGGGCGAAGAGTTTGTTGATGTTATTGGTTGGCGTTTAGATGACGTGGTTGATCTTATAAAAGGGCCTAAAGGCACTAAAGTACGTTTACAATATTTAAAGGGTGCTGATGCTCACGGTACGCCAAAGGTAGTTGAGATTACCCGTGATAAAATTCGTCTGGAAGACCGAGCAGCAAAATCAGAAGTATTTAAAGCCAGCTATTCGGATCTAACCAGTAAGATTGGAGTAATTGAAATCCCTGGTTTTTACAACAACCTTTCTAAAGATGTAAAAGTAGAACTTGCTAAATTAAAAGAGCAAAAAGTTGACGGTATTATTATAGACCTACGTCAAAATGGCGGTGGTTCGCTATATGAAGCGACGCAATTGTCAGGCTTGTTTTTTGATCAAGGCCCAGTGGTACAAATTCATACATTAAATAATCGCATTGAAGAGCAAAAAGACCGTGATGGCATTACCTATTACGATGGCCCACTGACGGTACTTGTTGATAGATACAGCGCGTCTGCATCTGAAATATTTGCAGCGGCAATGCAAGACTATGGCCGCGCAGTTATCATAGGTGAACAAACCTTTGGTAAAGGCACTGTGCAGCAGCATAAAGGCCTCGCACGCGCTTATGATTTATACGATAACCCGCTAGGCAGTGTGCAATACACCATTGCTAAGTTTTACCGTATCAACGGCGGCAGTACGCAGCATAAAGGTGTGATCCCAGATATTACGTTCCCATCTGCCATTGACCCAGCTGAGTGGGGCGAAAGCAAACAAGACAATGCATTGCCATGGGATAGCATAGTAAAAGCACAGTATAAACAATTAGGGCGTTTAGATCCGGTCATCAGTCATCTTGAAAAACAACATGATGAGCGAATTAAAACAGAGCCTGAATTTAATTATGTATTTGAAGATATTACCCGTTACAACGAAGAAAAAGATCGTAAAACGATTTCTTTAGTTGAGAAAAAACGTATTAAAGAAAAAGAAGAAAATGAGGCACGTGCATTAGCTCGTACTAACGAGCGCTTAAAACGTTTAGGTAAAGAGCCAGTAGAAAACCTTGACGATGTACCAGAGGTGATTGAAAAGCTCGACCCATTCCTTGAAGAAGCGGCACTAATAACGCAAGATTATATTAGATACGGTCGTATGGCTAAGCGCTAATTAAGGCTTTGCTCGTTAAAAAAAAGGCGCTTAGGCGCCTTTTTTACTATCGATAATTTGCTAAATTGTTATAATCGCGGATTACCAAAAGTTGAGCTAGATCAACACTGCTCAATAAATGCGCGTACGTGCTAATAAAAATAATCAACATGCATCGAATGTGTGTAGGAGTCTATATTTTGAAGCCCATTGAAGAAAAACCACTTAAAAGTGCCACACTTTTTGATGCACTCATTCCAATTACTGTATTAATTTGTTTGTTAGGTGCCGCCGTGTACTTATTTGGCGATGATTCATCATCAGGCCCGAATCAAATTGCATTACTGTTTGCAACTTTTGCTGCAGCACTGATTGGTTTAAAAAATGGCTACACATGGAAAAAATTAGAAGATGCAATGATTGAGGGAATTACCTTATCTCTTAGCGCTATTTTAATTTTACTCATGGTGGGGGCACTTATCGGAACATGGTTATTATCAGGAACGGTTCCGACCTTGATTTATTACGGCTTACAAATTATCAACCCTAGCTGGTTTTACGCCGCGAGTTGTTTAATTTGTGGCATTGTAGCAATGAGTATTGGTAGTTCGTGGACCACGGCAGCGACCATAGGTGTCGCATTACTTGGCGTTGCTTCTGGACTTGGCCTAGAGCCGACAGTTACCGCCGGTGCAGTTATATCAGGCGCTTACTTTGGCGACAAGCTTAGCCCATTGTCAGAAACAACTAATTTAGCACCGGCTGTTGCTGGCGCTGATTTATTTGAACACATTCACCATATGTTATGGACAACTGTTCCAAGCTTTGTGATTGCATTAATCATTTTTGTATTTATGGGCTTCAATGCCACCGCGGCAGGCGAGTCGGGTCAAATTGATGAAATAACATCAATTCTTCTACAAAACTTTAATATTGGTTTAGAAATGTTGGTGCCTTTAATTGTGTTACTAGTCTTAGCAATAAGAAAAATGCCAGCGTTTCCGGCTATTTCTATTGGCGCTGTAATAGGGGCTGTATGGGCATTGTTATTTCAATCTGATTTAATTGCTAACCAAATAGATATGACTCAAGGCGAGTTTGTTGGTTACTTTAAACTGGTTTGGACCACCTTTTTTGACGGTTTTACTATTAGTACCGGTGATGAAAAAATGAACTCGTTGCTCAGTGGCGGTGGCATGTCAGGCATGCTAACAACCACATGGTTGATCATGACGGCACTTATGTTTGGTGCGATTATGGAAAAAACGGGTCTACTTGATATATTTGTTAAAAGTATTCTTAAAATCGCAAAAAGTACCGGTTCATTAATTGCTTCAACTATTGCTACTTGTATTGGTACCAATATTATCGCAGCAGATCAGTATATTGCTATTGTTGTACCCGGGCGTATGTTTAAAGAAGAATATAAAAAGCGCGGGTTAAAGCCGGTTAATTTGTCACGCACACTAGAAGATGGTGGCACAATTACCAGCCCGCTCATACCATGGAATACCTGTGGTGCGTATATGCAAAGTGTCCTATTAATCAATCCGTTTGATTATGCACTATATGCATTTTTCAACCTTATAAATCCTTTCTTAGCCGTTATTTATGCTTACTTAGGTATTAAGATACTGCGTATCAAGCCTAAGCAAACGGCTTAATTTAAGTAGCTCCTTTTATCACTAAAAGGGGCTATTTTTTTGGAGTGATCATGACTGAACTACAAAAACCTCAAGCAGAATATTTAAAAGACTATAAAGCCCCCGATTTTTCAATCGAGCATACTGAGCTGACTTTCGACTTACAGCCATTAACGACTCAAGTAAATGCTTTATTAACGCTTAAACGCGTGGGTGATTCAAATGCCCCCCTGGTATTAGATGGCATCGACTTAACCCTGATCTCTTTATCGATTGACGGTGCAGAGCTCACAGATTATAAAATTATAAATCAGCAATTAATCATTAATAATCTGCCTGATGAATGTCAGCTAAGCATAGTGACGCAAACTTCACCGCAAACAAACACATCACTTGAGGGATTGTACTTATCGGGAGGCGCTTATTGTACTCAATGTGAAGCGCAAGGGTTTAGAAAAATAACCTACTACATGGATCGTCCTGATGTACTTTCAACTTTTGATGTCACTATTATTGCCGATACGGCATTTCCGCATTTACTCTCTAATGGTAACCAAGTAGACAGTGGCGAAACGCAAGATGGGCGTCATTTTGTAAAATGGCAAGATCCGTTCAAAAAGCCAAGTTATTTGTTTGCTTTAGTGGCAGGGGACTTTGATGTTTTACACGATAAATATACAACTCGCAGTGGTAAAGACGTCACCTTAGCGTTATTTGTTGATAAAGGAAATTTACCAAAAACAGAGCATGCTATGACGTCGCTTAAAAAAGCGATGGCTTGGGATGAGTCACGTTTTAATTTAGAGTATGACCTTGATATTTATATGATTGTAGCCGTTGATTTTTTCAATATGGGAGCAATGGAAAATAAAGGGTTAAACATTTTCAACAGCAAATGTGTACTGGCAAATCAAGAAACGGCAACTGATAAAGATTACCACACCATTGAGTCTATTGTTGGCCACGAGTACTTTCATAACTGGACCGGAAATCGTGTAACTTGTCGTGATTGGTTTCAGCTATCTTTAAAAGAAGGTTTAACGGTATTTAGAGATCAAGAGTTTAGCAGTGATTTGGGCTCTCGTGCGCTAAATAGAATTGACGCGGTAAAAGTGATGCGCACTCATCAATTTAGCGAAGATGCCGGCCCAATGGCACACCCAATACGCCCAGAAAAAGTCATCGAAATGAATAATTTTTACACCGTTACTGTGTATGATAAAGGGGCTGAAGTTATTCGTATGATGCATACATTGTTGGGTGAGGAAAACTTCCAAAAAGGCATGACACTGTATTTTCAGCGTCATGATGGCCAAGCGGTTACCTGCGATGATTTTGTTGCGGCAATGAGTGATGCATCATCAATTGATTTATCACAATTTAAGCGTTGGTATAATCAGTGTGGTACACCCCGTTTAAACGTCACCAAAGTGTATGATGAAAGTGCGCAAATCTTCACGCTCACTATAGAGCAACTTGCGCCACTGAATCAGCCTGATAATGCGATGTTACATATTCCTTTTGCAATTGAACTTTTAGATCAGCAAGGCCAAAGTATTGCATTGCAATACCAAGGTAAAAAGGTTGATAGCGTATTAAATGTTACTCAAGCTAAACAAACATTTCATTTTGATAATATTGAACACAGTCCAACCGCCGTATTGCTAGAAGATTTTTCAGCACCGTGTATTTTGAATCAACAGATCACTGAAGCTGATTTATTACATATTATGCGTTTTGCACGCAGTGACTTTTCTCGCTGGGATGCACAACAACAATTGTTTATTAATGCACTCAAGGCAAACGTTATTTCAGCTAGTAATGCACCACTAAGCGATGCCGTTATTGATGCACTTAGGGTGCTAATATCGCAACGAGAGGGTGATTTAGCGCTGATTGCTGAGCTGTTAAAACTGCCTAGTTTTGATACTTTAGCTGCGGAGTTTGACGTTATTCCGGTTGATGACATTATTGCCAATATTGAGCTATTCGAACAACAAATTGCCAAACAACTATATACTGAGTTTTTAAGTTGTTATCAGGCTATCACCGATGATGGTAGTGTGAGTGCCAAAGCGGTGGCTATTCGCGCTTTAAAACAACTTTGCTTGCACTATTTAGCAAAAACAGACAGTGCTGAGGCGGCAAGCTTAATTGAGCAGGCAGCAGCATCAACAAATATGACTAATGTGCTTGGCGCACTGAGCAGTGTGGTTAAAGCTGCGCACCCATTATCAAATAAATTACTCGCGCACTTTGACAGCCAATGGCGCCATGATGTGCTAGTAATGGATAAATGGTTTGCTTTACAAGCAATGAACAGCGCTGATGATGCCATTGAGAAAATTAAGGCCTTGTATACACATCCATGTTTTGATTTTTCAAATCCGAATCGAGTTCGTGCATTAGTGGGGAGTTTTTCGCACTTTAATACCGCACAATTTCATCGCTTAGATGGTCAAGGTTATACATTACTTGGCGATTTATTAATTAAGCTTAATGCGATTAACCCGCAAAATGCATCACGTATGTTAACGCCGTTTATGTCATGGCGCCGTTATGATGAAACCCGTGCCAGCGCAATGAAAGCGCAATTAGAACGCCTTTCGAATTTAGAAGGGTTAAGCGATGATTTATTTGAAAAGGTTGAAAAAGCCTTACAATAAATGATGATAGAACATTATTTTTATATAAATTTGGGCTATAACGAGTGCATGGATTATTACCATGGCCGGTATAGCTCTATTCAAGTAACAGCTGATAGCGGCAAAACAATTCGTTTTGCTGCGCATTATCTTCGGCCCTTCATGTCTAGTTTAGGTATTCGTGGTCGGTTTAGACTTATTTTAAGTAATGAAAACAAGTTCATCCGTCTCGAACGAGTAGCCTAGCTGTTGTTTTTTGTGATATAGATATACATAAATATTGCCTTTTTGTTAATTTCGATTTGTTCTATTGTTAATTTACGTGTATAAATTATCTGGTATGACGTCTTACCAATACGTAAACGTTAAACAAATAAAAAACTTATAACTGATTGAAGGCGACCATTTGTAATTTGTTTAATTCGCTTCTATCGTTACGATTACACTAAAAACAATAACTTGATCACACAAAAAATACCCGCGACAGGGGGGAACCAAAATGATAAGAAGATCGCTTTTTGTTAAAAATAAAATAGTACTCGGCTTAACAGCTGCGGCTATCGGTTTATCAGCAGCACAGACACAGGCTGCAACATTTGAGGTAGGCGGTTTTGATATCGCTTTCGACTCTACTTTTTCTTATGGGCAAAGTATTCGCGTAGAAGACCGTGACTTTAACCTCATTGGTAAAAGTAATAACCCATCTTTCGATTGGACTGGCTATAACCCAGCAATCAATACAATTTATTCATCTCAAGATGTCTGGGCTCAACCGGGCTCTTACTCAAATAATGGGGATGCAGGCGATTTAAACTTTAATAGCGGCGAAACTTTTTCAAAGCTATTAAAAGGCACGCATGACCTATCAATAAGTAAAGATAACTACGGCTTATTTACTCGTTTTATGTATTTTTATGATTTTGAATTAATGGACGGCGATCGTGCCTACGTTAATCCAACATCTGGTCAGGGTGTAGATCCGTGTGATGATGATGATACTAAAGAGCAAAGCTGTGCTGACATTCGTTTACTTGATGCGTATGTGTGGGCAAACTTTGATTTAAATGAAGGCAAAAACCCGCTTTCTATTCGAGTTGGTCAACAAGTGGTTAACTGGGGGGAAAGTACATTAATCTCTCATGGTATTAACGTAAATCCGGTTGATATTGACCGATTAAAAGCACCAGGTGCTGAACTAAAAGAAGCGTTTATTCCGGTTGGTATGTTGTGGGCCTCGTTAGGGCTTACAGAAAACATGACCTTAGAGGGCTTTTATCAATACCAATGGCATGAAACACGTTTACCTGCAGCAGGGACTTATTTTTCTACCAATGATTTTGCGGCTGAAAACGGTTATCAACAAAATGTACAGCTTGGTTTTACTTCAAACCCTGATATTGACTTAGCGTTTTTAACAGACAGCCTTAATAACCTTTACGCAACCTTTGCTCAAGCAGCCGCTGCACAAGGCGTTGACCCAACAAGTGCTGACGGCCAAAAACTGCTTGCAAATACGTATTTAGCTTATCCAACTAAAGTTGCGCTTAAAGGTAAAGGCGATAACGGTAAAACAGAGCCTGATGATGGCGGTCAATATGGTCTGCGCTTAGGTATGTTTTTGCCAGAGTGGAACGATACAGAAGTGGCACTTTATCATGTAAATTATCACAGCCGCCGTCCTCTTATTTCGGGCCGCGTATCTAATTTCACGCAAGCATCATTGCAACAAGATTTAGCCATGATTGACACCACTGAAATTACCTCTGATAACGTCTCTGACCTAACAGCATTTGCTAAAGCGACAAACGAATACCCTGAAGATATTAAACTATATGGTTTGAGTTTTAATACCTCGCTGGGTGAAACCGCGTTTGCAGGTGAATTCACTTTCCGTGAAGACGAACCACTACAAATCGATGACGTAGAATTACTTTATGCAGCTATGCCTGAGCAATTAGCGATTGCCGGCTTACGCCCTGAATTTGCGGGTATTTCGCAAATGAGTAAAGGTGATGCTGCAAGTGTTGTCGGCCCTGGTGAATTAGCCAAAGGTTATATTGAGCGCAATACATCACAATTACAGTTTACGGCCACGCATTTATTTGGCCCGTCATTAGGTGCTGATAGCTGGGCAGTTGTCGGTGAAATTGGTGGTGTTCGCATCAACAATATGCCTGAATACGATGAAATGCGTTTAAATGTTTCTGGTACTGGTCGAAGCGGTATTATGCAAGGCCCAGGTAGTTCAGACTATTCTGCATTGCATATGGCTTTATCAAATGGTCCTGAGCAAAAATCGTTTGCTACGGCGTCGTCTTGGGGTTATCGCTTAATTGCCAAAGGTGATTACTTTAATATTTACAATGGTATTAACTTCTCACCTCGTTTTGTGTTCTCGCATGATGTTAATGGTAATACGCCTGATCCAATGTTCTTATTTATTGAAGATCGTAAGTCACTAGGTGCTACTATGAGCTTTAATTACCAAAATGCATGGTCTTTAGATGTAAGTTACAACTCATTTTGGGGTGGTGGCGACACCAACACTTTCTCTGACCGAGATTACGTTTCTTTTAACTTAAAATATTCTATCTAGGGGTAACATTATTATGATTAAAAAACCTACCCTCATTGCTACAGCGTTTTGTAGTTTGTTTGCAAGCCACACAGCACTGGCTAAAATTAGTACAGAAGAAGCTGCGCGTCTAGGTAAAGACCTAAGCCCAATTGGGGCAGAAAAAGCAGCTAATGCAGATGGTTCAATCCCAGCGTGGAACGGTGGTATTACTGCTGCACCAGCAGGTTATGAGCCAGGTATGCACCACTTAGACCCTTACGCAACTGATGAAGTATTGTTTACTATAGATAAAAGCAATATTGATAAGTACAAAGAAAATTTAAGCCCAGGGCAAATAGCATTATTTGAAGCGTACCCAGATACGTTTAAAATGCCTATTTACAAAACACGTCGTTCAGCGTCATACCCACAGTTTGTATACGATGCGACAAAGAAATTTGCTACTACAGCTGAATTAGTTGAAGGTGGTAACGGGATTAAGAACACAGCAATTGGTATTCCATTTCCAATTCCTAAAACAGGTTTAGAAGCAATTTGGAACCATTTACTTCGCTATCGTGGTCAATCAATTGAGCGCTTCGGTGGTCAAGCAGCGCCAACAGCATCGGGGTCGTACAACTATGTTGGCTTTGATGAGCAACTCTTAGTTAAATATTCTGATCCAAGTGCAACGCCGGCTGAACTACAAGACTCTAATATTTTGTTTAAGTTTAAACAGCAAGTGACAGAGCCAGCACGTTTGGCAGGTACGGCATTGTTAGTACATGAAACCATGGATCAAATATTAACACCACGTCAAGCGTGGACGTATAATTCAGGTCAGCGTCGTGTTCGTCGTGCACCTAATGTAGCGTATGATGCTCCGGGTACAGCAGCAGATAGCTTACGTACTACCGATGATTTTGACATGTTTAACGGCTCACCAAATCGTTATAACTGGACGCTAAAAGGCAAGCAAGAGCTTTACATCCCATACAATAGCTACAAGCTTCACAGCGATAAGCTAACCTATGATGATATTTTAAAGCCGGGCCACATCAACCCAGAGCATACACGTTATGAAAAGCACCGTGTGTGGGTTGTTGAAGCAAACTTAAAAGATGACACACGCCATATTTATAAAAAACGTGTGTTCTACATTGATGAAGACAGCTGGCAAGTACATGTTACCGATATTTACGATAATCGCGACCAACTGTATCGTGTAGCAATGGCTTATGGCCTTAACTACTACGAAGTACCGACTCAGTGGAGTACGCTTGAGGTTTACCACGACCTTAACTCACGTCGCTACTTAGCCATTGGTTTAGATAACCAAGAAAAGATGTATGATTTTTCTCAGTCATTTAATGATAATGAGTTCACATCGAGCGCTTTACGTCGCGCTGGCAGATAGTATAAAAGCAGGCACCTAGTTTCCTAGGTGCCTTTTTTCTTTCACATCGCGTTTGTCTATTAACGCACAGGTTTTCCTCTTTATAACAGACAAACAAATCCTCACTTCAAGGCGAATTTAATTTATGAAGTATTTGGTTTATGCCAGCCTGATCCTAAGCGGTGCGAGTTTTGCACAAGACGCACCTTTAAGTGCGATTAGCGCGATTAATGCAGATAAAACACTCCTTACCGATATCACACAAACCTCAGCAGGGCTCATTGCTGTGGGTAAACACGGTACGGTAATTAAAAGTGTTGATGGTAACAATTGGCAACAAGCACAATCAGTGCCTACACAAGTATTACTAACGGCGGTTGAATTTACTAATGATTCTCACGGCTGGGCATGTGGACATGACGCCACAATTATAAATACCACCGACGGTGGTGAAAACTGGCAGTTACAACAAGCAAAGCCCTCACTTGATAAACCCTGTTTAGATATTTATTTTAAAGACGATTTACATGGTTATGCCGTGGGCGCCTACGGTATGTTTTATCAAACCAGTGATGGCGGCGAACATTGGCAAAAACGGTTTTTAGATTCACTGTTATTTAGTGAAGATAGAGATTATTTAAATGACTTAAAAGAAACCGATCCCGAAGGGTATGAAATAGAAACTTCGTCTATTTTGCCACATTTTAACCGCATAGAACCGACTAGCACGGGTTTAATGCTAGTGGGAGAGATGGGCTTAATGGCAAAAAGTGATGACGATGGCCAAACTTGGCAACGGATAGATGAAATTTACCCTGGCTCGTTTTTTGGTTTTGCTTCTGATTCATCGCAACAAATCGTCGCGGGGCTACGCGGTAATATTTTCGTAAATAAAACCGACAGTGGACAATGGCAGCATTTAGAAAATGACAAAACCGCCACTATTAATAGCATTATCAACTACAACAATAAACAATGGCTATTACTGGCTAATAGCGGTGTTATTTTTCATCTAAAAGATGATGAGCTGTCATACGAGCAATTGGCCGATGGTAAAGCAATACTTGATGGTGTAATTGTTAAAGATAGACTTATTATGGCGACAGAAAATGGCATTAAAGTGAAGGAGTTGACCCCTTAATGCAAGCAATTTTAGATTTCTTAGAAAAAGCGATTTTTAGGCACCGCACAGTAGTACTCATAAGTTTTGTGCTAATTACCTGTTTGTTGGTTTTTAAAGCAACACAGATTCAACTTGATGCGTCATTTAATAAAAATATTCCGCTCAATCATGAATACATGAAGGTATACACTAAACATGAGAAACAGTTTGGTGGTGCAAATAGTATTTTAATTTCCGTATGTGACGACAGCGGAGATATCTTCAATCCTGAATTTTTTACTCAATTAAAAGCAGTGCACGATCAGCTTTATTTTATTCCTGGGGTAAATCGTCCTTTAGTAAATTCTATCTTTTCACCCAGTGCCCGTTTTGTTGAAGTTGTTGAAGACGGCTTTGCTGGGGGCCCTATCATTCCAGCTAACTTTAAAGCAGACAAGCAAGGGTTAGGCGTTGTAAAAGAAAACATTGAAAAGGCAAAAGTAGTGGGTCGTATGATAGCAAGCGATTATTCGTGTGCCATGGTCACCGCCCAACTGTTAGAGACTGATCCGCAAACACAAGAAAAATTAGACACCCTCGCGTTTGCAAAAAAATTAGAAACCGAGATTCGTGAACCTTTAAGTACTAATAATATCAGTATTCATATTATCGGTTTTGCAAAAATGGCTGGCGATATCGCTGAAGGCGCAAAAGGGGTTGTTTTATTTTTTGCCATCGCGATTGCGTTTACATTCGTCATGGTATGGCTGTTTTGTGGCAGCTTGAAACTCACTATTTTACCAATTGTGTGTTCTATTATTGCCGTTATTTGGCAGTTAGGCTTATTGTCTAGTTTAGGCTTTGGCCTTGATCCTATGTCAATTTTAGTTCCTTTTTTAGTCTTTGCAATTGGTGTAAGCCACGGTGTGCAGATGATCAACGCCATTGGTAAAAAAGTCACTGAGGGCAAAACCACCGCCGTGTGTTGTCAATCTAGCTTTAGAGCTTTGCTGGTGCCAGGTGGGATTGCGTTGTTATCAGATACGGTTGGCTTTTTAACACTTTTAACTATAGATATCGGCATCATTCGTGAACTAGCTATTACAGCAAGTTTAGGGGTGGCCGTTATTATATTTACTAACCTTATTTTATTGCCTGTATGGGCATCGTATATGCGTTTTGAAAACAGCATCCATATTCAATCGGGTGATGCCAACAAACCGAATATACTCGATGCAATGCGCGATTTATTAGTTAAAGCAACTGACCCTAAAACAGCAAAAATGATCATAGGTTTCACCTTGGTTTTATTTGCATTAGGGTATTGGCAAGCGGATAAAATGCGTATTGGTGATTTACACGCAGGTGCGCCATCGTTGCACCAAGATGCACGTTATAACCAAGATACCTTTTTAATATCGGACAAATACACCATTTCGTCTGACATTTTAAAAGTGATTGTGGAAGCATACCCTGCGGCCTGTACAGAGCACGATGTAATGGAACGTATATCGCGTTTTCAATATAAAGTTGAAAACTTAGCGGGCGTGCAGTCAGCGGTGAGCTTAAGTTCAGTGGCACAATCAGTTAATGCCGGTTACAACGAGGGCAATTTAAAGTGGCAAAGTTTGCCGCGCAATTCTGCCAGCTTAGTGCAATCAACGTCACGTGTAGAAACCAGTACAGGGTTATTAAACGGTGATTGTTCGGTAATGCCGGTGATTATATTTTTAGACGATCACAAAGCACAAACAATTGATAACGTGATTGCAAAAGTAAAACAATTTGCCGATGAAGAGGGTACAGATAAACTTGCCTTTAAATTGGCATCTGGGCCAGTTGGTGTTATGGCTGCAACGAATGAGTCTGTTTCAGCAGCGCAAATACCCATGATGCTCTATGTTTACGGTGCGGTTATTATTTTATGCTTACTTAGTTTTAAGAGTGTAAAAGCTACCATTGCGGTGGTATTACCCTTGTACATAGTATCAACATTGGCACAAGCACTGATGGTGCAGCTTGAGATTGGTCTGACTGTTTCAACGTTACCAGTGATTGCTCTGGGTGTAGGTATTGGTGTTGATTACGGTATTTATATTTTGTCATCGATGATGGGGCAGTTAAAACAAAACGTACCATTGAGTATTGCTTATCGTAATGCATTAGTTGAACGTGGTAGTGCGGTGTTATTTACCGGTATTACATTAGCGATTGGTGTAAGTACGTGGATTTTTTCTGATTTGAAGTTCCAAGTTGATATGGGAATTCTGCTTACCTTCATGTTTTTAGTAAATATGTTGGGCGCAGTGTTACTTTTACCTGCAATTGGCAGCTTGCTCTGGACTGACCAGAAAAAATAAGGTGAATAAATTTGCTCCAAAATGGCCAGTAATGGCCATTTATATCTATATTTTGTGAATAGATGACCAAATAGCTGAAATGCTTAAAATGTTTTCATCGAAAAGGCTGTTTATTAGTTTCAAAAGGGTTAGAATTTAACTGACTCCACGCTAATAAATGGCTGTACAAATACTCTGCTAAACTAGCAGTGATAGATTAAGGAACATACAATGACACGAAATGAAGGCCAAGCCTCGGTTATTTTAGATAACGTCTGTAAGCTTATCCAGAAAAAAGTTCGCGCTGATAATGTGTTACTCGTTGAGAAATTCGCCAAAGCCTTGTACAGCAATATGTCTAAAGAGGATTTGGCAAATCGCAACGACAGTGACTTATATGGTGCTGCACTTAGCCTTTGGAATTCGCTAGAAAAAAATACATCAGATGACGCAGTTATTCGCGTTTTCAACCCTGAAGTGGCAAAAGATGGCTGGCAGTCATCGCATACCATTGTAGAGATCATTGCTAAAGATATGCCATTTTTAGTTGACTCTGTGCGTATGGCCATGACACGAGAAAACATTGCCTCTCACTTACTTCTACATAGCCCACTGAAAATTCAACGTGATAAAAAAGATAAAATATCAGGGTTATCAAGCTTAAAAGCAGAGCAAGAATCAACATCAACAAAAACAGTATTCTTCATAGAAATTGACCGTCAAACAGATGCTACTGTTATTGAGTCTTTCAAAAAAGAACTTGAATCTGTACTCGTTGATGTATCGGTTGCGGTTGAAGATTGGCAGCCTATTCGCGAAAAACTAATCGCAGTTAGCAAAAGCTTACCTAAAAGCCACAAAGATAAAAATGATAACGAAATAAATGAAACCGTTGAGTTCTTAGATTGGCTAGTAAAAGACAACTTTACATTAATGGGTTACCGCCAATATGAGCTTTCGCCAGTCCAAGGTGATTATCAATTAAAAGGTAAAATGGATACCAGCTTAGGGTTAATGAAAAACTCAGATGCTGAGCATACACGTTTGCTTTCTGAGTTACCTGAAGTGGCTCGTCAAGAAGCACGTAGTAGTAACTTATTAATTTTAACAAAAACCAATTCATTATCTCGAGTTCATCGCCCAGCCTATATTGATTATGTGGGTGTTAAGCGTTTTGATGACAAAGGTAATGTGATTGGTGAAGACCGTTTTATAGGTTTATTCTCATCTAACTTTTATAACAACAGCGCTGCTGATGTCCCGGTTCTTAAAAGCAAGATTAATCGCATTATGGATATGTGTGATTTTGCTAAGGGTACACATGCATACAAAGCGGTATTAAACATCTTAGAAACCTACCCACGTGACGAATTAGTGCAAGCTCGCGAACATGAGCTACTTGAAGTTGCTATGGGCGTGTTACAAATTCAAGAACGCGACATGTGTCGTTTATTTGTTCGCAAAGATGCATACGGTCGCTTCCTATCTTGTATGGTGTATGTACCACGTGAACGTTATAACACGGCGCTGCGCCGCGAAACGCAGGCTATTTTAGCGAATGCATTTAATTCTGACGTTAAAGTCGAATTTACTACCTATTTCTCAGAGTCAACACTGGCGCGTACTCATTACACCGTTCGTGTGACCGATAACAATATTGAATATAACGTGAAAGACATAGAAAATAATCTAATTGAAGCCGCTCGTACCTGGGAAGATAAACTCCAATCAGCCTTACTCGAATCTGCTGGTGAAGCACGTGGTAACGAATTAAACCGTAAATACTGCAACGCTTTTGCACGTTCATACAAAGAAGAAGTACTACCAAGTGCCGCTGTTGTTGATATTGAAAAGCTAGAAATGCTAAACGATGACAACAAACTTGAGATGTTGTTTTATCGTCCACAAGAAGAGGCGAGCAGCAATATTGTTCGTTTAAGCTTATTCCACAAAGATGAGCCAATTCACCTATCAGATGTGATGCCAATGCTGGAAAACTTTGGTTTACGTGTTGTAGGTGAAACACCTTACTCAGTTAAAACCAGTGATGGTGGCATTAATTGGATTATGGACTTCTCAATGCTGATTGATAGCAAAGGGATGGCCGATTTTGATAAAATTTCCGCACGTTTTCGTGCCGCACTAACCAGTGTGTGGGCAAATCGTTTAGAAAACGATGGTTTTAACCGTTTAGTGTTAATGGGTGGGTTAACCGGTCGCGAAGCATCAATTTTACGTGCGTACGCTAAATACATGCGCCAAATTGGGGTTACTTTCTCGCAAACGTACATCGAAAGCACCTTTGCTAATTACCCACACATCGCGGCTAAAATCGTTAATTTATTTGCTAAAAAATTCTCAGTTAAAAGTCCTGCAAGTGCTAAAACACTTGAAAAACTAGGCTTAGAAATTTATGCAGAGTTAGAAAACGTAGCGAATCTTGATGATGACCGTATTATCCGTTTATACGTTGATATGATTGTTGCAACGCTGCGTACAAACTACTTCCAAAAAGATGCTGAAGGTAAGTTTAAGTCTTACATCTCACTTAAAATTCAACCAAGTTTAATTCCAGAAGTACCACTGCCTGTTCCTGCGTTTGAGATTTTCGTTTACTCGCCGCGTGTTGAAGGTGTGCATTTACGCTTTGGTAAAGTTGCGCGTGGTGGCCTACGTTGGTCAGACCGTCGTGAAGACTTCCGTACTGAAGTTTTGGGCTTGGTAAAAGCGCAGCAGGTTAAAAATACCGTAATTGTACCGGTTGGTTCAAAAGGTGGCTTTGTATGTAAACAACTGCCTAGTGAGCGCGAAGCGTTTATCAAAGAAGGCCAAGAATGTTACAAAATCTTCATTCGTGGCTTATTAGATATCACAGATAATATTGAGCGCGGCGAAGTTGTACCTGCTGTTGATGTTACTCGTCATGATGAAGACGATGCATACCTAGTGGTTGCAGCGGACAAAGGAACTGCGACTTTCTCTGATATCGCGAATGGTATCGCAATCGAATATAACTTCTGGCTAGGTGATGCGTTTGCATCAGGTGGTTCAGTAGGTTACGACCATAAGAAAATGGGTATTACTGCGCGTGGTGCATGGGAGTCTGTTAAGCGTCATTTCCGTGAAATGGATATTAACTGTCAAACCACAGACTTTACTGCCGTTGCCATTGGTGACATGGCCGGTGATGTATTTGGTAATGGTATGTTGTTATCAAAGCACATTCGTTTGCAAGTGGCGTTTAACCACTTACATATTTTTGTGGATCCAAACCCCGATGCAGCTGCTTCTTACCCAGAGCGCGAGCGTTTATTTAATTTGCCACGTTCATCATGGGAAGATTACAACAAAGAGTTAATTTCAAGCGGCGGTGGTGTGTTCTCTCGTGCAGCTAAGTCGATTACGCTAAGCCCAGAAATGAAAAAAATGTTGGGCACTAAAAAAGCCAGCATGACGCCTAATGAATTGATCAAAGCCTCACTTATGATGGAGTTTGATTTATTGTGGAATGGCGGTATTGGTACATACATTAAGCACTCTAAAGAAACAGATGCGGATGTAGGGGACCGTGCAAACGATGCACTGCGCATTAATGGTAAAGACCTTGGCGCTAAAGTCTTTGGCGAGGGCGGTAACTTAGGGGCAACCCAGTTAGGTCGTATTGAATTTGCAGCTAAAGGTGGCCGTGTTAATACTGACTTTATCGATAACGTAGGCGGTGTTACGTGTTCAGATAACGAAGTAAACATTAAAATCTTACTTAATGGTTTAGTTGCCGAAGGTGATTTAACACGTAAGCAACGTGATGAGTTACTTTACTCAATGACCGACGAAGTATCTGAATTAGTGCTTAAAGACTGTTATCGTCAAACACACACTTTATCGATTACCCAATCAAAAGGGACTTCAACGCTTAAAGAAAAAATTCGTTTTATTCATGCGCTTGAAAAAGAGGGCAAGTTAGACCGTACGATTGAGTTTATTCCGACGGATGAGGAGTTAGCAGAGCGTGCTGCCGCAGGCAGAGATTTAACACGTCCTGAGCTTTCAGTGTTGGTCTCTTATGCGAAAATGGTTCTTAAAGAGTCATTAGTAACCGACGAAATTACCGAAAACCCTTACTATCGTCAGTTATTGGTTAAATCATTCCCACGTCCATTACGTGAGAAGTTTAACGATGCTATGAATAATCACCCACTACGCAAAGAGATCATTGCCACTAAGTTAGCAAATAATATTGTTAACGATATGGGCTTAAACTTTATGGTGCGTATGAATGAAGAAACAGGTGCAAACGAAGCTGAGATTGCATTATGTTATTCAATCGCAAGTGAAATATTCCAAATGCGTGAAACTTGGTTATCGATTAGTGATTTAGATAACAAGATACCGTCTAGCGTACAAACAGAAATGTTGTACCAGTTACGTCGTACTGTTCGTCGTGCAACTCGTTGGTTCTTACGTCACCGTACGAAAGCACAAACAATTGAGCAATCAATTGAAGCATTTGCACCTACGTTTGCCGATTTAAGTGAAAACTTAACTAAATACATTGTTAAAGCAGAAAGCGATCGTATAGAAAGTGCACGTGAAGAGCTAACGCAAAGCGGTGTTCCGGTTGAGATTGCTCAGCGTATTGTATCGTTATCAAGCTTGTTCTCTGTAATGGACTTGACACAAATTGCGCAAAACTCTAACCGTAAAATTGATATGGTATCGCACACTTACTTCAAACTTGGTGCGCAAATGGGACTACATTGGTTCTTAGACCAAATTACTAATCAACCTGTTTCAAACCATTGGCAAGCACTTGCGCGTGCTTCATATCGTGAAGAGTTAGATTGGCAACAACGTACATTATCTGAAGTAGTGTTAAACAGCTTTGAAGGTGATAGTAGTGATGTTGATGGTCAAATTGAACAGTGGATGGATAGCCAAGATCTGTTGTTACAGCGCTGGAAACAAATGCTAACTGAATTTAAAACATCGCAAAGTCATGACTTTGCAAAATTCTCAGTTGCACTTAGAGAGCTTATGTTACTAAGCCACAATTGTGATACCTCTGCAAAGTAATAAACTGCAACTGATTAAAATTAATCGTTAAACAGTTTTTTGTTATATAATACCTCAGCCTTGTCTGAGGTATTTTTTTGTCTACAACTTTAAGAGGATTATATTCATGTTTTACGATTTAGCTCGCCGTTTTATGTTTACCCGTGATGCGGAGTGGGCCCATGATTTTGCTCTTAATAACTTACGTCGCTTTGCTAATACACCGTTAAGTGCCGCGTGGTCACAAAGCGTGGCAAATAAGCCTGTGAACTTTTTAGGCCTCGAATTTAAAAATCCCGTAGGGCTTGCCGCTGGTCTTGATAAAAATGCCGAGTGTATTGATGCATTCGCCCAAATGGGGTTTGGTTTTGTCGAAGTAGGCACAGTAACACCGCGTCCACAAGCAGGTAACGATAAGCCTCGTATGTTTAGATTGCCACAGTCGAATGCAATTATTAATCGCATGGGCTTTAATAATAAAGGCGTTGATAATCTAGTAAATAACGTAAAAGCAGCAAAGTATGATGGCATTTTAGGTATTAATATTGGTAAAAATAAAGATACGCCGAATGAACAAGGCAAAGATGATTACATTCACTGTATGCGAAAAGTGTTTGAGTATGCATCTTACATAACCGTCAATATTTCATCACCTAACACACCAGGATTGCGTGACTTACAATATGGCGCAGCATTAGATGACCTATTGCAAAGTTTAAAAAATGAACAGTTAGATTTAATTGCCAAGCATAATAAAAATGTACCTATGCTGGTTAAAATTGCGCCAGACTTAGATCCTATTCAAATTGAACAAGTGAGCGAATCACTATTAACGAATAAAATTGATGGTGTGATTGCCACAAATACCACCCTTGAGCGTAGCCTAGTGCAAGGTCAGCAGTATGCTGATGAAGCAGGGGGGTTATCGGGTGCTCCTGTTAGAGAGCGTTCAACTCATATTGTTTCTGAACTAAAACGTTTAACTAATAATCAATTACCTATCATTGGTGTAGGCGGTATTGATGACGTTCAATCGGCTAAAGAGAAGATGAACGCAGGGGCTGATTTGATTCAAGTTTACACTGGATTTATTTATAAAGGACCACAATTGGTCAAGTCGATCATCAACGGCTTATAAGGATCTTTTATCTAAGCTTTTGATCGTTCGATAAATGTTCTAAAAAGACATTTTAAAAATGGTCAAAATCAGCTATACTCTAAGCTTATCGTCTTATTTACATATTAAGTACTAGGAAGGGAGGAGCATATGTTACAAGCGTCAAAGCAATGGCAGTGGATAGTGTGCGCTAAAAAAAACCGCTTATTGCTAGATTTAAATGACGATATGCAACTATGCACCCCTTATAAACTAAGGCAATTAACGGATTGTACCTTTAAAAACCCTTACTTTAGTTTAGAAGATGCCGCTTTTTATGAGCAGGTATATTATTACCTCGAGCAGTTTAACTTGTGGAACCCAGCGCAATTATGTCAAATAGCGCTTAATGCCACCGCGGTTAAGTTTCAATTAAAGCCCGTTTTAGCTAAGAGTTGGTTTTTTAAACCTTACACGGGTAAAACACCTAGTACTGAAGCCGTTATCAACTTGAGCTCTGAATCTCAAACTGGCGAGTTTTTAATTGTGGAGCATTGCCCTGATGCTTCTGTGTGTATTAATTTAAGCGAAACCTTTGCGCTTGACGATAATTTATCACTCTCACAGTTCGAAGTTATCCGCGTATTGAACAACCGTGTTCACCCGCTTATTATCTCACAGTACGATAGTCAAACCGCTTAATCTAATTTAGTTTTCCCACCGTGTTTATGGCGTATTTGTACGCGAACCTATGTTATAATCCCGTGCAATTAGCTATTAAGGGTTTTTACTTTGCAATTTATCGCACTTACTTCTATCGGAATCGAAAATTTATTGGTTGATGAACTTACAGAGCTTGGCGCTACGGTGTCAAAACAAACTGTGGGTTCTGTTCGCTTTGAGGCTGACTCATTGCTAGCGCAAAAGGTGTGTTTATCAACACGCTTTGCTACGCGTGTACTTATGCTTATTGAAGAAAAAGAAGGCGTAAATGACAAAGACAGCTTGTATAAATTTGCACGCTTACAACCTTGGCAAGAGTGGTTTGGGCCTACGCAAACCTTTGCAGTTGACTTTAATGGCACAAACGATTCGCTTAAAAATACACAGTTTTCAGGCTTAGTGATTAAAGATGCGATTGTTGATTATTTTAATGATCTGTATGAACAGCGCCCAAATGTTGATAAGCAAGATGCGAATGTACGAGTGGTTGCACGTTTAAATCGCCATGGTGTTTCACTTTATATTGATTACTCTGGCCCGCGTTTATCAGAGCGTGGTTACCGTCAAGGTCAAGGTAAAGCACCAATTAAAGAACATTTAGCTGCAGCAATTATTAAGCGTAGTGGCTGGCTTGAAAATGTTAATCAGCCTTTATTTGATCCCTGTTGTGGTGCGGGTACTATATTAATTGAAGCCGCTGGAATGGCGCGTAATGAAGCGCCAGGTCTATTTCGTGAAGGATTTGCGTTTGAGCGTTTACCTAGCTTTAGAGTGGCAAAATTCAAAGAACTTAAAGAGCAGCTTTTAGCAAATATTACCGACCCTAAATTGTGGTTGATTGGCCATGATTACGATGCAAATGTCCTTGATAAAGCCATTGCAAATGCGCAGCGCGCAGAACTTGATACGGTAATTAAGTTTAAACAAAGCGATGCAACTAAATTGACTGCGGTTGCTAAATTGCCGGGTGTTGTTATTTCTAATTTACCTTACGGTGAGCGAATTGGCTCTATGGCTGAGCTGGTTAACTTACATCGCAGTTTAGGTGTTGGCTTTAAAAAACACTTCAACCACTGGAAACTAGCTTTATTAGGCATGGATGAAAGCTTGTTTAAACTGCTTAAATTGGTGAAGCAAAAACGTTATAAATTTAAAAATGGCCCACTTGATGTTGAATTAAACTTGTATCAACTTGATGACAAGCAAGTGAGTCTTACCACGGATGACAAACCGGCTTTAAACTTTGAAGGTTCAATGGCCTTTGCTAATCGCTTGAAAAAGAATAAGCAAGGCTTAAAAAATTGGCTTAAGCAAAATCAAGTACATGCCTATCGCGTGTATGATGCAGATATTCCTGAATATAACGTTGCGGTTGATATTTATGGAGATTCAGCGGTTATTTTTGAATACGCAGCACCAAAAGAAATTGATGAAAAGACCTCAGAGAAACGCTTGCAAGATGTTATTAGCTTAACAGCGCAACAATTGGATATTTCACCTGAAAACATTGCGGTAAAAGTACGTAAAAAGCAAAAAGGTGAAGAACAATATACCCCCATGGCTAAGCAAAACAGAACCATGGTGGTAGAGGAGTTTGGTGCTAAGTTTAAAGTTAACTTATTTGATTACCTAGACACCGGACTATTTTTAGATCACCGTCTTGCACGTCGTTACATTCAAGAAAATGCAAAAGATAAGCGCTTTTTAAATCTGTTTGCCTACACGGGAACAGCGTCGGTTCATGCTGCATTAGGCGGTGCAAAAGCGATTACTACCGTTGATTTATCTAAAACCTACCTAAAATGGGGGCAAGATAACTTTGCACTTAACGATATTAGCAATACGCGTTATCGGTTTGAGCAAGCCGACTGTTTAAAATGGCTAGAGCATGCACAAGGCCAATACGACTTGATCTTTTTAGACCCTCCAACATTCTCTAACTCTAAGCGAATGAAAGATGCGTTTGATGTACAAAATGATCACATTAAGCTGTTAACTTGGGTTAAAAAAATATTGAGCCCATCAGGTACGCTTATATTTTCTAACAATAAACGCGGCTTTGTGATGGACGAAGTAGGGTTAATGGGCTTAGGCTTAAAAGCGGAAAATATTTCAGAAAAAACCTTATCTCCCGATTTTAAACGTAATAAAAAAATTCATAATAGCTGGTTAATTAAACATGGCTAAGTGGGTTTTATATCACACAGACGGTTGCCACTTGTGTGAGCAAGCAGAGCAACTGTTAAAACCGTTACTTTCATCAGCTGATGAATTACAACTTATTGATATTATGAGCGATGACTCCTTAATTTTAGAGTATCAAATCAGTATTCCGGTTTTAAAAAATCAACAAGGCCAGCAATTGTTTTGGCCGTTTACTGCACCACAGGCGCAGCAGTTTTTAGCGCAAGCAGAATAAGAGTAAAGATTAATTATGGATTTAATTAGAATTTCAAAAGCACAATTAGCCTACGGTACGCACCCACTATTAGATAATGCCGATGCGGTTATAGAAAGCGGTGAACGTGTGTGTATTGTAGGGCGTAACGGTGCAGGAAAATCAACGCTTCTAAAAGTCTTAGATGGCCAAGTAATACTCGATGACGGCGAAATAAACCAAGTCGGTAGTTTAAAAATATCGCGTTTAGAACAAGATCCGCCTAAAGGCGCAAGCGGCACTGTATTTGATTATGTTGCCCAAGGTATGCCGGAAATTGCTAACTTACTGATTGATTTTCATCATGTAAGTACACAATTGCAATCAGATTGTACTGATCAGTTACTCAATAAATTAGAGCGCTTATCAAATAAGTTAGAAGCAGCTGATGGCTGGCGTTTTGATAGTCGTATTCAACTGGTTTTAACCCAACTAGAATTAACCCCCGATGCAAAACTAGAATCACTTTCTGGTGGTTGGTTACGTAAAGTTGCACTTGCGCGTGCGCTAGTGAGCGAGCCTGATTTATTATTACTCGATGAGCCTACCAACCACTTAGATATGACAAGTGTAATGTGGTTAGAGCAATTTTTAAAAGAGTTTAAAGGCGGGATTGTATTTATATCGCATGACCGTGCTTTTATTCGCGCCGTTGCAACACGTATTTTAGATTTAGATCGCGGTAAACTAATTTCTTATCCAGGTGATTATGCCACTTACTTAGAACAAAAAGCGCATGATTTAAAAGTGGAAGAAACGCAAAATGCATTGTTCGATAAGCGTTTAGCAGAAGAAGAAGCGTGGATCCGCCAAGGTGTTAAAGCGCGCCGTACGCGTAACGAAGGGCGAGTTCGTGAGCTTAAACAATTACGTAATGAGCGTAAAAAACGCGTTGATCAAGTAGGCAAAACCGATTTCAATATTGAAACGGCTGATCGTTCAGGTAAATTAGTGTTTGAAGCAAAACACTTAAACCATGCATTTAAAGATAAAATCATTGCTGATGACTTCTCTACTTTGGTTATGCGTGGTGATCGTATTGGATTAGTCGGCCCTAACGGCATTGGTAAAACAACACTATTAAAATTATTATTTGGTGATTTAAAAGCAGACAGTGGCGAAATAAAGCAAGGTGTTAACTTAGAGTTTGCTTATTTTGATCAGTATCGTGAAAAGCTTGATGAAGAAGCGACTGTTCAGGACAACGTAGCTGAGGGTAAGCAAGAAGTGATGATGGGTGGACGTTCTCGTCATGTATTAGGTTATTTACAAGACTTTTTGTTTCCGCCAGCACGTGCTCGTACCCCCGTAAAAGCGCTCTCAGGTGGTGAAAAAAATAGATTACTTCTGGCTAAGTTATTCTTAAAGCCATCAAATATATTGGTTCTTGATGAGCCTACCAATGACTTAGATATAGAAACGTTAGAGTTACTAGAAGACATCATCAATCAATACCAAGGTACTGTGCTGATAGTTAGCCATGACCGTGAGTTTATTGATAATACTTGCTCAAGTGTATGGGCCTTTGAAGGTAATGGTAAGGTAACAGATATCGTTGGCGGTTACAGCGATTATGAAGCCTATACCAACTATTTAGCACAGCAGCAAAAGCAGCAGCAACAGCAGCCAGTTAAAAAGGTTGAAAAACCAGAGCCTGCACCCGTTAAAAACAATAACAAAGCAAATAAACTCTCTTACAAATTAAAACTTGAACTAGAGCAACTACCTAATAAAATGGAACAACTTGAAGCTGAGCTTGAAAAACAACAAGAACGAGTAAGTCACGAAGACTTTTTCAAGCAAGACAGTGATGTAACAGCTAAGGAATTGAACCATTTAGCCCAACTCGAGTCTGACCTTGAAGCCGCTTTTGAGCGTTGGGAAGAACTTGAAGAATTAAAGAATCAGTAGTAAGGAATAAAATGAAATATAAATTACTCGCGGCCAGTGTTTTAGCAACACTGAGTACATCGGCATTAAGTGCTACCTATGCGTTAACGGAGTTAGGTAACTTTGAAAACGCAAAACATACTTATGTTACCGATGTGAGTGAAAACGGCCATATTATAGGTCAAGCTAACGGATTGTTTAACCTACCTATTGATATTAGTTATATCGACTTTACAGATAATATAATAAAGAGCGCATACGACACCGAAGTTAAAAGGTTTGAAAACATTGATAAAGAAATAACCTTTACCCTCGATGATATAGAAAATAATGATGCTGTTTACACTAATGCTGACGCACATACTTTTATGGTTGGCTTTCTATCTTCTCGGTCTGAAGATTTTGAATATCAAAAAATCAGTTCGCTTATTGCTACAAGCTATAATAACGGTTTAATAACTGAGCAGTCTCTTTTCGATGAATCTTCACTTGATTATGATGGGCTAACTCGATCAGTAAGTAACTTTTATACAGGTGTAGCGCAAGACGGTACTACGGTTGGTTGGGGAAGTGCAGCATTTGATAAAGTGAGCTTTACACCAGATGGCGAAACTGATGAAGAAACGTGGTTTACTCGTGAGTTTATAGAGCGCGGAATTTTAATCTCTGCTGGTGGTGTTGAAGTGCCGCTTTTACCAGAATTTACTGAACACGGTGGGACTAGTAAAGCATCTGATATTGTTGCCACTGACACTGGTTACATTGTTGTTGGTAATGTATCGGTCAGTATTCCTGCTGAGAGACAAACCACAATTACAGACAATTGTGATGGTCTTGATGAGCCAGTTATGGCTTGTATCGAGTTAATTAATTCTCGAAATACGCGAGGTGTGTTTAATAAAACAGCGGTTAAATGGACTCTAGACAGCACTTATATTGTGACTTCAACAGAGTTGCTAGGTTTAGCGCTTACTCCGGAAGAAGATGAAGACAGAACTCCATTTAATAGTATTGCATTAGCTGTGAATAGTAATGGTATTGCTGTAGGGTCTTCAGATACCCGAGATATTGACAACGATAATAGAATCTACAGTATGCCAACTTATTTTAAAGACGGTGAGGTAGTTGACTTTATAAACCAGCAAGATGATTGGGAAGGAGGTAAAGCATTTGCAATCAATGATAATGACATTATTGCAGGTTATGCTACTAAACGCATTGAAGGCTCTTTAAGAAACAAACTCTTTTACCACGATATAAATACAAACACGACCGTGTTTCCTGAAGATTATTTTATTAGCTCAAGCTCATATGCTAATGACATTAATAATCAAGGTTACATTGTTGGTGAGGGTGAAATTGGCGAATCAGATAATTCACGTCGTTCAGAAGCCTTTATTTATAAAATTGGCGATGACAAGATCACTAATCTAAATAAACTGCTGCCTTGTTATGACAGTGATGGTGAAACCAGCTTTAGCTATAAAATGGTAGAAGCTAAATCGATTAATGAAAACAACGAAGTATTTGGTGTTGCGACTAAAACAGTTGAAAAACGAAATTCATTGGGCGGAGTTGTTACCGATGTAAATGGTAATATTGAATATGAAAGTGTAGCCGTTGCGGTAAAACTTTCGCCTATCCCTAATGGTGAAGTTGAGAATTGTAAAGCCCCAGATGCTGAATTTTACGAACGCAGTTCAGCGAGTTTTTCTTGGTTTGGTTTATTATTACTACCACTTGTTGGTTTAAGACGTGTATTTAGATTTTAAATGAGCTTAAATCGTTAAAAAGAAGGACTAAAAAACCCAACTTGTTAAGTTGGGTTTTTTTTGTCTATAGTAATGTAAGCATTTAAGGGAAGAGAGGCTAATTATTTCTCATTCCCCATGCCCGCCTTACAGAGCGGCGCCAAATTAGATCTATTCCAAAGTAGCCAATAACACTGGCGATAGAGGCGCATACCAAAGAACCGACTAAGAATGCAGGGCCAATTGTCGTTAAGCTTTCTATAAACCATGCCCAACTGGCTTCGAACGCAAAGTGTTGTTCAGGTTGATTAAGTACTAATGTACCAACAAGGTAGGAGCCGTAAAAAATTGGCGGCATAGTCAGTGGATTAGTGATCCATACTAGCGCAACAGAAATGGGTAAATTAACTCTCAAAATTATCGCTGCGGCAGCCGCGAGCACCATTTGAAAAGGAACAGGGATGAAAGCAAAAAAGAGCCCAACAGCAAAAGCACCTCGTGCCGAACGTCTATTTAAATGCCAAAGGTTAGCATCATGTAAAAGACGGCCAAATATTCTTAGCGATTTGTGATGTCTAATTTTATTTGGATCGGGTAAAAACCGTTGGATCGTTTTTTTAGCCATTTAAAGCAACCATTTACTTCTGTGTGGATGAGTCTTGGGTTTGTTATCGGAGTTGTTGTTACCGTATTTTATTACCAAACCCTTGAATTTACAGTTATCACAATTTCAATCCTCATTGTGAGCACGTATTTTAAGCCGTTTTTAACTGTATTGTTAGGCTTTATTTGCGGTATTTGCTGTGTAGCAGCACATTTTATCTTGTTTTATTCATTTGAATTACCTGATCAGCACGAAAAATATGCTTATTCAGTCAATGCTGTTGTCGAAGAGGTTATTTCTTCAACACCTCCACAATACGTAAAAGTAAAAATAACCCGTTTGGAAGATAGCGAATATAGTCAGTTTAGAGCACCTAAAGCCTTATTAAGTATTAATTCAACACAACCTATTCAGCCAGGTGATGCTTTTACTGCTCAAGTTAGGTTAAAAAATTTTAGGGGGATTAAAAATTTTACTGTGTTCGACAGTCAACTCTATGCCTTTACACAAAAAATAGCGTTTAAAGGCACAGTATTAAATAAGCAGTTAGCGATTTACAACCGCCAACAAAATAATCATATCGCGGCTTATCGGACTTATGTCAAAAAGCTCGTAAGTAGTGCTGAACTTAATTGGTTATATTACGTGCTCTTAACCGGAGACAAGTCGTTAATGACCTTTGAGCATAAACAATTAATGCAAAGTCTTGGGTTAAGTCATTTACTGGCTATTTCTGGATTGCATATCTCTTTGGTTTTCGGCTTTTGTTATTTTGCAGTGCGCTGTTTTCTTAAGTTGATTAAGCCTGAACTAAATCAATCATTAAATATTGCTATGTTTTATAGCGCTGCTGGCTTTGTTGCCGCTTTTATTTATGTTTACTTGAGTGATTTTATTATTTCGGCAACCCGCGCCTTAATTATGTTGGGTTGTTATTTGTTGCTTTATTATTTAGCGAAGCAATCGCTTAGATGGCGAAGTATTTTATATGCGTTGGTTATTATTCTAGCAGTTAATCCATTTAGTTTGCTTAATCCTGGCCTGTATTTTTCTTTTTTAGCGGTATGTATTATTTTTATGGTTTTAAAACAGTTTCCGCTGCTAGGTCATTCATTGTTAGCCAATATTCGCACTCTTTTTGTTATTCAACTGGGATTATTTATTGGCTTATTACCGCTGTCATTATATTTTTTTAATGGCGTGAGTTTAGCAGGTTTAGTTTTAAATCTTGTCGCTATTCCCATTTTATCTTTTGTATTAATGCCTGCTTTATTTTTAAGTGTGTTGCTAGGGTTATTAACCGACTGGCATGCGTTTATTGTGTTATATGATTTTCCACTGACCTATATTTATCAAATGTTGCTGGCAATACCGCAGCACATACGTTGGCTTAATGTTGGTCAGGTAAGTATAACCACTGTGGTGCTGCTTTATAGTGTCGTTCCTTTACTTTATTTTATTAAGCTTCGCGTACTGGCGTGTATTCCGCTTTTGACTTTACTGTCTAATTATTATTTTACGCAATCTAGCCTTTGGCAGTTGAACGTATTTGATGTAGGCCATGGCCTAATGGTGTTGATAAAAAAAGACAAACATGCGTTTATTTATGATTTTGGCCCGAGTTACTTTAATCGCTTTAGTCGTGTGCCTAGTGTATTGCTACCCTATATTGACGCCCATAATTTAACGGTAAGTACCGCGATTGTTAGTCATCAAGATAACGATCATGCCGGAGGTGTTGCGCATTTTAAAGCGGCCGGTTATGCATGGAGTTTTGATTATTTTCATCCAAATGGTGTATATAACGACTGTGTAGCAACAACACTCGATTTTAATGGGTTGAGTATTCAAACCTTTGCTAAAGAGGAATTTAATAATAGTAATGATAATTCCTGTATCGTTAAAATCTCAGCGGCAAACTATAGTGTGCTACTTAGCGGTGACATATCAAAAACGCGAGAGTCGCAATTAATTAAAAAGAAAGATGATTTACAAAGTACCGTTTTGATAAGCCCACACCACGGCAGTGACAGCTCCTCGAGTGACGAGTTTATTAAGGCAGTAAACCCAACGATTGTGATTCATTCAAGTGCCTATCAAGGTCAGTGGCAATTTCCAAGTAAAGCGGTAGTTGAGCGTTACAATAAAATAAACGCCAAACAATATAGCACCGGTGATGTAGGACAAGTTAGGGTTGATTTTTATGCTAAGCACCTTGAGCTTACTACAGCGAGGGCGCAGGAAAGTTATTGGTTTATCAAAGATTGACGTTTTGTTTTGCTGTTGCTAAGGATACAATAGAGGCTGTCAGTGGTTTTAGAGAGTGTTATGGATCAAAGTACTACACAAATTTATAAACGGCTTGTTTCTTACGTTGGTGCTTATAAGTCGGTTGCCATCGTCGCAATTATTGGAATGATAGGTTATTCAGGTATGGATGCATTATTCATCCAACTGATGAAGCCGTTTATTGATGAAGGTTTAAATGAGCGTAATAGTCAGGTACTTACTTATGCGCCATTTGTGGTTATTGCGTTGGTGATTGGGCGTGGCGTATTTAATTTTATGTCATCGTACTGTTTAAGCTATGTTGGTTCGCAGGTAGTGCGTGCGCTTCGCCAAGAACTATTTGAGCATATATTACATTTGCCGGTATCGTTTCATGATAAAAACTCAAGTGGCGACCTTATTTCAAAAATTACCTTTGATACAGAGCAAGTACAACAAGCGATTACCAAAGCACTGCTTATTGTAGTTCGTGAAGGCGCTTTTGTGGTGTTTTTACTTGCAGTTATGTTTTATACCAGCTGGCAATTATCGTTAATCTTTTTAGTTATTATTCCATTAGTGGCTATTATAGTGGCGGTGGTATCTAAACGTTTTCGTCATATATCTAAAAATATTCAGTCTGCGATGGGGCAAGTTACCCGCAGCTCAGAGCAAATGCTCAGTGGTCACAAAGTGATCCATGGCTTTGGTGGTCAAACTCAAGAAATCGATCAATTTTCTAAAATTAATAATCATAATCGCCAGCAACGTATCAAAATGGATGCGACTAAGGCGTTAAGTGTCTCTATCATTCAAATTTTAGCCGCCAGTGCAATGGCCGTTATTTTATGGGTGGTGTCTATGCCCTCAATGATAGACAGTATTAGCTCTGGGGATTTTGTAGTGCTCATTTCTTCGATGATGATGTTACTACGCCCGTTAAAACAGCTTGCCAATGTGAACAGCGATTTACAACGCGGTATTTCAGCTGCGCAGAGTGTATTTTTAGTGCTAGATGAAGAAATAGAAAAAGACACGGGCACCTTATCGGTTGATAAAGTTAAAGGTCATATTGAGGTAAAAAATGTCACCTTTAAATACCCAACCAAAGACGAGCCGGTATTAAATAATTTGTCTATGACCATTAAAGCGGGCGAGAGCATTGCGCTTGTTGGCCGCTCAGGCTCGGGTAAATCCACCATATCAAACTTATTACCTCGCTATTATGATTTAGAAACGCCCAGTGAAATATTACTGGATGGTATTGCTTTAAATGAATATAAGCTCACCGATTTACGTCGTCAATTTGCTTTAGTATCGCAGCAAGTAGTGCTTTTTAATGACACGATTGCAAATAATATTTGTTATGGCCTCCAACGCGATGTATCGATGGAAGAGCTTCATACTGTGGCTAAACAAGCTCATGTGTGGGAGTTTGTTAAAGATTTACCGGAGCAACTTAACACTATGGTTGGTGAAAATGGGGTGATGCTTTCAGGTGGTCAACGTCAACGTATCGCGATTGCTCGCGCAATATTAAAAGATGCACCAATTTTAATTTTAGATGAAGCGACCTCGGCGCTCGATACTGAATCAGAAAAACTTATTCAACATGCCCTCGATACATTAATGAAAGACAAAACGTCTATTGTAATTGCGCATAGGTTATCGACTATAGAAAATAGTGACCGCATTTATGTAATAGACAGCGGTCAAGTTATTGAAAGTGGTACCCATACAGACTTACTTGCTAACGATGGCACTTATTCTGCGTTATGCAAAATGCAGTTTGGTGAGCAAGGGTGAGTAAAATAGAGCAAAGCTGGTATAAACCTTTTAGCTTAATTACGTTATTGCTATTACCACTGTCCGCTATTTTTGGCTGTATTTCTTTGCTGCGTAGATATTGCTATAAGTTCGGCATTTTTAAATCGTTTATCAGCAAAACACCGGTTATTGTGGTTGGTAATATAAGCGTTGGCGGTAATGGTAAAACCCCATTTGTATTATGGCTGCATGATCACTTAATCGCCCAAGGTTTATCCGTTGGTTTAATTAGTCGCGGCTATGGTGGGAAAGCAGCTCATTACCCATTATTAGTGACTGCTAATACGACTACTTTAGAGGCTGGTGATGAGCCGGTGCTTTTATTTAACCGTTTACAGTGCCCATTAGTGGTTGGCCCTAATAGGCAACACAATATAGAAAAGCTCAACGCAAACTTTAAGCTTGATGTGATCATTTCTGATGATGGCATGCAGCATTACAAAATGGCACGCAGCATAGAATGTTGTATTGTTGATAGCGAAAGAAAATTTGGTAATGGTTTGCTAATGCCCGCAGGGCCACTGCGCGAAACCGTCTCTCGATTAAAGAGCGTAGACCTAGTAATTGAAAATGGCTCTGAGGATGAGTTTAGTTATCGCTTGCAGCCATCGGTTATTAAACGCGTTGCCGATAACACGGATATAGCGACGCCTTTAAAGGCTGCGCATGCGGTGAGTGCTATTGGTAACCCAGGTCGTTTTGAGGCTTCACTGCAAGCACAAGGTATTAAATTACTGTCTACACATCATTTTCGCGATCATTATGCTTATAGCGCTGATGATTTCGCTCAATTTGGCGATGACTGTGTATTAATGACAGAAAAAGATGCGGTTAAATGCCGTGATTTTGCAAAGCCTAATTGGTATTACCTGCCTGTTGATGCTCAACCAACAGCGGCGGTAATAAACACATTAAATTTACTATTAAAAGAAAAAGGGATCCATCATGGCCTTTGATACGAAGTTACTCGAAATTATTGCTTGCCCCGTGTGTAAAGGTAAGTTGCGCTTTGATAAAGAAAACCAAGAGCTGATCAGTACAGCTGCAAAGCTTGCTTACCCGGTACGCGATGATATTCCGGTATTACTTGAAAATGAAGCCCGAGAATTGTCTCTTGAAGAGGTAGAAAAGTGGAATTCGTAGTTGTTATTCCTGCGCGTTACGCTTCTACTCGTTTGCCAGGTAAACCACTTGCTGATATTTGTGGCAAGCCAATGATCCAACATGTCTATGAAAAAGCGTGTTTGTCGGGAGCGAGTAAAGTGGTTATAGCCACCGATCATCAAAAAGTATTTGATGCGGCTAAACACTTTACCAATGATGTATTGATGACTCGAGAAGATCATCAATCAGGGACTGAACGGTTAGCAGAAGTCGTTGATTTACTTGATTTATCAGATGATACTATCGTGGTTAATGTGCAGGGCGATGAACCGTTATTATCCCCTGATAACGTGTCACAAGTGGCTATATTATTAGCGCAATCAACCGCGCCAATGGCAACCCTCAGTGTTGCCATTGAAGAGCGTGATGAGGTGTTTAACCCTAATGCGGTTAAAGTGGTCAGCGATATCAATAAAAATGCCTTATATTTTTCAAGAGCCAGCATTCCATTTGATAGAAGCGCCATGATGGCAGAGCAGCAACCACTTAACTTAGCGCCTTTTCAACGCCATGTGGGTATTTACGCGTATCGCGCTGGCTTTATAAAGCAATATATTCAATTATCGGTATCACCATTAGAAGTCTTAGAATCACTAGAGCAGCTAAGGGTGCTTTACCATGGCTATGCGATTAAAATAGAGCAAGCGGTGGTGACCCCTCATGCTGGGGTTGATACACCAGAGGATTTAGCTAAAGTCGTTGCGCATATTCAAAGTAAAGCGCGTGAATAAAGCAGATACGCCTGTGTTAGAGGTGCAATACACACACGATGATTTTTATATTATAACTAAACCTGCAGGGCTTAATTTTCATTCAGAAGAAAGCCCTGGTTTTGTGTTTCTTGCTGAGCAACAACTAAACGAAAAATTGTTTGCGGTTCACCGTCTAGACAAAGTGACTTCAGGGCTGATCATATTAGCGCGGCATAAAGACGCTGCGGCAAAGTTTACCCAGATGTTTACTGAGCATACTATTAATAAATTTTATTTAGCTGTAAGTGATTCTAAGCCTAAAAAAAAGCAAGGTTGGGTTAAAGGAGACATGGCGAAGTCACGTCGGGGTACTTTTAAACTATTAAACTCGCAAATAAATCCCGCAATTACGCGGTTTTATTCATTTAGTTTTAAAAGTGGTTTTAGAGCTTACCTATTAAAACCCTATTCGGGTAAAACCCATCAGCTCAGAGTTGCTTTAAAGAGTTTGGGAGCCCCCATAATGGGTGATGCGAGTTATGCAGGCAGCCCTGCAGAGCGTACCTATTTACATGCATTTGCGCTGGATTTTTTATGGAAAGGGCAAAAAATACAACATACCCTGTTGCCAGAATCTGGTGAAGAGTATGCGCAATTGATAAAACATCAAGATTTTAATTCTTGGCAAACGCCGTGGAAACTGGATTGGTAAATGAGTGAACAAGTAACTGATATCCGCTTTGGTGGTATTAAACGACTGTATGGTCAACAGCAATTTGAGTGGTTACAGCAAGCACATTTTTGTGTTGTGGGTATTGGTGGTGTAGGCAGTTGGACTGCTGAAGCACTAGCGCGTACCGGCGTAGGTAAAATCACCTTAATTGATTTAGATGATATTTGTGCAACTAATGTAAATCGTCAAATTCATGCCTTAACAGGCACAATAGGGGAAGCTAAAGTTGATGCGATGAAAACTCGCTGCAAGCTTATAAACCCAGAGTGTGTGGTGAATGTGATTGATGACTTTATTAGCCTTGATAATATTCAAGAACATATTCAAGGTTTTGATTATGTAATAGATTGTATTGATGCGGTTAAAGAAAAAGCGGCGTTAATAGCTCACTGTAAACGTAATAAAATGCCTATAATTACAACTGGCGGTGCAGGTGGTCAAACCGATCCGAGTCAAATTACCTTTGGCGATGTGGCAAAAACCACTCAAGATCCATTACTTGCAAAAGTGCGTTACATTTTGCGTAAACAATATAATTTTAGTTCAAACCCAAAACGTAAATTTAATATTGACTGTGTATATTCCACTGAACAGCTTGTTTACCCAGGTAGTGACGGCAATGTGTGTCATGCGAAGCAAAATGCTGATGGCAGTATGAACATGGATTGTAATAATGGTTTTGGCTCAGTGACGATGATCACCGGTAGTTTTGGTTTTTTTGTTGCCGCTAAAGCGGTTCAAAAATACTTAGACAAGCGTGCGCGTCTAAATACTTAGATAAAGTGTTTTGGTTTAATAGTATTTAAAAAGCGCTTAAAGCGCTTTTTGTTTGGCCATGGTTTGTATTGTTTCAACCATGGCTTTTACTCCATTGCCCCTTGACGCACTCAAATGACTGATTAAGCCAAGTTTTTCAAATTCATCATAAGCATTTACTGCTAACACTTCTTCGGGTGTTAAACCGTTATACAGGGCTAAAATTAACGCCAATAAGCCTTTTACTATGCGAGTATCAGAGTCTCCAATTACAACCAGTGCATTCTCGGTTAGGTCAAACTCGACAAACATCCATACTTTACTCTCACAGCCTGGCACTAACGCATCATCTGTTTTTAATATATCGGCTAAAGGTGGCAGCGTTTTACCGAGTAACATAATTTCACGGTACTTTTGTTGCCAGTTACTACTGCTTTGAATACTTTTAGTTACGAGTTGATATGTGTGTGTCATTATTTATCCAAATTAGTCTAATAAAGCAATGCATTCTTTGAGTGCGGCAATAAATTGGTCTACATCTTTAGTCGTATTATAAAAAGCAAAACTCGCTCTCAATGAGCCATTTAGGTTTAAATGACTCATTAAAGGTTGGGTACAATGATGACCATTTCGTACAGCAACACCATAGCCGTCAAGTAAAGTTGACAGATCATAAGGATGTTCATTTTTATAATTAAAGCAAAGTGTACCAATATTCGATTTGAGGTCGCTGTAGATAATAATACCGTCTATTTTGCTCAATGCGTTCGCTGCATAAATAAACAACTGCTGTTCATAGTGCTGTAATGTTTGCAGATCAAGCGCCATTAAATACTCAAGTGCAGCGCCAAAACCTAAAACACCGGCTATATTTGGCGTTCCTGCTTCAAATTTAGCCGGTGCATTACGATAAGTACTGTGCGTTAAGGTTACTTTTTCAATCATTTCACCGCCTGTTTGATAAGGCGATAGTGCATTAAGGGCTGTATAACGGCCATATAAACCGCCTAGCCCTGTTGGCCCCACCATTTTATGAGCAGAAAACACGTAAAAATCACAATCGAGCTTTTTTAAATTCGGTCTTAAATGCAGCGCCCCTTGTGCGCCATCGACTAAGGTTAGCGCGCCTACCGCCTTCGCTGAGGCTATTAAGGGGACTAAATCAGTAATATTGCCTAGCGCATTAGAAGCGTGAGTAATAGCCAGTAGTGCAGGGTCGGTGCGCTTAATCACTTCACAACACTGTGCTATATCAAACGTAGCATCTGCGTTAAGTGGTAAAGTTTTTAATGTTGCCCCGGTTTGCGCTGCCAGTTCTTGCCACGGCACGATATTAGCGTGGTGTTCGATTGGGCTAATTAAAATAGTGTCAGCAGCTGTTAATGTATTTCTTAAGCCATGAGCAACTAAGTTAATCGCTTCAGTGGCACCTTTGGTCCAGACAATTTCGCTACTGGTTACCTGAAAATAATCGGCAACGCGTTGACGTACTTGCTCATAAGCCGCTGTAGCTTGCTCACTCAGCGTATGACGTCCACGGTGAACATTTGCATTCTGTGAGGTGTAAAACTGTGACGTAGCGTCAATCACGCATTGTGGTTTTTGTGTTGTTGCAGCTGAGTCTAAATAAACAAGAGGGTAGCCATTAATTGTCTGATTTAGGGTAGGGAAATCATTACGGATTGTTTTAGGATCAAACGAGGACACAGACATAGGCTCATAAAGTTAATCAAGTGGGCAGGAATTGTAATCTGTTTAAGATAATTCTCAAGTAGCAGTTAATAAAAAAGGCCGCAGAGGCGGCCTTTTAAACTAACTTAATGCTTAGCGCTTGTCAGTTGCTTTATAATCACGGTGTGTTTTACCTGTGTAAAGCTGACGTGGACGGCTGATCTTGTGGCCAGGTTGAGAAAGCATCTCGTCCCAGTGTGAGATCCAACCTACAGTACGTGCCATTGCAAAGATTACAGTGAACATGCTGGTAGGGATGCCGATTGCTTTTAAGATAATACCTGAGTAGAAATCTACGTTAGGGTAAAGTTTCTTCTCAACAAAGTACGGGTCTTCAAGTGCAATTTGCTCTAGTTTCATTGCGATATCAAGCAATGGATCTTGAATGTTTAGCTCTGCTAACACTTCATGACATGTTTGACGCATTACTGTTGCACGAGGATCGAAGTTTTTGTAAACACGGTGTCCAAAGCCCATAAGACGGAACGGGTCCGCTTTATCTTTAGCTTTTGCTACGTATTCGTCAATGCGATCAACTGAGCCAATTTCTTCTAACATGTTTAAACATGCTTCGTTAGCACCGCCGTGAGCAGGGCCCCAAAGTGATGCAATACCCGCAGCAATACATGCATAAGGGTTAGCACCAGAAGAACCTGCTAAACGTACTGTAGAGGTTGATGCGTTTTGCTCATGGTCCGCATGAAGCATGAAGATTTTATCCATTGCTTTAGCTGTGACAGGGTTTACTTTGTATTCTTCAGCAGGCACAGAGAACATCATGTGTAAGAAGTTTTCTGCATAGCTTAAGTCATTGCGTGGGTATACAAATGGTTGACCGATGTTTGTTTTGTACGCCATTGCTGCAATTGTTGGTAACTTAGCAACTAATTTAATAGCGCTTGTTTTACGTTGAACTGCATCAGTGATATCCAGATCTTCATGGTAGAAAGAAGATAAAGCACCAACCACACCACATAGCATCGCCATAGGGTGAGCGTCAAAACGGAAACCTTGGAAGAAGTTTGCGATTTTTTCATCTAGCATAGTGCTACGAGTGATTTTTGTAGCGAAATCATCGTATTGCTCTTTAGTTGGTAACTCACCATTTAATAGCAAGTAGCATAACTCAACGTAGTTAGAGCTTTCTGCTAACTGTTCGATTGGGTAACCACGGTGTAATAAAACACCCTTGCCACCATCGATGTAAGTGATGGTAGATTCACAAGAACCAGTCGACATGAAACCTGGGTCATAAGTAAAGTGACCATGTGAGCCGAGTGTACGTACGTCAATTACATCTTGGCCAGCAGTACCTTGATAAATTGGAAGTTCGATTGGATCTAGCCCATCAATATGGACCGTGGCTTTCTTATCTGCCATCTATGTATCTCCTATTAAGATAACTATTCTGATTTTTATATTCTAAAATCTATTCTAAGCACATCCCTACATTTTAACGTGAAAGAGGGGTATAAAGTCAATTTTTATAAGTATTATGCACATATGTATAATAAATATTCGGTATAGATTGAATATTATACCATTGGCTAATTCGCAAACGATTCAAAGTAAACAAGAATTGTAAAAGAGTCTCCGGCTATATATACTAATGGAGGTTTTTAACCAATTTGTATTTGGGTAAACTTTTTTTTACATAATAATTTTCATAAAAAGTGAACTTTATTAGTATCAATACGTTTATTTTGATAGTTCCACCAGAAACATTTGGTGGGTTTTAGAAAAACAAGTAGATGAGCCCCACTGTGGGCAAGATGGGCAAGTAACTGTGAAAAAGCAAAGACCTGTAAATCTAGATCTAACAACTATATCTATGCCGGCAACGGCTAAAGCTTCAATTTTTCACCGCGTCACCGGTGTTGCATTATTTTTTGCTTTAACGTTTGTCATTTGGGCTTGGTCAGAGTCTCTTTCTTCAGCTGAAGGTTTTGAATTCGTCAAGAGTCTGTTTAACGGATTCATTGCCAAATTTATAGCTTGGGGCACCCTTTCTGTATTGGGTTATCATCTTATCGGTGGTATCCGTCACATTATTATGGATATGGGGCATTGGGAAGAACTTGAATCAGGCAATACTAGCGCTAAAATTGCGATGGCACTTGGCGTTGTGTTTGCTGTATTGGCAGGGGTGTGGATATGGTCTTAAATCAAGCAACTCTTAAACGTGATGGCGTACAAGATTTTGTATCTCTACGCACAACGGCATTAATAATCAGCGCGTATGCAATCTTTATTATTGGCTATTTTTTAGCAATGCCAGAAGTCACATATGAAGCCTGGACAGGCCTATTCTCAAACCTAGCAATGAAAGGGGCAACGTTAATCACCCTAGTTTGCATTATGGTTCATACCCGTATCGGCCTTTGGCAGGTTCTTACCGACTATGTAAAGAACGCTAAATTGCGTGCTTTTTTAGGCTTTGTACTAAACCTAATGGCTGTTGCTTACGTAGCTGTGGGTTTAATCGTTTTATGGGGTGTTTAAGTGAAATATTCTGTTCGTGAATTTGACGCCGTAGTAATTGGTGCCGGTGGTGCAGGTATGCGCGCTGCTCTTGCTATTACTGAATCTGGCAAAACATGTGCGCTAATCTCTAAAGTTTTCCCGACACGCTCACACACTGTATCTGCTCAAGGCGGTATTACAGTCGCGTTAGGTAACTCGCATGAAGATAACTGGGAATGGCATATGTATGATACCGTTAAAGGTTCCGATTTTATCGGTGACCAAGACGCTATCGAATACATGTGTCAAACTGGCCCAGAAGCTATTACTGAATTAGAAAACATGGGCTTACCATTTTCGCGTTTTGAAAATGGCCGTGTTTACCAACGTCCTTTCGGTGGTCAATCGAAAAACTTTGGTGGTGAACAGGCTGCGCGTACTGCAGCAGCAGCTGACCGTACGGGTCATGCATTATTACACCTTCTTTATCAACAAAACGTTAAAAACAAAACCAATGTATTCTCAGAATGGTATGCACTTGATTTAGTTAAAAACGATAATGGCGATGTAGTAGGCTGTACAGCGATTGAAATTGAAACAGGTGAAATCACCTTCTTCAAATCAAAAGCAGTTGTGTTAGCGACAGGTGGTGCAGGTCGTATTTTCGCATCAACAACCAATGCTCACATTAATACCGGCGACGGTGTTGGTATGGCTGCACGTGCTGGTATTTCTATGCAAGACATGGAAATGTGGCAGTTCCACCCGACAGGTATAGCTGGCGCTGGTACGCTAGTAACTGAAGGTTGTCGTGGTGAAGGTGGTTATCTTTTAAATAAAGATGGCGAACGCTTCATGGAACGTTACGCACCAAATGCTAAAGATTTAGCGTCTCGTGACGTTGTTGCTCGTTCAATGATGACAGAAATTCGTGAAGGTCGTGGTTGTGATGGTCCTTGGGGTCCTCACCTCAAGTTGAAACTTGACCACTTAGGTGAAGAAACGCTTAACTTACGTCTTCCAGGTGTATGTGATCTTGCTAAAACATTTGCTCACGTTGACCCTGCAAAAGAACCGATTCCAGTTATCCCAACATGTCACTACATGATGGGTGGTGTGCCAACAAACGTAAATGGTCAAGTACTTAACATCGATGCTGCTGGCAACGAAAAAGTAGTACAAGGTTTATTTGCTGTTGGTGAGATCGCCTGTGTATCTGTACATGGTGCTAACCGCTTAGGTGGTAACTCATTACTTGATTTAGTTGTATTTGGCCGTGCAGCAGGTAACTTCTTAGGTGAATACCTAAATGACGTTGAAATTTCTAAAGCGGC
Organism: Pseudoalteromonas sp. SCSIO_11900; assembly: GCF_000576475.1. Classification (NCBI taxonomy): domain Bacteria; kingdom Pseudomonadati; phylum Pseudomonadota; class Gammaproteobacteria; order Alteromonadales; family Pseudoalteromonadaceae; genus Pseudoalteromonas; species Pseudoalteromonas sp. SCSIO_11900. The sequence continues at coordinate 2,366,265 of NZ_KK070023.1, forward strand.
TTCAGAGTCTGACCTAGAAGCGTCTCTTGCGCGCTTTAACCGTTGGGAAAACTCAACAACTGGTCAAGGCGAAGACCCAGTTCAAATCAAGAAAGACCTACAACAATGTATGCAGCTTAACTTCTCGGTATTCCGTGAAGGTGATTCAATGGCTACAGGTCTTACTGAACTTAAAGAAATCCGTGAACGTTTACAGCACGCGCGTCTTGATGACAAATCATCAGATTTTAACACCATGCGTATTGAATGTTTAGAACTAGACAACTTAATGGAAACAGCTTACTCAACTGCAGTAGCTGCAAACTTCCGTACTGAAAGCCGTGGCGCACACTCTCGCTTTGACTTCCCAGATCGTGATGACGAAAACTGGTTATGTCACTCAATATTTAATCCGGTAACGGATGAAATGAGCAAGCGTAAAGTAAACTACGAGCCTAAAACACGTGAAGCTTTCCCACCTAAAGCACGTACCTACTAGGAGCGAGACGATGGCACAAGTACAATTTTCAGTTTATCGTTACAATCCGGATGTTGATAATGCACCTCGTATGCAAGATTATACTTTGCAAACTGAGGAAGGCCAAGACATGATGGTATTGGATGCACTTTTACTATTAAAAGAGCAAGATCCTACACTATCGTTTCGTCGTTCATGCCGTGAAGGCGTGTGTGGTTCAGACGGCGTAAACATGAATGGTAAGAACGGTTTAGCATGTATTACTCCTTTATCTACGCTGCAAAAAAATGGCAAAGGTAAAATCGTAGTGCGTCCATTACCTGGACTTCCTGTTGTTCGTGACCTTGTTATTGACATGAGTCAGTTCTACACTCAATACGAAAAAGTAAAACCGTATCTAATTAATGATGAGCCTGCTGCAGGTGAACGTCTTCAATCTATCGAAGAACGTGATAAATTAGATGGGCTTTACGAGTGTATTTTATGTGCATGTTGTTCTACATCGTGTCCTTCTTTCTGGTGGAATCCAGATAAGTTTATAGGTCCAGCAGGCCTTCTTCATGCTTACCGTTTCTTAGCTGATAGCCGAGACACAGCAACAGAAGAGCGTTTAGCTGACTTAGACGATGCATTCAGTGTGTTCCGTTGCCACAGTATCATGAACTGTGTTAGCGTTTGTCCTAAGGGTCTTAATCCGACCAAAGCAATTGGACAAATAAAATCTATGTTATTAAACCGCTCGGTTTAATTTCTAGTAGACGAAAGATGGCTAATAATTTATTAGCCATCTTGTTATATAACTATTAATTTCTGCGCTAAAAAAAAGGGCTTATAAATGCACGAAGGTGTGATGAAGGCATGGCTAGAATCTTCACATTTAAACGGCGGTAACGTTGCTTATGTTGAAGAGCTTTATGAAGCGTATTTAGACGATGCGACTTCTGTGCCAGAAGAATGGCGAGAAGTGTTCGAACAGTTACCAAAAGTAGATGGTGTGGATGTTGAAGTAAAACATTCAGAAGTTCGTTCACAATTTGCGGCGCTTGCTAAAAACAAGCATAGAGAAGTAGTGGTAGCAGAGGGCAGTGGTGGCGACCTTAAACAGGTTAAAGTACTGCAACTTATTAATGCTTTCCGTTTTCGGGGACACCAAAATGCAAACCTAGATCCACTAGGTATTTGGCAACGAGAACGTGTACGAGATTTAGAGCTAGAGTACCACGACTTATCGGATGCTGACTTTGACCGCGAATTTAACGTAGGATCGTTTGCCGTTGGCCGCGATACTATGCCTTTAGGTGAGTTATACCAAGCACTAAAAACCACTTATTGTGGTTCTATTGGCGCCGAGTATATGCACATCACATCAACAGAAGAAAAGCGTTGGTTACAACAGCGTTTAGAGTCTGTTCAGTCTAGGCCAAAATTTGATAAAAATGAAAAGCTACGAATCCTCAAGGGATTAACAGCGGCTGATGGTCTTGAAAAATATTTAGGGGCTAAGTTCCCGGGTGCTAAGCGTTTCTCACTTGAAGGTGGCGATGCGTTAGTGCCTATGTTAAAAGAGCTTATTCACCGTGCCGGTGAAAGTGGCCAAAAAGAAGCCGTTATTGGTATGGCTCACCGCGGTCGCTTAAATGTTCTTGTTAATGTGCTAGGCAAAAATCCATCAGAACTTTTTGATGAGTTTGCTGGCAAGCACAAAGAAACGTTAGGCTCAGGTGATGTTAAATACCACATGGGTTATTCATCAGATTTTGCGACTAAAGGTGGCAACGTGCACATGGCACTTGCGTTTAACCCGTCGCATTTAGAAATCGTAAACCCGGTGGTTATGGGCTCTGTGCGTGCACGTCTTGATCGTCTTAATGACAAAACAGGTAGCAAAGCACTTCCAATCACTATCCACGGCGACTCAGCAATTGCAGGTCAAGGTGTTGTTCAAGAAACGTTTAACTTATCGCAAACTAATGCATTTAGTTGTGGCGGTAGTATCCGTATTGTTGTTAATAACCAAGTTGGTTTTACAACAAGCAAAAAAGACGACGTACGCTCAACTGATTACTGTACTGATATCGCGAAAATGGTTCAATCACCAATTTTCCACGTAAACTCTGACGATCCTGAAGCGGTTGCTTTTGTAACGCAACTAGCGCTTGATTTTAGAAATCAGTTTAAACGTGACGTTGTGATTGACCTTGTTTGTTACCGTCGCCATGGTCATAACGAAGCTGATGAGCCTAACGCTACACAGCCAATTATGTACCAAAAAATTAAAAAACACCCAGTACCTCGCTTAATCTACGCGGATCAGCTGATTTCTGAAGGTTCTTTCACAGAAGATGAAGTGAAAGCGCTTGCAGATGATTACCGTAATGGTTTAGACGATGGCAACTGTGTTGTTGAAGAAATACAGCCAGAAACATCACACTCTTCAGATTGGGCTAAGTATGTAGGCCATGAATGGAGTGTTGATTACGATGCTAGCGTGCCAGTTGAAAAACTGAAAGAGCTTGGTAACATAGTTGCAAGTTACCCAGAAGAGTACAAAGCACAATCTCGTGTTAAAAAAATATACGATGATCGTAAAGCAATGGCTGCTGGCGAAAAACCACTTGATTGGGGTATGGCAGAAACTTTAGCGTATGCAACTATTGCAGCTGAAGGCACTGATATTCGTCTAACTGGACAAGATTCAGGCCGTGGTACCTTCTTCCACCGTCATGCGGTTGTTCATAGTCAAAAAGATGGTGCAACGTATTTACCATTACAGAACCTTAATGAAGACCAAGGTACGTTTGAAGTTTTTGATTCGGTACTGTCTGAAGAAGCGGTATTAGCATTTGAATATGGTTATGCAACTGCAGAGCCGACTTCATTAGTATTGTGGGAAGCACAATTTGGTGATTTCGCTAATGGTGCACAGGTGGTATTTGACCAGTTCTTAAGTTCAGGTGAGCAAAAGTGGGGTCGCTTATGTGGCTTAACCTGTTTGTTACCTCATGGCTATGAAGGTCAGGGTCCAGAGCACAGCTCGGCTCGTCTAGAACGCTTTTTACAGCTTTGTGCTGATCACAACATGCAAGTATGTGTGCCATCAACACCGGCGCAAGTGTACGCAATGTTACGTCGTCAATCAGTTAGACCACTGCGTCGTCCACTGATTGTAATGACACCGAAATCGTTATTACGTCATCCATTAGCAACATCGACACTTGAAGAGTTATCTCAAGGTGTGTTCCACAATATCATTGATGAAATTGATGAGATTGATGCTAAGAAAGTAGAACGTGTTGTATTTTGTAGCGGCAAAGTTTATTACGAACTATTACAAGAGCGTCGTAAACTTGAGCAAGACAATATTGCAATTGTTCGTGTTGAACAGCTTTATCCGTTCCCACATGACGAAATGAAAGCAATTATTGAACGTTACCAGCACGTTACTGATTTTGTGTGGTGTCAGGAAGAGCCGCAAAACCAAGGCGCTTGGTACTGCTCACAACATCACTTTGTTGATGCAATTCCTCAAGGTGCAAAATTGAAATATGCAGGTCGTAAGGCGTCAGCATCTCCTGCATGTGGATATATGTCAGTACATACTAAAGAACAACAAGCGCTCGTTGCCGACGCGCTTACTATAGAAAAGAAAGGATAAGCAATGAGCACAGAAATTAAAGTTCCTGTTCTTCCTGAGTCGGTTGCAGATGCTTCCGTTGCTACATGGCATGTAAGTGTTGGCGACAAAGTAAGCCGTGACCAAAACTTAGTAGATATTGAAACAGACAAAGTGGTTTTAGAAGTGGTTGCACAAAATGACGGTGTGATCACTGAAATTTCACAAGAAGAAGGTGCTACGGTACTTGGTGACCAAGTGATCGGTTTAATTGGTGATGCGCAAGAAGCATCACCTAATAAAGAGCCAAAAGAAGATAGCTCAGCATCAGAAAAATCAGAAGACGCGCCGGCGGCGCAATCAGCACCAGCATCAGAAGGTAAAGAAGTGGATATTAAAGTACCTGTACTTCCAGAATCAGTTGCAGACGCAACAATTGCTACTTGGCATGTTCAACCAGGTGACGCGGTAACACGCGATCAAAACTTGGTAGATATCGAAACAGACAAAGTTGTACTTGAAGTGGTTGCCCAAGAAGACGGTGTTATGGGTGAAATCATTCATGACGAAGGCGACACTGTTCTTGGTGAGCAAGTAATTGGTAAAGTAAAAGCTGGCGCTGCACCCGCTAAATCTGACGTTAAAGCAGATGCTAAAGCTGCCAAAGAAGAAAGCTCAAGCGACAGTTCAGATGTGTTAACGCCATCTGTTCGTCGTTTAATTGCTGAGAAAGGCCTTGATGCATCAAAAATCAAAGGTTCAGGCAAAAATGGTCGTGTGACTAAAGAAGATGTTGATCAATTCTTAAAATCACCTGCGCCAGCAGCAAAAGCTGAAGCCGCGCCAGCAGCACCTATGGGTGACCGTACGCAAAAACGTGTGCCTATGACACGTTTACGTAAAACCATTGCGAATCGCCTTCTTGAAGCGAAAAACTCTACTGCAATGTTAACTACATTTAACGAAGTTAACATGAAGCCAATCATGGATCTTCGTAAGCAGTACCAAGAAGTATTTGAAAAGCGCCACGGTATCCGTTTAGGTTTCATGTCTTTCTACGTGAAAGCAGTGACTGAAGCGTTAAAGCGTTTCCCAGATGTAAATGCATCAATTGATGGCGATGATATTGTTTACCACAACTATTTTGACATCAGCATTGCTGTTTCTACACCTCGTGGCTTAGTAACACCTGTACTTAAAGACTGTGACAAGCTATCTGTTGCAGAAATCGAAAAGGGGATTCGTGAGCTAGCGCTTAAAGGCCGTGATGGTAAGCTAACGCTTGACGATATGACCGGCGGTAACTTCACTATTACTAACGGTGGTGTATTCGGTTCGTTACTATCTACTCCAATTATTAACTTACCGCAGTCTTCAATTTTGGGTATGCACAAAATCCAAGATCGTCCAATGGCTGTAAACGGTAAAGTTGAAATCTTACCTATGATGTACTTAGCGTTATCGTACGATCACCGCCAAATCGATGGTAAAGAATCAGTTGGTTTCTTAGTAACCATTAAAGAGTTACTTGAAGATCCAACACGTTTACTGCTGGATGTTTAATTAAGTAGTATGAAATATAAGCTGTGAGTTAAAATCACAGCTTTTTTTTTGTGCCTATGGTCATACTGGGGTTTTCATGTAGCGCCATGAGATCTATACTAGGCATGCAATTTGGGATAGTTGTTTATTTGCATAAATATTCAACTCTTTTAATATAAAAAATTGGATAAAGCATCATGAATTTGCATGAGTATCAGGCAAAACAACTTTTTGCCGAATATGGTTTACCAGTTTCTCAAGGTTTCGCTTGCGATACACCTGAAGAAGCTGCAGCAGCTGCTGAAAAGATTGGCGGCGATATGTGGGTTGTTAAAACTCAGGTTCACGCAGGTGGACGTGGTAAAGCTGGCGGTGTAAAGCTAGTTAAAACTATCGACGAAGTTAAAGCGTTTGCAGCTAACTGGTTAGGTAAAAACCTAGTTACTTACCAAACAGATGAGAAAGGCCAGCCAGTTGCTAAAATTTTAGTAGAAAGCTGTACTGACATCGCTAACGAACTGTACCTAGGTGCTGTTGTTGACCGTGCTTCTCGTAAAGTTGTGTTCATGGCGTCTACTGAAGGCGGCGTTGAAATTGAAACTGTTGCTGAAGAAACACCAGAACTTATCCACAAAGCTGAGATCGATCCATTAGTAGGTCCTCAAGCTTACCAAGCACGTGAGCTTGGTTTTAAATTGGGTCTTAACCCAACGCAAATGAAACAGTTTGTTAAGATCTTCATGGGTCTTGGTAATATGTTCAACGATTTCGATTTCGCATTACTTGAAATCAACCCGCTAGTAATCACAGATGAAGGTAACCTTCACTGTCTAGATGGTAAAATCGGTATAGATGGTAATGCACTTTACCGTCAACCTAAAATCCGTGAAATGCACGATCCATCTCAAGAAGATGCGCGTGAAGCTCACGCAGCAAGCTTCGAGCTTAACTACGTAGCCCTTGATGGTAACGTAGGTTGTATGGTTAACGGTGCAGGCCTAGCAATGGGTACTATGGACATCGTAAACCTACACGGTGGCAAGCCAGCTAACTTCCTAGATGTTGGTGGCGGCGCAACGAAAGAACGTGTATCTGAAGCATTCAAAATTATCCTTTCAGATGACAACGTTAAAGCTGTTTTAGTTAACATCTTCGGCGGTATCGTTCGTTGTGACATGATTGCAGAAGGCATCATTGGCGCAGTTAAAGAAGTAGGTGTAACAGTACCAGTAGTTGTACGTTTAGAAGGTACTAATGCTGAACTAGGTCGTGAAGTACTTGCTAAGTCTGATCTAAACATCATCGCTGCTGAATCATTAACAGACGCGGCTGAAAAAGTTGTTGCTGCTGCGGAGGGCAAATAATGTCTGTATTAATCAATAAAGATACAAAAGTTATCTGTCAAGGTTTCACTGGTGGTCAAGGTACTTTCCACTCAGAGCAAGCGCTTGAGTACGGTACACAAATGGTTGGTGGTGTAAGCCCAGGTAAAGGCGGTCAAACGCACCTTGGTCTTCCAGTATTTAACACAGTACGTGACGCTGTAGAAGCAACTGGCGCAACTGCATCAGTTATCTACGTACCAGCACCTTTTTGTAAAGATGCAATCTTAGAAGCAATCGATGCGGGCATCGAGCTAATTGTTTGTATCACTGAAGGTATTCCTACACTTGATATGGTTGACGTTAAAGTTAAACTAGATCAAACAGGTACACGTATGATCGGTCCTAACTGTCCAGGTGTTATCACCCCTGGTGAGACTAAGATTGGTATCATGCCTGGTCACATCCACAAGCCTGGTAAAGTAGGTATTGTTTCTCGCTCTGGTACTTTAACGTACGAAGCGGTTAAGCAAACTACAGATGCTGGTTTTGGTCAGTCTACGTGTGTTGGTATTGGTGGCGACCCAATCCCAGGTACTAACTTTATCGACGTTTTAGAAATGTTCGAAAAAGACGACCAAACTGAAGCAATCGTAATGATTGGTGAAATTGGTGGTACTGCAGAAGAAGAAGCTGCAGAGTACATCAAAGCTAACGTAACTAAACCTGTTGTTTCTTACATTGCTGGTGTTACTGCACCAGAAGGTAAGCGTATGGGTCACGCTGGCGCAATCATCGCAGGCGGCAAAGGTACTGCTGATGAGAAATTTGCTGCATTAGAAGCTGCGGGCGTAAAAACTGTACGTTCACTTGCTGATATCGGTAAAGCACTTAAAGAAAAAACAGGCTGGTAATCAGCGGTTATTCTTTAAAAAAGGCTCGCAATTGCGAGCCTTTTTGTTATTTATAGCAAGAGCATAAAGCCCTTAATTTTAAAAGGGGTAACTGATATGCTGAAAAAAGCGTACAGCTAAATCTTGGCGTTGTTTATTAATTGCTAACTCATCACATAAGCCATGAATAGTTTTTTCTACTTGGTTCATAAAGCGACCATAGCCAATTTCATGTTTATTATGCTCAGCTGCCACAATGACAAAATGCAGCGTCTCTACTAGTTTATTTTCATCAAAAAATACTTTCATTTGTGGCGCTGAATCTTCTATATCAAAACTAATTTTTTGTAGTTCTTCATTTCCCTCATTTCGATCTACTTGGCTGTTGCGAATTATTGGCATTGCGCCATTAGCAACCATCGCAGCGTGCGTGAGTTTATTATCTTCACATAACTGGGTAAATAGTTTTGAAAAGTGAGAGTAGAATGGCTGGTAAGTCTGGCTGTTAATTTCACTCTGAAACTGCGTTTTAATATTACGTGACACTGGAATAGAGAAGGTGACATAAGTCATTTCAGCATGGCTACTAGGTATCGCGCATTGTCTGGATTGATAACGAGGGTATAAACTTCTTAGTTTATATCCATAGCTTTCTTTATTACCTTTTTCTTTAGCGAATAAATCATAGGTCAAATGTTGATGATCGCGCAGCTTAAAGCTTGGCTGGTCTAAAAATAACTGATCTTGTAAATGACTCAATACTTTTTGTACATTGGTATGAAATTGCGCAGAGTGGGCACGTATATCTTCACCAGTAGCTAAAAACAATAGGCGTATTTTTTTACTTTGCTGATTTTGTGTGTGATGTAGTTTATGCGCTTCATGGTAACGAGGGTTATAAAAAAACAACATTTGCTTATCGGTTTCAAGTTGGTAAGACTCATCATGAAATCTCACCACGGGGAGTTTGTCATTTGCGAGTAAATGGACATTATGCAGTTCATATTCATCACATAATGCAAATAACTGGCGCGCAATTCGTTCATAGCAAGTATTTATATTAGTGAAGTTTTTATAAAAATCGTCATTAGGTGTAATTTCAGCTAATAAGTAATGATTTGCACGTGCATTACTTGGAATATATATGCGGTGTTGATTTAATGAGGCCATCTTCGTTCCTTTAAGTTGGGGTTATTCATTTACTATAAATCGCTTTAATGACTTTAATATTGCGCTAAAACAAATTTTGCTCATAAACTATCCCTTATCTAACAAACTTTGGTAATAACTGCATAAACCCGCATCTATTACTGTATGTTAAGGTTGGTTTTTGTAATAATGCAGTAGTTTTGTTATCACGCAATATACAGAGGTTTATAATCCTATGGCGGAAATCGAGAATCGCCCAAATAACTTTATTAGAACCCGAATTGATGAAGATTTAGCAAGTGGAAAACATGCCACAACGCATACCCGTTTTCCACCTGAACCTAATGGCTTTTTACATATTGGCCATGCAAAATCAATTTGCCTAAATTTTGGTATCGCCAAAGACTATAACGGTTTATGTAACCTTCGTTTTGACGATACAAACCCAGAAAAAGAAGATATTAACTACGTTAATTCAATTAAAGAAGACGTACAGTGGTTAGGGTTTAATTGGGATGGTGAGATTAAGTATTCGTCAAACTATTTTGATCTGCTTTATGGTTATGCGGTAGAGCTTATTAATAAAGGCTTAGCGTATGTTTGTTTCTTAACTGCTGATCAAGCTCGCGAATACCGTGGTACATTAAAAGAGCCTGGTAAAAACAGCCCATACCGCGAAACATCACCTGAAGAAAACCTCGCATTATTTGAAAAAATGCGTAACGGTGAATTTAAGGAAGGTGAATGTGTCCTTCGCGCTAAAATAGATATGGCCAGCTCATTTATGGTGCTGCGCGATCCAATTATATACCGTATACGTTTTGCTAATCATCATCAAACAGCGGATAAGTGGTGCATTTACCCAATGTACGACTTCACGCATTGTATTTCTGATGCACTTGAAGGCATTACTCATTCATTATGTACGCTAGAGTTCCAAGATAACCGTCGTTTATATGACTGGGTATTGGATAACATCAGCCTTGAATGTCACCCGCAACAAATTGAGTTTTCACGTTTAAACCTTGAATACACAATTATGTCAAAGCGTAAGCTTAATGACTTAGTGGTTAATAAGCACGTAGAAGGGTGGGATGATCCGCGTATGCCAACCATTGCGGGTCTGCGTCGTCGTGGTTATACACCGGCATCTGTGCGTGAATTCTGTCAGCGTATCGGTATTACTAAGCAGGAAAATATGGTTGAAATGGGCATGCTTGAAGCGTGTATCCGTGATGACTTAAACGAAAATGCTCCGCGTGCAATGGCTGTACTTGATCCAGTGAAAATTGTGATTGAGAATTATGAAGCCGATAAAGTAGAAACACTTTCTGTGGCTAATCACCCAAATAAAGAAGAAATGGGTCGCCGTGAAGTGCCTTTCACGCGTGAAATTTTTATCGAACGCGAAGATTTCCGTGAAGAAGCGAACAATAAATTTAAACGTTTAGTGCTTGATAAAGAAGTACGCTTACGTGGTGCTTATGTGATTAAGGCAGAGCGTGTTGAAAAAGACGACAATGGTGAAATTACCACTATTTACTGTACTTACGATCCTGAAACATTGGGTAAAAATCCAAGCGATGGTCGTAAAGTAAAAGGGGTTATTCATTGGGTATCTGCGTCTGAGTCAGTGACAGCTGAAGTACGTTTATATGACCGTTTATTCAGTGTGCCTAACCCTGCAGCCGCAGAGGATTTTGAAAGCACGTTAAACCCAGACTCATTAGTGGTTATTTCTAATGCTAAACTTGAACCTTCATTGGCTAATTCTGTACCTGCACAAGGTTTTCAGTTTGAGCGTACCGGTTATTTCTCACGTGATACTAAATCAGAAAACCTGGTATTTAACCAAACGGTAGGCTTACGTGATTCGTGGGCTAAAATAGAGCACAAATAATATTGCTCTATTTTATAGTTATAAAAAAACCTGCTTAATCGCAGGTTTTTTCTATTAAACTAAATAGGCTTTTAACTATTGCTTTGCGCAAACGCTTTACACACGTCTTTATCTTCACATTCGCCATATAGGTAAAGAGAGTGATTGGTCAGCTTAATACCGTTTTCTTCAGCTATTTCAAGTTGACGACGTTCAATTAAATCATCTTCAAACTCAACAACCTTGCCACATTTTAAACACACTAAGTGGTCATGGTGAGTGCTGCCAGAAAGTTCAAATACTGACTTACCGCCTTCAAAGTGATGACGGCTCACAATTCCTGCATCATCAAATTGATTTAAAACACGGTAAACAGTCGCAAGACCAATTTCTTCGCCTAGATCTAATAAAACCTTGTAAACATCTTCAGCGCTTATGTGTTGGTTATCTGGAGATTGAAGAATCTCTAAAATTTTAATACGCGGTAAAGTTACCTTTAGCCCGGCTTTTTTAAGTTCCAAGTTATGATCAGTCATTAAATCTGTCTCAATTTTATTTAGTTATACTAGACATCTTGCAAGATGTACTCGTCACAATAACAGTTAGGATAACGTGCCTTAGCAGGAAGTGCAAAGAACAAGTGATCTATATCAATATTAACGCGGAAAATGCTAACTGTTTGATAATATTTTAAACAGTTAGCATTAAAAAGGGGGGATTAATCTGCTAACTCACTTAAGCACATTTCATCATATACCTGAGCACACCATTGCTTAACGCGCTGCTCAGTCAATTCTGGCTGACGGTCTTCATCAATACCTAAACCAACAAAATGCTTGTCATCAGCCATGGCTTTTGATGCTTCAAAATCATAACTGTCTGTAGGCCAATGGCCTACAACAATAGCGCCACGTTCTGTTACGATATCGTTAATCATGCCCATAGCATCTAAGAAGTATTCTGCGTAGTCTTCTTGGTCGCCACAGCCAAAAATAGCCACTAATTTACCTTCAAAGCTTATTTCTTCAAGTTCAGGAAAAAAATCATCCCAATCACATTGCGCTTCACCATAATACCAAGTTGGAATACCGAATAAGATCAGATCAAACTCAGCAATCTCTTCTTTAGAGCTTTTTGCAATGTCATGCACAGCAACGAGCTTTTTACCCAATTCTTTTTGGATCATTTTTGCTACGTGTTCTGTGTTACCTGTGTCACTTCCGAAAAAAATGCCTACACTTGCCATGGATTTAAACCTTTTATCTATCAATAGCCAATCTTTCTTGTAAAATTGTTTCGATCAACGCACTGCGGCTAATATTTTGTGCATCTGCCATATCACTCAGTGCCTGATACAGCTGTGACGAAACTTTAAATTCAACACGCTTTAAACCACGTGCCTTATCTCTTTTTATTTGATTACGTTTATTAACCTTTAACTGCATATCCCGAGGAAGGGGATTCGTTTTAGGCCTACCTGGACGTTTCTCGTATTCAAATAAATCAAGCGTTGTTCTATCTGTTTCTGACTTGGCCATGCTTAACCTACACCCGCACCTTGCCAAAATACCTGAATAAGTCCTTTGGCAATAAAGCCAGAGCAACCTAAAAAGAGTACCAGCCACACAATATAACGACCAAATTTAGGCACATTGCCGCTTTTCAGTACGTCTTTAATTGCCAAGCCGATAAAAATAAAAATACCTGCTAAGCCAAAATACAACCCTAAGGTATCAAATTCGTTAATAAACTGACTGACCATCGACGTATAACCTTTAAATTAGACGGCGCGTACTATAGCACATAAATCTTTAATTATTTAGTGTGATAAATCAAAAACACGCCATAAAAATAACATTAAACTGCAGTTAAAAAATCATTGATTGCTTTGTTTACAGCCTGTGGTTTTTGGGCATGTAACCAATGACCCGCACCATGAATAATTTTTGCACTGACGTTTTTAAATAGCGCATTAATCGCTTCGCGATGCTCGGTTAAAATGTAGTCAGAGTCATTACCTTTAATAAACAGAGTTTCGCACAAACAAGAATTATTTGCATTAATGTTTGCGACAATAGTTGAATATTTATCATCGAGCACAGGTAGATTAAACCGCCAAACAAAGTGCCCATCATCATTTTTATATAAGCTTTTTAATAAAAACTGACGTACACCTAACTCCTCTATATACGGTTGCATTACTAAATCAGCTTGCTTTCTATCACTAATATCTGCATTTTTTACTGCATTTAAAGCCTCAAGTATTTGAGTATGGCGCGCAGGGTAGCTCACAGGCGCAATATCAAGAACCACTAGTTTATCGACTAAATCAGTATGGCTCAGCGCTATTTGCATCGCCACTTTGCCGCCCATAGAGTGCCCAACCAGATGCGCTTTTTGTATATTTAATGCCGTCATTAAATCAACAACATCATTAGCCATTGCAGTATAATCCATTTCATCGCTGTGGGGGGAAAGGCCATGATTACGTAAATCAACGTTGGTTACACAAAAATGCTCGCTTAATGGTTTTGCAATCACATTAAGGTTTTCTAAAGAGCCAAACAGTCCATGGATCAAAATAACATTTGGACCTTGACCAATTTGTTTGTAATTTAATTGCATAGACGTCTCCTTCAATTTTGCGCATAGTTTGCCGAGCATTACCCTAAAAAGCAAAAAATACAGATATTATTTAAACGTTATGTACAAATATACCTAGCTCCCTGATTATTTGGTCGATATTAATTATTTATATGTTAAGGCAGTGAGGGTTTAAAAGTGATTTATACTCGTCATAGGTTTTAAAACTGGAGCAACTATTATTTGTAATAATGTCTTGCCTAAATCGCTTTTAATTCCAACGACGCTCGCATCTTGAGGTGATTTGGGTATAATCATATCGAAAGAAAAATGTGACCCGTAATGACAGGAAGAACATGAAACAAATCGACATAGACGACGAGTTATATCAGTACATTGCAAGCAACACACAGAGTATTGGTGAGAGTGCATCCACTATTTTACGTCGTTTATTAAATCTTAACGGCGAAAAAATTAACACCACTAAACAAGACACTGATCATAAAAATGAAACCGTTAGTGTGTCTAATTCACCATTAGAACAACCAATAGCAGACGTTGAACAGCCAACCCAAGTGGCAAAACCGCCGGTAAATAAAAAAAATGCAAACGTGTTTAATATTTTAAATAAAGAAGAATTGGCGATGCAAAAAGGCGTTGTAGGTCGTTTCTTATTTATTTTAAGTGCATTTTATCGAACCCATAAAACAGATTTCTCTGCGGTGCTAGATATTAAAGGTCGAGATCGTGTTTATTTTGCGACCAGTAAAGAAGACTTAGTGAATAGCGGTAGTAGTATGAACCCAAAAAATATCACTGACAGTGAATATTGGGTGATGACCAATTCTAATACCACGCGTAAAAAAATGATGCTGCATGAAGTTGCACTTAGTTTAGGCTATAGCAACGAGCAAGCTGAAAAAATTCGTGATTATCTTTAAGGAAAGACCATGGCAATTCATTCCGGCGCAGGTAAAACTGCACCACAATCGGCTTTAGTGAATGTACCAAAGTTAGTGTCTGCGTATTATTTAAATGAGCCTGACTTAGAGCAAAACCCCGAGCATTGTGTTGCATTTGGCACCTCAGGGCATCGAGGCTGTGCCTACGATGTAAAATTTAACGAATCACACATATTATCAATTACCCAAGCTATTTGTGATTACAGAAAACAGAACGATATATTTGGTCCGTTATTTTTAGGTAAAGATACCCACGCACTGAGCGAGGCGGCCTTTAACTCAGCAATTGAAGTGTTGGTTGCTAATGAAGTCCAAGTGATCACCCAAGAAAATGGTGACTTTACTCCAACGCCAGTTATTAGCCATGCTATTGTTAGCTATAATAAAAATCATCTAAATGAGCTTGCCGATGGCATTGTAGTGACTCCATCTCATAATCCACCAGAAGATGGCGGTTTTAAATATAACCCGCCCAATGGCGGTCCTGCAGATACAGACGTTACAAAATGGATTGAAGACAGAGCCAATCAATTATTATTAGAAGACTTAGTTGAAGTAGAACTGTTTCCTTTTGCTAAAGCTTCACGTTCTGGTTTTATTCGCTACGAAGACTTAATGACGCCTTATATTGATGATTTAAAAAACATTATTAATTTAAAAGCGATTAGCGATGCAGGCATCAAGATTGGTGTTGATCCATTAGGTGGCTCAGGCATTAACTTTTGGCCAGTGATTGCGCAAAAATATAATTTAGATTTAACGGTCGTTAATGACAGTGTTGATCCGCGTTTTGCATTTATGCCGCTTGATAAAGATGGCAAAATTCGTATGGATTGCTCATCACCTTATTCAATGGCTAATTTAATTGCCCTTAAAGATGATTTTGATTTATCGATTGGTAATGACCCTGATTATGACCGTCACGGCATAGTAACACCAGATGGGTTAATGAATCCTAATCACTTTTTAGCCGTAGCGATTGACTATTTACTAACGCATCGTGATTGGGATACCAGTGTTGAAATCGGTAAAACCCTTGTTTCTAGCTCAATGATTGACAAAGTAACTGAGCGCAACAAGCGTAAAGTAAAAGAAGTACCCGTTGGCTTTAAATGGTTTGTTGAGGGTTTAAACAAAGGCAAATTGGCCTTTGGTGGTGAAGAAAGCGCTGGTGCGGCTTTTTTACGTTTTGATGGCACCGTTTGGTGTACAGATAAAGATGGCTTTATTATGGGGTTACTCGCCGCTGAAATTCTTGCAGTTACGGGTAAAACCCCGTCTGCGCTGTATAAAGAACTAGAGCAAGAGTTTGGTGCGCCACTTTATAAACGCCTAGATGCGCCAGCAACGCCTGAGCAAAAGTCGCGATTAAAAGCACTCAGTGCTGATGACGTAAAAGCAGATACCTTAGCGGGTGAGCCTATTTTACAAAAGCTAACTCATGCGCCAGGTAATAATGCAGCTATTGGTGGGCTAAAAGTGGTAACTGAAAGCGGCTGGTTTGCGGCGCGTCCGTCAGGTACAGAAGATATTTATAAAATTTACTTAGAATCATTTAAAGGCGAAGAGCACTTAACCTTATTAGAAAAAGAAGCTAAAAAACTGGTTGATTCAGTGATTAGCTAATATGCAATTACAACTAAAAACGGCTGATTTTATCAGCCGTTTTTGTATCTATAATTTACAAAAAAAAGGGCTTTTATCGTTATGTCAGCCACTGCAGAATATATTAATCAATTAAAACAAGATGGTGATTTTTTAACGCTTTCGCGAAACCATGAATGGCATTTAGAGGCAGGTCAGTTTACGCTTAACAACCAGACTAAAGTAACCATTCACGATACCGGAGTGATTGAGTTTGAACCAGATTGTATAACGTCAAAAAATGTGGTGCTATCCAGTGCCATTCATGGCAATGAGACAGCCCCCATTGAAATTTGCGATGAACTCATTAAACACATTATTAGTGGGCAACTTGAATTACGACAGCGTGTTTTATTTATTTTTGGTAATCCTAAGTCAATTAATATTGGTAAACGATTTGTAGAAGAGAACTTAAACCGCTTGTTTAACGGCCACCACACTGTTGATGGTATAGCGATGAACGACGAACGCGTTCGCGCTGATAAACTTGAGCAATATGTTAGCGATTTTTATGCGCGTTCAGAGCAGGGTACGTATCGCTGTCATTATGATTTACATACCGCTATACGCGGTTCTAAAAACGAAAAATTTGCTGTTTATCCATTCTTACATGGCAAACCTTGGAAAAAGTCGCAACTGCAGTTCTTATTAAGCTGTGGTGTAAATACAGTATTGATGATGAAGTCGCCTGCTACCACGTTTAGCTACTATTCGTCGTTTGTGCATGGGGCTGACTCATTTACTGTAGAGCTTGGGCAAGTGAAACCCTTTGGTGAAAACGACATGTCACGCTTTGCAAAAACAAAACAAACTTTAACTGCATTAATTAGCCAAAAAGAAGTAAAATACCCAGAATTTAATGCAAGCGACTTTGAGTTGTTTTCTGTTCATCGTACTATTAACCGCACAGAGCAAAACTTTAGTTTTCCGTTTTCTGACGATGCCGAGAATTTTACAGGGTTTGCAAAGGGTGAGCTTTTAGCCACCGATGGCGATAATGCCATATATGCCGACGTAGAAGGGGAAGCAATTATTTTTCCTAACGCACAGGTTGCCATTGGGCAACGTGCATTACTCACGGTAGTCCCTATGCAAGTGGATAGCCGCTTTAGCTAAATCAACACATCAGACCACTTGTTATGAAAGTTTAACCAGCTGATTAATAAGTGGTTAATTATATGTATAGTTAACTTGCCAGTTTTTTGCTCATTATTTACTTTTGTTTGGTCACAGTTTTGTTGAATAACACTTTACGTTAACGTAAAGTGTTGGCAGCTTTAATTAAATACAGTGCAGATGTTGCAAAGTTTATTCAGCAACTATCACCCATAATAATAATCCAAAGGGGCGCTGTGATACCGACAACAAAAGAAGGTAGGTTATGAGTAATCCCAATAACGTATCGCTGAATATTAATCATGAGCTTGAGTTTATTGATGGCCACGCACTTAATATTCCAACCCTGAGTATTTTAACTGAGGACGGCGACATTCATCCTAGTGCTCCTGCACCTGATATTTCTAAACACACCGCTATTAAATTATACGAAACCATGCGTTTTATTCGTTTGCTTGATGAACGTATGCAGGGTGCTCAACGCCAAGGCCGCGTCAGCTTTTACATGCAATGTTTAGGGGAAGAAGCAGCGGTAACAGCCTCTGCTGCAGCCCTTGAACAAGATGACATGATCATGGCGCAATATCGTGAACAAGCAGCCTTGCACTACCGTGGATTTACCCTTGATCAATTTATGAACCAAATGTTTTCTAATGAATTAGATTTAGGTAAAGGCCGTCAAATGCCGATTCATTATGGTTCTAAAGCACTTAACTACATGACCATTTCATCACCTTTGGGAACACAAATTCCCCAGGCTACGGGTTACGCATATGGTCAAAAAGTAAAACACATTGATGCTAAAACAGGTGAACTAGCAAGTACTATTGATAACGTTACTATTTGTTATTTTGGTGAAGGGGCTGCTTCAGAAGGTGACTTTCATGCAGGCTTAAATATGGCTGCAGTACATAAAGCACCGGTTATCTTTTTTGCACGTAATAATGGTTATGCTATTTCAACCCCAGCCGATGAGCAATTTAAAGGCGATGGGATTGCATCGCGTGGTGTGGGTTATGGTATTAAAACCATTCGTGTTGATGGCAGTGATGCGCTCGCCGTTTACGCGGCAACTAAAAAAGCTCGCAAAATTGCTGCGACACAAGGTGAACCGGTATTAATTGAATCGATAGCGTATCGTTTAGGTGCGCATTCAACATCAGATGATCCAAGCGGTTACCGTTCAAAAGATGAAGAAGCAAACTATAAAACATGCCCAATTGAGCGATTTAGAAAATGGTTAGTAAAACAAAATTGGTTAGATGACGCAGAAGATATCAAAGCGAAAGAAACAATTCGTGATGATATTTTAGCGGCACTCAAACGTGCTGAAGTAATTGATAAGCCGGCGTTAGAAGAGCTAATTTCAGATGTTTACGATACGCCAATTCCATCTCTACAACGTCAATATGATGAACTTAAAACGCACATAAAAGCACATCCAGACGCCTACCCAACAACAGCAGGGAGAATTAAGTAATGGCTAAAATGAACATGCTACATGCAATTAATTCTGCTTTAGATATCACCATGAATGAACATCCTCAAGCGTGTATTTTTGGTGAAGACGTGGGTTATTTTGGCGGTGTTTTTAGAGCAACATCAGGGTTACAAGAAAAGTACGGTAAGCATCGCGTATTCAATACCCCGCTCACAGAGCAAGGTATTTTAGGCTTTGCTAATGGTTTGGCAGCCTTTGGTGCACCTGCATTGGCAGAGATTCAATTTGCTGATTACATCTTTCCTGCGTTTGACCAAATAGTGAATGAATCGGCTAAGTTTCGTTATCGCAGTGGTAATGAGTTTAATGTGGGTAATCTAACGATTCGTACACCTTACGGTGGCGGTATTGCTGGTGGTTTGTATCACTCGCAATCGCCAGAAGCGTACTTTGCTCACACGCCAGGGTTAAAAATTGTCGTGCCGCGTAACCCGTACCAAGCTAAAGGCTTACTGCGTGCGTGTATTAAAGACGACAACCCAGTGCTATTTTTTGAGCCCAAACGTTTATACCGCGCTTCAACTGGTGAAGTGCCTGAAGAAGATTACAGCATTGAACTTGGTAAAGCTGAAGTAGTTCAAGAGGGTACTGACGTTACTTTATTAGCGTGGGGTGCACAAATGGAAATTATAGAAGCAGCGGCAAAACAAGCCAGTGAACAGGGCATTAGCTGTGAAGTAATTGACCTTCGCAGTATTTTACCGTGGGATGTTGAAACGATTGCTAAATCAGTGACTAAAACAGGCCGACTTATTGTTAGTCATGAAGCACCTATTACCAACGGCTTTGGCGCAGAAATAGCCGCAACCATCGCTCAAGAGTGTTTTCTGCATTTAGAGTCGCCTATTTTACGTGTTTGTGGTCTAGATACGCCATACCCGCTGGCGCTCGAAAAAGAATATGTTCCAGATGCATTAAAAGTAATGGCCGCAATTAAACAATCAGTGAACTTTTAGGGGTTTCCATGGCTAAAGATTTTATATTACCCGACATTGGTGAAGGCATAGTTGAATGCGAAGTAGTCGAATGGCTGGTACAAGAGGGCGACACTGTAAAAGAAGATCAGCCTATTTGTGATGTGATGACAGATAAAGCCTTAGTGCAAATTCCAGCGGTACACGATGGGGTGATCACTAAGCTGCATTGTAAAAAAGGCGATATTGCTAAAGTACATGCGCCGTTATTTGCAATGGATGTTGCCGGTGAAGCGCCTAGTGAAGAGACTCAAACAGCTTCTTCACCAACAAGTGCTCGTGAACACTTAGAAGACTTTATTTTACCCGACATTGGTGAGGGTATTGTTGAGTGTGAAATTGTTGAATGGTTAGTGGCAGAGGGTGATGAAATAGAAGAAGATCAAGCCGTTTGTGATGTAATGACCGATAAAGCATTAGTACAAATACCGGCTAAATACACCGGTACAGTGCAAAAGCTGTATTATCAAAAAGGTGAAATTGCAAAGGTGCATAGCCCATTATTTCAAATGACGGTTGCAGGGCAAGTCGCAAAAGAAGACGTTGATGTTAACCAAGCAGTTGTAAAAGCACAAAGTAACGCAACGTCAGACACACCTGCTAAGCAAACGCAAACTGCAATAGTTAACGAAAAAGCGGTTGCATCACCGGCGGTTAGGCGTAAAGCGCGTGAGCTTGACGTTGATTTAACCTGCGTACCAGGTAGTGGTAAAAATGGCCGTATTTATAAACAAGATATTGAAGCGTTTATAAAAAATGAAGTGCCATCTGGCATGGATACCTCTGATCTTAACAAGCCACAAACGACTCAGAGTAAAAACACTCGTAGTACTGAGAACTCAACTAGTTCGGGTGGAACGCGAACAGAAGCAATTAAAGGCATTAAAGCGGCCATGGCAAAACAAATGGTGGCGTCGGTTTCTACTATTCCACATTTTACCTACAGTGATGAAATTGACTTAACTGATTTAATTGCACTTCGAACTGATCTTAAAGAGCAATATAAAGCACAGGGCGTTAAACTTACGATGATGCCGTTTTTTATTAAGGCGTTATCCTTGGCAATGACTGAATTCCCGGTACTCAACTCAAAAGTAAACGATGATTGCAGTGAAATTACCTACTACGATGATCACAATATTGGGGTTGCAGTGGACTCTAAAGTGGGCTTATTAGTACCAAATATTAAAGCCTGCCAAACTAAGAGTATTGTAGAGGTGGCTAATAATTTAACGCAATTAACTGACTCAGCTCGAGAAGGCCGTGTAGCGCCAGATGATTTGAAAGGCGGCACTATTAGCATTTCGAACATTGGTGCAATTGGTGGCACTATAGCTACGCCAATTATTAATAAGCCAGAAGTGGCGATTGTTGCCTTAGGTAAATTACAGCACCTTCCGCGCTTTGACGAGCAAGGGCAAGTGGTATCGCGTGCAATTATGCAAGTAAGTTGGTCAGGGGATCACCGTGTAATTGATGGCGGCACTATCGCGCGCTTTAATAATTTATGGAAAGAATACCTAGAACAGCCAGCTAAAATGATGATGGCTATGCGCTAACTCTTTATATTCATTTATAAATTAAAAAACCAGCAACTAGCTGGTTTTTTTATAACTTAATAAATAAAAGCTAGACTGATTTAGCTCAGAAAATACAGTCCATAACCAACTAATAACGCGGGAATAGCGGTATATAGCGTGGCAATAATAGCCGCTTTGGGTGTCATGGCAATGGCTGGGAAAAGCGCATCGCCATCGTTGGAAATGGCATTGGCCGCTAATGCGCTAAACGGAATAACCCCTTGAATATATAAAGTGGTAACAATTATTTGCGGGCCACAACCAGGTAAAAAACCAATTAAAACCGCTATGAGCGGGGCCATATAAGCATAATTTAAAAACCATGTTTTTAAGTCAAGGCCAAACACGGTAACCAGTAGTTCAAATAATATAAAGGAGGCAACCACCCACGCGGTTACAAAATGAGTATCTTGCAGTACTTTTGTGAGTTTTGAAGGTGGACTGCATATATCATCTTCTGAGGTTACTTCTTTATAGCTTTCACCTTTTGAAGATAACGCCCACATAAATACGACAAACAACGCCATTAATGCGCCAAAATGAGTAACAGTGAATGTGGTGTACTGCCCAAATTGGCTCAAATCAATATTAAAAGCGAGTAAAAAGGCAATGAGTAACCCCGGAATAATAGCGATGTACCAAATAGGCTTACTGAGCGTAATTATTTTCGTCGGTAAAAGGGTAACCTGTGGTGTGTGCTTTTGATCAGTTGGGCATAAGTAGCCTGTTTTATGAAGTGTGTTGACGATTAAACCCGTTACTGAGCCAACCACAAACCCTATTGCCATGATGGTTAAACCCTCGGTAGGGCGAGTCGCTAATAATAAAAACGCGGCATCACCCATAGTGGCCGTTAATACGGCAACAATTGCGCCAAAGCTTGCTTGGCCTTTTGTAAATTGAGTCACCACAATAATCGCGCCACCACAGCCCGGTAACATACCTAAAAAAGCAGCAAAGCTGACCTCTAATGCCGGTGACTTAGCATTAAGGTAACGAAGCTCTAGTTGGGGTAAATGATCAATCGCGTAGTAGTAAATAAATAAGGTCGCAGCAACAAACACACTGACTTGAAAAAAAGCATCACTGAGCGCAGTAATTGTTATGGCGCGTAAGCTGGGCAGGGCTAAACAGGCTAAAATTAACAGCGGTAAAATTAGGCGTTTATTTTGATGAAAAACACGTTTTGCAGTTGGCGAAATAACTCCTAAATGGGATGTTAAAAACATACAGTACGACCTAATTAAAGAATGAGATCGCACTGTACTATTTTATTAAATGATAATCAATATCATTTGCATGTTGGCGCAGTAGTTACTTTTTACGTTGAAACTCTGAGTTTTCATTCCACGTAGGCCACTGAGTTTGTTGTGAAATATCAAAACCTACTTTATAAAATAATTGTAAATCTTGAACCGCACCTGATAAATCCCACTCATCGCGGTATCTATCACAAGGTTGATGGTAACAACCACGCAGTACTAAGCTCATACGCTTACGGTAGTTTGCAGTTTCTTCATCAAACGCTTGCGTACCGCCACCGGCATACATGGCAGGAACACCCATATTAGCAAAGGCAAAGTGATCTGAGCGGTAGTAACCACCTGAAGATGGTTTAGGGTCGCCCGATACTGTTCTGCCTTGCTCTTTGGCCGCAGTTGCTAATAGCTCATCCATTTGTGATTTACCAATACCCACCACACTAATATCTTTTACTTTACCTAATAGGTTTAAGCTATCCATATTAATATTGGCAACGGTTTTATTAGCTGGAATAACCGGATTCGCAGCATAATATTTCGAGCCTAATAAGCCTTGCTCTTCAGCGGTTACCGCTAAAAAAGTCATTGAACGGTCAGGGCGCTTACCTAGCTTAGTAAAGGCTTCGGCAACTTCTATCATACCGGCTGTACCTGTTGCGTTATCGTGTGCGCCGTTATAAATTTGATCGCCTTTACGGTTTTTATCCGTTCCTAAATGATCCCAATGCGCAGAGTAAATAATATGCTCATCGGGTGTTTTACTACCAGGAAGAGTGGCAATAAAGTTATAAGATACCGATTTTTTGATGGTGTTTTTTACATTCACAGTGGCTGTTAAATCGCCCATATCAACATGGTAAGCACCTTTGGCAGCGTTTGCTTTGGCGGTTTCAAAATCAAGGCCTGCTTTAGAAAAAAGCTCTTTTGCTACATCAACAGTAACCCAACCTTCAACAGCAACACGGTCCATATTATTGTTTTCTTTTACGAAACCAAATTGCTCGCCACTCCATGAGTTCTCAACCACAGACCAAGGGTAAGACGCTGGAGCAGTTTCATGAATAATAATAGCGCCTGCAGCACCTTGACGGCTTGCTTCTTCGTATTTGTAAGTCCAACGCCCGTAATAGGTCATTGCATCGCCGGTGAATAAAGCAGGATCTTTAGTTGCAAAACCCGGATCGTTTACCAGCATAACAACGGTTTTACCTTTAACATCTAGGCCTTCGTAATCATTCCAGTTATATTCAGGTGCGTTAACACCGTAGCCCACAAATACAAGCTCCGAGTTTTCAATTCCTTCTTGCGCACTAATACGGCTACTACCCATAACCATGTCTTTTTTGTATTGGTAGTCTTTACCGCCAATATTAAGCACCATATCAGAGTCTGCTTCTAACGATACAAGCGGCACTTCTTGGAAAAAGCTGTCGCCATTACCCGGCTCAAAGCCTAAAGCAGTAAATTCTTTTGTTAAGTAATCAAGCGTAAGCTTTTCACCTTCAGATGAAGGAGCACGTCCACCAAATTCATCAGAAGCTAACACTTTTACATGCTTAGCAATTTCATCCGCTTGAATGCTGTTGTAGCCTTTAGCGACATCATCAGATGTAATACTTGTTGTTGCACAGCCGGCTAAAATTGCCGTTGTGATTAGGGTCAAAGAAAAATAACGTTTCATATTGGCTCTTTTTTTGTTCTAAGTGGCGTTAGTATATGAACTTCTGTTAATTAGAACCAGTTTTTGCGGTAAACTGTTGCTGATAAAAATGTACAGTAAAGGTAACAATGAAGCGTTTTACTCCCCCAGAACAATTTCAAGTAACGAGTCTAAATGGAGGTGCATTTGAGCACCTTCGGCAGCTGTTTAAAATAGATCAGCAAATAGACTGGCCTGAGCCTGCGTACTTTACCCCGTATTTAAACGCCATCAATGCTAATAATCTCCCCATTCGTTTGGTCGATGATGCCAAGGTTGATTTTGCTGAGCGCTATTATGAACAAGTCATTTTTGAAACAGGGGACGTGCCCACCCGACAACAAAACTGGCATGATCTGTTTGGTGGTTTTATTTGGTGTTTATTTCCAAAAACAAAAGCCTTAATAAATCAGCGCCATGTAGACGAAATAGCCGAGCATGGATTAAAACAGCGTAGCAAACATCGTAACGCTTTAACCCTGTTTGACGAATGCGGTGTGGTTTTAGCTATTAGCGAATCACAGTGGAAGGAGTGGTTAAGAGATCATCAATGGAAAACAGCCTTCATCGAACATAGAGAGCTGTGGGGTAAAACCATAGCGCCTTTCATGTTTGGCCATGCTAACTACGAAATGTTGACTAAACCTTATATTGGACTGACTGGCAAAGCCTTATTTGTAAATGTACCGGATGAAATATTTTGTAAAGATTTAGTAACTAAATACCAGTACCTAGATCAGCGCCTTTATGAGATGATTAAAACTGATGATTGTTTAGCCGATAACAAACAGCTTTCACCTTTACCTTTATTAGGTGTTCCTGGTTGGTGTGATGAGAATAACAATCCATCATTTTACGATAACACGGACTATTTTAGACCGAAACGAAGGACACGAAAATGATAGAAGTTACCGCGCTTAAAAAGAAATTTAAGCTCACTAAAGATCATAAAAAAAATAAAATAGATGATATAGACCCCCGTGAAGATAAAGATTATTTTCACTCGGTTAAAAATGTCAGCTTTAGCTGTGCAAAAGGCGAAGTCTTAGGGCTGTTAGGGCCTAATGGTGCGGGCAAAACCACGACATTAAGAATGATCTCTACCGCTTTAAAACCTGATGATGGCAGTATTACTATTGCAGGAAACGACATAATTAAAAAGCCACTCATTGGGCGCAAGTGTATTGGTTTTTTATCCGGCTCTACTGGTTTATATGGTCGTTTAACGGTAAAAGAAAACATAGAGTATTTTGCAAAACTGCACGGCATGAGCAAGCAGGCTATTAAGGCACGCTGTGAAGAGTTATTTACCTTACTCGATATGCATAAATTTATTGATAAGCGCGCTGAGAACCTATCAACCGGCATGAAGCAAAAAGCCAACATTGCGCGTGCTGTGGTACATCACCCAGACGTTGTTATTCTCGATGAGCCAACTACCGGTCTCGATATTATGACCACCCAAACGGTGATCAACTTTATTAAAGGCTTAAAAGCACAAGGTACTCCTGTTATTTTTTCTACGCATCATTTAGATGAAGTTGCGCTTTTATGTGACCGCGTTGCGGTAATTAATGAAGGCGTTAGTTGTTTTGATGGCACGCTTGCTGAATTTAAACAGGAAGGCAACAGTGAAGAATTAAATCAAGCGTTTATGAACATATTAACGGAGAAACATGATGTTTGAAGTATTTAAAAAGGAATTAACAGAGCTACTACGCGATAAAAAAACCTTATTGTTCGTGGTGATATTTCCTATTGTGGTTTTTCCGTTGTTATTTGCTGTGGTTGCGTTTATATCCTCGCAAGCTGCGCTTGATGCTGAACAAAAAGTAAATACCTATGTGATTATCAATGGCGACTATGCACCAGAATTTTCTGATAAAGTGTTTTATCACAAAAGCTTTGAGTTATATAAAGGTGATAAAACTTTCAACAGTGTTGAGGAGCTAAAAACAGGTGTTAATGCCGGCGATATCGACATGGGTATATACCTGCCAAGCGATGCAGTGCAAACATTAAATGAGCAACAGCAAAGCGAATGGCAAGTTGTATTTAATGACTCAAAATCAATTAACTTCTTATTTGAGCGTGTAAAAGAGCTTGCTAAAGAGTACAGCGATACTTTACAAGAAAGTAAACTACTGAGCTTTGGTATAGATAAAAGCGCACAAGAAGCTATTTTAAAGCCAGTTAATGTGGTTAAAGTAGATACTGCCGATAAACGCGAAAACCTAGGTGAAAAAGTGGGTGGGTTTTTACCTTATTTACTTATCCCGTTAGTACTGGTAGGCGCAACGTATCCGGCTATTGATTTAGGGGCCGGTGAAAAAGAACGAGGTACCTTAGAAACGTTATTACTTACGCCTATTACTCGTACTGAGCTAGTATTGGGTAAATTTATTACTCTATTAACCACGTCAATTGCATCAACCACTATAACCGTAATTAGTATGGGGTGTTGGATAGCCTTAGCGCTGGCATTTGCTGATCTTGAATTTATTAAAGCCGCTTTTAGTACATTGGCTATCACAGACTTACTGATGATTTTTGTATTATTATTGCCTATAGCAGCAACCTTTTCTGCATTAGCTCTGGCAATATCAATCTATGCACGCTCGTTTAAAGAAGCGCAAAATTACATGACGCCATTAAGCATGGTCGTGTTTTTCCCGATTATTATTTCAATTATGCCTAATATGGAACTGAGCTCAAAAACAGCGTTTATTCCGGTAACTAACGTCGCTTTAGCGATTAAAGAAATTGTTAAAGGCACCGTCGATTACACGCTGGTGGGATTGATATTCCTAGCAACAGCATTCATCGCTGGGGCACTACTGGCATTTTGTGTGAAATGGTTTAACCGTGAAGATGTACTATTTAGGTAAAATAACATAGACCATAAAAAAGCATCACGTGAGTGATGCTTTTTTCGAAGCTATGCATTTAAGGTAGTTTGAATTATGTAATTAAATAGTTAAACTTTATTATTATAACTATGGACTAACCAAACAAGGATGGATTCTTGTAAATACCCCTTTTTTATCTCTCACTATTGAGTATGAGCTGCACTTTTTGCTCGCTAACATACACAACACCATTACGCGCAAAAACTATTCAGCCAACTACCCAGGTAGGCACGTGGCAAAATAAAGACGAATACGGCGATGGCGTGCCTAATGAACAGGATGTTTATCCGTTTGATGCAAATTTATCGGCAGCGACTTATTTTCAAGAATCAGAATTAAACGATAATCTAGGCAAAGCTGAAGCTTAAACTCAAAAATACCGTATTTTGTTTCAGGTGTAGTACAGCAAACACAAGATTTAGATTTGTTTAAGTTCTCAATAAATAAGGCAGAGCGGGTATCAGTTGTACCTAATACAACGCACTCAAATTTTAGACCCACTTCACTGAGCGAAATTCGAAAGTAAATAAAAGATATATTAAAGTAGCTGTTGTTGGGTGTTTTTAATTTAGGTAGTAAGGTTGATATGCAAGATTTAGTATACAAGTATGGACAAAGAGTTATTTCTTTTCTGATCGTTATTACATTGCTCGTTAATTGGGAAATGTATTCAATTATAGGGGCGGTTAGATTGACGCTTGCAAATAACTTGCTAATAATTATATGGATTATTCTTTTATTTACCTTTGCCGTGCAGCAGCAATTAATGAGTGTTCTCGTTTAGCCGTGTTCCGAGGTGCTATACAACTTAGGCTACGCGTTTTAAAATAAGCCCAGCGTACCCGCATTATGCTCGAACGGGATTTATTATAGATAAAGATGACGACCATTTTTACTATATGTCTAAACGTATCGCTTAAAAGCTAATTGCCCCAATTTTAGGCGTTTGTAATGGTAACTTAATTCTTTGTTCAGTCACTCTAAATGACTGTGTGATGATACAAAGATAAAACACCATTTTATAAGAGTCACCACGGGTCATACTATGCACTTACTTACTTACTTACTAATAAAACATTGATGCTTGGTTTTTGCTTGTTACTAACAGGCGCTATTTTTATGCTTGTAGAGAATAGTTATTATCAATACGTTGATAATAACGGTGTATTGCATGAAAGCTTATTTTTGCCTTTGAGTATGCTGTGTTTTGCTTTGGGGTTATTTTTTGTGGCCAGTTTATTAGCCCGCAAAGTAATAGGGCTCTTTAAAAGCGCTAGTGGAGGTGGGCATTAACCGCTGTTGTTATTGCTCATTATTTAAGTTAGAGGGTTCTAACAAACTAAATGTAGGTAAGCGCCATTTAAAGCGTACCGATGCCATTCGAATTAAATAACCTACCACTAAACTTGCAACCACGCTGATATTGTCATCAATATTGTAGTGGTGCAGTGCTAAGTATAAACAAGCAACAATAAGCGCTACGCTTGCGTAAAGTTCATGATGAAGTACTAATGGCGCTTGTCGACAAATTAAATCACGTAACAATCCACCAAACACACCGGTTACTATGGCTGCAACTACACAAATTCCATAGTGCAAACCCATATTTAGTCCAACTTGGCAGCCAATTATACTAAATGCGGCAAGCCCTAGGGCATCTAGGCGCATAAATATGCCTTTAAATTTAACCACCCATTTTGCCAACCAAGTAGTCACAATACCGGCTAGGCAAGTGATCATTAAATATTCTGGGTGTTTTACCCAAGTCAGTGGGTAATTACCTAATAAAATATCTCGCACGCTGCCACCACCAATTGCTGTAGCACTGGCCACTAACATAACACCAAACCAATCCATGTTTCTGCGTCCAGCGCTAAGAGCACCAGTCATGGCTTCTGCTGTAATACCCATAATATAAACGATGGTTAAAAGCATGAGATGATCACTTGAAAATTTAACATGAAAATAAAAGTGCGATTGTATTGATAAAACTGTGCATTGACGAGTGAAAAATTACATTAAAAACAGCCACTTTCAGATTAAAAAAACTAATGTTATAGCAAGGTGTGAATAGCCTGTTAATGCAAAGAAACCACTTGCTTTAGTGTTAAAAACAAAAAGGACAAATGACCGTAAAAACGCAATAAAGCCTGAATAAATTTAAGGGTGACAGGGTGTTATTGCCTTTTTTTTGCTAGTTTTTAAAAGCAGTGTTAGCTAGAGCCACGTGCAATTAAACGCGGGGGCAGTAGGGTGCTTTGTACTTGTTCACCACGAATCAGTTTTAATAAGTTCTCAACTAACATTTGCCCAGCAATAGTGGTATTTTGCTCTATGGTTGTCAGCGGCGGATTAATGTAACTTGCAATAGATATATTATCAAAGCCGATTACGGCCACATCTTTTGGTACGTTTATATTGGCTTCTTTTAAAGCCCGTATTGCGCCTATTGCAATAAGGTCGCTGGCAGCAAAAAGTGCATTAAAGGTAATGTTATTAGCAATTAATGAACGCGTGGCATGATAGCCAGACTCTTCAGTAGAAATAGCGTTAGCAATTTTACGATCATTAAGTGTAATACCATTTTGTTGTAACGCGTCTTTAAAACCATTGAAACGGGCAAAAAATTCAGGGCTGTGATCAGAGGCATCGCCTATAAACGCGCAGTCTTTGCGGCTATGTGCCAACAAATGCTCAGCGGCGAGTTTACCGCCGCCATAATTATCACAACTTATGGTTAAATCAGGGCGGTTATCAACACTTGCTCCCCAGCAAACAAACTTGGTGTTTTGTTCAAGCAAGGTGTTAAATTTTGGCTGAAAATCAATGTAGTCGCCATAACCCAATAAAATGATGCCATCTGCACGGTGACTGTCTTCGTAATCTGCCTGCCAATCAGCACTTGCCGATTGAAATGACACGAGTAAATCGTAACCCTCTTTAGCGCAGGCACGAGTAATACTGCCCAGCATGGCTAAAAAAAACGGATTGATTTGTGACTCATCTGAGGTAGGGTCTTCAAACAACAATAATGCTAAAGTACTGCTTTGTTGAGTGCGAAGGTTACTGGCGTTTTTGTCTACTTTGTAATTAAGTTTTTTAGCAATATCGTGAACACGTCTTCGTGTTTCGTCATTTACCAGTGGACTATTTCGTAAAGCACGAGAAACTGTAGATTGAGACACCCCAGCATAATGGGCTATATCAAACGAGGTGGCTTTACCTTTCATCACTATTACTTACTAAAGAGGACAATAAGAGACTATTCTCGTTTATTGATGGATTTTTTCAAGCTTATTTATCAATAAAGGCATTTTTTTATTGATTTTGGCATGACACCGGTGTCACAATAGGGGCGTTTTATCATTTTGTTGTCAAAACGTATTAGCTACCTTTATTATTTAAGGTAGCTTTTTTTACAGTGATAGCTGCTTTGAGGTGATAGCTCAAAGTAAATAAGTATCAATGATACCCCATTAAAATAATAAGTACTCATTACTTAAACAAAAGAGATAACACTATGGGTTTACACTCTAGCACACACTTTGATCCTATTCTGGTTGCCGATATTGGCGGCACAAATGCTCGTTTTGCGTTGATCACTGGGTTCGACGAATCAAGTAATCAATTTACCATTGAGCATAATCTTACGTTTCCCAGTGCTAACTATGGATCGCTCGAAAGTGCTACCGAGTACTACTTATCAACAGTGTCTCATATAAATCCTAAACGTGCGTGCTTAGCAGTAGCAGGCCCTATAAATGCAGGGCAAGTTCACTTAACTAATTTAGGTTGGCACTTTAGCGTCAATGATTTTAAACACCACTTTGACCTTACTCAATTAAGCGTTATAAATGACTTTGCTGCTTTTGCCTACGCAGCACCGTATTTAGACCATTCACAAAATGTCACTGTTAAACCTGGTCAAGCGGATGAGTCTGCCAATATAGGTGTAATGGGTCCAGGCACTGGTTTTGGTGCAGCGTGCTTAGTTAGAACCGCACATTCATGCGCGGTGATGAGTTCAGAAGGCGGGCATATTTCCTTAGCAGCCGTTAATCAACTCGACGCTCAACTTATTCAAGAACTCAAAAAAGACCACCCACATGTATCGGTAGAAACGGTATTTTCGGGCCCTGGCATTGCTCATTTGTACAAAGCGATGGCTGCAGTTAAAGGGGTCGCCGCAAAGAATTTAGACGCTGCACAAATTAGTAGCTTAGCCAACAGCGGTGAATGTGAAGTGTGTGAAGCAACCCTTAATCAATTTTGTGATTGGATTGGCAGTGTTGCAGGCGATTTAGCGTTGGCCTACGGCGCCTTAGGCGGCCTTTATATTGGCGGTGGCATATTACCAAGAATGCAGGCTCGTTTACTGGAAAGCCGCTTTATTGAGCGCTTTTCGCAAAAGGGCATTATGTCGCAATATACAGGCCAAATCCCGGTCACATTAGTAACACAAGACAACATTCCTTTAATTGGTGCTGCCGCGTGTTTGCATACGAGTCAACAGGTTTAATTACGTTGCATACATTTGGAAATAAATAGATGAAAAAAGTCACTATAAACAGCGTTGCCAGTCATGCAGGTGTTTCTAAAAAAACCGTATCGCGAGTACTCAATAATGAGCCTAATGTCAGTGCAGCTACACGCGAAAAAGTGTTAGCGGTATTTAAAGAGCTAGATTACACCCCAAACCCGATTGCTCGAGGACTTGCACAAAACCGTAGTTTTATTATTGGTTGCTTATACGACAATCCAAGTAAAAGTTATATCACGCGTGTGCAAACAGGCGCATTGGCTGCATGCCAAGAAAACAACTATAACTTGTTAATTCACCCTTGTGAGCTCAGAGGTGAGGCACTTATTAATAACATAGAGCAGCTATTACAGTCATCACGCCTCGATGGTTTAGTACTTACGCCACCATTTTGTGATTTTTCAGAACTGGTTGATTTTTTAAAGTCGAAAAAAATTCCTTATGCTCGAGTGGCTTCAGCTATTTTAGAAGATGACTCTATTTCTGTTACCAGTAATGACGAGCAGGGCGCATTTGAGATCACCGAACATTTAATAAACCTAGGGCATACCTCTATCGCGTTTATTAAAGGTCACCCAGATCACAGTGCTACACAGCAGCGTTTTAAAGGCTACAGACGCGCACTGGCAACCCATGGTATTGAATTTAACGAACGCTTAGTTGAAGAGGGTAACTTTAGTTACCATTCAGGGGTAGACAGTGCCCGTAGTATTTTAGATTTATCTCCACGTCCTACTGCTGTATTTGCATCGAATGATTACATGGCAGCCGCTGTACTTAAATTAGCCACTCAGCGCAACTTACGCGTTCCAGACGATATTTCTATTGCAGGCTTTGATAATGCGCCCATAGCGCGCCATATATGGCCAGGCCTAACGACCATAGCTCAACCTGTAGAAGAAATGACTAAACAAGCGGTTACCCAACTAATTACCCACATTATTGAGCCGCAAGAGTCGCCTTATAAAGTGATTTTAGAAGCAAAATTAATCACGCGTGAGTCTACCGCAGCCGTAAAATAACACCGCTTTTTCACAGTAGCCCGAGTATGAGTGACGCTTACTCGGGCTTTTTTTATCTGCATTTTAATCTTCATTATTTTCCACTGATATTTCATTAAAAATTCACGTTTATTTATTGTACATGTTAAAAAAAAGAACTATTTTTATTACTAAGGGTTGACACCGGTGTCATTGTCATGCGTTAATGACTGACACCGGTGTCAGGGTTGTTGTGAGAGGCTCCCTGGTAGCGTACCTTTGAACGGGTAAGTCAAAGATGCTCAGTACAGTTATTTTCGTGGAGTCTATAGTTGTTACTGAGCCTTTATCCTCTAACGAATAGAGATGAGTAAAATTATGTTGCACCCTCGAATTCAAGAAGTCACAGTACGCGTTATTGAGCGCAGTAAACAAACCCGTAAAGCCTATTTAGAGCGTATTTCGCACGCAAAAAAACAAACAAGAGTTCGTGCTGGATTAGGCTGTGGCAATATTGCTCATGTAATGGCTGCGTGTAGCAGCGATGACAAAGCGCGTTTAAAAGCAGACGAGGTGCCAAACCTTGCAATTATCAATTCATATAACGACATGTTATCTGCGCATGTGCCTTACAAAGAATACCCCGATTTAATTAAAAGCATTGCCACTAAATTTGACGCCACCGCGCAAGTTGCTGGCGGCGTACCTGCGATGTGTGATGGTGTGACCCAAGGGCGTGACGGCATGGAGCTATCGCTTTTTTCTCGTGACGTTATTGCTATGTCTACTGCGGTTTCGTTATCGCATGACGTGTTTGATGGTGTGTTTTGTTTAGGCGTATGTGACAAAATCGTCCCAGGTCTATTAATTGGTGCTTTATCATTTGGCCACCTACCTGTGTACTTTTTACCGGCAGGGCCAATGCAGTCAGGAATTCCAAACAAAGACAAAGCACGTGTTCGTCAGAAGTTTGCGCAAGGACTGGTATCTCGTGAAGAGCTACTAGAAGCTGAAAGTGCTTCTTACCATAGCGCCGGTACCTGTACATTTTATGGCACTGCAAATTCAAACCAAATGCTAATGGAAATTATGGGCTTACACCTTCCAGGTAGCTCGTTTATAAACCCATACACAGAACTGCGTGATGGCTTAACCGGTAATGCGGTTGAAACTATGCTTAAGCAGCTTACAGAAAACAAAGATGGCCCGTGTTTAGCGGATGTGATCAGCGAAAAAACTATAATTAACGGCTTAGTTGGGTTGTTATCAACAGGTGGCTCAACCAATCATGCAATCCATATTGTGGCGATTGCTAAAGCGGCCGGTATTCAAGTTACATGGAAAGACATGTCTGATTTATCAGCGGTTGTTCCACTACTGACGCGTATTTACCCAAATGGCTCAGCAGATGTTAATCACTTTCAAGCAGCCGGCGGAATGGGCTTCTTAATGCGTGAATTAGCAGGTGCTGGTTACCTTCATACAGACGTAACCACTATTTTAGGCGAAGGCCTTGCACCTTACATGTGTGAGCCACTACTCGATAAAGACGACAACCTAATTATGAGTGATGCGAACGGCCCAAGCAAAGTTAAGTGGGTAGCGTGTCCAGAAAACTCACATGATGAAGAAGTACTTCGCCCAGTAAGTAACCCATTTAGTAAGCAAGGTGGTTTACAGCTACTAACGGGTAACTTAGGTAAAGCGGTTATTAAAGTTTCTGCGGTTGCAGAGTCTCATCAAGTGGTGTCGGCACCGGCTAAAGTATTTAGCTCACAAGGTGAGTTACAAGATGCCTACAGCCGTGGCGAACTAAACCAAGATTTTATTGCTGTTCTTAAAGAGCAAGGGCCAAAAGCCAAAGGCATGCCTGAGCTTCATAAGCTCACACCGGTAATGGCAACATTACAAGATCAGGGCTATAAAGTGGCTATTGTTACCGACGGACGTATGTCGGGCGCATCAGGCAAAGTACCAGCGGCAATCCACTTAGCTCCTGAAGCGGTAGAAGGTGGCATTATAGCTAAAATCCATGAAGGCGATATTGTTACTTTAGATGCGCCTAATGGTATTTTAGAAGTGCATGTAAGTGATGAAGAGCTTGCTAAACGAGAGCCGCAAATTAGCCAAGCAAGCCAAACGTTTGGTACAGGTCGTGAATTATTTACTGGATTTAGAAATATCGTAAGCAGTGCCGATTTAGGTGCAAGTGCTTTTGGACTTGAATAATAATTAGCCATATTGGGTAATGAGGAACAAGTAATGAGTATTGAAAAAATCTTAGCATCGGCACCGGTAGTGCCAGTGGTGGTAATCGAAAAATTAGAAGATGCCGCACCACTTGCAAGAGCGTTATATAACGGTGGCCTAAAAGCACTTGAAATTACACTGCGTACACCCA
This sequence comes from Pseudoalteromonas sp. SCSIO_11900, assembly GCF_000576475.1. NCBI lineage: Bacteria > Pseudomonadati > Pseudomonadota > Gammaproteobacteria > Alteromonadales > Pseudoalteromonadaceae > Pseudoalteromonas > Pseudoalteromonas sp. SCSIO_11900. The sequence continues at coordinate 2,401,271 of NZ_KK070023.1, forward strand.
TTGCAGCTGAGGCTGTAAAACTAATGAAAGCGGAAGTGCCCGAAGCTTATGTTGGTACAGGTACTGTGGTGGATAAAGCAAGCTTTAACGCATCAGTAGAGGCGGGTGCTGACTTTATGGTAAGCCCTGGTGTTAGCGATGAGTTATTAGCGCTGGCAAAAGAGTCTTCTATTCCATTTTTACCCGGTGCAGCGACCCCAAGCGAAGTGATGAACTTAGCTGCTCATGGTTTTAAGTTCTTAAAGTTTTTTCCTGCAGAAGCTGCAGGCGGTGCTGCTATGCTTAAATCTATTGGCGGCCCATTACCTGATATTACTTTTTGTCCAACCGGTGGCATTAGTTTAGCAACCGCTCCTGATTACTTAGCACTTAACAATGTTATTTGTGTAGGTGGTACCTGGATGTTAGATAAGCAACTTATTGAAAATAAAGACTGGCAAGCTATTGAAACGCTTGCTCGCCAAGCATGTGAAGTTAATAGGAGTCAAAAATGATTAATGTAGCAATTAATGGCTACGGCCGAATTGGTCGTAATGTATTGCGTGCACTGTATGAATCAGCGCAAAATAATGAAATTAAAATTGTGGCTATTAACGATTTAGCCCCAGCCAATGTAAATGCTCATCTGACTCAGTTTGACTCAGTACATGGTCGTTTTTCACAGCAAGTAACACTTAAAGATAACACTATGCTAATTGGCGATGATGTGATCACGCTAACGCAAGAACGTGACCCTGCTAATTTACCGTGGAAAGCGTTAAACGTTGATATCGTACTTGAATGTACGGGGTTATTCACGTCACGCGAAGCAGCTAATAAGCATATTGAAGCCGGTGCTAAAAAAGTAGTGGTATCGGCACCTGGTACAGATATGGATGCAACGGTAGTTCATGGTGTAAATAGCGATGTAATTAATGCCGATAGCAACATCATCTCAAACGCGTCGTGTACAACTAACTGTTTAGCGCCAGTAGCCAAAGCAATAAACGATACGGTAGGGATTGAACAAGGTAGCATGACTACTATTCACGCTTATACCAACGATCAAAATTTATCTGACGTATACCACCCAGATTTATACCGCGCGCGCAGTGCGACTCAATCTATGATCCCAACTAAAACGGGTGCTGCAAAAGCGGTTGGATTAGTTCTGCCTGAACTTGCCGGTAAACTAGATGGTATGGCGGTACGTGTACCTACAATTAATGTGTCATTAGTTGATTTAACATTTATTGCTAAGCGTAACACAAGTATTGAAGAAATTAACCAAGTAGTTAAAGCAGCCTCAGAAGGGCCAATGAAAGGTATTTTAGAGTACAACGAGCTGCCGCTTGTTTCTATCGACTTTAACCATAACCCAGCCTCATCTATTTTTGATGCAACGCAAACACGTGCTGATGGTAAATTGGTTAAAGTAATGGCGTGGTACGACAACGAATGGGGTTTCTCAAACCGCATGTTAGATCAAGTTAAAGCGCTGGGTGCTTATTTATAATTTTTCCGTGTAGTTAAATTTTACTTTATCCAGCCAAGCCACGCACTGCGTGGCTTTTTTTGTGTTTTAGTTAGCCCAAAGTTTGCTAGAATATACGCACTAGAATAGGGACAGCATATTATATTAAGGGAAATAATGCTAAAACACGTCACTAAAAAAATATTTCGCACCAGTCACCTGCAAATTGGTGAGGGTAATATCAGCGGTTATATTGCTTGCTTTTTGGCAATATTAAGTTGCTTAGGAGTGCTTGCATTCCACTTTCCTGAATATTTAACGACTCCCGAATTACGCAAAAGCTATAGCGTCGAGTTTTTACGTCAGCTTATGTTTGTTGCCCTTATTATTTCAGGAAGTCTAGGCTTACTAAATTTTGTACGAAATACCAATAAGCGTTTGGGTGCGACTGCGTGGTTTTTTATCGTACTGGCAATTGGCTTTGGCGGTCCGAATGTTGAAGTGAATGACTTTGCAGATAACACCCCTTATATTGGCTTAGACTGGTTTATATTAGACTTATTAGGCTCAACCTTAATTTTTATTTTAATTGAAAAACTGCTTCCGCATCGAAAGGAGCAAAAAATACTGCGTAGTGAATGGCGCGGGGATTTAAACCATTTTTTTGTTAATCACTTAATAGTGGGTTTTGTATTACTGGTTACGAATCATTTTGTGCATTATGGTTTTGGTTGGGCGGTGTCGAGCACATTACAAGGTTACATAGCGCAAATGCCGTTTATACTGCAGCTATTTTTAATTATTTTGGTGGCTGATCTAATGCAGTATTGGACACATCGTGCGTATCACGAAGTCCCCTTTTTATGGCGATTTCATGGTGTGCACCACAGTGCCAAAGAAATGGATTGGCTCGCAGGCTCTCGTCAGCATATTTTAGAAATACTGGTTACCCGTAGTTTAGTGTTAACGCCTATATTTGTGCTGGGTTTTTCACAGCAAATTATTAGTTTGTACGTGATTATTGTAGGCTTTCAAGCGGTATTTAATCACGCCAACGTAAATGTAAAATTTGGGTGGTTAAAGTATTTTATGGTTACACCGCAGTTTCATCATTGGCATCACGCATCCGACAAAGCCGCAATTGATAGAAATTATGCAGCTCATTTTTCGTTTTTAGATTACTTGTTTGGGACTGCAGTAAAAGGGCAAGCAGAGTGGCCTAAAGAATATGGGGTTGTGGGTGATTACATGCCTGTAGGTATGCTAAAGCAACAAATTTACCCGTTTAAAAAACAAAAATAATGTTCAATTTTAGCTTGCGGCCATAATATTAATGGCCGCATAACCACTATAAAAAGTCAGCTAATGCGCTAAGTGTTGGCCGCTGTGTGATATTTTCGCTCATGCATTGCTGCGCAATATGTTTTAAGTGCATGACTTCAGCGCTTTGCTCTTGGCAGGTTGTGAGTAAATCCTCGATTAAACACCCTAAAGCACGCACTTCTATTAACTGCATTTGTTGACGTTGATAGTCACTGAGCATAGTAAGATCAGTTGCCGCGCCAAAATCTCCAAACAGCACACGCGCGTGCGGGTCAACCATGGTATTGTGCGCATATATATCACCATGGCTTATATTGTGCTGGTGCAAGTGGGCCACAGTGCTAACCATTTGCTGCGCTATGGCATAAATTACTTGGGTAGAGTAGTGGCAATCGCTTTCAAATGTATCTCGAGTACAGGTTTCAAGGCTCGGCGGTAAGCCAAGATTTGTAAAGCTTGAATCAATTAACTCCATCACTAAACCAAGCTGTTGCTGTTGTTCAATGTAAGCCAGTACTTTAATTAAGTTTGGATGCTCAAGCGCTTGCAAGCAGCAATTAACTTCATCCAGCGGATAACCATCGCTTGTAATAGTCCCTTTAAATAACTTAACAGCAACCGGCTCTTTATTTGTTGAATAAGCAAGATGGATAATTCCTGATGCGCCTTGGCCTATTACTTTACTGAGTGAGTAATCTGCCAGTGGTTTATTGGTTAAATTTGATTGGGTAAGGCACTGTGATTTATTAAAGCAATTACCTGCAAATGCAAGCCAAGTCAGCTTTGGTAGTTCAAATAGCCAATCATCAATTTGAGTTAACTGATTTGCAGAGAGCCTAATTAGTTCTAGGTTATGGCAGTTTGCCATGCTTATTGGTAGCTCACTGAGCTGATTACCTGCCAATGCCAGCTTTTTAAGCGCAGTGTATTGGCCAAATGTTGCAGGCAGCTTAGCTATTTTATTATCTGTAAGAATAAGCCATTCAATCGCTTTAGGTAGGCAGTGATCTGCAAATTCAGTGATGTGATTACCTTTAAATGCAACCATGATCAAAGCAGGGCACTTAGCGAGTATTTTAGGTATATGGTTAAACTGATTAAACGATAAAAACAGTCGTTTTAATTTTGTTAAGCAAGCAAATTCATCAGGTAAATCAGATAAATTATTATTAGATAAATCCAAGACTTCAAGGGTATCCGCGAGGGTAAAAATTTCCTCTGGAAAGTGGCTTAGCGCTTCAACTAATTGTAGGTGTTTTGCACCAAGTAATTGGCCGCTGCGAAGTTGTGAAAGGGTATTCAAAATTAATAATCCATTTTAAAATCAATAAAAAGGCCAACTAAGTTGGCCTTTAAATACGATTAAGCTTTAATGTTTAAAATTGTGCGTTGTGGTAAACATTTTGTACGTCGTCACAATCTTCAAGCATGGCTAAAAAGCGTTCCATCACTTCTACATCTTCGCCTTCAATAGGGGCTTCTACTTGGGGTACAAAGGCAATTAAGTCTTCGTCAAATTCTGTCACACCCATTTCTTCAAGTGCGGTACGCGTATTGTTGTATTCAGTGTGCGGTGCAAATACGGTCACTTTACCGTTTTCTACTTCTACATCGGTTACATCAACGTCAGCCATCATTAGCGCTTCAAGAACGGTTTCATCGTTGTCACCGTCAAATACAAAAATAGCAAGGTGATCAAATAAGTGTGATACCGAGTTTTGTGCGCCAATTTTAGCATTTGCTTTAGTAAAACACACACGTACATCAGCAAAGGTACGTTTGTTGTTGTCGGTTAAACAGTCAACAATAATCATGCAATTACCTGGGCCGTAACCTTCGTAGCGCGTAGCTGCATAGTCTTCACCGCCGCCGCCTTTAGCTTTATCAATGGCGCGTTCAATTACGTGAGCCGGTACTTGGTCTTTTTTAGCGCGTTCAATTAAACGACGCAGTGCTAGGTTACCGTCTGGGTCAATACCGCCGTTTTTAGCACAAATATAAATTTCTTTACCGTATTTTGAATAAACTTTAGTTTTAGCACCCGCAGTTTTAGCCATTGAATCTTTTTTGTTTTGGTAAGCTCTTCCCATCTGCGTTTCGCCTTAATATGTATAAATAATTGAAAAAATTTGCAAGCCCATATTCTAAAGGTAAATGCGGGGCAGGGCTAGTAAGTATTGAGATTGATTACTAAGTAACGGGGGGAACAGTTAATATGAATGGAAAATAAAACAACCCGCCGAAGCGGGTTGTTTAATACCTTACAATCGATGAACAGTTGTCAGGGGATTACCAAATACGAACACGTTCGTCTTCTGGTAAGTACAACTCATCACCTGGTTTTACATCAAATGCTTTATACCAAGCGTCGTGGTTACGAGGCGCTTGTGCTCTAAAGCGACCTGGCGCATGCGTACCGCCACGTAATTGGTTTAACATGCTTTGCTCAGTACGTTTTTCTTTCCATACTTGTGCCCACGCTAAGAAGAAACGCTGATCGCCGGTTACACCATCAATCACAGGGGCTTCTTTACCATTTAGGCTTAGTTTATAGGCATGATAAGCCATGGCTAAACCACCTACATCACCAATATTTTCACCTAAGCTATTACGGCCATTTACAAAGTTACCTGGAATTGGTTCGTATTTGCTGTACTGAGCCGCCAGTTTGTCGGCTTTAGCATCAAAAGCAGCACGATCTTCATCAGTCCACCAATTACGTTGTATGCCGTTAGCATCTGATTTTGAGCCTTGATCATCAAAACCATGACCCATTTCGTGGCCAATCACAGCACCAATACCACCGTAGTTTACCGCAGGATCTGCATTTGGATCGAAAAACGGTGGTTGTAATATAGCGGCAGGGAATACAATTTCGTTAAACGAACTATTGTAGTAAGCGTTAACACGTTGTGGTGTCATGCCCCAACGATTGCGGTCGGTTTTCTTAAGCTCTTTTTCTACGCTATCGGCTTGGAAAAACTCACGCATATTTTTTACATTAGCCATTAAATCATTTTTGCTAATGCTTAAGCCTTCATAAGATTGCCATTCGTCTGGGTAACCTATTTTTGGCACAAATGCCGCTAATTTTGCACGCGCATTTACTTTTGTTTCTGCGCCCATCCAATCTAGGTTATCAATACGCTCGCCAAGGGCTGTGCGTAAGTTTTCAACCAGCTCAGACATTTGCTGCTTCGATGACTCAGGGAAATAACGATCTACATAAATTTTACCAATCGCAAAGCCTAGTGAACTAGTGCCAGACATTTGGCTGATAGCACGTTTCCAGCGTGGACGAGGCTCTTGTTGACCATTTAACTCTTTACCAAAGAAAGCAAAGCTTGTGTTAAATATGTCTTCTGACAACAGCCCAGCGTTGCCATTAATTGCATGGTATGTTAGGTAGTCTTTCCATACGCTTATATCTTCGTTGTTGATTAAATCAATCATGGCCTTTACAGGTTCAGGCTGCGACACGTTTAGCTGCGGTACTTTGTAACCTGTTTGCGCAAAGTATAAATCCCAATTAAATCCAGGGTACTGGGTACTTAACTCGTCACGTTTTATTTGATTTAACGTTATGTCACGATTACGGCGTTTTTCACGTGGCCAATGACCTTCTGCAATTTTTGTTTCTAACGCTAAAATTGCTTGTGCACGTTCAGTGGTATTTTCAACACCAGCAAATTTAAGCATATCGGCAATATGTGCAACATACGCTTCACGGGTTTTTATAAAACGTTCTGCATCTTCAAGGTAGTAAGAGCGATCGGGTAAGCCTAAGCCACCTGCACCTAATGACATTTCGTATTTATTGGGATCTAAACGGTTAAACCACATACCACCACCAATTGGGGCGCTAACACCTGTGAGCCATGAATTACCAAATATTTTTGCTAAGTCATCAGTTGAGTCGACAGCGTTAATATCGTTAAGCAATGGTTTAATGGGAGTCACACCGAGCTTATTAAGCGTGTCGGTATCCATGTACGAATTATAAAAATCAGCAACTAGTTGCTCTTCTGCATTTAAATTTTCACGTGCTGCAATGTCTTCAATGATTTCTTTTACGCGTTCTTCACTGCGTTCAGCTAACGCAGAAAACGCACCATAGCGTGTTTTATCTGCTGGCATTTCATAGTTGTCGTACCATGAACCGCTGGCATACATAAAAAAGTCATCGCCTGGTTTTACAGCTTCATTGCGGGCAGTTAAATCAACCCCAAACGTGCCTAATTCAGCTTTCTCAGTTGCTTGTGGTTTTTCTGCAACGGCTGCGACTTGTTCAGTTTTTGTAGTTTGTGGCTCTGAACAGCCTGTAATAAATGTGGCAGCGAGCGCCGCTGCAATTAAACTCTTTTTCATTACTTTCCCCTATGAATTCACGTTATTTAATTCGTTATATTTTTGTTATAAAAATAGTCATTTGATTGTATTGATAACTTCACTGCAAATAAACCTTTTGAGGTGAATAACCGTACCGGTCGATAAGATGAATAAAATACTATCAAAATAGCAAAAAAACACTCAACTACTTCAATCCTTCTTGAGCGGCTTAGTTTATTGCGCCTTTGACTGCTTTTGCTGTAATGCCCACATACGGGCATATTCACCGTTTTGATCTAGTAGTTCTTGGTGTTTGCCTTGTTCAATAATTTCACCAGCTTTTAAAACAATAATTGAGTCTGCATCGGTTATGGTCGAAAGTCGGTGTGCAATAACAATACTGGTGTGATCATTTGCCACTTCACGCATTGCTTTTAAAATAGCTTGCTCTGCATGAGAGTCGAGCGCAGAGGTTGCTTCATCAAAGATTAAGATGGGTGATTGCTTTAAAATAGCACGGGCAATGGCAATCCTTTGTTTTTCACCCCCTGAGACTTTTAACCCACGCTCACCCACGAGGGTTTTGTCGCCTTTGTCTAGGCTATTTATAAAGTCGGTTAAGTGCGCCATGTTAATTGCTTTGTTTACTTCATCTTCACTGGCGCTAGGTCTGCCATAGTGAATATTTTCGCGTATGCTGGTATTAAATAACACAGTATCTTGCGGCACTATGGCAATAGCTTTACGCAAACTTGCCAAGGTGACTGTGTTTATGGCTTGATTATCAATTTTTATAGCGCCTGATGAAAGTTCATAAAAACGATATAACAAGCGGGCTAACGAGCTTTTACCTGCGCCACTAGCACCTACAATCGCTACCTTTGCACCAGGGTTTACATAAAAACTGACATTCTTAAGAATAGGGCGTTTACTATCGTAGCTAAAGCTGACATTTTCAAAGCTAATTGCCCCATTTTTGAGTGCTAATGGTTGCGCGGTTTCGCTATCTGCTACTTTGGGTGAGGTATTTAGTAATCCAAGCATGTTTTCAAGGTCGGTAAGGGCTCGGCGTATTTCACGGTACACAAATCCCAAAAAGTTAAGCGGTAAAAAGAGTTGAATCATATACGCATTGATCATCACCAGTTCACCAATCGTTAACTCGCCCGTGACGACCTCGCTTGCGCCAAGCCACATTAATGCGGTTATTGCGCAGGCAATGATGAGCGCTTGCCCTGAATTTAGCGCCAGTAACGAGAGTCTGTTTTTTAATCGTGCTTGTTCCCAGGTTGCTAAAAACGTATCGTAAGTTTTAGCTTCATACTCTTCGTTATTAAAGTATTTAACGGTTTCGTAATTTAATAAGCTGTCGATGGCGCGGGTGTTACTTTGGTTGTCGGCAGCGTTTGACTCGCGAATAAAGCGGTTTCGCCATTGGGTAACTGTCACGGTAAAAAAGATATAAATAGCCACAGCAAGAAGGGTGATCAACGCAAACCAAATAGAAAACAAGGTGCCAAAAATAATCGCCACGGTAATTATTTCAAACAACGTGGGCACAATATTAAACATTAAAAAGCGCATCAAAAAGCTTAAGCCACTGGTGCCGCGCTCTATGTCTCGACTTATACCGCCAGTTTGCCTGTCTAAATGAAAGGCTAAATCTAACGAATGCAAATGTTTAAATACTTTAAGGCCAATATCACGCATGGCATGCTCGGTGACTCGAGAAAATACAGCATCGCGTACTTCACCTAAAAACACGCTGGCAAATCGCAGTGCGCCGTACATAACGAGTAATAAGGTTGGGACGAGCAGTAGGGGGTTAATTGATTTATCAACCGCATCAATTATTTCTTTTAAAGCCCATGGCATAAGAAGTGTCGCGCCTTTAGCACCCACAAGCGCTAATATGGCAATAAGCACACGCCCTTTAAATTTAGTGATATAAGGCCAAAGAGTTTGAATGCTTTGTTTTAAATTCATGGCATCGGAGCGTTTTACTGAACTTTGTCTGGAGCGCATCGAGGATCTCAGTATTGTTTTTATATAAATGAAATAGCTTAATGTTGGCTATTGTATTTTAATTAGCTGCCCTTATATACTAGCTATCCTTTATTTTAGTTTTAAATGACAGATGTTTAAATTTCGCGTTTTTTTAGCTACATGCTTGTTTTTTGCCGCACTCTTTAGTGTGCAAAGTCATGCTATGGGCGTAAAACACGAATTAAACAGTAACCAAAGCAGTTATAGCCATGTTGTTAATGTCGAAAATTTAACTAACGCTCCCACACCTTTAAAATCGCTAGGTAATTTACAGCATAAAAACTCAAAGCATTCTGAGTTTGCTGCGCATCAACCTAGGTTAACAGCCAATAACTCATTTTTATTTTTACACAGTGCGCAGGGCGATCCTGAATACGATGTAGTGCATGAGTTTTTTGCCCTATATGGGTGTAGGCATATTTTTTTGCGACCGCAAGCTGTCACCATAAGTCAGCCTTGGTATACCTGGGTATTTAAAAGTAAAAAGTCGCGCTTGAGCGGCTGGAAAGATGCGAATTTATTATACACCGCTGTAACCACCTACCACGCTTAATGTTTCTTATTTAATTTAATTGGTTTTAACGCTTTGCGTTTTGACCTGCAGATTAATTGTACCTAATAGGTACGTTACTGGGCTATGCCGAGTAATAAGGAACAACGATGTTAAGTCTAAAAAAACAAAAAAAGCCATTTATGGCTAAATTTAAATTAAGCTATGTAGCCATGCTGATTGTATTGGTTTTACTAGCAATAAGCGCCTTACCTAATTTATACCCGAATAAATCGTGGTTGCATATCAGTGCCGCTCCTGAGGTTAAAACACAAGCAATACCAAGTACTGAAAACATAGTACGCTTTTTAAATAGCCAAGGGTTTGAGGTCAGCCAAGGGGTAGAAAACCAAGCAACAATTAATGTGCTTTTAAATACACCTACGCAAAGTGCCCAAGCTCAAGCGGCTATAAAATCGAATTACCCAAACACACAAGTTAAAATTGTAGAACATGCAACCAGCCCTATTTGGTTACAAGAGTTTGGTTTATCGCCCATAAAGCTGGGTCTTGATTTAAACGGCGGAGTATTGTTTGTACTTGATGTTGATTTAGATAAAGCCATTGATGAGCAATTACTTAGTGCTTACCAGCAAACGAAAGCCATTATTGTTAAACAAAAAGCCTATGGTGTTAAAGCAAAGCAAACTAACCAAGGCTTTGAAATAAGTGCATTAGAAAATGCAGCCGAAAAGCTAACCTCAGTTATTAACGACCTTGAAAGCCGCTTTGAAAATCTAACTATTACCACATCAACTCATGGCAACTTACAGGTCGTTAAAGTAAGTTATTCTGAGCAAGGGCGCAGCGCATTTGATAATCAAGTCATGAGCCAAACACTCACTACGCTTCGCTCACGCATTGAAGAGTTAGGAATTACCGAGGCGGTTACACAGCGCCAAGGTAAGCAGCGCATTCGCATTGAGCTACCCGGCGTACAAGACCCAGCCGAGGCAAAACGTATTATTGGTGCTACCGCGTCACTTGGATTTTATCAACTTAAAGAGATTGGCGGGCAAACATTTAATTTGCAATCGGGTGGGACTATTAAGCTCGACCCTGTGCCTATTTTTACTGGTGAGCATATTAATAATGCCAATATTGGCCGTGATGACTGGGGTAAACCTTTAGTACAACTGAGCCTAGATAGCCAAGGTGGCGATGCTATGTCGGCGTTTTCTAAGGCGAATATAGGCAAGCCGATGGCAACGCTCTATTCAGAGTATTCACAAAATGCTCAAGGTGAAGTGGTTAAAAAAAGCGAAGTCATTAATGTGGCGAATATAGCCCAGCATTTAAGCTCACGCTTTAGTATAACCAATATGCAAAGCCAGCAAGCGGCTGCCGATTTAGCGCTATTACTTCGTGCGGGGTCGCTTACTGCGCCAGTGACCATAGTACATGAACAAACTATTGGTCCAAGCCTTGGTCAAGACAACATTAACAATGGATTGGCGGCCTTAATGTTAGGCATGGGGTTAACGCTTGTCTTTATGGCGCTGTGGTATCGTCGTTTAGGGCTTATTGCAAATGTTGCGTTAGTTTTAAATTTAACGTCTTTAGTGGGGTTAATGTCATTATTACCTGGGGTGGTTTTAACACTTCCTGGTATTGCAGGTTTGGTACTAACCATAGGAATGGCGGTTGATACTAACGTGATTATATTTGAACGCATTAAAGAAGAGCGCCGCAAAGGACGCCCTCCATATCAAGCGATACAAGAGGGCTATAAACAAGCTGCGAATACGATTTTAGATGCCAATATAACCACGATGATCACCGCGATTATTTTATATGGCATAGGTTATGGCCCTGTAAAAGGCTTTGCTATAACGCTGGCGCTGGGACTTATCACATCGGTATTTACTGGTGTGTATGTATCGAAATATTTAAGCCAAAGCTTATATTTAAAGCTGGGTAAAAAAGCAGGAGTAAACGCGCATGCTTAATTCTTTTTTAAAATGTGAGGCAGGGTCTCGTATACGTTATACAGGCATGCTGATCAGCGCCATATTTGTGTTGCTGTCGGTATTCACCATTGCACAAAAAGGGCTAAACTTTGGCCTTGATTTTACGGGTGGATACTTAATAGAGTTTACCACCAGCCAAGGTGTTGAACTAAAACAGCTTGAGCAATTTATTGCAAAAAATCATCAGGGTGAATTTGAGCTAACAGCACAGGGCAATAATCATTTTCAACTAACACAAGGCCCCAATAATACAAGCAATAACGATGACTGGAAAACGGCTATAATCCAAAACCCAACTATAAATGCTGAGGTTTTATCATCGGCTTATATTGGCTCTCAAGTGGGTGATGAACTATTTGAACAAGGCTGCTTAGCATTATTTGCTGCTATGGTTGCGGTAATGATTTATTTAGCTGTTCGTTTTGAATGGCGTTTGGCATTAGGCTCTGTGGTGGCTTTATTTCATGACTTAGTGCTGGTTGTTGGCTTATTCTCATGGTTACAAATAGAGTTTAACCTAACTGTTTTAGCCAGTTTGTTGGCGATTATTGGCTATTCATTAAATGACTCAATAATAGTTGGAGATAGGGTGCGCGAGCTGTTGCGCATACCAACAAACATCACACTCAAACCAAGTAGTATTATCAACAGTGCAATTAAAAGCACCTTAACTCGTACGCTTATTACCTCCGGGACTACGCTCGCAACGGTGGCAAGTGTTTGGCTGTTAGCTGGGGCGCCGCTTCAGGGATTTGCGATTGCTCTGTTTGCAGGAATAGTCGTAGGCACGTTATCGTCCATTTGTATTGCTGCAACATTACCCGAGCTACTTGGGTTAAGTGCTAAAAACTACGATAAGCAAGTGGATCAGCAAACACAGGCATTAATGGATATGCCATAGGCTTAAATCAGCATTGTTGTTACACAGCAAAGGGATAGTGTTAGGTGTAGCAACAATGCTAATACCAACCTGCATAAATATTTGAATAATTTAACGAATTAAATTCCCCTATAACGTTGTTAAAATTTTTTTATTTAGAACAACTAGATGTCAAAAATTTTGCCTAGTTATAGAGTCATTTTCTTATCGTTAAAATAGGTCCCATATCAAAGTAGATTGGTATAAAATGGCAAAATTATTTTTACCGTATTTAGTGAATTTCCAAATGAATAAAGCCCATGTTATAGAGCACCTGCGTTTTGCCTTAGAAGAGCAGCTAAATACTGCGAAAATTGCAGCTAAAACAGCTCACGATACCGCGACTCACGAAGAAAGTATTGCAGAAACTCAATATGATACGCTCGGGCTTGAAGCCGCGTATTTAGCGCAAGGTCACGCTGATCGGGTGAATGAGTGTTATAAAGAAATACAACTATTTGAAGCCATCTACAACGACGCCGTTACAGGCACAATAGTAGTCAGTTCATTGGTGTGTTTAGCTGATGATGCAGGCACACAAAAATGGTTTTATTTAGGCCCAGCAGCTGGTGGATTAACCGTTGATATTAAAGGCACAACTATACAAGTACTTACCTCTGGTGCACCATTAGGCCAACAGTTATTAGGTAAACAAGTCGATGATGAAGTTAGTTTAACACTCGGTGATGTAAAACATAGTTACGATGTAGTTAAAGTGTTTTGAATGTAGTATTTATTTGTCTTTTACTCTGAGACGCAGCATCTCGTAGGCCTCTTTATTAAATAATTGCCTGAAACTGAACCCGCATTCGAATAATTTTAATCAACGCGCTTACGATGAAACATTAACTGTGTTACCTAATAAGCTAATATAATAAACTAGTTAAGGGGTGTTTATAGCTCGATGTTAGCCGGTTTCACTCAACACAACTAAGGCATTTATAGCGTGAACTTATAAGATTTACTTGAGTCTGATAATCATTAACGGATAAGCAGTTAAATAAAGGACATAAATTTAAGGGAATATTATGGAGATAGGGATTTTTACCGTCACAATTACGGGTGTTTTACTCACGGCTTTAATTATAAAGTACTTAACTTTTAGGCCTGAGCGTGTTTTTTCTGATATTGGAGAAAACGTTCTACTTTGCAAAAAACCTCACTGGTTCAATAATAATAAAAGTAGAATGCAGCTTATTCCTAAAGGGGCGATAATTAAAATACAGTTAGCGTCAAATACCGTTACTTTATTTTGTAAAAGTGGCAATGTTATTGATATACCAGTGCCAAACTCAAAGTTTACTGCCGATGTTTTGCAAAGCGCAAAAACACACTTTCACAAAGCAGAAGTAGTAATACTAGACAACTAACACACCAGTATGAGAACTGAGTTTAGATTTTCAATTTTTTAAAAGTCGCTTAAAATCAATTGGTTAAAGTAGATTTTAGTTTATTAATGTAATAAAGCGCCAAGTTTAAACAGGTTATGGCTGAATTTAATTTTTAATCTCAATGGGTTTAGGCTTTTTTAACAAATTTAGCCGTCACCATCATTTCACCTATGCCATCTACTTTACAGTCAAGCTCATGATCTTTTTTATCAAGTACACGTCTTACTAAGGCCTTGGTGCCAATTTTAATAACTTGTGAGCTACCTTTAATTTTTAAATCTTTAGCTACGGTTACTTTGTCGCCATCAGCAAGTAAAGTGCCGTTTGCGTCTTTCACTAAAATAGCGTCTTCGTCATTAATAACATTTGGGTTCCACTCATAGGCACATTCTGGACAAATAAGCAGCTGTTGGTCTTCGTAAACGTATTCACATTGGCATTTAGGACAAGCGGGAAGAGACATGATGATCACTTTTAGTATTAAATTTTGGCTATTTTAAAACACAAATTAGCAATAAAAAAGTTCATCAAAAATTTTTATCTTTACGCTAAAAATATCTCGTTTGTGCGCATCTAAAAAAGGGCATATAAATCACCTGTCGCTTAAGCAATTTAAGCGCTAACGTTTATAGTAGATATTCGTTAAAGCACCTATCGTATTAAGTGATTTGCTAAATGCTGCACTTAGTGCGATAGGTGTTTCTATTTGCTGTTTTATTCGCTGAGCTAACTGATTAGCAAGGCTGCTTTGTATATTTTGACTTAACTAGGAAAAGTCGTGTTTAAAACCTTAATAGTGGTTGATAACAATGAGCAAACGCTTGCTCTTTCATTTGAAAATGTCATTACATTTGACACCTATTTACGAGATTACCCCAAACGTAACGAACCTAAAACCCGCATTATTAATTTATGCGACTCAAGCCAATACTTGAGTAAGGGTTATTATTGTTCATTGCTTGCAGAAGCCCGCAAGCACCAAGTATTACCGAGTGTAAAAACAATTAACGCGCTTCGAAGCAATCAAGCGTCATTACAAAATATTGGCCATATTGATGGTGCTGTTTATTTTGGTCACGCGGGAAATGATCAACAAGCTAAAGCCGCTAAATCGGTATTTAAACAATACCCAGCGCCTATTTTATTTGTTGATGAGCAAGGCCTATTACAACAAGGATCATTAGCGTCCCTAAGCGAGCAGCAATATGCTGCGTTTATTGAAAAGCTAAATGAGTTTACCCAAACGCAATGGCGTATTGGTAAAGTAGAGCGCCGTTTTCGTTGGGATATGGCGATATTGGTTGATCATAACGAAAAAGTACCGCCAAGTGATAAAGATGCAATAGCCCGTTTTATAAAAGCAGCAGCGAAACATGGTATTAACGCAAAAGCACTAAGCTTTGAGGAAATAGACAATATTGCCCAATTTGATGCGTTGTTTATTCGCCAAACAACAGCGATTGATCACCCAACCTACCGCCTTGCAAGTAAAGCGCAAAGCTTAGGTTTAGTGGTGATTGATGATGCGGAGTCTATTTTACGATGCTGTAATAAAGTGTACTTACATGATGCATTTAATTATCAAAAAGTACCGAGCTTAAAAACCGTGGTTGTGGCAGATCAATCAAAAGACACAATTGAGCAACTAGAAGCGTCGTTTACTTATCCGCTGGTATTAAAAATGCCAGAAGGGTCGTTTTCAAAAGGCGTGTATAAAGTTGCTAATCGTGATGAATTAGAAGTTAAGCTTAGTGAGTTATTTGCTTTAAGTGCGCTAGTTCTGGCGCAAGAGTACATGTACACAGAATACGATTGGCGTGTAGGGGTACTTAATGGCCGTGCTATTTATGCGTGTCGTTATTTAATGGCGCGTAACCATTGGCAAATATATAACCATGACGCGAAACGGTTTTTCTCGGGTGGCTTTGAAACATTGCCTACGTTTGAATTACCTAAAGCTGTACTGGATGCTGCTTTAAAAGCATGTAAAACCGTGGGTAAGGGTTTATACGGTGTGGATGTAAAAGAGCATCAAGGCCGTGCGTATGTGTTGGAAGTAAACGATAACCCAAGTATTGATCACAAAGTAGAAGATGGTTACTTAGGTGATGAGTTATACATGATCATTATGGATGAGTTTAAACAGCGCCTTGAAGCACGAGGTCGCGGCTAATGCTTAACGCATTGTCTGATATGACGATTTTGGCAGGAGCGGGTATTAGTATTCGCCCTGCAAGCGCGAGTGATTTAAAAGCCTTAGTAGCGCTTGAAAATGCCTGCTTTAGTAACGATAAGCTTAGTGCGCGAAGTTTAAAGCGTTGGCTTAGTGCTAAACATGGGATTTTATTAGTCGCCGAGCATAATGCGCAATTATGTGGTTACGGTTTAGTGTGGTGCCACAAAGGCACGCGGTTAGCACGTTTGTATTCGTTAGCCGTATTACCGACGATGCAGGGCAAAGGAATTGCTAAAACGCTGCTTAAAGCCCTTGAAAAAGCCACTAGTGAGCGTGGGCGTATTTATTTGCGTTTAGAAGTGGCAGTAAATAACGACAGCGCCATAGGGCTTTATAAAAGTGTAGGGTATCGTGTTTTTGGTCAGTACAGTGATTATTACGATGATCACAGTGATGCCTTGCGCATGCAAAAAAACATCCGTCAAACCAGCGAGTTGCAAGTTGAGCGTTTAACGCCATGGTATCAGCAAACTACCGAGTTTACCTGCGGGCCTGCGGCATTATTAATGGCAATGGGCTCGCTTGATAACAGCACAGAGCTGAGTCAGTCACATGAACTTGCCTTATGGCGTGAAGGCACCACTATTTTTATGACCTCGGGGCATGGTGGTTGTCATCCGTTTGGCTTGGCATTGGCTGCAAATAAACGGGGATTTAAAAGTGAGGTCATTGTTAATACCTCAGAGCCATTATTTTTAGATGGGGTACGCAGTGATAATAAAAAAACGGTGCTGGCGACAGTACATCAGCAATTTGTTGAAGGCATAGCCTCGGCTAATATTTCTGTTACCTACAAAGATGTTGAACTAACTGATATAGAAACCTGGTTAAACCAAGGTTTTAGTGTGTTGCTGTTAATAAGTACTTATCGGTTTGATGGAAAAAAATCACCGCATTGGGTATGTGTTACTCATTTAGATGCGCACTGTGTGTACGTACATGACCCGTTTTGCGAACCAGGTAACGACAACCAATTAGCGATTGACTGTCAATATGTGCCAATTGCACGCAGCGATTTTAGTAAAATGTCTGCTTTTGGTAGTCAAAGGCTTAGAACGGCAGTTGCTATTGGTAAAAAATAATAGATAGGATTTTAAGTGACATTTTTAGATTTTATCGATGTAGCCCCATACTCGTGGGCAGCTATTGGTACGGCGGCTTTTTGTGGGGCTATTATTGGTATAGAACGGCAATTGCGAGGCAAACCTGTAGGGATCCGTACTTCTGCACTGATCACTTTAGGTACTTACTTGTTTTTATCGACTGCGTTTAATTTACAAGGGGATGTGATTGATCATTCTCGCGTGGTGGGGCAAATAATTACCGGCATCGGCTTTTTAGGCGCAGGCGTAATGCTCGCAAAAGACGGTGCGGTAGTCGGGGTTACCTCTGCTGCCACCATTTGGGTACTGGCCTCCATTGGCGTGATGATAGCAACCGAGAATCTAGGGGCTGCTATTAAGCTCTCGGTGCTTGTGGTGGGTATTTTATACGGCGTTGATGTGCTAGAAGCTAAGTTTAAAAGCTTAAGTAAAGGCGTGCATGCTAAAGTGAAAAGTTATCATAAACGCTATTATCGAAAAGACAGTATTGATACCGAGCGCCACTAATTAGTGGCGTTTTTATGCGGGTAGTACTTTGTTTTGGAAGCTAAGCGCATCTTCAATTGGTGCGGGGCGGCCAATAAAATAACCTTGTACACTGTCTACATTGAGTATTCTTAACGAGTTTAGTTCTTCTGCGGTTTCACCAAACGAGAACAAGCCGCTCTAAATTATGGCATCGCTATGCTGTTATTTATACTTACTTTGCGGTTGTGTTGCTCGCTATCACCGCAATTGATCTAGAGACTGGCATATCGCATTGGGTGTGTACTCTTCCTGTATTGGTTTACTTATTGTTTGGAAAAAAGCATGGCTTTATAAGCAGCTCTGCGTTGTCAACGGGCTGACTAAAATATCAAACAAGGGCAAAGAAACAATTAACCAAATAACTTTCGTCTGACTACTTTTCTGTATTCGCTCGGGGTTTGGCTCAATACCTTTTTAAACACACGGGTCAAGTGTCCTTGATCGTTATAGCCAACTTCTAACGCGACTTCCTGAATTGATAAGTTCGATGAGGCCAGTAATTCTTTTGCACCTTCAACACGTAGCTGCTGCCAGTACTCTATAGGGCTTTGATTTGTAGCAAGTCGAAACCTGCGTGTAAACGTGCGGTAGCTTAAGCTAAATTGTGCCGCGACTTCTTGTAAATCTAACTCACTAGATAAATTAGTTTTTAACCAAAATTGTATTTGTGCAATAAGTTCATCAGCATGTCGGTTCACGGCGCCTTCTAAATAGCGTTGATCTTCGTAGGGTTTACGTATTTCATGTGAAAAGTTTCGCTCAACATGCTGCGCCGCTTCTTTACCATAGTATTGGCTAATAATATGAACAATAACATCAGCTAAGGCATTTAAACTCGCTACCGTATACAGGCGCTCTGATTGGGTAATAAAAAAATCAGGTTTTAAGCTAACGTTTGGATAATCTTGAGAAAATTGCTTGGCATAATGCCAGTGAGTGGTTGCAGGGTGACCATCAAGTAAACCGGCTTCTGCGAGCAAACAATTGCCGGTACCAACACCAATAATATGGCTTCCCATCGTAAAACTCTCATTGAGCCAATTAACTATTGGTTGATTCGTTTTAACAACCGGGCGTGGATTACGCCAAATACCCGGAACAATGATTAAATCGCAATAGGGGGCGTTATCACTGCTGCAATCAGGCACGATGGCTAAACCTGTTCTGGTTGCAATAGGAGCCATATTTTTAGCAATTAAATGAATATTCAGCGCTCTAAAGTGTTGCTTACTAGTGTGCCCCTTGGCGAACGCTTCACCTGCTCGGAGCATTTCAATTGGCAGGGTTAAACTAGTTACCAGTAGGTGCGAGTAAACAGCAATGGCTATATTTAATGGTGGATTTGTTGGATTATTGCTCATTTAAATGCTCCGACCAGTTGTTTTTGGCCTTTTGTGCTTAATATTTGGCTATTAAAGCACAAAGATGTGTGCGTAATCCATTTAAACTAATTCCATATTCTTATAACACGTTTTTTTAAAGGTAAATTATGACCGCATTACCCGTCATTGTTGGCATGGGAGGCATTAATGCCGCTGGCCGTACTTCTTTTCATCAAGGTTATCGTCGTATCGTGTTAGATAGCTTAGAGTCTCAAGCTCGTCAAGAAACATTTTTAGGCCTTGCCACATTAATGAATTTAGTAAGTGTTGTGAATGGACAACTACAAGACATGCAAGGCAATAATGTTGAGCAAAGCGACATAGAAGCACGTTTTGGTGAGCAAATTATTGCAGGTACATTAATTCGCAAAATTGAAAAACAACACTTTGATGTAGATGCCACGCCGTGGCAGCAAAAAATGACGTTAACCGCATCGGATGAAAACGCGATTGTGTTTGAAACACGCCGTCGTGATTTACCTTCGCCAGTTCCTGAAAGTTGGCACGTAGAAGAGCTTGAAAATAAAAAAGTGAAAGTAACTATTGCGGCTCAATTTGATATTAAACATGATTCTACTCGTGATAACCCAATTAAATCGGCAGGGCAGCTACCCACAGGGTTTGATCCGTCAATTATGTACAATAGCCGCTACCAACCTCGAGGCTTACAAGCCACTATTTTTGCTGCCACCGATGCAATAAAATCAACAGGACTTGATTGGCAATACATTATGAATAGTGTAGAGCCTGATAAAATTGGTACCTATTCAGCATCGGTTATTGGCCAAATGGACGATAAAGGATTAGGTGGGTTAGTTAAAGCGCGCCAGCAAGGTGATCGCGTCAGCACTAAGCAGTTGGCACTGGGTTTAAATACAATGTCGACTGATTTTATTAACGCCTATGTTACGGGCAATGTAGGAACTACTTTTTCTACATCGGGTGCGTGTGCTACCTTTTTATATAACTTGCGCGCAGCAGTAAACGATATACAAGCAGGGCGTACACGTGTTGCAATTGTGGCAAGTGTAGAGTGTGCGATTACCCCTGAAGTGGTTGAAGGTTTTGGCAATATGAGTGCGCTGGCTAATATTGAAGGTTTGCGCCGCTTAGATGATTTAAGTAATGACGATGAACCTGATTATCGTAGAAGCAGCCGCCCATTTGGCGAAAACTGTGGCTTTACTTTAGGTGAAGGCGCACAAGTGGCTATATTAATGGATGATGCGCTGGCACTTGAACTAGGTGCAGACATTATGGGCTGTGTGCCTGATGTATTTGTTAACGCCGATGGAGTAAAGAAATCAATTACTTCACCTGGGCCTGGTAACTACATTACCATGGCAAAATCGGCTGCACTTGCCAGTAGCTTACTAGGTAAAGAGGCATTACAGCAACGTAGCTTTATTTTAGCCCATGGTTCAAGCACTCCACAAAACCGCGTAACTGAGTCGTTAATTTATCATAAAGTAGCGCAAACATTTGCAATAGATAATTGGAAAGTAACCGCCCCTAAAGCGTATGTTGGCCATACTATAGCACCTGCCAGTGGCGATCAGCTTGCCATTGCCTTAGGTGTATTTAGTCATAATATTATGCCGGGCATTACTACCATAGATAAAGTGGCTGATGATGTTTATGCAGATCATTTAGATATTCGTAACAGTCACTATGATTGTGGTAATATGGATATTGCATTTATAAACTCTAAAGGGTTTGGTGGTAATAATGCAACAGCCACAGTGCTTTCAGCAAAAGTAACGATGCAGATGCTTGCTAAGCGTCATGGCGATGAAACGATGGGGCTTTATACCAGCAAGCATGCAGCAGTAAAAGAAGCACAACAGCACTATCAACAACAAGCAGATTTAGGTCAATACGTGCTTGTTTATCGCTTTGGTGATGGGCTGATTGATGAAAATGACATTGTTATTGATGAGCACAGCATTCAGCTGCCAGGCTTTGAAAAAGCAATTACATTCAGTACAACAAACTCCTATCAAGATATGTTCTAAGCACACATACTTGTTAGCAAGGCGCTTTTTAAGCGCCTTTTTTGATATATGAACCCATATTGTAGTTTAACTAATGCGCTAATTAGTTCCTTAACAAAAATATTAAAACTTCACCTCTTTGCAAATACTTCAAATTACTAATCTCTTATTCCGCATTAATCTTTGGATGGCCAGCCTGAAACTATTTTATTGGTGAAGCTTTGCACAGGCGTTGAGTCTTGATTATGTTTAACTTTTGAAGGGGCAGGCTTTATATAAAACAGGCAAACAATAGTACTATAACACCAGCTGCAATGGCTCAGAGCTGTTCAAAAAATAAAAGAAAACAAATAGATAAATAAAAAACGCTATAAAGCAGGTAGGTTACTTTCATTCCATTAACCTCATTACTGTTTGTTTTTTCACCTTTGGCTATAAATTAAACAAAATCAATTAATAAAACGGTTTTAACTGTTTATTTTATGAGGCCTTACCAAAGCTACTCAGTAAAATGCAAAAAGCGCCAAAACAGTAAACCTACTTTGGCGCTTTTATTAGTATTAATAAACAATTAGTTAGCTAATAACCATTCGCTTAGTAAGCGAACACCAAACCCCGTTCCCCCTGGCGAAAGCTCATCTTTACCTTTTTTCACTAAGGCATTACCTGCAATATCGATATGCACCCAACGTGTATCGCCAGCAAAATGCTCTAAGAAAGTGGCTGCAGTGGTTGCGCCTGGGCCACCTGATCCCACATTTGTTAAATCTGCAATATCAGACTCCAACATATCTTTATACCCTAAAGGTAGGCGCCATAGGTTTTCGTTCACTTGTTTACCGGCTACCGTTAGTTGAGATACTAAAGCGTCGTCATCTGAAAACACAGCCGCGTATTCATTGCCTACAGCACGGATTTTTGAACCGGTGAGTGTTGCAACATCAATCATAATTTCTGGTTTGTAATACTCACGCGCATACCACATAGCATCACTTAATACTAAGCGGCCTTCGGCGTCGGTATTTAAAATTTCTACACTCAAGCCTTCAGCTGTGCGAACAACATCACCTGGTGCTACAGCGAACTGCGATACCATATTCGCAGCCATACCCATAACAGCTACCACGTTTTTCTCAGCTTTAGCTAACGCCATTGCTTTAACTGTACCCAATACTGCAGCAGCACCGGCCATGTCTGACTTCATGCGTGCGATAGATGCGCCGGTTTTGATGCTGTAACCACCTGAGTCAAATGTAATGCCTTTACCAACAAGGGCAATAGGGGCATCGTCAGACCCTTTATAATGGGCAACCACTAAACGGGCACCTTGCTGGCTACCTCGGCCAACAGCTTCTAATGCACCCATACCCAGTTCTTTTATTTCTTTAGGCTCTAATACTTTGATGGTTACGCCTAAAGATGCTAATTCTTTTGCCGCATTAGCAAAGTCAACCGGCGTCATTTCGGTAGCGACTTCAGAGGTTAAATCGCGGGCTAAAAAAACCCCCGCTTGAATACTTTCTAATTGGGTGTAAAGCTTGCGAGTTTGCTTGGTGTTATTAACATCAAATGTGTAGCTAACTGTTTCAGTGTTTGGTTCTTTTTTATAGTTTTCAAAACGATGATCGCGTAAGTTTGCACCATGGGCAAAGTTAGCAGCAAGTAATGCATTGTCACTTACACCGGTTACATCTTCAAAAACAACGCTGGCAGTACCAACTTTGGCTTTAACTAGTTGAGCATGAATATTACCGCCTAACTTAGCTGCTTTTGCTTTATCAAGCTCGCTAGTTTTACCAGTACCTACGACTAAAACGCGGCTGTAGTTACTTTTACTTGGCGCAGCAAGTTGTGCCACTTTAGCGTAATCGCCGGTAAAATTTTCTATATCAATAACGCGTTGCAATTGGCCATCGAACTGCTTGTCGAGCGCTTTAAATTGGCTGTTATTTCCATCTTGGCTATAAAATACAACCAGCGTATTTGCATCGCTGTTCACTTTTGAAGAAAAATTAAAGTCTGCGGCTTGGGCATTCATGCACATACTCATTGCAAGCGCGATTGAAGAGGTTTTTATAATACGTTTCATTTTTTTAACCTAAGAATAATATAAAGGTGTGTTTTACACTATTTACGATGCTGTGGTTAAGTAGGATACGGCGAAATCGCAAATAACAGCGATATACGTCTAAATTCATGTCTAAATACCATGACATAACGACTTGATAAACATATTGTGATGCTTAAAGGTTTAATTAAAACAATGCTCGCGTTACTATTAAATATAAAGGTAACACGGCGCTTCTAACCTAGAGAACCCACATTGAAAGCTAAAGAAATTCGCAATTTTTATATCAACGAAGAGCAATCGGTTTATTTGCTGTCACACCGTGATGCAAAAAAACATCGTCAGTGGCTTAATATTTGTATTAAACAGCTCACTTTGCTTGGCTATAAAAAGGTAGAAATGATTGGCTCAGGGGCATTTGGGTTTGTATTTGCAGGGGATGATGAGCATGGCCTGCCTTGGGTGTTTAAGTTTTCTAGAATTACGCTCGCGCAAAGTGTACGTGATCGCCTTGAAGATGAAGCGTATATGCTTTCGCAAATCAAAAATCCCTTAGTGCCAACATTTTATGGCTTTGAGCGAATAAAAAAGCAAGGTATTTTGATGATGGCGCGCGCCATTGGTGAAGACCTTGAAAAAATATCACTAAAGCAAGGGCGCTTACCGGCCGCCAAAATAATGAGCTTAGCGGTTAAATTAAGAAATGTGTTGCTTGATTTACGTCGTCATAAAAATGGTTTAAGCCCGCAGCCTATTGTACATGGTGATATTAAACCCTCTAACTTGGTGTGGGATGAAAATGAAAAGCAGCTATCCTTAGTTGACTGGGGAAGCTCTGTTTATGCCCAAGTAGATGAACAAGGAAACCCAATTGCCAGTAATTTTATGGATTTAATGTCCGGCGATTTAAGTACCACTAACGCACGAATGGGTGATGTTTATTTTATAGGTGATGCGCAAATGTCGGGTGAAAAGTCATCCCCTCGTTTTGATGAGCAAGGGGTTGCATCAACGCTATATGCACTTGCCTCAGCGCAGTCTTGCCGATTTGGTGCTCAGGCTATACCGGCCAGCAGTTTAATGTTACCTAAGGAGCTGGCAAACGTTATTGATGGCATGCTTTCAAAAGAACGGTTGGTTAGAGACAAAGCGGGTGACTATTTTATGCGTAACATAGAAACCATGGCAAAAGCGTATTTACCACAACTACCAAAAACAGAAACTAAAGCGGTAATTCCGTTTTGGTTTAGCCAAGACCCCGAACCCGAAACCGTAGTTTATAGCTCTAGAAAACAATTTTTACGCCAAGCCGACCATAAACAGCAATTACTCGATGTAAACGATGCTCAGCTTGATAGGTATTATAAAGAGTTTTTATTTGATACTGGGGATACCGAAAAAGCATTTTTAGCCTCTATTAGTCGTTTAGCTAAATATCCTGTAGTAGGAGGGCTCAGCTTTCATTGGAAAGATGAATCGCTCTATGTTGAATCGTCACTCATTATGCATGACGAAACACTCGCAACCGCGTTTACTGATGCGGTTAATAACACGGTGATGCTTGCACAAGCTATTAGCCAAAAAGGCTTATTTAAGTGTTGTTTATTTGATGCCCGCAAAACAATTCAGTTAGAACGTGATGGCACCGGCGCATTTAAATTTAATCAATTACCAGAGCTTGATTATGAAGTGGTTAATGTAAAAGCCAGCGATGTGACGCGTCCGCATTCATATTTTGAAGATGGTAAAGACCCCGATGAGCAACTGCAACTGCCTAAAAAAGTCATTAAATGTGTATTTGAGCTAAACCAGATACATCATACCGGCTGTATTATTTTTGAGGCGCTGCCAGATAGGATGAAAATACATCATTACTACAGATTACTTGATGCCAGCAAAGAAGTAGAATTTAAACGTTTACTAAATAAGCTTATGCAATACGCGGTAAATATTACCGACGTGGGGGTGGCTGGCTTTATGAAGTTACCTTATAAAAACACTCGTGAGTTCGGTTTATGTGAACAACAACCCAGCAATTATTACCCTAAAAATCCAAAGCAACTACTTAATTAATAAACCGCTCGCTTAAGCTGGTGGTTTAAAAATTGAAAGTCAAAAATAGAAAGTTCAATGGCAAAATCTAAACCACAAATTACATTACAAAGTTTCGGCATATATAGTCACTGGGACAAAGACAGTAAATCACTACCGCAAATTACTCAATTCACTACGCAAGTCAAAGCAGAACTTGATGTAGAATTTGGTCTGATAGTTAATATTAAAAAAGCCAAAGGCGAAAAACTACATTTCTGTATTTACCACCCAGATATTATAGATACCAATGGCGAAGTGATGCTGCCTTTTGAGGGCACTGTATATGTTAAAGATAACGACTGGTCGTTTTATTTAGGCGATACGGTATGGGAGCCTATTGAGGATAAAATAGGTGACTGGCGTATGACCTTATCTTTAGCGGGGAAAGTCATTGCGGATAAAACATTTAAGTTAGTGGCTAATGAAGAGACAAAAACCGAAGACGACTTTTGGAAATACCGTGGTTATTAATTGCTACACTATGCAATAACGCAAGAGCTAACGTTTATTGTTAACTCTTGCCTAAAAGGTGTATTAGTTACCCCACGGGTTACTTGAATTTGAACGTTGCTTACGGGTACGCGCACGTTGTTTTGCTGCTTTTTTTGCTTGAATACGTTTGGCATCAGAAAAGCTTAACTCGCAAGGCTCACCTGGTTTATCACCTTCAGGGATAATACGGTCGCGTGGAGGCAGTTCGTATTGTACGTCATCTGGGCGAGGTAAGTTTTTAAGGCGGTACAAATAGAAATTATCTACTTTTTGTTGTGCCCACTCGGTTTTACGCAAAAATTTAACTGCAGATTTAATGTCTGGATTATTTTTAAAGCAGTTAAGTTGTAAGTAGGCATGCAGGAGTTCCCACCCATATTGCTCAACCAGTTCTTCAACCACTTGCTCTAATTTAACGCCTTGCAGTGGGTTATTACTGAAAAGTTCTTGGTTGCTCATAGGTGTTCTCTCGTTATTAAAAAATCAGCGAACATTATAAATTTAATAACGAGAGTTTAGTAGCAAAAATGCTTAACTTTGACAATTAACCACTACACGACCACTAATTTGGCCTTGCATTAGTTGCTCGGCGCTTTCAATGACTTGATCAAGATTTATTTCAGTTGAAATTTTATCCAAGTAATCAGCATTAACTAATGAAGCTAAACGATCCCAAGCTTCAACACGATCCGCTTTAGGGCGCATAACGCTATCAATACCCATTAATGAAACCCCACGTAAAATAAATGGTGCAACCGAGGCCGGTAAGTCCATACCTTGAGCAAGCCCGCAAGCAGTAACAACCCCCCCATATTTAAGTGATGCACAAATATTTGCAAGTGTATGGCTACCTACAGAATCAATAGCTGCAGCAAAGCGTTCTTTTTGCAGAGGTTTACCAGGGTTCGAAAACTCATTTCTATCAATTACATTAGTTGCTCCTAATGATTTTAAATAGTCTGCTTGCTCCATACGACCTGTTGCAGCGGTGACTTGATAACCTAGCTGGCTTAGTAAATAAATAGCAAAACTGCCTACGCCACCATTAGCACCGGTCACTAAAATTTCACCTGACTCGGGAGTAACGCCTTGCTTTTCTAGTGCAATAACACTGAGCATTGCCGTATAACCGGCAGTACCAATTTGCATAGCTTGTTTAGGTGATAAGTTAGCGGGTAGGGGAATTAACCAATCACTGCTCAGTGCTGCTTTTTGAGATAAGCCACCCCAGTGCTTTTCGCCAACACCAAAACCATTTAAAATAACGTGGTCGCCACTTTTAAATTCAGCACTGTCGCTGCTAGTCACTGTACCCACTAAATCAATCCCCGGCACCATAGGAAAACTACGTACAACGGGGCCTTTACCCGTGATGGCTAAGCCATCTTTATAATTTAAGGTACTGTAAAGCACATCAATTAATACATTTTCGTTTGGCAGATCGTCACTGTTTATGGTGCTTAGGGCTGCAGTGTAGTTGTCGTCTTGCTTATCTATAACAATAGCTTTAATAGAATTGCTCATTAGATTTCCTTTTAGACCGATCGTCTTTAAATTAATAATAAAAAATACATTAACTGAGTAATGCGCGTAAAAACATTTCTGTGTATAAGGTAAGTGGCTTACTTGATTGGGTTAGTTTAGCTCGCATTACTGCACCTTCCCAACCCACCCAAAAATATTCACTCATTTGCTCGGTATTAATGTGTGGATTAATAGTTTGTTGCTGCTGCGCTAAATCTAAACATCGTTTTAATTGTTGTTGCCAAGCGATGTAGCTTTGCATTAAACGGGTTTTAAAGTCGTCACTTAAATGATTAAGCTCTTGATTCAAGTTACCCACCAAGCACCCGCGTTTGTAATCATACTTTTGCATTCCAGCAATTGCGCTTTGTGTGAAATTAACAATGCGCTCGAGTGCGGGGACTTCAGATTGCTCTAGGTAACATTTAAGTTTATTTATAAAAAAATCGTCGTAGGCATCAACAAGTACCAAGCCATAGGCTTCTTTACTTTTAAAGTAATGATAAAAGGAGCCTTTAGGTACTTTTGCTTTTTTTAATATGGTATCGAGCCCGGTGGCACTAAAGCCAAACTCAGTTAAGGTTTCTAAGCCCACACGAATGAGCAGCGCTTTTGTATCTGCGCTGTCTCTGGCTATTTTGGGTGGGCGGCCACGCCTAGTTGCAACTGCTGGTGTTTTGTTCATGCTTCATATTAGACCGATCGGTTTTAATTAATCAAGTTTTTATTTGGGATGTTTTTAAAACAGCTCTGACGTTCATTTTTTGATTACAAATTAATTGGGAACTTAAGGGCATATTGTTAGTCACAAATATGACACTTGTGTGTTTTGAACCGATGTATCGGTACATTTTAATAAAGTTAAATAGGTTAAAGTTGAGCAATAAAATTATTTTTAAATTAATTTATCATTGCATCAGCAGCTTAGTTAAAGTCAAACAAATTAATTGTATTTTGTGTTTGAATTAAACATTTTTGTTAGCTATTTATTAAATGTAGATGAACTTAATGCTACAAAAATATAAATATAAAGGTGAGGATTTTACCGATGAAGAGACAGAAAAGAGATCGTTTAGAAAGAGCTCATTCTCAAGGTTTTAAAGCTGGTTTAGCTGGTCGCTCAAAAGAGCACTGCCCTTATCAACAAGTTGATCCTAAGTCTGAGTGGCTTGGTGGTTGGCGCGAGGCAATAGAAAATCGCAATATGTATAAAACATAAACTCACAACGAATTTAAGCAAAAAAGCCTCTAGTTAGAGGCTTTTTTGTTGCTTGCGTTAAAATTAAAACGCGCTAGTGTCTTGGAATAAGCCCACTTTTAAATCTTTTGCTTCGTATATAACGCGGCCGTCTACTTCAACAGTGCCATCAGCCATACCCATAAACAACTTACGTTTAATAACGCGTTTCATATCGAGACGGTAAGTTACTTTTTTTGCCGTTGGTAGAATTTGGCCAGTAAATTTCACTTCGCCTACACCTAATGCGCGGCCAAGACCAGGGCCACCAGACCAGCCTAAGAAAAACCCAACCAGTTGCCACATTGCATCTAAGCCTAAACAACCCGGCATTACAGGGTCGCCTTTAAAGTGGCAGTCAAAAAACCATAGGCTAGGGTCAATATCTAGCTCAGCAATAATTTGGCCTTTACCATGCTCACCACCATCATCGGTGATAGAGATGATACGATCCATCATTAACATGTTGTCACTTGGTAAACGACAATTTCCTTCACCAAACATTTCACCTTGACCACAAAGGATCAAATCTTCTTTTGTATAGCTATTCTTAGGTTCCATAACACTTTATCTTTGCTTAGAAATTGCCCCGTACTTTAGCGTACACTTGTACGCTAAACAACTCGGAGCAGTTAAAAAATGGTTTAAATATAGCCAATCAGACAATGCAACTGATTTTAGTATGATTAAACCGCGCAATTACTAACAGAAATCATTATAATTAGGGCTGACTTTTAATCAGTTTAAAGGAAATTTATGACCCTTTTTGTTAACTCACTCACTGTGATTGATTTTTCTTACTTATGCAATAAACGCGGTGCAGTTGGCGAAAGTTGGATTGTTGATTTGACTTTACATGGCAAACTAAATGAAGAGTCTATGGTTTTAGACTTTGGCTTAGTTAAAAAGCAAATAAAAGGCATCATTGATGAATGCATTGATCACCGTTTAGCCGTACCTAACAATATAAACGGCAGCATTCATGAGTTTGCTGATCACAAAACATTAGATTGCACGTTTGCCGATAATAAGCACCTAGCAATGAGTGCGCCTCATCAAGCTTTTTGCCTGATTGATACCGACGAAATAACCATTGAGTCAGTTACAGAGTATTTAGTTGCTACAATTTTGCCACAGCTTCCTGATAATATTGAAAAAATTGAACTGGTATTAAAGCCTGAGCACAACCAAAGTTTTTACTACCACTACAGCCATGGCCTTAAAAAGCATGATGGTAACTGCCAGCGTATTATTCATGGCCATCGCTCACAAATTGGTATAAGCCTTGGCGGTATTTCTATGCCTCGTTTACAAAAACAGTGGGCTGATAAATGGCAAGATATTTACTTAGCTACCAGCGAAGATAAAATCAGCGCCTCTGAATTAAAACATATTATCGCCAAAGAGGATGACGTGTGTTTTGCATATACAGCCGCGCAAGGTTATTTTGAAATGGCTATTAGCGAATCGCGTTGCGACATTTTACCAATGGATACCACAGTAGAATGTATTGCTGAGTATATTGCCGGCCAAGTAAAACTGCAGCATCCAGAAAAAGACGTAAAAATTACCGCTTATGAAGGCGTTGGCAAAGGGTCAATTAGTTATGCTTAAATCCTTATTAGTGTCAGCGTTAATTGCATCATTTAGTTTAAGTGCTTTGGCAGTTGAACTAAAAGGGCATTTAACTCAAGGCGGCTTGGTTACAGGGCAATTAAATAACGCAAAATCGGTTAGCTTAAATGATAAGCCATTAAAGCTATCTGATACTGGTTTATTTGTATTTGGTTTTGGTCGTGATGCAAAACCAAACCACACTTTATCATGGGTTGATAAAAGTGGAAAAAGCCACAGCCAAGATTTAGTTATAACCCTTCGTGACTACAACATCGATAAAATAACCGGTGTTGCAAAAAAATATGTATCGCCACCAAAAGCGGTCAGTGAACGTATTAGCCGTGAAGCGGCCGCGGTAAGAAAAGCGCGCGCTGTTAACTCTGACCTAGAGTACTTTTTACAGCCTGTGCTTAGGCCTGCCGAGGGCCGTATTTCAGGTGTTTATGGAAGCCAGCGTTACTTTAATGGTGAACCACGCAGACCACACTTTGGTTTAGACATAGCAAATAAAACAGGCTCTCCTGTGTATGCGCCGATCAGCGGTACCGTTGTATTTGCTGAACCAGATTTATATTACTCAGGTGGCACATTAATTTTAGATCATGGCCATGGGGTTACCTCGACTTACATTCATCTAAGCAAGCTAGATGTAAAATTGGGGGATAAAATTACACAAGGTATGAAAGTGGCAGAAATAGGTGCTACGGGCCGTGTAACTGGCCCACATTTAGATTGGCGATTTAATTGGCAAGGTGAACGCCTTGACCCTGCATTATTGATGCAAGACACATTAGCAAACAAAAAGTAGAGATTATGACTCAAGTAGAGCGCGAAGCAATTATTGCGCAGCGTATAAAAGATTCGACCACATCGGTTACAAAAGCGGTATTTCCTGGGCGTACTAATCACCACAATACGCTATTTGGTGGTGATGCATTAGCGTGGATGGATGAGGTTGCTTTTATTGCAGCTACCCGTTTTTGCCGTAAGCCATTAGTGACTATTTCATCTGATAGGGTAGATTTTAAAGAGGCTATTCCGGCAGGTTCATTTGCCGAATTAATCTCAAAAGTGTCGCATGTAGGGAATACCAGCCTAAAGGTAGATGTTGAAATATTCTTAGAAACCATGCACAAAGATAATAAGCATTCTGCTATTACGGGTAGTTTTACCTTTGTTGCCGTGGATGATAACCACAGACCAACACCGGTAGTATGCGATAAAATGCTACATGGCTTTGAGTTATAACGCTAAATAGTAAATTAATATAAGCACCTAGTTTTGGTGCTTATATTAAAACCTGCTGAGAACACATCATACTTTATTTTTTAGTGCTGCAAACTTAGCATTAATGTTTTTTTGCGATAATGAGTAAAAAGGAGGGGGGGGAAATTTCAAAATAAAAAGGCGTGCACAAAGCACACCTTTTAAAAATTAAAGTACCATGGCGGCTATCCAGCCGAATACCAATAGCGGTAAATTAAAGTGAATAAAAGTTGGAACAACCGAATCCCAAATATGGTCGTGTTGACCATCAGCATTGAGTCCGGAAGTTGGCCCTAACGTGGAATCAGAGGCAGGGGAGCCGGCATCACCTAATGCGCCAGCAGTACCAACAAGTGCAGCGGTTGCCATTACGGAAAAGTTTAGCTCTAAACATAAAGGAACAAATAATGTGGCAATAATAGGTACCGTTGAAAACGAGCTGCCAATTCCCATCGTTATAAATAAGCCGACTAATAAAATTACAGCCGCAGCCATCGGCTTATTACCATCAAAAATAGCGGCGCTACTGTGAACTAAGCTGGCTACGTGCCCAGTTTCTTTCATGACTGCGGCAAAGCCTTGTGCTGAG
Organism: Pseudoalteromonas sp. SCSIO_11900; assembly: GCF_000576475.1. Classification (NCBI taxonomy): domain Bacteria; kingdom Pseudomonadati; phylum Pseudomonadota; class Gammaproteobacteria; order Alteromonadales; family Pseudoalteromonadaceae; genus Pseudoalteromonas; species Pseudoalteromonas sp. SCSIO_11900. Next base: position 2,433,382 of record NZ_KK070023.1, read on the forward strand.
ATCATAATAAAGCCAATCATGGCCATCATTGCCACGCCTTTACTAAATACGTCGCCGTTTTCTTCCCACTTAACCACACCAAATACACTAAATATAACCACGCCAACTAGGCCGCCTAATATCATAGAGCCACTGGCATTTTGAGCAATTAACGACGCAACTACAGCAAATAAACCAACCATCAATACTTTTTTGGGGTTATCAATTTCTGTTTGTTTACTTTCAACGGTAAGGGCGGTATTTGTATATTCTCGGCGTTTTCTATAAGTCATAAACAGCGCAATTAACAACCCCACGAACATGCCAATAGCAGGAATGATCATTGCCAAAGGTACGCTGGTATTGACTATTTCAAGGCCATTATCCACTAGGTTTTTATGTAATATAGAGTATAAATAAATTCCACCAAACCCATAAGGGAGTACCATATACGAGGTAGCTAAACCAAAGGTTAAAATACAAGCAATAGCGCGTCTGTCTAATCGCAATTTGTTAAACACCACCAATAACGGGGGAATTAGAATAGGAATAAACGCAATATGAACAGGGACTAAATTTTGTGAAGAAATAGCACAAATCAAAATAATAAACAGAATAAAATAGCTTAGCAGGGTTTCGCTTGAGCCAGTTTGTGCGTTAACTTTTGCCAATAACTTCGCAGCTAAAATACGTGTTAGGCCTGACTTAGAAATTGCGACGGCAAATGCGCCCAACATAGCATAACTTAAAGCAATCTCGGCACCTGACGATAATCCTGAATTAAATGCATCGATGCTTTCTTTCAATCCCATGCCAGCGGTTAATCCGGCAACCAGTGCACTTATCGTCATTGCAACAATCACATTTACACGGACTAAAGTGAGTCCAAGCATTAAAATAACGCCGATAATTACTGCGTTCATAGATTTCTCTGTTTTGTAGATTTAATTAATTTTATCAGATATTTAGCCTGATTTTTACGTTCTTTAGTAAATGGATGCCTTGCATAGCGCACTTGCTTAAATAACTCACAAAAAGCGGTTATTTGTTGCTCTGCATGGGGCGCTTGGTTGCTAATGTGTTCTAAAGTTTGGGTTGGCGTGGCATTTTCAGGATAGCTAATCGCGTGTTTATTAGCCCAACGAATAATTTCATGATACTCATTGACCAGTGGCGGTTGTTTTATTGAGGCTTTAGGTCTGTTTAAATAAATAAAGTAAGCCGTAAAACTCAAAATTAAAATAATAATAACCCCAAGCGGCACCAGCCAAATAAACTTATTACCAAATAAGGTAGCAAATAAATCTTGTTGTTTGTCTTTATCAAACCCAAGTACCCAACTAGACCATTGATAATCTAAATTTTCTAATTCAAGTCTAAGCCAATTAATTGCGGCATAGTTACTTAAACTAACGAGTCCAAAGTTAATATTATTTTTAAATTCGTCATTAAGGGTGGTACTTTGTGACAAGGAGCCGTTTAACCGTTCGGGTGCGACAACCGCTGTGGCATCAAATACTTTCCAACCGGCACCGGTATATACTTCAACCCAGGCATGCGCATCGTATTGACGAATAGTCATATAATCACTGTTTTTATTTAGCTCGCCTCCTAAATAGCCACTGACAACACGCGCAGGAATACCTGCGCTTCTAAAAATAAAGGCGGCGGCGCTGGCATAATGCCCGCAAAAACCGCGTTTATTATCAAACATAAACTGATCGAGCGTATTTTCGCCGCGCATGGGGGTGGGTGTAAGTGTATAGCTAAATTCATTTTTTGAAAAATAGCTTAAAAGTCGATTAAAAAATTCATCAGCATTGGCGCTATTCTTTTTTAATTGTTGCGCTAACTGCTGAGATTTTTGATTATTACTAACAGTTAATTGGCTATAAAACCGATGTTGGGATTTATCAAGCGATGTGCTAGATAACGGTTCACTATTAACTGCATATTGTAAAACCTTGGATTTATATTGTTGTTTACGTAATAAACCTAAAGTATTTGCAATAACATTGGGGGTTTCACTAGTTGAAAAACCAAGCCCATATAGCCAATCTGAAATAGCAGGCTCAGCTATAACCGCATACTGAGCCTCATTTTCACTCGTACTTTTTTTAGCGGGTAATATCAACGCTTGCTTTAAAAATGAGGATGTTTTCCACGCTGCACCATCAAATTCATCATGTACAATAGCGCGCCAATAATAGGGCTTAGGGGGTGGTGTACCATTAAATTTTGCTCTAAATACCAGTTCATCTGAATTTGATAACTTTGCTATATCAAACGGATCGACTTGTTCAGATAATCCTGTTTGTGCCATTTTGGGCCCAGGTAGTTGCCAAAATGCCGGAAGTTTAGGTAAAAATAATAAAAGTATTACGGCTAAAGGAAAAGCCAGTAGCATAATTTTAGCACTTTGTTTTGAAGAGAGTTTTAAGCTATGACTAGACTCTAATAACCCTAGCACCGCAAAATTTAAAATATATAAAGTGCTTATAACTAAGGTAGTAAAAATGGTTTGGCTAAACAAATATACCGCTGAGAGTGAAAAGAACGTAAGGGTAATGATCAATTGGTAATGCTGTTTTGATTTTGCCTGCAATAATTTAAAAACACACGACAATAACAGCATGGCTACAAACAATACAACGGTATCTTTAAAGCCTATGCTGCTTAGCATAATAATTAAAGCAATGGCGGCCAATCCATTAGCAAACCACGCGTTGGGTTTCTGCTTTTGTTTAACTGTTAAATAAACATTCCAGCCACATAACACGCTAAGCATTGCAATAAAGGGCAGGGGTAAGTGCTCTGTAAAAAAACTGACTAGCCCTAAATAAATAAACGATAGAGCAAAGTTAATAACGCGATGGTTTTTAATCTCATTCATTATCATTACCGACTTGGCTTAACGCTTGTAAACAGCGCTGATGATGCAGCTTGCCTGAATTGCTGGCGATTAATTTATTAGGAAGTTTTAAAGAATAATTAATGTCACTTTCAAATGCTTGGCAAACTAAAAAACAGAGTTGCCCTAAACGCTGTTCGGTATCGCCTGTGAGTAAGTTAAAATCGAATTGTGCATCGGCTGATTTAAAATCACTAAATTGTTTTACAAGTAATTGCTGTGTTTTTGCATAGTGCTTCCATGATATTCGCTGTAACCCCATTTCTGGCAAATGAGTAATTAAACTTTCAAATTCGTCATCACCTTTATGTTTTTCGGTGCCTTCATCGGTATTATTTGCAACTAAGTTTGGGTGTTTTTGATTTGTTGTTTTAATAATTGACGGATAAACATACACTGCTTTATTCGGTTGTATATAACTCCACACACTGACTAAACCAAAGGGGTAATTACTGGCAATTTTTATTGGCTTTAACTGATAACAGCCTCGCTTGGTGTAAGGTAATGATAATTGACATTTTATTACTTCATTTTTAACGCGCGTAATGTAACACGCATTTTTAAAATCATTGGGGTAACTCAATGTAATTGATTGGCAAGGATCATCGGCTTCTATTTGCCAAACTAGCTGTGGTGCCTGAGGCGTAAAACTGTCAATGGCGTATTTAAAGTTGACAGTTAAACCTCTGGCATTACTGTAGCCCAATAACAATGCAAAAATTATAATCACAAACATTAAATAAGCCATAAACAGAATTAAATTATTTTGATAATTAATCCCCATTACAAAATTTAATGATGCAACAACGCTAAAGTAAACGCCAAGCGTGGATGGTAAAACATAAATAGTATTATGTTTTAAGGTGATGCTATTTTTTTTGTGCTTATTTTTTAATAAGACCGTTAAAATTGCGCTTTTTATTTCGTGAATAAAAGTAGGGCGCTTAAATTTATAAATACGCATTTACCTAAACGGGCACTAAAACATGTTTTAAAATGGCCGCTATTTGGGTATCGCCCGCATCACTATGTAAACCTAATCGATGCTGACACACACTTGAAAAAACAGCCTGCACATCTTCGGGTAATACGTAGTCACGGCCTTCAATATAGGCCCACGCTTTGGCCGATTTAGCCAGTGCCATACTGGCTCTTGGAGAAAGCGAAGTCGTTAATGTTTGAGACTCACGAGTATAAGTTACTAACTCAATTATATAATCAACCACCGGCGAACTTAGCGTGATATTTGATATAGCATCTTGAATTTGCTTAAGTTGATGTTGTTCAATTCGCTGCGGTAACTGCGAATAGTCACGTTTTTGATTATTTAACAGTAACCGTTTTTCTGCATCTTTAGGTGGAAACCCTAAACTAATTCGCATTAAAAAACGATCTAGTTGTGATTCTGGTAACGGGTATGTACCTGCTTGATATAATGGATTTTGAGTCGCAATTACAAAAAATGGAGTAGGGAGCGGATACTTTTCTCCATCTACTGTTACTTGGTGTTCTTCCATCGCCTCCAATAAAGCACTTTGTGTTTTAGGACCCGCGCGATTTATTTCATCAGCGAGCACCACTTGGCTGAAAATCGGGCCTTTATGAAATGAAAAACTATGTTCTTTATTATTAAATATATTGGTGCCAATAATATCAGCGGGCAATAAATCGCTGGTAAATTGTATACGCTGATACGATAACCCCAGTACTGCAGCTAATGCATGCGACAAAGTGGTTTTTCCCATACCGGGTAAGTCTTCAATTAGTAAATGGCCTTCACTAAATAAACAGGCTAACGCTAATTTTATTTGTTGTTGTTTACCAAATATAACGGTAGATAGGTCATCAATTATGGTCGTAACAATGTGCTGCATAATTTCCTTTAATCTATGAGTTCTAAACGTTTCATTACCGCATCAACTTTTTGCGCGTTATAGGGCTTAGCTATAAATTCTTTTGCGCCTAGCTCCCAAGTATTTTGCACTGTTTCAAAGCTATTGTGGCCTGAACACATAACAACATGTGCATGAGGGTGTTCGTTGTTAATTGACTCTAAAATTTCAATGCTTTCAGAATCAGGTAAATCAACATCTAAGAATATAACGTTGGGTGATTTTTCAATAAGCAGAGGTTTAGCACAATTAAAATTATCGCACTCAATAATGTCATCAAAACCTAAGCCGGCTAATACTTGGCTTAAATCAGCGCGGATCTGTTTAACATCATCAATAATTAAAATTGGTTCGAGTGGGCGTACAAATTCCATATGAATACTTCAATATTTTTTACGGCTTGTGCTTTAATATTAAGCTAAGCATTAAGGAACCTCAAGGTGATAACTATGAATAACCATAATAGTCGTTTAAAGTCAAGAAATGTCCGATACCGTCTAGTATTGGACTTAGTGAACTTAAGGCTTTTAAAATAGAGCGCTGCATATATATAGACACATTACTACCTATAATTTATATTATGTTAAATAAGATTAAAATGTACTTAATCAAACTAACTATCGGTAATTACGTCACTTATAAACATGGTATTTTAGCCCTTTTATTCGCACATTATTTATTTATAGTAATATGCTCTACTTTATTAAATATAAAAACGCTGTAATGACATTTTAATTAATCAAACTATTTAGCTCATTAATTAATTGCTTAAGCTGTTTAGTTTCGTCGTTTAGCTTTTGCTGATACTTTTCAACTTTGTCATGCTTACCTTGGCGCTTAGCTTTTTTAATATCGGTTTTATATTCTTCAATTTCTGAATTTGTATCATCTATTTCTTGCAACTCTGCTTTTAATCCATCATGGGTACAATATGCGTTTATGTTATTGAGTGATTTATTAAGACCTGCAGCTTGATGTGAATTACCTTGGCGTTTTGCAGTTTATAACTGGTGGTTAACTTCACAGGCTTTTTTCGCACATCCCGTTAAATCAGCACAATCATCTTTGGCCAATACGACTGTTGAACCGGCAAATAAAAAACTTATTGTAATACCTTTAATAATTGTCATTTTATAGTTTTTATTATCTCGCATTATTAATTATTCCTATTTAATTCATCGCTAGCGGCAAAATACAGATAACAGCCCTTGCAGCTCTTCATTTATAACATGTTGTTTTACAACATCTTGCATAGGAGTATTTGATACTTTGTTATTTAAAATACCCACCATTTTAGCGCTTTCTCCAGCACATAAAGCCTTAACACTGTGTACGCCTAATCTTATTGCTAACATACGATCCGCTGCAGATGGATTACCGCCGCGTTGTAAGTGCCCTAGCTTAGTTACGCGCAAATCTATACTGGGATTAACGGTACTTATTTTCTCACATATATGCTCAACGCCAATTTCATCACCTTCAGAGACCACCACAATAAAAGCATGCTCACTGTGATAATCGCTAATTTTATTCACTAAATAAGTTAAGTCTTCATCATTTTCAGGTATTAATATCGAATCGGCGCCAGAGGTTAAACCGGCATAAGTGCCAATATAACCAGAATCTCGTCCCATTACTTCAATAACAAACACCCTATTATGTGATTCTGCAGTATCTCTAATATTATCAATACATTGCATTGATGTGTTTACTGCGGTATCAAACCCTAAGGTGTAATCTGTACCCGCAATATCATTATCAATAGTGCCTGGAATGCCTATATACGGTATGTCAGTAATTTGTGATAACCATAAACACCCTCTAAATGAACCATCTCCACCTATCACAATTAAGGCGTCAATATTATTATGTTCAATTGTGGCTAGTGCTTGATTTCTACCGGTATAACCTCTGAATCTTTCACTACGCGCTGTTTTTAACACAGTACCACCTAAGTGCATGGTTTGTTGTAGGTTTTTGCAATCAAGTGTCACTAAATCATTATCAATTAAACCTTCAAACCCTTTTCGAACGCCCGACACTTTTATTCCGTGTTGTTGAGCGGCTTTTACTATGGCAAATAATGCGGTGTTCATCCCAGGCGCATCGCCCCCTGAGGTTAATACGGCAATGTGTTTAATTGGCTGCATCGGTTCACATCCTTCGATAAGCTAAACTTCAATAATTCATAATAGCTGTTTATGAGTAGGCTGTGTAAAGTAAGCGCAGTAAAGTTGATCTACTTAGGGTTTATTTGATTGTTTAATTAGTATGAAGGGAGCAGTTTTAAATTGAAAAGTTGGTATGTTGCTTTTGCTTTTAAAACAACATACCGTAATTTTTAATGGAGAGCCGCTGTAAAAGGAATATTTTTACAAATTTCGGCTTCTATTGTTAGTAACTCGTCTAAGCGTTCGTCAACTTCTTGCTTATCAAAGTATTCGTAGGCGAGTTCCACAAATAAATTTTTATGTTTTTCTTCTGATTTAGCAATTGCGACATAAAAATCTTTTTCTTTTCCTTCAGGTAGTGCCTCGGCAACTAAAGAAAAACGTTCATGTCCCCTCGCCTCAATTACCCCACCTACTAATAATCTGTCCATTAAAAAACCGTCACGACCATGCCTAAAGTGTGCACGAATTTGTTTAATGTATGGATCTTTTTTATCATCACCCAAATTAGTATCGCGTTCAATTAATAGTTTAAGCACTTGTTTAAAATGAATTAACTCTTCAAGAGCTAAGTCAGTCATGGCTTTAACTAATTTACGCTTATCCGGATAATGTGAAAGCATTGACATAGCCATGCCAGATGCTTTTTTCTCAGCAGCAGCGTGGTCTTGTAAAAAGGTTTCGAAGTCAGCTAAAACAACTTCGGTCCATTCAAATGGCGTGTGGTATTTTAATTCAAACATAGGGATACAACTTATAAAATAATGCGTGGATTTTAGCGTATTTAAAAATAAAAATCTTTGATCGCGATTTAAATTTAACTTTCATAAGGCAAAAACTTATCAATCCGCCCTTTCGCCGTCGACTCAATTTTTAATGGGTGCTTTATATCATTCCATGCAGTGACTTTACCGCCCATGTTCATTTTTTCAAAGCCAGCTAAGCTGCTGGTAATATTTAAAAACTCACATAGCTTATTAAAACTCTCGGGATTTGCTATATCAATGGCTAAAAAATCATTAGGCCGGTCAGCAAAATAAGCATTAGCACTATTAAAATGAGTGTTATAACAATTAGTTAAATATTCATCCTGATTAATGTTTTCGAGTGAAAAATCATTAAACGTATTTAAATAACAGCGCTTTAAATGAATATTAAAGCCCCCATCAGCACGCGTTAAATTAGTATGCATACGCAGTAAAAGCTGTTTGATTGAAGGCAGCCACGCGCTAAGTTCTCGCTTTAAATATACAAATTTAGAACCTGAGTAATATTTATCTAATGTTTGATAATCGTTAAATACAGGTGTGTCTGCGATAGCCACCGCATTTTCAAAACAAGCGTTAGTGTAAGCAGTATGGGCAGTAGGTATACCAAAATCTAAAAATGCATTACATACGCTAGTCGTCCCAGTGCGTGGTAAACCAATAATAAATATTTTTTGTGTCATGGCGTTTTAAATTTCTTTTTCTGAAAACCAAAGTGATGCATCATTAAGGGGTGTTAATGCGGGTAACTGCTTGTTTTTTAATTTAATGATAATTTTATTTTTTATATCTGCATGCTCAATCGCACTGCGATGATAAGCCTTAAACAAACGATCAAACTCACCGTTTTTACGCATAATAGCTAAGCCTTTCTCAACCGCTTGCGCTATTTCGGGCTTTTCTTTACTAAAAAAGAAGTAGATTGCACTTGGGTATTGCAACAAGAAGTGTGGCACTATCGTGAGGTTAGCACCGGCTTCATCTTTAAAGGTATTGAGCTCAGTTTCAACCTCTAACACAGAACGAGGAAATACATCACCTCGGCTTTTTATCAACATATTAAATAACGAACTATATTCGATTGATGTCGATACAGTTAAGCCGTTATCCTGCAGTATTTGTGTGTCAGGCCAATCATGCCCTTGAATAAAGTGTATGCTTTTAAAGTCGCTAAGGGTATTGATGTTTAATAAGGTATTCACTTTATCCTGTGTAGTTACCAAAACACGCCACCCATATAACCCCTTAAATATAGGCACTCTAACGGGTAGTAATTGTTGCTCACGCTGTTTAGAGGTCATGGTCCAAGCTACGTTTATTTCATCATTATGAAGAATTTGCTTTAACGCGCGGCTCTGTGGCATCGAAATACTTGAGGGTTGTAATGTAAAATTTTCTCCGCTGAATTGCAGAGCTGTTCTTAATAGTACTAACGGGTATAATATTTCATCTTCACCACTGCGCATTGTTTTGGGGTATACAACATGCAAACTAGAAACGGTGTTTTTGCTATTATTTTCTATTGCCCATGCAAATGATGTCAGTGAACTGAAAAAATATAAACATGTAAAAAAAATAGCTAACCGCATAATCGTTTATCTACTTAAAAGTAATAACACCGCGCTTACTATCACAATAGCAAAGGTGAACATCATGCTCAATCCACGTGCCTTTAAATTATTGTTAATAATGGCAGAACCATGAACAAACGGCTGATAAATAATAAACCGCCTAGTGCATGTACATAATGACTAGCTAACCCTTGATACTCCAATAAAAAAACTAAAATTAAGCTAATGGGCACGTACTCAATAAAATTACCATGCGCTCGGGTTGCACGTTCAAGCGCGGTATTACTGCCATTACCTAACGAAATCCCTTCGGCTTTACGTATTTTTATAACATTAACACTCAAATAAATATAATAAAGGGCCAATAAGGCCGCATAGCTAGATATGATCACAGTATAGTCCATTTAATTTTTCAGCAATAATAACACATAAGTTAAGCGGTAAATCAGTAGTTTTATCATGAACTATGCTAGAGTAATTTATACATTGGAATAGTAATAAGTAAGGATAATATGTATTTAAGAACAAAAATTACCAATCACTATCGTGAAATAATAAACAGTATTGGCTTTTATCCCTCGCTCCTGTCTGTTGCGTTTTTAATTTTTGCTGTACTCACTATGTCTGTTGAGTATTTAGCCCCTATAGAGCAATTTAAATCATTAATCTCATTTGTATTAGTAGACAGTGCAGAAAACGCACGAACCATATTAAGCACCTTAGCTGGTAGTATTATTTCGTTAACCGTATTTAGTTTTTCTATGGTGATGGTGGTTTTAAATGCGGCCAGCGCTAGCTTGTCACCCAGAGTCGTTCCTGGGCTTATTACCCGTAAATCGCATCAAATGGTATTAGGGTTTTATTTAGGCAGTATTATTTATTCTATTATAATGCTCATTAATATTAATAAGTTAGATAACGGAAATACGGCAATACCCTCATTAGGGGTGCTCTTTGCATTAATTTTTGGTTTGATTTCTTTGGGCTTGTTCGTTTTTTTTATTCACTCTATTTCAAAAGCAATTCAGGTTGATAACGTATTAAATGGTTTATTTAGACAAACCAAACAAGAGATCCAAGACATCATCAACAAACAAGACAATAACCCCGTTGATAACTTACCTGAATTTTCAAATTGGCATTCAATAAAAAGTACTACTGAGGGTTACTACAAAGGGGTTCACACAAATAAGCTGTGTGCTATTTTGGCTGAAGAAAAAATAGAACTTTTTATTACCGTTAAGCAAGGTTACTTTACCGTTAAAGGCTACCCTTTCTTAAAGTGTAATAAAGACATTTGTGAAAACGAAGAGTTAATAGAGAAAATCTTAGACTGCTTTATTTTTTATATAGAAGAATACATTAGCGATCATTACCGTTATGGATTAACCCAAATTTCTGAAATTGCGGTAAAAGCAATGAGCCCTGGGATTAACGATCCGGGCACAGCGGTTAAAGCTATTGATATGCTGAGTATTTTATTGATTGCTCGCCTAAAGATTAATGCGATTAACTACGCGTATTATCAACCAGAAGAAGCCCCTTTGCTCTATTTCCATGAAACCAGTTTTGATGAATTACTGCACGATAACTTCACTCCTTTGCGTAATTATGCCAAAGCAGATGCCTATGTAATGACCAATGTTATTGAAGCATTTAAAAATATTTTGTTTATTGCCAACGAGGATGTTGAAGCTCGAAACAGTGTGTTTAATTATTTAGTTGCCATTGTTGATGATATTAATCAGCACATTTGTAATGAGTATGACCGGCGAGAAATTAGAAATATGCTACAAGCAATAGTGCGAATTAGTGAGTTACAAGGTAAGCAGTTGGTGGCACGTTTTGAGCAGCACCAACCTATTAGCGAGTAGGCTCTGTAGAGCTATTTATTCTGCCGAGGGGCAAAGAGTTATCGCTCCTCGGCAGCGCCTATTTGGCATTGAAAGATCATCAAGCCCTAATCTATATAATAAATTGCATAGCTTGACGCGCTAATAGTAATTTCACCCGCATGATAGGCATCTGGGACATAATTACCAGGTGCACTGTCTGCCATCATTACTTTTTCACTTCGCATGTACGGTGTAGATGGCATATCAAGCGGGGTTAACGACGCGCTATATAAGCCTTTTAACTCTACATCAAAGTCGTCACTTAGCTCTTTTGCCGCGACTTTGGCTTGTTTAATTGCCATTTTTTGTGCTTTTTTATGCAGCTCATCGTAGTTGCTAGCTAAAAATTGCGTTTGTCTAATTTCATTAATGCCATTATTAACTAAGCTCTGTAGTAATTCAGGGTATTTATTAATTGCAGAGAGTTTAATGGTGAGCGTTCTTGATACTTTAAAGCCAGTAAACTCTTGTTTACCTGTTTCACGATTATATTGGTTATCACGGTATATAGAAATTTGACCGGCATTAATATCCGCATCATCTACCCCTAGTTTTTTTACTAAACTTATTGCACTGGCCATAGTGGTATCGGTTTGTTTTTTTGCTGCAATTAAGTCTTTATCTATTTCAGTAATGCCCACCGTTAATAAAACATGATCCGGCATCGTCGTTACTGAAGCTTCACCTTTAACATAAATATGCGGCTCTTCTGGGGCGTTGCTTGCATAAGCTGATGTACTGAGTAATGCGGCGGTTAAAATCGAAAGCGTTTTCATAAGTCTATCCTTTTAAATTTGATTGCCTCAGTTAACACCTTATGCGGTTAATTAAAGATGAACAAGCATAAAAAAACAGGCAAAAGCCTGTTTTTTTTAATCTCTACTGTAATTAAATGCTGCAACGCTTGTAGTTACGGTATTTTGGTAACCAGTAGTTTTTGTCGATGGCTGCCCACAGCGCATCGTCTGAAATTTCAAGGGCTACGCCCTCTTCAATTGCTTTTTTAGCCACTGCAAACGCAATACGTTTACTAAGCGTTTCAATTTCAGTCAGTGCCGGTAGTAAGCTGCCTTTACCTGTATTAGCTAAAGGTGACGACTCAGCCAACATTTCGCTCGACATTATTAGCATCGCATCGGTAATGCGGGTTGCTTTGGCGGCAATAACACCTAAGCCAATACCTGGGAATATGTAACTATTATTACATTGTGGAATTGGGTAAGTCACACCGTTATAAACAACTGGGTCGAATGGGCTGCCAGTTGCAACAATTGCTTTGCCATCGGTCCATTTAATTACATCTTCTGGATACGCTTCAACTTGCTTAGATGGATTACTTAACGGGAAAATAATTGGCGATTCACATTTAGCATGCATAGCGCGAATGACTTGTTCGGTAAATAAGCCAGGTTGGCCTGATACACCAATTAAAATATCTGGTTCAGCACAATGCATTACATCTAATAACGACGCGTATTCACCGCTGTAGATCCAATCAGCTAAGCAGCTAGTTGGTTGTGCAAGCATTTGTTGAAAGTCACGTAAGCCTTGCATACCATCTGTTAATAAGCCAAAACGGTCAACCATAAAGACTTGGCTACGTGCCTGTGCTTCACTAATACCCTCAGCAACCATAGTGCTAACGATTTGTTCAGCAATACCACAGCCTGCAGAGCCTGCGCCTACAAAAACAACTTTTTGAGTTGATAATTTAGCACCTTTAACACGACATGCTGCTAATAAAGAGCCCACAGTGACCGATGCAGTTCCTTGAATATCATCATTAAAACTACAAATTTCGTTGCGGTAACGCTTTAATAATGGCATTGCATTAGGCTGAGCAAAATCTTCAAACTGCAATAACACATTTGGCCAGCGACGTTTTACTGCTTTAATGAATAAGTCTAAAAACTCATCGTATTCATCTTGTGTAATACGTTTATGGCGAGCACCCATGTACATTGGGTCGTTTAATAATTTTTCGTTATTGGTTCCCACATCGAGCATAACCGGTAACGTATAAGCTGGGCTAATACCGCCACACGCGGTATACAAAGAAAGTTTACCAATTGGAATGCCCATACCGCCAATACCTTGGTCGCCAAGGCCTAAAATACGCTCACCGTCGGTAACAACAATCACTTTTACTTTGCCTTTTGTGGCATTACGTAAAATATCGTCAATGTGAAAGCGATCTTCATACGAAATAAATAAACCACGGGCACTGCGATAAATATCAGAAAACTTTTCACAGGCATCACCCACTGTTGGGGTGTAGATAATAGGCATCATTTCTTCGATATGATCGCGCACTAAACGGTAAAAAAGCGTTTCGTTATTATCTTGAATGGCGCGTAAATAAATGTGCTTATTTAAGTTGTCGTTAAAACTTGAGTATTGTTGGTAACAACGCTCAACTTGCTCTTCTATTGTTTCGTAACGAGGAGGAAGTAAACCGGCAAGATTAAAGTTTTCACGTTCTTTTTGGCTAAAAGCACTTCCTTTATTCAATAGCGGGGTTTCAATTAGGCCTGGGCCAGAATAAGGAATATAAAGATAATTTGGATCGGTATTTGTAGTCATATTTCCAAGCTTTACTGAATCTTAAGTAATGATCTGCCATTATCATTGTTAAAGGCTAAATTGCAATGACATTTAAGCTTGTCAGACCATTGAAAATTTACAAATACAAGCGCTACTTTAGTATAAAGTCACTCATATTTGGTGAATATGTTAGCAGGCTGTTGTGAATTTATAAAAATTAAAAACGGGCATTGGACCAGCGTTTGCTGTGTTCAATGGTTACAACAGTGTCAGTTATTTTTAGATTTGCTAATTTTTTACATTAGTTAACATACTATTTTCAATCAAATAATCATTAACTATTAAGCTATTACATAAATAACAGCAGGTAATACATTAGCTGCAAACCTGCTGTTGATTATACATGTTTTAGAATTTAAATGAGGCTTTATTATTACTTAAATCCGATAATGCCATCCCTTCCCTGCGAGGATCGGCGGCGCCATACAAACGGTTATTTTTAACTTCTACCGCATGCAGCCCAGAGTTTAAGTCAATCACGCGCACATCATGGCCGCGCTTTTTAAGCTTTGGTACCACCGCTTCAAGTGCAGTGCCTTTTTCTACGCTGGTGTAGTCGTTGCGATTAGTGGTTCGCGGTAAATTAATGGCTTGTTGCGCGTTTAAATTCCAATCTAAAACGCCAATAACAACTTGCGCTACATAATCAATAATGCGACTACCACCAGGAGAGCCGACCACTAAACGTAAGCTCCCATCTTGATTAAATACCATTACGGGTGACATTGAGCTGCGCGGACGTTTATGGGCTTCTACTCTGTTAGCCACTAACTTGCCATTTTTACGCGGCGAGAGTGAAAAATCAGTCAGCTGATTGTTTAAAATGAAGCCATTAACCATGACCGTCGAACCAAACGCCATTTCTATAGAGCTGGTCATCGAAACAGCATTGCCTTTGCTATCAACAATCGAGACATGTGACGTAGACGGAAGTTCAAAAGAGTCATCATTTGCGTAGCTTAAGTAATCAACTGGATCACCAGGAAATGCTTTTTTATCTTCTTCGCTAATTAACTTTGCGCGGGTAGCGATGTAATCTTTGTTTAATAACTCCTCGGTAGGGACTTGGGTAAAATCAGGATCGCCAATGTATTTATTTCGATCAGCAAACGCAATGCGCGATGCTTGGCTAAAGTAATGAATAGCCTCTGCGCTATTAGCTTTAATATTGGCCATATCTTTATGTTCAAGCAAGCCTAAAATTTGTAGCACCGCTACACCGCCACTACTAGGTGGTGCCATTGAGCACACTTTGTAAACGCGGTATTTAATACATACAGGGGCGCGCTCTTTGCTGGTGTAGTTAGCAAGATCTTGTACAGATAATTTACCCGGGGCAATTTTTGATTTCTGCACTGCACTTACCATGGCTTTTGCATTATCACCTTTATAAAAAGCATCAATCCCTTGTGAGGCAATGTCTTTGTATAAATTAGCAAGCGGCTGGTTTTTTTTAATACTGCCTACTTTGATCACTTCACCATTGGGGAAAAAATACTCATTGATCACCGGCATACTCATAACACCCGGGTTTAACTGCCTAACGAGTAAGCCATGTAATCGTGGAGATACTTCAAACCCTTGTTCGGCTAGTGCAATAGCTGGCTTAAATAACGTTGCCCATGGCAAATTACCATATTGTTTATGGGCACTGGCAAACGCATGTAAAATACCTGGTACACCCACAGAGCGACCACCTACAACTGCTTCAATCCATTTAACAGCTTTGCCATGTTCATTTAAAAACAGGTTTTCATCGGCATTACTGGGGGCTGTTTCGCGACCATCAAAACTAGTGAGTTTATTGTTAGCTTTGTTGTAATACATCATAAACGTACCACCACCAATGCCTGATGACTGCGGCTCAACTAATGTAAGCACTAATTGGGTGGCAATTGCGGCATCAACGGCGCTTCCGCCTTGGGCTAAAATGGCCTTTCCCGCTTGTGAGGCATAAGGATTTGCAGCCGCAACCATGTATTTATCGCCAGGTACTAATTGCTTTTGTACTACCCCTGTGGCGGCTTCTGGTTCACGGGTTTCAATTTGGCTTGCTTGCTGTGCAAATAAAGGGAAAGACAGTGCACTTAAAGAGAGAGCAAATAAAGAGTTGAGCTTAAAATTCATAATTACTGATTAAACTTAAATTGCATGGAAGATAATTGGCATCTTAAAGTTAAACAGGCACAATATGCAAAAATAAATATAAAAAAATGATCATTAAATGCTTAATTTACCCCTTCAGCCGCGTTATGTTTTACCCCCCTTGTGTTTAATTGTATTAAGTACGCTCTTAGCATGGCTTGGTATGAACAATGAGCTTGAGTTTAATCGCCCATTAATTGAACAAGGTCAACTGTGGCGTTTATTTACCAGCCAATTTGTGCATGCTAACTGGGCACATTTAGGTTTAAATTGTGCCGGTATAGCACTTATTTGGTTGCTTCATGGCGAATACACAACGCCTAAGCATTACAGCTTTAATATTGCACTCCTTGCGCTTTGGTGTGGCTTGGGGGTTTATTGGTTTTGTCCAACAATCATTATTTATACAGGGCTGAGTGCGCTATTGCATGGCGTGATCGTGTGGGGGGCCATAAAAGATGTCACCGTTGGGCTAAAATCAGGCTATATCTTGTTTATTGGCGTATGGATAAAGCTTATTCTTGAGCAAGTTAATGGTCCAAGCGCAGAAATTGGTCAACTTATTCAATCAACGGTGGCCGTTGATGCGCATTTAATTGGCGCAATTGGTGGGGGTTTATTAGCTGTGCCGCTGGTTGTAAAACACATCAAAAACGATAATAAACACAGCTAAAAAAACGCCACATAAGTGGCGTTTTTATTTTTAGTCGATTAAAGCGTTTCTTTAAACAGTTTATAAATTCGACGGTATTCATCTAACCAGCTCGAAGGCTGAACAAAACCATGCGGTTCTACTGGGAAGATTGCTGTTTCAAAGTTTTCTTTTTCAAGTTCTATTAAACGCTGTACTAAACGTACTGAATCTTGAAAGAACACATTATCATCAACCATAGGCGCATTTATTAATAAATGCTTTTTAAGCCCTTCTGCATAATAAATAGGTGAACTACGCTCATAGGCAATCGGGTCAACATCAGGGTGATTCAAAATGTTAGCCGTATAACCTGTGTTGTAATGAGCCCAATCAGTCACTGGACGAAGCGCTGCACCTGATTGAAACAAGTCTGGCGCGGTAAATAACGCCATGAAGGTCATAAACCCACCATAAGAGCCACCGTAAGTCCCTACCGCTTGGGTATTAACATTGGCATTATCCGCCATCCATTTTACGCCATCGGCTAGATCTTGTGTTTCAGGTGTTCCCATTTGGCGATAAATAGCCGTTCGCCAATCACGACCATAGCCTTTAGATGCGCGGTAATCCATATCCATTACTACATAACCTTCATCTGCTAGTAATGAATGGAACATAAATTCACGGAAGTAGCCAGACCACCCCATGTGTGAATTTTGCAAGTACCCAGCACCGTGGTTAAAAATAACCGCTTTGCGGGTTTTGCCTGTTTCACCCTCTTGGTAATCAGCGGGGTAATAGACTTTGGCGTATATGGGCTGATCTGTATGACTTGATGGCACAGCAACAATTTTAGGCGCTGTGAGTTTTTTAGCTAAAAACGCATCAGATACCGTATTGGTTAAACGAGTCGCAGTTGTGTTTGCTTTAGCCTCTGCCACATAAAGTTCAGTCGGCATAGTGATTTTAGAATGTCTAAGTAATAACTTAGATTGATCAGGGCTTAAGGTGTAATCCGTCATACCGTTTAAGTCGGTTACTTGCTCACTAACACCTGTTTGTGGATTAACGCGGTATATTTCATAAAGACCCGGATGCTCAATATTCGCTTTATAGTAAATAGCACTATTGTCATCAGTAAGGGTTAAGTCAGACACTTCAAACTGACCTTGTGTTAAAGCTATAGCTTTGCCATTTAAAGGTTTTTTATAAAGCTGACTGTACCCCGACTCTTCCGATAAATAATAAAGCGTGGTTGAGTCATTTAACCAACCAAAGTCGTTAAACGCATACGCAATCCACGCATCGTCATGTAAACGGTGTTGAGATACGAGTTTGTTATTTTCAAAATCAACGGTGGCCAACCAACGATCTTTGTTATCCCAGGCTTCAAGCATAATCGCCACTTGGCTGCCATCATCGTTCCAGCTGATAGGCGATTGATCCCATCCCCAGTCTGAAATTACATTAATGCCACGCGGTTGTTTCTTAGACTTATACGTTTTGCCATCGCGGGCATAGTTTTCTTTTTTAATCTCAGCGAGTACATCTTCATCAAAACCAGGCAAGGTATTAAACCCTAAAGTAGTTTGGCTTTGATCTGCAAGGTTAATATAAATAATTTCAGAAGTTTGCTCTTTAGCGTCAGCCACACGACGGCGAACTTTTTTAGGCTCTATAGTCGCATCATCAGTGATGTAGTTAGGCATAATGTCGCCTTCACCACGCCATGAACTTTTTTCTTGAACAACCACAATTAACGCGTCGCCATTTGGAGAAAGCTCGGCTTCATCAACCGTGTTGCCATCGCCTAAATAGTAATGCGTGTTGGCAATTGAGCTATTTTGAGTTTTGACTTGCTCATTTCGCGCATACTTGTCTTGTTTGTTTTTATGCTGCAGTGCAATGTAATCAATCAGCTTATGTTGTTCTTTGGCAATATAAGTTGTTGGCTCTTTTATGCCTTGTGGTTTGTCAGCCAGTTTTAAATTAGCAATTTCACGGGTTAAACCTGTGGTTAAATCTACTTTAAAAAAGATATTACCTTGGCGATACGCTAAGTTACCATCGTTTAAAAATTGTGGTTTTGACTCGGTGGCTGAGCTTTGCGTAATTTGCTTAATTACGCCTGACTGTACGTTTTTAATAAATATGTTGCCTTCAAACACATAAGCTTGAAGTGATTTATCGTTAGAAAAAACAGCTTTACTTGAGCCTACGCTGTGAAGCTGATTTAAAGCCACTTGCTCTGCTGTTTGAGCGTTTACAGCTTGAGTGAATAAATCTCTTAGCTCACTACCTTGTTGTTTTTGCGCGTAAATAACAGTACTTGAGTCAGCACTCCAAAATGCACCTTGCGGTTGACGTCCAATCCAATCAGGGTGAGCCATCGCTTGTTCAAGCGTAATTTTTGAGACACCCATGTCTGCAGGTGTGTTAACAACACTTGCAACCTTGGTATTTGTTTGAATAGCTGAGTCATTAGAAGTTGTGGCGGTTGCTGTACAGCCCGCTAACATAACACTTGACGCAACAGCCATTGCAACAAGTGTTTTAGAAGATGAAAATTTAAAAATCATAGTGCTTCTTGACGGTTATTATAATTAACCGTATTTAAGCAGAAGCACCTTTATAATTGCAATTATTTAAGATAAACAACGCTGATATCGGGGTGAGTAACCCGTTTATTCAACCGTTAAATCAAGCCATACCATACGGTGGTCACTTGATGCGTTTCTATCTTTGATTAAACGGTACAATTCGCTTTGTTTTTTCGGCCAAAATACGCCACCATCTTTAATGGTTAGTCCATAATTTGAAGGCAGAACATAATCAACGCGTGCTTGCCAATTAGCAGTGTAATTTTTAGCATAAGCTTGTGGGTATTGCTCTTTAGCGCCCTCACTGGTTGGAATAAAACCGGCATTAATCATCGGGCTTTTAAGTAACTGATCTGTTGTATTTGTGCGCTTTTTATCGCCCTCAGGGGCGGCATTTAGGTCACCTAAAATCACAAAGCGTGATTTTGCTGCAAGGCCGCCCTTTTTACCGTTATCGTCATACAGGTAACTTTCGTTATTAACGTAATCGGCAATTAATCTAATTTCATCATGATTACGAATGCCGTTTCTGTCTTCATCTCCATCAAACACAGGCGGCGTAGGATGCGAGGCTAACATGTGAACTACTTTATCATTTACTTTTACCGGTATATCCCAAAACGATTTAGAGCTTAAACGTAAAGCATTCCATTCTTCTTCGTTATACCAATTTGTATTATTTTTTGGGTCTACCGGCATTTGTACATTCGGTAAATCTTTGTGCTTAAACGTTTGCAGAGTTCTGATGTTGTCAAAATCAATGGGGTAGCGAGATAAAAACGCCATTGCGTAATGGCCTTCAAAAAATCCAAAGCCCTGTGCATCACCCATTACACCGGTTTTTTTGCCGTTATTGTCCAAGTCAAACTCAGTTGCTAAGCCTGTGTTAACTGGTGCAATGTAAACATAAGGGTAATCGATAGCCGCTTGATCATTTTGCCCTACATTTAAGTAATGGGTTTTAAAGTATTCGATCCCTTGTGATTTAGGGACGTAGTCGAATTCATTTAAAAGCACGACATCTGGACGAACGCGTTGAATTATTTCAGCAATATTTTTAATTTGCTGGTGGTCAGAGCGCAGCGCGTTAACTAAGGCATCGCTTTTTACTTTTTCATTTTTAGCGGTGTAATTGGTTGCATCCATACTGACATTAAACGTTGCGACCCGTAATGACTCTGCGTGAACATAGCTTGCTGAAACCAGTAACAATAAAAAGCCACCAATAATTTTAATACCGAGATCATGTCTCATTATATGAATCCATCTATGATTAATAATAAAATAACACAGCTAACCACGATCCAAAGAATCACAGCCATTAAAAACGGTTTAATTCCCGCTTGCTTTAGTACCGATAATGACAAACCACTGCCTATTAAAAACAATGTCATCACTAGTATTTGCTTCGCTGCAATGTTTATCAACTCCCAATAAAATGAAAGCGACGGCACATAGGTATTAATTAATGCGGCTAATAAGAAGCCTACAATAAATAATGGAATACTCGCCTTTTCATCTGAGCGCATAAACACACCCGCAAGCGTAGTATATGGAATAATCCACATAGCACGAGTAAGCTTCACTGTTGTTGCTATGCTCAGTGCCACTGCACCATAAGTAGCCGATGCACCTACCACGCTACTGGTATCATGAATTGCAAGTGCAGCCCACAATCCAAACTGCTCTTGGGTTAGTTCAAAATAATGCCCAATTGCAGGGAATAATAATAAACCTACACCATTGAGTAAAAATACGATAACCAGCGCCACAGCCACTTCATGATCTTTGGCTTTTATAACCGGTGCCATGGCCGCAATAGCGCTACCACCACAAATAGCGGTTCCAAAGGAAATTAACACGCCTGTGTTACGATTAAGTTTAAACACTTGAGTTAAAATTTCGCCAAGCCCAATTATGGCAGTAATACTGACAATTGTTAACACTAAAGAGCTGCGACCAACCTCAATTACCTGATTAAAATCAACAGCAAACCCCAATCCCACAACTGCCAACTTTAGCATCCATTTACTGGCCTTTTGTGATAACTCAGCAAACGGGTTACCCAAGGTAATCGCAAATAACGCCCCCATAACCAAGGCACTACCAGCGCCAATAAATGGAGTGATACACAAGGCCAGTAATATTATAAATACAGGTTTATGTAATTTAGCGATAATCATAACGTTAAGCGCGAATGAGTTTATTAGTCAGTTTATGGACAACGGGGGCAACAAATATAACCGTTGGAAAGGCAATACAAAAGGCACACACAATAATACAAAACTTTGGGTGGATCATTGAAAAGAACCTTTAGAAGGTAAAGCGATAAATTGAAGTTAAGTTCAATTTATCGCTTTGTTTTTTAACTTATAATAGCGATTTACTGGTAGCTAATACACCGGGGTAATCTTGCTCTGGCAAACACATTGCGAGTTCACCAAGGCGTTCACCTAATTGCTGTAAATTATCAGCAGATACATTAATGTGGCCCATTTTGCGACCAGGTTTTACACTTTTACCGTACCAATGGCTGGTTACATCTGCTGTTTTTAACACATCAATAGGGATTTGTGGTTGGCCTAATACATTTATCATAGCAGTAGGCTGCTTAATTTGCGTACTACCTAAAGGTAGGCCGGCAACAGCGCGCATATGGTTTTCAAATTGCGAGCAATGAGCACCTTGTTGCGTCCAATGGCCTGAGTTATGAACTCGCGGCGCAATTTCATTAACCAATAATGTACCTTGTACATCAAAAAACTCAATGGCCAATACACCTACATAATTAAGCTCATTTGCAATACGCGTAAATGCTGAGGTTGCTTGACTCTCGACTAAACTATTATCTTTACCGGCTAGTGAAAGCGTTAATACGCCATTGGTATGTTGGTTTTCAGTAAGTGGATAGATTGCAACGTTACCCTCTTTGTCGCGCGCGCCAATAATAGAGACTTCACGATCAAAAGGGATCATTTTTTCTGCAATTATGGTGTGCGGAGCGTGCTCAGTGCCTGATGCAATAAAATCAGCCATTTCAGCCCAAATCTGTTCAATTTGATCGTCTGATTTTAAACGCCATTGGCCTTTACCATCGTAACCCGCTTGGCATGTTTTAATGACTAATGGCTTACCAAGTGTTTGAACCGCGAGTTCAAGATGCGCTTTTTCTGTAATTAATTGATATGGCGCGCATGCAACAGCGGTTTTATCGAGAAGCGCTTTTTCAAGCGCACGGTCGCCACCGGTTTTAATGGCTTGTTTGCCCGGATAAAACTTATTGCTATTACAACACTGTGTAAGTACATCATCTGGAATATGTTCAAACTCGGCCGTAATAGCATCAGCGTTTTCTATCGCCTGTTCGAGCGTTGTTGGATACACTTCATTGGTAAGCGGATGCACAATCTTTTTGCTGCCTACATCATAAGCCACCGCATTTAAATTAAGCGGTGCACCAGCTAAGCTCATCATTCGTGCTAGCTGCCCTGCCCCTAAAATTAAAATATTCATGATCACTCTGCAGGATTTGGGTTAGCTAAAACAGTCTTAGTTTGTTCTTTACGGAACGCTTCGATTTTTGCGAAGATTTCTGGATTTTGACATCCTAAAATTTGTGCCGCTAATAAACCTGCGTTTGCAGCACCGGGCTCACCAATAGCAAGAGTACCTACCGCAACACCTTTTGGCATTTGGCAAATAGATAACAGAGAGTCTACACCGTTTAGCGCTTTAGATTTAACAGGTACGCCTAAAACTGGCAGAGATGTAAACGCTGCCGCCATTCCCGGTAAGTGCGCCGCGCCACCTGCGCCAGCAATAATAACTTTAATACCGCGTTCTGCGGCTGAACTTGCGTAATCGGCAAGTAATTGAGGAGTGCGGTGCGCAGAAACCACTTTAGTTTCATACTCAATGCCAAATTTTTCTAGCATAAGGGCGGCGTGTTCCATGGTTGGCCAATCTGATTTAGAACCCATAATAATGCCAACAGTCATAAATACTCCTCAGTAATGTATTTTAAAAATAGCGGACTTATGTCCGGTTTTATGGCGGCTATTATATACTTAAATGCTGCACTAATGCGACCAGCAGACAATAAAAAAGCCATGTTAAACATGGCTTTTTTTAAACAGCGAAACAATCAGCAATTAAGCTTCTTTACTCGCTAAATATTCTGAGTAGTTACCTCTAAAGTCGATAACTTTACCGTCTTTAATTTCCCAAATACGAGTGGCAACTGATGATACAAACTGACGGTCGTGTGACACAAATATCAAGGTACCTTCATACGCTTCAAGCGCTAAGTTAAGTGCTTCAATTGACTCCATATCCATGTGGTTGGTTGGCTCATCCATAAGTAAAATATTTGGCTTATGCATCATAATTTTACCAAATAACATACGACCTTGCTCACCACCAGATATTACTTTTACTGATTTTTTTATATCGTTTTGTGAAAACAACATACGACCTAAGAAGCTACGCACTACTTGCTCATCGTCGCCATCTTGTTGCCATTGCTCCATCCACTCAAACAAATTCATGTCTTTTTCAAACTCATCGGCATGATCTTGTGCATAGTAGCCAATGTTTGCATTTTCAGACCATTTAAACTCACCGCTTTTAGGCGCTAAACGTCCTGCTAAAGTGTTTAATAATGTTGTTTTACCCACACCATTTTCACCAATAATAGCAATGCGCTCACCTACTTCAACTAGGCCTTCTAATCCTGAGAATAAAGTTTCTTCAAAGCCTTGCGATAAGCTAGTCATTTCTAGTGCGTTACGGAATAACTGCTTTTCTTGTTCAAAACGAATAAATGGCGACTGACGTGACGACGCTTTTACTTCGTCTAATTGAATTTTATCAATTCGTTTTGCACGTGAAGTGGCTTGCTTTGCCTTTGACGCGTTGGCAGAAAAGCGCGATACAAATTGTTGAAGCTCTGCTATTTGGCTTTTCTTTTTCGCGTTTTCACTTAATAAACGTTCGCGTGCTTGAGTAGCTGCAAACATGTATTCATCGTAGTTACCCGGGTAAATACGTAGTTCACCGTAGTCAATATCGGCCATATGCGTACATACCGAATTTAAAAAGTGACGGTCATGCGAGATGATTATCATGGTACAATCACGTTGATTCAATACATCTTCAAGCCACTTAATTGTATAAATGTCCAAGTTATTGGTAGGCTCATCGAGCAGCATGATATCAGGGTCTGAAAACAAAACTTGAGCTAGAAGCACACGAAGTTTAAAACCTGGTGCAATTTCTGACATAGGTCCGTAGTGCTGCTCTGTAGCAATACCCACACCTAATAGTAACTCACCCGCTTTAGATTCAGCCGAGTAACCGTCCATTTCAGCAAATTCAGTTTCAAGATCGGCTACTTTCATGCCGTCTTCTTCACTCATTTCAGGTAGGCTATATATCCGGTCACGTTCTTGTTTAATATCCCACAACTCTTTATGACCCATAATCACGGTATCAATAACAGAATATTCTTCGTAGGCGAATTGATCTTGGTTTAGTTTAGCAACGCGCTCATTTGGATCAGTACTTACGTTACCCGAAGATGGTTCTAATTCACCACTAAGGATTTTCATAAAGGTCGACTTACCACAACCATTAGCACCAATTAAACCATAACGGTTTGATTCGCCAAATTTAGCTGAGATATTTTCAAATAACGGTTTAGCACCAAATTGCATGGTGATGTTAGCTGTACTAATAATAGCGCTACCCTCCAAGGGAGACTGAAGTATTTAAATTGCGCGCAGTTTAAACCAAATCACCGTTTTTTTCTATGAAAGTTTATAGCACCAAACTCAAAGTAAACGGTGGCTGTTTATTAACTATAAAAGCAATTAAATAGCCAAAGTGCTGGGCGAGAAAATGTGCTAAAAAGGTGAGTAAAACTCATTATTGTACTGTTAATGCAGTAAAAAAATGTTTAATAAAAAACAACTAGCATAAAACCCTTTATAAATTATTTAATCGCGTTTACAGGCGACTTGGTCGCATTTTACTTTTATTAACAATTAATACGGCTATATTTACTTTTTTATAGTATTAGAGTTTTAGCTCTACCCATGCCGACAGGCGCAACTATGAAAAAAATTCAACACTCCCTCTCCTGCATTTAAGCCTAATATCTTATTCCAAAATTAAATGGCAGTTTATACGGCTACAAAATAAAAACAGCATTAACTTAAAATGAACAAGCCGCGTGTTTTTGCTAATTGTCATTGATAATTTTTCACTTTTGAGCCTTTTATTGCTTTGCTAGTCTGCACGACTTCGAATTTAGTAATTATAAAAACGTCTTTAATTTAGGCAAGGCACACACAATGAAAAGAAAATTAGTATCGCTAGCAATTGCGGGTATTTTAGCTGCTCCAAGTGTTTCAGCAGTAGAAGTGTTTAAGGATGAAAAAAATACAGTCGCAGTAGGCGGATATATTGATGCGCGAGTGATAAATACTCAAGGTCAAAACGAAATCGTCAATGGTGCCTCACGAATTAATTTTGATTTTAAACGCCAACTAAAAAAAGGCTGGGAAGCAATGGCTTTAGTTGAATGGGGTGTCAACCCTGTTGGCAGTAGCGATATTGTTTACAACAACCGTTTTGAATCTATTCAAGATGAGTTTTTATATAATCGTTTAGGTTATGCAGGACTTAAACACGATAAATACGGCCAAATTACAATTGGTAAACAATGGGGTGCGTGGTTTGATGTTGTGTATGCAACAAACTACAGCTATGTATGGGATGGTAACGCTGCCGGTGTTTACACTTACAACAAAGACGATGGTGCAGTAAATGGTACTGGTCGTGGTGATAAAACACTGCAATACCGTAATAGCTACAACGACTTTGACTTTAGTGTTCAAACTCAGTTAAAAAACAGCGCTTTTTATACTTGTGATGTAAGCAATATTACAGAATCACAATGCCAAGCAAATTTTGAGTCTGGAGATGCTGCTGCACAACAAGTTGAATTTAACTATACGTTTGGCGGTGCAGTAACCTATAACGTGACTGATAAGCTAAAACTGACCGCGGGTATTAACCGCGGCGAGTTTGAATTAACGTATGGCGACGGAACAACCCGCTCTGTTGACGATTCAATTTATGGTGCAGGTGTTATTTGGGGCAATATTGATGCGCCAGGCTTGTATGTAGCCGCTAATATCAACAAAAACGAAAACCACGATACAGATAACATAGGTCGTTTAATTAAAGATGCGATTGGTATTGAAACATTTGTGTCGTATCGCTTTGATAACGATTTTAGACCATTTATTGCCTATAACTTATTTGATGCAGGTGATAACTACGTAATTCAACCAAACTTTAATGCCGATCCTAACGATGTATTTAAGCGTCAATTTGCTGTTATTGGTGTGCATTACTTAATTGACCAAAACACCAAACTTTATGTAGAAGCACGTAAAGACTTTGGTGATTTTGAAAGTAATAATAAACAGCAGCAAGCGCTAATGGAGCAATCTGAAGATGACGGTATTGCTTTTGGTTTTAGATACGTTCTTTAATATCAGTTGAGCTTTCAAGCTTAAAATCAAAAAGGTAAACTTAAAGCCCTGCAAAATAGCAGGGCTTTTTTTCGATTTGTTTAGTTGAAGCTTGAGCTAATTTTTCTTAAATGCTTTTTTTAACGCACGCGTCCCCTCTGTTGGCCCTAGAATAAGCCATAAAAAAGCAACCCCTCCTGGGACTAAAACTGCTTTTAATATTGGCCCTAGCAAATAAGAATAAAAATAAATTAGTGGAATAAAAAGTATATAACCAATAACACGTTTGATAAACTTCATGTAACATCCTTATAAAAATGAGTGTGCTCACAATATTAATTGAGCGCGCTCAATTAATCAAATAATGACTTAGCTCTTTTATTAAACAAACAAGTAAAGCATTGAAATATAATGAGTAAAAAAGAAAAGACACGCGATAAAATTTTAGCTTCAGCATGGGAATTATTCTTGCTGCAAGGTTACGATCACACATCAACAAGAGAAATAGCGGTTGCAGCCAATGTTGCTGTAGGTACAGTGTTTAGTCATTTTGAAAATAAAATTGATTTATTGATGGCCGGTATGCAACAACAAATAGCCGTTATTATTAACCAAGCAAAGCAGTTAGATACGCAGCACTCCCCTCGCTTAAAGTTACGTCACTACGCTCATCCGCTTTATTCTTTTTATTGTGAAAATAGTGAATTTAGTAAGCTATTAATTAGCGACATCATTTGGAGAACGTCTTTTTTTAAAGCGCAGATGGATGAATTTAAACAACTGCTTTTTAGTGAACAACCGAAGTTTGATGAAACAAAAGCAAGCGTAATGATGGACTGTTATTTTATGACCTTAATAGATGGGTTAAACGACCCCTTACCTAATGCTGAAAATATGCTTAGACAGTTAAGTAATAAAATAGCGCTTTTGTAATTAAGTCCTAAAGGTATAGACCGGTGCTGATATAAATAAAGCACCGTCCACCTTTTTTGTTATTTAAATTCTTTATTTAACGACTCAGATAGCCAAACTCAATAAGCGTTATAAACCCACCACTCCACTTATGAGTAAATTGATAATTTATATTACCTCATTGCTAAGATTACATTTAAACATTACTAGTATGATGTGTTCTTTTTTGTACCACCTTGCATCCACCAGCTATTTACACCATAAAATAAGGTAATTTATAGCAAAACGGCTTAGCTGTACATATATACAGCTAAGCCGTTTTACTAGTGCAAGTTCAACAATATTCTTAATTAATAAATTCATCATAGCCCGTTAAAGCCCCCTTAATACTCAATGCTGGATTATCATTATGCTTTGCATCAGGGTTTACTTTACTCCCCCACCCTAACCAGTTACTAGTATGGCTTACTAAACTTTGCTCTAAGTTATTATAAGTCTTAAGCATTACTTTATGCTCAGCCCCGCCAACAGTAAAATATAATAAGGTGGGTTCTATAGTAGCTTTGTGTTTTAGCTTGTAAAAAGGTATTAAAATGATTTACTACGGTCATATCGTCGTACCAAGGCGCAGGACTAAATGCAAAGTAACCATTAAATAGCATTGGTTTGGTGTGCAGCGTATATAAAGTAAAACTGCCCCCTGCCGAAAATCCCGTTAATATACGGTTTTCAGTTAACCTGTATTTAGCCTTTAAATAAGTAATACCAATTCGCTTAATTAAGTGGTCTATTTTGAGGCTGAAAAAACGAGTTGATAGCTAGGCAAAAAATTCGCTATTTAGTTGTTCTAAATGAGAGTTTTTTAACACAGGTAGCGACACGTTTAGCCCCGCAAAATGATTAAGTATTATTGCGGATTGGTATAAGTAGCTCTTGCTCTATAAAAGCAAAAAACAAATCAGCTTTACCAAAAATTTCTGGCGAAGTTTCATGTTTAAGTCGAGGATTTGTATTAACGTCCTTCCTTGCATAAGGTGGTACTAAATCACGATTTCGCGTATCGATAAAAAACTGATTAGGTATAGCAACTAAAATAGCCTCATTTAATATGCTTTCAGTATTTAATGCTTTTAGTGCCTTATCCCAATTAGCTAAATTAAAATAACCATCTGTTTTTATAATAAGTGGATACGCTTTATTTTTGTCAAAATCATCGGGTAACCTTATAAATACCTTACAAGACTCATTAAGCACTTTCTAATCTAGGGTTACATCAACAAAGTCTGAAACATTATTTTGATAATAACTAAACCCAGTTATTACAAACCCAAATACACTAACAACTAACAATACATTTAAAATAATCGATTTTTTAATTCTCATGTGCCATCCATTTTAGTTAATTGCTTATGCCATACGCCGTTATTAAGTTGCTGGTTAAATACAAAGCCAAGTTTAGTGAGTAAGTTATAACAGCGAACATTTTTGCCATGAATTTCTGCATATAAGTGCTCAATGTTTAAAGAGCTATGCACTTCACTGACAAAGCCTTTAAGTACTTCTTGCATTAAGCCTTGCTGCCAATAGAGTGGATCCAGTTCAAAACCAATATAAGCACTTTTGGTTTGTTTACATATTTTATATAAGCCACATGTACCCAGTAGTTTGCCACTCATATTATGTTCAATTGCAAGCCGAACACCTTCACCTTGGTAATAACTCGATATATCATCTTGAATTAACTGCTTAATATGCTGTTTATTTAGCGGGGTTTTATAATCGTTAAACTCATAAACGAGTGGATTATTTAAAATTGTTAATAGCGCTGCGCCGTGTTTGTGGGTAATTAAACGTAAGGTAACGCGGGGTAATTTTATAGTTTTAAACATGCCTACGCCAAATAAAGTAAACGCGCTTTAAATAGCACTTTATAGAGCGTCA
Organism: Pseudoalteromonas sp. SCSIO_11900; assembly: GCF_000576475.1. NCBI lineage: Bacteria > Pseudomonadati > Pseudomonadota > Gammaproteobacteria > Alteromonadales > Pseudoalteromonadaceae > Pseudoalteromonas > Pseudoalteromonas sp. SCSIO_11900. The sequence continues at coordinate 2,462,945 of NZ_KK070023.1, forward strand.
TTATTAACTTACCATACCGTATTCACAAGCATTAATTGAGATAAACTATGAGTGACAATTTTAAAGTAATACAACCCACTACTACTGTTTACTGCCCAAAACGTGGTGAAGGTTGGACCCTTACCGGCATTACTAATATTAACGAGTTTACATCGGTTATGTTTGATGGCGTGCGTTACACTTTGCCAGCACGTGAAATTGTAGAGCAGTTATTACCTAATCAATTAGCGCGTGAACAACAAGATAAGTAAGGTACTTGTAATAGAAAAAAGGCTGCAGTTATTTGTAGCCTTAAAGATTTTCATTATTAACGTTTTAAAACATAAATACCGAGTGGGGAATCTAGACGAAGGTTATGCTCATCAACATGTAACACTTCCCATTTTCTAACTACTTCTCGCGAAATTACATGTAATATTTTGCCTTCCCTCGTGTAAGGGTAGTATCTATTCCGATGTTTTTTCATTATTTGGAGAATACCTCAATTATCAATTTTTATTGTATCTATATCTGATGCAATAATTTCAATTAACTTCCATTTAAACTGAATATCATTCTCTTTCGAATAAAGTAAAGGTGAATAGATCAGCGTAATTAAAATAGCGAAACATTCCAAGCCCTGACCAAATTGCATATGCCATTCCAACAGGAATAGATTTGAGATTGAGTGAAAGCAGATAAAACGCTGCACCATAACCAGCAACAACAAGTAACGAAGGAGCTAATTTAGTAAAACCCTCACTAGACTTCAGACTAGATGTTGCAATTACCTCACAAATGATAGCCGCGGATAAAAATATTCAGTTCTTCATAGCTTTCTCCGGTTTTTATATCTCGCGCAAGAATATACTAATATTCAAGAAATAAGCAGTCTTGTTCTTTCAAAAAAACTGTGAGCACATGAAGCATCTAACGCCCGGCTCACGCGCCGGTTTGGAGCCGCGAAGCGACGGAAAATCGGTCGCTGTGCAGCCGATTGTTAATTGTTGATGCTCAGCGTCAACGGCACGTGAACACTGATTGAAATCCACTCATCGTGCTGACCGATCTTCAAATCACATTTTTCTGGAAAGTCTGAAGAGATAAAAATGTAATCAATGTGGTACGCCTTCTCGCGGTTCCGCTGCAAGAAGAATGTTGGCCTGGACTCATTGCCCTGCTCTTCCTCAAAGGCACGATGATACGCGCTCTTGAAACCCATCTCGCCGAGTTCAGCTACTACGCCTGAGTGATTCCACCATCGGTCCGGCTTATCCCACCGCACATTGCTATTAAAATCGCCGAGAATGATTGTCTTTGGCTGACTCAGATCTTCACGATGAATTTGAAGGTATTTCCAGAATTGCCCCATGTAGCCAAATGCTTCGTCATTCCGCCCCTTCGTCCAGACTGCCAGCACAGTGACATCTCTGTTGATAGTGAAAGGGAGAAAAAGCCTAAGATCGCCCCAAACACAGTTAGGCCACAGTGACATACGTACTACACAGATTTATACGCATGTTTTACAACAAGGTGCTAACGGGGTTGTTAGCCCTTTTTCAAGGTTATAATCAAGGTTATAAACCTCCCCTATTGAAAACAAAAAAGCACAACTCGCTTGAGCTGTGCTTCCAATAAATAAATGAGAGCTGACAAATTACAAACGAATACCGCCGTCTATTTCTACCACGCGGCCAGTAAAAAAGTCGTTTTCGATAATATACTGAGCAGTATGGGCTATTTCAGCGGTTTCACCTAAGCGCCCTACAGGGGTTACTGCTAGCATGCGCTGTTTGGCTTCTGGCTTCATTGCATCGGTCATGGCGGTGCTAATAACACCTGGGGCAATGGCACCAACGCGAATACCAAAACGGCCAAGTTCTTTAGCCCATGTAGTGGTTAGTGCCACAACACCCGCTTTTGAGGCGGCATAGTTAGTTTGGCCAATATTACCTGCACGCGCTACGCTCGACATATTTACAATTACGCCGCCTTTGCCTGATTCAATCATGTGGCTAGCCGCTTCGCGGCCGGCTAAAAATACACCTGTTAGGTTAACGTCAATCACTGATTGAAATTGATCAAGCGACATTTTTTTAACCACTTTGCCATCTTTGGCTTTTATAAACATGCCATCGCGTAAAATGCCGGCGTTATTAATTAATACCCCAATGTGACCAAAGTCACTGTTAATGGTATTAAATACGTCTTCAACTTCGCTCTCAACGGTTACATTAGCGCTGTAGCCTTTTATAGTACCCGTTACGCCTTGTAATGCAGATAGCTGCTCGGTTGCTTCATTTAACTGTGCTTGTGCCATATCAATTAAGGCAATATTAGCGCCCATTAAGGCAAACCTTTGCGCCATTGCAAAACCTAAGCCTTGTGCGCCACCGGTAATCACTACGGTATTATTTTTTATTTCCACGATACTTTCCTACTTCGAAAACAATTTAAAAATGGCACTAAAATCATCACTGCCCGCACCTTGGTGCTGCATCATAGTGTATAAATTTTTAGCCATTGAACCCATTGGCGTTAGTGAATTACTCTGCTGCGCTGCTTCCATAGCAAGGCCTAAGTCTTTAGCCATTAAATCAACCATAAAGCCAGGTTTATAATTATTACTTGCAGGAGCGGTATCCATAACACCTGGACAGGGGTTATAAAGTTCTAACGTCCAGTTTCGACCCGAGCTTGCGCTCATTATATCGCTGAGTACTTTTGCGTCGAGGCCGTTATTAATGCCCATTTGAATGGCTTCACTGGTGCCTGCCATTAAAATACTCAACAGCATATTGTTACATATTTTGGCAACTTGCCCTGCACCAATATCACCAGCATGGAATATGTTTTTACCCATATCGACTAATACAGAATTCGCTTTATCAAATGCAGCTTGCTCACCACCAACAATAAACGTAAGCGTTCCTGCTGTTGCACCTGCTACACCACCCGAAACCGGTGCATCAACAAACGCAATACCTTGTTCGCCAAGTGCATGGCCTACATCACGGGCTGATTGTGCATCTATAGTTGAACAATCAATCACTAAGGTACTTTTACTCAGTACTTTAATTAAACCCGATTGCTCGTCTGTGCCTAAATAAAGTGATTTAACATGTTTGCTTGCCGGTAGCATGCTAATTAGCACATCAACGTTGGTTGCACAGGTTTGTGCATCTTTTGCTGCATTGGCACCTTTTTCAACTAGCTCGTTCACTGCATTAGCACTTAGGTCGAACACGCTCACCGTATGGCCAGCTTTAATTAAATTAGCCGCCATTGGGCCGCCCATGTTACCTAAACCAATAAATCCTATATTGAGTTTACTCATCGCTTTACCCTTGTAAATTAAGTTGAGAAAAGTACGGCTCTAGCGGATGTTGCTCGCCAAAGCGATTTGCAAAAAAGCTCTCTACCACTTCTTTTGGTACATCAGCTAACGTTTTAAACTGCCAGTGTGGCGCACCGTCTTTATCGATTAGTAAGGCACGTACACCTTCTTGAAACTCGCCCACTTCACCGGCACGAACCGACATCGCAAGCTCCATTTTAAAACACTCTGCCAACGTTTTACCTTTGCTGTGTTTGAGCTGCTCACTCACTAAGGCACAACTTAATGGGCAACCATGCGCCAACGATTTTTGTGCGCGTTGTAGCCATTTGTCATCAGTGGTTAGGTTTAAAATGTAATCTACCTGCTGCTCTAATGTGTCAAACTCACCAAGCTTTTGAATCAAGCTTAAGTTTGCTTTTAAATTACCTTTGGGCATACGGCTAGAGTTGTTATCTAACTCAATTAGCAAGTTACTTAGCTTGTCGTGGTTTAAGCTTGCTGTTTTACCCCATTTTGTATTGAGTAATGCTTCAACAAGCTCTGGGTACTTATCGGCATTTACAAAGTGGTCGGCAAGCGATACAAGCTTAGCGTCTTCACAATTTATAGATGCCGAGGTTAGCCCTAAAAACAAACCAACATGGGCGGGCATTTTATGTAAAAAATAACTGCCGCCTACATCAGGGTAAAGCCCAATAGTTTGCTCTGGCATGGCAATGCGTGATGTTTCGGTAACCACACGATGACTGGCACCGGCCATTAAACCTAAACCGCCGCCCATTACAATCCCGTTACCCCAGACTAAAATGGGTTTGTTGTAACAATGAATAAGGTAATCGAGCTGATACTCTTGAGTAAAAAACTCTTCAACCAGTGACGTTGGTTTACCTTCACTCATTGCTTTGTGTAAGCTCACTACATCGCCACCGGCGCAAAATGCTTTTTCACCTGCGCCTTTAAGAACCACTAATGCAATGTTATCGTCTTTGTCCCATTGCTGTAGTTGCGGCTCGAGTAAGCTGATCATTTCAAAATTTAACGCGTTTAATGACTTAGGCGCGTTAAGCGTAGCAATACCAATGAGTCGGCCATTGTCTGTGGTTGCCGTTTCAAATACCACGGCAGCATCAGCTGAATTTAAACGGGTTAATTCACTCATTAGCCATTCACCCAATTAGCTTTGCGCTTTTCTAAAAAGGCGTTCACGCCCTCTTGCTGATCTTCGGTATCAAATAAACCAACAAACAATTCACGTTCCAGTGGCAACGCATTTGCCATAGGTTGATGACGCCCTTTTTGAATCAATGTTTTACACGCAGCAACCGATGATGGGCTTTGCTCTGCCACTTGGTTTGCCAGTTTTAGCGCTGCTGCAAAGCTTTCACCTTGTGCAACCACTTCTTCCACTAAGCCAATTTGTAGGGCTTTATCGGCTTTTAAGCGCTCACCGCATAAAATCATGCGTTTTGCCCAGCCCTCGCCAACAAGCCATGCTAAGTTTTGCGTTCCACCAGCACAGGGTAATAAACCCACTTTTGCTTCAGGCAATGCCATTTGTGCTTGCTCTTCTGCAATACGAATGTCGCAAGCAAGTGCTACTTCAAGGCCGCCACCCATTGCATAACCATTAATGGCTGCAACCGACACGCCTCTAAAATTAGTTAACGCTTCAAACGCTTCACCAAATACACATGACATATCTGCAGCGACACCTTTATCGCCACTGGCAAATACATTGAGGTCGGCACCGGCGCTAAAAAACTTCTCGCCTTCACCAGTCAGTACTAATGCATAAATATTTTTATTGGTATTTAATTGGTTAACCGTGTCTTTAAGCGCCACTAAGGTGTCTTTAGTCCAGGTATTCGCTGGCGGATTCGACATAGTTAAAATAGCTACATGGCCTTCAATAGTTAATTCAATGCTAGGATTTGACATACTAATCTCCTTATAAAACTTCGCTGGCTGATTCGGCTAAAATACGACGCGCAATAATCACACGCATAATTTCGTTAGTGCCCTCAAGAATTTGATGAACACGTACATCTCTAACATGGCGCTCAAGCGGGTATTCTTTTATGTATCCGTAGCCACCATGAATTTGCAGCGCATCGTTACACACAGTAAAACCAACATCGGTTGCAAAGCGTTTAGCCATCGCACAATAAGTGGTTTTTTCACTGTCGTTAGTATCAAGTTTAAACGCCGCGAGTCTTACCATTTGGCGCGCTGCTACAAGCTCGGTATTCATATCGGCAATTTTAAACTGTAGCGCTTGAAACGCAGCCAATGGCTTACCAAATTGGGTACGCTCTTTTAAATACTCACGTGCGGTATTAAGTGCCGCTTGTGCTGTACCAATAGAGCAAGTAGCAATATTAATACGGCCGCCATCTAAGCCTTGCATGGCAAATTTAAAGCCTTCACCTTCTTGGCCTAATAAGTTTGCGGCTGGAATACGCACATCTTCAAAACTAATTAAGCGTGTTGGCTGTGCATTCCAGCCCATTTTTTCTTCTGCTTTGCCGTACTCAATGCCTTTGGCATCTGCTGGTACAACAAACGCTGAAATGCCGCTTGGGCCATCTGCCCCTGTACGCGCCATGACCACTAATATTTCTGTTTCACCGGCACCTGAAATAAACATTTTTGAGCCGTTAATAACATACTCATCGCCATCGCGAACTGCTTTAGTTTTTAATGACGCAGCATCAGAGCCAGAACCTGGCTCCGTTAAACAGTACGATGCCAGTAATTCACCCATTACCAATTGCTCAACGTATTTTTCTTTTACTGCATCGGTGCCAAAGCTTGCGATCATCCAGGTTGCCATATTATGAATGGTCAGCATAGCCGTAGTAGCTGTACAACCCAGTGCAAGTTGCTCAAAAATAATGCTTGAATCTAAACGAGATAAACCTAAACCACCGGCTTCCTCTGGGGTGTATAAACCACAAAAACCAAGCTCACCAGCGGCTTTAATTGTGTCTTTTGGGAAAATATGTTCGCGATCCCACTTGGCAGCGTGTGGTGCTAGTTCAGATTCTGCGAATTGACGCGCCGTTTGCGCAAAAGCTTGTTGATCTTCAGATAAGTTAAAGTCCATGGTAGACCTCTTGTTGTGTTTTGTTTGTTGTCGGTGCATCCCATCAAGGGAGTAATTAGTGAGGAGCGACAACACTGTGTGTTGTGCCCCTCTTTTTTATTAATTATTCAGTGCAATATTATTTAAGATTAATACTCATGTTTGGACCTGAGGCAATGTCATCCTCAAACCAACGAGAGGTAATAGTTTTAGTTTCTGTGTAAAAACGAATACCTTGTTTACCATAGGTGTGAGTATCGCCGTAGAATGAGCCTTTCCAGCCAGTAAACGAGAAAAATGGCAACGGCACAGGAATAGGCACATTAATCCCCACTTGACCCACTTCAATTTCGTGTTGGAACTTACGTGCAGCTGCACCACTTGATGTAAATAGTGAGGTACCGTTACCGTAAGGGCTTTCGTTAATAAGGGCGATGGCTTCTTCAAGGGTATCTACAAACATACACGCCAGTACTGGGCCAAAAATCTCTTCTTTGTACAAGTTCATCTCTTTGGTTACATCAGTAAATAACGTTGGACCTACCCAGTTACCTTGCTCAAACCCTTCAACAGTAAAGTCAGAGCCATCAATTAAACAGGTTGCGCCTTGCGCTTTACCATCGGCAATCAATGATAAAATACGCGCTTTTGCTGCAGGTGATGTTTGCGGACCATAAGCGGCGTCTGCATCATCCCAAACACCTGGGCGTACACCTTCAAAGCCAGCTTTAATTTCATCAACCCAGTCTTTTGATTGGCCAACAAATACCGCCACTGAAATACCCATACAACGCTGGCCTGCCGCACCAACTGATGCGCCTACTAAGTTATTAACAACATGCGATTTACTCGCGTCAGGCATAATCACCATGTGGTTTTTAGCGCCAACACACGCTTGCACACGTTTTAGGTGTTGTGTGCCTTTAGAATAAATGTATGCACCCACACCACACGAGCCAACAAACGAAATAGCGCGAACCGCTTTGTCTTCTAATAAGCGGTCAACTTGTGGTTTTGTACCGTGTACTACTTGTAACACGCCTTTAGGTGCACCGGCTTCAATAAATAGCTCAGCTAAGCGCATAGGCGTAAGTGGGTCTTGCTCAGACGGCTTTAAAATAAAGGTGTTACCACACACAATTGCCAGTGGGAACATCCAAAGTGGGATCATGGCCGGAAAATTAAATGGGGTAATACCTGCACATACACCTAGTGGCTGCATGTATGAATAGGTATCGATTTTACGCGCTACGTTTTCCATCGTCTCGCCCATCATTAACGATGGTGCATTAGCAGCTTGCTCAACTACCTCAATACCACGCCACACATCGCCTTTTGCATCTTCAAATGTTTTACCTAGCTCATGACAAATAATAGTGGCTAATTCATCATGGTTTTCTTTTAACAGCGCCGCGTATTTCATCATAATGCGCGCACGTTCTGTAATTGGTACGTCTTTCCAGGTTTTAAACGTTTCACTGGCAGAGGCAATAGCCGCGTCCATTTCAGCGTCTGTAGCACAAGGTACTTGCGCTAACACTTCTTGATTAGCAGGATTTACAACATCAATTAGTTCATTTGAAGTTGATTGAATAAATTCGCCGTTAATGAGTAAGGGTACTTGGTGCATAATTAAAATCCTATTGATTAAATTGGGGACCGCAGCGTTTTTGTTATAGTTGCTGCGGCTTTATTATTAGTTAAAGTGCTTCTACGGCCATGGCAACGGCTTCACCGCCACCAATACATAAAGAGGCTACGCCCTTTTTAAGACCCCGGTTTTTAAGTGCATGGATAAGTGTTACTAAAACACGCGCACCGCTAGCACCAATAGGATGACCCAATGCACAGGCGCCACCGTTAACATTAACTTTGTTCTCATCAAGCTTTAACTCGTTAATAGCTAGCATGGTAACCATGGCAAACGCTTCGTTAATTTCCCATAAATCAACATCTGCGGTTGTCCACCCTGCTTTTTCAAGCACACTGTTCATTGCACCAACAGGCGCTACGGTAAATTCACTGGGTTTTTGAGAATGCGTGCTGTGAGCAACAATTTTGCAAAGTGGTGTTAAACCCTCTGCTTTTGCTTTTGATTCGCTCATTAAAATCAGTGCTGCGCCACCATCTGAAATAGACGATGAGTTTGCCGCAGTAATGGTGCCGTCTTTTTTAAATGCTGCACGTAAACTTGGGATTTTTTCAGGGCGAGCATTACCAGGTTGCTCATCAATTGAAACGGTGACATCGCCTTTACGTGTTTTAATAGTGTGAGGGGCGATTTCGTTGTCAAAGCTACCATTTTCTATGGCTGCGTTTGCTTTACTTAACGAACCCAGTGCAAACGCGTCCATTTGCTCACGGCCAATGCCGTATTCATCAGCCGTGTCTTGAGCAAAACAACCCATTGCTTTATTGTCGTAAGCATCTTCAAGGCCATCACTCATCATATGATCTTTTATTTCACCGTGGCCCATACGCATACCGCCACGGGCTTTAGGAATAAAATACGGCGCATTAGTCATACTTTCCATACCACCGGCAATGGCTGATTCAATAGAGCCTGCTTTAATAAGGTCATTCGCTAACATGGCCGCTTTTAAACCCGAGCCACATACTTTATTAATTGTGGTAGCGCCTGTGCTTAGTGCTAGCCCTGCTTTAAGCATAGCCTGACGTGCAGGCGCTTGGCCTAAGCCAGCTGGCAATACACAGCCCATAATCACTTCATCAATTGCATCATTGCTTAAACCCGTTTGAGCAAGTGCACCTGCAATAGCTGTAGCACCTAGTTCGGTAGACTGCGCATCACTTAGTGCGCCCATAAATCCACCCATTGGGGTGCGTTTTGCTGCTACAATTACAACGCTTTCGAAAGACATAAAAGGCTCCATTTTCAATTAACGCAAACATGTTTTATTATGTTTAGCTTAATGTTTAAACTAATCTGATAAATACGAGCATACATAAAATTTACGTTTACGCCAACGTAAATCTAAAATCAACTTTCTAATTAGTGTAAAAACTGTAAAGCAAGCTTGCTAAAAATGTATTACAACCTCCATAAATGGCTTATAACGTTTATAAACACTCAACTTCTACTGTAAACCCGCCTTTATTTTGTACGTCTAAAGTATAACAATTAAATCGCACTTTACCTTTACGTAAACTTCACTTATATTGGTGATATTCGAATGAGGTAAACATTACAATGAAATCAGATAATCAAACAAACTTTGCAAATTCAGCCAACGAGCCGGCTAAAAACGAACAAACTTTTAGTATCAGCGAATTGGCTAAAGAATTTGATATTACTACCCGCTCTATCCGTTTTTACGAAGACCAAGGGTTAATATCGCCAGAGCGCAATGGCCAAACACGTATTTACTCAAAGCGCGATAAAGTACGCCTAAAGTTAATACTTCGTGGTAAACGTTTAGGGTTTACCTTGGCTGAAACCGGTCGTTTGTTTGAACTGTATGATGCAGACAAATCAAGCGCTAAACAGTTAGTTACTATGCTTGACCTCATCAGCGAAAAAAAGGCCGACCTATCTCAACAAATGGACGACATTAAAGTTGTACTAATGGAGTTGGTTACCGCAGAACGTCGTTGTCGCGACACGCTTAGCAAAATAGATGAATAAAATATAATAAACGTCATCAAACACACAGGAATGAATCATGAGCACTATTTCACTATATAAAGAAATGAATTTTGGTCTTGGCGAAACAGCGGACATGATCCGCAGTCATGTAAACAGCTTTGCCAGTCAAGAAATTGCCCCACTAGCTGAAAAAACAGATCTGGATAATGCGTTTCCCAATCAACTTTGGCCGCAAATGGGTGAAATGGGCGTTTTAGGCATGACCGTTGATGAAGAATTTGGTGGTGCGGGTTTAGGTTATTTAGAGCACGTTATTGCCATGGAAGAAATTAGCCGTGCAAGTGCCTCTATTGGCTTAAGCTATGGTGCGCATTCAAACCTGTGTGTTAATCAAATAAACCGTAATGGATCACAATCACAAAAAGAAAAATACTTACCTAAACTAATTAGCGGTGAACACATTGGTGCCTTGGCCATGAGTGAGCCTAATGCGGGCTCCGATGTTGTATCAATGAAACTTAAAGCCGAGAAAAAAGGCGATAAGTACATTTTAAACGGTAATAAAATGTGGATCACCAATGGCCCTGACGCAGATACACTGGTTATTTATGCAAAAACAGATTTAAACGCCGGTGCTAAAGGTATTACCGCCTTTATTGTAGAAAAAACATTCCCGGGGTTTTCTACCGCACAAAAACTCGACAAACTCGGTATGCGCGGATCAAACACCTGTGAACTGGTCTTTGATAACTGCGAAGTACCTGAAGAAAACATTTTAGGTAACTTAAACGAAGGCGTTAAGGTACTTATGAGTGGCCTTGATTACGAGCGAGTTGTTTTAGCTGCAGGCCCGTTAGGAATTATGCAAGCATGTATGGACATTGTGGTGCCTTACATTCATGAGCGTAAGCAGTTTGACAGCCCGATTGGTCAATTTCAGTTAATTCAAGGCAAAATTGCCGATATGTATACACAAATGAATGCAGCGCGCTCCTATGTATATACGGTGGCTAAAGCCTGTGACCGTGGTGAAACCACCCGTAAAGACGCAGCTGGCGCAATTTTATACGCTGCAGAGCTTGCAACTAAAATGGCGCTTGATGCAATCCAAATTTTAGGCGGCAATGGCTACATAAACGAATACGCAACAGGTCGCTTACTGCGTGATGCAAAATTATACGAAATTGGCGCAGGCACCTCAGAAATACGCCGCATGTTGATTGGCCGTGAATTATTTACTGAAAGCCGTTAAGGATTAATTTATGACGATTTTAAAATCGAGCGTTAATCCCCACGATCCTAGTTTTGTGCAAAACCACAAAAATATGTCGGCGCTGGTGGATGATTTACGCGATAAAGTTGCCAATATTAGCTTAGGTGGTGGCGCTGCACTTAAAGAGCGCCATGAAAGCAGAGGAAAGCTGTTTGTTCGTGACCGTATCAGTACTTTATTAGATGAAGGCTCACCCTTTTTAGAAATATCGCAATTTGCTGCATTTGGTGTGTATGAACAAGAGATACCTTGTGCCGGTGTGGTTGCAGGTATTGGTCGCGTAAAAGGCGTTGAATGTATGGTGATTGCAAACGACGCGACAGTTAAAGGTGGCACCTATTTCCCGCTTACTGTTAAAAAGCATTTACGCGCACAAGATATTGCTGAGCGTTGCCACTTACCGTGTATTTACTTAGTTGATTCTGGCGGTGCCAACCTGCCAGAGCAAGACGATGTATTTCCAGACAAACTGCATTTTGGGCGTATTTTTTACAATCAAGCACGTATGTCGGGTAAAGGCATTCCACAAATTGCAGTGGTTATGGGCTTATGTACCGCAGGTGGTGCGTATGTACCCGCTATGGCCGATGAAAGCATTATTGTAAAAGAGCAAGGCACTATATTTTTAGCAGGCCCACCACTGGTAAAAGCGGCAACCGGTGAAGAAGTCACCGCAGAAGAGCTTGGCGGCGCCGATGTTCATTGTAAAACATCGGGTGTGGCCGATCATTACGCAGAAAATGATGCGCATGCATTATCGATTGCACGCCAATGTATAGAGCGAATTAATTACACACGCCCTACCGCCCCATTATTAGATGACGTAAAAGCTCCCCGTTACGATATTAACGAGCTTTACGGCATTGTTGGTACTGATCTTAAAAAGCCATTTGATGTGCGTGAAGTTATAGCTCGCACTGTCGATGACTCGTCTTTTGATGAATTTAAACGTTATTTTGGCGAAACACTGGTGACAGGCTTTGCCAGCATTTATGGCAACCCTGTGGGCATAGTGGCTAATAACGGTATTTTATTTAGTGAGTCGGCGCAAAAAGGCGCGCACTTTATTCAACTGTGTGCCCAGCGCAACATTCCATTGGTATTTTTACAAAATATTACTGGCTTTATGGTCGGTAAAAAATACGAAGCCGAAGGCATTGCTAAACATGGCGCTAAAATGGTGATGGCGGTGTCGTGTGCTGATGTACCAAAATTCACCGTGCTTATTGGTGGCTCTTATGGCGCCGGCAATTATGGAATGTGTGGCCGTGCATTTGAACCGACCATGATGTGGATGTGGCCAAATGCCCGTATTTCAGTTATGGGTGGTGAGCAAGCTGCAGGTGTTATGGCACAAGTTAAACAAGATGGATTAGCCCGTAAAGGCGAAAGCATGAGCGAGCAAGAAGTTAGCGATTTTAAAAAGCCAATTATTAGTCAATACGAACAACAAGGTCATCCTTATTATGCCAGTGCCCGCTTATGGGATGATGGCATTATAGATCCTGTCGATACACGCAATGTTCTTGGGCTTGCACTTAGCGCAGCTAAAAATGCACCACAGCGTGAGTCTAAGTTTGGCGTATTTAGAATGTAACCGGAGCGCACAATGTCAGTAACACTACAAATAACAAAATCTAATGTGGCTGTACTCGTTTTAAGCCGCCCAGAAAAACGTAATGCATTTAATAGCGACGTTATCCATGAGCTTATTCAATGTATTGAACATGCTAATACGCTCGATATTCGTGCCTTAGTCCTCAAAACCGAAGGTAAACATTTTTCAGCCGGTGCCGACTTAGCCTGGATGAAATCGATGGCAGATAATAACTATAACGATAACTTAGCTGATTCAATGCAACTGGCTAAACTTATGCAAGTATTAGCACAGAGCCCGCATCCTACAATTTGTGCGGTACAAGGTGCCGCCTTTGGTGGAGCATTAGGGTTAATTGCCTGTTGTGATATTGCGCTTAGTAAAGACGATGCGCAATTTTGTTTAAGTGAAGTTAAACTTGGGCTAATACCTGCCGTGATCAGCCCTTATGTGATTAAGGCCATTGGTGAGCGTGCTGCACGCAGATATTTTTTAACTGCAGAAGTGTTTGATGCCCACACAGCAAAGCAACTGGGTTTAGTGCATCAAATTACTGGGAACTTAGAAACAGCCCTCGATAATTTGCTGCAAACCTTGATTGATAACGGCCCTATTGCCGTTAAGGCCGCAAAAGCACTTATTAACGATGTTGCCAATAAAGAGATAAACGAGGAGCTAATTGCACTGACTGCAGAGCGTATAGCTAAAATTCGTGTATCAACTGAAGGCCAAGAAGGACTGAGCGCCTTTTTTGATAAACGCCCTCCCCAATGGCAACTCTAGGACGCATTATGAACACAGTACAATTACAAAAAATTCTGATTGCTAACCGTGGCGAAATTGCCTGTCGTATTATGCGCACCGCAAAGCAAATGGGCTTAACCACGGTTGCGGTGTATTCAGATGCAGATAAAAACGCGCAACATGTAAAAATGGCCGACGAAGCCTACCATATTGGTGCTGCGCCAAGTAAAGATTCATACCTAGTCGCAGATAAAATTTTGCAGGTTGCTAAAGCCAGTGGCGCTGATTGCATTCATCCAGGCTACGGTTTTTTATCTGAAAACAGTGAATTTGCTAAAGCCTGTGAAGCCCATAACATTGCTTTTATTGGCCCACCAGCAACGAGTATTGAAGCAATGGGCTCAAAAACCCGTGCTAAAGAAATAATGGCCGCGGCAAACGTTCCTTTAGTACCTGGTTACTATGGTGATAAACAAGACCCTGCTTTTTTGCAATCTGAGGCTAAAAAAATTGGTTACCCTGTTCTTATCAAAGCGGCCTTTGGCGGTGGCGGTAAAGGGATGCGAGTGGTAGAAAAGCCGAAAGACTTTATAACTGCACTTGAAGGCGCCCAACGTGAAGCCATTGCCGGTTTTGGTAACGATTTAGTGCTATTAGAGCGCTACGTTAATCAACCTCGCCATGTTGAAGTACAAGTATTTGCAGATAATCACGGTAACTGTGTTTATTTGGGTGATCGTGACTGTTCGTTACAACGCCGACACCAAAAAGTGATTGAAGAAGCCCCTGCTCCAGGTTTATCTGATGCGCTGCGTAAAGAAATGGGCGAAGCGGCTGTACGCTGTGCATTAGCCATTAATTACCGTGGTGCCGGTACCGTTGAGTTTTTACTTTGCGGTAATGAATTTTTCTTTATGGAAATGAACACTCGCCTGCAAGTAGAGCACCCAGTGACCGAAATGGTAACCGGCGTTGATTTAGTAAATTGGCAAATTAATATTGCGGGCGGGCAAACACTGCCGTTAAAGCAATCTGATATTCAACTGCAAGGCCATAGCTTTGAAGCGCGTATTTACGCCGAAGACCCTGCAAATGACTTTATTCCGTGTTCAGGCACCATTGAAGCGTTACACGTCCCCGTTAATAGTGAATTTGTACGCATAGATACCGGGATTGCCCAAGGTGATGAAATAAGCCCTTATTACGACCCAATGATTGCAAAGTTAATTGTTCATGATGATAATCGCGAACAAGCGCTTTCTCGTTTGCAACAGGCGCTTGAACAATTTCATTTAGCGGGCTTTAGTACCAATATTGGCTTTTTACATAACTTAGCTTGCCACGAAAGCTTTAAACAAGGCGCGCCAAGTACACACTTTATTGCTGAACAAGGTGATTCACTCGCTACGGTTGATGAGTCATTATTGCTATCAAGCCAGCTTATTGCTGCTTTTGCCTATTTAGAGTCGTTAAACACGCACCAAGCACAAAACAATAGTGCCAGCCCTTGGCAACAACTTAGTGGCTTTACTTTAAATGCACCGCAGGCAATTAAAATCCCATTTGTAGATTTACCGCTTAGCGCTATCAAAACAGCGCAGGGTTACAATGTGACACACAGTGCGGGCGTATACAGGGTTCAAGGGACGCTAAATAATGGTGTGTGCAACGTATTTATTAACGGTGAAAAGCACAGTGCGCATGTCAACATAACTGACAATGAAATTACTGTAATGAATAAAGCACTGCAAACTAAGTTTGAATGTGTTGATAAGCATTATATTAGTTCACACGAAAGTGACGCGCTGCCGCTTGCTGCGCCACTCAATGGCACGGTAGTAAAACATTTAATTGAAGTAGGTAGCACTATCACCAAAGGTGATGCCGTTGTTATTATCGAAGCCATGAAAATGGAATATACACTTAATGCACCACATGACGGCATATTACAGAGTTACTGCTTTGGTGAAGGTGAACTTGTTTCACACGGCGCACTGTTAGCCATTGTTGAAGATACGACTGTGCAGGAAGGTGCTTAATGAGTGCCTTTGCAAATAAAGTTCGTATTGTTGAAGTGGGTGCACGTGATGGTTTACAAAATGAAAAAACCGTCAGCACTGAAGATAAAGTAACACTAATTAATGCCCTCGCCGGTGCGGGATTAAAAGACATAGAAGCTGGTGCGTTCGTATCCCCAAAATGGGTGCCACAAATGGCAGACTCAAGCGAGGTGATCAATGCGCTTGACCTTCCAGAGATAAATTTAAGTGCCTTAACGCCAAATTTAAAAGGCGCACAAGCTGCGCATGCTGTTGGTATTAAAGAATTTGCTATATTTACGGCGGCCAGCGAAACGTTTTGTCAAAAAAATATAAATTGCTCAATATCGCAAAGTATTGATCGTTTTAGCGAGGTAATGACTTTTGCTAAAGCGAATAATATACGCGTTCGTGGTTATGTAAGCTGTGTTTTAGGCTGCCCTTATGAGGGAGACGTTGACCCTCAGGTTGTTTTAAACGTGGCACAAAAGTTATTAGCGCTTGGCTGCTATGAAGTGAGCCTTGGCGATACTATTGGTGTCGGCACCGCAGGTAAAGTGACTGAGCTGCTTACATTGCTGCTCAAGCATATTGATAAAAGTAAGCTTGCAGTACATTTTCATGATACATATGGACAGGCGCTCACAAATATTTACGCTGCCTTAAGCCTAGGTATTTCAACAGTTGACGCTGCCGTTGCTGGCCTTGGTGGCTGCCCTTACGCTAAGGGTGCGTCAGGAAATGTTGCCACCGAAGATGTTGTTTACTTACTGCAAGGGCTTGGCATTGAACATGGAATTGATTTAAAAAGGCTTGCACAAGCAGGTTGGCAAATTACTAATGCGCTTAATAAACAGCCTGTTAGTAAAGTTTCAGTGGCATTACACACACAATAATTGCAATAGCATAGAATGAGGAGTCACTCATGGCCGGTTTTGATAAAGTAGTTTCGAGTTACGAAGCTGCAATGGAAGGTTTAAAAGACGGCGATACTATCATCGCTGGTGGTTTTGGTTTATGCGGTATTCCCGAGGGACTAATAGCCCAAATTAAAAAAATGCAAACCAAAGAGTTAACGGTCGTATC
Organism: Pseudoalteromonas sp. SCSIO_11900; assembly: GCF_000576475.1. Lineage (NCBI taxonomy): Bacteria > Pseudomonadati > Pseudomonadota > Gammaproteobacteria > Alteromonadales > Pseudoalteromonadaceae > Pseudoalteromonas > Pseudoalteromonas sp. SCSIO_11900. Next base: position 2,479,695 of record NZ_KK070023.1, read on the forward strand.
GAACAATTGCGGCGTTGATGACTTTGGTTTAGGACTTTTATTACAAGACAAACAAATTAAAAAAGTGGTTGCCTCTTATGTGGGCGAAAATGCTCTTTTTGAACAACAACTACTTAATGGCGAAATTGATGTAGAGCTAACACCACAAGGGACTCTAGCAGAAAAAATGCGTGCTGGTGGTGCCGGTATTCCTGCTTTTTATACCGCCACGGGTTACGGTACGCCAGTAGCTGAGGGTAAAGAAGTAAAAGAATTTAATGGTCGCCCTTATATTTTAGAAGAGTCAATCACGGGTGAATTTGCCATTGTAAAAGCATGGAAAGCAGACCGCTACGGTAATTTAGTGTTTCGCCATACCGCAATGAACTTTAACCCCATGGCTGCAACCGCAGGTAAAATTACCGTTGCTGAGGTGGAAGAGATAGTTGAACCCGGTGAACTAGAGCCAAGTCAAATTCATACCCCTGGCATTTTTGTAAATCGCGTGATCAAGGGTAACTTTGAAAAACGTATTGAACGTGTTACCACACGAGATTAAGCAGGAGCACTTAAAATGGCATTATCACGTGAACAAGTCGCAATGCGCGTCGCTCAAGAGCTACAAGATGGGTACTATGTTAATTTAGGCATAGGTATTCCGACACTCGTCGCAAACTATGTACCCGATGGCATAGAAGTTATGCTACAGTCCGAAAATGGCCTATTAGGTATGGGTGAATACCCAACCAAAGACACAGTAGATGCAGATATGATCAACGCGGGTAAAGAAACCGTGACGGCAGCTACCGGTGCAGCTATATTTAATAGTGCAGATAGTTTTGCCATGATACGGGGTGGTCATGTAGACTTAACGGTTCTGGGCGCTTTTGAAGTGGATCAAAACGGGTCTATAGCTTCATGGATGATCCCTAAAAAATTAATTAAAGGTATGGGCGGTGCGATGGATTTAGTCGCCGGTGCAAAAAACATTATTGTTACCATGACCCATGCCAGTAAACACGGCGATTCTAAATTATTAGAAAGCTGTACGTTACCGCTGACGGGCGTTAACTGTGTTAAAAAAATAGTAACCGATTTAGCTGTATTAGAAGTTAAAGACGGCGCATTTCATTTGCTAGAACGCGCACCAGGCGTATCAGTTGATGAAATTATTAGTAAAACGGCAGGTAAGTTGCTTGTCGACGGTGATATTCCTGAGATGGTGTTTTAAACCACTCACAATTTCACCCTGTACCGACCTCATTCCCAGTGCCAATGGCGCTGAGTTACCCAAAATCCCTCGCAAGAGGGATTTTTTTTGCCTTTATTTTAGTTTTTGCACTATAGTGAGAATTTAACGCACCACTTAGGTGAATTCACCCTAATAAAAAAATTAAATAACTGATATAGTTAGCTTTTATTTTTGGTTTAATAATTGCCTGTAATAAGGTGATTGAAATAACTTTATATTGGATACCATGCAAACACCTATTCGCGGCCTTCGCTCTTTTTGTTTTGCCGCAAAAAGCTTAAGTTTTAAACATGCCGCCAAAGAGCTGTATTTAACGCCATCGGCGGTCAGCCATCAAATAAAGCAGCTAGAAGAGCAGCTGGGCATTGATTTATTTCAAAGGCAAACCCGTTCCATAAGCTTAACGCCAGCTGGTAAAAACTTTTTTGAAGCGATTTACCCCATTATAAATATGCTGGAAAGCACCATCATCGAATTTAGTCAGTTACAACAAAATGTAAATTTAACCATTACCCTGCCCGAGTTCTTTGCCAGTGAATTGCTAATGCCAAAACTGAGTGAGTGGACGAGTGAGCATCCTAATATTAATTTACACATGGACACCCTTAAAACACGAAAAGAGTTGACTCGTCAAAGTGATTTATCAATCATTTTATCTTCAAGCAAACCGCTTGATGGGCTAGCTACTGAGTTATTTAATTTAGAATATATTCCAGCGTGTAATAAAAAGCTGCTCGATCAGTGGCAAAACGATCACTGCCAGGCGCTCAATCAAGTGCCGCTTATTGTTCACAAAGCCCGGCCTTGGGCATGGCACCAATGGGCTGAAAAAGTCGGTATTGATGACTTTTCCCCTGCACAAATTATTCAAATAGACAGTATGTTTGGCGTAGCACGGGCTGCACAGCAAGGTATGGGCATTGCACTTATTCCTTTGCCAATAAGTCAAAGCTGGCTGGATGAGCAATGGCTCTACAAACTGTTTGAGCAACCACTAACAACAAAAGACAAATACTATTTAGTTCAGCATGGCTCAAGTACCGCTAATCACCCTCTCGATTTGTTTGCAAAATGGGTGATTAACACCTTTAGGCAAACTAAATAGCAGATTCAAATAAGCGCTCCTTGTTGAGCGCTTATTAGCTAATTTTAAAGTGTGCAACTTTTATTTTTAAAATTCCCCTACCGGAACAACAACAAAAGCGACTATTTATCAGTGATTTATTTATTAAAAAAATCTAAAACCCCATAAGTTAGTTTTTTTCACTTATTAGTTTTGTTTTTATCGCTTGTCGAAATTGAGTAAAAGCTCTAAAGTTAACTCAACCAAACGGCAACACGCTAAAAAATATAAAACGTGTTACTTAAATCAGATTTCATTAGTTTGTAACAACGAGCTAGTAAAAAAGAATCTTTATTGTGTGTGAAGATGTTGTCAGTGTAAAAAACAACTCAAGTTCGGTGGTGACTTAGCTTGAGTTGTTTTTATTTTTACCCTTACACCCGCCAATAAACTTAAGAATCTTTATTGTGTGTGAAGATGTTGTCAGTGTAAAAAACAGCTCAAGTTCGGTGGTGACTGAGCTTGGGTTGTTTTTATTTTCATTCTCATCAACAACAATAAGCCAGAATTAGTTTTGTACTAATACCCCCCCCCCGAATCTTTATTGTGTGTGAAGATGTTGTCAATTGAAATGCAGCGACCGTTAAGTATCTACTTAACCTGAACTTTGGTTAAGAGATTTACTAACGTATTGAATCAAAATTGATATTTATGTTTATTTTCTCTAGCCAGAGATTTCCAGTGAAAACAAGGCGAAATTACGCGTCAATAGCTCGCCTATTGCAAGTAAATTCAACGTAATTAGCGCTGTAAATAGCTGCTTGAGATAGATTTATTATCCAGAGTTCAGGTTACTTAATCATCGCTGCTTTTTTGCTTAAAATTTACTGTTTTCTGGCTACAAATTCTAAAACAGTCGCATTAATACAATATCTATCTTGCCCTCTAGGCCCCTCACCCGGAAATAAATGCCCTAAGTGAATACCGGTACTTTTAGACTTAAGCTCAATGCGCTGCATTCCCCAGCTATTATCTTCATGTTGGGTTACACTGTCTTTTATTGGGTGGGTAAACGAAAGCCAACCGGTGCCTGAGTTAAATCTATCACGGGTATCAAATAATGGCTCACCGCTTAATTTATCAATAAAGGTGCCATCGGGTGTGTTTTTAAAAATAGCATATTCTTTGCAGTAAGGGCTGTCGGTTTTAGCATTAAAAGCCACCTTATAAGCTTCACTGTTGCCAAGCTTAAATGCACCTAATGCTTTATAAAATTGCTCTGGGTTCATGTAGCCTTGGCGAGAATAAACCTCAACCCCATTTTCTAAAAATAATATGGTAGGCGTAGCCCATGTCGCCGATTTAATCGTTAACCCTGCAAGCTGATCAGCATGGCGAAAAGACATTGGAATTGTGCCTTTATAGTCATTGGCAACCGCCGCTTTAAACTTTTCGCAGTAAGGGCAATAACTTTGCGAGTCTAAAATGACAATCTGTTTGCCATTTAATAATGCAGTATTATCTACCTTAGGTTTATCACTTTGGGTAAATACAACGCCGGTTGAATGATCAGGGCAATAGCCGTTTGGATTTTTTTCAAGGTAATTTTGATGATACTCTTCAGCCGAATAAAAGCGTTCAAGTGGCTTTATTTGCGTCACTATTTTTCCATAATCGGCTTTACTTAATAATTGCTGATACTCACTCGTGACGGCTTTTGCGATACTCGCTTGCTGATCGGTAGTGGTTAAAATAATAGAGCGATATTGCGTGCCTACATCATTACCCTGACGATTCTTTTGCGTTGGATCGTGGCTCTCGTAGTAATTTTGCAATAACTCTCTTGCTGAAATAATATTACTATTAAAGGTAACCTTCACCACTTCGGCGTAATTATCTTCATCAAAGCGACGGGATAACTTAGTGATATTTCTATAGGTTGGCTTAAATCCTTGGCCATCGACGTAACCCGATTCAGCGTCTAACACACCATTAAGTGCTTCGTAGCGTTTTTCTGCCCCCCAAAAACAGCCCGAACCCAGCACTATTTTTTCAACATGCATGGTTGCATCTAAATCAGTTGGTTTGATTATTTCATCTGACGATATAGCACTCATTGCACTTAGTAAGCCCACAATGGCAAACGCCGATAGTATTACCCGCTTAAACATACGATGACCTCTTAGTTTTAGTTACTCTAGGGTCTGTTGACCTTCCAAGGTTAAATTTGCAGCAGTTTGTTTGGTGTTTAGACAAGGCAGAGCCTATGTGGTGTGGTTATTCCCCATAAATAGGCGATAACGAAGCATCAATGCCAAACAGGCGCTGCCCTTCGGGTTCTGCCTAGGAGCGATTTTAATCCGCAAAGGTCAACAGACCCTAAAGCAGACCTTTAAACGCAAGAATAAATTTCACACACAATAAAACTTTACGAAGACGGGAATTTAATCGATCCCAGTTTGTCTATTAATATCGTAATAGCACATCGACTGTGATAGCTTAAATACAAACAATATTAATAAGTTATCTGTATGAGCACTTTGCCAAGTATAAAAATATTAACAAATTCTAGTCTGCTTTTTGATGTTTCTCACTACAGTGAACAACATATACTTGCGACGCAAAAAAAACTCTGGGCGCTGTCACAGTATTGTAAAAACACCAATGAGTTTATAGATTTAGTCCCCGGGATGAACTCATTAACCTTGTATTTAAAATCTGCCAGTGATTTACATCAATGGCAAAACACCTTAACCAAACTATGGGATGAGGTTGATGATTACGCCTTTGAAAGTCAGCATCATAAAATAGACACCTATTATCAAGGTGAAGATTTAAACTATGTGGCTAATTATCACCAGCTAACAAAAGATGAGGTAATTAATCTACACAGTAAAGAAATTTACCATGTGTTGTTTTTAGGTTTTGTGCCCGGTTTCCCTTATTTACATGGGCTCAACGCTCAACTGTTTACCCCAAGGCGTGATAACCCACGAGTCAGTGTTCCTAAAGGCGCAATTGCGATTGGGGCAGACCAAACAGGCATTTACCCTGAAGACTCACCCGGTGGCTGGCATATTATTGCTCATGCTGATGCCTGTTTATTTGATGCAACCGCCTCAAACCCTTGTTTATTTAAACCCGGTGACACCCTTGAATTTGTGCCTGTTAAAAGGAGTAAACAATGATTAAAGTAATCAAACCCGGTATACAGCTTACAATCCAAGATTTAGGCCGTGTGGGTTTTCGTCATTTAGGGGTTAGCCGCTCGGGTAGTCTAGACACCTATGCGCACATTATTGCCAATCGCTTAGTAAATAATCACGATAACGATGCCGTACTTGAACTCACCATTGGGTTATGTGAATTACAATTTGAGTGCGATACCGTCATTGCTCTGCATGGAGCCGACTTAAATGCTAAACTTGACGCTCAAGCCGTTTACCCCGGGTGGAGTTATCCGGTAAAAGCAAAACAAACACTTAAATTTGATACAGGACGCGGTGGCTCCAGAGCTTACATTGCCGTAAAAGGTGGAATTGAATGCCCTGAAGTTATGGGTTCTAAATCAACTGACTTAGGGGCAGCCATTGGTGGTTATAATGGCCGAGCATTACAAAGCGACGATATTATAAAAATAACCCCCTATACTCAGCCTTGGCTATGCAATAAAGGCGCATTAACACCGCCTAAACGAAAAGTTATTCGGCTACATCAAGGCCCACATCATGAACTACTTACACCTGAGTGTATAAACGCTTTCTGTACCACCTCATTTACTATTAACCCGAATAGCAATCGAATGGGAGTACGCCTAGATCATAATAATAGCCAAATAATGCAACACTCGCTTTCGCTACACTCACTCGCGGTAGCACCGGGAAGCGTGCAACTCCCACCCGATGGCAACCCAATTGTGCTATTAAATGATGCACAAACTACGGGGGGCTACCCATTGATAGGCCATGTAATAGAGGCGGATTTACATCAGTTTGCTCAGTTTAGAACCGCCGATTCAATTACTTTTGAGTTTGTAACGCTTGAACAAGCAAACGCGGCAAAAAACAAACTCGATGCACATCTATCTCAGCTTAAACTGAGTTTAAATCGCTATTGGGCTAATTAACTTAAAGCTATTTTCTTAACGATTATATTTGCACCTACTTGGTGCAAATATAAATTTTCATGAGCATTAAATGCTTATCCCTGCCTGTTTTAAATTAAAAATTGTACAATCAGTTGCTATCACACTATCAACTTCACCATGTTGGTGCACCAGCAACTTATTTGGTGCATAAATTATTCTTATTAATTTAAAAAAGCCGTGTGACTTAGTTATTTATTTCTGATAAAACAAGGTTAGTCTTTAGCAAACTCGCTATCGTAGGCACTTAATAGGAATGAGGAAAAATTATGTGTTCAATTTTTGGTGTACTCGATATTAAATCGGATCCCAGCCAGTTACGCACTCAGGCAATCGAAATGTCTAAACTGTTACGTCATCGTGGGCCTGATTGGTCTGGTGTGTATTCATCTGATAAAGCAATTTTAGTGCATGAGCGCTTAGCCATTGTTGGCGTATCGAGCGGTGCTCAACCCCTTTACAATCCAGAAAAAACCCATATTTTAGCGGTTAATGGCGAAATTTATAACCACAAAGAGCTGGCCGCTAATTTAGAGGTCGACTTTGATTTTCAAACCCAGTCAGATTGTGAAGTGATTTTAGCCCTGTATAAACAAAAAGGGCCGGCATTTTTAGATGACTTAAATGGTATTTTTGCTTTTTGTTTATATGACGAAGAGCAAAACGCGTACTTAATTGGTCGAGATCACATTGGTATTATTCCACTTTACACAGGTCACGATGAGCACGGTAACTTTTATGTAGCGTCAGAGCTCAAAGCACTCTCACCTATTTGTAAGCACATTGAAGAGTTTCCGCCGGGGCATTACCTTTACAGCAAAGACGGCAAATTAACCCCTTACTATCAACGTGATTGGCAACGCTTCGACGCTGTTAAAAACAACGATGCTAAAGCAAAAGATGTAAAAGATGCATTGGAAGCGGCGGTTAAGCGCCAGCTTATGTGTGATGTACCCTATGGCGTATTGCTATCGGGTGGCTTAGATTCATCGGTTATTTCCGCTATTACCCAGCGCTTTGCTGCAAAACGTATTGAAGATAACGATGAAAGTGATGCTTGGTGGCCTAAACTGCATTCCTTTTCGGTGGGTTTAGAAGGCTCCCCCGATTTAGCCGCAGCGCAAAAGGTAGCTGATATGATAGGAACTATTCACCACCCCATTATCTTTACTATTCAACAAGGTATTGATGCACTTAAAGAAGTGATTTACCACATTGAAACTTACGATGTAACCACCATTCGTGCATCAACCCCAATGTACTTAATGGCCCGTCAAATTAAAGCCATGGGTATAAAAATGGTGCTCTCAGGTGAAGGTGCAGATGAATTATTTGGCGGTTATTTATATTTTCATAAAGCGCCTAATGCACAAGAGTTTCATGAAGAGCTGAACCGTAAAGTTTCAAAACTGCATATGTTTGATTGTTTACGTGCTAATAAATCAATGGCGGCTTGGGGTGTTGAAGCACGCGTACCATTTTTAGATAAAGAGTTTGTTGATGTGGCAATGCGCATTAACCCTGAAGCTAAAATGTGTAAAGACGGAAAAATTGAAAAACACATTTTACGTGCAGGCTTTGACGGCTACCTCCCAGATGAAGTGTTATGGCGTCAAAAAGAGCAATTCTCTGATGGCGTTGGCTACAGCTGGATAGATACCTTAAAAGAGTTTGTTAATGAGCAAGTAACGGATCAAGAATTGGCGAATGCCAAATTTAAATACCCAATTAATACCCCAGACTCTAAAGAAGCGTATTTTTACCGCAGTATTTTTGAGTCGCACTTCCCAGGCGATGCATCGGCTAAGTGTGTACCACATGGTAAATCAGTTGCGTGTTCAACCCCAGAAGCACTTGCATGGGATGCATCATTTCAAAATAATGCCGATCCATCAGGGCGCGCCGCGGGCGTTCACAATGAAGCATATATAAAATAGTTCACACACTACCTACGCTGCAGGTTAAATACTGCAGCTTTACTTCGCTATTTTTTGTACATAATTTTCTTAAAAATTTTATAGTACTGAGAGAAGTAAATAAGAATACAAAAGCCATTCCATCTCTTTTTAGTTTCTGTTGTTTGTCCCTTCTCTAAAAGCGAAGCGTCACTTTGCCATTTTTGTGAATTAAATCTCACAGGTAAGATAAGCCTTCAACCAAATTAGTTTTAATAGCAGAATAATTTAGTCGCTTTTTACAAAAACTATTTCAATCCAACTTTTCATTAGCCTCATTGAAAAATGTTTAACTGGCTCATAACCCTAAAAAATAAAAATATTATTAAAATGTAACTAAAAAATCATTTTAACAATTAATAGTAATTTAAAACCCTGGCTTGGGTTTTTACGTATACAATAGCGCTTTTAGTTATTTTCTTGCCTGATTAGGCCGAATATTCACTTACTTAGCTTTGCATTCATTGCTATTTACGACTATAAAATAAAGTGCTACGCGTTAGTTTTCATTTTCTCAGCGACCAGACATGTACAAAAAAGACAAAGTCAGCTCAAAATTTTAGCAAAGTGTTAATTCTTTCGTATTTAATATTTAACTCCCCTAGCAGTAAAGGTATGATGGGCAATTGAATTAGTTAGTCTTCTAATTATTCGTGTTGTTAGCTTTGACAAAGAATCTAATAACACGAATACAGTGAACTATAAAAAACTGGCATTAAGCCAGCCTGTTTCATTAACCAATGAGGTATTGCATGAGCGAGAATCATGACAAGTACAGTATTGACAATACGGACTACACCGTAGGTCAAGACAACGTGCAAAAATGGGGGTTTGATATACATAACCCTGTATTCGGAATAAGTGCAGGGTTAATAGCGCTGTTTTTAATTGCCGTATTAGTATCTGATGCCGAAGTTGCTAAAACGACGCTAGATGGTATTAAAACCGATATTATTAATAATTTTGACGGCCTGTTTATGTGGGCTGCTAACTTCTTTGTTATTTTTTGTTTAGTTTTAATTTTTTCGCCTTACGGCAATATCCGTTTAGGCGGCGACGATGCTAAACCATCTCACTCTCGTATTTCTTGGCTGGCAATGTTATTTGCAGCAGGTATGGGTATTGGCTTAATGTTTTGGGCGGTTGCTGAACCAGTTGCATACTACACTGGTTGGTATGAAACACCACTCAATGTAACAGCTAACACACCAGAAGCCGCAAAAATGGCAATGGGTGCAACTATGTTCCATTGGGGTCTTCATCCTTGGGCCATTTATGCGGTTGTCGCGCTTTCGTTAGCGTTTTTTACTTACAATAAAGGCTTACCGCTTTCTATTCGTTCGATTTTTTACCCAATTTTAGGTGATAAAGCGTGGGGATGGCCTGGTCATATAATTGATATTTTAGCTGTATTAGCAACCTTATTTGGTTTAGCTACGTCGCTTGGGTTAGGTGCACAACAAGCTTCTGCCGGTATTAACCACGTATTTGGTTTAGAAGGTGGCGTAGGTTCGCAAATTCTGGTTATTACAGGTGTTACTTTACTAGCAGTCGTCTCTGTTATTCGAGGCATTGATGGTGGCGTTAAGTTACTTAGTAACGTCAATATGCTTATTGCTTTAGTGCTACTGGTATTTGTATGTTTAGTTGGTTTTGCTGTATCTATGGGTAATATACCAAACACGGTAATGGGCTATGTAGAAAACATTATTCCGTTAAGTAACCCACATGGTCGTGAAGATGAAACATGGATGCATGGATGGACAGTATTTTATTGGGCTTGGTGGATATCGTGGTCACCGTTTGTAGGTATGTTTATTGCCCGTGTTTCACGTGGTCGTACAATTCGTGAGTTTTTAACCGCTGTACTACTTATTCCTACAGCAGTCACTATCCTGTGGATGTCTATTTATGGCGGCATCGCAATTGACCAAGTAGTTAATGGAATTGGTGCCCTAGGAACTGACGGTTTAACAAGTGTGCCTATGGCGATGTTCCAAATGCTTGATGAAATGCCAATGGCGAACGTTTTATCTTTCATTGCTATTGTTTTAGTACTGGTATTCTTTATTACCTCTTCTGATTCAGGGTCACTTGTAATCGATTCAATCACAGCAGGTGGTAAGATTGATGCGCCGGTACCACAGCGTATTTTTTGGGCGTCTGTTGAGGGTGCTATCGCTGCTGCATTACTTTGGATTGGTGGCACTCAAGCGATTGAAGCACTGCAAGCGGGGGCTATATCAACCGGTCTGCCATTTACCATTGTATTGTTATTGATGTGTGTAAGCTTAATTTTAGGTTTACGAACTGAGCCTCGCCCAGTTAAATAACACACATTTCATAATAAAAAAGCCGCAAATTGAAGTGACCCCCAATAGTTGGACATTCCAATTACTGGGGGTCTTTTTATGTCCAAACATCATCGAGCTTTTAAGCTCAAAATAGCAGAGCTCGCTTTGTCTGAAAGCTCTTCGACAGTAAGCAACAGATTTAATGTTACAGATAGGCAGGTCCGATATTGGACCGCTATTTATCGAATTCATGGCGCTGAAAGCTTCAGGTCTGTTCACAAACCTTATTCTCAAGCATTTAAGGTAGAAGTGTTAAAAACGATGACAGCAAACAGTTGGTCACTCGGTTATACCAGTGCTTTTTTCGATTTATCGTCCCCTGGCATTCTTTTTCAATGGCAAAAGCTTTATGCTCGTGATGGTATATCACGTCTCAAACCACAAATAAAAGGTAGGCCAGTCATGACTAATAATTCTTCTTCATCAAAACCAGTAGAGCAAATGACTGAGGAGGAGTTACGAGAAGAATTAGCATACTTACGAGCAGAGAATGATGTGCTAAAAAAGTTAGAAGCCTTGGCTCAAGCCAGAAAGAAAAAAGCAAAGACAAGACGATAGTCGTCGAAGAGTTCAAGGCAAAACATAGCTTACGACACCTTTTAAAGGCTACAGGGCTGCCAAAGAGTGTTTACTATTATCATCGCACTACTTGTAAGCAACCCTGTGCAAGCAATGATTTACTGGTAAAAATACGTGATATCTATCACGCGCATAAAGGACGATATGGCTATCGCAGAATTACGAGTGCTCTGAGAACAATGGGGGTACTTGTTAATCATAAGCGCGTTCAACGGCTGATGAATGAGTTAGGCCTCAAGTCAAAAGTAAGGCCTAAGCGTTATAAATCCTATAAAGGTGAAGTGGGTAAAATCGCAGAAAATACGCTTAACCGTGAGTTTAGTGCGCAGAAGCCAAATCAAAAATGGGTGACGGATGTGACAGAGTTTAAAGTGAATAATGAGAAGGTATATCTATCGCCTATGATTGACCTATTCAACCAAGAGGTAATCAGTTACGAAGTCAGAAAATCCGTTGCACTCCCTTTGGTAACTGACATGCTTAAAACAGCAACTGCTAGGTTGAAGCCAAATGAAAAGCCAGTTGTACACTCAGATCAAGGGTGGCAATATCAAAACAAACAATATCAAAATCATCTCAAGGAAAAAGGGTTGCAACAAAGTATGTCTAGAAAAGGAAATTGTTTAGATAATGCGGTTGCTGAGAACTTCTTCGGCATATTGAAGAGTGAGATGTACCACAACGAAACGTTTAAAGACGTGAATGAGCTTATTGAAAACATCAAAGAATATATCGACTATTACAACAACGAGCGTATTAAGCTGAAACTAAAAGGCCTGAGTCCGATACAGTATCGAAATCAGGCCTTGGCAGCCGCTTAAAAATGAGTCCAACTTTATGGGGTCACTTCAAATTGCGGCTTTTTTTGTGCTCTATTTTTAACAGTAACGCTTCAATAGCTAAAGCCAAATTTCACTCAGTGGCGTGTCTGATCTATAGTGGTAACTCAGCTGCGCTTGCAGCAGCTCGGCAGTGGCTAGTGCATCAGTAAGCGCGTTATGGTTTTGATACAATGGCAATGAATAACGCTCCCGTGTATCACTTAACCTAAGTGATCCTAGCTTTGAATTAAACAGCCTGCCTAATAGCCCCTGCCGTGCTTTAAGCGCCCGCCTTTCTATTTCCATCGTATCAACTAGTGCAAACTCAATGCCCTCTTTTATACGCATAAGTAACGCGTTATAAAAAAAATGACGTTCTATTGCGGCATAATGTACCACCACCACTTTGCCTTTAAGGGCATCAAGCAGTGGCGCTAAAATTCGATTAAGATCAGGGGCTTCATCCACTTCTGAATGAGTAATTCCATGAATAACTATTGACTCTTCACTTAAATCTCGTCGAGGTTGCACAACCCAGTGGCGGCTCTCTTTACAATAAATACGATTTACATTAAAAGGCACCAGCCCCACACTAACAATATCATCGCTATTCGCATCAAGGCCGGTTGTTTCAAAGTCGAGCGCCACAAAAGGGACATCTTTAAGTGGAGCAGCCTGATTGGTAAACGCTTGTTGATAAAAGTCTTTAAGCAGCGGGTTTTGCGCAGTTTGCAATAACTGCTCGTAGCGCTGTGGCCACCTTAACGTTGATTTACTCATAATTTATTTCACACCCGAATGCGCAGAATAACTAAATTTTAAAAAGCTCTGGGCTTTCTCTAAAATAGCAAAAGCTTCTTTTAAATTACTTTGCTCAAAGGGTGAAAGTAAGTGGGGGTCTAAATCATTATCTGGGGCTTCACCCTGCTCTATTTGCCATGCCTGATGACGAATACGCACTGTGGCAATATACTCAAACGCATCACGCAAATCTTGTGCTTTACCTTTAGGCAGTAAATTTGCCTCTATAATATCTTCTAAGCGCTCAAAGGAGTTTTGTTTACGTGAGCCAACCGCTAACGCGTGCACGCGCACCACATCAGATAGCGGCGCCGTACCACGGCGTTTTAAGTTCATTGAGCGCTTATGCTGGCCATTATGCTCAAGTACAAAGCCGTTAAAGAATCCTAATGGTGGAGTTCTGTTGCGAGCATTAGCAGCAAGGTTTGCTAAAAAGCGCTTATTTACTTTGCTTTCTTTGGCCACCAGCGTTTTAAGCTCATCGGCCCATTTTAGCTTGCCCCATACACCATCTAAGTCAAAAAATATCGAGCTATTAAGCAGTGCTTGCGGTTTCGGCTCGGCCATCCAGCTAGCAAATTTTTCTTTCCATTGTGTACGGGTCATACGCCATTTTTTAAACGACGCCATAATTTCACCGTCACAATAGGTATAGCCACATTTAGCTAAACCATCACACACAAAATCTGATAGGTTTTGAAAATACTCATCGTGCAGTGCCTCATCAAAACTATTATCCAAAATGAGAGCATTATCTTGATCGGTCACAATTAGCTGCTCGTCGCGGGCCATTGAGCCTAAGGCTATAAAACAATAAGGAACAGGCGGCTCGCCAAATTTTTCTTCGGCCAATGCTAATAAACGCTGTTTAAAGGTACGCCCTATGACCGCCATAGCGGTTCCGATCATATGCGAATTTGCATCTTCATTAACCATACGTACAAATACATTAGGTAATTGGCGTGCGTAATGAACTAGGTCATCAACTGATTGCTGCGCTAAAATACCGCGTACTAACAGTAAGCTACTTTGTGATTCATAACGTAAAATGTCAGACAGTGATATTACCCCAATTGGCCGTTTTTTATGTACCACAGGTAAATGATGTAAGTTATCTCTTAGCATGGCTAATACGGCTTCAAACACATAGGCGTTGCTATCAAGTAGTACTAAGCTTGATGTCATTACTTCTTTGGCGGGTGTATCATATGTTAACCCTTGGGCAACTACCTTAGTGCGAATGTCTCTGTCGGTTATAATTCCAACGACTTGACCGTCGTCTTCTTCTGGGTCGTCGCTTATTTGTTTTTCTATGTCAGTAACTAACACTGAAGACACTGATTCTTGGGTCATTAAAAACGCGACGTCTTTAATGGGTGTTAACGTAGTTACCGTAACCACATCACGGTGCAATAATGACTTCACTTTCGCGGTGGTTAAATCATTACTGTCGGCTTGCTCTACAATGGCTTGATGCAAACGTACGTTACCATCAACTTCGAAAAAATCGGCAAAGGTTTCGTATTTATCACAGTATTCATTGAAGGTATTAACATTAATACAATAGGTTAAGGTGTCTTCAAGCGCACGAGCCGGAAAGCGCACTTTGCGGTTCATCAATAGGCCCATTTGGCCAAAAATGCCGCCTGTGGCTAAACGATTATAGAGCTCGCCATTACGACGTGAAATTTCAACCGAGCCACTACGAATAATATATAAGTCACTAATATCTTGGCCTAAATGTAAAATATCAGTTTGTGCACGAAAATAGGCAACTTCAATTTGCATTGCTAGTTCGTTTAGTGCCTCGCTCTCAAGCGTATCAAAGGGGGGGTGTTCAACTAAAAATTGGGCTATTTCAACTTGCTCGGCCTGCATGGGTGGTCCTTGTGGCTTTAATCTAGTTGAATTGTGGGCTTAATTGGCTATTTTTTCAAAGAAAAATAGCCAATTAGCGTAATTAGTTAGTCTAGCTGCTCCAGCTCTTGGGCTAATTGCTTTGATTCATCGCCACGAGGACTGGTAAAGCGGGCTAACCCTAAATAAATCACCGGTGTTAAGTAAAGCGTAAACAATACCGCTAACGCGAGTCCACCAAATACCACCCAGCCAATGGCCTTACGTGCTTCTGCTCCGGCACCTGTGGACATAATTAGGGGTAACGCACCGAGTAAGGTCGATATTAAGGTCATGGTGATTGGTCTTAAACGTACCAATGCAGCTTGTTCAACCGCTTTTCGAACACTCAGCCCCTGATCTCTTAATTGATCAGCAAACTCGACTAATAAAATTGCATTTTTAGCGATTAACCCAATTAACATCACTAGGCCTATTTGCGAGTAAATATTTAGTGAGGTGCCGGTTAAATATAGCGCTAGAATGGCCGATGTAATCCCAAATGGTACAGTGATCATTACTACAATAGCGCTGTTAACATTTTCAAATTGCGCCGCAAGTACTAAAAACACAATTAAAAATGCCAATACGTAGGTCATTAATACTTCGTTGGAGGTTTCTTCAAATGTCAGTGCTTCCCCTTTAAATGCAAGAGTAATACCTGCTGGTAATGATTGCTCAGACACTTGTTTTATTTGTTCCACTAAGGTGGCAATTGTTAAGCCCTCAGGCAGCTCCATACTGAGCTCTATGGCACGGCGCTGAGCATGACGCTCAAGCTCTGCGGCAACCCCTTCCTCTGAAATGTTAGCGACACTACTTAGCGGCACCAATTGATTATTACGGGCTCTAATAAACAAGTTTGCTAAATCACTTGGGTCGTTAATAGTTTGATTTTGTGCCTGTAGCATAATAGGAATAGATTGATCGCCTATGTTTAAATCAGCGATATCGTCACCATTAATAGCGGCTCTTAAAGTAATTGCGATATCACTTAAAGACACGCCAAGTTCTTCTGCGCGTCGTCTGTCGATATTAACACGCAATTGTGGCTGCGATGGCTGATACGATACTCTTACTGGCGCAACGTCTGGCACGGCTTTTTCAAGATCAGCTGAGAACTGCTGTGCAGCCTTAAATATTTCAAGGTAATCTTGTCCCAGTAAAGCGATTTCTATGCCGCCACCTTGGCCACGTAAATTTAAGCTATTTGCACCACCTGGGTAAGCAGGTGCACCAGGGATGTTGCCTAAAGGCTGGCGAATTTTATTAATAATTTCTTGTTGGCTAAAGTTACGTTCATCCCAATGCTTTAATGGCACAGTAATAAACACAATATTGGGATCCCATTGCCCAACCACAGTGTAAATAGACTCAATTTCACCACTTTCAACGAAAGGCAGTAAGGTATCTTCCATTTTAATGGCTTGTCTATCCATAAAATTTAAGCCTACGCCATCAGGTCCGCGGGCAAATATTCTAATTTTACCGCGGTCTTCAGTAGGGAGCAGTTCGTTATCTAAACTCATATACAACGCACCCGAACCGCCTGCAACTAATAAACTAACAATAAAGGTAACCCAAGCATGCTCCAGTACTTTATGAATTGTTTTGGTATAAATATTGGCAAGCACGTTACCAAATTTAGCAAAGGGGTGAAAACCACCTTGTTTGAGTTTTAATTTTGAGGTGAGCGCCGGCACTAACGATAACGCAACAAAGCTAGATATAATTACCGCACCAGCTAGTACGCCACCAAACTCCCTAAATAAACGCCCTGCTGTAGAGGGTAAAAATGCGATGGGTACAAACACAGCCGCTAATACTGCAGTGGTGGCAATAACGGCAAAAAATACTTCGCGGGTACCAACAACCGCTGCGGCACGCCTTCCAAGGCCTAACCCTCGCTGGCGTTGAATATTTTCACTCACTACAATTGCATCATCAACAATTAATCCTGTCGCTAATACCAGTGCTAATAAGGTTAAAATATTAATTGAAAAACCAAGTGCCCATATCAGTGCTAATGAACCTATAAGCGCAACAGGAATGGCAAATGCTGGGACTAATGTTGCACGCCATGAGCCAATAAACACCCATAAGGTGATGATTACTAGCAGTACCGTCAATACCAATGAGTTAATCACTTCATCTACTGAGCTTCTAATAAACTGCGCGTCATCTGATGTTAGCGTAAACTCCATCTCAGGAAAGCGCTCACGCATTTCCTCTATAAGGTTGAGTACTTCATCAGAAATTTCGATAGTGTTGGACTGTGCTTGGCGAATAATTTCCATACCAATAACAGGTTTACCATTAAGCCTTACCATAGAGCGCGGATCGGCAGGACCAAAGTACACGGCAGCAATATCGCTAATACGAGTATCTCCCTGAATTATAATATCGCCCACCTGTGCGGGGGTAACAGACGTTGCATCAGCGCGCACTATTATTTGCTGGTCGTTTGATTTTAAACTCCCTGCAGGCACATCAAAGGGGGCTTGCCTGAGTACATCGGCGACATCTGGAATAGTTAAGTTAAAGCTGCTGAGCTTTAATGGATCAATGCGAACCCTGAGCACACGTTCTCTATCGCCGTTTAATCGTACGTCGGCAACGCCAGGGATAGTTAAAAACTGCGGCGCTAAATCAACATCAACCCGCTCTGTTAATGCCTCTAACGATAAACTTTCGCTTGATACTGTTAATGAAACCACCGCTTCAGCGTCGTTATCAGCCTTAATAATAGAAACGCGCTCTACCTCTTCAGGGAGCTCTCTTTGCACTCGAGCAACTGACTCACGCGTTTCATTAGCGGCATCATCCAGATTAACACCCGGTCTAAATTCAACCACAATGCGTGAATTACCTTCTTCACTTTGTGCTCGAATCGATTTAACACCGCTCACGCGGGCCACGGCACCTTCAAGTTTACTGGTAACTTCGGTATCAACGGTTTCAGGTGAACCACCAGGGAACGAGGCTGATACGGTAATACGGGGTCTGTCTACATCTGGAAGCTCTCGAACTTCTACGCCTGCTATGGCGGCAATTCCGGCAATAATAATCAGTAAATTCAGTACCACAATAAGCACTGGGCGGCGAATAGCCATTGATGGCAAGTCTTGCATCATAGGTTGCTGTTTCATGGCTACTCCTGCGTATTAGCGATTGGCGCTGAGAAGCTTAGCTCTTGGTTAGCTCGTAAGCGTTGTACGCCCTCTACCACTAAGTTATCTTGTTCTTTTAAAGCCCCCGAAACTAATAAACGACCTGCAAGGCGCTGTTCAATTTTCACATCAATTCGAGTGGCTTTTTTACCAACACTTGTCCAAACGTAAGGGCCTGTTGCTCCCCACAGTAATGCCGCTTCAGGTACAGCAGCAAAACGTTGTCCTTCTACTTCAATATGAACACGAAAACTCATGCCGGGTAAAAACTTTTGCTGCGGGTTTTCAAGCTGCGCTTTTACACGTAAGGTGCGAGTTTGTGGGTCTATTCGTGAATCTAGATAAGCAATTTTTGCGTTTACAGCATTTTGTGACTGCCAAGGGAATACTTTTACATTGCCTTTATTGCGCAGCATATAAACGGCCGATTCTGGGGCGTTAAAGTTTATATATAAAGCACGCGTATCATCAATACTTGCAATCGCCGTTTGGGGAGTAATTCTGTCACCCACTTCAACGTCGGTAAGTCCCATAGTGCCGTTAAAAGGCGCACGAACTTGGCGGTCTTCAAATTCTGTTTCTGCTTGGGTAAGGGTCACTTTTGCTAATTCAACAACTGTTTTTGCATCATCCACATCACTCTGTGGCACAGCCCCTTTTGCTTGGCTTTGCTTTAAACGTGCGAGGGTTCTTTGGGTGTCAGCAAGTTTTATTTTTGCCTCTTCAAGTGCCGCTTTTTGTCTGCGTGAATCAAGTTCGAGTAACACATCACCGGCCTTTACGCTATCACCCGGTTTAAAATGCACCGCCGTTACTTTATCGCCCACAGCCGGATATAAAATAACCGAATGAATTGCTTCGGCGTTACCGACAGCCTGAACTTGCTCTTTAGCACGTTCCATCGCTACCTGCTCCACCACGACATTGGCACTCTTTACAGATAAACTTAACGACATTAAAGGAAAAAACACGCTGGTAAAAAGAATTCGCGATTTCAAAGGAGCACCCTAATTAATTATTATTTGCATTATGTTACGCAGTTTAACAGCTCTATGATCAATAAATAGCTAAGTACGATAAATTAGCAAAACAATAAGCTGAAATTAAGCATGCTTGCCACTCTACATATTTTTACAGCAGCATACAAAATCCACACATATTTAAATTACATTTATGACTATGATTTAGCACATCAATATTTTTAATAAAGGCAATATTTATGAAAAAGAGTTTAATTATGGTGATCTTGCTATCAGGCTGTGCATCATCAGGGACTGATCGGGCAGATCAAAATCAAGTTGTTAAACGTTATTATGCGTCTGTTGAATCAATACAAAAAGTAACACTCTCCTCTGAAGTGGGAACTGGAATAGCTGCTGGTGCGGGGTTTGGCTTTGTAGATAGCTTAGATGGCAACAAAGAAGAAATGATTGGCGGCGCGATTGTTGGTGGACTAGTCGGTGGATTATTTACTGCTTTATTTGAAGGGGGTAACAGCGCGTATCAGTATAATTTATATGCTGCTAATGAAGGTGAATTTACCGTTATTCAAAAGAAAAAGCTCGATAAAAACACAAAATGTGTGCTCGTCAATGCTGCCAATAAGGTCACGCTATCTACTACAGATACAAGCAATTGTGAAAAGAGTTTAAAATAATAAAACCTCAGTTAAAACTGAGGTTTTATTATTAATAACGTACAAACAAAAAGTACCGCTTATTTATTTCGCTGTGCTTCTTTTTGCGCCTTTTTAGCTTCTTTACGTTGTTGTAAAACAGCTTGTGCTTCGTTACCAATGTGGCCTTCACCGCGCGCTTGAGCAAGCTCTATTTGCTTTTGGCGCTCTGCAAAGCGTGCGCGTTGTTCATCGGTTACATTGTCAATACAGTGGTGACACGACACCCCTTCCATGTATTCTGGCTTTAGCTTTTCTTCTTCTGTGATAGGCATGCGACATGCGTGACACTGATCGTATGAGCCTTTTTGTAAGTCATGATTTACCGCTACACGGTTATCAAATACAAAACACTCGCCTTCCCACATGGTTTCTTCTTTTGGCACTTCTTCTAGGTATTTTAATATGCCGCCTTCAAGGTGGTATACCTCATCAAAACCTTGCTCTTTCATATAGGCTGTTGATTTTTCACAGCGAATACCACCAGTACAAAACATGGCTACTTTTTTATGTTTTGATGGGTCTAGGTTTTCTTTGGCCCAACGAGGGAATTCACGGAATGTTTTAGTGTTTGGGTCTACTGCGTTTTGAAACGTACCAATTTCAATTTCGTAATCATTACGGGTATCAACAAGGATCACCTCTGGATCAGAAATAAGAGCATTCCATTCATGTGGTTTAACATAACTGCCCACTACTTTTAATGGGTCTACGCCTTCAACACCCATAGTCACAATTTCTTTTTTCAGCTTAACTTTTGTACGGTAAAACGGGCATTCGTCATCGTATGATTCTTTCGTTACGATGTCATTTAGATTCTCTTGTGTATCTAACCATGCTAGTAAGTTATCTATTCCTTGGCGTTTAGCTGATACAGTACCGTTAATACCTTCAGCAGCAAGTAATAAAGTACCACGTACTTCGTTGGCTTCCATTACTTCTAAGAGTGGTTTACGTAGTGCTTCAAAGTTTGGTAAAGCTACAAATTTATACATAGCACATACTACAAAGTGCTCGTTTGTTACATCATTTTTATGAACAGCAGTCATTTTGCTTCCTATTTTGCTTTGATAGCCTTAAGTGGCGTTTACCGAATCGTAAATCCGGCGCATATGGGGCGCGTATTTTACGCTTTTTTTATTTAAATGCAAAAAAATGGATGATAATGCGCTTTTTACTGTTAGCGCAGTAGCTCAGTGGGCTATAATGCGCGGATAAATTTATACAGACTTGCTCATATTGGAGAAACATACATTGCACTTTACTGATCTTGGGATTGATACTCGCCTAGAAACACAATTAGCGCACCAAGGGATCACCCAGCCTACCGATATTCAAGCTCATGCTGTGCCAACGGCACTGGCGGGTCATGACATTTTCGCTCAGTCAAAAACTGGGTCAGGCAAAACTTTAGCGTTTTTATTACCGGCTGTGCAGCGTGTAATGAAACAAAAAGCACTCAGTAAACGTGATCCTCGTGTACTTATTGTTGCTCCAACTCGTGAGCTTGCGACCCAAGTTTTTACTCAACTTCGATTACTTATTGCCGGTACCAACATAAAGGCCGTTAAAATCCTCGGTGGCGAAAATTTTAACGACCAAATTAAAGCACTGCGTAACGACCCTCATTTTGTTGTCGCCACACCTGGGCGTTTAGCCGATCATTTAAAGCAACGTTCATTACAATTAAGTGGCCTAGAATTACTTATATTCGATGAAGCTGACCGTATTTTAGATTTAGGTTTTACCGATCAACTTAAACTAATTAATGAACTGGCCGATCATCGTCTTCGTCAAACTTTATTGTTTTCGGCGACATTAGATCATGCTCAAGTTGATGCGTTATCGCGTAATTTACTAAAAAAACCAAAACAAATTATGCTCAGTGCAGCCAATGAACAACACAGTGATATTAAACAAACATTGTACTTAGCTGACCACCTTGATCATAAAGAAGCACTGCTTGAGCACTTTTTAAACCAAGATAACGTTGGCCAGTGCATTATATTTACTGCCACACGAGCTGATACCAGCCGTTTAAGTGAATCATTAAATAGTAAAGGCTTTAAATCTGTCGCATTAGCTGGGGATTTAACTCAAGGTAAGCGCCTTGATATTATGGATGCGTTTAGCCGTGAAAACTTTAAAATATTAATTACTACAGATGTTGCTTCGCGCGGTTTAGATTTACTCAGTGTTACCCATGTTATTAACTTTGATTTACCGAAACACGCAGAAGAATACGTTCATCGTATTGGTCGTACTGGTCGTGCTGGTTTTAAAGGTAACGCATTATCACTTGTGGGCCCTAAAGATTGGGCAAGTTACTTGGCAATAAAATCATTTTTAAATGATGAATTATCGTTTGCTGCTGTTGAGGGTTTAAAAGCGAAATTTAAAGGCATTAAAGAGAAAAAAGTAGCGCCAATTAAACCGACTAAAAAAGCAGTGACTACTGATAAGCCACAGCCAAAACGAAAAGCAAAACCGAAAAAGCCAACGCCCCCAATTAAAGCACCTCTTAATATTGATGGTGATACCCCGATGCGTCGTAAAAAAAAGCCTGAGCAGGAATAATTATGAGTTACCTAGGAACCACCCAAACCCTTTTTGTTAAAGAAGTCAGCAACGAAGGTGCCTATTTAGATGGGCATGACTTAGGTGAAGTTTTTTTACCTAAACATGAAATAAAACATGAGCTTGAAGCTGGCGATAGCATCAGCGTATTCACATTTTTAGATAATGCAAACCTGCCGACAGCCACAACTAAAAAGCCGCATGCTCAAGTCGGTGAATATGCCCTACTGCGTGTGAAAGAAATAAACAGCATAGGCGCGTTTTTAGATTGGGGCTTAGAAAAAGACGTACTCGCACCGTTTAATGAACAAAAACCACGTATGCAAGAAGGCTACTCATATTTAGTACGTTTATATCTTGATAACGCCAGTCAGCGTATTTGTGCCTCAACTAACTTTAACCGTTTTTTATCAAAAGGTGAGCCTCAGTATAGTCATTTACAAGAAGTTGACTTAATTGTTGCAGGCAAAACTGATATTGGTTACAAGGTGCTTATTGAAGAATCTCATTTTGGCGTCGTGTTTTACAACATGGTGTTTAAGAACCTGTTTGTTGGTCAAAAGCTAAAAGGATTTATTCAAAAGGTACGTGAAGACGGAAAAATTGACGTCATACTTGAAAAACCAGGCATGGGTAAAGTAAGCGAGCTTGGTGAAAAAATAATGGAAAAACTAAAAGATGAAGGTGGCATATTAGCCATAGGCGATAAGTCTGAACCTGAATTAATTAAAAAAGTATTTTCGACCAGCAAAGCAAACTACAAAAAAGCCATTGGCGGTTTATTTAAACAAGGCTTAATTGATATTGAAGCTAAGTCTATTCGTTTAAAATAATTAAATAAAAAGCCACTTAAATTTTAAACCTAAGTGGCTTTTTAGTATCTGAAATTTATAACCTAATGTTTTTATAAGGTAAGGTACAGCGAGAATATTCATTTGAATATTCAATTAATTCTTTTTTAGAATCTAAATTTAATGGCGCTAGCCTAAAAACTTTTTCTGTACACTCATTTTGCATTTCATCATGTGTCGCAACACAGTCTCTGCTGCTAACATCTATTTCTGCTAACACACCTTCATTGGAGTAACACAGATGCTGGGCATAATTTTGAGCAATTTTTTTAAACTTGAATAAATCAACGGGGTAACCAGATACCAAGTCAGTAACGTTTGAAACATCATCATACACTTTAGTTGAAAAAACATATTTATTAACAGCAAGGCCACTAATGATAATTACAACTAAAAATATTATTATACGCAAAGCAAATCCCTCACTGCACACCCGTAATTTAAATGTAGCACAAAGAAAAGCAGTTGTAAGGAACTGCTCTTAATTATGCTAATTTTAAATTTAAGCTATTGATTCATTTACATCATTTAGTACTTTTACAGGGTTTTGTGCCTGGGTGATCGGACGCCCAATCACTAAATAGTCACTACCCGCTTCAATCGCTTCTTTAGGTGTCATAATACGTTTTTGATCGCCCGCATCACTGCCCGCTGGGCGAATGCCTGGCGTAACTAATTTAAACTCTTTCCCTAAAGTAGCCTTTAAACTTTGCGCTTCTTGCGCGGAACAAACAACACCATCAAGCCCTGCTTGCTTTGTTAATTTAGCTAAATGCATAACTTGCTCTTGGGGAGATTTAGTTATACCTAAACGCTCAAGTTCAGCTTCGTCCATGCTGGTTAATACAGTTACTGCAATAAGTAATGGCGCTTTGTCGCCAAACTGCTCAAGTGCTTGTTTAGCTTTATGCATCATTTCATAACCGCCCGATGCATGTACATTGACCATCCATACACCCATTTTAGCCGCAGCAGTCACCGCTTTAGCAACGGTATTTGGAATATCGTGAAACTTTAAATCTAAAAATACATCAAAACCTAAATCGACCAATTCTTTAACAAATGCAGGACCAAAATAAGTAAACATTTCTTTGCCCACTTTTAATCGACAGGTATCTGGTGATAACTGTTTTACAAATGCTAAAGCAGTTTGCTGATCATCATAATCAAGCGCGATAAGAATTTTTTTTGATTTTTCGAAAGACATAACTATCCTACTAGTGAGCGAAAAGTATAAAGATTAAAATCCGTCTAAGCCTCTGCTAGGCACAATGGTTTCCCAGTGTTTACATGAAGGGCAATTCCAATAAATGGTGTAGCTAGTAAAGCCACAATGCTGACATTGAAAGTCGGGCTTAGTAGCAATATATGAGGTAACAAGTTTATCTATTTGATTAAGCACATCTTTTGTATTTTTATTTTCGGCGCTCATTAACTGCAATAAAAAACTAAAACCACGAATTGTGGGCTGACGTTTTAAATTATCAGTTAAAAACTCAAAGGCTTGTTCTGTATGGCCTTGCTCAAGCAACGCTTGGCAGTGTTGTATTTTTATCATTACTCCACCTTTTTCTAATAACTCCGCAACGAGTTCATGAAACTGATGGGTTAATTTTAGTTGCTTATAACTATGCGCTAACTTTTCAATAAACAATGGCGCAAAAAAAGTAAATTGGCAGATGAGTTCTCGCCAATAGTAAATTGCTTTTACGTAATCTTCTTTGGTGTAAGCTGACAGTCCAAGCTCATATAAAGGCCTAATTGTTTTAAAGTTTAAGCTGATGGCTTTACGCATAAGTTGTGGGTTACTACTGGCAATGGCATGCTCACAGTAAAAATTAGCGATGGCTTTAAAGTGTTGTTCTTTTGAAAAAAGCTCAGTATGCGCTTCAAACATATTAATGCCTTTTTCCCATTCACGGGTTTGTGAATATAAAGAAATAATAGGATCGAGTGCATCTGCATGGCTATTTTTTACCAGCCATATTAAATGTTCTTCTGCGCTGTCTAATAAGCCAGCCATAATATAATCTTCGGCTAGTTCTAAACGGCTATTAGCGGCTTGTTTTTCGTTAAGGCTTGGGTGTTTTAGCAGTAGTTCGTGAATTTTTATTGCGCGGTCAAGCTCACCACGACGGCGAAACATGGTTGCTAAAGTGGAATAATGTTCAACAGAGTCAGCAGCTACTTCGAGCAAATTAATTAAGTGCTCAAGCCCCTGATCTTCTTCTCTATCCAGTAAAAACTTTAAGCCTTTACTGTACTCAGAAGTAATTTGACGGTTAAACTGATGAGCCTGATTTTTTGCACTGTTTTTCCCCATGATCCAACCATATCCGGCAGCAACGGGAAGCAGTAAAAACAACAGCTCAATCATAATTAGGTGTCTTTGTTGGCAATACGCTTATTATTATCTTTTTCAGGCGTTAATTGCTTTTTTAAACGGTAATTTTGCCACTTTAATTGCGTGAACAATTTAAAACTCACAAAACAACCCACTACAACACCTAGCAAAAAGCAGATACTTAGTATAACGGCTAAAGGTAATGTATTACTGGCTATTATGTAGTTAATTTGTGTTAATTGTGGATTTTGCGAACCCAATACAAACGCACCAATTAAAAAAAGTGCCGCCAGAATAATTTTTAATACCTTGAACAAGTAACTACTCCAATAATTTTACTAAGCAATGCTCTCGTTTACACGGTCACGTAGTTCTTTGCCTGGCTTAAAATGAGGTACATGCTTACCATCTAACTCTACAGTTTCTCCTGTTTTAGGGTTACGGCCTGTACGAGGCGCACGATAATGCAAAGAGAAACTTCCAAAACCTCGGATCTCAATACGATCTGAAGAAGATAATGAGCCGGCCATTTGTTCAAGAATTTCTTTAACAGCGTTCTCAACATCTTTCACAGGAATATGTGAATGTTGTTCAGCAAGTGTTTCTATCAGTTCTGACTTAGTCATAGCGTTTCCTTAAAAAGAAATAGTGGAAGGGCATAAACTGCCCTTCCAATTAAAAGACTATAATTAATTAGTCTTTTTGTGCATTTGCGAAAGCAGCTGCCATTGCGTTTTCAAACACTGGCTCTTCTTTCTTAAGCTTCTCTAGTACTTCTTTCTCTTCTGCTTCGAAAAGAGCTTTAACAGATAAGCTTAAAGTGCGGTTCTTACGATCAACACCAACGTATTTAACTTCAATCTCGTCGCCTACAGAAACAACAGTAGTTGCATCTTCAACGCGCTCTTGAGCGATATCAGCTACACGGATGTAACCTTCAACGCCTTCGATAAGTTCAACAGTTGCGCCTTTCGCATCAACTTCAGTCACTTTACCTTTAACAATAGCACCTTTTTTGTTTGCATCAAGGTAGTTATTGAATGGGTCAGCTTCGATTTGCTTAACACCTAGAGAGATACGTTCACGCTCTGGGTCAACTTGCAATACGATAGCAGTGATTTCGTCGCCTTTCTTGAATTCACGTACAGCTTCTTCGCCAGGTGTATTCCAAGAAATGTCTGAAAGGTGTACAAGACCATCAATACCACCGTCAAGACCGATAAAGATACCGAAGTCAGTGATTGATTTGATCTTACCAGTAACTTGGTCGCCTTTGTTTTGTAGACGAGCAAATTCCTGCCAAGGATTAGCAATACATTGCTTAAGACCAAGAGAAATACGACGACGCTCTTCATCGATTTCAAGAACCATAACCTCAACAGTGTCACCTAGTGAAACAACTTTTGAAGGGTGGATGTTCTTGTTAGTCCAATCCATTTCAGAAACGTGTACTAGACCTTCAACGCCTTCTTCGATTTCTACGAAGCAACCGTAATCAGTAAGGTTAGTTACACGACCAGAAAGCTTAGAACCTTCTGGGTAACGACCAGCGATAGCTGCCCATGGATCTTCGCCAAGCTGTTTAAGGCCTAGAGATACACGAGTTTTATCTTTGTCGAATTTAAGAACTTTAACTGCGATTTCGTCGCCAACATTAACGATTTCTGAAGGGTGCTTAACACGCTTCCACGCCATGTCAGTGATGTGTAGTAGACCATCAACACCACCAAGGTCAACGAATGCACCGTAGTCAGTAAGGTTCTTAACGATACCTTTAACTTCTTGACCTTCAACAAGGTTAGCAAGAAGCTCTTCACGCTCTTGTGAGTTTTCAGATTCGATAACTGCACGACGTGAAACAACAACGTTGTTACGTTTTTGATCAAGCTTGATTACTTTAAATTCAAGCTCTTTGCCTTCAAGGTGAGTTGTGTCACGTACTGGACGAACATCAACAAGTGAACCAGGTAGGAAAGCACGGATTGAATCAACTTCAACTGTGAAACCGCCTTTAACTTTACCGTTGATAACACCAGTAACAGTTTCTTGCTCTTCACATGCTTTCTCAAGACGGATCCACGCTTCGTGACGCTTCGCTTTCTCGCGAGAAAGGATAGTTTCACCGAAACCGTCTTCGATTGCATCTAGTGCAACATCTACTTCGTCGCCTACAGCAACTTCTAGTTCACCAGCAGCATTTTTGAACTGCTCTGCAGGGATAGCACTTTCTGATTTAAGACCAGCATCTACAAGTACAATGTTATTCTCGATAGAAATAACTGTACCTTTAACGATAGAGCCTTGCTCTGCTTCAAAACCCTTTAAGCTTTCTTCAAATAACTGCGCAAAATTTTCTGACATACGAATATACGTCTCATATATTAATACCAATAAGCAACCATGCTGCATGGGGTTGTTAAAATAGCACTGGCATCCTGCTGGTGCATAAAATGTATTTAGCTTCGTTTAGGAAGCTTACCTTCTGAGATGCTCGCATCTAATAAAGTTATAACTTTATCAAACACTTGCTGAGCGTTAAGCTCGCTAGTATCAAGCTCAATCGCATCCTCTGCAGGTACAAGCGGCGCAATGGCACGATTCATATCGCGATCATCACGTGCTTGAATGTCCTGTAATAGACCACTTAGTGTAACATCAAGCCCGCGCTCATTCAACTCAACAAAACGTCTGCGAGCACGTTCTTCTGCACTTGCGGTTAGAAATATCTTTAATGGCGCATCTGGAAATACCACAGTGCCCATATCGCGGCCATCGGCAATTAAACCGTTTTCTGTTCTAAACGCACGCTGGCGGCGAAGCAACGCTTCTCGAACACGCGGTAATGCGGCTACTTTAGACGCTGCAGCACCTACTTCTTCATTTCGAATAGTGGTTGTGACATCTTCGCCTTCTAAAATAATCTTTCCTGCATTAGTGTCATTGTCTATCAAAAACTGCACATCAAGATTTGCAGCTAGTGGGACAAGTGCTTCCTCGTTATCTAAAGCAATTTGGTGATGAAGTGCTGCAAGTGATAGTACGCGATAAATTGCTCCGCTATCTAACACATCCCAGCCTAATTTTTCAGCCAATAGGCGACAAACAGTTCCTTTACCAGAACCACTTGGGCCATCTACGGTGATTACGGGCATTAATAACGCCGGCATTTAAAACCTCCTTCAATGCACACCAAAATAAACCGCCACATTATACGCTAATTAATAAAGATTATCCGCTTTTAGTATGTAACTTTTTATAAATACTTATAAATAGCTTATTTACTGACAGATGCTAACACGTTGAAAAATTTTGGGAATGTCTTATAAGTACAAGCAGGATCGTTAATCGTTATAGGCTTGCCCCCTACCGCTACCATTGCAAAGCACATGGCTATACGGTGATCGTCGTAGGTATCTACAGCCACATTATTAAAATGTTTTGGCGGTGTGATCTCAATAAAGTCGTGCCCTTCAACCACGTTAGCCCCTACTTTTTTAAGCTCGGTGGCCATCGCATGTAAACGGTCAGTTTCTTTTACCCGCCAGTTATAAATATTACGAATAGCGGTTGGCCCTTTGGCAAACAAGGCAACAGTCGCCAGGGTCATTGCAGCATCAGGTATAGCATTAGCATCAATATCAATACCGTTAAGCTCACCTTTACGAACAACTAAACGCTCGTCATACCAATCAATTTTGGCACCGACCTGCTCCATCACTTTAGCAAAGCCAATATCACCTTGAACTGATTTAGCCCCGACACCTTTAATTTCTATTTCGCCACCGGCAATTGCTGCAGCAGCAATAAAATAAGAAGCCGATGAAGCATCACCTTCAACCATTATGCGCTCAACAGCTTGGTATTGCTGAGCACCTTTAACGAAGAACGTGGTGTAATTATCATGCTCAACAACCACACCAAAGCGCGCCATCACATCCAGAGTAATATCAATATAAGGCTTAGAGACTAAGGTGCCTTTAATTTTAATGTGTGTATCGCCTTTAAATAACGGCGCAGCCATGAGCAGCGCCGTTAAAAATTGACTTGAAATACTGCCGTCAATTTCGACTTCACCGCCGGCTATTTGCCCACCGATAATTTTAAGTGGTGGGTAATCTTTATTTTTTAAATAACTAACATCCCCCCCGAGCGCTTGTAAAGCATCAACTAAATGCCCTATAGGGCGCTCTTCCATGCGCGGCTCGCCTATTAATTCATATTCACCAGATACTGCAGCAAGTACCGCAGTTAGAGGACGATACGCAGTGCCTGCATTTCCTAAAAATAATGGCTCATTGGGCGTTTTAAATACACCGCCGACCCCTTCCACAGTTGCCACAGTACGATCATCATTAAGGGCTACATTAACACCTAATAATTTTAATGCACCTAGCATATGGCGAATATCATCGCTATCAAGCAGGTTTTCTACAACGGTAGTCCCTTGAGCCAGCGCAGCTAATAATAAAATACGATTTGATAGGCTTTTAGACCCAGGTAGAGTAACACTGCCATTAACACGAGAAATTGGCTCTAAACGTAGTTGTTCCATTAGCTGTGATCCTTAGCAAATGCCGCCATAAAATCTACCAATGCTTGTACACCTTCAAGTGGCATAGCATTATAAATGCTAGCACGCATACCACCCACTATTCTGTGCCCCTCTAGGGCAAGTAAACCGGCTTCTTTAGATTGCGTTACAAACTTTTCGTTTAAGCTTTCATCATTTAACCAAAATGGTACATTCATACGAGAGCGACAATGCGGCGCTACTTTATTGGTATAAAAAGGCGATTCATCAATAAAGTCATAAAGCAGCTTAGCTTTAGCAATATTTTGTGCTTCCATTGCTTTGACGCCACCATTTTGCTCTAGCCATTCAAATACTTCGGCTGCTAGGTACCACGCAAAAGTAGGCGGTGTATTAAACATGCTGCCTTGTTTTGCCTCAAGGGCGTAATCTAAAATACCCGGCTTAGCGAGCCCTTCACGCTCAAGTAGCGTTTTGCGAACAATCACAATAGCAATGCCCGACGGACCGATATTTTTTTGTGCACCCGCGTAGATTAAATCAAATTTATTAACGTCGATTTCGCGCGATAAAATAGTCGATGACATATCGGCCACAATCGGCGCCGTTGGATGACTGGGTACATCAAATATTTCAAGGCCGTCTACGGTTTCATTCGGGCAATAGTGAATGTAAGACGCATCTGTAGGTAAAACCCAATCGGCTACCTGCTTAATAGAAAACAGGCCGTTATCATCATTGCGCACATCAACTGCGTGTGTATTGGTAAACTTATCGGCTTCGCTGGTTGCACTTTTTGACCACACCCCATTCTCACAATACACCGCTTTTTTTCCATCAACGTGGAGGTTTAAAGGCACGGCACTAAATTGTCCTCGACCGCCGCCGTGCATAAACAGCACTTCAAACTCATCACTAATATTCATTAAACGACGCAGACTAGCTTCACACTTAGCCGTTAATGCTAAAAATTCTTTACTGCGATGACTCATTTCCATTACTGAAACGCCAAGCCCTTGCCAGTCTAAAAACTCTTTTTGTGCTTTTTGCATTACAGCCGGTGGTAACATTGCAGGGCCTGCACAAAAATTATATATACTCATTACCTTTTCCTCATTCCAGTAATTTACTGTTTAACTTGAATTAAACTAATTCAAGTGTCTTTAGTTTTTTTCAACCATATAAAAAAAGCGGCCAAGGCCGCTTTTTTCAATCTAATTATTCTGAAGGAGGATTGTCATCCGCCACTTCATCAATAACTGTATCTACTGTTTCAACGTCTTCGATATCAACTAAGTCACTTTCAGTCACTTCAATCTCTTCGATACGTTGTAAACCAACTACTTGCTCTTCGTCAATAGTTCTGATCAAAATAACACCTTGGGTGTTACGTCCAACCGTAGAAACTTCATTAACGCGAGTACGTACTAAGGTACCACGATTCGAAATAATCATTATTTCGTCGTTGTCATCAACCTGTACAGCACCAACAACAGCACCGTTACGCTCACTCACTTTGATTGATACAACACCTTGTGTTGCACGACTCTTCGATGGGTAATCTTCAAGTTGAGTACGCTTGCCGTAACCATTTTCTGTCACTGTTAATATTGCGCCATCATTCTTTGGTACAATAAGTGATACAACACGCTGATCGTCTGGCATCTTAATACCACGAACACCCGTTGCAGTACGACCCATAGGACGTACACCTTTGAAACGGATTTCAGGTTTGCCTTCTTCGTCTAGTACTGGGTTACCATTTTCATCAACGACAGCCGTTTCTTCAGCCTCTTTAAAGCGAACAACTTTACCCGCATCAGTGAACAACATAATTTCGTTGCTGCCATCGGTAATATCAACACCGATTAAGCTATCACCTTCGTTTAAGTTAACCGCAATGATTCCGCTTGCACGTTGACGACTGTATGCCGTTAATGGCGTCTTCTTAACCGTACCGAACGCCGTCGCCATAAAGATGTATTTATCATCTTCATAATCGCGTACTGGCAGGATTGCAGTAATACGTTCATCTGCTTCAAGTGGTAATAAGTTAACAATTGGCTTACCGCGCGCTGCACGACTGGCAAGTGGCAACTGGTATACTTTAAGCCAATATAAACGACCCGCTGTAGAGAAACAAAGAATAGTATCGTGAGTGTTGGCAACCAATAAACGTTCAATGAAATCTTCATCTTTCATCTTAGTTGCTGACTTGCCTTTACCACCACGACGCTGGGCTTCGTAATCACTTAACGCTTGGTACTTAACGTACCCTTCGTGTGAAAGCGTAACAACTACGTTTTCTTCGTTGATTAAATCTTCAAGGCTTATATCGTGTGCAGCGGCATTAATTTCAGTGCGGCGCTCATCACCATATTGCTCTTTAATTTCAACTAACTCGTCACGAATAACTTCCATTAAACGTTCCGGACTTGCCAAAATTAATAATAGTTCGGCAATTAGGTCGAGTAACGATTGATATTCGGTAAGAATTTTTTCGTGCTCAAGACCAGTAAGTTTGTGTAAACGTAAGTCTAATATTGCTTGGGCTTGCTGCTCAGAAATATAATACTGACCATCACGAATACCCAGTTCGCTTGCTAACCAATCTGGGCGTGCTACGTTGTCTTCGCCTGCTTTATCAAGCATGGCTTTAACATTACCTAATTCCCAAGGACGCGCTGTTAGTGCAACTTTTGCTTCAGCGGGCGTAGGCGACTTACGAATAAGTTCGATAATTGGGTCAATGTTTGCCAGTGCAATCGCTAAACCTTCTAGCGTATGTGCACGGTCGCGAGCTTTGCGTAAATCAAATACCGTACGACGGGTAACAACTTCACGGCGGTGAATAATAAACTCTTCAAGCATTTCTTTTAAGTTGAAACACTTGGGCTGGTTATTAATTAACGCAACCATATTCATACCAAACACAGTTTGTAACTGAGTTTGTGAATAAAGGTTGTTTAGAATAACTTCACCTACGTCACCACGTTTGATCTCAATAACGATACGCATACCGTCTTTATCTGATTCATCACGTAATGCGCTGATCCCTTCAATTTTTTTATCTTTAACTAGCTCGGCGATTTTTTCAATCAAACGAGCTTTGTTAACTTGGTAAGGGATTTCATGAACAATAATTGTTTCACGGCCGGTTTTCTCATCGGTTTCAATCTCAGCACGCGCACGCATGTACACTTTACCGCGACCGGTTTGATAAGCTTGTTCAATGCCTTTTTTACCGTTGATAATTGCCGCAGTTGGGAAATCTGGACCTGGAATATAATCCATTAACTCAGTAATGGTTAACTCAGGGTTTTGAATAAGCGCTAAACAGCCATTCACTACTTCTGATAAGTTATGTGGCGGAATATTTGTCGCCATACCAACAGCAATACCTGACGAACCATTAACTAACAGGTTAGGTATTTTAGTCGGTAATACATCAGGAATTTGCTCTGTGCCATCGTAGTTAGGCACAAAATCAACCGTTTCTTTTTCAAGATCGGCTAATAATTCGTGCGACATTTTTGCCATACGTACTTCTGTATAACGCATTGCCGCTGCTGAATCACCATCAACCGAACCAAAGTTACCCTGACCATCAACTAACATATAACGAAGAGAGAATGGCTGAGCCATACGTACGATGGTGTCATAAACTGCACTGTCGCCGTGTGGGTGGTATTTACCGATTACGTCACCGACCACACGGGCCGATTTTTTGTAAGGCTTGTTCCAGTCATTACTAAGCTCGTTCATTGCAAACAAGACGCGGCGGTGAACAGGTTTTAAACCGTCACGTACGTCTGGTAATGCACGTCCTACAATTACACTCATGGCGTAATCTAAGTAGGAATTTTTTAACTCGTCTTCAATATTGACTGGCAGAATTTCATTGGCGAGATCAGTCATTTGATATCACATTCCTTCAGTATCAGCTCTTAACAACCCAGTATTAGGTATTAAGAGTGTTTGTTATTATTTCTAAATAACCATGCTATCACAATTAATTTTAATTTACAGGCGCAAAACTTTGCGATTTATCAATTTAGCCCTATATAATGGCCTCAGATTGACGAGGAAGTATTTTATGACCGAACATCAAAATGTAGATAACGCAGAAATAGCAAAGTTTGAAGCCATCGCAGAACGTTGGTGGGATTTAGAAGGCGAATTTAAACCCTTACACGAAATTAATCCATTACGATTAGATTTTATCGCTGACAAAACTAAAGGGTTATTTGATAAAGAAACCCTCGATGTTGGGTGTGGTGGCGGTATTTTAAGTCACAGCATGGCGCGAATGGGCGCTAAAGTAACTGGCATCGATATGGGGCAAGAGCCTTTAACTGTCGCCAAGTTACACAGCTTAGAAACAAGTGTCCCCGTTGAATATATAAAAGTGCCTGCAGAACAATTTGCTGATGAGCACCCTGAGCGCTTTGATGTGATCACTTGCATGGAAATGTTAGAGCACGTCCCCGACCCCGCTTCTATTATTCATGCGGTCGCTAAATTAGCAAAACCTGGGGCCGATGTTTTTTTCTCTACTCTTAATAAAACCCCAAAAGCTTACTTATACGCTATTGTCGGTGCAGAAAAACTGTTAAAAATGGTCCCTGAAGGTACCCATGACCATAAAAAGTTTATTAAACCTGCGCAATTAATTGCATGGGCAGAGCAAGCTGGCTTAAAAGTACGTGCCAGTGCTGGTTTAAGTTATAACCCGCTTTCTAAGCAATACACAATGAATGATGATGTAAGCGTAAATTATATGCTGCATTTTGAGAAGTTAGTGTAATGGCAAGCTCGCAAACACCTGCTAGCCCAATTGAATATCAAGCACTGCTGTTTGACTTAGATGGCACTTTACTTGATACCGCTGATGATTTAGGCGCTGCACTTAATAGTGTGCTGCATAATCATCAACAACACCAAGTAGGCAGTGATATATATCGCCCCGCAGCTTCAAATGGCGCAGCAGCCTTACTTGCTGCTGGTTTTAAAGAAGGCTGGGCGCAACAACCGCAAGAGCAACTTTTAGCAGAGCTAGTTGCACACTACGCTGCCAATATTGCCACCCATACCCAATGTTTTGTTGGTATAGAGCAACTACTCATTGCACTTGATAATAAAGGAATACCTTGGGGCATTATGACAAATAAGCCTGGTTTTTTAACCGATCCTTTAGTCAGGGCCATTCCTGCGTTAAAGAGTGCGCAAATTGTGATAAGCGGTGATACCTTAGCAGAATCTAAGCCTTCACCCCTTCCTTTAATACATTGTGCTGAGCAAATGAGTGTTGATCCTTCGCGTTGCCTATATATAGGTGATGCACAGCGGGACATACAAGCAGGAAAAGCTGCGAATATGCACACCGCTACCGCACTGTGGGGATATGTACCGAGTGTAGACGAAGCACTGGCTTGGAATGCAGATTTTAATTGGCATAGCCCTATAGATGCTTTTAACCACATATAGTGCCATGTTAATTAATAAACACTACATATTGTGATTGTGTTAGTTTTTACGCAAAGCTTGATGATAAAAAAAGCAGACAAAATTTATTTTTAAAAAGCGTAAATTTAATCTTTCCTTAGTTGATTTTTACAAATTTCAACTTAACCGAATGATCAAAGGTTAATGCCTACTAACACAATTACGTTATCCCAACGTTATCCACAATGAGAGCGGTTTCTGTCCCTTGCAAAAGATCACAGACCACACTATCTTGTGATCTCTAATTTGAACAACACCAGATATTGTGGCTAAATGTTATTCAATTAAATTTACCTAAGCGGTATAAATAACAATAAAATAATAGGCACTAGGCATTTTAAGTGCACTCATTGGTCAAAAATATTTAATTCCCAAGGAATACAGGCAAAACTATGAACCAACAGTTATCTGTAAGCAAACGTGACGGCCGTAAAGAGCCGCTTGATCTAGACAAGATCCATCGCGTTATTGAATGGGCCGCCGAAGGTTTAAATAACGTTTCGGTTTCACAAGTTGAACTTAAATCGCATATTCAATTTTATGACGGTATTCGTACTAAAGACATCCACGAAACGATTATCAAAGCCGCTGCGGATCAGATTTCTAAAGAATCGCCTGATTATCAGTATCTTGCTGCTCGTTTAGCTGTATTCCATTTACGTAAAAAAGCCTATGGCCAGTTTGAGCCACCGCGTCTTTTTGACCATGTTACTAACATGGTTGAACAAAAACGCTACGATGCACATTTACTCGTTGATTACACAGAGCAAGAATTAGATGAGCTAGATGCGTACTTAGATCATTCTCGCGATCTTAACTTTAGCTACGCAGCAGTAAAACAGCTTGAAGGTAAATACCTAGTTCAAAACCGTGTAACCGGTGAAATTTACGAAAGCGCGCAGTTTTTATATATCTTAGTGGCTGCAAGCTTATTCGCTGATTACCCTCGTGAGACACGTATTGATTACATCAAACGTTTTTATGATGCGGTTTCATTATTTAAAATTTCTTTACCTACGCCAATTATGTCGGGTGTACGTACGCCAACGCGCCAGTTTAGCTCATGTGTACTTATTGAATGTGGCGATAGCTTAGACTCAATTAATGCTACATCATCAGCAATTGTTAAATACGTCTCTCAACGTGCTGGTATTGGTATTAATGCAGGTCGTATTCGTGCATTAGGTAGCCCTATTCGTAACGGTGAAGCGTATCACACTGGCTGTATTCCGTTTTATAAGCACTTTCAAACAGCGGTTAAAAGCTGTTCGCAAGGCGGTGTACGTGGTGGCGCAGCAACCCTTTTCTACCCGCTTTGGCATTTAGAAGTTGAAAACTTATTAGTGCTTAAAAACAACCGTGGTGTTGATGATAACCGCGTACGTCACTTAGATTACGGCGTACAGTTTAATAAACTCATGTACTCACGTTTAATTAAAGACGATTACATTACGTTATTCAGCCCCTCTGACGTGCCCGGCCTTTACGATGCATTTTTTGAAGACCAAGACGAGTTTGACGCGCTATATGTAAAATATGAGCAAGACGAGTCAATTCGTAAAAAACGAATTAAAGCGATTGAGCTGTTCTCTATGTTTGCTCAAGAACGTGCTAGCACGGGTCGTATTTACTTACAAAACGTTGACCACTGTAATACACACAGTCCGTTTATCTCAAAAGTGGCTCCGATCCGTCAATCTAACTTATGTTTAGAAATTGCGTTACCAACTAAGCCTCTTAACAACGTGAATGATGAAGAAGGTGAAATTGCACTTTGTACATTATCTGCGTTTAACTTAGGCGCCATTGAGTCTTTAGATGAACTAGAAGAGTTAGCTGAGCTTGCAGTTCGTGCACTTGATAACCTACTTGATTTTCAAGACTACCCTGTGCCGGCAGCCAAAAATGCCACTATGGGACGTCGTACGCTAGGCATAGGCGTTATTAACTACGCATACTACCTAGCTAAAAACGGTAAGCGTTATTCTGATGGCAGCGCAAATGCGCTTACGCACAAAACATTTGAAGCGATTCAGTACTACCTAATGAAAGCGTCTAATGAGCTGGCAAAAGAGCGTGGAGCGTGTCCTAAATTTAACGAAACAACGTACTCACAAGGTATTATGCCAACGGATACGTACAAGCGTGATTTAGATAAAATTTGTGATGAACCACTGCACCTTGATTGGGATACGTTACGTGCCAGCATTAAAGAGCACGGTATGCGTAACTCAACACTGAGCGCATTAATGCCATCAGAAACATCATCGCAAATATCTAATGCAACCAATGGCATTGAGCCACCGCGTGGCCATATTAGTGTTAAAGCAAGTAAAGACGGTATTTTAAAGCAAGTTGTCCCTGAGTACGAACGCCTTAAAGATAGCTATGAGTTACTGTGGGATATCCCATCTAACGATGGTTACTTACAATTAGTAGGCATAATGCAGAAATTTATCGACCAAACGATTTCAGCGAATACTAATTATGATCCAAATAAATACGAAGGCGGTAGAGTACCTATGAAAGTCTTACTAAAAGACTTACTTGGTGCCTACAAGCTAGGTGTTAAAACACTGTACTACCATAACACCCGTGATGGCGCATCAGATGCACAAGAAGACGCTCCAGAAGTGGAAGATGATGATTGTGCAGGCGGCGCGTGTAAAATTTAATAGTTAAACTTAAAGCGGGCGCCTTGCCCGCTTTGTCCTGACAGTTTTAGTGATAGTTTTTTGAGTGATAAACATGTCTTATACTACTTTTAGCAGAAATCATAATAACCAAATGCAAGAGCCAATGTTTTTTGGTCAAACCGTTAACGTGTCACGTTACGATCAACAAAAATACCCTATTTTTGAAAAGCTGATTGAAAAACAATTGTCTTTCTTTTGGCGTCCTGAAGAAGTTGACGTAAGTAAAGACCGTTTAGACTTTCAAGCGCTTCCCGAACACGAAAAGCATATCTTTTTAAGTAACTTAAAATACCAAACGTTGCTTGATAGTGTTCAAGGCCGTTCGCCTAACGTTGCACTATTGCCAATTGTGTCAATTCCTGAGCTTGAAACATGGATTGAAACATGGGCGTTTAGTGAAACCATTCACAGCCGCTCATACACACATATTATTCGTAACGTAACCCAAGCGCCTGAACTCATCTTTGACGACATTGTTAGCAATGATAAAATTAGTGAACGTGCCGATGCCGTAACCACTTATTACGACGATTTAATTAACTCAGTGTCGCTTTACAACCTTTACGGTGAAGGCAAACATGACATTAATGGTGAAACTGTTGTGGTTAACCTATTCGAGCTGAAAAAGAAATTGTACCTGGCAATGATGTCAGTGAACATATTAGAAGCCATTCGCTTTTACGTGAGTTTTGCGTGTTCATTTGCGTTTGCAGAGCGTGAGCTAATGGAAGGTAATGCTAAAATTATTAAGCTTATTGCCCGTGATGAAGCGCTTCACCTTTCAGGCACTCAGCATATTTTAAATATTATGCAAGATGGCAAAGACGACCCTGAAATGGCAATTGTTGCTGCACAGTGCCGTGAAGAAGCAATCAAAATGTTTGTTGACGCTGCAGAGCAAGAAAAAGAATGGGCAGAATACCTGTTTAAAGATGGTTCAATGATTGGCTTAAATAAACATATTTTATGTCAGTATGTTGAATACATTACCAATGCTCGCATGACCGCGATTGGTCTGCCTGCACAGTTTGATAATAACAGTAACCCTATTCCATGGATCAACTCATGGCTTGTTTCTGATAACGTGCAAGTTGCTCCACAAGAAGCGGAAATTAGCTCATACCTTGTAGGTCAAATTGATTCACAGGTTGATGCAGCTGAATTTGGTGACTTTGATTTATAATGACTGATAGAACCACTGCAAGTGTCACGCTTGCAGATAACAGCCAGTGCTTAGATTTTACCGCTGGCTGCCCTTCTCTTTTACACTGCTTAGAATCGAATAAAATTGATGCTGCTTACCAGTGCCGTGAGGGATATTGTGGTGCGTGTCGTGCTACGCTTGTCTCTGGTGAAGTAAATTACAATGAAGAACCATTAGCCTTTGTGCGTGATGGTGAAATACTGTTGTGTTGCTGCAAGCCCAATGGTGATATCAGTATTAATTTAAAGTAACTAGCATTGAGGTTAACAAACCACACAGTGTAATGCCTAACAGTTCACTTTATTCACTTACCTGTTTGCTGCAATTATTACTCAAGTAATCACGATTATAGCCGTGTTATTTACTCTGAATAAGCAGTAGGTACAAATCGGTAATGACCCGTAATTGTATGAGCAAAAAGCATATCGCTCATTTCAGGTCCGCGACCAATATTGTGCACAATAAGCGGGTGACCACTGTCCTGCGATATTTGATTAACAACCATACCTATGTGCGGTAAATTGCCTGGCAGCATCCAAGTGACTATGTCACCGGTTTTATATTCTGCTGCATTAAGCGATTTAGTTAACACTTGTGCATGCCGCTCAAAATAAACCTGTAAGTTAGGTACACGTCGATGATCAATGTTTTTATCTGGCTTGGTTAATCCCCAAATACGCTTAGAAGGATATGCGTGAAAATTGGCCTGCATGTCTTCATGTACTAACTTTTGTAAATCTATACCAAGCTGTCGATACGATCTAATTATAACATCAGTACACACACCAATATTAGCGGGCACATCGCCACCAGGGTATTCAAGCCTATGATAGGCGCCATCGTAAGTTACTTGTTGCGTTGTTCTATGGATCAATGCGTTGACAATATCATGATTAAAATCGGCTGCCTTTACATCAAAGGCAAGTAAAACAAGCGGATAGAGAATAAAGCGCGACATATAAATTCCTTTTATAATATTTATTAACTAAAGCTGTTGAGTAATATAGTCAGGAATATTAAATTTATTTCCATTGCTGGTAAAGTGTGCATCAAGTGCATAGGCCATTTTTTCAAGCGGAGCATCATCATAACCACAGGTTTGGATTTCATTGATGTAGCGCATAATAAAAGCGTGAGCACCGAGCTCGCGCCATTGAACGACATGAGCCAGCTCATGAAAATGCACTCTTAAATTACGCGCAACATGAGGTAATATATAATAAGTGTCTTTATAGGTGATCCCTGCTACATCCAAAGCCAGCAAATTCGCTAGCAAATGTATCACAGCATATTCTTTGATCAACTACTCGCTATTCGTTTTATCAATCCATTGTTCTATTTGCGCTAGCATGTTTTCTTCAAA
Source organism: Pseudoalteromonas sp. SCSIO_11900 (assembly GCF_000576475.1). Lineage (NCBI taxonomy): Bacteria > Pseudomonadati > Pseudomonadota > Gammaproteobacteria > Alteromonadales > Pseudoalteromonadaceae > Pseudoalteromonas > Pseudoalteromonas sp. SCSIO_11900. The sequence continues at coordinate 2,520,455 of NZ_KK070023.1, forward strand.
AAATTGCTTAATGACTTAATTTAAGCATAAACATTTAATGACGCAGAATTTGCTTTTATCAAAAAAAGCGCCAATGGTATTATTACTGACGCTGATTATTAATAATGGCTATAAAGTTGTCTAACCTTCTTCTTCAACCAATGATTCTAATAACTCATGGATCTCTGATTTTAATTCTTTGTCTTCAATTTTATTCGCACTGATTTTAGCATCTTGCAGATTTTTAATTGCCGCTTCTTTATCACCCAGCTCAAGCTGTAAAGTAGCCATAGAAAAGGCAACAGACGACATATGATCTTTGTTATTAATTTCTATCGACTTCTGTAACGCTTTTTCGTAAGTCTCGATAGCTTCTTCTAGCTCTTCGGTAAAATCTGCTAATGTTTCCCACTGAACAGGGTGATCTTTCGCTGTATTTTCGTTTTCAATACAAATAGCTTTTAGCTCAGCATATAAAGATTCAAACTGTTTAGTATCATTTTTATTAGCCGCTGCCATCAGCTTTTCCGCCAAATCGTGAACCGCTTTGTATACTTTAGTATTCATAATTACTCGCTACCTTATTGACGCGCCTTTTTTGACTTATTAAAGACATCGTATTCGAAATATATTCCCTAATAGTACATTATTATTAAGCGCTGCGTTGTTACAAAAGTATTATAAGCGATAAAAACAGAGGTTTAATTTAAAAACCTGGATATTACAGTGCTACAGTTAACACTTAATTTAAGTCGCAATAGTAAATACCTACCCTATGCAAAATTGCAATCAATGCGGTAAATGCTGCACTAAATATGGTGCGGCAGATTTAGATATAAATCAGGATGAAATTGAAATGTGGGCGTTATTCAACCCTAAAATATTTCAATACGTTAAAAACGATAAATTATGGTTTGACCCAACAACGGGTGAGCAATTAACGCAATGCCCATTTTTAGAGCTTGCCTATAGAGCATCTCCTGAAGAAAAAGATAAATATACTTGCAGTATTTATCATGACCGTCCTCAAGATTGCCGACACTACCCAAGTTTAATTTCAGAAATGATAAATGATGAATGTGAAATGCTTGAACCTGTCGATAAACAAAATCATTTTAAAGCACAAAAAAAGTTAGACATACTAATGATAGACAGTCGCTCTTAAATTTGACTGTAATAATACCGTGCTAGATTAAATTTATCGCTCTATTGTGTTATTCAACGCAAATTTTAAAGTTATAGTATAACATTGTTGATAGCTTAATTTTGTAGTGTTATATTATATCACAACATAACAACCACGATTCGAAGTAATTATGACTAAGCTAACACTCATATCCTCAGCGCTACTGTCTGTTTTATGTTCTCACTCTGCCCTAGCAGCAACGATTAACGGCACAGTAACAGATACAAAAATGCAACCCATTGCCAATGCCACAATTCATGTTCATGGAAAGTCACAAAGCGTGAAAAGCAATGAACAAGGTCAGTTTAGTATTGACATAGATGCTAAAAGCCAATTACATATTAGTAAAGATAACTACATCGATTCACGTATATCACTTGAGAATGTAGACGATACAATTACTGTTACATTAAAGCCGTCTTCGGTTGAAACTGTGGTTGTGTATGCCTCGGCACTGCATAAAAATAGCTTAGAAATGATTTCACCTGTAAGCGTACTATCAGGGGATGAACTAAAAAATAAAGCGAAACCGACCCTCGGTGAAACACTTAAAGGAATACCAGGAGTAAACGCGAGTTATTTCGGCCCTGTCTCTTCAAGTCCGATTATTCGTGGCCTAGGTGGTCCTCGTGTTAAAATTACTCAAAACGGTTTAGATAGCAGTGATGCATCACGTATTGGTCCAGATCACGCAACATCAAGTGATAGCTTAGCCGCTGAACAAATTGAAGTACTACGAGGCCCAAGCACCCTACTTTATGGCTCTGGTGCGATTGGTGGTGTGGTAAATGTGGTTGATAACCGTATTCCAACCAATAATACTGACACGCTCTCGGGAGCGGCGCAATACACACACGATACCGTTTCAAATGCGAACACCTATGCTGCAAAATTAGAAACAGGCAGCAATAACTTTAATTTTCATTTTGATGGCACCAAACGCAGTGGTGATGATTATCAAACGCCTCGCTTTAACCTACCGGATGAACATGAAGAAGGTGAAGTACACATTGAGGGCGATGAAGAAACAGCCACTTCAGTTGAAAATACCTTTATCGACAGTGAAACAGTAAACTTTGGTACCAGCTATGTCGGTGAGCATTTAACTGTTGGCTTTTCATACGGCAATATTGAAACAGATTATGGCATTCCTGGGCATTCACATGATCACGGCCATGCCCATGAAGAAGAAGGCGATCATGAAGATCATGCGGATGAAGAACATATAGAAACTCCCGTTTATGCTCATTTAGAGCAAGATCGTTGGCAAGGACTGGTAAGTTATGCATTTCATGATAACTGGATTGAATCTATTAACCTTCGTCTTGGCTACACCGACTATACGCACAGTGAAATTGAAGATGGCGCGATTGGCACCACATTTAGTAACGAAACCACTGAAGCACGTTTAAATGTAGAGCATCAGTTAGGCCAATGGCATGGCATGATTGGCTATCACTATAGTGAATCTGATTACGATGCAATTGGCGAAGAAGCGTTTACGCCTGCAAGTGTCACTACCACTCATGCGTTATATTTACTTGAAGAACGCACATTTGGCGATGTCACCGTAGAGCTTGGCGCCCGCCTAGAAGATTATGATATCAAAAGTGATGTAGATACACATCAGCACAGCCATGATGAACAACCTGTATCGGCAGATGAGACTATTAACTACACCCAAAGCTTTACTAATGTAAGTGCCTCAGCCGGTGCGATTTGGGAGTATACGCCAAGTCACAACCTAGCCGTTAGCTTATCACATTCAGAGCGTGCGCCACTTTCAGCTGAATTACTCTCTAATGGTTTGCATGTTGCCACAGGTACTTATGAGCTTGGTTTGGGCTATCATATTGAAGGGGCAGAAGCGCATTTTGAACCTGAAGAAATTAAACAAGAAACCTCTACCAATTTTGATATTAGTTTACGTCGTTTTAGCGGTGACTTTGGCTACACCGTCAACTTTTTCTATAACGATATTAAAAACTTTTATTATCAACAAAACACCGGATTAGTGTTTGATGAGATGGATGGCTTTGAGTCTGCTGCCAATGGACACAGCGATGCAATTGATGTTTATCAATTTACCAGTAAAGATGCGCAGCTTTATGGTTTTGAATTTGATGCACATTATCAAATAAACCCCAGCGCCATGGTAAAAGTATTTGGTGACTCTACTCGTGCCAAACTAAAAGATAATGAAGGTAATTTACCACGTATCCCTGCCAATAAATTGGGCTCAGAACTACAATATACCCTAGGTAATGCGCAATTTACCTTAACAGGAACCCATTACTTTGAGCAAAATGATATTAGTGCTTACGAAACGGCAACGGATGGCTATACATTAATTGATTTACAAGCCAATTATCAGCTTGATTTAGGTGCAGTGGATACACAGCTCTACTTAAGTGTTGATAATATTACGGATGAGCTTGGTTTCGTGCATAGTTCATTTATTAAAGATACGGCACCTCTTCCTGGGCGTAACTTCCAATTTGGCGTTAGAGGCTACTTTTAAAACGCGCTCATTTTTAATCAGACAATAAAAAACCGCATTCAAAATAATGAATGAAGTGACCCCCAATAGTTGGACATTCCAATTACTGGGGGTCTTTTTATGTCCAAACATCATCGAGCTTTTAAGCTCAAAATAGCAGAGCTCGCTTTGTCTGAAAGCTCTTCGACAGTAAGCAACAGATTTAATGTTACAGATAGGCAGGTCCGATATTGGACCGCTATTTATCGAATTCATGGCGCTGAAAGCTTCAGGTCTGTTCACAAACCTTATTCTCAAGCATTTAAGGTAGAAGTGTTAAAAACGATGACAGCAAACAGTTGGTCACTCGGTTATACCAGTGCTTTTTTCGATTTATCGTCCCCTGGCATTCTTTTTCAATGGCAAAAGCTTTATGCTCGTGATGGTATATCACGTCTCAAACCACAAATAAAAGGTAGGCCAGTCATGACTAATAATTCTTCTTCATCAAAACCAGTAGAGCAAATTTATACTACTTTTAGCAGAAATCATAATAACCAAATGCAAGAGCCAATGTTTTTTGGTCAAACCGTTAACGTGTCACGTTACGATCAACAAAAATACCCTATTTTTGAAAAGCTGATTGAAAAACAATTGTCTTTCTTTTGGCGTCCTGAAGAAGTTGACGTAAGTAAAGACCGTTTAGACTTTCAAGCGCTTCCCGAACACGAAAAGCATATCTTTTTAAGTAACTTAAAATACCAAACGTTGCTTGATAGTGTTCAAGGCCGTTCGCCTAACGTTGCACTATTGCCAATTGTGTCAATTCCTGAGCTTGAAACATGGATTGAAACATGGGCGTTTAGTGAAACCATTCACAGCCGCTCATACACACATATTATTCGTAACGTAACCCAAGCGCCTGAACTCATCTTTGACGACATTGTTAGCAATGATAAAATTAGTGAACGTGCCGATGCCGTAACCACTTATTACGACGATTTAATTAACTCAGTGTCGCTTTACAACCTTTAC